>NZ_JBQXYE010000016.1:0-255 GCF_052645435.1 Marinobacter sp. V032 | reverse complement strand
CTCACCCGTCCGCCGCTCGTCAGCGGGTAGCAAGCTACCCCTGTTACCGCTCGACTTGCATGTGTTAAGCCTGCCGCCAGCGTTCAATCTGAGCCATGATCAAACTCTTCAGTTTAAATCATATAGCAATTATAGAATCGCAAATCTTGCTCAAGACAAAACTCAATTTTGACGAGTCGCTGTCTTGAATATTTCTTGCCGAAATATCCCAGTCAGCGCCCACACAAATTACTTGGTCAACTTTTTAAAGAGCGG
>NZ_JBQXYE010000015.1:0-429 GCF_052645435.1 Marinobacter sp. V032 | reverse complement strand
AGCTGGCGATGTTCAACATGGCAATTGACTGCAAACTCCGATCCTGCGATCTGGTAAAGCTATTGGTTCGAGATATTTCCAGAAACGGTGAGGTTCTGGACCGGGCGCAAGTCATCCAGCAGAAGACCAGTCAGCCTGTTCAGTTTGAGATAACCAAAAAGACGCGCGAATCGGTCGAAGCATGGATCGAGTTGCGTGGACTCTCAGGGATGGATTATTTGTGGCCGAGCCGGATGCGAAAGTTCGACCATATCACTACTCACCAATACGCCCGTCTTGTCAAAAAGTGGATTACGAGCATTTGTAGTGGTTCAATGATTCCGGACACCAACGTAGGTGGTAATATTGCCACCATAAACGAGGTGTCTGATGACCAGAAAACGACGTTCCTTTACTCCTGAGTTCAAACAGGAAGCAGCCAGCCTGGTG
>NZ_JBQXYE010000014.1:0-434 GCF_052645435.1 Marinobacter sp. V032 | reverse complement strand
ATGACTTGCGCCCGGTCCAGAACCTCACCGTTTCTGGAAATATCTCGAACCAATAGCTTTACCAGATCGCAGGATCGGAGTTTGCAGTCAATTGCCATGTTGAACATCGCCAGCTCGCGGATGTTCTTTGCTATCTCTAACCGAATACGGATAGCCCATATTTGTTCGAGTTTGAGCGGCAGCTTCTGGCCGACGAGCTTCCCTTTGTTCCAGGGAACTTTGCTGGTAGGAAACGTCATGACGTGGCCCTCTTCGGAGGGTAAGGGCCTTTAAGTATGGCTCAAAAGATTGTTCTCTGCTGGCCAACCTGGTCGCAAAGCGAACATTCGAATTCTGTGTTTAGCTGGGGGCAACTACAGTCTGCCCTAATCACGTATCAGGCCCACCCAGAGTTGGAAAAATCCGGCTCCTGCGATCGTAAGAAAAAATTAGCG
>NZ_JBQXYE010000013.1:0-1035 GCF_052645435.1 Marinobacter sp. V032 | reverse complement strand
CGCTGGGGCCATCTCACTCCTGGGGTTACCCGTTGAGCAGTACCCGAATGTGGTGCCACCCCAGGTTGTCGTTGAGGGCCGTTACCAGGGTGCCAGCGCCGACGTCATCTCTGAGAGTGTTGTGGCGCCACTGGAGCAGGAAATTAACGGTGTGGATCAGATGATCTACATGGAATCGAACAGCACCGACTCGGGAAGTTTTCGCGTTACGGTCTCGTTTGAAATCGGCACCGACCCGGACCAGGCCACCATCAACGTCAACAACCGGGTGCAGCAGGCTCTGGCAAGTCTACCTCAAACCGTGCGGGACCAGGGGCTGACTGTAGAGGCCAGGTCCACATCGATCCTTCAGGTCCTGACGTTGTCGTCCCCGGACAAAAGCATGGACGTGGTAGAAATTTCCAACTATGCCCTGCTGAATGTGCTGGACGAACTGGTGCGCCTGCCGGGGATTGGTAACGCCTCCCTGTTCGGCGCCCAGGATTACTCCATGCGAGTCTGGTTGCGCCCGGACAAACTGGCCCAGTATGAACTGACACCGGCGGATGTAGCCGCCTCTTTGCGGGCCCAGAACGCTCAGTTTGCGGCAGGCCGTATTGGCGCCGAACCGGCACCGCAAGGCCAGGCCTTTACCTTCAGTGTGTCGGTGCCGGGGCGCTTGACCAGCCCGGAAGAATTCGGCGAAGTTATCCTTCGCAGCGATGAAGAAGGTGCGTCGCTGAGGTTGAAAGATGTCGCCCGGATAGAGCTGGGGGCCCAGAACTACGATTTCGAGGCGGCCTACAACGGCGACGATACGGTTCCCATGGGGGTCTATCTGCAGCCGGGAGCCAACGCTCTGGATGCCGCCGATGCCGTACGCGAAGCCATGAAGGATATCAGTGAGCGCTTCCCGGAGGGGTTGGAATACGACATTCCTTACGACACCACCCGTTTTATCGATATCTCGATTCAGGAGGTCATCAGCACCTTCATCATTGCCATACTGCTGGTTGTGGTGGTCACCTTCCTGTTCCTGCAACACTTACGGGCCAC
>NZ_JBQXYE010000012.1:0-1137 GCF_052645435.1 Marinobacter sp. V032 | reverse complement strand
ATGACAATGATGATAGAAATAACGGATGCGAATATCGGACGGTCAATGAAGGTGCGCAGCATTACTCAGCCTCCTCGCTCTCATCCCTGACGTTTACTTCAGCGCCATCCCTGAGATTCACAAGACCGCTGGTGATGAAGGCTTCGTCCGCTTTCAGGCCGTCCAGTATGACCTGACGCCCATCCACAACCGGACCGAGACTCACAGGGCGTGCACGGGCAATGCTGTCATCATCAACCACGAAAACCTGCGCCCCGTCCGCGCCCTCGGTCACCGCTTTTTCCGGTACGGTAACAACACCTTCAAGGCTCCGGAGCTGCACTCTTACGCGCACAAACTGCCCGGGGATAATCTGGTTGTCGGGGTTGGGGAAAACAGCCCGGGCGGACACGGTACCCGTGCGAGGGTCTAGGGTGGAGGCAGTAAAATCCACCTTGCCGGTGCGGTCATACGCCTTCCCGTTCGTCATGATCAGCGTGGCGTCTATGTCTTTAGCGCTGGCTGAATCCGTCATTGCCTCGCGGGCGGCACGCTGTATGGCGGCATCGTTCTCCGGCAGCGCAAACCGAACATGCACCGGATTCTGTTGCACAATGGTGGTCAGCAGCGTGCCCTGATCAATCAGGCTCCCTTCGGGCAGGTCTTCAAGACTGGTCACACCATTGACCGGAGCCCTGACGTCGGTATAGCCCAAATTCAGTTCAGCTTCCGTAACGCCTGCCTCGGCAACAGCCAGATTGGCCTGGGCCAGTTCCAGGGCGGAACGGGCGGAGTCACGATCCCGTTCACTGACCGCATTACGCTCGTACAATGAGGATATGCGATTCCATTCCCGCTCAGCCTGGCGGAGATCCGCTTCAGCCACCTGGCGTTGAGCCTTTGCCCCCTGCAGTGCGGCTTCCGAAGGCTTTGGGTCAATGCGGAACAGAGAGTCACCCTCACTGACAATCTGGCCTTCGCGATACAGGCGTTCCTCGAGGATGCCCTGAATCCGGGCGCGAACTTCTACTTCCCGCGCCCCACGAGCCCGACCGGCATAGTCCTGGCGCACTGTCACGTTGGTTGTTTCAGCCGTTTCCACGATGACCTCCGGGGCTGGCCTGCCACTACCCTCCCCAGCGTTTTGATTATTGTCAC
>NZ_JBQXYE010000011.1:0-1238 GCF_052645435.1 Marinobacter sp. V032 | reverse complement strand
TGTAGTGGTCAACTAATCCCGGACAGTATTTTAAGGTTTTCCTCAGCTGCAACGGGCGGAATGCCATCGTTGAATGCGTGAGGTCGCTGCCGGTTGTAATAGTCCATCAGATAGCCACCCACATCTTTTTTTGCCTCGGGCAAGTTCCGATATCCCTGGGCCGGTATCCATTCAGATTTCAGGCTCCGGAACAGTCTCTCCATCGGGGCGTTGTCCCAGCAGTTGCCGCGCCGGCTCATGCTTTGTGTCATTTGATAGCGCCAGAGTCTCTGGCGGAGCTTACGGCTGGCGTACTGGCTCCCCTGGTCCGAGTGGAACATGACTTTCTCCGGTTGACCACGCTGCTCCCAGGCGTGGTCCAGAGCTTTGACGACCAGGTCGGCATCCGGGCTGGATGACATCGCCCAGCCAACAACGCGTCGGGCGTACAGATCCAGCACGACAGCAAGATAGCTCCACCGCTGACCGCTCCAGACGTATGTGATGTCACCACACCACGCCTGGTTTGGCTGGTCCACCGTAAATTCACGAGCCAGATAGTTCGGAATGTCTGGTCGCTCAACGGTGGCCTGCTTGTAGGCGTGAGGGCCAGGTTGCTTGCAAATCAGCCCCAGCTCACTCATCAGTCGTCGAACCTTGAAACGACCAATGGCAACGCCGTCGTCATTGAGCATGCCCTTGATTGTTCTGCTGCCGGCAGAGCTGCGGCTCTTGGTGAACAGGCGGTTTACCCGAGCCTTCAGGGCCAGACGCTCAACGTCTATATGGTTCCGCCGTTGGCGGTATTCGTAATAGCTGGAGCGGCTGATATCGAACGCATTGCAGACCATTTCAACAGGCACTTGCTCACTCAATTGGTCTATCAGTGCGTACGATTCAGGTCGTCCGACATCAAGAGAGCGGTAGCCTTTTTTAGTATGGTCTTCTCCATCTCAAGGCGTTTGCAGCGGGCTTCCAGCTCCTGAATCCGACGTTGTTCCGGGGTCAAGGCCTTGCCCTTCGGGGTAATGCCTTCTCGCTCATCTGTCAGCTGTTGAACCCAGCGCCGCAAAGCGCTTTCACCCACGCCCAAGGACGTACAAGCCTGGGCAATGGTGTAACCTTGATCCAGCACCAGGCTGGCTGCTTCCTGTTTGAACTCAGGAGTAAAGGAACGTCGTTTTCTGGTCATCAGACACCTCGTTTATGGTGGCAATATTACCACCTACGTTGGTGTCCGGAATCATTGAACCACTACA
>NZ_JBQXYE010000010.1:0-5410 GCF_052645435.1 Marinobacter sp. V032 | reverse complement strand
GCTATATGATTTAAACTGAAGAGTTTGATCATGGCTCAGATTGAACGCTGGCGGCAGGCTTAACACATGCAAGTCGAGCGGTAACAGGGGTAGCTTGCTACCCGCTGACGAGCGGCGGACGGGTGAGTAATGCATAGGAAACTGCCCAGTAGTGGGGGATAGCCCGGGGAAACCCGGATTAATACCGCATACGCCCTACGGGGGAAAGCAGGGGATCTTCGGACCTTGCGCTATTGGATGTGCCTATGTCGGATTAGCTAGTTGGTGGGGTAAAGGCTCACCAAGGCGACGATCCGTAGCTGGTCTGAGAGGATGATCAGCCACATCGGGACTGAGACACGGCCCGAACTCCTACGGGAGGCAGCAGTGGGGAATATTGGACAATGGGGGCAACCCTGATCCAGCCATGCCGCGTGTGTGAAGAAGGCTTTCGGGTTGTAAAGCACTTTCAGCGAGGAGGAAGGTCTGTAGTTTAATACGCTGCAGAATTGACGTTACTCGCAGAAGAAGCACCGGCTAACTCCGTGCCAGCAGCCGCGGTAATACGGAGGGTGCAAGCGTTAATCGGAATTACTGGGCGTAAAGCGCGCGTAGGTGGTTTGATAAGCGAGATGTGAAAGCCCCGGGCTTAACCTGGGAACGGCATTTCGAACTGTCAGGCTAGAGTGTGGTAGAGGGTAGTGGAATTTCCTGTGTAGCGGTGAAATGCGTAGATATAGGAAGGAACACCAGTGGCGAAGGCGGCTACCTGGACCAACACTGACACTGAGGTGCGAAAGCGTGGGGAGCAAACAGGATTAGATACCCTGGTAGTCCACGCCGTAAACGATGTCTACTAGCCGTTGGGGCACTTGATGCTTTAGTGGCGCAGTTAACGCACTAAGTAGACCGCCTGGGGAGTACGGCCGCAAGGTTAAAACTCAAATGAATTGACGGGGGCCCGCACAAGCGGTGGAGCATGTGGTTTAATTCGACGCAACGCGAAGAACCTTACCTGGCCTTGACATGCTGAGAACTTTCCAGAGATGGATTGGTGCCTTCGGGAGCTCAGACACAGGTGCTGCATGGCCGTCGTCAGCTCGTGTCGTGAGATGTTGGGTTAAGTCCCGTAACGAGCGCAACCCCTATCCCTAGTTGCCAGCACATTATGGTGGGAACTCTAGGGAGACTGCCGGTGACAAACCGGAGGAAGGTGGGGATGACGTCAGGTCATCATGGCCCTTACGGCCAGGGCTACACACGTGCTACAATGGCGCGCACAGAGGGCTGCAAACCCGCGAGGGGGAGCTAATCTCACAAAACGCGTCGTAGTCCGGATCGCAGTCTGCAACTCGACTGCGTGAAGTCGGAATCGCTAGTAATCGCGAATCAGAATGTCGCGGTGAATACGTTCCCGGGCCTTGTACACACCGCCCGTCACACCATGGGAGTGGATTGCACCAGAAGTGGTTAGTCTAACCTTCGGGAGGACGATCACCACGGTGTGGTTCATGACTGGGGTGAAGTCGTAACAAGGTAGCCGTAGGGGAACCTGCGGCTGGATCACCTCCTTAAACGATGCTGAACGTCTCAGTCAGAGTCCACACAAATTACTTGGTCAGCCGGATAGAGAGCATATTGGGTCTAAGCGGGCCCATGCCATTGGGTCTGTAGCTCAGGTGGTTAGAGCGCACCCCTGATAAGGGTGAGGTCGGTGGTTCAAGTCCACCCAGACCCACCAAAATTGTTCAGCTAGGCGTTGCATTGATTCTTGCATAGCAGGCTATGCGGCGAATCAAAGAGCCTTGATCTGAATAATTTGAGTCGCCACTTGTAGAGGTGATAACAAGTGAGACTTGATAGCTTAAATGGGGCTATAGCTCAGCTGGGAGAGCGCCTGCCTTGCACGCAGGAGGTCAGCAGTTCGATCCTGCTTAGCTCCACCAATTTTACCTGACAGCGTCCCTGGCGCCGGTCAGTGTACAGAAACAAGTGTTACAAACAGGTGACCGTTTGCAGCCCTTCTTTCTGATCACTGGGTCAGACATGCTCTTTAAAAATGTGGACAAGATTGATAGCTGGGTAGATTCATCCAATTTATCTCCAGGATGGGTTTATCCAATGATAGCGATTTCAAGCGTTATCCGGTGTTAAATCGTTGGATTGCTTAATCTTGAATCAAGCGTCAGCAGGACAAAAGGCTGCTGACACTGTGAGATTGATTCGGAACGACTTCGGTCGGACTGAACCGGTTAAACAGTTGGTTTGGGGTTATATAGTCAAGCAATTAAGCGCATACGGTGGATGCCTTGGCAGTCAGAGGCGATGAAAGACGTGGAAGCCTGCGATAAGGCTCGGGGAGCTGGCAAACAAGCTTTGATCCGGGCATTTCTGAATGGGGAAACCCACCTGGTTTCGGCCAGGTACCTTGCACTGAATACATAGGTGTAAGGGGCGAACCGGGGGAACTGAAACATCTAAGTACCCCGAGGAAAAGAAATCAACCGAGATTCCCTAAGTAGCGGCGAGCGAACGGGGATTAGCCCTTAAGCTAAACAACTGGTAGGAGAAGGCTCTGGAAAGTGCCGCCATAGTGGGTGATAGCCCCGTATCCGAAACCTGAGTTTAGTGAAATCGAGTAGGACGGGACACGTGGTATCCTGTCTGAATATGGGGGGACCATCCTCCAAGGCTAAATACTCCTGACTGACCGATAGTGAACCAGTACCGTGAGGGAAAGGCGAAAAGAACCCCTGTGAGGGGAGTGAAATAGATCCTGAAACCGTATGCGTACAAGCAGTCGGAGCAGACTTGTTCTGTGACGGCGTACCTTTTGTATAATGGGTCAGCGACTTATGTTCAGTGGCGAGGTTAACCATCTAGGGGAGCCGTAGGGAAACCGAGTCTGAATAGGGCGACTTAGTCGCTGGGCATAGACCCGAAACCGGGCGATCTATCCATGAGCAGGTTGAAGGTGCCGTAACAGGCACTGGAGGACCGAACCCACTGTCGTTGAAAAGCCAGGGGATGACTTGTGGATCGGAGTGAAAGGCTAATCAAGCCCGGAGATAGCTGGTTCTCCTCGAAAGCTATTTAGGTAGCGCCTCGGACGAATACCATTGGGGGTAGAGCACTGTTTCGGCTAGGGGGTCATCCCGACTTACCAACCCGATGCAAACTCCGAATACCAATGAGTACTATCCGGGAGACACACGGTGGGTGCTAACGTCCATCGTGAAAAGGGAAACAACCCAGACCGCCAGCTAAGGTCCCGAAATACCAGTTAAGTGGGAAACGATGTGGGAAGGCGAAGACAGCTAGGAGGTTGGCTTAGAAGCAGCCATCCTTTAATGAAAGCGTAATAGCTCACTAGTCGAGTCGGCCTGCGCGGAAGATGTAACGGGGCTCAAACTGGTTACCGAAGCTGCGGCTGTGCACGTAAGTGTACGGGGTAGAGGAGCGTTCTGTAAGCCTGCGAAGGTGTGTTGAGAAGCATGCTGGAGGTATCAGAAGTGCGAATGCTGACATGAGTAACGATAATGGGAGTGAAAAACTCCCACGCCGGAAGACCAAGGGTTCCTGCGCAACGCTAATCGGCGCAGGGTTAGTCGACCCCTAAGGCGAGACCGAAAGGTGTAGTCGATGGGAAACGGGTTAATATTCCCGTACCTCGCATGACTGCGATGGAGAGACGGAGAAGGCTAGGTGAGCCGGGCGACGGTTGTCCCGGTTTAAGCATGTAGGGAGAGGACTTAGGCAAATCCGGGTCCTTAATCCTGAGACGCGACGACGACGGCTGCTTGCAGCTGGAAGTCATTGATGCCCTGCTTCCAGGAAAATCTTCTAAGCTTCAGGTCATGAGGGATCGTACCCCAAACCGACACAGGTGGTCAGGTAGAGAATACCAAGGCGCTTGAGAGAACTCGGGTAAAGGAACTAGGCAAAATGGTGCCGTAACTTCGGGAGAAGGCACGCCGGTATGTACGTGAAGCCCCTGCGGGTGGAGCGGAAACCGGTCGAAGATACCAGGCCCCTGCGACTGTTTATTAAAAACACAGCACTGTGCAAACACGAAAGTGGACGTATACGGTGTGACGCCTGCCCGGTGCCGGAAGGTTAATTGATGGGGTTAGCATTCGTGCGAAGCTCTTGATCGAAGCCCCGGTAAACGGCGGCCGTAACTATAACGGTCCTAAGGTAGCGAAATTCCTTGTCGGGTAAGTTCCGACCTGCACGAATGGCGTAACGATGGGGGCGCTGTCTCTACCCGAGACTCAGTGAAATTGAAATCGCCGTGAAGATGCGGTGTATCCGCGGCTAGACGGAAAGACCCCGTGAACCTTTACTATAGCTTCACAGTGAACTTTGAGCAGTTTTGTGTAGGATAGCTGGGAGGCTTTGAAGCGGTGACGCCAGTCATCGTGGAGCCAACCTTGAAATACCAGCCTGAACTGTTTGAGGTTCTAACTTCGTCCCCTTATCGGGGATAAGGACACTGTGTGGTGGGTAGTTTGACTGGGGCGGTCTCCTCCCAAAGAGTAACGGAGGAGCACAAAGGTGGGCTAAGCACGGTCGGACATCGTGCGGTTAGTGTAATGGCACAAGCCCGCTTAACTGCGAGACAGACACGTCGAGCAGGTACGAAAGTAGGTCATAGTGATCCGGTGGTTCTGTATGGAAGGGCCATCGCTCAACGGATAAAAGGTACTCCGGGGATAACAGGCTGATACCGCCCAAGAGTTCACATCGACGGCGGTGTTTGGCACCTCGATGTCGGCTCATCACATCCTGGGGCTGAAGCCGGTCCCAAGGGTATGGCTGTTCGCCATTTAAAGTGGTACGCGAGCTGGGTTTAGAACGTCGTGAGACAGTTCGGTCCCTATCTGCCGTGGACGTTGGAGATTTGAGGAAAGCTGCTCCTAGTACGAGAGGACCGGAGTGGACGAACCTCTGGTGTTCGGGTTGTTTCGCCAGAAGCATTGCCCGGTAGCTATGTTCGGACAGGATAACCGCTGAAAGCATCTAAGCGGGAAGCCCCTTCCAAGATGAGATCTCCCTGGCCCCTCGAGGGCCCTGAAGAGCCGTTCAAGACCAGGACGTTGATAGGTCGGGTGTGTAAGCGCTGCGAGGCGTTGAGCTAACCGATACTAATTGCTCGTGCGGCTTGACTATATAACACCCAAGCCAACTGCGGATAACGCAGGAAATCGCTTCAAAATTCAATCTTGTCCCGCCCAGTGGTCAAACTTTTTTGCCTGACGACTATAGCGATTCGGAACCACCTGATCCCATCCCGAACTCAGCAGTGAAACGAATCAGCGCCGATGGTAGTGTGGCTTTTGCTCATGCGAGAGTAGGTCATCGTCAGGCTCCTAATTCTGAAAACCCCAGCACAGCGATGTGTCTGGGGTTTTTTATTGGGCGGAATAAA
>NZ_JBQXYE010000009.1:0-8981 GCF_052645435.1 Marinobacter sp. V032 | reverse complement strand
CTGGTCGCAAAGCGAACATTCGAATTCTGTGTTTAGCTGGGGGCAACTACAGTCTGCCCTAATCACGTATCAGGCCCACCCAGAGTTGGAAAAATCCGGCTCCTGCGATCGTAAGAAAAAATTAGCGTTGCAGTCCGGCATGTATTGCTTGCCGACGAACCCAAGCGCGCTGGGGGAACCGATACGGGCCCCACACCTTACGATTATCTGCTTGGCGGCCTGGGCGCCTGTACCGCGATGACTCTGCGCCTGGACGCCGAACGCAAGCAGCTTGCGTTGGATTGCGTCTGCGTGCGCCTGCATCATCAACGGACTCACGCCGACGATTGCGCTGATTGCGAATCCATTGCCGGCCAGATCAGCGAGATGTATCGCGATATCCGACTGGAAGGTGGTCTCTATCCGAACAGGATCGCGCCAAACTGCTTGAAATTGCCGATAAATGCCCCGTGCACCGGACCCTGGAGAATGAAATCAAGATTCGTACCCAGCTCGCGCAGGATAAGCCGAAATCTGCTTAAATGGCGAAAAGCGGATTACGCTGATCTTCCGGCCATCGTCGTCAACCAAGGCTTGAAAAGTGATGGCGCCAGCTCTCATACTCGCTTTTCAAGCGACGGCAGCGAGTTACCCGAACTCAAACTGCAAAACAAGGTATGTCTTATGTCTCGTGAATCAGCTCCCTCAATTCTTGTTTTCGATGTAAACGAAACGCTGCTCGATATCACGTCACTCGAACCGCTGTTTGAGCGCTGTTTTAGCGACAGCTCTGTTCTGAGAGAGTGGTTCGCCCAATTGATCCTTTATTCCCAAACTATGACCTTGTCGGGCCTTTACACACCATTCGGTGAGCTGGGCATTGGAACCCTGCGTATGGTCGCCTCAATTCACGGAGCAACGATCGAAGATAGCGACATTGATGAACTGAAACAGCGAATGGGCTCAATGCCAGCACATCCAGACGTCGTCCCGGCGCTTACCCGACTGCGCGATGCGGGTTTTCGGCTGGTGACACTGACCAATTCTGCGAGCTCATCATCGCCCACGCCGCTCGAACGCGCCGGGCTTGGCGACTTCTTCGAGCACTTTTTCAGCGTTGAGTCCGTTGGTAAATTCAAGCCGGCCTTAGCTACCTACCGTCACGTAGCACAGAAGATGAACGTCGAGACATCGGGGCTTTGCCTCGTCGCTTGTCATCTCTGGGATACGATCGGCGCCCAGGCGGCTGGTTGTCGCGGCGCGCTCATCACCCGCCCTCACAACGCTACTCTGCCCGCGGAAAAAGTGCCGACCCCTGACCTCGTCGCATCAGACATGGCCGACCTCACCGACCAGATTATTTTGAGCTGGCAGGTCTCGTGATGACCTACCTTGAGTTTAACTGTAGGAGGGTCAGGTAATGAATTGGCAATTTGCGCATCCATCGCTTCACAAGCTCTAAGTTATTCAGGAAGCGATTGGCAATTCAATACCCAACCCGGTTGAGATTTTTTTATACTGACAAATCCCCTAGGATGATCTGCTCAGCATAGCTACGGTAAGCCTCTTCAAGATGCTTGGCTGTTGAATCCGGGAAAAGATGAAAGTCCCCAGCTTCTAAGGCATCAACAATGCCTTCAGAAACAACGCTGGCGTTCGGCGCGCCGGAGAAACCCGCGTTATCGCCCATTTCGGTTGCAATGGGTCCCGGGTGGACGCTCAATACTTTCACGCCCTTTTCACCCAATTTCTCGCGTAAACCCTGTGTGACAGAGTATGACGCTGCCTTAGACGCGCAGTAAGTCGTCATATCACCAAAGGTCTTGATGGAAGCGATAGAGTTGAGCTGAACCAGAGCCCCCTGGTTTGTTTCGAGTATTTTGGCGAACGCTCTTGCTGTGCGGAGTAACCCGAACACGTTCACATCAAGCTCATGCTGAAGAGAAGCTTCAACATCATCACTTAGGGGTGATGCGAGATTCATCACGCCTGCATTGTTGACCAAGATATCAACATCAGTCGCCTGTTCTGCCAGAGATTGAAGCGAACCAGTATCGGTCACATCAGCACGCAGTACGACAACTTTGTCTCCGTATTGCACCTGCAGCTCCTGAGTGGACTCCGGGTTCCTCACTGCCAGGTAGATCTTCCTGACACCGTGCTCAAAAAATGATTCGACGATTGCCTTGCCAATACCGCGATTAGCACCGGTTACCAGTGCGACTTTATCTTTTACGGAAAAGCTCATACCTATCTCCTGCCAAGGATAATATTCAGAATTTAACGTACCGATCGGTACGGAATTAAATATACACCGACCGGTACGGAATTGAAAGAGAACTTTCCGTCTTTTTGTGGCGACAACAGGAGGTTTCAGAAGGGGGGGGGCTATGCAGTTACTGCTACGGGGGATGTATGAGGGTTTTCCGATGCCAGAGCGGCTATAGAATCAGTTCGGTACCAAACTGAAGTGTCTTAAGGAGGTTAATTACTTGATTCCTATACCGTGCAATGCGGTATTGACGACCTCATGCAGCTCGGTTGCTGTTACTCCTGAACGAGCCATCGACGCTGTGCCCTTCAAAACGGTGTAAATTGTCAGAGCATTGGTTTTGGCGTGTTTATCCAAACCCAACTCGACAGCTTCCGGGTCATTACGGAACAGGTTTTCAAACATTTGCTTGGCTGTTTTATCTTGTTTTTTTAGCAGTTCCGCTACCGCATCGGGAAGATCGCCAGCGACGATTTCAGACTGGCAGTGCACCAAAAAGCAACCTTTGGGACCGTCTGATGCGCACTGCATTCTGATCACGGAAAGCATGTAATTTTCCAGGCGCTCCCTTAATGGTGTATCCGTCTGCTCCATAATCTTGAGATGATTAAACATTTCCGTCTCAATGTAGAGCTTGGTTGCTTTAGCAAATAAGGAGGCCTTGTTCCCAAAAACGCTATACATGCTGGTTTTGTTAATACCCATTCTATGAGTCAGGTCTGACAAAGAAGCCCCGGAGTAGCCTTTGAGCCAAAAAACCTGCATTGCATTGTGAAGAGCCGTATTTTCGTCGAACTCGCGTTTACGCCCTACAGTCATTGTATCTACCTACCTGACAGAATCGGATCTATATTGTACCAATCGGTACTTATAGTATCAATTTGGGCTCACCTCAAAGGGCGGCAGAAGAATCACGTTCAGTTGTCGGCATTGAGCCGGGAAACGGACGACAGGAATTCCCAGGGCTGAGCCATACGCTCGGTGATCAAGTCCCGAAATGCAGCCACCCTGGCAGAGACCAGTTTTCGATCAGCCCACACCATGTAAACAATCCCGGTTGGGCACCCCACAGCGGGCAATACTTCAGTCAGACGATCTCGCTCGGCCAGCTGTGCGAGCAGCACCTTTGGAATCAGACACAACCCCAGCCCCTTGCAAGCCGCGTTAATGATCAAGCGAAGGCTATCGATCGAGTATCTTGGTTTGATGGGAATCCGAACGATTTGTCCCGACTCCCGAAATTCCCAGAATGGGATCTTGTTGCCGGCCAGCAAACGGTGACTGAGGAGATCTGAAGTGTCTGACGGCCAGCCATATTCAGACAAGTAGCCGGGTGACGCTGCCAGACCAAGTTCCATATCGAACAGCCGTCTCTGCACAAGATGCGGCGCTTGTGGTGGATTTGTTGAGATCGCCAGATCAATTTGATCGTCAAAGAAAGTGTTCGTATCGGACGAGAAATCAATATGTATGTTGACAGCGGGGTGATCTTTCATGAAATCAAAAGCCGCCTGCTGAAGAAAACTGTCCGCAAACGGTTCCGGGCAGGAAACGCGGATATCACCCGTTAGCTCCGATTGCAAACTGGATAGCTGCTCCCACTCTTCGTCCAGTTGCTGAAAGATAGGGGCGAACCGTCGGTAGTAATCTTCACCGGCAGCCGTTAGCTGGAACTGCTTTGCATTTCTGTGCACCAGTTTTTCTCCCAGCCTGTCCTCTAGCTGAGCCACTGCGCGCGACAAGGTTGGTGCAGAAACCCGGGTCTGGATGCTTGCTGGAGCAAACCCGCCCCACTCCGCAGACTGGCAGAACCAGTAAACACTCGACATTTCTTTGGCTTTCATATTTGCATTCTTATCTTTCAATTAAAGCTATTTTTGAACGATTGCCGTGATGATAGATTGAGTACAACTTTTAAACAACTGGAGCAATGGCATGAAAAAGTTTCCCCGCAAATTTCAATATCCTTTGATGGCTTCATTGGTTCTACCCACCATGCTTCTTGGCATGAGCGCCATCATGACCTATCAAAACCTGCCAGAGGGTGCCTCATTCCTTAACGCCTGGATGAACATGGTGGGCCAGGTTGTACCGCCCGCCTTATTGCTGCTAGCCGTCATCGCACCATCGGTACGACTCTTCGTTAGCCGGGTTCTTCTGGAGCCAGAGCAACAACAAACGGATCGATAGGCCGATAAGGAATGATCTTCTTCAACCGACTTCGAGACCCGCGACTATGAGTACACAACTTCTTATTGAGTTATCACTGATCGGCTCTGTCTTCTTAATCTGCGGTATCGGCTGGCTACTTTCGAGAAAGTCCCGGCGGACCGCAGGCCATACCGTCGAAAACGTACTCACCGGTATGCTTGGAGCCTTTCTGTTGATGGCTGGATTGGTCAAATTTTTTGACCCTTTCGCTCAAATGTTTGCCTCTCAGGTCGCGCTCAGCGGACTGCCCTTTCCTACACTGTCAAAGTGGGCCGGGCAGTTCGGCGAAATGTTCGCGGGCGGCCTGTTTCTCTTCGTCTTGTTCGCCGGAGGGAATCTAAAGAACACGATAACTGACCGTCTGTTTTTCAGTGCAACTGCATTGACGGCAATCATTATGATCGTGGCAGTTTATGTTCATCTGGAACCCAATGTTCCTGCATCGGTTCTACCACTGCAAACTAAACCACCGATATTGACGCTGATCGTGATGGCATTTGTTGGCTTTAACGCCTGGCTGCACATAACAAACAGTACACAGCAACGCGGTGCAGAGACACGTGTCATCAGTTGACGAATTCGGGAGTAGGCTTCTCGCCTATCTCCCGGGTCTTGGCTATTACCAGTAGCATACTACCCACCATCATCGTCGCAGCGGCGGTGTAAAGCCCCAGGGCGTAATCTCCTTTGTATTCACGGAGCACACCGGTGAACGCCGGAGCGACAATCTGGGCAATGCCAAAGGAGATTGTCATTTTCCCCATAAATTTGGCGGGCTGGGAGGGGTAGAAGCGACCGGCCATGGTCAGCACAAGACAGACAATGCCAACAAAAGTACCTCCGAAAAGAACTGCGCCCAACATCGTTAACAGGATATTGGGCGCAATGACTGGCAACAGAATACCCGCTGCCTGGAGCAGGCTGGCAGCAATCAGGGCATTCAGGTTACCTATTCGGCGCGCAATCAGGTCCCAGAGAACAGCACTGGGGGCTGCAGCCAGACCCATTACCATGAACGCACAGACGCCCTTCCCTTCCAGCCCGGGTAGCTCATCGACAATCGCCACAATAAATGTGGAACTGACAACGAAACCAACACCGGCGCAGAAATACGCGGCGGTAAGGAGCGCCATGAACGCTTTACCAGGCGGGCAGTCGCTCATGTTTCTATTGGCAGTGGTTACTGGCACAGATTCAGGCCGTGGTAGCCATGCCCAAGCCGGGACAAGAATCACGGCTCCGATCACCGTCAGAACCAGCCATTGCCGGTGCCAATCGAGCCAAGTGCTCATCAGCTCGACCGCAACCGCACACAGGACCATTCCCAGCCCGACGCCACTGAACTGAATGCCCAACTCACCACGGTGGTTGTTACGAATCAGCCAGCTCAGAACCAGCCCCGAACCAATCAACATACCGGCTGCACAACTCAGCCCCGCCAGAAAACGCAGGATTGACCAGAGCCAGACGTTTTCCGTCAGTCCCATGCCCGCCGTGGTTATGACCGCCGCCACCAGCCCGATACGATAAAGACGATCTTTCAATTTTAGATCACTGATCATGGAGGCGATGAGCGCGCCACAGAGATAACCCAGATAATTAATAGAAGCCAGCCAGCCGCCTGCCGCCTCACCCAGTCCTGCCTGCTCCTGCATAACAGGCAGTAGCGGGGTATAGGCAAAACGGGCGATCCCCATCACCAGTATCAGGTTGAGGACCCCTGCGGTCAGAACCTTATAGCGTTGAATTTCTTCACTCATATTCGCCCCATGAGCCAGTAAAGTAGAATTTGCGATCGAAGGTAGAGTTGTGGAAATCAGACAAGCGCTCTTCTGACCCAGTCCATTCGGTCCTGTCCAAAGAATAATTCTTCACCGACGAAAAATGTTGGTGCTCCGAACACCCCTCGCCGTGCTGCTTCATCCGTCGATTCGATTAACCCCGTTTTGATCGCGGGCAGGGCCATCGCCTGCATCACTTCATCCGCATCAAATCCTGCCTTGCTCAGAGTTTCGGCCAGCACCTCTTGGGAGGAAAGGTCTTTGCCCTCGGCCCAAGCAGCGGAGAACATGGCATGGTTATACTCTTCAATCCTGCCAGCGGACAGTGCCCAGAGGGCACCACGCATGGGGTTAACCGTGCTGAAAATAAAGTGCGGATTCATTTGGAATGGAATCTCATAGTAATCGGCGTGGCGCTGGAAATCGGCCTTGATCCAATCCCATTTTGCCGGGATCGTGACTGGGGAAGTATTGCCCGTCGCTTTGAATACACCTCCAAGCAGCATCGGCTTGTAGTTGATATCCACCTCTCTGTCTTCAGTCAGCTGCAACAACCGCATAAATGCAAAGTAAGATGCTGGACTGATGAAATCGTAATAGAAGTCGATACTCTTCTTCATATCAAATACCTTTCGTGAGCATAGGTTCACCAGGACTCCGAAAAAGGCCTCACATCCTGTTCGAATGTCCAGGCCGAACGGGGCTGGTTATGAAGTTGCCAATAAACCTCAGCGAGATCGTCAGGCTCAATGATTCCGTCGTCCCCCTTGCTGGCATACAGGTCGGGCAAAAATTCAGCGGTTGCCTCATTGCGTAGGAGCCCGTCAACAACCACATGCCCGACGTGGATGCCCTGAGGTCCCAACTCCCGGGCCATGCTTTGCGCCAGCGCCCTCAGGGCATGTTTGCCACCGGAAAAGGCGGCGAACCCACGCCCCCCCCTCAGACTTGCCGATGCTCCGGTAAAGAGAATAGTCCCCTCCTTACGGGCCAACATCTTTCTTGCGACCTCACGTCCTACCAAAAAACCTGCAAGTGCACACATCTCCCAGACCTTTCGATAGATCCGTGTGGTTGTGTCACAGATGTCAAACTGAACGTTTCCACCAACATTGAAAACCGCGACCCGTATCGGACCCAGTTCAGATTCCACCCGGTTAACCAACTCACTGACCTGCACCTCGTCCCGCGCGTCCGAATGAATCGCCGTTGCACTCGAACCAAGGGCATCAATTTCAGAGCTGAGAGTCTGCAAATCCCCCCGGCGCCGAGTAACCACGAGATGAAAGCCTTCCCGCGCAAAGCGACGAGCAATGGCTCCTCCCAGGTGATCTCCGGCCCCCACCACCAAAGCAATCGGCCTATCTTTCATCTGCATCGCACTCTCCATAAAGGCTGGAAACACTGGTAATAGCCTAATTCAGCGCTTAGCATAGATAAAATCGATTATTCTGATGCTAACGACAACTGAAGGTTATGGTATGGAGCTGCAACAACTGCGCCTTTTTCTGGCAGCCGCTGAGTCGGAGAGCTTTACTCGTGGCGCGAAGAGAGCATTCGTTTCCCAACCGGCATTGTCTGCCTCCATTGCGAAACTGGAAGGGGAGCTAGGAGTCCGGCTTTTTACGCGGAACAAACGCAATGTGGTGTTAACACCCGCCGGTCGAACTCTGTTTAAACGGGCCACGCAGATTGTCGACGAGTGCAACAGGGCCCGGGACGAACTGAAAAACCACGACCAACAACGAATGCTGCGCCTAGGCGTTGTAAATACACTGTCTATTACCAACATCGCTCGCCTGATAGAACCGTACCGCAGAGAGAATGCTAGGCTAAAGCTCCAGGTGTTTGATGCCTCAACTAACGAAATAGAGCGACTGGCGGAATCAGGCCGTATTGATCTGTCGCTCACCGTCCTCCCGGAGCGCACCGAGCCCGGCCGCCGTTTCAGCTACTCGAAACGCCTGTTTTCCGAGTCGTACAGGTTAGCCATGTCAGCCAGTCACCACCTGAGTGAGGCGCCGTCACTAAACCTTGCGGATCTTCGGAACGAACCTTTTGTGTCGCGCTCACATTGCGAATATCGCCAGATATTGCGGGAGCTCATGAGAACAGAGGGCATACAATTGAACGTAGCCTATGTGACCGATCAGGATGATCGTGCACTTTCCCTCGTGGAACAGGGCGTTGGCGTCGCTATCGTTCCCGAACATTACGAATCACCGAATCTCGTTAAGCGACCAATATCCGAGCTGACTTCAACACGTTCCATTGGGTTTGAATGGGGCGAAAACGAAAACCAGACCGAAATTGACCAATTTATTGCTTTCGCTTCGACAGTCAGGTGGCCAGAATAGCTGCTTACTTTAAATTTATGAGAAAGCCAACCTCAACGGTTGGCTTACCCATCGCATACTGCGGGTCAAAACCTTATCTCACTTCGTAATTGCTATTCGAGCGGATATAGATCGTCGTCTCTTCATCGCTATCATTCCTGAATCCGTGGGTAAACTGGCCGGTGGATTCCAGATAGCTTCCGGCGGCAAGGGTTTTGGTGTCACTCGAACCACGTGAGTTGTAATTGATGTGGGTTGTACCTCGTTGCTGCTGACATTCCTAAAAAGAGTCTGTACTTACCCCGGCCGTTTAATGCAAAGCCAATCTCTTCATGAAAAGGCCCCTTTCCCAATGGAAGAGCGGATCTTTAGAAAGCGCTGACTAATGTCCGCTTTTGTTTA
>NZ_JBQXYE010000008.1:0-24047 GCF_052645435.1 Marinobacter sp. V032 | reverse complement strand
ACGACATTCCTTACGACACCACCCGTTTTATCGATATCTCGATTCAGGAGGTCATCAGCACCTTCATCATTGCCATACTGCTGGTTGTGGTGGTCACCTTCCTGTTCCTGCAACACTTACGGGCCACCCTGATACCACTGGTAGCCATCCCGGTGTCGCTGATTGGCACCTTTGCAGGTATGCAGGCGATGGGATTCTCTGTCAACCTGCTGACCTTGTTCGGGTTGATACTGGCCATCGGTGTCGTGGTGGATAACGCCATCATTATAATGGAGAACGCCGAACGGTTGATGAAAGAGGAGGGGATGTCTGCCTACGATGCCGCTGTGGCGACCATTCAGCAGGTTTCCGGGGCAGTGACTTCATCCACGCTCGTCCTGGTTGCCGTCTTCGCACCGGTTGCTTTTCTGGGCGGGCTAAGTGGCGAGCTGTATAGACAGTTTGCCATCACCATCGCCGTGTCGGTGGTCATTTCGGGTGTTGTGGCTCTCACTCTGACGCCAGCCATGTGTGCATTGTTGCTGGGTGGGCAGCCTGACAAGCAATGGGCGCCATTTCGTTGGTTCGACGCCGGCTTTGACCGGATAACCAACGGATTCTGTGCGGTGGTTGACTGGCTGCTTCGCCATGCCGTGGTGGGTGTTCTGTTGTTTGCGGCCATGATTGGCGGCGTTGTGCTTTTGATTGACCGAATGCCGACGGGCCTGGTGCCTCAGGAAGACCAGGGCTTTGTGCTTACCGCTTATTCGATGCCCGCGTCGGCGTCCCTGAGCCGCACATCGGATTTCCGCGACGATCTGGTTGACGGCATGTTGGACGTGCCGGAAGTTCAGGATGTGGTGGCGTTTTCCGGCTTCGACATTATATCCAGTGCATTACGTACCAACAGCGGTGTTGCTTTTGTAACCCTCGAAGATTGGGCGGAGCGCACCGGTGAGGGCCAGGATGCCGCCAGTGTGGCCGGCAAGATCATGGGCCTTGGTGGCAAACTGCCTGAGGGAGCGGCCTTCGCTTTCACACCGCCGCCAATCCAGGGACTTTCGACAACCGGTGGCGTTGAAGGCTATATCCAGGCGAGGGGTGGTAGAACCTCTGACGAGATCAAGGCTATTGCCGATGAGTTCACCCGCAAAGCAAACGAACGGCCTGAACTGCAGAACGTAAGGGTGACGCTGGATACCGGCATCCCCAAATATCGCGCGGATGTTGACCGGGAGAAGGCTTCGGCCGCGGGGGTGCCCGTTGACCAGATCTTCACCACCATGCAGAGCACCTTTGGTGGGCTCTATGTAAACGACTTCACGCTGCAGGGCCGCAACTGGCAGGTAACGCTGCAGTCGGAGGGAGAGTTCCGCAGCCATCCGGACGATCTGCGCCGGGTGTTTGTCCGGTCCGACTACGGAGAGATGATTCCGGTCAGTTCGTTGGTGAGCCTGGACCGGACCAGTGGCCCGGATATTCTCAACCGCTTTAACCTCTACCCGGCTGCCAAACTGCTGGCCGACCCTGGACCGGGATTCACTTCAGGCGATGCACTCGCCGCTTTACAGGAAGTGGGTGCTGACGTGTTTGACCGCAACACCCTTTTGGGCTGGACCGGTGAAGCTTTCCAACTCCAGGATTCCGCAGACTCCGGTGTGCTTGCGTTCGGTATGGGCCTGTTACTCGTATTCCTCATTCTTGCAGCACAGTATGAGAGATGGGGTCTACCGGTAGCGGTTGCTACGGCCGTTCCGTTCGGGGTATTTGGTGCGATCCTGGCAGCTATGCTGCGGGGCTTTCCCAACGACATCTATTTCCAGGTTGGCTTGCTGGTGCTGATTGGGCTGGCAGCGAAGAATGCGATTCTGATTGTGGAATTCGCCGCTCAGAATCGTAAAACCGGAATGTCCGCAGCAGAAGCCGCCAGTGCAGCAGCCAGACAGCGGTTCCGCGCCATTATGATGACCGCCTTGACGTTCATCATTGGCTCCCTGCCGCTGGCCATTAGCACCGGCGCTGGTGCTGCTAGCCGACAGGAGATTGGTACCGTGGTGGTTGGAGGCATGATCGCCGCCAGTACACTTGCGCTGTTCTTTGTGCCGCTGTTCTACAAGTTAATTGAGGATTTGGGGGACTGGCGGAAAGGTTTAAAAAGTAGCGATTAGGAAATATTGAGCAAAAGAAAATCGCCTGTACCGACTCACCTGGGATCACGGTGGGGCGGTGTTCCTCGATGAGGCCGAAGTGCTTGATAACTCGTGCCTATCCAAAAACACCCACTTTCAGGAGGTGGTTCAGCTCGTCTCTGGAAATCAATGCGGAACCGAGTGCCTTCAATAACTTGACGACAACTGAATACGACCAGCTTGGCCGTTGTTTGATCAATAAGTCCAAATTCAGGCCACGGGCCCTCGGTACCGTTACGGGTCTGCTCGCGGATACAAGCTACGGCAACAAAGCCAATGTCCAGGCGCGCAATCAACACCACTTATCTGTGTTAGATCGGTCCGCACTCGATGATCCAGCGCCTGTTGCGGACGACCCGGTGACACAGATGAAACACCAGTCGATAACCCAATCCAGACGAGCATTGCAAGAATTTCAAGAAACGAGACATCTTAATTTTGTGTCGCGATCACGAGTGATCTTCCCTTTTTCGTCAACAAGCCGTGTCTTTTCGAATGCGTTAAGAATTGTGCTTAGTCGAACCGTTAAGACCAATTATGGTTTTGCGCCCCGACTGAATGTTCGCTTTGCGACCATTTTTGACAACTTTCTGAGATGTGTTCGGAAAACGGCCGAAGTTACCTTGGGCGGGGTGGACACTCGTGACCTTTCATCAAAAACTATGTCAGTAAACAACCAACCAAAGCTTTTTTTCATTGGTGAAGCGGTGGATGTGACCGGCCACCTAGGCGGTCATAATTTCCAATGGGCTTGGGCTTCTGGCGTAGCTGCCGGACAGCATGCCTGAACGTTTTTCGGAATTGGCAATTCGGCTCGCCGGAACGAAATAATCGGTGAACTGAATTGAACCTCCACAGATACACGCAACACCCCTATGTATCAAACTGGTTAAAACCAGTGTCATTTTTTCTTACGTTGGTTTGGCTAACGAGTGGTTGAGGTCAGTGAAGATCATGGGGATGGGAAACTTTAAGCGCTTTACTTCGGTGAATGGCTACTGATGCCTTAATGACCGGAGATTCTGGTAATTATTATTTATTAACAATAACTAAAGTGGGTTTTGGTGGCTATTTTATTGCAGTTTCAAAATTCGAAAAATACCAGCAGGGCTCTTCAAAGTTCCATCTCAATGTAATAACCACTCTTTGAACGGCTTCCCAATGTAAAACCACAACCCAAATAGATATTAGTCGTCACTGTATTCTCAATGTTTGCAGGAGATACACTGGGTATCGAACGTTTTAGAAATTCGAGCCGTAAGGAATTAAGTTTCATGCCTACTTTTGGCTACACAAGCGATGTGCATCTCTCATTTTATCCGAAATCAGACCTTCCACAGGTTAAGTGGGCGACTGACGTTGATGTCATCTTGTTGGCTGGCGACATAATGGATGGCGTAGAACCTTACGCCATTGAGCACGTTTTGCAGATGACCCAGGGAATCCCAACGATCATGACGCTCGGGAACCACGAGCTTTATGGAATGCGCAGGGATAAAGCAGTGCGAGAATTGCGCGGAGGGTTCGCCGGGACCCATGTGCAATTGCTACTGAACGAGTCACTCGTTATAGATGGAGTCCGAATTGCTGCGACCGACCTCTGGACCGACTTTGACCTACTTGGAGATAGTCGGAACGCAATGCTGGAAGCTGAAAAAAGCATGAATGATTACCGTAAAATTAGAGTTCTTGATCTAATTGGCGGGCAATCCAGATATCGAAAGATGAGGCCGTTAGACACCGCAAAATGGCATGGTGAAGCTCGTGACTTTATTCTTCGAACGCTGAATGAGTCCGATGAGCCGGTGGTTCTGATGACCCATCATGCCCCATCGTCTGACTCGGTGCCTAGCGAATACAAAAGCCACCGGTTATCTCCTTGTTATGCCAGTGATTTGTCTGGCCTCTATGCTTCAGCCGCAAAGGTACCCGTAGTGAATGTTCACGGCCATATTCATAAGGCACAGAGTTATAGAATGGACTGTGGCACCTACGTTCTGGCCAACCCGATGGGCTATTTCGGACACGAGGAGGCCACGGATTTCGATCCGCAAAGACACTTTTCTGTGAACAGAGATGGCATCTTATTAACAAAGTTTTAAGGTCCTCCTCGATGACATCAGAGGTAGTTAAAGCTCTGGCCTCGCCAAGCTGTTACGTCACCGGTGTTTCTACTCTTTGTATTCACTCATACGATAGTTTTCCAGCACTTTGGTACAGCAGCTCTTTGCGTGATCCCGATAGTTGGCAACTGGCAGGAGTTCACATTGACGGCGCATCTGAGATACTGGGGGCCGAGGGCATCTGGGATGCATCTGAGATTTTGTTGCACTACGTGGTGGGCGGCCAAAGGCATACGATCATGGCAGCAACTCATGAAATCGCCAACTGGACAACTAGGCTGACAGAGGGGGGATCTGTTCTCCCGCCAGATCGTTGGCTGGTCGATGAGATCACGTATGACCACAGATCTGGTCATGAACGCCTTGCTAATGGCTTCCTGGCAACGTCGACCACAACAGCGTGTATTAGTGCATTCCGATCAAGGGGCCCCCAATACACGAGCCGGGAGTGGCGCGATTTCTTAGCCGATCACGACCTGAAGCCAAGCATGAGCCGTCGTGGTAACTGTCACGACAATGCAGCGGCTGAGAGCTTCTTTTCTTTGCTCAAGACCGAGCGCATCCGGCGAAGGATTTATCCGGACAGAGAGACCGCCAGACGGGACGTGTTTGATTACATCGAGATGTTTTACAACCCGGTTCGCAGGCATGGCAACAATGGCGGGATAGCACCCGTGGAGTTCGAAAAACGATATTTTAAGGAGCTGTCAGGCGTCTAGGATATTGGGAGCTTGCCAGATCTTCTGAAACTGCCACAAGCTCCAGAACAGATTTTTGATTACTCGCCACCAACAGTCGGATATGGGGATTACTATGCCATCGCCATATTATGGCAAAAGGCACCAAGTGCCTTAGCGTTCTGGCTCAGCAATCAAATCAAAGACAGGGCAAATAATAAGGGAGGAAGCCGCGACCATCAGTCGCGCCGGGGAGCACTAATAACCACTGCGCTTCGTTATATTTGCACTTATATTCACTTTGGCAATACAAAGCCTGCCATAGAGGCTTTGTTGGCAACCGACTGCCCGATCAACCAATGGATTGGCCTAAACGGAGTGAAAGTCAAGCTAATCCAAGGAAGCGCCACAGAGGAAGCCTTAGTTCTAATTGAAAGCTTAGCCAGTAGGGACCATGTGAAAATCCTGTGCTGGCTAATTGGCGAGACAATATCTGTTCGGCCAGATTGTCAGCACAACCTGATTGGTCGTCTCACTTCGTCAATATCAGAACCGATTAGCGATCAGTATTTAAAGGATATTACTAACATAATTCGCGGACCTCTGGGCACTCTATATCATCTGACTCCATGGATTTTTGAAACGCTGCTCGTACCGCTGATAGGTCAAAAAATCATCAAGCCCTACCAAGTTGCAATGCTATGGTTGAATAATCTATTGACCCAATGGAGTTCAGCGCTACGTAACAATGAACACCTGTCGTTCGCTAAAGCAATCGATGGCGAGTTCATTAACGAACTCGCTATTGTGTTTGGATTCCTCACGGAGGTTGAACAAGGAGAGTTGTTCCGGAAAATCAATCAAGTGTTCAAAAAGCTAGCTCGAACTATCCGTATCCCAATGTCCACTCAGGTAAACTTCCAGGCGAACCATCGTGCGCAGCAAGTGAATGCTTGGATCTATGCTATAGCCAACCGTTTGAGTACATTCGCGTGTATCCCCGTGACCAGCCAGCTGAGGCTGTTAATGGAAGATTGCAGCCAACTTATGAAGCGCCAGCCTCCGGATTACCGAACCACACTTGGAAGCGAAGAACTGCTTGAGTATGCATTCGATGATCCAGAAAAGCTCCGCTCACACCCTCTACACAAGGCCATCGAGTGCGCCATCCAAGATCAGAGCTCCGCTCGAGAGCATTAAGGCAATGGGGCGTTCCTCCCAAATTTTCTGGGGTGGAGCCTGAAGCTTTCAACCAAGAGCATTTCATTGGGACCCAAATAAATACTATAACCGCCCTTGCAAACTCTCGTCACTCAGCAAAATCTTCCATATCGCTGTCACTGGCATTCGCCATAGTTTCTGCACCGTGGCTGCAGATCGCCTCCAACCGATGGCTTGAGGGCCGGAATCTCGCCTGAAATGAATGATCGCTGCTATACCTCTCAACTATATCAACCATCCGTTCAAACAGCTCCGCACCAATGACATAGCCCTTCAGCTTGTTATTTGAAGAAACTGCAATCGACTGGTCACCAAAATATTGCGTCGGATTTTGCCTAAGCTCAGTAATGCTAACGGTTTTCCTCACCAAAACAGCAGTAGTCGCCATAACCAACCCTCAAATAATCCATATCCCTTCATCAATGGTGCTCTGATCTACGCGCAGCGTCGTTCCCATAATAGCCAGATCCAGCATATCAGAGGAAAAAGAATAATCGCCCCAATGCTCACGAAACCACGCGTTTCAAAACGCTACTATAAGCGAATAAATTAACGTTTTAATCGAAATTTTCAGAGCCAACCGGCCAAAATAATCGAAATCAACGTCGATCCATTCTCCCTACACAATTTGGCCTGACACACTTGCCAGACGAGGATGCACTATAGGGCTCTAATTACCCTGGACGAGGGAAGGTTCAGGTCGATGTCAATAGCTCGCGCCTTCCGGTTAAAATCATCCACCACGTAACCCCCTAAATCGCCGACCGCAGAACAGGGTTCACTCATTCAAGCAATGGGCCAGCAGTGGTTGCAACGCCTGTACGCTCACTGATTAGAAAATTCGTATTGGAAGTCGTTTTGTCTGCGTCGCCACTGGTTCAGTTTAAGAACGCAACTCAGTTGGTAAATTCGATTGTGGTTCGACCGAAACCCCGGTGCCACGGAAAATTGAACAGCTTGCAAAACCCGCATACTGAAGTAGTTTCACGTTTCAAAAGCAAATTTTGGATGAACGATCGGAAAGAAGTCAGCTCTCTCTCTGAAGTCACACCACTCTGCAGGTGTCGCGGCTGCCTGGCATCCTTGCCGGCGGTGAGCCCTGATCATCCTGATCAAACGGCTCCAGGTCAGTGTACTGATCTGAGTTCGTGTTATTACCCGAGATATCGGAGTGTCTTGTAGGACATTGTCCATCTGGCATCATTGGTCTTACCCATCTTCTTCTTTGCCTGTTGGCTCCAGCTCTGTTGGTGCTCTAATCGGGCCAACCTTTAACGGCGTTCTTATTCTGGATTTGAGCAGATCCTAAAACGGGTCTGTGTTCTGCAGGTTCGGGTCCAACCAGATGTCGAAATCTTCCTGGCTCAGCATCAGGGGCAGGCTTTTTTCGTGGATGTGACTGAACCGTTTGTGCGGCGGCAAGGTGATGATGGTGTAAGACGGTACGATATTCCCGTCGAAGTCCCAGAGTTCGTAGAGGCCGGCGAAGGCGATCGCGGACTCAACCGGCGCGATGTTGTAGCACTGTTTATTACCTTTGGGTCCCTGTCCACTCATGGAAGCCGGTAGCGGGGACGATGGCCCGTTGTGAATGGAATCTTTTCTTCCAGAGTGGGCTGCTTCCGAGGCTTCCGGAGCGCGCGTTAAAGGTGCTGTATTTGGGTGATGGCCGGTAACCACTTCCGTCAGGCTTTTGCTCTATTAGCAGTGACCATATCCCGTCCTGCAGCACCCTGCCCTGTGATGTTTCGTAGACAAACTGGCCTTGCGCACCTGGTCGGATGTTCAATCGCAGATCCGGCATCTCTGTGCCCAGGAGATCGATCATGATGCTGAGGTAGGGAGAGTCAACTACGTTGTAAGCGCCGCACATGGTGATACCTGCCGGTGAATAGCAAAGGGCGTTAATGGTACCCGTCGGGATCTTTCTTGCGGATGAGTATTGTGAAGGTACCGTCTTCAATCAGAGCATAGACGCCACCTGGTACCCAACAACCTTTGATGCTTTTGTGAGCCGGTAACTTTACCCATTCACTGCCGATATCGGGGCCGTTAGAGTAATACACCATTGCGAGCTTTATCGGTCGCGCTCCCGGAAGGGTACGGGCCTTTTCGATGTCGATGATGCCGAGCCATGGCAGAAACTTGGTATAGCCGGTGCGGAGGACGACCGGAGCCATGCCGCCGGGGGTTTCGTTCAGGGCTCTGAATACTGCGCCTTGGCGGTAGCGGAGTTTGTGCATCGCGGGCCAACCATAGCTGTTTAAACATACAGTATATTGGCTGACGCTTTTTGGTTAGACAAGGGTTGCTGACACTATTTCTCTTGCTCCTCATCGCGTAACTTTTAAACCTTCAGGACCAAGCCCCAGAGCGTGAAGACAGCCAGCACCAAAGAAGCGCCAAAAATAAGGCTGTAGAGCCAGTTTTTGGCGAGGAGAATGAACAGAAAACCTACAATGGGTAGTGAAATCCCCTAAACTCACGCGAAACAGTAGTGGCTAACATTCAGTAGGATAGTAAAGCATGAGAAGTAAAAGGAACGAAAAAACAGTTGATGAAAAATTCACTGATACTCTAGCCAAAATTCTTAGCCTGGCCATTCTCGCTTCAGGAATCTTGTTGGTCTCATACGTCAATATATTTGGGCGAAACATATCAAGCGATCACCACCGATGGGCTGAGTTCGGAAGCTTTATGGGCGGTACAGTAGGACCCGTTATATCCTTCGTCGCCCTTATGGCGCTTTTAATGACAATCCGGATCCAAAACACTGCATTGAGAGTGTCAAAGCAAGAGTTTATTAAAGCTAATGAATTAGCACAGAAACAAGCAGCGCACTTTGAAAACGAAGCAAAAATCAGCGATATCGTCGAATCGATCCGAGAGCTTGAGGGCGAACTTCAGATCAGGGAGCACCAAACCTTTCTCGCATACTCTTCAATTGAACAAAAGCCGATAGAAGTCACTTTAAAGCAAATGATGAGCAAGGACTCTTCATTGATCGCTTCACTTTGGGGCGCATCGCTAGCCCCAGAAATGAGGGTATCTTTAGAGTACCGGCACAAAGATCTTGGAAAGATTTTCGAGCTACTTTTTGAACAAATTATGGCACTGAGACATTGTCAGAATACGGAGAACCGATACCGCATCTTCATGCAGAAGTACCTAGAAATCTTTTTCCATCTAAGCCGTATTTCTGCTTTGCCTTTTGACTGGAAAGCTCCGCTGGACACAGAGAGTACGGAGACAATTAAACTATATGAGTCAGCAATTCGAGCGCATGAAACCCAGCGGAACGCTCGCACTCAGCGTACCAGTTGATATCCCTCCTGTTTATCGGGGGCTGTTTCGGAGTCTGAAATCTGAGTGGATACAGAACTTGCCTGAGGCATGAAAAATGTTGGTGGTTATTATCTGAATTCAGGATCAAAGAGCTGCAGTTCTTATCTGAATTCAGGATTTCAGGAATCAAAGTGGAAATTGGATTGTACCGAGGTAAGTCCACAGCTGGATTTACCCCGGTACAATCGGCCGCCTATTTCATTTCCGAAGTGATGAATTTTCGAGTAATTTTTCGATCTCATTGACTGCGGGATTTTTCTCAAAACCTGGCATTGATTTTAGTTCTTTTACAAGTCTATTTGCTTCGGTAGTCAGTGATCTAAAAAACTCATCGGCACACCCTACTATCTCCTCGCCATGCCAATTTAATATCAGGTTTTTTCGCTTTAATGTCATAGCTAAAATATTTTCATCCTCCGCTATCGATATTATTGTAGTGCCATTAATAACGAGTTCATTGACACCAACGAGAAGCTCATATAACCACGCATCAAGATATGTATCTCCAATGGAAACGACTGCTCCAGAGGCACTGGAAAAAAAAAGGTTCCCCAGCGGGTCAAGAGGATCAAGCCCTCCATCCCTATCCAATGAGTAACTAAATTGCATTAGTGCTAATCCATTTTTTATTTAGCAATATGAACAGAGCGAAGATTTCCAGAGGCATTTAGTACTGATTTAACGGATACATCCTTTTTACCTACCCTCACTGTGGCTTGGTAGGTTTTGCTACCATATGTTTTGCTGTTCACCAAGTTTTTCTCGTTCCGAGCAATACGTTGACCTAATCTCAAGAGTTTATCCAGTGTGAAAGAGTTATCCAGCTCTTTAAACTCGGGAAGGTGTTTCGAAGCATGTTTTATTCCCTTTTTACTCAGACCTATTGGCTTAATCAGTTGTGCGAGGCTATCTGCAAGTCGCTGATATCCTCGCTTTACTATTGTCGAAGCTATAATGCTGGTGCTTCGAGCCGACCCTGCCGCAATTCGAGCCCCCCCGGCAGCGGCATACAGTTTCATTGCAGTCTCGGCGCCTGCATTTCCTACCTGTCCCGCAAGAATCGCCTGCTCTGTGCTCATGTTTCGGCGATTGAGGTGAAAGCTTAGGAAAAGATCGCCATCAACATCAGTATTGGTATATGGATTATTGCCCGAATACGCGTACCGGTTGAATGAATGGATGTTTGACTCGTGCCACTTCACCGGATCAATGGCAGTGAAACGGCCGATCGAGGACGTATACCAGCGCGCTTTATGATCAGCGAGCCCGGTCCCTTCATCCAGCCAATTGCCGGTATAACCTCGTGCGTCCGTGTTGGAGGTGAGTTTTAGCCCCCAGGGGTCGTAGGCTTGCTGCCAGATCACTGCACCAGTGCTATCAGTCGCCGCAATGGGTGACCCCAAGTGGTCGTTATGGTAGTAGGTCACGACCTCAGCCGCGCTGAGGGAGAATGTGGAAAATACGAGCACTGCCAGAACGGCGAGTGTCTTTATGATGGAAAATTTCATAGTGTTATCCTCCCTGATCGCTACTGGCCGACAACGACAGTGTCATCGGCGATTTTTGCCGCGACCTGCGAGTCGACGTAGATGTATTCCTTGAAGCCGGCTGTCTGGTCGTATTCACCCAGCAGGTCGCCCGCCATCGTGTACAGAACATTGGTCGATGCAATTGACGAGTTCCGACCGACTCGGGTATTCGCGCCGTCGTAGAAGTAATCAATCACGTTACCAATCCCATTTTGGATCGATGCCAGCTTGTTGGCTCCGTCGTAGATCATGATGTTCGGGCCATCGCTGGTCATGTTGCCGCGCGTATCATGGGCGATCGTGTAATAAAAGGTGGGAAACACCCGGTAGGTCATCTTGTCCGAACTGTAGTAGTACTGCTGTACGCTGCCATTCCGGTCACGAGTAAGAATGTTGCCTCGGCCATCATAGGTAATCAGTTCTGTGCCCCAGGAGCCCGTTGCTGAGGTCATTCGATCCACGTTGTCGTAGCCGATAGTCCGATCATGGAGCGAGCCAGCATTGTCGACAATGCTGCTCACATTACCGCCCAGGTCGTACCCCAGGTCCAGATCAACAAAATCAATCTGGCCATTGCTGGCCATCAATGTGTCAGGACGTAGCCGGCTGTCGAGCGTTTGGTTAGTCACGACACCATTGGCATAGACCATGGCGGCCACGGCACCGGAGGGATGCCGGTCAACTGACGTCACATAGGGCGTTGCCTGGGTCTGCCAGCCAAGAGCGTTCGTGCCGTAGTCGACAATACGACCACTGGGGTACGTCACGCTCGTCAGCTGATCCAGGGTATCGAGACCGTAAGTCACGTCGTAAGTGGAGGCGCCAACGGTCAGGGCTTCACTTTCGAGATTGTCGTTCTGATCATAGCTATAACTGCGGCTCGCAACCGAATTGACGACCGAGGTCAGATTGCTGTTGTTGTCGTAACCGTAAGTCGCGGTGGGTGTGCTATCAGAATATGAAATGGTGTCCAATCGATTCAGGTCGTCATAGGTTCGGGTTTCAACTATGCCGCTGGTGCCAATCTCTTTGCTGGTCATATTGCCAACATTGTCATAACCGTAAACCGTGGTGCCTGACTCCATGTGAGTCTCCTGCGTGAGGAAACCCCGAGCATCATGAACATATAACCGTTCTTGACCGTACAAGAGACCATCTTCGTTAAACTCACCCTGAAAGACCCGGTAGACTCTCCCGAGACCATCGCGACGGATTCTGGTTCCTAGGCTTTCTGGTGACGTGATACTCATCAGCCAGTTTTTGTCCATGCTGCCGTGGCTTGCCATGAGCTTGACCGTCTCGTGGCCGTTCTCATCGACCTCACGAATTTCATACCCATAGGGATAGCTGTATGTACGCGACGTCTGATCCGGGAAAGTGATGCTGGTCACACGCTGTAACGCATCGTAGACCAAGGTCTTGCCCTGAGTACTGTTGGGATAGCTTTCAAACGTCACGTTGCCCAAAGCATCCCGGGACTTGGTGATCTCGACAGTCTCGCTAACAGCGGTATCCTCTCGCTCCATACCAAGGTCACGCCAGAATCCATCGAACGAGCGCGTTTCCTTGTAGGCACCTCGTGTCAGCGCCGCCGATTCATCGTCATAGGTAACCGATACATCGGCATTAATGGGAAAGTCGATGTCGGTGAGGCGGTTTAAGTCATCCCAAGTATAAGCGGTGGTATACCCGCGTCCATTGGTAGACGACCCTAATGTCCCGTCTGCGTTTACAACCTGCGATTCGACGATGCCTTCGGGACGGGTAATGTTCTGGGGCGAGCCGCGGTAGTAATTCGAGAAGGAGGTCGTATGGTTGTTGGCATCGGTTATCGAAGCGACATCACCCTCGGCGGTATACGTGTATGATGTCAATACACCCGACTTGTCTTCCGATTCCATATTGCCCGCGGTGTCGTATGTCTTGTCGATAGTCCACTGGGTGACAGGCGCATTGTTGGGATAGTCAATGACGTCCTGAGTCACCAGGCCGAGAATCCAGTTGCTCGCTGAATGGCTGTAGCTACGAGTCGTCGTGCGAGGATTCGTGCCCGACGTGTTGCTTGTTTCAACGATCGTTTGTGGCATTCCATAGTTATCGAAGCCAGAGTATTGCGTTTCCACCGAAGTTTGCTGCCGCCAATGAAGCACGCTTGTTAGCAGTGGAACCTGTGTATTGGTGTCGATTCTCGACGAGTCTCTTCCGTGCCAGTAGTTTTCGTTCGACAACAGCATACTGCTGTAGCCATATGTGTACTGCTCTAATTTGTTGCCTTGGAGATCAAAGACCTCCTCGAAACGCTTAGTGCCCACCTCCCATATGTTGGCGCTGGTTGTGTAGCCGATGTGGTAAAAGACACGCTCATGATCAGGTGCCACCATGTGGGTTTCGTCATACCCATACTGACCGTTGTAGGCTGGCACATAGGAGTAGGACCATGTACCCGGCGTAATACCGCGACCACCCGTTTGTTTGCCCGTCACTACAGTGGTCGCTTTCTGCGCACCATAGTTGAAATAGACATAGCTGTAGTCGTAGTCGATGGTGCCTCCTGAAGGATAGGTCACTGTATCAACAGCTAGGCTGCCGGCGTCCCCGTTGGTGGTGATCGGATAGTAGGTATAGTCCCAGCTCAAGCCATCTGGACGGGTCACCTTCGTCAACTGAGCAAAGTTTGGAATTGTGTTGGGTGTGTAGGTGTGATCGTAGGTCCATGTTTGCCCGTTCGCTGTGATGGAACTCAGGCGGGTGTCATCACTACCGGTGTTGGCATAGGTGTAATCGATAGTGCGCCCATCACTGGTGGTAAGCGACTCGATATAGGTAATGCCATAAAGGTTCGTGTCGTAATCAATGGTCATCCAGTTGCCATTGGCATCCTCGATTCGGGTCGCATAGATTTTCAATCCCTCCGAGTCGGTATCCCGGTAATCCATCGTGTAGGTGGTGCCATCAGGTGACTTCACGATGACATCATTGTTGCCATTGCAGTTTGCACTCCACCACTGCTTTGTAATCAACTCAGGGCTATGTTGATCTGCTAGAACCAGTAACTGTCGGCTACCATCTGACAGTTCGAGTGACGGGTTATCGATAACCGAAACCGACCACAGATTCTGATTGCAAATCTTGTTCTTGTGAGCATCGGACGCCACGATACGCCCGAAATGCATGCTCCAGCCGTGACCGTAAGGGCTGTAAGGCAAGAACGCATCTTGCGGGTTGTTGTAAATTCGATTGATACGGACATCGAACCCACCGTTCCCAGGCACGACCAGATCGGTATAACTCAGCTGCAGTTGGCCTGAGAAGGGGTCAATGTGTTCCCCGAAGTTTTGATTGATGGTTTCTTTAAATGGGTTGAGTCCGGGTTCTTCGTAATAGTCTCTGATGTTCGCTTGAGCCGAGAATGCGAGCGTTGTGCTTGCCAATAGACAAGACACAATTCGAGTGCAAAATGACATCTGTCACCTCCATGTCTTCTAGTATCGTCAGCGCTTGGCGTCAGTCTTGACGCCGAAGAAGAGTTTTAGGACTGGGGGGCCGCTATCACTGCCCGAGGCTTGATAGTGGGTGCGTCGAGCGTTTTCATGTTTCTAGCCTGACCAGTACGACTATGGGCTTCGTCCGCCGAAAATTGCTGCACCTGGGAAGTCGTGTTGTCGCGCTCGGAGAATCGCTGGCCGAGATCTGAATCCTCGCGGAAAACTTTTGAGGCAACTGCAGGGTTTTCTATTGGGGTGGCGCCATCAGGGACAGCGACAGGTTTTTCCGCAGAGAGAGCGGGAGCGGTGAGAAAGAGTAAAGTAAGAAAAGCAGTAGTGCGGTTCATAAGACTACTCCATGTGAAATTGATCATTCCCTGTACACGAATTAATCAATAGCACATGAGCAAGAACCCACAAGCCACGATACAAAACAGCACAAAACCTTTCGAATCGAAATATATCAAAGAGTGGAAAGTAGCTGTTCTGAAGAAGGCGGACTTTATCATTGCGCTGAGAGATGTCCCGGTATCAAATGACTTTCCGGAGTTTACTGATGCGGAGATATTGAACCGCCCCGTGTTTTGAGGAGGCTCCAGCATCTGAGAGAATGGAGCCATGAACAAATCCAACAAGTTTTCCCCTGAAGTTAAAGAGCGAGCGGTACGACTGGTGCAGGAGCATCGTGGCGAGTATTCGTCGCTGTGGGCTGCTGTGGAGTCAATCGCACCCAAGATTGGCTGTGTGCCGCAGGCGTTGCTGGAATGGGTCAAGCGTGCCGAAATCGATAATGGTGAACGGCCCGGCACAACCACTGCCGAAGCGCAACGCTTGAAGGAGCTGGAGCGTGAGAACAAGGAATTACGCCGCGCCAATGACATCCTTCGCACGGCCAGTGCTTTTTTCGCCCAGGCGGAGCTCGACCGCAAGCTGAAGTCCTAAACACCTACATTGATCAGCATCGGGATACCTACGGGGTCGAGCCGATCTGCAAAGTATTGCAGGTCGCCCCGTCGGCCTATCGTCGCCATGCAGCCCGGCAGCGTAAGCCGGAACTGCGCAGTGATCGAGCCAAGCGCGACGAAATTTTGATGCCGCATATCAAGCGCGTCTGGAATGACAACCTCAGGGTCTACGGCGCCGATAAAGTCTGGAAACAGATGAACCGGGAAGCCATGCCTGTGGCCCGTTGTACTGTGGAGCGACTCATGAGTCGTTTAGGCCTCCAGGGCGCCCGTCGCGGCAAGGCGGTGCGCACTACCGTCCCGGATCAATCGGTGCCGTGCCCGCTGGACCGAGTTAACCGGCAGTTTGTCGCTGACCGCCCGGACCAGCTCTGGGTATCCGATTTTACCTATGTATCCACCTGGCAGGGCTGGTTGTATGTGGCCTTCGTCGTTGATGTCTTCGCACGCCATATTGTGGGATGGCGCGTCAGTCGCACGATGAATACGGACTTCGTGCTTGATGCGCTGGAGCAGGCACTCTACGCCCGTCAGCCAGACCAATCGGAGAACTTGATTCATCACTCCGACAGGGGGCTCGCAGTATGTGTCAATCCGCTACACGGAACGCCTGGCCGAAGCTGGCATTGATCCATCAGTCGGCAGCAAAGGCGACAGTTACGACAACGCCCTCGCTGAGACCATCAACGGCCTCTACAAAGCAGAATTGATCCACCGACGCGGACCCTGGAAATCCATGGAATCCGTTGAGCTGGCAACGCTGGAATGGGTATCCTGGTTCAACCACCAACGGCTGATGGAGCCACTGGGGTATATCCCGCCAGTAGAAGCTGAGGCAAACTACTATCGGCAACTTAACAGTTAGGCTGTTATGGCAGCGTGACTTAAACCAACGGGCCTCCGCGATACCCGGGGCGGTTCACTTCGGCTCGAATGAAATCTAAATTGTTGCCTAGTGTAGTGATCGACTAATTTCGGACAGTATTTTAAGTCATTCTTCCGCAACTCTGGGTGGCCCTAAAACGGGGCCACGGTCAAGTCAATCGCTTACCAACAAAGCCTTACTGTTCGCAACAAACGGGTAAAGCTCATGCTTTATTGAACGCCTTCGAAAAGGGCTTCTGATGTTGATGGAAGCGCACATGGCCCGCAGAGTTGAGTCTACGCCTAGCTTCTGAAAAGGCGGGAGTGATATAGCCCCATTCGGAGGTGCGCGAGAAGTAGATAACATAGTCGATGTTGGCCTCTCGCCACTTATTCTCAACGAACACGTTATCATCGCCACTTTCCAGTGACTTCACTTGTATGCGGTAGTAGTGGTTGTCGTCTGCCACAACAAGATCGGTTTTCCGGTCATGGTCTGTAACTGGAATAAACACTTCCCAGCCATCAGCCGTAAACCAGCTAGCGGCTAGGTTTTCGTAAGAAATTTGCTTGTAGTATTGGTATGCGGGGGTAGTACGGTGTGCGTTTTTAATGGGCATGGAGGCAACTATAAATTGATGCCGTATGTCGGGCTATGGCTCCCCGAATACGGACCGGATCACCCTGAAGGTTGATCCCCAATTTACAATCACCATGCAGCTATCACTGACATCTAGCGACAAAGGCTGCCAGCCTCGAAGAGCCCCGGATGGGATCTCTTTCGTAAATGCCGCTATCAGACCCTATCAGGCCGTGATCAAATTAAGTTCGAAATTTATCAGCGATATGGGGTAGCGTCAATCCATGTTTCGAACAGAATGTTGGTGGTCAAGGCCATCATTGCATTGCTATAACTGACCTTGGGTTGTAACCATCCAAAAAATTGAATGTCGCCAGGTTGGTTCCCGGAGTGCCCTATACTGCGGGAGTTAGCAAGGGTTCTACCCCGTTACTGTGGACACTTCTAAAAAGAGGTCCAATCGGCCTCCACCGGACGCCACAATCGGATCCTGCCTATCCTGACGCTGGAGCACCTATCCAGGCCACCCTAAATAGCCCTTTTGGGCATTGCAAAAAGGTCCGCTTTCCAATGGCGGCGTAGATCTTTTAAACGAGACTGCTAATGTCCGCTTTTGTTTACGACTGAAGGAGCCTGATCGAAACCCGAAGGTGTTCATCAACCGGATCTGCCAGCGTCTGCAACATCCAGCGACCAAGGAGCCAAGTTACGCATTTAGATCTCAATACTCTCGGCTATCTCCAGAGCATCCTCAACCTCCACACCAAGGTACCGCACGGTGCTCGACATATTCGTGTGTCCCAACAGCAACTGAACGGCTCGAAGATTTTTGGTCTTCTTGTAGATCAATGTCGCTTTGCTGCGTCTCATTGAATGGGTTGCGTAGACTGAAGGGTCAAGTCCGATGCTGGTAATCCACTTTTTGACAAGACGGGCGTATTGGTGAGTAGTGATATGGTCGAACTTTCGCATCCGGCTCGGCCACAAATAATCCATACCCGAAAGTCCGCGCAACTCGATCCATGCCTCGACCGATTCGCGCGTCTTTTTGGTTATCTCAAACTGAACAGGCTGACTAGTCTTCTGCTGGATGACTTGCGCCCGGTCCAGAACCTCACCGTTTCTGGAAATATCTCGAACCAATAGCTTTACCAGATCGCAGGATCGGAGTTTGCAGTCAATTGCCATGTTGAACATCGCCAGCTCGCGGATGTTCTCTGCAATCTCCAACCGAATCCGGATAGCCCATATTTGTTCGAGTTTGAGCGGCAGCTTCTGGCCAACGAGCTTTCCCTTGTTCCAGGGAGCTTTGCTGATAGGAAATGTCATGACGTGGCCCTCTTTGGAGGGTAAAGGCCTTTAAGTATGGTTCAGAATATTGTTTTCTGCTGGCCAGCCAGGTCGCAAAGCGAACGTTCAAATTTTGGACAGTGCTAGCGTTGGCCAGAGCCGGAGCGATTAACCGGCACAGCAGGACAACTGCTTTACATCCTTGGTGAACGTTTGCGCACAGAGTTTGAGTCCTTCAACCATGGTCAGATAAGGGAACAAGTCATCGCCGATTTCCTGAACGGTCAAACCTGCTCGTAACGCCATCACTGCCGTTTGGATAATTTCACCGCCTTCAGCTGCGACAATCTGCACCCCAAGCAAACGGCCTGTGCTACGCTCTGCCACCATTTTAATAAATCCTTGGGTGTCAAAATTGACGAGCGCACGCGGCACGTTTTCCAAGTCGAGCAGCCTGGTGTCCACGCTATAACCCCGAGCAACTGCTTCGGCTTCAGAGAGGCCAACGGTGGCGACTTGAGGATCGGTAAACATGACACCGGGCATGGCACTGAGGTCGAGTTTGGCCTCGCCTCCCGTCATGTTGATGGCGGCCCGGCTGCCCCCTGCGGCGGCGACATAGACAAACTGCGGTTGATTGGTGCAGTCTCCGGCAGCGTATATTCCAGGGACAGTGGTTTGCAGATGCTCATCCACCTGAATTGCGTCGCGTGAGGTTTCCACGCCAATGCTCGCCAGGTTCAGGGCCTCGGTATTGGGAGTTCGACCGGTCGCCACCAGCAGCTGATCGGCTCGTAAGGTGCCGGCAGGCGTCTCGACGATGAACTCGTTGTCGCTATAGTCCACGTTGCTGGGCGTGGTCTGGCGAAGCACCTCAATCCCTTCTCGCTTGAACGCTGCATCCATAGCTTCCCCGATTGCAGGGTCCTCACTGGACAACAAACGGCTACGGGCCAAAACAGTAACCTTGCTACCGAGTCTGGCGAACGCCTGAGCCAATTCCAAGGCAACGAAACCGGCACCAATCACGATCAGCCGTTTGGGAACGGTATCCAGCGTCAAGGCACTGGTTGATGTCAGGTAAGGAGTGTCTGCCAGCCCCGTAATTGGTGGCTCTGCCGGTCTGGCTCCGGTTCCAATAAAGGCGCGATCAAAATGAACCGTTTTTTCACCACCCTCAGCCAACGTGACTACCAGGCTACTTGTACCGAGAAACCGGGCCTCACCGTTCAGGACTGTGATGTCCTTGTGTCCTCGAAGTATCTTTTCGTACTTGGTATCACGCAGCTCCTCCACCCGAGCCTGCTGTTGCTGAAGCAGTTTCGCTCGGTCTACCTTAGGAGCCTCAGCACTGATGCCCGCGTCAAAAGGGCTTTCTTTTCGCAGCTGCGCGATATGTGCTGCACGAATCATAATCTTCGAGGGCACGCAGCCAACATTTACGCAGGTGCCGCCGACAGTCCCACGTTCAATCAGGGTGACGCGGGCACCGCGTTCAGTCGCCTTCAGGGCAGCCGCCATGGCGGCACCACCACTGCCGATTACTGCAATATGCAGTTTGTTGTCATTTTTCACTGGGGAAACTCCTTGGAGCTTTGGAATTGCTCTCGTAGCTGGCGTCATAGTGCTTTTTCCGCCAGAACGCATAGACCGTAAGGCCGATGAATACCGCCAGTGCCGGAAGAAGCACATAGTCGAGATAGCCCGTCAGCGCGGCCAGTCCCACGGTGCCCAACAGAATGACCAGAACCGGTGTGAAGCAGCATAGTGCAACCAGAATAGTCCCTACTATGCCAACCCTGAGCAGGTTCTTCGGATTCTTCATTGCCCCTCCGGGGTCGCCTCTGAGGCCGTGGGAGTGGAGGGGTAACCAGCGTCGCTCGTGGCCTTGGTGAGCGCCTCTATGGAAGTGAGCGCATCGTCAAAGGTGACGACGGCTTCTCGATCAGGGTAGCTCACGGAAACTTGCGACACCCCTTCCACCTTACTTAGGGCCAGCTTGACGGTGATCGGACACGCGGAACAGGTCATGTCAGGCACCGAGAGAGTCACGTTTTGAGACGCAGCCCAGGAGGACATGCTGAGCAAAGTGAGAAACATGGCAACTACAAACTGTTTACGCATGAGCAAGATCTCCGTTTAGTAGAATAGAGGCAAAATGTAAGGAAACACTAAAGCGACCAGTACCAGTGCCGTAACTACCCAAAAGATCACCTTATAGGTCTTTCGGACTTGAGGGATCGCACACGTTTCACAGGGCGAGCATTGTTCTACAGGGCGATAGATTCGTCGCCAAGCAAAGTACATGGCGACGATGGCCGCGCCAATGAACAGCGGTCGATAGGGCTCTAAAGCTGTCAGATTGCCGATCCAGGCACCGGAAACGCCCAGAGTGATAAGTACCAATGGCCCGAGACAGCAGGCCGAGGCGAGAATTCCAGCAATCCCCCCGACAGCGAGAGAAGCACCTCCGGATTTAGATTTGAATTGCGACATGACGTTTACACCTGTTGCCCATGGACTCGATAAGATAAGGTTACTTCCGTAGTCAAGTACGGAGTCAAGCATCATGTTGGATAAAGCTAATTCACTGACTATTGGCGGCTTGGCCAAGGCGGCCAATGTAAATGTCGAGACGATCCGCTATTACCAGCGGCGAGGTCTTTTGTCGGAACCCAAACGACCTCCAGGTGGTATTCGCCGCTACGGTTTCGCCGATATTGATCGGCTGACATTTGTTAAAACGGCGCAGCAGCTGGGTTTCAGTCTCGACGAGATAAGCGACCTCCTACGGCTCGAAGATGGCACCCACTGTGAAGAAGCCAGTGCGCTCGCCGAGCACAAGCTGAAGGATGTGCGCGAAAAGATCGAAAGGCTGGTAAAAATCGAGGAGGCTCTGAGCGAAATGGTCAGCCAATGCCACGCGCAGCCGGACAGCATCGCGTGCCCGCTCATTGCATCTCTGCATGAGGGAGGCATTGGAACAAAAGGCCAAAGGGACTAGCTTCTGAACCAATCGACCTTTTGGGGTTCTACCCCCTCACTGCGGACACTACGAAAAGATAGGCAGATTTATTGAACCGAGGTGCGCGAATGTTCGCTTATGTTTACGACTGAAGGAGCCTGATCGAAACCCGAAGGTGTTCATCAACCGGATCTGCCAGCGTCTGCAACATCCAGCGACCAAGGAGCCAAGTTACGCTTTAGATCTCAATACTCTCGGCTATCTCCAGAGCATCCTCAACCTCCACACCAAGGTACCGCACGGTGCTCGACATATTCGTGTGTCCCAACAGCAACTGAACGGCTCGAAGATTTTTGGTCTTCTTGTAGATCAATGTCGCTTTGCTGCGTCTCATTGAATGGGTTGCGTAGACTGAAGGGTCAAGTCCGATGCTGGTAATCCACTTTTTGACAAGACGGGCGTATTGGTGAGTAGTGATATGGTCGAACTTTCGCATCCGGCTCGGCCACAAATAATCCATACCCGAAAGTCCGCGCAACTCGATCCATGCCTCGACCGATTCGCGCGTCTTTTTGGTTATCTCAAACTGAACAGGCTGACTAGTCTTCTGCTGGATGACTTGCGCCCGGTCCAGAACCTCACCGTTTCTGGAAATATCTCGAACCAATAGCTTTACCAGATCGCAGGATCGGAGTTTGCAGTCAATTGCCATGTTGAACATCGCCAGCTCGCGGATGTTCTCTGCAATCTCCAACCGAATCCGGATAGCCCATATTTGTTCGAGTTTGAGCGGCAGCTTCTGGCCAACGAGCTTTCCCTTGTTCCAGGGAGCTTTGCTAATAGGAAATGTCATGACGTGGCCCTCTTTGGAGGGTAAAGGCCTTTAAGTATGGTTCAGAATATTGTTTTCTGCTGGCCAGCCAGGTCGCAAAGCGAACATTCCGTCGGGCAGCCTGAACAGTTCTCTTAGGAAAAGAGGTCCGCAGTAATTGGGGATAACCCTCCATTTGCGAATTCACTTAAATGCGGTCTGTGTCTTCGCCGTATCTCAGCTTTAGCGCCCTCTGATACATAGCTATTTTGTCTTCGAGCTGAGTTTTCCCCATCGGTAGATCGAGGAATTCGTTTGCTTGGTCTAGCGAATGAAACGAGGCGAACATGTGAAGGTGAAATGTCATTAGTTGCTTGAAGTACTTTTGCAACTGGAAGCAGTAAGCCTTCGCTTGGTTACTCTCTTCTCCATCATGGACGCTTCGGTTTCTGAAAAGCCTGAGATGGTTTAACGCTTGCTGATGGAATTTTCTGTCGGTGTCTGCAAAAAGAGCTGCTCCACGTTGGACCACTTTTTCATGCCGAGCATCACCTGGACTCAGAACTGTTTCCATGACACTCCATAGCTTCAGGAAACCAGTGTTAGCGTCCTTCTCGTCGCCAGCCCGAGCGTACCGAATTAGGGACTCAATGAGTTTCTTTCCGAATGTCGAATCTGAGAAGGTGGCATCTATCTTTCCGAACAGCTCCCGGTAGTGGTTAGCATTCTTCGTTAAATCCACTGAATGCTCGTAGAAATTCGGTTCGTACCAAACCTTATCTGTTAGAGCCTTACCGTTCTTGTCGTGAAGGGTATGAGCTTGGCCCAGGCGAACGATGTTCATTGGCTTGTCAGAGGAAGGTCCCCAATTAAATTCGACTCTTGGATTCCCCGAAAGGCAAATAGTGCCCCGTAGATAATCCAGCGCAGCAAGAGCTTTGTGAGCCGCTGCTGCAGGGTATCTCGCAGTAACTGTGACGATGCACTTCAGGTAGTTGTCGTGCTCGCACTTAAGCAAAGGATTAACTGACTTGATTACTTTGGCTCTGTCTCGGTACTTCTTTGGGTAATCCCGTTTAGCAAAGAATCTCAGTCGACAATCATTCACCACGATGTTTTTGAAGGGAAACGAGCGACTCACCGAAATTGAGGTCAGTAGGTGATAGGTCTCATCTGGTTTGTTCAGGGCATCACGCAATACCTGGTTTGCTACCTCTAAGAAGCCTGACTGGTCCAATTTATCTAGGTGTAGGCATTGAGGGACCGTCTTCTTAACGACCCAGTCCGCTCCAACTTCTTCGTTGACGTCAGGAAACTTTAGAAGCGACTGCAGGATTCCAAGGTACTCAAAGTACGAGAAGTTTTTGAACGAAATGCTTGTTGGTCCTTTGGGCTCAGCCACCTCCTTGATCTTCTCGAACGTAATGTCTGGATTCAGTTTTCCTGGGTCAAGCCACTTGATGTTCTTCACTGCATTTTCCATCTGTTGGGATAGCGATAGTAAAAGACGGGTTCTACCCCGTCTCCACCGACGGTTTAAAACGGCTGTGGACTTCTCACCTTGGCGCAGCGCGGCAAAAAAGGTCCGCTTTCCAATGTTCGCTTTTGTTTAGCGACGGGAGGAGCCTGTAACCCGAGGGTGATCATCGACCGGGGCTTGCAGCGTCTGAGGCATCCAAAGGGACCAAGGACACAAGTTACGCACCTAGATCTCAATACTCTCAGCTATCTCCAGAGCATCCTCGACCTCGACACCAAGGTACCGCACGGTGCTCGACATATTCGTGTGTCCCAACAGCAACTGAACGGCTCGAAGATTTTTGGTCTTCTTGTAAATCAATGTCGCTTTGCTACGTCTCATTGAATGGGTTGCGTAGACGGAAGGGTCAAGTCCAATTGTAGTGGTCAACTAATCCCGGACAGTATTTTAAGGTTTTCCTCAGCTGCAACGGGCGGAATGCCATCGTTGAATGCGTGAGGTCGCTGCCGGTTGTAATAGTCCATCAGATAGCCACCCACATCTT
>NZ_JBQXYE010000007.1:0-72550 GCF_052645435.1 Marinobacter sp. V032 | reverse complement strand
CGCTAATTTTTTCTTACGATCGCAGGAGCCGGATTTTTCCAACTCTGGGTGGGCCTGATACGTGATTAGGGCAGACTGTAGTTGCCCCCAGCTAAACACAGAATTCGAATGTTCGCTTTGCGACCAGACTGCACATTGGAGATCACATCTGCGCGTTGCTCGACGGGCCATGAATCATTTACTGCACTGCGTGTAAGAGAAAAAGGCGAATCTCGGTGATATTTGCAGGGAACCTCACAGTTACAGGGCTACAGGCCAATCCAGCAAAAACTCATGAACTAAAAGATACAGTGCGTGACGTTTAACATAATCTTTATTATGCGTATAAGTTGATGATTTTAAAGAGGTCTAATGATTTCTCGCAATGCTCGAAATAGTAGGAGGACCTAGTTATCGTCCTCCGTACCATGACCAGGCTCAGCTGTAATCGTTCGCTAATGCACCAGTAAATAGAGTCGAAGCATCGCTTGCCATAGATATGGCATGACGTACTTGTTGATTGGTTAGATCTAGTACTCTAAGTTTATCCTTTACTTCTGCCACTGATTCAATACGACGGTACGCACCGGCGTGCTTCTCTGCATATATAGCTAGTCCTTTCAGTTTGGGTAAAGCATCGGCCAAATGGAGCCCGTGTGGGTCAATAATGTCAGCGACAACTTGCCCACCCTGCTCGGCAAAGAATATGAAATCCGGACGCAGTATTTTGTATTGGTCGGCATCCTGATATGCAATACCCAGCGATGACTGTCCTGGCTGCTGCGGGTTGCGATACCAGGAGGAGAAACCCGGCCTGGCCGATTCAGTCTCGACAACGGTGCGTTCCCAGTCATTCAGGTCAGCCGGATACTTGCCCGCAGGGTCACACAGCAAGTGGCCTTCCCAAACTGGCAAGACTCTCACTTTGCCGTTTTCGTTTGCTTTGGTCGCCTCATGACGAGCCTCAGGCTTCAGCAAGCCTGTGTCCTGAGGCTCCGTACTCATCTCGATGATCTGCCGATAGGATTCCCTGCGATCATCGCTTAGCGCCTTGATCTGCTTCCTATACTTGGACAACCAGGTATTGGCCAAATTGTCCGCCTCGGCATCAAAAAAATCCTGTGCTTCTATAACCAGTCCCAAACCAGCAACGGTCACGCGAGCCTCAACAATGGCTTCTAGGAATGCTTCTGGGTCATCTTCCCTGTCAGCTTTCTGACTAGCCAAGTGGTCAACATACGAATGAGCAATCGCGGGGCTGAAGATACGCGCTGCACGACGATAAGCATCGTCGATTACTACCATGTCGGCATCTTCCCAAAACTGTTCCAAGCTGCGACCCTGGCCCAGCATGTCCGCTTTTACGGTTTTACCGTCCACAACAAGCACGGACTGCCGTTTGGCCTTGATCTTGGCTTCATTGTCAGCCTGAAACTTATCCAGGAAAACATGCATTTCGGCATGGGCCAGACTGCCAGCACCTGGCAGAATATCGTCGGACGCCAATTCATGAGCCAATGCAGTTAATCTCACAGCAGGCTTGGCACCACGCTGCGGCCGTGTTTGCGAGGGCAATGCCTCGAACGCATCCCATACTTCAGGCGAAATATTAGTATTCGGAACCACCTCGATGTAATCGATCAAAACGCGCCCCGGTGTTGCTGCCTCACTGCCGGTCGTCAATTCATCGACAACCTGCTCCACGGCCTTGCGATTGAATTTCGGCAGCAAGCAATCCACCGCGTTCAGGAGGTCATTACCTGGGATACGGCGAGCCAGTGGCGAACGCACTAGGCGGCCCAACAATTGCGTGATGTGCGTCTTATCGCGAGCAGCGCGGAAAGACACCATGACCTCGGCTCGCGGGCAATCCCAGCCTGTGCTAATGGCATCCTTGGCAATCAACACCCGCACCCAAGTCGACTCTTCGACTCGCTGAGGCTCGATGTAGGGTACGTCTCGATTGCCAAACCTTTGCGTTGAATGTTCTCCGAAAACATGTGCCACACTGGTAGATGGCAGCTCGGGATAACGCTCAAAAATGGTATCTAGAGCCCGCCCAATTTCATCAGGGTCAGGTTTATTGGGAACCTGCAAAACCATCAGCGGCACGACAACATGGGCTTCCTGCTGTTGTTTTGAGTAAGCTGCCCAGGCAACGGTTGATTCTTTGAGTTTGTCAGTCGCTCGCCGCACTAGAACGGTGTCGAAGTCACCGACATTGTCCGGTATATCCAGCAGGATGGTATCTTTGATAAGGCCAGACTCTTGCACCTTGGACGCATCAACTTCCACATTGGGCAGCTTGATGTGCTTGCCGGCTGACTCAATCGCCTTGTTAAATCGCTCTACCGTGGCCGAGATACCCCATACTGCTGGAATGCCGGGGACGCTACCCACGCCATTGATGAGCCGTTGAACGATAGTACTCTTGGCGTTCTGGCTAGCTGCCGTCTGTGTGCCCATACCCCGGTGCGCCTCATCCAGCACGAGATAGAGCGTCAATTCAGGGTCTTCAATAGTGTTCTGTATAGTGTCCCAAATGGTGTATGCACGGAGATCGGGACGCATTTCAGGGAAAGTACCATCCACCTTGGCTGCCATTTCCTCTGGATCATGGCCGCGTACCAGAAGGCTGTTCTTGCTAAGCTTCTGGGTGTTGAGAAAGTAGATTTTCCCGGCCTGGAACTTCGGCCTATTGAAGGTGTTTTCTACTACCACCAGGTCGGTGTAGTTGATACGGTCACTGGCCTCGATAAAGCGAAAACGCGTCTGCTCATTCAGAGATGGGTCGTCGCTGAACCAGATCACCACTGCGCCAGGGTCAGCATCAAAACTGAATTCATCGTCACCGTGAAACAGTGCTTCGAACGTGGCCGCAGCCATGACTGTTTTGCCCGCGCCGGTTACTGCAGTGAGTGAGAATGCCGTCCTGTCGGCTTCACTGTGCCAAAGGCGGCGAGCCTTGCCCAGGTTATTCAAGGAATCGCGGACGGCGTCGCGCTGATAGTCTTTGAGCGTGAACTTCATCCGTTATTCTCCGTTGGAAAAGCTGAAGTTGGTGAGATAAGACTCGTAAAGTCGCACTGGCTCGACACGATCGGGCAACCGCTTGGCAATCGCCTGGAAGCGGCGGTCATCGTCGGTAACGATATAGGCAATACCGACTCTATCAGCGTTATCCATCGCCTTGATAAAGGGTGCGGCAGCATCCACATTGACCAACAGCCCATAGGCATCTACTACTGCCCAGCCATCAGCGGGCAGCTTGTCTATACGACTGCCCCGTGCACCCGCCCGGAGCCAGAGCAATGGCGCGATTTTGTTGAACGCCAGATTGTGGCTGACTGCCACCGGAGTCTCATAGGACAGGGTAAAAAACTCGGCATTTTCTTCGAAACCTTTTGCCATGGGAAACTCATCAGTGAACTTGTAGTCACCTTTGATCGGTTCACCATCTGGAGTTTTCCCTGTAATTGCGGCAGCAATTCGGGGTTTGGTGATGTAGTCGCAGATACCGACTTTTTCCCACTCATCATCGCCGGGGCGCATGCCCGCTTCGAGTAACTTTTTCTGTTCGACGGCAGCGACCTCGTTGTTAGTAATGCTGATGCATTGTCGTTGTCCACCGTCTTGTTTGTTCAGCCGCATCACCGCATGAGCAGTCGTCCCTGAACCCGAGAAGAAATCAAGAATGACTGCGTCTGGCTTATTTGCGACGAAGAATCTCAACGTATCTTCGACAGCATATAGCGACTTCGGGAATGGGAACTTACGACCAGGAATGAAAGCTCGCAGCAAAGTCGAACCATATACACTAGCGTTATGAGATCTTTTATTCCAAATCGTTCTCGGCCACGCCACTGAAGATCTTTTGGCCTGATATATAGGATATCCATAAGCATCCATTCCACTCATAATGGTTTCGCCTTTTTCTATCTGTGACCGGGCTCCGCCCTTCAGATAAGTAACGGCGTAGGAACGACCAACTCTGGCCATTCCATTTTTAAGAACCTCTTCAAAAGTATCGCGCCCAAGCTGCCATCGCCCTTCTGATCCATCTGTTCGTATAGGCCACTTCACAATATGATTTGGATTATCATCCTTGACTGGCGGAATAGGATTTCCCTTACCAGGAGGGTAACCAATCTCAACAACTTGACGTGTCACTTTGTCAATAGTGATTGGATAGAACATATCTTCTCGGGACTCTCTGGTCGCGTCAGTGCCACGGCGCATTAAGCTATCCCACGTTACTTTCAACTCCTGGGTTGCATTACTATCTTCATTCTCACTATCGTCTGTAGTTGCGATCATTGCATCGCCCGTCGGCACAGCGATGCCTTCCCCAAAAAAACCACAAAAGACATATTCTTCAATGCGGGAAAAACGGCCTGGACGTTGTGAGCCTTGAGGTGCAATGACTGTGCTTGTCATTTGGAAACTAGCTTCCGGGAAAAGCTGCTCCAGCATTAGTCCCAATCGCAAATATTCCTTTTCGTCGATAGTTACGATGAGTACGGAGCAGGAAGGGTTCAAGAGCTCTTTTGCTGCCAATAGGCGGCGCTCCATCATCGCCAGCCATTTGCTATGTCGGTAAGAATCGTCCTTCTCAACGTAATCGTTATTGTACTTCCAGTCCTTTGCCCCAGTGTTGTAGGGCGGGTCAATATAGATCGCATCCACCTTGCCACGATGGGTGTAGGTTAGCGCTTTCAAAGCGTGATAGTTCTCTCCATTGATAACTGTATGGCATGGCTTGGCGCCGCCACGCATTACCTTGCCTGTACTGATTAGACCTGGGTAGATCGTGTCTCGGAACTCTGCCACCACTACCAAGTCATCCACCGACACGGTTTGAGTCTCGAGCTCTACAGCGTTCATCAACTCCAAGACAGCTGTTTTCTTGGATCTTTGAATACTCTTCACCTGCCACAGCCGCTGATCGCTCTTCTTGGTGGAACCACGCTCCGGTAGTACTCGTACCTTGTCACCCTTCCTAATTGGTCGCAGCGGCAACTCAACCGCTTCAGGGCTGTGACGCTCGAAGTTCAGCCCGAAGGGTAACCGTGACGACAGCATCTTGAACTCTCGATCTAGTTCAGCTCCTAACGCCGCATCTTTGGATTTTGCCTTCGCAATCAAATCGGTCAATCTCGACACTAACGACTCCTAATTTTTAAAACTTGCCATTACGCATACCGAATTAACTTTGGCTGCTTCAGGTGGCCTGGACATCTGCCTGGACGGATTTCCTTAGTCGAAAACCTAGACTTATGACAGCTTCCTCAAAGAGGGGCCCATAAGTCTGTAAGGGCTACATCCTCTCTTTGTTCAGTCTCGCGAGAGAGCTGTTGAGTGTGGTTCTGGTTACTCGAAAGTGCTCGGCGACTTCCTTCTTAGTGATATTCGGATCAGTCAACATAGCAACAGCTTCTTTAACGTCGGCCTCCGACATAGATGGCTTACGACCTCCCTTGCGGCCCCTTGCTCTGGTAGCCTGAAGCCCTTCCTTTGTTCTTTCGCGGATAAGATCATGCTCGAACTCTGCCAGGGCTCCAAAAACATGGAAGACTAGCTGACCTTCGGATCCGGTTGTATCGATTCCCTCAGAAAGGGATTTGAATCCGATATTTCTGTCTTTGAGATCCTGAATGGTCTCAACGAGGTCTTTGAGAGACCGGGCCATGCGACCCAGCTTCCAGATAACGAGTACATCGCCTTTTTTTAGCGTTCGGAGGCACTGCTGGAGCACCGGGCGCTCTTTGAAATGCCCCGTTAATTCCTCTCGGAAAATTTTTTCGCAGCCCGCGTGTTGTAAGGCATCGATTTGAAACTCTGCATTGTGATCTTGGCTGCTGGCCCGTGTGTAACCTATGATCATTGAGCGTACCTTTTCCAATCATAGATTTTTGTACGTGATTGTTGCCCCCAAAACAATAGGCGTTGTGAAACTTATAGTGCTTTCCAATAAAAATCGACGGTTTTAGAAGGGAGACTTTGCCACTTGCAATGATCGCGAAGTTACTCAGTAGTAGCTTGTGATACCTTCTGGTAAGTAAAACCGGCTTTATCGGGATCAAAGACATTTTGGCGCCATGGGGCGAGAAACGATCCATCATGTCCATTCGAATCCGGTGTGTAATGTGCGCCAGGGTCCGCATCCAGGATCAGGTGTCTTTTCCAAAAATCGTTTCTGCGTTTGCCAAAGCCACGATCCGACTTCTTTGAATCTTCGGGGGTAAGAGTGCCCTTCAGCCAGGGCGTTACTCCGACTTCTTCCGGAATCAGGTCGCGCAAGCGATCCAGAAGCCAGGTTGCCAACCCCATCCCTTCCAGATTGATCGGGAAAACCCAGTCATCCACGAGGCACACTTTGCCCGTTCTTACTTCGCCCTTAATCCACCCAAGTGCGTTGCCGGTCGGGCCATTCACCACCACTTTCCCGTCAAATCGCCAATCGTTGTATTCGGGCACCCTTGTAATTTTCAACCGGATCTTCGCCCGCCCAATGCGGCCACCTGCCTTGTGGTGTAAGTCGTAGTCCTCAGTAACTTCCGTAGATGCCATCGCTTCCTCACATCGACTATTATTTATTTGTTTATTTATTTCTTTGTTCGTTTGTTTGTTTGTTTCTTAATTATGCATTATACTGTTCGCACAGTCCACTGATAATGAGGTTTGCCACATGCGCCCCGCCGAGTTTGAAGACGAACAGATCATTGAGGCCGCCAAGCGCTTGCTGAGCGAGGGGCGCCGCGTAACAGGCTTTGCGCTACGGAAAGAGGTAGGAGGCGGCAACCCTTCCCGCCTTGTCCGGGTCTGGGAGGATTACCGTCAGACTCAGGAGGTTGTTGAAAGCGAGCCGGTCCAGGACCTTCCGGTGGAGGTCGAGGAGGCGCTGAACGAAATGACGGGGGCCTTCCTGGAGCAGGTCCGCTCCCTGGCCCTCAATCTGAACAACCGGGCTGTGAAGACGGCGGAAAGGCGCGTGGCGGATGTGATGAAGTCGGCGAAGGAGCAGCAGGAAAGTGCTGAAGCCGAGTTGATTGATGCCGCAACCACAGTGGATGACCTTGAAGATCAGCTGACTGATAGAGAGACCCGGCTGAACGAAACCTCCGCCGAGCTCCAGGCAGCAAATACGAACGTGGAGAAGCTTCGTCAGCAAGTGGTGCGCCTGGAGAAAGACCTTGCCGTTACCACGGAGAAACTGGAGCAGGAAAAGGGTAAGCGTGAAGCGGCCGAGAATGAGGTGAAAAGCCTCAATGCTCGAAATAAGGCGTTGGAAGCGGATAAAGAAGATCTCCGGGAGCAGCGTGATTCCCTCAAGGAAACGGTCAAGAAACAGCAGGAGGACATTGAGGGCCTGAAACGGACCAACGATAACCTGGTTGACACGCGGTCTGAGCTGAAAGCCCAGCTGTCTGCGATTGCGGAGCGCGAAGAGGCTGCACTGAGAAGAGCCGAAGAACGGAAGGAAGAGCGGGACGAATCCAGGAAAGCTGAGAAAGAAGCTGAGCGCAGAGCTGTGCAGGCTGAGACGCAGGCTGCCGCCCTTCAGAAGGATTTGGACGCCCTGATTGCAAAGACGTCAACGACAGATGAGAAAAAGGGCAATGCCAAGAAATAACGCAACTGCCCTACTCGCAAACTGAGATCAAGGAGGACAATTACGATGGCAGCCCGGTTGCTGTTGATCTTGGTGTTATCGGCCCTGCCGCTGTTAGGGGCGGCCGATGTAGTCAAGAAGTCTCGATCCGGCATTTGCCATGGGACCGAAAGCTCGTATTACGACACCGTGAAGCACTTTAAGAGATTCGGAACCGTCCAGGATTGTTTGCAATCAGGAGGCCGTTTACCCAGAGGCAGTGGTTACAGTCGCGACCAAGTCAACACCCTGGCTTACAGCAGGGATCGATTTGGCCATGGTTGGGCCGACGAAGATGGCGACTGCCAGAACACTCGGATGGAAATGCTGATTGATCAGTCCACGGTGCCAGTTCGCTTTGCGGGCGGGGATGATTGCAGGGTGATCTACGGCCGCTGGATTTCACCCTTCACAGGAAATGTGATCCATGATGGATCGAAAGTGCAGATCGACCATGTTGTGCCTTTGAAATGGGCATGGGAACGAGGAGCGCCTTCCTGGCCACAGGCGAAACGTGAAAAGTTCGCCAATGATCCGGTTAACCTGCTCCCGGTTGAGTCCAGTCTGAATGCGAGTAAAGGTGCCCAGGGGCCAGATCAGTGGCTGCCGCCTTCAGGGCAGTGTGGCTATGTCGCCCGGTTCGTAAGGGTTGTTAAAATCTATAATTTACAGCCAACGCCCCGGGAGGAAGCTGCTATCTCCGGATTATTGGATCAATGCCGGACAGGCTAAAGTGGCATGAGAGTTTCCGTACGGAAACTCACCTGGTCTGAGGATGAGCCCGATCAAGGTCCCTGATAAAGGCCTCAACCTTTTCGGCGTCGGTGGTGTTAAGCACGGCAAAGACAGGTCGTTTTTGGGGCCGCTTGGTTACCTGGTTGTGACTGACGGCCGCTTCCAGCTCCCGAACCTGCCTAGCGTAATCGACAGGTAACAAGCAGTGTACCTGCTCCATACCTTCAGGGATGCTCAGGCCGAGCTGTAGCGCTTTCTCTTCAAAGCTCCGGATACTGGCACTCATTTGCTGCTTCCGGATTCCAACCAGTTCGGCACCTTCGACCGCTCGATAGCCTTCAACCAGAACCATTTTCAGCGCGAGTAGCGTCCAATACTTCATAAACCGGAAGTGTTTCGAGACCAGGTCCACATCGGCTTCGGTGTACTGCCCGGGTTTAGTCGGTGGTACCGCCTGTCGGTAGATCCTGGCCAACGCCTGATACTGCACCTCTGCGCCTTCTGCTGTGCGGTCGAATACGTCCACAGCCGGTACGCCGTCGACAAATACGCGGCGGGCGCCCTCAGCAATAGCCGGCGACACCTTCGCCTTTCTGGCAGCCGTCTCGAACTGTTGCTCAGTCAGCACAATGGATGTGTTCTTCATGGGGTCAATCCCAGGTAATCGGTCAAGGTGCTCTCCTGCTCCTCTGTCAGCGGAACGACGCTCCGGAATTCTGACATGAGAGCCGGCAAGGGCTTTTCTGGCTGAGCGGACTGCCAGGTTTTCCAGCAGGCAATGACCTGATCCTCGCTTTCCGGCTCAAAACCGGATTCCAGGCACAGATCCAGCGCAGCGGAATAGGCCCATTTCGGGACAATCCGAGTGCCATCTGCCCAGCTGCGGAGGTGTTTACCGGCCAGTGAATCCCGCTCAGCGCCATACTTTTCCTGGCCAATGCTGAGTACTCGCTGAGCCGTTGCGTTGTGGTTTTCCTTTGGGCCGAAGTGCTCCAGGAGATAGCGGAAAAACACCCGGCCATCCCCTACCCTTTGGGATTTTTTGTCTTGGTTATCGGTCATAACTCAGTCATTAAAAAGTGCTTCACCCAAGGCTTCCCACTGTTTCTGCCAACTTTTCGTCACGCGGTAGCGTTGAACTTGCCCGGATTTGTCGGTGATCTGTAATACGCCCTCCCCTACAACCTTCATGTCCGAAATGCCTTGAGGTTTGGCAGAAGGCTCAGACGGTTTTGCTTTGGAGGTTTTGGGCGCTTTCTTGGGTTGTTTGGTTGCCGCGCCAGCGGACCCAGAGGCTTTCATGTCCCTGGCCTTCTGTGCGTAGAGCGCTTCGGAACGCTCTGGTAGCTGTCCATCGGTGAGAATCTTCTTCACTTCCGCTTCGGCGGTTTCCTGAGAGATCTCCCACATCTCAATCAGACTGCCCACCGTGTTTAGGTTTGTGGCAACGCCGAGACGGACGGTTTCCTGGACGGGTTCCGGTCCCTTGTAGATCTTCAGCATCTTGTTGAGCTTGCTGGTGCTGATTACCAGGTCTTTCGCCGCCTCTTTCTGGCTCTTGCCAGTCAGCTCCACGTACCGTGCGCAGGCCTCAATGTCTTCCCAAACCGTCAGGGGTTCGCGATCGGTATTCTCGGCGCGTTGAGCTCTCAGTTTCTCGGCCTCTTCCGCGGGGCTCAGACCTTCCGATTTTTCGTCCTCGATGATAGCTTTGAGGTAGTCCAGGCCGGCAATCTGCGCGGCTCGCCAACGCCTCTCACCTTCCTTGATCTGGAAGCGGCCGTCAGCCTTGCGAATAAGGGTGATCGCCTGGCGCTGCTTGTTAAGCTTCAGCGATTCAGCCAATCCCTCAATGTATTCCTGAGTGAAGGTTTTCCGGGGCTGGTTCGGGTCCGGATCGATTGCAGAGACCGGCACCATGGCGTAATCGCCTTCGGCTTCCCGAACCTGTGGCCTAGCTTCAGGTGTGGTGTCCGGTTTTGGCTTCTGAGCCCCCTTCAGGGCCTGGGAAAGTTTGTTTTTTTTAGCGGTACTCATGCCCGGCCCTCTTCAAAGTCAGAGAGAATTTCATCGGCCAGAGCGCGGATGTCGGCGGCCGCTGCCGAAGATCGGGCCGACTCGACGACGCCCGTGCCGAATGCAAACGCTTTCTTGAATTCTTCGGAGCGCCGAATGGTGGTTTTGAAAACGGGGTACTGATAGTCCTCACCGAACATTTCAAGAGCCATCCGGGTGAGCTCTTCCGTAGCACGGGTACTGGTCAACAGCACCCGGAAATAGGGCTTCCCATCCCGGAAATCCTGAATTTTCTCCAGGTTCTCTGTGCAGACTTCCGTGGCCCGAAAATCAGCGGCCGATGGCGTCAGAGGAACAACCACATAATCAGCCAAGGCCATGACCTTACTGTTGATGGTGCTGGCCTTGCCGTCCTCATCGGCATTGGCATCACTGATGATCCCGGCGGTATCGATCAGGATGATGTCATTGCTTTCGTAGTAGGCCTTGATGTTGACCTTGATCATCGGATCATACATGGCAATGACGGGGACTTTGGCCTCTTCGCCAGCCAGGCTTTGCCAATGCACACACCCGCCATCCTTCTCGGTATCGGCGATGGTGACGCGGTATCCGCGATTCTGGAATTCGGTGGCCAGGTTGGTAACGGTGTTGGTCTTACCAACGCCGCCTTTGCGGTTCATAACCGCGATAACGGCGGTTTTCTTGAGCTTTGGAGCGAAAGGTTTCGGCATGACTGTTCCTTATCGACTTAGGTCGCCTCGTTTCGTTTCACCGGCGAACATGAGTGGCGGATTTATAGTAGCAGAGTAAATGTTTCAGTCAAACTATGGCTGTGTAATAATGATTGCATACATATAATTCTATATGGAGCATAGAATGATTGAGCTGATGCTTGTTGAGGGTCATTGGATGGCGCGCTATTCCGGTGAGTTGAAGCGGGAGATTGAAGCCCTGTTTCAGACAGACACTTTGCCAACCGCCTTTTGCGAAAAAATGTCCAGAGAGCGTGTAATCGATGAGCTGCAAAAAAGAAATCCCGGTCTCACCATCTTATAAGTTTACCGAAATGTTTACTTTATAGGTTGGTGGCGCTACTATGAACACGTGGATTACCGCACAACAGCGAGGTAAGTAAGATGCAAGTTTCAATGAGTCGTGGCGAAACAGTGAGGGTTGGTTGCACCCGTGGGACCGTTAAGCGGATTCACAAACGAACTATGGTGATTGATATCCGCGGTTGCCGGGTGAGAGTGCCACGAGAAGAGGTCAGGGCACTGTCGAAGGAAGCTTCGAGCATGGAGGGCGTTTGATATGAACAGTGAACTGTCCCTACCTGAGAATCTGGATGATGCTCAGCTTCGATGTTGGCTGATTGACAAGATTGAGACGCTGGATTCATTCAAGCGTTCAATCAAAGCGCAGCTGCTCAGTGCCGATCGAGGTGAAATGAGGCGAGACGCGGATTGGCGGGACAGGGCTACCCGCAAACTCCATCATCTTAAAACTGAGCGAGAGCGTTACCGGGCGGCGCTGAGTGAGGTCAACCAGCGGATCCGGGCGGCCAGAGCACTGATAAGCCGCGGGGGCCAGGAAGTTGAAGCCTGCCAGGCGTTCGTGGAATTGGCGCAAAGGCATCTAACCAAGGAAGATTTTGTGTGGCTGTGGCGCCAGGCTGAGCAAGCTGCCAGACAGTCGGCTCAGAAGTCGGCAGATAACGAGGAAGGGAACCATGGACAGGCTTAACCTTACTCTCAGTATCGATCAGGGCAAGGGTGTCTGTGAGAGCCTTGATGTCTTTACTCGCCTTTGTCTGGGCCAGCTGGAGATTGTCGCTGAGTTGGTTCGTCAGGGGGTTATTCCAGTGGCTCGCCCCAGCGCTGATGGAGAGCGGGCAATGGCCTCGGAGGAATGCTGTGACCAGATCGATCAGCTGATGTGGGCAGCAAAACAGCTACTCGGGTATCCTGCCGGCGCAAGCAATGGAATTGGCCACCCGGACGTGCATATCGACGGTCGGCGGGCTTATGAGGTCGAAAAGGTTTTGGCGGCGGCCATGGTCGGAAAAGACCCTGCCCGGAGGGCCAACCTGGATGTGGCCAATGATGGCCTGATGCTGAGGGTCACTGACGAGCCAGTTCCGAAAGCCATCCAGTATTCCCCGGACAGTTAACAGGAGTAGATGATGTCAGAGCCGGAAAATATAACCCGCTTCAATCGAGCCGTGGGCATGACCTTGGCGGTGCTCTATGAAGAGTTCCCCAAACGAATCACGTTGCGAGTCGGGCGGGTACTGGGCCTTGAGGTCAATGAAGAGGATGATCTTCTTGATGGTAGTCCGATCCCGGCCCGGGATGGAGACGGAAACCAAGTCACGGTGACCTATGACGATCTGGACTTTGCACTGAATTCGGTCCGGTGGTTAGCTGATTCAGGCTACCTGTTGGCCGGTCAGTTTCGTGGACCATTTTTCGTGGACGACGTGACCTTGTCCGCGAAAGGCCTGGAGCTGTTGAAATGCGTCCCCTCTTCCGTGGATCCCTCTGCTTCCTTCGGTGACGAGTTGCGCACTATGGCCCGGTCATCAGGGCAGGATGCTATGAGTGGTTTAGTCAGCACGGCATTGACGACCGGTTTCCGGCTGCTTGTCCCTGGCGCGTGATCCCGTATGGTGATTCGTTCCGACAGTTTAACGGCGAGGTGAACCGTGCGAGACGATGAGAAGACCCCCAACAAGTGCCCTGCCTGTGGTAGCAGCTTTGTGACGGAAACGCTTCACAGCTGGCTGTGTGCGGACTGTGGGGCTACGAAGGAGCGCCCACGAAAGCGGCGCTGATCGGCAAGACCAGCGATAGACGTCCGGTTGACTTTTCTGTAATACTGTTTATTTATACAGTATTCGGGGACAGTTTGGAATTCCGTCGACGTCACAACACTTACTACTCGACCTTATCCGCCTACGCCTCGATGGATCCGGTGGGGATCGTTACGTCCAGTGAAATTGTCATTAGCCAATGGCTTGGGACAGCCGACCGGGAGTTGATACGCAGGCTTCCAAATGTGTCTCCGGTCCTGCTGGATATCGAGTCGTGGCGTACGATGATCCTGGAACCCTATAACCGGCTGGGGCCTGGCGTCTACATTGTGGGCGCGAAGATCGAGGACGAAGGTGTGGTGGCTGTTATGGAGCGCCGCAAGCCTATGTTAAGGGTTGTGCAGCCAGACAATGACCGGCTGGGTCGTGGGCGATCATAAAATGGTGCCAGGTGCCCCCGGCCAGGCTCACCACTGAGCAGGTGACGCACCCGAGAGACCTTACTGCGGTGAACGGGCTTCCATGCCTCATTGAGTATCGATAGCCTACCTCAAAATCATATAAAAATATAGGTTTTTAGACGTGGGACCTGGGTTTTCGTTATGGGAATTTCCGTACGGAAATTTCTCAGGCGGGTTCATCAAAATCCGCCGGCACCACCATGTCCTTGCGTTGCTTGATCATCTCGCCGAGCGTGTTTACACGCTGGTTGTACTCCCGGCCCTTGAGGCCTTTAATCAGATAGGCGTTAGGCGTTCCTCGCAGGACGGTTTCGGGTACCGGCATCCCGAACGCCTCAAAGGTTTCTTCATTGTTGAGTCTCAGGACGCTGATCAAGTTGTGGTTCACCAGGAGATCCAAGCCTTGGCGGATCTGTTTCGATGACATGTCGGTGCGTTCCTTGATCCGTTCATAGGAGATCATCGCCACGTTGTTGTCTCGTTGAACGACTGACAGCAACAAAAGGTAGAGCGCCAACCCGTTCATCGCATCTACGCCACGTGTCGGGTAGTTCGCCAACGTGATCGGGAGCGTGCTTGATTGCCTTCGGTTACCGTAGAGGTGCCCTTTGGGCAGCTTCACAAAGCCTTTGGCGCCCTCTTCCGTGTTTCGATCCAGGCCGGTGATCTTATAGACCAGAGGCTTATGCCCGGTTCGCTCGATGGCGTGACACTGTTCGAGCAGCTTCAATCCTTCTCTGACCATTGCCCGTGAAAGTTTCAAGTACTGCTGAATCTCTTCATAAGTCGTTTTGACAGCGTACCGCCCTACCCTCTTCCGTTGGTTGTCATCGTCAGCCATGGCGACCAAGGCGATGTAGATCTTCAGCGCAGCTGTGACTGCACCGGCGGTGGGAGGGTCCGGGAAGATCGGTGGATATACCAGAATCGTCCGGCGGGCCGTCTTGGCCAGCCACCAGGGGCTGGGCCCATCCATGCTGAGCCAATGGCGCGGCAGAGGCGAGAATCGGTCTTTGGTCAGCATATCAACGGGGCCTCCGAATGGCGGTGATAGCTACAATTACTAGGGCAACGATGGCCAGGTTTTCTGTCGGGATTGTGCTTGCGACTGCAATCAGGGATTCAGTCCAGGAGTTTGCTTCAGTCATCGGTTTTGGTCTCTCTATTGGACAGCGATGACACTATTTAGCTGAATAGAACAGAAGATCTCTAGAATACAGATATAGCAAATTTGGATAAAAGCCGCGTGGTTGAGCTATTTGGAGTAAATTCTATAGTTCATGAGACGAACTCTATTGATGAATTAATGGCCTGGAGGCCGAGATTCAGGCCCGTCTCTGGAGCTTCTGTGTGAAGGTGATGTACTCACGAGCGTCATTGAAAGTCACACCGTATCGCTTCTCGGTATTGCGGGCGTCACGATATTCAGCTTCGGTGCGATAGCCCGCCGCTTCCCATTCATACTCTACCTGTGGCGTGACCGGCTCTTCGACGGGTAGGGGTTGTGGTTCATCCAGGTCAAGCGTCTGCTGAGCCTTGTGGCGGAAATAGACCTCAAAGGCAATCACCTTCTTGCCGCGCTTTTCCGTACGGAACCACTTCTTGTCGTGTTTGATGATCTGGATATCAGTGTGAGCATCGATCAGCTTCAGCGCAGGCTCGATGACGTGGGTCCGCAGGTCTTTGAATCGGGGATAGCTGTTCTCAAGTCCCAGGAGCTCTTTGAACCAGCTGATTTCGAAAGTACGGTGCCCGACTTTACGGAACTGAACCAGCAGCTCGTAAACCCGGATGACGTTGAAGGACGGCAAATGCGTGACGTTGCGCAGTCCGTAGTCGGTGTACTGCTCCCGAAGGTTGACCAGGTGCTGCAAAAAGTCCGGATGAAACTCTAACTCTCCGTAGCCCTCGCCAGGGTTATATTCTTGCGTGATGACAAAGCGCCGACGGCGCCACCCGGCTTCAGTGCCCTTGGTGGCAGGGATGCGCTCAAAAAATTGTTTGTCCCAGGTGGAATCCAAGCCCTCACGAATCTGCTTGTAGGCGTTTTTGGTGCTGATACCGAACATGTCCGCGAACTCAGTTCCGTAGATCCGGAACTTGTTGGGAACGTCGTCAGTCATTGGCTTCACTTTGGAGACGCACAGAAGCAGGATCCTGTATTCCGTTGTCGTTAAACGGAATTTCGCCTCATTGAGCCGATTGGCTTTCCGTACCCGTTGAGTGAGCTGATCCACAAAAAACCCCTTTTTATAATCTTTTATACTGTACTACTTTTTCTCTTTTACTGCTTTTCGGAAGGCCTAACTATTTGTTTTAGATCGTAAAAAACAGCCCAAAAGGGAGAGTTTTATGGTCAAAGGGGAGACCAGTATGGCAAAGGGGGTAGAGGGTTATGGTTAACAAGGGGAGAGCATTATGGTGTCTGGGGAGAGCAATATGGTGAGGGGGAGGGAAATATGGCAGTTATCCACAAGTGGAAGATCCCAGCCATTTCGCAGCAAGTTCGAGGCATTTGTGAGCAAGGCATTCAGTGCCTGAGAGGCCTCAAAGTGTAAAGGGGAGAGATTTATGGTCGGTAAAGGGGAGAGATTTATGGCTGGACGTTGTTGGTGATCCCATCAGTTTCCGTACGGAAATTTCCCGATAATGATGGTTGTCCGACAGGTTAGCGTGGTCTCTGCCCTCCCCTGCCCCTGTGTTGGTATAGACTGGTCTGAGCGCCTGTCCGGTATTCATCAATTCATTCAATGCGGAATTTGTCTGTCGCGTGAGTTCAGAAACCAATAACCGCCCTGCCCTGAGCAAGCTACGAGTGCCCTTTGGTGAAAAGGATGGCCGCTTGTACCGTCCAGAGACTGTGGACCGGGGCAAGAAGTGCGGCTGCCATTGTCCTGAGTGCAAGGTTCCATTGATTGCCAAATGCAGTGTGGCTGGTCGCTTCTATTTTGCTCACCATCGCGGCGCCGAGTGCCCTGGTGGGTACGAAACCGCCCTGCACAAGATGGCCAAGCAGATCCTCTTGGATGCCGGTCGAGTGTGGTTGCCGGAGCGGGATGTGTTGCTCTCCTTTCCCCTGGTGTTCGGCGAAACACTATCGGAAACACTGCACTTCGACTCGCGTGAGGTCCATTTCGTATCGGCCGTCTCTGAGAAACGGTTGGACAATGGTCTGACGCCTGACGTGACTGCCCTTCTGAAGAACGATGCTGAGTTGCATATTGAGATCCTGGTTACGCATGCCGTCGAGGATAATAAGAGCCTGGCAATTGATAACGTCATGGAGATTGATCTGAGCTGGTTGTCAGAGGAAACCGTGCTGGATCCGGTCGCGCTTGAGGCTGAGGTACTGAAATCTGCGCCCCGTTGGTGGCATCGGTGCTCTTTGATTGACGAGCTACCGAAGGTTCATGCCGTACGGAAAGCGCTGGAGGCCAGGGTACCGATCGAGATCAAACGCCTCGAACGGCAACGCGAACGGGAGGAAGCGGCCAAACGTAAGAAGGAGCGTGCGACACAGCAGAAGGAGGAGCGCAGACAGGCCCTGATTCGTAAGAAAGCAGAAGCCCGAGAGCCGTTTGAGATTGCGTTAAGAAACCTGGAGCAAGTGGAATCCATGGGCTGGCTGACTCTGGGAGACCGGTTGGCAGAACGTGCAAAGCCCCGGCTGGAAGAGATTGCACGGCGCTTGAGATTCGAGCCAGAGAAGTGGCCGACGTTCATGGATGTCAGTGTTCAACGGGAGTGGGTGTTCAAAGAAGATCGGCGACTTTGGCAAAGCGCGGTGTTTGAGTCTCTGATTCTGGATAAGGAACCGGGCTATATTTTCTCGGTGGCCCATGCGCTGGCCTATGCCGAAAAAGCCGCCGGCGTTCGTGAATGGGCCTTGAAGCTGAGCCAACTCAAGCAGGCCCATCTGAAGCAGCCTTACAACCAACGCAAAGATTACGAGTTACGTGGGGTGTGGTTTTTGACCCCTGCCGAGAATAATGCCATCCGGTCGCCGTACGCGGTGGTTCTATCGTATCTCAAGGAACTGTGTAAGCGTGGCGTGCTTGCCGAAGAGCGTCCGGCCAAGACATTTCGGGTTTTGGCTTCCGGACCGGATATCTGGACGGCTCACGAAAAGGAGCAAAGACAGGTCAAGGCCAAGGCTGTCCGGGCGGAAAGAGGACGAGCGACTTTGCAGGCGTTGCTGGGAGATATATTCCCGGAAGATGAAAAGTATCAGAAGGTTGAGCAGGAATGGCGGGCGCGCAGGGAAGACGTCACTCAGCGGCTCGATTACTCCGTCAACGATGCCAATGCCATTGCCGCTGCCGGTCATGAGACTGCGTTGTTCTGTCTGAGCTGCAAACGGCACCAGTTGCCGACACCCATAAACGAGTGTCCTGTTTGTTACAGTCATCGAGTTCGGGTGGTCGAGCTTACGGAGGATTATCTTCGCACCTTGCTGCACCGCCTCAAGTGCATGCCCTGAAAAGCTCTGTCAGAAGTTGGGCTCGGGGTTGAACCTGGATGTTGCCTCCCGGTGTTTGAGAAGGTTGTGGATTTGGATATTCAGTGCGATCCCTACGGGCCGGGCTGCTCCGGGTTCGCTATTCGCTCATCCCGCCGTTGGCGGGACTGACGCCCTCCGTATCCCTATCGTTCTCGCCGTCCCGGCGACCAGGGCTGTGCTCTGAACCCTCTACCTGTTCGGCAACAGACTCTTCACCGCCGGTTGTCACCGGCACTTACGAGACTGTTTAACGCCTCTCTGTTCGCGGTCGTGAGCCTTCCAGGCCGTTGGCCCTCCAGGTTCACCACCGCAGTAGGATCCCCGCGCAGCGGGGCCCCGGGTGTGGTCAACAGACGCTGGCGCGACTGTTAAGACGACCACACGAAGGCCAAGTGGCGCAGCCACCTGGCCGGAGGGGGTTCAGCTCCCGCAGTTCGATCCCGACCTTCCTTCATCCGTTATGCACCCTCAGCCACCGGACCAGCCCTGGCAAGGTCTACTCGCTGCGCTGCGTTCCACCTTGCCAGGGCCGGCCCGGCGTCTGCTTCGACGGGTGCGGATGAAGGGCGGTCGGGATCTACCAGGCAGGCGGGGGTCTGGTCGCATCACCAATAAGGCGCGGGCCGTTGGCCCGGCTGGTGTTTATGCCGGGCGCTGCCCGGACCCGGCGGAATCCGGACATTCAGGATCAGGGGTGAGGAGTCAATAAAATTGGGAAATTTCCGTACGGAAACTTTTGCTCAAAATCGGGTACATCCCTTGATAATAACACCGTAACGGTGTTATTATATGTGGGTCGGTTAGGGAATCCACCACCACATTTTCCCGCCGATTTACCTTCGACTAGACAAGAGAGAGTAAGTTATGAGATCCGTTTCCCTTACTGACGCCCTGACCACCCGTGAAGCTTGGCTTCAGGCTTTCGAAGATCGCGAGGTCTATGTGAAGAATACCTTTGCCCATGTGCAGCGGTTCGGTATTCACGAGCACGATTTTAACCTGGCGATCACAGATCTCGGCTACGCCATGAAACGCGGCAAGGAGTGTCGGCGTTGGATTATCCATGGTCATAAATCCGCAGTGATCAGCATGCTGGCTATTGCCAACTGGAGTCTCCTGAAGCTTTTTGAAGTTCTGAGTGCGCTGGAGCTTGAAAGGGCAGAGTACCGGAAGCTACAGCCTCACCTGTCGGTTTCGGTGTATCACTTTCCGTCGAAGGAGATTTTCTCCCCAATGGCTTTGTCGGCCATGAATCCACTTGCAGGCTGGCCCCAAAAGTGGACTGTGCCTCACCTGGTTCGGTTGCTGGCTCGTGACCAGTCCTTGCGCGTTGTTTGCGAAGGTCAGACCACCGATGACTCGTTTCTGGACTCTGAGCGCAATTTCAACCGAGGCGAAGAGGTAGACCGGCTTGCGTTCATTCGTGACCTGGTCGAGGACGCCAAATCCTGGAGTGTCCGCCCAACAGCGGGAGGCCTGTCGGTCAGCCAGGGTTATCACGTGAGTTACTTTGTGGCGCTGTCCCATGTGACCGACGGGGCCTGTGCGTGAGGTTTTCTTGCCAGGCCCCGGGCTTGGCCGATTAATCCTGAAAATTTCCGTACGGAAATTCTCGCAGATACCGGTTCCAACAATGGAGAAAACGCCGGTTTGGCGTTGAGACAAACAAGTCGGCAAGGGATTCCACCACCACATTTTCCCTGCCGATTTGCCTTCGACTACAGGGAGATTTGCTATGTGTGTATCCAATCCAGTGATTGAGGTAACGGTTGTTGGTGATGATGAGCGCCTGGACACCTTGCCCACCTATTTTGGTGATCGGTTCCTTGAGGCTGAGAATGCGATTTTTGTGTACATGCGTCATCTTTGCGAAAACTACAGCGGCGGCTACTGGACGTTTTATGAAACCACGAACGGTGCCTTTTTCATGGCGCCGGATATTGAGGGCACGGTAAGGGTAAGTAATCCTGGCAATGGGGCGGAAGCTGAGGTGAGTTGGCAAGCGGCGGGGTTGATCGCCTGTGTTTTTGCCGTTAATCACTGTGTTTGGACCTATCGCACTGACCAATTTGGTGAGCAGTACGACCGGTTGATGGCGTACGTCTACGATCATCCGGAATCCTGGGACATCTTGCTGTTGATTGATTAACCTGGAACGAGCATCGGCGCTGAGGGGCCCGAATTTCCGTACGGAAATTTCAGGAACTGCGCTCTTGGCAGGTACAGTTTACGCGTTCAGAGATATCGTTATGGTTACGTTTCAGGGAATGTCGCTTGCGCTCTTGTTCCTGATCCGTGGGGGAGGGGAGAGGTGGCCCTGCAAGCCACCACGCTCAACAGGGCCGGTGTCCCTTCGACTAGAAAGAGAACGAAATCATTATGACGGTATCGCCCGGGAGGCACAAGTGAGTGAAAACGCGAAGAAACGGTGGGGACGGGGAGCCCCGGTGCACCCCACCGACGCCAACATTGTGTCGACGTGGCGGCGGCTGATGACTGACGGAGGAACTTTGCCATTGTCAGATGCTTTGAAAAGCTTGAACCAGGACCTTGGCACGAACTACAGACATGATCGGATCACCGCCTGGGAGCAAGCGCTTGGCGGCAGAAAGCCGAATGTCCAGGTATACGAGTACATGTTGTCTGTCGTGATACCGCTTTTGCTTGAGCAGTGGAAGCGCGGGGAAATCAATGAAGGGGATATAGTCGCAGCGGTGGCTTTGCCGCGCACTGATTCAGAGGTAGCGGGAGAATGATGGAAGCAATGGAGTTGCCGGATCTGTTCGATGTTTCAGAGGAACAACCTGAACGTTTAGCGCATATTGTTGAACACTACGCGGCGCTTCTGGATGTGGGCAACCGGGATGGCTACCAGGTGTGCGCCGAGTTTTTGAGGGCGGTCGAAAGGGTAGGGTATACCTTCTCTTACGGACTTGATGGTGTACCTTATGGCTTGAGATTGCTCTGATCCGGAAGGACAGAGGTTGTGCTTCCACCCAAAACAGGAGAGTCGACTATGGCAACAACAATGTTCTTTGAAGAAACCATTCGAGACCAGGGCGACAAGGAAACGATGGATGTTGAGCTGGGCCGTTCTTCCTTCTACGACGAAGACAGCATTTACCTGAAGGTCGATGGCAAGACGGTCATTATGGATCGAGCAACTGCAAAACGCTTTGTGGACGCCGTGGTGGGTGTTGGGCTTTACCATGGGTTCGTGGACTAAAGTTGGAAGAATCATAGACATCGAGCGACTGGGCCTGTGTTTAGTTACGGCTCTTTCTCGTTAAGGGGTGGTGTAGTGGGAAAAGTTTGCCTGAAGTGTGACTACGAGCGTAAGCCGGAGGACCGAGCGCCGGACTGGCAGTGTCCGAATTGTGAGGCGGTTTACAGCAAGATCGAGGAGGCGGTTAAGAAGGGGATTGATGTCAAGAAACCCCAGTTGACGCCCAAGCGGGAGCTCTCTGAAAGGTTGTCGACGATGATTGTCACGACCACGCCGACACTTCCAGGAGCCGAGGTAGACAAGGTGCTCGGAATTGTCGCAGGCGATAGCACCTATGCGTTCAGTTCAATTAATGAATTCTTTGGAAGCATTGGACGAGCGGTTGCCGGCTCCGGGCAGAGTTATGGCACCGAGTCTCACCTGGTTCGCTGTCGGGAAGAGGCTTTGAAACGACTGCGGTTTAATGCAGCAAATCTGGGCGCTGATGCCGTGATCGGTGTTTCAGTTAACGTTGTCGAGTTCAGTGGTGCTACGGATAACGGGGTTGTGGTGATATCCGCCACGGGCACGGCTGTTACGGTTGTAGGCTGAGCCAATCGTTTTTGATAGTTTCCGTACGGAAATTTCGATATCTGGTGTTCAAATTTGTGGGGTCAGACGATCCCTGCGGGCCGGGCTGCTCCGGGTTCGCTAATCGCTCATCCCGCCATTGGCGGGACTGACGCCCTACGTATCCCTATCGCTTCCGACCTCCGGCCGGGCAGGCCGCTGCGCGGCCCGCAGTAGGATCCCCGCGCAGCGGGGCCCCGGGTGTGGTCAACAGACGCTGGCGCGACTGTTAAGACGACCACACGAAAGCCAAGTGGCGCAGCCACCTGGCCGGAGGGGGTTCAGCTCCCGCAGTTCGATCCCGACCTTCCTTCATCCGTTATGCACCCTCAGCCACCGGACCAGCCCTGGCAAGGTCTACTCGCTGCGCTGCGTTCCACCTTGCCAGGGCCGGCCCGGCGTCTGCTTCGACGGGTGCGGATGAAGGGCGGTCGGGATCTACCAGGCAGGCGGGGGTCTGGTCGCATCACCAATAAGGCGCGGGCCGTTGGCCCGGCTGGTGTTTATGCCGGGCGCTGCCCGGACCCGGCGGAATCCGGACATTCAGGATCAGGGGTGGGAAATCAAGCCTTTGGTGTTTAAAAAAGAGCCTTATTTATTTTCTTAAATGTTTACCCAAATGTTTATTTATGCTATTATTTACAGGTGGTTAGCGGAAGTTGTTAGCCGCCACGCTCGCCGGTGATTCGAGGCGATTTAGGAGTAATAACAATGGAAAAATCCAAGCTGCAACTGATCGCAAAATATGCCAAGTGGATTGCTGGCATTTTGCTGTTTGCGATTGCTATGGGTGCCGATGTGGATTTTCGCTTTGCGTCCGCGGATTGGACGATAGAGCTTCACATTAAGTAACCCTGCCGGGGAGGTTCTGCCTCCCCGTTTTTCTTGGAACAAGGAGCGCAAAATGAAAGCAGGACTGATGTGGTTTTGCATGGTGTTATTCGGGGTTCTCGGCTTGTCAAAGCTGGATATTAGGGTGTCCCTTGGCGATCCCTCTAACTATTTTCACATGGAGTTTCCCCGTGCCCTGGAGCGGCCCTGGCTGGTCTTGGATATTGGGCAGAAACCAGGTGATGAGGTGGTCACAGAATGCGTTGAATTTCCCGTTTAAATGTATACCCAAATGTTTACATTATGACGGGATATTGATACTATAAACATGCGGTCAACGGAGGTTGGCCGTCACGTTCGCCGGTGCTTCGAGGCGAGTTAGAAGGACATTCAGATGGTAGATACCCTCTCTCCGGTCGTGACAGCGACCAAGCTCTCCGGCCACAGCCGTATGTGTGCCATTCCTCGTTATTTTTCTGCCTATATGGGAGCCGTAGAACCGGCCATTTACTCGGTCATGGGTGAATGGTGTGGCGATTACACCGGCGCTTACTGGCATTTCTTCAAGCTCTCCAATGGAGGCTTTTTCATGGCTCCAGACCTGCAAGAGCCCATCGAGCTTCAGAACGTTCAGAACTATGCCTCCGAGAAGGTAAGCCAAGAGGCAGCCGGAATTGCGCTGTGTCTGGTGGCATACAACCGTTTGGTCTGGAAGTACCGAGATCCTGTTTTCGATTCGGCGTTTCACAAGCTGCGGGAATACGCACTTGAGCACCGGGAAATGGAAAGCATTTTCAGGCTGATCGACTGACAGGCGCGACCGGCGGCGTTGCCGCCGGTTTCTCAGGACTCCAGAGGATACGGTTATGCAGATTCAGGGAAGCGAATACGAAATCCGGCATTTTCACTTTTGCTGTGGCTTGGGTGGCGGTGCCAAGGGCATGAACGAGGCGCGGCCCACGGTTGGTCGCTTGCAGGGGCGCTTTCGCTGCCTTGGGGGTATCGATATCGATGCAGGCGCTCTGAAGGACTTTGAGCGGCTGGCAGGGGCTAAAGGAACGCTGATGGATCTATTCAGCCGGGACCAGTACGAGGACTTTCACGGTCGCACTCCTCCTGCTGATTGGGATGAGGCGACACCGTTTGACATCCAGCGGGCAGCTGGAGGGGAGCGGCCGCATATCGTTTTTATTTCGGCACCGTGTAAGGGGCTGTCCGGCCTGTTGTCAGAGACATTAAGCAAAACAACGAAATATCAGGCCCTTAATCGGCTCACGCTTCGCTGTGTCTGGCTGATGGCGGAAGCCTGGTCTGACGATCCCCCCGAACTGATTATTTTCGAGAACGTGCCGCGGATTGCTTCCCGGGGTAGGGCGCTGCTCGATCAGATTGTTTCGCTGCTCCGATCCTATGGCTACGCCGTGGCGGAAACCGCGCATGACTGCGGTGAAATTGGCGGCTTGGCGCAGTCGCGCAAGCGCTTTTTATTGGTCGCTCGACATCAAGTTAAGGTGCCGCCGTTCCTGTACGAGCCGACCCGGAAACGGTTACGCGGTGTTGGCGAGGTTCTGAGTCAGATGCCTGCACCGGGTGATCCCGAAGCGGGGCCGATGCACCGGGTGCCTTCCCTTCAGTGGAAAACTTGGGTGCGGTTGGCCTTCGTTGAGGCTGGTAAGGATTGGCGCTCACTCAACCGACTGGCTGTAGAGGATGGATTTTTAAAGGATTTCGCCATTGAGCGGGTGGAAGGGGAGAGATTTATGGTCGCTTCTCCCGGCTTCAGTGGCGCCAATTACAGCCAATTTGGGGTAATTGACTGGCAGGAAACGGCGGGTGTGGTGACGGGCCAGCGGTCGCCGGGGCAGGGGCGGTTTTCTGTCGCGGACCCGAGACCGATGGAACACACACGTTGGAAAGGCGGCAAATACCGCGTAACCCGGTTTGATGAGCCTGCCGGGGCGGTGATCGCCGCCAGTACCACCGGCAATGGCGCGTTTGCAGTGGCTGACCCTCGCCCTGGTTTTCGGCGCAAGGCCGGAGACAGCTACCTGACCGCAGGGCATTACGGGGTGATTGATTGGACGGCGCCAACGGGTGCTGTGTCATCGTCCGCTGGACATGACAACGGTAAGTGGTCGGTAGCAGACCCGCGTTTACCGGCAGCCTCAGACCGTTTGGTGACCTGTATTGAAGCGGAGGACGGCACTTGGCATCGACCGTTCACCACGCTGGAGCTTGCCGCATTGCAAAGCCTGATCGACCCAGAAGAGGTTATTACTTTGTCTGGGGGGGCTGATTCAGATTGGCGGGAGCGTATCGGCAACGCGGTACCGGCGCAGGCCGCAAAGGCTATCGCCGAGGTAATGGGCGAAACGCTGTTGCTGGCTTGGTCTGGCGAAACGTTTGTTCTGGGGTCAACGCCGATCTGGGTTCGCCCGGTGGCGCTGGCGTTGTCGGTCGATCAGTCAGGGGTTCCAGCCTGATCCATCTGAGGGAACCAGGGCCCGGCTAACGCCGGGCCTGATCAAGGAGGCGTCATGGATACGTTGATATATCTGGATAGCATTGAGGGCTTGGCCGACTACGAGCGATTTTCAGTCGAGCGGGATTCGCCTGTGCCGTTCTGGGTGGTGGTGGGTTGGAAACGGAAGGAACGTACCAAGCTTGCCGAGTTTATTACTTGTCGTCATGCACTGTTGTTCCGAGCGCTGTGTGAATCAACCGCAGCGTTCCGTCAGATCGCCACAGACGCCCGGAAGGGGAGGGGGTCGTTGTGTGTCGCGTAATGATAGAAAATCGTGCCACAGCACTCGTGAGGGCGTTTGAGGGCGGTCAGGCTGTGTGCCTAGGTCGGTTGTCCACTCTGGAACTTCGGCTGACGCTTTTGGCAGCCAAAAGGATCGCAATTCGGCGCCGGTTGTTGCGACATGGGGATGGACTATGAGCAGGGACAATTTACCGGTTCGCCGGATGACAGTTGAACAGCAGATTGAACATCGGCGGCGCTGCCTGGTCCTGGTGGACCAGGCATTAACCGCATTGCGCGAGGCCGATGAGTTATTTCGGGTGGCCACGGGTAATGCACATGGCTTCTTGGTGTTGTGCTCCTCTGAGCATCGCAGGCTGAGTTTTCCTGAGCGGCATTCGTCATTTCTTGAGGCGGTGACGAAACGTTTTGATCGGGACGCGTGGCTGTATTTGATGGAGGCAACCGGGCTGCGTGCATTAATGGATCATGAGGCCGTGGAGAGCTTCCGGAAAGCCCTTGAAACGGATCCTCCGGCATTGGATGGGGATGCCGTTGGGGCAACGTTCAAGCAATTCTATGGGGATCGGGAGAAGACTTTTCGTCGTGGAATCGTGAACGTGTTTAAAGGATTGGTTCGGCCCAAGTATCGGTCTCACGATTCGTTCAAAATTGGCCGGCGCGTCATTCTGACGGGAGCGCTCTCGGAGGTTAGCCGGTATGTGAAAAGGCGTTCTGAGCTTGCCGATATTGAGCGGATTTTTTACGTGGTGGATCACCAGCCCCTGCCTGACCCTCAATACGATGCGGCCGCGAGGATTCACATGGCGCAGGCGAAACATGAAACACGCTGTCAGACGGACTATTTCGAGTTGCGGTGGTTTGATAATGGCAATGTTCATGTCTGGTTTACGAGACCGGATCTGGTAGACCGTGTGAACACGCTGATTGCAGACCATTATGGGGAGAGTTTGCCAGGTCAGCGGTGATCGAGATTGAAGTTCATTGGCGATCCCTGCGGGCCGGGCTGCTCCGGGTTCGCTATTCGCTCATCCCGCCGTTGGCGGGACTGACGCCCTCCGTATCCCTATCGCTTCCGACCTCCGGTCGGGCAGGCCGCTGTGCGGCCCGCAGTAGGATCCCCGCGCAGCGGGGCCCCGGGTGTGGTCAACAGACGCTGGCGCGACTGTTAAGACGACCACACGAAGGCCAAGTGGCGCAGCCACCTGGCCGGAGGGGGTTCAGCTCCCGCAGTTCGATCCCGACCTTCCTTCATCCGTTATGCACCCTCAGCCACCGGACCAGCCCTGGCAAGGTCTACTCGCTGCGCTGCGTTCCACCTTGCCAGGGCCGGCCCGGCGTCTGCTTCGACGGGTGCGGATGAAGGGCGGTCGGGATCTACCAGGCAGGCGGGGGTCTGGTCGCATCACCAATAAGGCGCGGGCCGTTGGCCCGGCTGGTGTTTATGCCGGGCGCTGCCCGGACCCGGCGGAATCCGGACATTCAGGATCAGGGGTGGGAAATCAAGCCTTTGGTGTTTAAAAAAAGAGCCTTATTTATTTGCTTAAATGTTTACCCAGATGTTTATTTTTGCTATTATTTACTCATGGTTTAGACGTTAGGTCAGCCATCACGTTCGCCGGTGTATCGAGGCGAGTTAGGAGACTCCCATCATGAAAAAAGATCTTTACGCAGAAATCACCTCTGAGTTTTTGGTTGCTCTGAAAGAAGGCGTTAAGCCTTGGGTTTGCCCGTGGGAAAAGCGCGGGATGCTGGCGCTTCCGGTCAACATGACTACAGGGAATCCCTACAGCGGAATCAATGTGCTGTTGTTGGCGATGCGAAGCTACCAGGCCGGGTTTACCAGTAACGAGTGGGTGACCTTCAAGCAGGCTAAAGCCAGTGGCGCAACGGTTCGAAAAGGGGAGAAGGGAACGCGTTGTGTGTTCTTCAAGCCAGTAGAGAAAAACGTGGTCAATGAAAACGGCGAGACGGAAACCGAAGCCTATACAGTGATTAATTCGTTTACGGTATTCAATCGGGATCAACTGGACGGTATCGAAAAGCCGGCTGTAGAACCTACCTGGGCGCCAATCGCAGACGCGGAAGCCCTATGCGAAGCATTTGACTGTGTGACTGTTCATGGAGGTGATAGCGCCCATTACATCCCGTCAGTGGATCGTATCCACATGCCAGAACGCGAGCAGTTCGCTAAGGGCGAGGATTATTACGCCACACGTCTGCATGAGATGGCGCACGCGACCGGGCATAAATCACGACTGAATCGGGAGCTGATCGGCAAGTTCGGATCAGACGCCTATGCCTTTGAAGAACTGGTAGCCGAGTTTACGTCCTGGATGGTTTGCAGCCGTATCGGTCTGGAAGGGGAGATGCAGCACAAAAGTTACCTGGCACATTGGATTCGGATTCTGGACTTCGACAAGAAAGCGCTGTTTAAAGCCGCGTCTCTGGCTCAAAAAGCCCATAACTATATGTTGGCTCGCCTGGAGGACGCACAGCAGGACCAAGCCGCATAGATCACAGGGCCCCGCCGGGGCCCTTTTTCATGTTCGCCGGTAAACCGTGGCGAGTTAAAGGGAGCAAAGATCATGAAACATTTTGAACTTGTCTCTAGAACCAACGATATTTTTCGTAAGACCCTGGCGCGCCGCCTGGGTGTGGTAGCCATAAGCCGTAGGGTGCGAGTTTTACCCGCAGACCGGAAGAGGGAGCTGTTTAACCTGGTACGAGGGGAGCACAGTTTTTCTGTGGCGGCTGCTGTGGATTATCACGATGTCGGCGTTGTTCACCTGGACCGGGAGCAATATGTTTTCAGGATTGAATACCGGGAGAAGGGCAGTGGGGAGAGGATCCCGGTGAACCAGGTGCATCCGGATCGATGCTTTCGCGTCCTAAAAATTCTGCATACCTATGAAGCTTGACGGGTTGACCGAGGGGAGGCCGACGGCCTCCCTGGTCAACTGATTAGGCTCTTTCCATTTCCCCTGTTGCTGGTTGCCCTGTTGATGGTTGGGTGTCGCCAGAGAATTTCGGCTGCGCCCGTTTCATTTTCGAAATTTCCTTTTCACCCTTCTGCACAGCTTCTTCGATTGCGTCTCGGATGATCAGACTCAAGTCAAAACTCAGTTCCTGGTCAATTTCCTGGATTTGATCCCGCAAGTGATCTGCCCGATTTTTCAGAGAGCGGGGAACCTTGGCCGAGACGGTTACAGAGTCTTCCCTGGTTTTTGCAAACACGGATCCTTTCAAAGCCATATCTAGCCTCTTTTGTTTACCAATGGTTTACCAGATAGCGCCCCGGTCCCGAAGGAAAACGGCCAGGCCGTAAAAGCCGGCGGTTGGGGGACTGCCTGGACCTCAGCGGCCTGCTGCCGCCCGGTTTTTCTCACACCCTACGCAGCTTACGCTGCAATGCTTCAGGCCTTGTGCCACAAGGCCTGAAGCGTATGCGCTATGCAGCGCATACGGTATACACACCTCTTGCCCTCACCAATTGGCGCAAGGCCTAGCGCGCATACGGAAAACATATTATTATATGAAAACAAATAAATCTATATGGAGCGGCAAGGATGAGGGCGGTATCCATTCGAGTGTCCGAGGACACCATTACCTTTGTTAAGCAGGAAGCTCGGCGTCGGGGTATCAGCACCGAGTCTGAAATGTGGCGAATCATCATTGAGCGTGGCATTGCCGCCACGGAAGGGGCCAACGGGAAATTGGATGCCCTTCTAAAGATAGGGGTTCAGACGCTGTGCCTCTCCCAGCGCGTTGCTGGTGTTCACGAAGAATCACTTATTAATGCGGCCCGGGAGGATTCGATAGCCATCCTGGAAAAGATGGGGGTGTTGTAGATGAGCATTTTCCGGGGTTCAGGAGTAGGTAATTTCACTCGTGGTGGTCAAACCACCATCCATTATTTCCGAATGATTTGGCAGGTAGTCGTTCAGTTCTCAAGAGCCTGTCTGGTTTTATTTATTGCAGCGGTTGCGATCACTTATTGGATCAAGACGGACCCGATTGAGAGATCCATAGCGATCGGATATGCCGAGGCCTACGTCAAACACGAAGGTCTGAAACTGGAGGATTCAACTGTTTCTATTACTTACCCGGATGGGCGCGATCGGGTTATCCCGGCGGCGGGGTATCTGAGGAATTCCGGGGTACAGGAGATTGTTGGTAGGAGCTATACCGCACTGCTGTTTGGCGTGGTGACTGGTTTGGTGTCACTGGTGATCTTTAGCGCGCTGGTTTTCCGATTTCTCAACTCGACCGGTAAAGGCTTCTCAGATGAGGAGTTTGTCCGGGGAGGCAAACTGGTTGATGCAAAGGAGCTTGGTAAGACCGTGAAACGCACCACGAAAACCGCAGGGCTGAAGATGGCGGGTATACCAATTCCGAAGGATTCAGAGCCTGCTCATTTCTTGGTAGTTGGGGCTCCAGGTACCGGCAAGTCAGAGACGTATAAAGAAATGCTGAGTGAGTTCAGACGGCGCGGTGAGCGGGCGGTTGTTTATGACCCGGCGGGGGATATGGTTTCCCACTTCTTTCGTGAAGGCCAGGATGTGATTCTGAGTCCTTTTGATGCGCGTGGTCGGTCCTGGGATCTGTGGGGCGAGTGCAAAGAAGAGTATGAATTCGATCAGCTGGCTGCATCCTTCATTCCCGAGCAAAAGTCCAACGACCCGTTCTGGACGCAGGCCGCAAGACTGGTATTTTCAGCAATGGCAAGGAAGCTTGCGGATCACCCACAACGCTCTAATCGACTGTTTGTGGACAAAATCCTCAATGCTTCTCTGGAAGAGATCATTGGGTATCTTAAGGGTACCGAAGGGGCGGCCATACTCGCGGAGGGCGCTGAAAAAATGGCCGCGTCGGTAAGGGCGGTTCTGGCAACGTATGTGCGATCTCTGAAGTACCTGCAAGACTCTGACGATCCCTTTTCGATCAAAGACTGGGTAAAGAATGACGGCGTCGACCAGTGGATCTTCATTACCAGGAAAGATGACCAAAAAGAGGTTGTTCGTCCCCTGATTACGGCATGGTTGGACACGGCGTCCTCGGCCATTTTGTCAATGAAACCCTGCCGAGACAGGCGTATCTGGCTGATGATCGATGAGTTGCCCAGTTTGAACCGGCTGCCCTCGCTGACCGATACCCTGGCGCAATCCAGGAAGTTTGGCGGCTGCGGTGTTCTAGGGGTGCAGTCGTACCCTCAATTGGTTGGTATTTATGGTCGGGACGATGCCGATGCCCTGGTGGGCATGTGCTCCACCTGGGCAGTATTTCGGTTCAATGAGGACCGTTCTGCAAAGTGGGCCAGTAACGGGCTGGGGGCCACGGAGCAGCTTGAAACGAATGAAGGCATATCCTATGGCGTAAACGATATCCGAGACGGTGTATCCCTTTCGCGCCAGCGGCAGCTAAGACCCATTGTGTTGCCGACGGAAATTTTATTCCTCCCTGACCTGCATGGCTATTTGAAGTTAGGGCGAAGTTTTCCTGTGGCTAAGTTTGTGCTCAAACGAAAAGAACTGAAGCGGCGGGTGGAGGGTTTTGTTGATCGGAAACTGAACGTGGAGGAAGTGATTGTCGATGAAGATCTTCACGGCGATGCCGACGTTTCCATTGATGGAAAAACCGAGGTGGAGCAAACCCCTGATCAAATGGCGTTGAAGTACCGGGATGGAGCCATTCTATGATCAGCATCAAAGCGATTGGTAGCGCAAAGGTGGCGAGCAGCTACTACAAGGATGCGGATTACTATAGCCGCGACGAAAACGGGGAGAAAGAGTCAATTCCGACCCAGTGGTTTGGAAATGGAGCGGCCTTGATGGGCCTGAGTGGTCCCGTTGACATGAAGGTATTTGAGAATGCACTAGAAGGCCGATTGCCTACAGGGGATACCCTGGGTAGGGCTAACGGCAAAGGCGGTATTGAGCATAAGAAGGGCTGGGACTTTACGCTTTCTGCTCCCAAGTCGGTATCAATCATGGCGTTGGCCGGTGGCGACGAGCGGCTGATTAAGGCTCATCAGGAATCAGTTAAAGCAGCGCTGGGTTACCTGGAGAAGAACCTGGTGGGCGGCCGGAAAAGTGAGAATGGCGTGACGCGGTTTGTTCGCACCGAAAACATGGCTGCGGCCATGTTTACCCATTCGACTTCACGGGCATTGGACCCTCAGTTGCACACTCATAGCGTCATTCTTAATGCGACCCTCCGGGACGACGCACAGTGGCGCTCTATCGAAAGCGGTCGCATGTACGATAACTCCATGCTTATTGGTCAGATTTACCGTTCAGAACTGGCGATGAAAGCGACCGAGTTAGGTTATACCGTGGTTCCAGGTAAAAAAGGCACGTTCGAGCTTAAAGAGGTTAGCCAGGAGCTCCGGGGCTTGTTCTCGAAGCGCCGAAAAGACATTGAAGCTGCCGCAAAGGAGCGCGGGTTGGAAGGCGCTAAGGCGATGGATCGAGCGTCGTTGATGACCCGCGATAGCAAGAAAACGGCGACAAAAGAGGTTCTCTTGGAGCGCTGGTCTAGGGAGTTGAAAGAGGCCGGATTAACGCTCCCGGCTATCCCGTTGAAGCGGATTGAGCGGGACAAAGAGCACGAGAATGCTGATTCCGGCAAGTCTCAGCCAGCTCAGCCCAAAGGCAAGGATTCAACGACACCTGGTCCAGATCGGGTAAAGATTGATCCGGAAGTTCAACCACGGAGCGACACGGCGCCTGGGGGGCCAGTCGATGAGAGGGAGACAGGGCCACAGGATCGAAACTCGCCTCAAGGGGAAGGTCGCGGCGAAAAGGTGTTTAAAGGCGAGTCCGCGAGAGATGATGTGATATTTGCCTACAGGAAACTCGCGGAGAGAGAGGCCGTGTTCTCTGAGAAAGAATTGCTGAAGACGACGATGAGTACAGCAGTTGGACGGCACAGCTTTCAAGCAGTAAATAGCGCTATTTCTGGCTTGAAAGAGGCCAAGATCTTACTGCCGGCGGTGGGGGTTAATGATAAGGAGGCTGATTATCTCACGACCCCTCAGGCCTTAAAAAAGGAACGTTACATCGTAGACCTGGTGAAGACCGGGCAGGGTGAGCTGAGGCCTATTGCTGGAAAGTCGGCGATCAAGGACTTCACCGGAAAGTTGGGCATGACGAAAGGCCAGCTTGACGGAGTTCAGACGATCGTTGGGACTAGAGATCGGGTGGTTGGGGTACAAGGCTACGCTGGTACCGGCAAAACCTACATGCTCCAGGCTGTGAAAGATATTGGTGAGCACCGGGGATATAAGGTGCGAGGTTTTGCGATGACTGGGGCGGCCGCCGAAGAACTGCAAAAGGGGGCAGGCATTGAGAGCCAGACCATTGCCAGTCACCTCTACGCCCTGGCAAATGGTGAAAAAGACTCCCAAGGCGGTATCGGCAAAAATAACAAAGAGATCTGGGTGATCGATGAGGCTTCATTGATAAATTCATCTCAAATGGCAGACCTTCTTACCTTCAGCAGGAAGACCGGTGCCAGAGTGGCCCTGGTTGGGGACAAGGCGCAAATCGGAGCCATTGAGTGGGGTAAGCCATTCAATCAGCTTCAGCGAGGCGGAATGAAAACCGCCGTCATGAACGAAATTCAGCGCCAGAAGGGGAACCCGATTTTGCTCAGCGCTGTGAAGGATAGTGTGGTTGGTGATGCGGCGAAGGCGCTCAAAAAGATTGATGGCCGAGTAGTTGAAGAGGCCGATAAAGCACAGCGTTTAAATAAGATAGTCGATCAGTATGTTGCCCGATCTCAGGGCGACCGTGCAGATACCCTCTTGATGATCCCAGACAATGAAACAAGAGGTGAGGTGAACCAGAGGATCCGGGAAGGTCTGCAACAGAGGGGTGAGCTGAACGCCGATTCAGCTTCGTTTTCGGTGATGGTCAGTCGTGGACTCACAAGGGTCGAAAAAGGGAGTGTGCGAGGCTATACGGCCGGAGATTATGTTGAATTTTCTAAAGCCTTTAAGACGCTTGGAGTGGAAATAAATGAACGGGTTAAGATCCTGCGTGTAGATGGCCAGAAAGTAGTATTCGAACGAGAGAATGGCCAGGTAGTTGATTGGAGACCCGATAAAGTAGCGGGCAGGGCAAAGCACGGCGTTGAAGTTTACCGTGAGGATGAGAAGAAGCTGGCTGAGGGTGATCAGATACAGTGGCGGAAAACCGATAAAGACCTCGACTTGAAAAACGGGCTGAAAGGCGAAGTGCTTAAAATTGAGGGCGACACGGCTACGGTCCGTTTCAAGGATGGCCGCGTCATTGATTTGAACATGAAGGATCAGAGGCACTGGGATCATGGTTACGCGTCTACTATTTTCTCGGCTCAAGGTCAGACATATCGCGACGCCATTGTTCTAGCAGAGAGCTGGCGCCGGAATCTGATAAACCAGAAAACGTTTTATGTGGCGTTGTCGCGGGCAAAAGAGAACGCCTATGTGTATACCGATGACAAGTCGAAGCTCATTCGGGGGATTGAAGAGAGAACCGGAGAAAAGACCAGCGCCCTAGAGGGCCGCCGGATTAGCGTTGAGAGGCTCTTCGCGGGTGATGGCCTTATTAAAGAAACTCGGCTGGAGAAAGCGACCAATGTGGTCAAAGAAGCCGTTAACAAAGCGGTTGAGAAGATTCGGGGCGGCCCTTCTAAGGAGATGTCCCTGTAGCAGAGGGAGAGTGCTATGTATTACCTGGTAGGCGTTATGAAGTGCATCATTGCTCCGCTTTTCACAAGCATGGTGTTCGCAGGATTAATTGTATCGCCGTGGTTGCGTGATATGACTATATGGGAAGTTACCTTTATTTTTGGAGCAATCAGCATTCTGGCAGGGGTCTTTTTTGGTCTCTTTTTCCATTACACGCGTGGCTGGATTCGCGCGCTGGGGTTTGTTCTGGTGATGGCTTATATATTTGGAATGGCTGTCGTTAATGGAGATGGCCGCTGTGATTGGCCACTTCCCAATGGCGAAATCTTCTCGTTTGATGTTTTCTGGTTTCCTTTTGGATTTATATTCTTTGGTTTTGTTGCATGGGTGTGTTTATACCCAAGGGAAGTACTATCAATTGGCGGCTCTGTATTATCCGGTGTCGCTGTGGAGGCTCTGAGAGACACGGATCGAAATGGGAGATAGACAAATGGAATGTTGGTGGTCAAATACTTTGCTGGGTCTGGCATTTGTCCTGTGCGCCTCAGGTTCATGGGCCCAGCAACCGATGGAGAAAAGAAATGGCACTTACGATGTTCAAACCATCAAGGAAATAACGAGTGCTACTAAAATTGCTCAGGTTTGCCTGGAGGACATCGAGGCGGAGAATGGTGTGGTGACGCAGGAAGATTTCAGGGTCTGTGACTGTGTCATTCTTGAGCTGATGGACTTGATCTCTTACAGAGAGTATTGGGAAATAGAGCAGAATATTCTGTATGGCCGTGACTGGAAGGAAACAGAAGCCATGCGTAGTACCAGGCCCCAACTGTTTGAGGCCTGTGATTGGCCAGGGTGACTATAACCGTGGTCCTGAGTGCTGACTTAGTTGGCTCCAAATTGCTGATGTGATGGAGCTGCTTAAGGATTCTGCCACTCTAGGTAATTGGCCAAATAGTCCAGGTTTTTGGCTGTAATCCAAAGCGTGTTGAGATCCAAACTCGACTTCTAGTATTTCGTGGTAGGTAGAAAGGCCATCTACCAGACCGAGAGTTACCGCTTCTTCCCCGGTCCAATAATCCCCACTGAAGAGATCTTGATGTTTGGCTAGTTTTTCAGCGCGGCCATGCTTAACCACAGAAATAAACTGCTGGTGAATTTGATTAAGCACTGTTTGAACTTTCTTTAAATCGTCTGTGGTCGCGTCCATGAAGGGATCTAGCCGGCGTTTGTTGTCGCCAGCGACGATGGTACGTGCCGAAACACCTGCTTTGTCGGCAAGCTCTTTGATGCCGAAAGATTGCTGAAAAACTCCAATAGACCCCGTCAGGGTTGCCGGATTAACAAGGATTTTATCGGCGGCTACCGCGACCATATACGCCCCAGATGTCAGCATATCGTCTCCTAAGACCACCAATTTCTTCCCGGTCTCCTTCTTCAACTGAGTTAAGTATTGGTGAAGCTTATGGGATTGGACTGGCGTCCCTCCTGGTGAATTAATAACTAACAAGACCCCCTTCGCCTTTTCGTCATGGAAAGCCTGATAAAGATGGTTTTCGAGTTGTTGCAGCGCAGTTGGCTTCCCCGCTTCAATAGGCCCATTTAACCGAACGAGGGAGACGTAGGATTCGCCTTTTGGAATCGTGATGCCACCAACAATACCTTGCGAGTATAGGATGTTGAACACGAAAATGGTCACAATAACCAGGATTAAACCGATTGAGCGGAAATTCGCGCTGCGCCTCGTTTTTCGGGTTTCCACCATGATTGCGTCAGCGAATGCGGTTTGCTGCCTGGTGAATGCGTCGATCAGTGTTTGCTCAGTAGACTTCTTTGGGGATTCCATTTTCTTCCTCCGTGATTGATGCCAGGGCCCGGCGTACCTTGCCGATGTACCGGTTTCTTGCTTTCTCAGCGCTCGTTGATTCTCGGAAGCCCGCGTTATATGCACCGATAGCCAACCAAGGCTTGCCCTTGGCGGTTACCATGTTTTCTGCCAAGATCCAGGCCCCCACGTGAATGTTGGCGCATGGATTGTTCAATAGAACGGATTCTGAAATGTTGTAGCGCTTTAGTCGTTGTAAGTGTTGAGAGTTGATCTGCATTAAACCGTAGTCTGTAGTTCCGTTACGGTTAGCTTCATTGATTGCGCCTGATTTCTCGCCCGACTCTACGCGGGCGATGGCACGGAGAACCCGAGCAGGTATCTGGTACCTTTTCGAGGCGTCCAAATAACAATGCTCCCAATCAGAAGCCGAGGCGGGGTTAGCGATAACCGCGGCGGCCAAGAGACCGGCCATTATCGTCAGTTTCATTTTTGTCGCTTCCTGTAAAATCTTTTCCTGAGTGATCGGATAAATGGTCGTAGGTTGTCGATGACCAGTATTCGGAGTCTGCGCGAATTGCTTGTATTTTCTCTTGAAGGTATGCCGCTCCAGCCAGATATCTGTCTTGCTCGGGGTTGAGCGAGGATGCTGAAACTTCGGTGCGCTCCACGACATCGAACGCCTCATTGAGAGTTCGTTTCACCGCTTCACGATTCATGCTGGATCGCTCGTTCTCTGCTACAGAGCCTGTGGAGGTTGTTGCTCCACCAACATCAAGTGGAGTCCAGTCGGGTGCTTTAAGTCCGGCGCGGAATTCCCATCCAATGCTCTCGTCTGTGGACAGAGACTGATCGCGTACGGTATTTAGCATTGAGGTTAGAGAATTGATAAATGCCAAACGGTTACCGGCATTCGCCCCGCCCTGTAGATTCTGCATAGCCGTCGCAAGCTCTTCTTGATGGCTAGGATCATCGCTCAAGGCCCACATTGCCGCGTTCGGGAATTCTTGACGGCCACCGGTTTCGACGCGGGTTGTGTCAGTTTCGGTGTGGCTGTTATCGATATTCGTTCCGTTATTTATGGCCGTAGAGTTTCCGGAAAGAGTGGAGCTGTAGACAATTTCGCCGTTGCCATTGAGGGCAAAAGTAACTCGACTGCTATCGGCTACGGAGTCGAGCTGTTTATCTGTGAACCAACCATGATCTTCATGCGCCCTGACCATTTCGTCCTTGGTCATGGAAAACGAGCCCGCTTCAGCAAGTCGATTTCTGAGCACAGCGCCAGCCAGGTCCATTCCAGATGCATCGGCAAAAAGCTCGAATTTCGAAAGATCTGCGGCGGTCCCGCTTTGTGCCATTGTCGCGACGTTTTGAACGTAGTCCACAACACCACCGCCACGCTGTGCAGAGGCACTTATGACGGCGTTAGCGTCAGCTCCATTACGAATAGCGTGGATACTTTGAGCAATCGCCAATTGCTCAGGCGGAATATTCTGTAAAGCCATTGAAGTGCCATGGTCGTTTGCCGCTGATGCGACACCACGGGCTTGGAAAATTTCTTCAGGGGTCAGGTTATTGGCAGCCATGTAATCCAATATGCCCGTTTGTTGCTGCTGCGTTGCGGTCGCCATAAACTCGGACATTTGAACAACTTCGTCGGCATGCCATCCTGTAGCTTGCAGCTTGCCCATGAGATCGGCATTAGAGGCCATTGCTTGAACTCTCCAAGCGTCGCCCCGATCCATGTCCGGATGTGCGTCCTGGATTCTGTCAACCATTGATCCAATAGTGGCAGCATCGCCTGAACTTCTATTAATGCTCGCTGCAGTCAGGTATTCAGATTGTGAGAATACATTTCTAAAGCCCATTTCATTTGATGAGTCCTTACGCCCAGCAGCTTGTCCAAAGCGATTTTGCGTCTCAATGTTCGAAACCCCGGCATCCAGATTTTTCATTTCTTCGGGGCCATTGGTAGCACCGCTAACTGTATTTCGTGCTTCCACTCCACCGAGTGTTTGCCCAGCACGTTGTGCCCCCTTGATTGCGCCCTGGCTGGCCGGGCCTCCTCCATATCCCATGCCAGAAAGGCCATCCATTTCCATGGTGGCCTGGCTCACATCAGTTGCGCGGTTGTACTCAGTAGTGTTGGAAACGTTGTCCCAACCACTTTCCGCAATCAGATTCGAGGTAGCACGGGCACTTGCGAGATCGTCCAAGGCCTTTGCGCTGGAGACTGGGGATTGATTTTGGTCAGCGGCTGACGAGCCTTGCTGATCCACCTGACCTGACCAGTTTCCGGCTAGGCTCGTAAGACCATAGGGCGACATTTTAAAAAGCATCGCGGCGATAAAGGCCGATATCCCGATTCCCATACCGCGGGCTTTGCCGAACAGAGAGAGCGCCTGGGTTGCTGATTCAGGTGCCAGAAACATTGCAGAGAGGCCCATCTGATGGCGTTGGATCTCCCGGATAGCGTCATATGCTTGGTCCATTGCAATCTGCGAGATGATCACATCAAGGATTCCCCAAATTGTGATCCAGCCGAGAAGCGCAATGATCAGCTTCAAGGCGGTCGGAAACATTGGGGTAACGATGAAGAGAACCAGGACGGGGATTAGGCCAAGAACGATAGCAGTTACGCTGGCTCGAATTTTTGGCATCCACTCGTTGGCCGCCACGGCAATACCCAACCCGTTAGTCATCATTGAGCGGTTGGTTAAAGCTCGAATTCCAGCGTCGGGGTTCTCATCGAGCATCACCTGTGACATTGCATTACTTATAACGACGTTTCTTAGGAGTTGGGCAGATGGGGCGCCCGGGGCCCCGAAAACGTTGGCGTTCATCGTTTGGATTTTCGTTTCACACGCTGTTTTCTGAGGCAGATTTGCTATGTCGAAGCCGCTTTTTACGCAGACAGTATCCAAGAATTCATCGTACGTGGCGGTTGCGTTGAGCTGCGGCGCTAAAAAATTGTCGTAGGCGTCATTGCAGCTCAGAACCGTGCCTCCCTTATTCGCACCGGAAGAGTAGTAGGTTGTAAACATGGATGCGGAGCGCATCTCGGCCAGAGTGGTGAGGAGGTCATCTGTGCCACTTTTTATGTCTTCCAGATCGACGTTGTAGGATGGCAATACCAGAGCGAGCTTGGAGCAATCCTTAAAATACTGACGGATTGATTTTTGGAGATAGTAGTTGCTGGAAAAGGTCCGGTCGGTGGTCGCGTTGAGGAGCAGTTCAAAACTCACGCCGCCGGCTTCATTTTCGTATGGATGTGCGGCTGAGGCATCGACGATGCGTTGGACCGCTCGCTCAGCTTTGTTCGTAACACCTGCAAGTAGAACAATCAGGTCCGGAACATCAGCGACGGCCTCATAGGCATTCCGCACAGGGTCGTAAACATGGATGGTGCCTTTTGGTGTGATCAGGGCTTTAAAGATGAGCACGCCAATGAGCGTGGTCATAAGCCAGGCCAGACTCAAGCCAGAGGCTGAGTTCTGAAAATTCATAATGCCCCTGGCGTAGGTGAACATGCCGCCGAAAAGCAGTCCGAAGACTACGGCAACGAAGAACAGGGTCGTGTATTCGTTGTTAGCGAAGACCAGGGATACCCGCTTGAAGGCGTTCACCGTCTCCGAGAAGCCGTCGTAGGTATAGAAATCCATATCCAAGGCGAATGCCTGAGCTGGCAGGGTCAAAAGCAAGAGGAATGCAACGACCCAATTCAAGGGCCTCATTGGGTCATATCCTCTGAGTTGCGTTTCAATACCTCTTTTTGTCTCTCTGACTGAGCCTTGGTGAATGCTATATGAGCCAGCTGCTCCTCGGTTTTCTTCAGGTAGCTGTCTCGCGCAGCCATTCGGAACTGATAGGCATCCCGCTTGATAGCATCCAGGTGCGCATAGGCTTCTGCAAAAACGCTGCGGTCGCAGGTAGGTCCGGGAGCCATCGTATTGCTCATTACCGCAGAGGTTTCCCTGAGCATGTTGTCGGCCGTGTTATAAAGGTCGTCGATCATGTAGAAGGCGTAGGCGTACGCCACCACCTCTTCGGTAAGAGCAATCGCCATGTCCTTGTCACCAAGCGCGATTGAATCGACGAGGATAGGCAGCACAGGGACCGGTGAGGCCTCAAGGAATGCCTCTTCCGCCGGGGTGAGAGCGGATTTCGTTTCGAGTTTGTTGGCAATGCCAGTCATCTGAGCATTTACCAATCCAAGGAGGCCATTGGGCGTTGCCGAATCCTGGATGCAGTTGGTACCTGCGGCCACCTGAACTTTTTTCATGGCAGTGCCATGCACAAAGTCTTCAATGCTGGATTCATCGTTCTCCGGGCAGGAGCTCACCGGTTCTATGATGGGTGCTTTAACCCCAGGCCCTGCGTTGATGAAAACATCCCCCAAGAAGCCTCGCATGGTATCGACGTATTGAAACCCGAACTCGTCAGCGGCGTTCTGCAACAATGACCCGCTGGTAAAGATGTTTTTGAACTGTGTGGGGCAGTCCGCGACAAGCTGCTTAACATCTTCGGTGGGCTCATTGTTCGCGGCGCTCTGATTTTCCTTGGATTCCTGCCAGCTATCCGTTGACCCCGTTAGGGCAGCCACTTTGGAATCGAGGTAACCTAAATGGGGAGCCGCTGCTTGCCCAATTGCATTGCCAATCGGGGCGCCTAGCTTCTTCGCAAACTGACAGTCATTGATTTGCAGCCCATTCAACTCGTTAATGATCTGCTCGAAGGACTTCATTGTTTCAGACAGCTCTTTTGACATCACTTTCATGGCTGTGTCGAAGGCAATGGCCGGGGCGGCAGCAATCATGTTCTGCATTTTGTCCACCAGGTAGTCAGCATCGAGCATTGAGACACCACCCAGGAACAGATCTACGCCGCCGCAACCGGCCTCAATGCGCGGGGGTGCAATCGTTACAAGTGGATCCGTAGACACGTTCAAACGGGCTGAATAGGAACCGGCAGAGTAGAAGCCTCGCTGCTGGTTTTTGTAACTGGATGCGCCAGATGAAGTGCTCGATGCAAACCAGTCGTCCGTCCAATCTGCATGGGCGAAGGGAGTCGTAAGGTTCAAGCATATCGCGCTGAGGAAAAGGGCTCTTTTCATGGGATCCATCCTTGATTAAATGCGCGGATCGAAGAAGCCACCTTCACGGTGTCTTGGAGTAAGGAATTGCTCGGGCGAGATCTCGCCTCGTAAGTAGCGAATCGCCCGGTAGGTGTTCGTTTGTATTTTTGAGGCGCTCTCAACCCCTACTGAAATCGGCATCCAGCGTTCGCTATTACGCTCGATGAGGATGATCGCCGGCGTAACCTGAACATCGAATCGTGCCTGAGCATCGGGGTTTCGAGTGATATCTACTTCCGTAACTTCTAATCCTGTTTTGTCTGCAACCAATTTCAGGATGTTGCGCTGGGGCGAGCAGTATGGACATTGTGGGGTGGAGAACATCGCCAGGGCATATTTGCCGCGATATTGACCCAGATAGTCACTCTGATCGGCAGCCCGCTGTTGAAGCTCAGCCTTTCGCCCAGGATTGTTTGTCGGGTATTGGGACGCCCCGTTCAGTTTCGGGTTTTGGAGCATTACCATCTGGCTAACGGCTGTGAAGCCAGCGGCCTTCCGCCTGACAACATCCTGAATCTGGTAATAAGCCAGGACGCTTTCAGGCGTCCGGAGCCAAACGGCCTCTTTCAGATAGGTTTCCAACATCGCCTTAAGATCGTCCGGGTGCATATCCAGCATTTCTTCGGCCGGCGGAGGGGGTGGCAAGGGTTGGCGCTCTTGTTTCTCAGACTCCTTAGAGGGTTTCACGGGCTCTTCATACCAGTGGTACCCAAAGGTCTGTTTGTCGGTGTCTTGAGCGGCAAAGGCGCAAGCGGTAGCGATACACAGGCAAAGCGACAGGATTAATTTGTTCATTTAGATCCCCTAGAAGATTGCTTCAAGCCGTTTGGCAGTGGCAATTTCCACAAACCCCCAGTAACGACTATCGAAGGAGTCGGGGTGGCTTCCAAAGGCAAATGCTTTGCCTTCAGGTATCGGACCGCTGAATGAAAAGAGGGGGAGGGGCTTGCCAGTCAGGGTTTTGGTTTTGGCTCGACCCAAGTAATGACCTCCGCACCAAAAATCGCGGCCTTCGACTTTCAGTGTTTCGCCGGGCCAGCACTTGAGCTGTTTACTAATAAGGACTGGTTCGGGACCGGCTAACGGGTGTGATAATTCGAACGTTGCGTAGTCGCCCGGCCCTGGTACCTCATCCGTCATCCAGAACACTCGATGATCGAGGGACTGCGACGTCGTGATGTTGACGTGCTTGTAGAAGTGGCTGACTCCCCAGGCCGCGGGGAGCCCGACCACGAAGGTCAGGATTATGTTCTTGAGTTTGTCCTTAGTCATTGGGCATCTCCATTGCAGCGAGCAGTGCCTTTGCCGATGTGCCATCGCTCATATTGGTAAGAGAGTTAAGAAGACTTCTCAGGCTGGCATCCCCGTAAACCACCGGGCGTGGGGTGGTCATTTCGTTGGCGCCATTCTCGCAATAGCTCTGGAAATCAAATGAAGGCTCTACGACCAAAGCTGGCACCTGTTGGATTCCATGCTTTTGAAACTGAATTGGGTCGACCACCACCTCTATGTCGCGGAGAGCGCATTTTGGTCCCTCACAGAGAGGGTTTTTCTTTAGCAGCCCGGCAACGAACTTCATGGTTGCCTGAGTCGTTTCCATGCCCCCAATCATTCCGCGCAGGACCAGTACACCCTTTACCTTTTCAAGGTCCCGGGCGTAGTTCCTCAGGGTGATTTCGGGCATTGAAGAAGAAATGAAAAGTAACGGGCGGGCACGGGTGGAGGGTGTTTTACTCTGCTCCTCTTCGGGGATGCCGTGTTGATTTTTGATCGCAGCCAGGAACTGGTTTTTTTGCCGTTGCCAGGCCTCGCTATTTACTTGCTCCATCACGGCAGCGGCCCGCGCCTGAATGTCGGGTTTCACGGTAGCAGCGGTCTTAGCCCTATGCGCAGCTTCCATGATTTCAGAAGGGATCCTGACCTGGTCCTGGAGTGTCGGGATGTCCTCAGGAGATTCACCCATGGCCTTGCCCGAGAGCAGGGCCAGCACAATCGTAATTGAAGTACAGAATTTAATAGGAGACACAGCAGTTCAACCTCCTGAAAACCATCCATGAAAAGTTATCGCCGCCAACGGGGGGATGTTTGTAATGGCTCCAAAGCAATCCAGTCTGCCCAATGGGGCGGCAACTGTTGTCGCGAACAGGCTTCATGAGTTGCAGCTTGTACTTGTCCTTGGACCAAATCGGAACTGGAGCGGTGTAACAGCCGTCAGAGGACGATTCTTTGAGCAAGCCGAGGCGGGCCATGAAGTAGATGCCCCGGGCGGCAATGCCTGCATTTGCGGTTACGTAGTCAGTGCCTGTAATTGATCCGGCAAGTGGGTAAGCATTCCCCCAAGATCCCATACACCAAAAGAGGGAATTGACAGGACGTCCTGCCAAAGCGCCGGCAGAATCGGCTGCACAAGCAAGGTTCGCAACGGGATTGGCGAAAAGAAGAGCCTCGGGATTAATGACGAGGGCCAGGATTTCGTTGTTCCAGGTAGGCACTATCTCTGTCAGCATTGCTACGTCGAATTGGCGTTCAGCTATGCAAGGAATGTCGTAGAAGAATCCCAGAATGCTGAATGCTGGGAACATGTAATAGTGCATTTGCTGGAAGGTTTTGGCTTGCCCATCGTTTCGGAAGTGGGAGCCCCCAAGTTTTCCACCGGTATTCATGAGTTTCACGCCAAGAGGCATGATGCAGTAAGGGTCTGACACTGTGTCGATTATCCGGGCGGGCTCCCACATTGAGATACCCAATCCATACCGATTTATCGCGCCGGTGTTACAGCTACAAACAGTGTCAGGCGTGTCTGCACCAGGATCCGGCATGCCGCTGTCCCCCTTACCAATGGACAGGCCGCCGATCCGAATTGGGAAAATGCATTGCCAGGAAATGTCTGAAATGGGGTTGATAACCCCGCTATCGCATTTGGAGGCATGGGCGGTTGGGATCGTAAAGAGCCCAACCAAAGCGCAGATTTTCAGGAGTAGCAGTAGTTTCATTGGTGGCCAGACCCGATTTGTTCAGTAATCAAAGTCTAGCCTAGTTATATATGAATGTATATAAAATTATAGCCTTCTCTGGTGCTCCTCAATGCGAAGCGTTGGGCCTTCTTGGGTCACGATAGCGGGTACTGATTGCAGAGCCATTCGATCGCGAACTTCTTCGGTAAGGATGAAAACAGGACGTTCGAGCTCGACTGCTATTTCCCGGTAGTCGCCGCTGGTGATCATCACCATATCCGTTGTATTGAGGTGGTTTTTTGCCCAGGGCACGTCTTGTTCGGCAATAAATACCAATCGTTGTGGAAGCCGGACATGTTCTAGGGGGTTGAAGCGGTATCCTTTGGGGTAGATAACCTCGCCAGTTTGATCCTTTACGTCAAATTCTGCCGTGTACCAGGGAATGTGGTAGCGACTGCGATTCTCTTTTGCGCCGGGCAGGGGTACCGGTTGGGCTGCTGTGTTGCGCTCGACCCCTTCAGACATCACTTTTTGCCAATCAATCTGGCTAACGCGAGACTGAATCTCCTGCAATGCATCGGGTTCCGCGATGTCGTATACCCGGCCTATCACATGGCTTTCGGCCGCCAATAATGGCATGGCGAGCAAACTACTGAGCGCTATTAAAAAAGTCCGTAATCCCATCATTCACCTTATCCGTCATTTGTGCTTGAGTGTCCGGTACCAGGTCGCCGTAGTACTCAGAAAAGTCTATCTTTGAAAAATCGATGGATTGGAACTCCTCCGGCGTCAAACCACGGCAATCGGGATTTTCGGGAGAACCGAAGCCGCCGATAGTATTGAGCTGAGATCGGCCCTGTTGATGGATGATCCGAGCCATTTTGCTATTGAAGCAGCAGTAGGATTTTGATTTCTGAACACAGCCAACAAACTCCCATTTCTCTCGGCAGTATTCGCCGATTTCGTAGCAAAACCCGGAGCCGTTGAGAACGCCTGTTTCGGTGCTGGTCTGATCACAGGACTGAGTGAAGTAATCAACAACAGCGCCTGCCATGGCCACAGGGTTCATAACCGCACCGTAGTCGCCCATGACGTCAGTCGCTTTGTTAGCGGCAAGGTTGCTGGCTACCAGTGTTGGTGCGCCGGCGGCAAGTGCGGCTTCATACTCGGATTTGCCCTGTGTCAGAGCGTCAAATAGTTGTGTAATCGCCTGGGTGGGGCTGCCTGAGTCGCCTGTATCGTCGGCAAGAACCTTTCCTGTATTTTTGCAGCAGTTTTGAAAGGCGGTCGACACTCCAGCCTTATCGCATCTCATAGAACGGCCACTAAATATGAGCATTTGACCAAGGCAGGTGCCGTCAGAGGCGCGAGCGCCATCATCCTGGAACATGTCGGTGTTGATGTCTTCCGTAACCGGTGGCTGCGAGTCAAGATCGACACAAGTGTTCGGGCTGCATTGCTGGGTACCGGAACTGTTTTCCATGCAGCTGTAACCGCCTCCTAACGGGCACCCATATTCGGTTGTCAGGGAACACGTTTCTTGTGTGGTAGCAAACTCGAAACTTCCAGAAACCTGATAGCCACCAACGACCGAGCCGGAGTTGTCTTCCAGCCTCACGATACCCTGTAAGTTGTTAGAGCAACTGGGCGCTTGGACCACAACGCGATTCACATTAGTTGACGGAGATTGCGTAAAAGAAGGGGCATCCCAGATCTGGGCCAAGGAGAATGCGACAGGATGCCCATTGGTGCAGATCGCGTCATAGTCCAGTGTTGGCACAGATCCAGCAACGCCGCTTTGAGCAGTACTGAAGGTGCCTGCGACCAGATCGAAGGAGACCTCCGTATTGCCCGGTCCCAGTCGGGAAAAATTCACGGAGAAGTTGAGGGGCATGGCGCTCCCGGGCTCACAGGCCATTACCTGATTACTGGTGCAGCTAACCGCAGAAACGGGGCAAAGCTGGCCTCCGGTTGGAGACTCGAAGCAAGTTCCGGTTTCTCCCCATGCGGATATTTCTCCGTCGCCATTGATGTCCTGTCCACATGCCCAATTAGCCGCCCAAGAGGGCTGAACGGTGGCCAAGAACAGACCAAGAATTACAGCGGAGCCTTTGCGCCAGTTGTGCATATCGTGTCCCTCGATGCTTGGCGGATGGCTTGAACGGTGGCGGCAGCGTCACCGAATTCATTTAGGCAGTCGCAGGCTTCGACAATGGTTTCTCCCGCCTCTAAAGGACAAACATTGCTGCTGCATTCTCTATAGAAATAATCGTAGGTATCCGGGTCGGTGCGGTTTTCCAGTACCACGCCGGATTGAGTGGCGTCGGTTGCTCGCCGTGGCTTGCGTGTCTTACAGGCCTGGGTGCAGGCTGGTACTGCGACCTCGGACAGGGTGGTCAAGGATCCTGTTGGTGTGGTGATAGAGCCGTTCGATTGTTTTAGATAGTCTTCATAGCCGGTACCGGTGGTAGTGGTTTGCACATGGTCGGCGCGAGCCAGAGCGTCATCAAAGTTGTAGGTGGTGTTGGTCTCGCAAAGATAGGTGCGCTTCTTTTCCCACCAATCCCGGGTAACCGGAATGTTGCAGTAACTTCCGGTGATCGGCTGCACGGTTGGTAAGGGGGTGAGGCTAGTAGGTACGTAATTGGTCATAGTTGTTACGCCGTCTACATCCTCTTCCTTCAGGACACAGGACGTATCGTTTCGATAGGCGTTGCAGCCATCGTATATGGCATCACTTGAAAGGGTGCATTCGACTTTCTGGGTTTTGAAGCGGAAGCGGCCACCAAGCCAGTATTTGGCATTGCCGCCGCTTGTGGTGTCTTGGATCTGGACGCGGCCAACCAGATTGTTGGCACAACTTGGCTCCTGAAGTACGCGGAAATGCACTGTGGTGTCGTAATTCCCCCACATCCCGGTGGCTCCGGTCCATTGATGAAAGCTGGAGGCGGCGACAGACAGGCCATTGCCACAGATCTCACCGTGGTCAAGGGTAGGAACGATCGCCTGGACGTTACCACCATCTGTTGGACTTACTTTCCGCCAGGAGCCGTCTTTAAAGTCGAACTCGATGGTCAGGTAGACGCGTCCCTGGGCAGCTATGCGAACGTCCACAAACTGGTCTGTGACATTTTCGGCCACCGTAATCGTACGACGCATAATGCACTGCTTGATGTCTCCTGCATTGGCATTTGCGGCAGGAGAATTGGTTATCAGATCGTACGTGGGATCACTGCTGGTGGCGGCGAACGCATCGCTGGAAAGCTGACCTGGATTGCCTTTATAGGCTTTTAGGAGTGGAGAACCTGTTGCGCAGTCGCCGGCCTTTTGAGCGTAGAATTTGATCATCGGGCCACTCACGCCAACTTCAGAAATCGTTAAATATTCAGACTGCGCGGTAAGCGAGCCCGTGGCCCCACCACCCAGATCAGAAAGAATTTTTTCCAGATTTCCCATGACCAAGCCCGACCCACAGGAATTGTTAATGCAATAGCAGCCGCCCAGGGATTCGAGGTCGGTTGGTGCCAGGCTGAGCTCTCCGGCGGCGCTCGGGGTCCACGCCAATGCAGAGCAGTTGTTCCACGTGCCCGCGTCACAGGAAATTGCACCGTTCGCACAGACACCGGAGATCGGCAAAGAGGGGGCGTAAATATGATCAACGACGCCATCCAGGTTGGTATCCTGGGATGCTTGCAGGGTAGTGATATCGCCCGAGGCTGAGGGTGCAATAAACATCTCCAGGAATTGCTGGCTGGAGTTGCAGCCCAGTTTTGCTGAGAACTGAGTGCCATCAAAGGTTTTCATGGCGTCGTCGGACATAAGTGGTGCTGTTAGGTTTTCCTTGATCGCATCGGCTGAGCCATAATTGGCCATCGCACCCTGGACAGTAGACTCCGCAGTTGCAACCGAGGCGGGGTCCGCCTGAAGGGTGCAGGGGAGCAGTGCAACAAGGATCGTGATGAAATACCTCAAATCGGCACCCCTGATAGCTTGGATATGGCCTCAACAGGCGGTATGCCCTGTTTGATCAGGGCATTGAAAGCAGCTACATCCTCGTGGCTGGAGGTGGCCACCCAATGGTTCCATGGGTCGACTGCAAGCCGCCCCACGCCTTTCCCCAAAGGCGTTTCGAAAAAGATCTCGGAGTATTTAGGCTTATTGGCACGGATGGAGGTCAGCAGGTCGACGGCAAGGCCCTGGTAGTCCAGAACGCCTTGATCCACTGCTTTTTTGTAGTCCTCACATTCGAGGAAAAACTTGAACGCTGCGTTGTTCTTGATGACGGTACCGACCGGGCCGAACTTCAGAAGATCGAGGGGCGATTGGGTGACAATTCCAAACGAGCCGCCGTATTTTCGGGCCCGCCGGTACCCCTCTTCAATCAGGGCTCCCAGTCGATTCCCTGTGCCGGAGGTGTCCGAGAAATACTGCCACGCTTCTTCGAATAGAATGAACCTTTCCTGAGAGCGGTCTGACAAGTAAAGGTCCTGTGTCACGGAGTTCATCACCTGCATGATGACAACGTTGAACAGCTCCTTCTGGGAGTTGAGTTTTTCCAGCTCCAGCACGACAAAATCATCATTCGCAATGTTGAAGGTGCTTTTGCCATTGAAGTATTGCCCGAAGTTACCTTTGGAAGTGAAGTCATATAGGTTGAACGCGAGCTCGTGTGCCTTGTCGATCGCCCCGGAAAACTCCGGCTTATCGACGGCATCTTCCGGATAGCGGCGCAGGTACCGTTGAACAGTATCAATGCCGTTTTCAACATCGCCAGTCTCAGCTGCCCATCTCACGGCCTCTTTGATCAGGGTCCATTCTGTCTCGTGTAGCGGCTGACGGGAGGCAGAGTAGGCCATTTCCGCGATGATGTTGGCCGTGGCCACCAGGTCAGAGGCTAGATCATCCGCGTCCTTGGATTGGGAAGTAAAAGGGTTGATTACCACCCTTTCTTTTCCAAAATCCATGAATCGGCCTCCCACCGTGCGCGCGAGTTTTTCGAACGAATAGCCAATATCAACCACTCGAACCAGGGAGCCGGCTGAGTAGTAGTTAGAGCAGATATTGTTGAGGCTGTATGACTTCCCAGCGCCAGAACCCGCCGCAATCAGAAAGTTATGATTGTGGGCCCGTTTGTCATACACATCGATTCCAACCGCCTGCCCTTTTCTTCCTACAAAGGCCAAAACAGGCCGCGAAGCCCCCTGAAAGTCACCTTGAACGGGAAGGAACCGAGCTACCGTCGATTGGGGGGCATAGAAATGGCGGTCGAGGAGTTGGATGTTCTTATCAATATCGTAAAGTCCGAATGGCAATGACGCGATCAACATCGGCTTTTCGAGTGTGGACTCCTCCTGCATCTGAAATTCTTTCGATTCCCATATCCGCCGGGCCCGCGACACGTTATCGATGGTGTCCTCCTCCGTGTCACCAAACACAACCAGGCTCGGGATAATGGTCATGAAGCGCTCTTGTTCGAGTTGATCCAAGGCCCAAGAGAACTCTTCGGTGCGGCGCTGAATTGCTTTGGCAAAGGATCCGGTGGCCTTCTGAGCCATGGTTGCGGAGGCCTTTTGGTGAATGCTCGTTTTGATGTCCTCGTAGACGATATTGAGTGACAAAAGAAAGGGGGAGGTTATTTGGTCATTGTCTTCAGACGGCCCCATTACCCCGCCAATGAGCGTGTTTGAGGTGAATGCATCGATGGTTTTAGCATTGACCTTGGGAGTCAGGACTCGACCGTAACGACGACCCAATTCAAAAGGTCCGTTATGGCCATGGAATTCGATTTTCGTTTCAGCATTGATGATCTGTTTGCGAAGCGGGATCAGGCTGTCACAGCGCCCATTTGGTGGCGCATACGGGTCGTTGAAAAACTGGCGAGCCCAAGCCACAAGGTCGCCCTGACCCCATCGGCGAGGGGCCAAATGCGCCCCCTGCAATGTCTCTTCGGCAATCGATATTACGTCATCGGGTAAAGGTTCTTTTGTTTTTATGCAGAGAAAGCCCCGGAAGTTCCTGACCGGGATCCCGTGGAAGGCCTTTACCCCCTTCGTACCTTCTTTCAGGAATTTTGCGTATTCCTGAACACTTTTCTGGCTCAGCGGATCCTTGCGCGTTTTCGTGTTTTTGTAGTCTTCGAGGAAGCCATCAATATTATGGTCCGGATACAGGATGAATTGCATGATGGTCCGTTTCGGCCAGGCAATCGATAGAAACGTCTCAAGTTGCTTCAGGTCGCGACCTCCCAGGAAGGTCAGAGGGGTTATCTCCCAAATGTAACCGTGCTTGTTATCCAGCGTCTGGAAAGCCTGACGATCCTGGTCAAAAGATACCCACGGGAGATAATCGGACATTTTCACCCGCACCAGCTCAGACTCCAGGTCTTTGTGGGTGACGCCTCCACCGTCACCGAGGAGGATCTGGCGCATTTTGGCGAGAGGTCCCAATGGCTTCTCGAGAGCTGTCATTCCTTGTTCTCCCGGACGCTGTCAATTAGGGACTCCGTTAGCTCAGGTTTCCGGTAGAGGTATTGCCCCATCACGAAACGCGGCTCATCAACAATTGAGTAAATGAAGCGCGGCATGTAGAGCCGATCCTTCTTCAGCTCACTGGAATAGGGCAGGATCATGGTGCGTACCGCCCTTGGAGGTTTAATCATGGGCGTCCGAGGCTGGGCCACCAATGAGCCTAGTTGGTCATAAACCGCATCACGGTAACCGCTGTATGCAGATGGTTCGGGGGCTATGACTTGGACGGCAGTTTCTGGGGTCTTAGTTGTTTGGCGGGCGCCAATCGGCTGCTCTTTCACTCGAGAGGATCCACTAACGGCCCGCTCATCCCGGGCCTGACGATTGCGTTCCGAGGCCTTTTGCATGTGGGGGTACTGTTCAACACCCGTTACGGCCTCTTCGTAGGCGCTTTCGACGTTGATGCACTTGCCGTAGTTGTCTTCAAGCTGGCACGAAAACTCGTTCTCATAAGGCACCAAGGAGCAACCGGAGACCATTAGTGTAACGATGCAGAGGTTCAGTTTTTTCATTTAGTTCTCCCTAATTTCCAGTGATACGCCCTTCTGAATGACCACCGTGAGCTTTTTGGCGGCACCAACTTCAATGACGGGAGTGGTTTGTTTCGCGAGGTCCAGAAACAGCTTTTGGACGGCTTGGGCCCCAGACTTCAGGCCTTGTCCGCCTGCCGACTGCAACATGCTGTCAGTATCGATTACCTGAGTTGTTCCGAGCGGGGATGTTGAGGTGGTGGAGGCTGCGGCCGATATTCCGTTACCGGCGCCCTCAAAAAGTCCAGCAACAATGGTGCGTGCGACGTGGGCACCCATCTTCGTGACAACTATCCCTGTCAGCCCGCGTTTTCCGTCTGCATCGGCGACAAAGCCCTGAACTGGCTGGTCGATAACGGCATCGCCATTGAGCGACATGCAAGACAGGCTTACGAGTTGAAGGTTGACCCGTTCTTGCGCCAGGTTGCCAGTAGCGTTGGCGACCACGAAGCAGCCTTTAAGGTTGGCTTTCACAGAGTTTGGGAGAACGGCCGGAGCCTGGACCCGAAGGATAACCGGCTCCGGATTTGCATCACCTAGTTCCGAGGTAAGGGCATTCAATCCCGTCAGAAGAATTGCAGGCATGAACGACGGGGGCATGTAGATCGAAGGCTTTTTTTTTGCCGTGGTTTCTGGCGACAGCTCAGCACCTGGAGCCCTTGAAATACCGCCCATCACTTTGGCTTGAACTGGAACAGTATCAAGCGCTGCCATTTCTTCGAACTGCGGGGTATATCCCGAGGGTGGTGGTGGGTAGCTTATTTCCGCGTCATCTACTTCAGCCAACGGGTTCACTGGCTCCGGCTCTGATTCCGCCGGAACTGATTTCTGACCTTTCTCCAGGGCAGCGAGAACGGAGTCGTATTGTCTCTGCCTTCGCTCCATTTCAGCCAAAGTCTCGCCAACCTGTTTCAAGTCTCGATCAACTTTTGCCCTGATATCGTCCTCAAGAAGATCAGAGCCCAGGGAAAGGTCGGTAGTGTCGACTTCCTTCACCGGTTCTTTTTCATCTTGGCCAGAGGCGTAGTAGACAACGAGAAGCAGGGAGAGAAATCCTGCGATTAAGCCGTACTTACGATACTTGAGTTTGTTGTCAGCAGTCAGGCTACTCCACCAGTTCCCCATTAGAATCCCTCCTTACTGATCACAAAGAGACGACCAATTTGCCCGGGCTCCAGGCGCAGGGGATCCATGGTCACGGCGAAGATCGAGTCATCGATCTGTGTTGCCAGAAAATCAGTTTCCTCGAAAGTTGTGCCAGACTGGGTTTTCACCAAGAATTCCTTGAGTGTAAGGCCCATACCTTCCACCCGAATCGAACGGCGCAGCGAAAGCTTTGTGCCAGGTTTCGAGGGTGTTTTGTCGGCGTGCCAACGGTCTTGCGGTTCGTCTGTTACCGTAAAAGACTCGGGTATGTCATCACGGAGAGCTGCCAGCGTCAGGAAAATCGCACGCTCTTCGTCGGGCAACGGTGAAAGGAGCTTTTGATTCTCTTCGATCCGGACCTTCGCGCCAGTTGATAGGCGGATAGTCTGTCCGCTGATGTCTTTCGGGGTGACCATCAGCGTGTAAATGTCACCAGCGCAAACAATATAGAATTCGCTCCGGGCGGTGACGTAATCCATGCTTTGCCCGTTATCGTTGATCAGGAACTTCACGAAACTGTTGTTTCCAGAGTTTTCAACGACAATGCCCTTCTCCTGGGAGAAAAAAGCGTCATTGATCGCCCCATCAACGCAGGTCACACGGTTGATGTCACGGTTGGACATTTCAATCGGTGTCACCACATCTGGCCGAACCGTTTGCGTGTGCGCGAAGGTTGGCATGATGGCGGTCGCCATGGCCAAGCCGATAAATAGGTTACGCATCGTCGGAAACCTCCTTGATTCCTTGCAGCCAGAACCGCCCTTGCGTTATGGCGTATGTGATTTCGTATGTGACATTCTCAGTCCTGGTAACTGAGTCCCCGACGATCCTTCGTTTCGTCGTAGCTATCCGCAGGGTGTTTTCTCCGATCTTTTTTATGTCCCGGTTTCCTTTCCAATTCACGACATAAGACACCGTGGGGTATTTCTCGATACCGGTGGCCAGTTTGGTAAACAGATCCCGGTACTCTGAATACTTGTCGGGGTGGACAAGCACTAATAATTCGTTGAGTTGACGTCGCGCGCTTGCAGCGGAAAGGTTGCCGGCCATGTGCACGATGTAACGGGCCATTGAGCGCAAATAATCATCAGAGGCTGTGGAGCCGGAAATTACGAAATCCCCCTGACCACCAATCGGCACGATATGGGTTTGCTGTTTTTCAAGTGCCCCATGGATGGAGAAGGCCTGGAAGGCAGAGAAAAGCACCATGCAAATGAAACCGAGCTTGAGCAACCGGTTTTCCGCGAACACGTTGCTGCTGTCCTGGACAAAGAGATTGGAAAAGAGGCTTTTCATACAGTCACTCGTTGAATTTGGTTGCTGTTGGGAGGGGGTAGCCCTTCAGCTCAAAAAATCCGTTGGCGTAGGCGAGGTGACCGAACCAACCACGGGCTTGCCTGCGTTTCATTGGAATAAGGAGGGCCGGACCGAGGAACAGGGTTATGTAGGCGATACCTCCGAAGATTGTTGCGCCTAGATAAAAAATCACGATGATCGCCATCTCATGCGCGTCAAACCACAAAACCTGAAGCGGCTGATGAAGGTAGATCGGTAATCTTGACTGGTCCACGACGGCCCTCCTTTACCTATCTTTTCTTAGAGCACCATGCCCAGAGAGGTGGTGATGCTGTCCGCCTTGATCATGGCGGTACCACCGAGCACGCCACCGGCAGCCAGCATCCAGTTCTTGGTGATCTGGACGGCTGACAGGACGATGGCTGCCAGGCCGCCCACAAAGCCGACCGGCCCTTTCAGCATGTCGTTCACCGCTACGTCGTAAAGATCGTAGGCGAACGTGCCGGTCGCGGGTGCTGTGATCGCGCTTGCAGACATTGACCCCAATACAAGCAGCGGAACAGCAGCTACGGGAGCCGCTTCACGGAACGACCCGAAACGCGCTTTGGCAATTGCGGACAGGCGCTGAAGTTCTGAGTGAGCGACTTCTGAGGCACTTTTCATTTGGTTCATTTCAAACTCTCCTTAGATTTATTAGCGAGGAAGTTAGCCACTACCTCTTTCCTGAAGCCCGTTACCGGGCTGCCATCAAGCACCAATGTTGGTGTGCCATTCACACGCCATTGGGTTGATATCGTGTCGTGTACTTCCAGTCTCTCCACAGCTTCCGGACACCGCTCGGTTGCGCTGGCTCGCTTGAGGTACACATCGTCAAATGCCTTGGCCGGATCGGCAGAGCACAGAATGTGCTGTGCTTTGGCCGGGGCAGTGTTGGGGTGAATCCGCGTCATGAAGAAGATGACCCTCTTCACAGGCACCTCCGAGTTGCGGATAAATTCGTCATAGCGCAGGCAGTAAGGGCAATCGGGATCTGTGAATTCAATGATCGGAATGCCATCTTCTGGCCCAAGGATTAACGCTTGATCATAGGGGAGATCGTCAATCCGAAGCTGATTTGCGCGGGCCACCGCTTCCGCTGTCAGTGATCGACCATCACGCGAGTAGATTTCCCCGAAGATCAGGACATCATCCTCAGGCGCAAAATAGATAACCTGTGCTCCGTCCAGGGTCACTTCGTAAAGCCCTTCAATGGGCGCTTTGCGGAAATCTTGAATCTTGGAGTTAGTAAAGCTCTGTTGGAGCGATTTCAGCGCTTGCTCAGAAGTCATGGCGGAAGTGACGAATGGCATCAAGCAGAGAGCAACAAGTGCAGAGATGCGAGAAATGTTCTGGCGCATTAGCGGTCCTTTTTCTTAGCGGTGGTTTGTAGTTCACGGAGCAATCGGGGATCGATGTGGATGCCCTTGGCGATTTGCTCGACTTTCGGTTGTGGGAGGCGGTGATGATCAACGATGTGGAATCCGCCACGGTCGAAGACGATCGTGGACAGAGGGCTGGCCTTAGCTTGACCTGCGACGAGAGCTAGAATTGTGGCTGCTATATGAATATATGTACGCATATAAAATTAGCCTGCACCAGAGCCTTTGAACGTTCTGGAGAGTATAGGCTAAAAATTATATGAATGTATACATTTTTATATGTTTGTTTCGGTGTGTGCGGCAAGGTAGCGGACGAGGCTCGTGTAGATCACTCGATTTTCCGGGATGTTGTCTGACGAGGCTCGGGATTTGACCTGAGCAATGGTGCGGGTGGGGAGCCAGATAGACGTATACTGACCGGTGCGAGGTGAACAAAGGTAGTCCCAATCGGCCGAGGAAGAACCTTCAGTGAGGAACCAGTCGATAGCATCGCGATAGAGTTGCTTCAGGAAGATGCCCTGGTGGGCAGCGAACTCTTTTAAAGCGGTCCGGGTTTCGTGGCTGAGCTTTAGTTGTTTTAGGTGTTCGGTCGCGTCCACTTGGTGCTTCCTGTAAGTTTGCTGGCTCGCCGTCCCTGGTCCGCGACAACCAATTTAGAAAGCAGTATACAATTTTATATGTTTGTGTCTATTTTTTTAGGCCGGACCTTCGCTCTTGCAGTAGTGCACAATCGCGGTATATACGACGCGATTCATAGGAACCTGGTCGCGCTCTGCCAGAGCTTTCGCCTTTTGGTGGACATCATCGGCAAGCCAGAGAGACTTGGCCTTGCCGTTCTTTGGGGATGCCAGGTATTGAAGGTCGGTGAATTTTCGAGCGTTGAGCAGGGCGGTTACTGCTTCGTCGTAGATGTCGTTCATGAAAGTGTTCTTCTGCACCGCCATCATTTTGATGGTTTTATGGAGGTCGTCGGACATCTTGACTTGCTGGAGCGTCCGTTCGGCTTTTACTGTCACGGGCATACCCTGTTGGATCGGTGAGTGTCTGCGGGTGGGCCTGAGCGAACCCGCGAGATCTAATTTTGTATGTTGCTATATTATCTTATGTTAGCTCACTCTTCCGCCGAAAGTTTCTTTATGTAATCTCAGGCCAAAAGGCTATTGTCGATCCGTTGTGTCGGCCACCAGCCAATATCACTTTTTAATCGGACCACTTCTGGATTACTGTTTCAAATACAGCCACGAGTTCTAAGTTTCAGTTATGTGCGGACGATTCGTCATTCATACTCCTCTGAGCGTCATCGCCAGAGACTATTTTGGGGTACAGGTTTCGGTGGGGGACACGCTCGCCAACTACAATGTGGCGCCCGGGCAGCAGATTGCAGCCATTCGTATGGGCAGTGGTGGCGATGATGGTGAAGGGTTGATTTTTGACCGGTCATATTGGGGGTTCAGGCCGAAGGGCGCTGGAGAGGATGCGCCTTTAAGTATTAACGCTCGTGCTGAAACCGTGGCCAGTTCGCGTTACTTCTCTCATTCCTTTCTTAACCGCCGATGTTTGATCCCGGCCAATGGCTGGTATGAATGGCAAAAAACTGCCTCTGGGAAACAGCCTTTTTACGTCACGCCCGGAGAGGACGTGTCGAACCCTCTACTTTTCTTTGCAGGCATCTGGACGCCTACAGGGCAGGGGGTAAGCACCTGTTGCGCAATTATTACAGAACCGGCCGCCAAGGAATTCGATGAGGTCCACCACCGGCAGCCGGTGATACTGGATGCCCAGACCATCCAAAGCTGGATCAGTCCTGAGATTCAGGACCGCAACAGCATAAAGGCCCTTGTACGGAGACGGCCTATTGACCAGCTGACTTGGTTCCCGGTATCGACCGATGTTAATAAACCCACGAACAACAATGAAAGCCTTATCATCCCGGCTGATCGTTTCTGAGGGTATAAGCAATGTCAGGGTATTATGTTTTTGCCACTACTGAGGATAGGGTCAGGTGGTACAAGTACGATAGCAGCAAGATTGAACCTGGTGCGTTTGAGGTTGTGGATGTATTAGATTTGTCTGTTATTCCAACCTGTGTAGATAAACCTCACGCGAAGCAAGTGGCAAAGCAGCTGGGACTAAAAAGCTGGCGATACGTCAAGATTGGTTAAAAATGGCGCTGCGCCCAAAATTGGACCACTTATGACGTTGCCTGCTTATCCTTTGTGGACGCAGGGTTGGTCGTTAAGAGCTGATCCGGAGCTGCTGATAGCGTTATTTCGAATGCGGCACCCTTATGGCTTGGAACCAAACGGATCTGACCTCCCATTTGCGTAACCATCGTTTGGCAAATAGACAAGCCAATACCGAGCCCCGAGCTATCGGGGCCTGGGTTGAACGGCTCAAAGAGCGTTGGTATTAAGTGGCCGAGTAGTCCAGGTCCATTGTCCAAAATCTGAAGGCGGCTCACCGGGCCTCCCGGGCCGGTATCTCGACTGGCGATAATGCTGATCTGAGGATTTTGTGATTTGAAGCGATCAAAAGCGTCGAGGGAATTCCCTATCAGATTGCCGATGGTTTGGATCAGGGCATTCTTGTTTCCAAAGACCAGCGTGTCATGCAGCCCTTCTTCTGTGATTGTTATCTTGGCTAGGCGCTCAGCATGGAGGGTTTTCGCTTGGGCGACGGCACGATGCAGCGGCACTGACTCCACGACAGGCGTATTCTCTGGGGTCAAGAAGTCTTTGAGATCCCCAACAAGATTGCCGATTCGTTCGAGGCCGATTTGAGCCTCTTCCAAAGCTTCGTTCCGGATATCTAGATTTTTGTGTTTACTCGCAATCCTCACGGCGCTTAAAGCCACATTGAGGGGGTTGCCAATCTCGTGGATCAGAGCTCCTGATAAATGCGATATCGATCGCCACCTCTCGGATTGAATCAGTTGCGCTTCTGATCGGCGTAGATCATCCATTGCGCGGCTCAGTTCCTGGTTTCGTTCGCTAAGGGCTTTTTCCAGATCAGACCGCCGTACCAGATTACTCACGCGGGCTTTGAGCTCTACCCAGCTGAAAGGCTTGGCAATAAATTCGTCAATGCCCAGATCTAAGGCATCCTGCTTGAGCGTGTCCCTGGCATTAGCGGTAATCAATAGAATTGGAATTGTAGATGTCGCTGGGTCCTGCTTAAGCTTTCGAGCGACTTCCAAGCCATCTTTCCCCGGGAGCATGTGGTCGAGGAGGATGGCGTGCGGAAGATGGGATGCTATGTGTTCATCGGCTGTAGACCCTTCGTTCAGCCACACCAGGTCATAGTCGGCTTTCAGCGCATCCAGCATCATCGAAGCAATGTCGGGCTCATCCTCTACAAGAATGATCAACGGTTTTCCCGGTGATCGATAGGCTTTACCGGTGGTTTCTGGAGCCGAGCATGTATCAAAATTGAGCAGGTAATCGCTTTCGGCCTCCCTACGAAGGTCCTTATTCTCCGTTGGCTGTTGGGCAGGGGCGCCGGCTTGATTTTCTGTCAAGGGAAGCCGAAGAGTAAATGTGGCGCCGTCGCCAGGCTGGCTAAGCACGGAAACGGTGCCCAAGTGGGCCTCTACAATTTCCTTTACCAGGGCAAGCCCTATGCCTGTGCCTTGGGACTGTCTGGAAGTTGAACCGTCGGCCTGCCGATATCGCTGGAAAATAATCTCGTGGTGCTCAGTGCCAATTCCTACGCCATTATCCTCAACTCTCAGGACGGCCTGGTCATTCTCTACGAAGAGTTCAACGTTTATTCGGCCATCGTCTGGGTCGGTAAATTTGTAGGCGTTCTGGATCAGGTTGAAGCAAACTCGTTCTAACTGACTTTCGTTGCCTTCCACCCAGACAGGATATGAGGGCCAACTGGTCGATAATTGACGGTGGTTGTCGCGGCCAAAAAGCGGTGCAAGCTGATCGGTACAAACCTTGAGAACCTCAGCTAGATCGAGGCGGGTGTAGCTTACGGTTGTTTGGGAGGTATTTTCTAACACCATTAGTTCGAGTAGGTCATTGACCAGCTTGGTCAGCCGCCCTCCATTGCGAACGATTTGTTCCACGACTTTCCTTGCGGGTGCGGGGAGTAGGTTCGCCTGCTGCTCCAAAAGGTGTTTGGCCGGGCCTACAATGACGGCCACGGGTGTTCGCAATTCATGGGAAACGTTAGCAATAAACTCTGATTTTCTGCGGTCCATTTCCTGGAGCGCTTCGTTGGATTTCTGTAGCTGCATTTCTTGTGCGTAGGAATAGAAACGAACCCGATAAGAAAAGTAGGCTGCAAGAATCGCAATCACGCCGGTGAGGAAAATGAAGTAACCGTTGTTTATAACAATCCGCCAAGCATCGTCGGGAATGCCCGCCAAAACGCTGACGAATAGATAGGCCATCACCGAAAACGTGGTGTAAAAAACCGCCTCTCGAAAGGTCAGACCCATGATGAAACCAATACCGATCATCACCAGGTTGATACCCGCATAGTAGGGTGAGACGGCTCCCTCAGTGACATAAATAATCACACACACCGTGGCGATGACTGATCCAGTAAAGATGGCAGTAATTCTGAAGAGGTGAGGGCGCATCGAGGGGAGGGTTGTTAGACCGAACATCAAAGCGAGGAACCCGACCTCGAAAAGCCGGAGGGCTGTAAATTGCGCAAAATGATCAGGGTAAACAATGTAGTCGAGCGGGATGCCCAGTGTCACGATGACAATGCTCACTAGGCATCCGATCTGGTTCAGATACGCCCGATCCGCCCAGTTTTTTTCACGAAATCCTGCGCGATATTCATCCAGATGTCCAAGATCTCGAAAGGCAGGACTGAATCGTCCGAGCTTAGCGTGCAGTTTCTTCAACATCGGCCTTGCTCGATACTCGATCCATAAAAGACGTCATGGCTGCGTGATACAGAGGCCAGTTCTCAAACATTGGCAAGTGGCCTGATCTGTCGATCAGAGTCATTTTGCTATTGGTGAGGGACGCATGGAGGGCTTCAGTATTGGGGATAGGAACGTAGGGGTCCTGGTTGCCCGACATAACAAGCACTGGAGCTGTAACCTTTGGCATATAGGGTCTCAGGTCAAGACTTGCCAAGTCGCGGAAGTAACTTGCCATCGAAAGACCGGATATGGCCTTCAACGCGGGGAAATAGTAGCTAACGTAATGGTTGGCATCGGTGTCCTCGAAAAACCGATCTGGCTCAGCGACAACATCCCGCATGAAGATCTTATGGACTCCCAAAGAGACCGCATTAACTTTCAGGCCGAGAGCAATTAATGAGCGTCCTGGGAGACCAAATTTAGCCAGCCGTTGGAACGCTGCGTAGATCCCTCCTTCTTCTTTTCCCGACAAAGATCCGCCGATAGAAACGACACCCTCTACTTTTTCAGGGCGGGCTGCCGCTGCCAGCAAAGCCGCATGTGCTCCGGTAGAATGCCCCACCAGAACGCACCTACGTTGACCAATGAGAGCTTCGATCTGGGAGAACACTGCCTCCACCAGTCGACCTGGAGTAATCTGTTCTCCCGATTTCAGGGCTGGTGCGGGATAGTGTCCCGGTAGCGCAATAGAGTAAACCGGACGGTCTCCGAAAACACTAAGATGCTTGGGATACCAGAAGTAGATTGAACAGAGCAGACCATGAATCAATACGACCGGCGTGCCTGGTGCTTGCTCGTTGAACGCCAGGCAGGTTAATCCATCTACATTCACTGTTCGCGGGATGCCATGATTGGCAAACGCATGATTCATGACCGAGATTCCTTTCACTAAACGATCCTAGATGGCCATACTACCGCTTGTAGATAGCCAAGGTCGTGCTCAAGGGCAGATTTTTGGACACGGATCACCTTTTCACATATCGCGTTAATGCACACTTAAGAGCACTCGAAGTATTTGGCACTGAGGCCACCTTATTCTTGCAAGGATTAGCATGACCGACTGGAAAACCCGCATTGTGTTTGCGGGGCCTGATGGACAATTCCCTGCTCCGGAGCTCTCCGGACTCGGCGATGTTATTCACATCTCTTTCGCGGAGACGCGCCTGCCGACTTACGATCTTTTAGTCTTGGTCGATCCGCCGCTTGACTGGCTGGAGCGCATTCACCTTGAAAGGGTTACAGGTACGGTCTCACTATTGGCGATGTCTTCGCCAACTGCCCAGCATATCCGGGTTGGCCTAAATCGCCTCGGCGTGGACGCAATTTGTGATATCGACGCGATTTACATCGAAGTGGAGCGGCTGCGAAGTCAGCTTTGGACTGCCAGGGCCAAGCAGGCCTTATTGTCGCTGGAGCAAGAAAGCCAATGACGCCAACTCGAGTTGGACTGATCGACGATGAAGCTCAGGCGCTGAAAATGTTTCAGTGGGAGTTCGGTGAACAGTTCGAGGTTTATACGTTTATCAGTGGTGAGGACGCCTTGGCCGCGCTTGCTGACGGTCTTGTAATTGATGTCCTTATTTCAGACCAGCGAATGCCGAAAATGCCAGGGGATTCGGTTTTAGTGGCGATTCGTCAACGATTTCCGAACATCCAATTATTGATTACAACGGCCTTCGCAGACGTTGAGCCCCTGCGGCGATGCGTAAACGAAGCGGGTGTTTACGGTTACATTGAGAAGCCATGGAAGCCCGAATTGATCGTAAAAATGGTCGAAGAGGCGCGGGCAAAGCAGCTTCAGAAGGAATCGGAAAACGCTCGCACTCAAGCGCATATCAAAGCCTGGGAGGAAAAGACTCGCGGACGACGTATGGGAGATATCCGGTCAGTTTGTAATGTCTTGGAGCTTCCGGAGACCGTTGCTGACAAATACCTCGATGTTGTTACCAGGGTTGCGTCCACGCACACATCCCACTGGACAGACGTTGGGTTGCTGTCGGAATCCGATGATGACCGCATTGCCTTGGATTTTCTGCGAGCTTGCCAATTGATTTGCGCTGAGGAGCCCCGCCACTCGAATGCTCGCCACACAGACAGCATTCCACTGGTCCGCTCCATGGAGCTCATGACTCGGTGCAGTGGCCAGCCTGGCCCGTCATTCGATGTTACGAAAGAGGAAGGCCGGCTGACTGTAAACTTTGATGCCTGTGGCGCATTTGGAGATTCGTATTTAGACCCTCTATCTGCCAGGGATCAGGAAACGCTTTTCCGGAATGCACTCTTGCTTTTGGCGTTGGCGGAAATGGAAAGGGTTGGGTGGAGCCTGACGGTGGATCCAAGGGAGGATCGTCTCATGGGCTCTGTGACATTCCCAACGTAGTGGGTAGTAAGGAGTGCGGTATGGATACCGATATTCTGGTGATACACCAGCACCGGTTAATCTTGGATATGTTAGAGCTTGGTTTACAAAACCAACTGCCTGATCTGGAGGTGGAGACTCAGCTGACAGTGCTGGGATCCGATCAGATTAAGCTGAAGCCCAAGATTATCATTATAGAAGTAGAACAATTGAGTCGGGTCGCATTCAGGAACCTGGAGCCATTACGTAAACGGTATCCAGGCACTCGAATTGTGGTGTTGGGCTCTCATCCTCGGCCGCAGGTTCTTCTGGCTCGTGGCGTTCATACCTTCATTGACCTAAACCAGTCGCTTGATGGAATAACACAACGAGTTCGAGAAATAGTACAGGGTCGGGGAAGCGGGTTGATGGTCCGGCCAACTGAGGACGGTCAGCCAAACTCTGTCTTTGATCGCCTATCGGAGCGGGAGCGGGAGGTTTTGCGAGGGTTGTGCGACGGCCTGAAATCGGTCGACATAGCCTCAAAACTAGAGATTAGTCCACAAACGGTGCACTCCTATGTCAGTCGGATCTGCGAGAAGCTTGAGGTCGAAACCCGGCAAGAAAGCGTCTTCTTGGCGATGAGGCACCAGGATGAGTTGCATGTATTGTAATTTTTACATTTGTCTTATTTTTCCTACAGACGCTTATTTTACCCGGACTTAAACTAGCACGTATATAATCTTATATAGGAATTTGGGGTATGGATACCGCAGTATTTCAGGGTTCAGAGTTTGTTTGTGTTCGCCAGAATGGACGGTTGAAGACAAATTTCCCGCAGCTCGTGTGGTTGGAGGCTTCATTGGCCTGGGATCGGTGCGCCAATGATGAAGACCTACTATCCTCCCTTGCAGTGAATATGCTTCAGCATCTGTTCCCTGGTAGCGAATGGCCTATGGCACAGGGTCAGTGTTCGCATTATGCGAAGCTGCTGTATCCGGCGTTTGTTGCTGAGATCCTATCCTCAATGCCCGAAAATGGCGGAAACCTACCAGTAGAAGTGGTTCGTGAATGGGCGTACGAGAGACTTTCCTGTAATCAGATTCCAGAATTGAATCAATGCGCTAGTTGATCAAGTGTAGCGGACTCGGCGACGTTCTTGCGCAGTGTTGCCTGTGCCGCTACACTGCGATAGTCAGTCGTAGGGGTTCAGCCATGAAAAAATTTAAGCCAGAACATCCAGGTAAGTTTTTAGAGCGGGAATTAAAGCGATTCCAGCTGCCTAAAAAACCGACTGCTGAGAACCTTCAGATCGCTCGAACGACACTGTATCGCATCATCGATGGCGAGCTGGACGTTACGGTAGAGCTGGCTTTGAAGCTTGAGGCGGCCTTTGGATACCCGGCCGATCACTGGTTGAGCCTGCAACTCGAATACGACCTATGGAAAGCCCGCAAGAGTGCCAACGTCACAGGCATTCGGCGGATGGTTCCCGAACAAATTCAAGCGGAGTTCGCCATGCTGTAATTAATCGGCATAAAAAAAGGCCCGTCTGGTAAACGGGCCTTTTTTCGAAATATTTGGCACCAAGCTGCAACTTGAGTGCCGTAGAAGGTGGGCGCTACGCACACACAACTCCTCAACAGTTGTAAGTGTAGCGCGACCCACCCCTGTGTTCAACTTTTGGGGTCAAAAAATGGCGCTACAGTGGAGCCACGCCCCCTCGAAGGATCGAGGATCAGAGCGTGGCAAAGAAGAATAACAACGCCTCTAACAGTTCGTGGGTCTCGTGCCGCCGGCTCGGTCTACCAACTGGAAACCATACGTCTACATCCGGTCGTGTCCCTCGGGGTATCGATAACCTCCTGAAAGAATGGGAGGTTATGCATGGCTGAGCGGATAGCACGGACGTACACGCCCCCCTATCAATATCGAAATCAGCGATCTCCTCTTTCCCGTGTAATTGAGGAAATGCCATATCTGGCGCGCTGTTCGGACAACAAAACCGCTGGATTGGTTCGGCCCAGGGAATTCGCGGTCAAACATCCCTACATCCAGGTAAACCGAGCTAACGTGGTTTCATGGCTGATCTTTGACCTTGATCATGCGAACGCCACAATCTGGCAAGACCAGGATCTGCCCCCTCCGAACCTGGTTGTGAGGAATCGTCGAAACGGTAAGGCTCATCTGTTCTACGCAATAGAGCCGGTTTTGACTGGAGAGAATGCTCGCGCCAAACCCATTGCTTTCATGAATGCGGTCTACGATGCCTTCCGAATGCGGCTGGATGCTGATGCGGCTTATAGCGGGCCCGTAGCGAAAACGCCTGGCCATCGGTGGTGGGAGACTACCGAATTCCATGACCACGTTTATGACCTTGCTGAACTTGCAGAACACGTAGAGCTGACTGTAAAGCCTTACTGGAGCAAGGAACCCAATTTAGATTCTGTCGCTCATTCTCGCCACTGTACCTTATTCGAAAAGCTACGTTTTTTTGCCTATTCCATTGTGGGGGAAGAGCGCGATAAAGGCTCCTATCAATCGTTTTGCCGGAAGCTTCGACAGTTTGCCAATCAGCAGAATTGTTTCAGTTTGCGAGGGCACACGGAGAACCTTCGACAAAGCCAGGTGAGGGCAACTGTTAAAAGCGTGGGACGATGGACCTGGACGAGGTACACCGGCCGGTCCGACTGTCACCGAGGCGTCATGGCTCTCAATGGGGACCTCCCGCTTGATGAAAAGCAGCGGTTGGCCGCAAAACGGACGCACCAGGTTCGACGAACAGTTACGGAACGAACGATCAGGCAGGCTTGCGAAAAGTTAAAACGTGATGGCCAGCCATTGACGATGGTGGGAGTGGCAAAAGTTGCCGGGGTTTCACGGCAGACCATCGCTCGATATAGGCACGTTCTAAACGAATCGCCTCAACGCACTCAATCGGATGACTCAAAAGTACTCCATTTGCCGTTGCGGTCCCTGAAACCTGTGTTTGTTAGTTATGGTGTCTATCAGATATCTGCACTGCGTTTGAGGGTTGCCTTATTAGGGGATGAGGTTGGAATAGTGGACTGGTTGAATTGGGTTCGGCGCCAATTTGAGCCTGAACGTGGTTCGGGTTAGGGATATTCGATGGTTAGTGCTTACGATGGTGGATCTTTTACAGACCTGTTATGGCGTGCTTTCGAAGTGCCGGCGTGGAGGAGTCAGGATGTAGTGTGGCTCGGATCGGCTTCAGTTTCGGTTACGGTTGACCTGGAGACAAACTTATAACCATGCCTCTTTCGTAGCTTTGATGCTTCACGGATGGTTGCTTTCACCTCTGAGACATCGCTACAACGAATGAGCTTGTAATTACCGTGTTTGCTGTTCCGGCTACCCCAGATACAAAGTACGGCGAGATCCCCGAATAAGTCCTTCTGAATTTTAATTCGGTAGTAGCGGGTAGGAGTTTGCCAGGTGAGTGCAGTCATCTTTTCAGGTGTCTATAAAGCGTAGTGCGGTCTACATCGAAGTGTTTGGCTACTGATGAAAGGCTCTCGCCTCCGTCAATTAGGATGCGGGCCTGCCTGACCTGGTCTTTTGTCAGTTTTGGTGGTCGGCCGCCTACTCTCCCTCGCTTTCTTGCAGCTTTTAGCCCTGCTTTTACTCGCTCTTGAACCAAGCGGCGTTCGAATTCTGAAAGCGCTCCAAAAATTTGAAATACCAGGTTGCCCGTGGCGGAGGTTGTATCAATAGGATCATGTAGCGATCGAACCCCGACACCGCGGGTTTTTAGGTCTTCAACAATCTCGATTAGATCCCGAAGCGATCGTGCAAGGCGGTCCAGTCTCCAAATAATAAGGGTGTCCCCTTCACGAAGGGCTTTCAAGCAGGCAATCAGTTCTGGACGATCTCTGGTCGATCCGCTGAACTTGTCTTGGTAGATCTGCTGACACCCTGACTCTTGAAGCTCATCAATCTGAAGTTCTGGATTTTGGTCAGTTGTACTGACTCGGGCATAGCCTATGAGCATGGTGCACCTTTAGCCACATGGTTTTTGCATCATATGTTTTGCAATAGGGTTTCGCAACATTTAATGGCGAATTTCCCGCGACTTCATAGGTTTTTTCTGAGTGTTGCGAAAACAACTGTTTATGCAACGTAATTAGGCAGTCAGCAGTCAGGTTTGAGTGAAGCTTGGTAGACCTTCCAATTGACATCCGGATTCGACTGGCCGATAGTACATGTACGGTGAATTGCCGTACGTGCTAACATTGTTAGTTGTCAGTCAAACAGCAAAAACCGAAAACACTAAAACAGAGGGTTTGGTCGATTGGCCAGCCCGTTGAAAGAGGGATACCGCATGTCAAAGACAAGCGCGCGGCTGGATTTAAGAATTGATCCAGCGATCAAAGAATTGGCGGCGCGCGCTTCAGCTCTGACCGGGAGTCACAGTCTGTCGGAGTTTGTCATCCAGGCAATCCGAGAGAAGTCGGCTCGCGTGATCGAGGAGGCCGAAGTGTATCGGCTGAATAGTCAGTCGTTTGATGCTTTTGTAGCAGCCTGCGAGGCAGCTCCAGCACCGAACGAGGCTTTGCTGAGCGCGAAACGTCGCCGTAACAAAAGGATAGAAAACGGTGACCTTGAGGTTAGAACCACTAGATAAGAAGTCCCATGACAGGAAATCGTTCGATTGTGGATTGGAGCGGGTAAATGAGTTCCTTTTGCGAGAAGCACGCAATCAGATGGACAAAAAAATTAATCGTACCTGGGTGTTGGTGGATGATGAGCCCGCAAATGTGTTGCCGGCGCCGGTCCTGGGCTATTTCACCCTCACCAGTGCGACCGTGGTGCGTGACGAGCTACCAGATCAGGAGACCCGTAGTCGGTATCCTGCCTATCCTATTCCAGTGATCAAGCTGGCGTGGTTAGGTGTTGATAGCAGGCTACACAGCTCAGAGCGCCGACTCGGTGAAACGATTCTTCTTGAAGCTCTGGAAGAGGCGTACCGGATTGTTCAGTACAGTGGTATGGGAATAGCGGTTGTAACGGATCCTCTAACGGTGGAAAGCGATCGCTTCTTCAAGCGGTACGGCTTTATTTCAATGAAGCGATCTTTCGGGAGTTTGGATTCATTGTACTTGCCCATGAAAACAATCGGACGACTATTGAACGAAACCTAGCGAAAGGATTTTCTCAAAATAATCTTGGGATTAGTGAGTAGGCCTCAGACTGTTACGTGGACACTGCCCTGGAATCTCAGGTACTCTTTTTGATGAGCTTTCATCAAGTATTAAGGGCCTAGAGGGATTTTGAGTGCGCGTTAAATCAATTAAGCTGATTAATTTCAAAAAATTCCGTGACGATCTTATTGACTTCAATGACGATGTTAATATTTTCGTTGGCGATAATAACTCTGGTAAAAGCACAATACTCGAGGCCTTGGAGATTGTTCTTAATTTCAACCACCGTGGTCGATCGTTCAATGGTGAGTTTGCCCCAGATATTTTCAATCAAGAAGCAGTCAATCAGTTTCTATCTTCTGACAAAAAATCAAAACATCTTCCCAATCTTATCATAGAGGCTTACATAGAAGGCGTTCCTGAATATCGAGGCTCGAACAACACTCTTGAGGCTGACGCACAAGGTCTTATAGTTTGTGCATGTTTCGATAAATCTCTCGAGTCGGTTTATGAGGATTATCTAAAAACAGATCCCTCAATATCCAGTATACCAATCGAGTTTTATAAGTTGGAGTGGCTGGATTTCGGTTGGAACCCAATTAAACCAATAGCAAAGAAATTCAAAGCACTCTACATTGATCCCTCACGTCTACACCCGACCGTTGGTAAGAATCAGTACATTTCAAGCATCCTCAATACAACGCTAGATAGGGAAGAGCTGGCCAAACTGACTCTAAATTACCGAGAGAATCAACAGATGTTTAATGAGTCAGGAGAGGTCAGGGCGGTTAATGATAATCTTGATGCAGATCACCTCATCACAGAAAAGAAGCTCTCCATTGCAGCTAATACTTTACCTTCAGGTTCCATTCAAACGGGCCTTCAGCTTGAAATCGATGATGTGCCCTTTCGTTTCATCGGAAAGGGTGAGCAAAGTAATGTGCAAATTAAGTTAGCTATCCAGAATCGATCTCATGACATAGATCTTGTTATGATGGAAGAGCCTGAAAATCACTTGTCGCACACTAATCTTAACAAGCTTGTCCATTATATCGAAAAACAACGGGGAGATAAGCAGTTATTTTTAACTACACACAGTTCCTTTGTGTTAAATAAACTAAGCATTGATAAGATTTGTCTTTTGCACTCAGGATATAAAAGGCTACATAATTTAAATCCAACAGTGGTAAAGACTCTCAAACGGCTTCCTGGTTACGACACCCTCCGTGTCGCACTTTCAGAAAAGGTTATCCTGGTTGAAGGGCCTTCAGATGAATTGGTATTAAAGAAAATCTATCTTCGTACTCATGGATGTCTTCCTGAACAACATGGTATAGATATCATTGTTGTTCGTGGTGTTGGCTTTAAAACCTTTATTGAGGTCGGTAAAGAGATAGGTACCAAAATTCACATTTTAAGAGATAACGATGGTTACTATTTAACCAATATTTTAGAAGAACAAGAGAGATTTTCTGATTTTCCTAATGTAAAAATATTTTCTCCAGTTAGTGATGAAGAATTTTCTATTGAACCAGCATTGATTTATGCCAATGCAATTGACATAAAAAACCTTGATGCCTTCTCAAAAGAAGTGTTGTCAAGTAAAACCTACAAAATTTATGATACACAGGATACGCTAGAAGATAGAATAAATTATCTCATCCAATGGTTTATGAGTGTTAAGGGGAACGGGAAGGGAGCCCGAAAGGTCGATTCGGCCATTAGACTTTTCGATAGTAATTTCGACTTTAGATACCCTGCGTTTCTCGATGAGGTATTCGATTTTGGCTAATGAGCTCTGGGTTGCCGGCGCCGGGTCTGGTAAAACAAACAAAATAATATTGGATGCGATTGAGACGATTGAAGAGGGCGGCCGAGTTTTGGTGGTTACATATACCATTAACAATCAGGCGGAGTTACGTGCTCGATTTATTAAGATGTATGGTGATAGTAGTGAATCCTTTGTTGTTAAAGGGCTTTTCTCTTTTTATCTAGAAGACATGATTCGACCTTACCAAAGAGTACTTTTTAAAGATCGGATCACCTCGCACCATTTCACGGAGCACAACCCCCATATAATACCAGGCACAAAATTTTACAAGAAGAATCGCGGTGAAAAGCTGAAGGACGGATCGATTAATCCAGATTATTACCTCACTCCTTGTAAGACTAAGGCCTACTCCGGATTGTTGGCCAAGCTCGCAACTGTTATTGCTCAACGGTCGAAAGACGCACCAGCGAAGCGACTTCAAGATATATATCAGAAAGTCTTTTTTGATGAAGTTCAAGACCTAGTTGGTTGGGATTACAGCGTTATCAAATCGATTAGCAAAGTTATGGTCGATTCGATCTGCTGTGTGGGTGACTTCAGACAGACAATTTACAGCACAACGTTCGGTCACAAGGCTCCGAAATCGCCCGAGCAGAAGATCGACTACTTCGTCAAAAAGATGAAGTTTCAAATAAACCATATGGCAAAGAATCACAGGTGCATCCAACCAATCTGTGACATCTCCGACACGATCCATGCAGGGCTATACGGCGAGACGGTATCGGGAGTTCAAACAATCCCAGTGGAGATAGGTAATCACTATGGTGTCTTCATTGTTAAGCAGTCCGAAGTTGTTGAGTATATAGACGCCTTTCATCCTCAGGTACTTCGTTGGTCAGCTGCTGCTGGTGGTAAGTACCTTCCCGCCGAGCTCAACTCCTACACATTTGGCTCCAGTAAGGGCCTTGGTTTTGATCGCGTGCTTGTCATTCTCCCTGATAAGCACGTGCAGTTCATTGGAGGAAATAGAGGGGTTTTTGAAAAAGATAAAACAGAAGAATCACGTAACAAGCTGTATGTTGCTATTACACGCGCTCGGTTCAGTTTGACATTCGTAGTAAAGGACAAATTGGCTGAAAATCTGAATTATCCTATCTGGAAGCCTTACTAAGTCTTAAAGAAGTTGGTTGGTGGGATGTCGAAAGATCAGAGAACATTTGTCATTGAATCAGCTGTTAAGCCCAATGGAAATCAGGAGTCAGTGTGTCAAAGTACGAAATATTAAGCGTTTTCTTAGGTTGCATCGCGACCATTATTAGCTTGATCGTTTGGGCTGGACAACGAAAGATGCAGAGAGAAGCAAACGACCTTCAACGTGCAACGTCCGAGCTTGCAAATAAACAGCTGGAGATATTGCTACGTGAAGAAAGAGGGGGAAATGCTGCTCGATTATCATTCGATATTTTAAAAGACGGTAAAACTTACCGTTTTCGCATAACGAATATCAGTGACGTTGACGCTAAAAATGTGGACCTGCGTCTTTTGGTAAAGCCGGAAGATAGCCCGATCGTGAAGAATGATTACGAAGCAAAGTTCCCGGTGCCAAAGCTCCAACCAGGGAGCTCTGTTACGCTTATTGCAGCGATCCACTTGGGAAGTCCTACTGCGTACAATGCCGTCCTTACGTGGGTTAATCCGGATGGCTCCGAGGTCTCGGAAGAGACTTATGCAGCACTGTAGGCATAATAATCGGCTGCATAGCGACCGATTTTCCGTCGCTTCGCGGCTCCAAACCGGGGTGCGAGCCTGGCGTTGTATCAAAGGGAGGTTTCATGCCTAATGATGACCTGGAGAGATTGATTCACGAATCTCTTGAGCAACTTGGGTGGTCGGCTGATGCCTCGCAAGTTGCTCAACGAGTGAAACGGCTTGATCTAGGCCTCCCGCTAGAAGATGAGTTCAGTGTCGTTTGTGGGTGGCTTGGCAACTGCAAGTTGATACACAAATTGGATCAAAGCCAGTACCCTCAAGAGTCTGCGGCTTTAATCCAGGCACCCGACCTTTTGGCAATTTTTGAGTGTAACGGAAAAGATGTTCCGGTCTTAATTGAAGTTAAGTCTAGTTGGAAGAATACCCTGTCTTTTAGGCCGGACTACAAAGAACGGCTCCAGAAATACGCTGACACGCTAAAGCTTCCACTATTGGTAGCTTGGAGGACGAGATGGGATATTTGGGCTCTTTTTCCTCTTTCAAACCTGAGAAAAGCGCAAAAGAATTACAATATAAATTTCGAAAATGCCTTGTGTAATAGCTTGCTTGGAATGCTTGCCGGTGATTTTTCATACACGGTCAAATCTGGGGCAGGAGTGCATATAAACTGTAAGAAGCAACGATTTGTGGAATCTGAGCGAGGCGATGAGTCACAACACTGGGAAGTAGTCATTGATGATGTCTATTATACGAATGGTAACGGCGATATCGTGAGAGATCTATCACCTATAGCGCAGAGCATATTCTACTCTTGGAGCCTAGAAGAATCCCAGGAGGATATCGGTAGTCATTTTCTCATTCACTCGGTTGCCAAAGAAACATCTGCACTCTTTGCACACATGGCAATTACTCGGCTATTGAAATTTAAACTTTCTATCGGTAAAGAAAGCATTCATTGGCGCTCTTTCGTATCTGGGAAAGACAGTGTGTCAGAATTCAAGGAGTTCCGGTCTGGAGTTCTGGAGAATATGCGACATGGGATTGTATCGTACGTACTTGATCCACAGCCCGAGAATGTGCCGGATTTTTTTAGTTAATATATCAAAACGCACAAGGCAGACAGTACTTTCAATGTGTCAATTGCGCGTTGCTAGACGAAACATGAATCAACTATTGGCCTGCGCATAATAGAAAATGACGAGTCTCGGTGACATTGGCAGAAGAGCGCGCAGTTAGTGGGCTAGGCTTCAATTACTCAAAATCTCATGAACCTTTCGGTACACTGCATGTGCTTTAACTTATGCGCAGTGTTGTTGTTCATCGAACTAGCCAGCCTCAATAACTCTCTCTGAAACAATGGTCTGGTTGGCCAGCGGCTTGGCCTGGTTCACCAGATACTTCATACAGCATGAAAATCGTGCTTCTCATGAACCTCCTCGGCCCGCTGAGCTTTGGTTGCTGCTAAACAAAAGCGGACATTAGTCAGCGCTTTCTAAAGATCCGCTCTTCCATTGGGAAAGGGGCCTTTTCATGAAGAGATTGGCTTTGCATTAAACGGCCGGGGTAAGTACAGACTCTTTTTAGGAATG
>NZ_JBQXYE010000006.1:0-107949 GCF_052645435.1 Marinobacter sp. V032 | reverse complement strand
AGTGAAACGAATCAGCGCCGATGGTAGTGTGGCTTTTGCTCATGCGAGAGTAGGTCATCGTCAGGCTCCTAATTCTGAAAACCCCAGCACAGCGATGTGTCTGGGGTTTTTTATTGGGCGGAATAAACTGCCGCAGCCTACTTTTGCGCCATCAACATGGCATATTGTGCCAAAACGAAGCGGTTCCCTTTAATTTCGTCGATTCTATGACGCTGCGCACACACCAACTCGCTCATCAGGACTAACATCTGCTCAAGAAGTGAACAAAACAATAACGTTCAGAGACGCTCATGATTTAAACCTGATGTGCAGCATTACAGAACAACAAACTGCTGCCGGTGAGATGTCATCATGATTAAAAAGTATCTATTACTCCCGATGCTGCTGAGTGTTGGGACTGCCGTGAATGCAGAGCTTCAGCCTATAACGGACGCTGCGCTATCTGAGGTTACCGGGCAGGCGTTTGTTTCAGTCGATCGTCAGCATCATCCTGATGCTGACAACAATACTGCCTACACCCGGATAAATCTGGGTATGGATATAGAGCTGCAGACCAACGTTGATGTCTTTGAGTTGGGCCGCTATGAGCGTGAAGGTGAAATTTCAGGCTCTTCAGATGTACTTATCAATAATTTTTCCCTCGGATATATTTACGATTCTTCCTATTACGAGCGTAATCCGAACGCCGCGCGGCAACTGAAGCCAGATGGCAGTGCTTATCAGGATGGCGATATCGTGCCATTTCAAATCTCCAATCCTTATCTTGAATTTGCCTATGACGAAGGCAGTGAAGAAATTATAGGTTTTCGCTTTGGTTTCGGTGAGGCGCAAGGGGTGCTGTCCGGAGCCATTCAGCAGCTGACAGGGAATATCAATATCGACATTCTCGATCGGGGTCAGGGCCTTGCTAATGCGGAATCCAACGGTAATTTTTTCGACCAGATGGTGGGGTTCCTGACACCGGTGCTTGCCGGCGGGAGTCCGTTGAAAACAAAAGCGCGGCTGGTTCAAGGTAACCCTGATCGCGAAAATTATGGAGACCTTGATCCGGTTCGCTCTGAATACATAGGCGTTCCCAACGGCGAAAGTTTCATACTTGAAGATGTAAATTTCCTGGTGGCCGGCGTGATCAATCTGATATCTCCAACACTGACGTCTGAGCTCTACACTGAGAACTGCTCCCTGATTGGCGGCTGCGATGTTGTGGTTGTTGCTCAGCAGTGTGAAGTGCTCGGTATTCAAGCGTGCTTTGATCTGGGAATCTATAACAGTATGCCCATCGGTCAAATCGAAGATGTCGGCGGTCAGCGTGTTATTACCGGCCCTTCAGATGGCGCATTTATCTCTTTCCAGACGAAGGATGTGGAGTATTTGGCGGATCTGGCCAAAACAAATCCCTCCAGGGAAGACTTTATCAAGGCCACGGCAGGTGCATTTTTCAATATTCCGAACGGCGCTGTTGAGGTCAATTTGAACGAGGCTTTGTCCGGAATTGAAGGACAGCGCCGGGAATATATAGATCGCGGTATCGGCATGTTCTGATGCGTGAACTCAGGGAGAGTGGCAGTTTGAACCGAATAGACTGGATCAAAAAAGTTGCCATGACAGGGCTTATGTTGCTGCCTGCGATGGCGCCTGCGGAAATGAAAAGTCTTTCGGAGACGGAGTTGTCGGAAGTGGATGGCGCCGGAATCGGTCTCGTGCTTGAGGATTTCAAATTTGCACACGGCACCGATGTCGAAAACGGCCAGGTTTTTAAAATAGGTGGTATCAAAAACTCTCAGGGCGAAGACGTCGAAATAGTCGTAAACAAGCTTTATATCTCGGGAGCGGGAAGCAATTACGGCCAGGATCTTTCTCCAGTCAATCTCGGTCGTTTGGTTAATCCCTATAGTATTGATGTGATCGACGGCAATGACATTGGGGTCCCGGAGACGGCGGTGATGGAGTTTGCGGCACCGAAAATGGTCGATGCCTCGGTGGGCTATGATTGCATGAGCAGTTCTGCATCAGCAGGATCAGGAACCTGCTCAAGCCGACCGGCGAGTGCTGAGTTGCCTCAGGGTGAGCGACCGGATATCGGGTTGCAGCTCAATCTCAAAGTGGGTAGTCAGGAATCCGCCAACATCAACATTCATGCTCAAAGTGCTGTCATTGATGGTAGCTATCTGAGGTTGTGGGGTGATAACGACCGGCATCAGATGGTCGGCCAGTTTAAGTTGAACTTCTATACCCCCGAGTTATCAATTAACGCCTGCGATAAAGACACCGCAGTGTGCGGCTCCCGTATTTCAATGAAGGATTTTGCGCTGGAATTGGCTCTGGGAAATGCGCTTCAGTCGATGTATTTCGATGTGAATGGTAGTGGTAACTTTCTGGTTGAAGTCGCAGCAATTCCGAAGCCGCAAGCGGGCTCGGTCGGCGCCGACGGACTCCGCGCCAGCAGTGATGCCGGAACCTGGGATTACTACGAGGATTACTATACGAATCCCGAATATCGCAGCAATATCACAGTGGGTAATCTGAGCGTAGGAGACCGGGATTTCGGGTCTTCCCGTATCCAGGGGATGCTTATTCAGCATCTGAAAATTCAGACCAAGGATTTGGCGCAATGAGGCATTTTATTCCCGGGGTCGCGCTGTCTGTCGCCGTTCTGTTTGGCGGAGCGCTGTCCTCTCTGCCTGCGGCGGCTGAGATGAACCGTCTGGATGATGGTGATCTTTCTGATATATCGGGGCAAGGCGGTATCTATCTGTCTGGTGATATCAGCATCAATGCTGATGGTGGGCCTATCCAGAACACCTATTTTGGCAGTTGTTCCGATGCTGACAAGCGATGCGGAGCCCGCATTGCCTATCGCCTGAAGCAGGACGGCGGCTGGATGGTGCTCGATGATATAAGAGGCAAGTTCGCTTTTGAGGGGCTTACGCTTCGGGTGCGTACAATTGATTCCGGGTTCGGCGGAGACGGCGCCTTGTTTAATCAGGACGTCCTGGAAATCGGTTTGCCCAATGTCGTCCGATACGACTCGGTACAGTTCAAGCTGGCAACAAGCAGCACCGCACGCCCAACTGATCCGGGGTTCCAGCAAACGGATATTTTCTCGGTAGAAATGCAGGGTGATGTTGTCCTGGAGGGCAACTTGCTGGTCTTTCCCACCGGGAATCCCTGAAGGGGCGTAATATGATGACATTGAATAATAAAAAGTCGTTAGTGACGTCCCTCGCCGTGGTCATTTCGATCGCTTCGCCATTGGTTGCGGCGGATATGACCAGCCTCGAAGACACAGACTTGGCGGGTATTAGTGGTCAGAGCGGGATCACTATGGATCTCGACCTGAAGATGACAGCTGATCGTATATCTTATTTTGATGATGGCAACGGTATCCACCTGGAGGGCTTTCGTGTTGGGTCGGCGACCGATCCTGATGGTGCGGCGCACCATATTATCAAAGTTGATATCTATAACGATGCCAGCCTTAACCTCGATTTCCTTGTTGAAGATCGCCGTATAGAGTTCAGCGATGTCCGTCTTTCTGATAGTGCAGGCGCAAGTATGGGAGGGGTCTTCCTGGATCAGACTCTGCAGGGCAACTTGCGCATGTCGCCCGGCGGCGCTCTCGGCGTCGATGGTTATACTTTCGATCTTGCCTACACCATGACCGACGGCCGGCTGGGTTACCGGACTAACGGCAATGAAGTATTTTTCGACGGTATTGATATGGTCGTCAGTGCTCCGGGAATGACGCTTGATGCCGTGGGGTCAACTCTTGAGTTTGTCGCGCCATCTGTGACCGGGAACTTCTCAATCGATGCGATTCGTTACAGTAGTAATCCTCTCAATCACGGGGTTAGCGTTGATGCGTCATCAGGATCAGCTTTGGCGAGCTACGGCAGTCTCAGCGGAGATTTCGATCTTTCCACTGCAACCACGATTGCCGCCGGAGGGCGATTTGGAACCGAAGGGTTGCGGATCGACAGCGAAACGACGATTAACAGCGCAAATTTCATCTACCGTGATGACGGCAACGCGATCGCGTTGCGTGGTATTGCGGGGCAGACTTCAGTCAATACGCTGCGCATTGATGTAGCGCCGGACTGGCAAGGGCGGCAAGGGCTTGCGCTGACAGCAGATTCTATAAGCGGTTCTCTTGGTATTGACCGAATTGAACTGGGCGGCAATGGAAAGAGCATCGGCGAGGTTGACCTTGATTATCTCTTTGCTGATCAGACTATAGCGGGTCAGCAGTATACAAATGCGGTTTACCTTATGGCTGGAGGTCATGAAGATGCCGGAGCTCAGGGTTTGCGTTTGGCGGCTGAGTGGAGTTTGGTTAACGCCAATATAGGGTATACCGACGATGGCAACCGTATAGTGTTAAGTGGTTTACAGTCTTGGGGACGGGGTGATGTAACCGTCAACGTGACTCGGAATGAAACGCTGGGTGGGACGGAGTTTTACGACGGCTTACGCCTGGGGTTTGAAGGGGTGAAAGGCGGCTACCGCCTTAATGGCCTCCGGGTTGGCGACGATGATGCGCCGCTTCAGGGCGGCTCCGAGTTGTTGTTGGCTCTGGGCTTCTATCCCGCCTATGACTTTGAGATTGATGGGCAGATAACCCTTGGTGCCGGTGGGGCTTCCGGTGAAGGTTTGACGATTAATTCCGATATTCAAATCACCAACGGTAAAGCTGCCCTGATTGCCTCCGCATATGATGAGGGGCAGGGCCCTGTCGCGCAAAAAGGGTTGTGGGCGACCGATCTTAATTATGACGCCCATGTGCGTAATATGACGGTCGATGTCACTGATGATGGTCTTGCGATAATCAAAGGTGAAGCGTGGGGTACGATGGATATTGGTAATCTTCGTGTGGGCGACAAGGAGACCGGTGGGAGCTTTGGGCGTTTCGTGATCCAGAATTACGAAAAGGGAAGCAGTATGACGGTTTCTCCTGGCGGCGCGGGCGATGTTTGCGCAGGGGGTTCCGGCGGTGATGCAGCGAGCTGTTCGGCGTCCGGCGGAATGTGGCAGGCGCGCGGAGAAGAAGGCGTTACCATCAAAATGAAGCAAATCTTCGCTCGAGCTATCAGCGATACCCGGCGCAATTCTTTTTTGTGGGAAACGAATCGGACGGATGGTGTTAATGGAACCGGTACGCAGTTGGTGCTCAATGATATATACACCAGTGATGGCGTCGATCTTGATGGTGATGGCGAAGAGGACAACACTTACGGTTTGCAGACAGATCTTGCAATTGACGTGTATCAAACGAAGGTTGTGAAAAAGAGCGACGGTGCCGACGCGAATGGTGTTGTGGGGAGTCGTGGTGACGAGAAAGTAATGGACTCATCAACCGCCGCCGGCTATCGATACGAGGCATCGCCGTCTTCTCAGGATCAGGCTGACCGCCCTCTGGGTCTTGCAGTACAGGCCAATGTGCGCTTCAAGGAGCTATCGGTTAACAATGTTGACCTGGTTCATCCGACTGGCGGCGCAGCAACTGCAGTATACGGCGTCAAAATGCAGAATTTCGATATTGAAGCCAATTTGACGGCCACTCCCATCCAGTAAACCTTGCTCGAAAATGATCCCGGCAGCATGCTCTGCCGCGATCATTTTGTCTTTTGGGCTCACCTGTTGTTTAATCCGGCCATTGTTTTCCTTCCCGGCCACCGAGTTGACGTCATGAGAAAAAATCAGACACTGCTTTCCATTCTCTCCGATGGCGAATGGCATTCCGGTGAGGCCTTGGCCCAGTCGCTAGGAGTGAGCCGCACTGCGGTGTGGAAGCAGCTGAACCGGTTGATTGAGCCAGGTCTGGCAATAGAGCGGGTTCGGGGTAAGGGTTACCGTTTGCAGGGGCATCTGGATTTGCTTGACCATGACGCCATCATATCGCTGCTTGCTGATTCGGCCCGACGCCGTGCTTCTTTAGAGGTTCTTGATAAAGTTGATTCCACTAATTCCCGGGTTATGCAGTTCGAGCGGCGCGGGGGTGATGACGTTTTTATCTGTGTGGCTGATCGTCAAACCCAGGGGCGTGGTCGCAGGGGGCGTGTCTGGTCAAGCCCTGCGGGCGAAAATATCTATTTGAGTATGGGGGTGCGATTGCAGGGTGGTTTTTCTGCGCTGGAAGGGCTCAGTCTTGTCGTTGGTATTGCGGTGTGTCGCGCGCTGGAATCTCTCGGTTTGAAGGGGGCGGCGCTCAAATGGCCCAATGATGTGCTGTTTAATGGGTGTAAGTTGGCCGGTATCTTGATTGAGTTGCAGGGAGAGCTTGAGGGTGCGGTCCGGGTCATTGTGGGTGTAGGGATCAATGTTCATATGGATCGTGTTGATGCTGCGGTGGATCAGCCATGGGTCAGTCTTGATAGGGCCGCGCCCTCAGTGACATGGCGGCGAAACGAAATCATTGCTGAAGTTGTGAATCAGACACTCGAGGCGTTAGCTCATTTTGAGCGAGCGGGTTTTACGGCATTTCAGGATGAATGGCGGGCACGGGACGGTTTGCTGGGCGCGTCCTTGCATACAGAGCCCGAGAATCTGCAAGGTGTCGGGGCTGGTGTGGATTCTGCCGGAGCCTATTTGCTTGATACAGCGGATGGTCAGGTCATCATACGGGCTGGCGAACTCAGTCTAAGGCGGAGTCAATGAGGTTATATATTGATGCGGGTAATACGCGCATCAAGTGGTGTCTTTTAGATGGGCGCGGTGTGGTTCAGTCCGGTGCCTGTGACAACGGCGACGCAAAGGTCTTTGCTGAAGTCTCGGCCGAGGATGTAGATCACATTGCGGTGTCGACAGTCATTTCGGACGAGGCCCGGAAGAATCTGGCACTGATTCTTCAGTCCCGATTCGGTGTGGTGCCTGTCTTCCATTGGCCGGAACCTCTCCAGTGTGGCGTGCAATGCGCCTATGCGCAGCCTGAATTGCTTGGTGCGGATCGATGGCACGCATTAATTGGAGCTCGAGCTATTACGTCCAGTGCGCTCGTCGTCGTCGATGCCGGAAGCGCAATAACCGTTGATTTTCTCGATTCTGAAGGCGTGCATCTCGGTGGATATATTCTTCCGGGTAAGCGATTGATGGAAGATTCTCTGAAAACCAATACGGCCAGAGTGAATTTTGGGCAGTCTGACGATTTGCGTAGCGAACCGGGTCGCTCGACAGCATCCTGTGTGAAGCACGGTTTGAACTGGCTGTTTGGAGGGCTCGGTGCAAAGCTTGAGGCGGATTGTCAGATGCGAGGTATCGACACCGTTTATCTGACGGGTGGTGATGCGCACCTGCTGAGCGCCGCTGGCATGCCTGGTGAAGTTGTCCCTGAGCTGGTTTTGAGCGGCCTGGTCGCGGTTGATCTCGAGCGTGCCTCCTGATGAAGCGTATTGTCGTGGTTGTTTTGCTGTTGAATCTCGTAATGCTCTGGGGAGTTGATTACTTCGCGGGACCCGCAAGGGTGGATGTTGAGGAGGGGCGAGGGAGTGTTCCCAGGGTATCGGGGCTCAAATTGCCGTTGGCGGGTGCCGGGAGTCAGGCCCCGTCGATTCCTCGTCCTGTTGTTGATGATGGTGTAATTGATGGTGCCAGGGCGGTGGGAGAGCACTGTGGCCGGGTTGAGGGATTCGGTACCAAAGCCGCTGCAGAGCATTTTGCCGCCAGTGAGGAGCTGAAGTTATTCAATGTGCATGTTGACGACGTGGTCACTCGTCGCGATTCCTATCATTGGGTGTTGATACCGCCTTACAAAACAAGAGAGGCGGCACTGGGGAGTCTGGAGCGGCTTCAGCGTGCGGGCGTCGACAGTTATCTGGTCACGGAGGGAGAGTACAAAAACGGGATTTCTCTGGGCCTTTTTGAGTCAGAACGACTCGCTCAAAGTCTAAATGCTCGTTTTCAATCGAAAAATATCGAAACTGTACTGGTCAATATGGATAAGAATCAGCTAAGCTACGCCCTCGTTTTTGAGGCAGGGCCTCAGCTTGATGCTCGGGAAATTGAGCAATGGTTGAGCCGGTATTCAAAAGATTTGAAATTGGTGCAGTTTGCAGCCTGCGAGGGTGTTGCAACGACCTCTAAAAATCCGTAGTATACCGCCCTCGCTGAAGAGGCGAATGTGGGCTGGCGTAGCTCAGTTGGTAGAGCAGCTGACTTGTAATCAGCAGGTCGGGGGTTCGATTCCGTCCGCCAGCTCCACTCTTTTCGGTTTTGTTCGGGTGTTTGGTTTCATCCGGATTGGAGGGGTTCCCGAGTGGCCAAAGGGATCAGACTGTAAATCTGACGCGAAAGCTTCGCAGGTTCGAATCCTGCCCCCTCCACCACTAATTTTGAATGCGGGCATCGTATAGTGGCTATTACCTCAGCCTTCCAAGCTGATGACGCGGGTTCGATTCCCGCTGCCCGCTCCAGATTTGGCAAGTGAAGTAGTGCGCTCATGTAGCTCAGTCGGTAGAGCACATCCTTGGTAAGGATGAGGTCACCGGTTCAATTCCGGTCATGAGCTCCATTATTTGTCCGGTCAACGTTACTTATCAATAGTTGATAGGGGGATAGGTCGAATGTCCAAGGCTAAGTTTGAACGTAATAAACCACACTTGAACGTGGGCACGATTGGCCACGTTGACCATGGCAAGACCACGCTGACAGCGGCACTGACCCGTGTATGTCACGAAGTCTGGGGTCAGGGCGAGCTGCGCGCATTCGATCAGATCGATAACGCACCGGAAGAGAAAGCGCGTGGTATCACCATCGCAACCTCTCACGTTGAGTACGATTCGCCAACGCGTCACTACGCACACGTTGACTGCCCGGGTCACGCTGACTACGTCAAGAACATGATCACTGGCGCAGCTCAGATGGACGGCGCAATCCTGGTTTGTTCCGCAGCTGACGGCCCAATGCCGCAGACGCGTGAGCACATCCTGCTGTCTCGCCAGGTTGGCGTACCTTTCATCGTTGTGTTCCTGAACAAAGCGGACATGGTAGACGATGAAGAGCTGCTTGAGCTGGTTGAAATGGAAGTGCGTGACCTGCTGGCTGCGTATGACTTCCCGGGTGACGATACTCCGATCATCACCGGTTCAGCGCTGATGGCGCTGGAAGGTAAAGATGACAACGAAATGGGTACAACCGCAGTCAAGAAGCTGGTTGAAGCGCTGGATGCGTACATTCCTGAGCCGGAGCGTGCTATCGATCAGCCGTTCCTGATGCCAATCGAGGACGTGTTCTCAATCTCTGGTCGCGGTACGGTTGTGACCGGTCGTGTTGAGCGTGGCATCGTGAAGGTAGGTGACGAAGTGGAAATCGTGGGTATCCGCGACACCACCAAGACCATCTGCACAGGCGTAGAGATGTTCCGCAAGCTGCTCGACGAAGGTCGTGCAGGTGAGAACGTTGGTGTACTGCTGCGTGGTACCAAGCGTGACGACGTTGAGCGTGGTCAGGTTCTGTGCGTACCGGGTTCAATCAAGCCGCACACCAAGTTCGAGTCAGAAGTATACGTGCTGAGCAAAGAAGAAGGTGGTCGTCATACACCGTTCTTCAAAGGCTACCGTCCGCAGTTTTACTTCCGGACAACAGACGTAACGGGTTCTTGTGAACTGCCGGAAGGTGTAGAGATGGTCATGCCTGGCGACAATGTCAAGCTGGAAGTGACTCTGATCGCACCGATCGCCATGGAAGACGGTCTGCGCTTTGCGATTCGCGAAGGTGGTCGTACCGTTGGTGCTGGTGTCGTTGCCAAGATCCTGGAGTAAGCACTGAGTAGTTTCGGTGCAGGCCAGTAGCTCAATTGGCAGAGCAGCGGTCTCCAAAACCGCAGGTTGGGGGTTCGATTCCCTCCTGGCCTGCCATTTTTAATCCTTGGAATACCAGAAGCTGATTCCTATGGAGTCTAAAATAGCGCAGGCACCCGGTCGTTTTGATGTAGTCAAGTGGCTGGTTGTTTTTGTTTTAATTGCCGCAGGTGTTGTCGGTAACCTTTATTTTGGTGCCGAGTCGATACTCTATCGAGCACTTGGTCTTGTGGCGCTCGCGTTGGTTGCGGCATTTGTTGCCTTGCAGACCTCGCGTGGTCGTCGTTTTGCGTTGCTTCTCAAAGAAGCCCGTGTCGAGATCCGGAAGGTAGTGTGGCCGACGCGTCCCGAGCTTGTTCAGACGACCGTGATAGTGGTTGCGTTTGTGCTGGTGGTGGCGCTCTTGCTGTGGGGTATGGATTCGTTGATCAGTTGGCTGGTCTCCGGAGTGATTGGTTAACAGGAGAGAGCAAATGGCTAAGCGCTGGTACGTTGTTCATGCGTATTCTGGCTATGAAAAGCACGTTATGCGCACTCTTCTGGAGCGCGTTGCTCTCAACGAACTTGAAGATAAGTTTGGTGAAATTCTCGTTCCGACTGAAGAAGTCGTCGAGATGCGTGATGGCAAAAAGCGCAAGAGTGAGCGTAAGTTTTATCCGGGGTATGTGCTTGTTCAGATGGAAATGGATGATGAGTCCTGGCATCTGGTGAAAAACACGCCGCGTGTACTGGGCTTTATTGGTGGTACAAAGGATAAGCCCGCTCCGATTACCGAAAAAGAGGCCGATGCCATCTTGCGTCGCGTTGAAAGCGGCGTGGACAAGCCCAAGCCGAAGACGCTGTTTGAGCCAGGCGAGATCGTTCGCGTTGTCGAAGGTCCGTTTGCAGATTTCAATGGTGTCGTGGAAGAGGTTGACTACGACAAGAGTCGTGTTAAAGTCGCCGTCCTTATTTTTGGTCGCTCAACGCCTGTTGAGCTGGAATTTGGTCAGGTCGAAAAAGACTGATCCTGGAATTAAGCGGGAAGCTCGCGCACTCATTGGTGACGCGGGCTTTTTGTGTCTGAAGCAGGGGAGCCGTTAAGGCGCTTGAACCCATAGGAGTTTAATCATGGCAAAGAAGATCGAAGCGTATATCAAGCTTCAGGTTGCGGCCGGTAAAGCGAATCCTAGTCCACCGGTAGGTCCGGCTCTGGGTCAGCACGGTGTCAACATTATGGAGTTTTGTAAGGCGTTTAACGCGAAGACTCAAGAGATGGAGCAGGGGCTGCCGATTCCGGTTGTCATCACTGTATACAGTGATCGTAGCTTCACCTTTATTACTAAGACCCCGCCAGCAGCTGTTTTGCTGAAAAAAGCTGCGGGTCTGAAAAGCGGTTCTGCGCGTCCAAATACCGACAAGGTTGGTACTGTTACACGCGCACAGCTCGAAGAAATTGCCACGACCAAGGAGCCTGATTTGACGGCTGCTGACATGGACGCTGCAGTTCGCACGATTGCGGGCACTGCGCGTAGCATGGGTCTGAACGTGGAGGGTCTGTAAGATGGCTAAGCTGAGCAAGCGTCAAAAGCTTATTCGTGAAAAAGTAGACTCTACTCGTGCGTACTCTGTAGATGAGGCGGTTAACCTGCTGGTTGAGCTGGGTCAGTCGGTCAAATTTAAAGAGTCTGTCGATGTTGCGGTCAACCTGGGCGTTGATGCGCGTAAATCGGACCAGGTGGTTCGTAGCTCTACTGTGCTTCCCCATGGTACTGGTAAAACCGTACGTGTGGCGGTGTTTACTCAGGGTGCAAATGCTGAAAAGGCAACTGCGGCCGGTGCTGATATCGTCGGTATGGATGATCTGGCGGAAGAAGTTAAGAAAGGCAACATGGATTTTGATGTTGTTATCGCGACTCCGGACGCAATGCGCGTTGTAGGTCAGTTGGGCCAGATTCTGGGTCCTCGTGGTCTGATGCCTAACCCGAAAGTTGGTACTGTAACCCCTGACGTTGAAACGGCTGTTAAAAACGCCAAAGCGGGTCAGGTTCGGTACCGTACTGACAAGAACGGTATTATTCACGCGCCCATGGGTAACGTGGAATTCGCGGCCAATGCCATCAAGGAAAACCTTGAATCATTGATCGCAGATCTTAAAAAGGCCAAGCCTTCATCGGCGAAGGGCGTTTACCTCAAGAAGGTAACGCTGTCTTCGACCATGGGGCCTGGTCTGACTATTGATCAGAGTGGTCTTGATATCTGATCAGTAGACACTTTGTAGTCTAGGCGGAAGCCGAGGCTGTCAAAGACCGCAGGCCCCCGCTTGCTGAGTTGTTGAGCAAAAAGGGTTAAAGCAACGCCTGCGCAGACGGTGTGATGACGTTCTCTGAACCCAAACACCGTATAGCGCTCTGAGGTCCGCCGGGGTTGTCCTGTCTATAGGCAGAGTCCGGTGGGTTCGAAGAGTAGAGATGGGTTTGCTGGCGAAAGCCGGCGAAATCAAGGAGAAATCCAGTGGCAATTCGACTCGAAGACAAGAAGGCGATCGTCGCTGAAGTCAACGAGACTGCCGGTGGTGCTCTGTCTGTTGTATTGGCTGACTACCGTGGTATCACCTCTGGTGATATGACGGCGTTGCGTGCCAAAGCTCGTGCCGAGCAAGTGCGTCTGAAGGTTGTGCGTAACAACCTGGCGAAACTTGCAATCGTCGGTACCGAGTTTGAGTGCATCAAAGACGCACTGGTTGGTCCTACAATTTTGGCCTTCTCAATGGAAGATCCAGGTGCCGCTGCGCGCCTGCTGAAGGATTTTGCCAAAGAGAAAGAGGTATTCGAAATCAAGGGTCTGGCTGTCGGCGGTGAGCTGATGGGTGCGGACCAGATTGATCGCCTCGCCAAGCTTCCGACACGCCACGAAGCGTTGACGATGCTGGCCATTGTGACACAGGCACCGATTACCAAGCTTGCGCGTACTCTCAACGAAGTTCCTTCGAAGATTACTCGCGCAGTTGCGGCAGTTCGAGACCAGAAGCAAGACGCTGCTTGATTCTGTTGATAACGTTATTTTTTACATTGGGAGAAAGTCATGGCTTTGTCTAACGACGATATTTTGAATGCAATCGCTGAAATGAGCGTAATGGATGTAGTTGCGCTGGTTGAAGCAATGGAAGAGAAGTTCGGTGTATCTGCTGCTGCAGCTGTTGCTGCTGCGCCTGCTGCTGGCGGTGACGCTGGTGCTGCTGCTGAAGAGCAGACCGAATTTGACGTAATCCTGACCGGTGCTGGCGAAAAGAAAGTTAACGCCATCAAAGCCGTTCGTGAACTGACAGGTCTTGGCCTGAAAGAAGCGAAGGAAATGGTCGATAGCGCTCCTTCTACCATCAAGGAAGGCGCTAGCAAGGCTGACGCTGAAGAAGCGAAGAAGAAGCTTGAGGAAGCAGGCGCTTCAGTTGAGCTCAAGTAAGGGCTGGCTGTTGTTGACCGCATACGTGCCTTAGGCATGGAATTGGCTGGTGGCTCTATGTGCCACCGGCCTTTTTCTGTTGTATATGCTATAACCTACAGCCCGAGTCTTGTTCGAGACGGCGCAGTTAGCCGAGCAATTCGGCCCCGAAGCAGGTAAATGGTTGCTTCTTGATACCAAGTATCAGGTCTAAAGCTGGGGAATGCAGATGACTTACTCCTACACTGAAAAAAAGCGGATTCGCAAAGACTTTAGTAAATTGCCTTCCGTGATGGATGTCCCCTATTTGCTGTCTATTCAGCTGGATTCATATCGGGACTTCCTCCAAATGGAAGCTGCTGCGGATACGCGCCAGGAAACTGGTTTGCACGCGGCCTTTAAATCCGTATTCCCGATTGCCAGTTACTCTGGCAACGCGGCGCTCGAATATGTGAGCTACCGTATTGGCGAGCCGGTATTTGATGTCAAGGAATGTCAGCTACGGGGCGTGACATACGCTGCTCCGTTGCGGGTAAAAGTTCGCTTGATTATCTACGATAAAGAATCTTCGAATAAAGCGATCAAGGACATAAAAGAACAGGAAGTCTACATGGGCGAAATGCCCTTGATGACTGAGAACGGCACGTTTGTCGTTAACGGTACTGAGCGCGTTATCGTGTCTCAGCTTCACCGTTCCCCTGGCGTATTCTTTGACCACGATAAGGGTAAGACACACTCCTCCGGCAAGCTGCTTTATTCTGCCCGAGTGATTCCTTACCGTGGCTCATGGCTGGATTTCGAGTTTGATCCGAAAGACAGCGTTTTCGTGCGGATTGACCGCCGGCGGAAATTGCCTGCGTCTATCCTGCTGCGAGCATTGAATTTTACCTCTGAGCAAATGCTCGAGATGTTCTTTGATACCAGTAAGTTCCGTCTGGGCGAAGAAACCTGCATGCTCGAGTTGGTCCCAAGCCGTTTGCGTGGCGACATCGCGACCTTTGATATCAAAGACAAAGACGGCAGCGTCATTGTCGAAGAGGGACGTCGTGTTACGGCCAAGCATATCCGGCAGCTGGAGAAATCCGGCATCAGCGAACTGGAAGTGCCAACGGCGTACCTGAATGGCCGTGTGACGGCTCGTGATATCGTTGATGAGTCGACCGGTGAGCTGATTCTTGAGTGCAATACCGAATTGACCGACGAGTCTGTTGAGACACTGTTGAAAGCTGGCATCAAAGAGCTGGAAACACTCTATACCAACGATCTCGATTGCGGTCCGTTTATGTCGGATACGTTGCGCAATGATCCAACCCGTACTCCGCTGGAAGCGCTGGTTGAGATTTATCGCATGATGCGTCCTGGCGAGCCGCCAACGAAAGAATCTGCAGAAAATCTGTTCAATAACCTCTTCTTCTCCGAAGAGCGTTATGACTTGTCTGCTGTTGGTCGTATGAAGCTGAATCGCCGCTTGGGTCGTGAAGAGTCGACCGGTAAGGGCATTCTGACTAACGACGACATTATTGATGTTCTGAAAACGCTGATTGCGATTCGTAACGGTCAGGGCAATGTCGACGACATTGACAATCTGGGTAACCGTCGTATCCGTTCTGTCGGTGAGATGGCAGAGAACCAGTTCCGTGTCGGTCTTGTGCGTGTAGAGCGCGCCGTTCGGGAACGTCTGAGCCTGGCAGAAAGTGAAGGCCTGATGCCTCAGGATCTGATCAACGCCAAGCCGGTCGCTGCGGCAGTCAAGGAATTCTTTGGCTCAAGCCAGCTGTCCCAGTTTATGGACCAGAACAACCCGCTGTCTGAAGTGACGCACAAGCGTCGCGTTTCGGCTCTCGGCCCCGGTGGCCTGACCCGTGAGCGAGCAGGCTTTGAGGTTCGTGACGTTCATCCGACTCACTATGGTCGTGTATGTCCGATCGAGACCCCTGAAGGTCCGAACATTGGTCTGATCAACTCGCTGGCGACTTATGCCCGTACGAACTCCTATGGTTTCCTTGAGAGTCCGTACCGTAAAGTTGTTGATGGCGTCGTAACTGACGACATTCAGTATCTTTCGGCGATTGAAGAAAGCAATTACGTGATCGCACAGGCAAGTGCGGCGACTGACGCAAAAAATCGCCTGGTTGACGAGCTGGTTACGGTTCGGCATCAGAACGAATTTACAGTCACGCCGCCGGAAAACGTTAATTTCAAAGACGTTTCTCCGCGCCAGGTTGTGTCTGTTGCCGCTTCCCTGATCCCGTTCCTCGAGCACGATGACGCGAACCGGGCTCTGATGGGCTCGAACATGCAACGTCAGGCCGTGCCGACATTGCGCGCTGACAAGCCGCTGGTCGGAACCGGTATTGAGCGAATTGTGGCTCAGGATTCCGGTGTCTGCGTGACCGCACGTCGTGGTGGTGTGATTGAGAGTGTTGATGCAGCGCGTATTGTTATCCGCGTTGACGATGGTGAAACGGAAGCGGGTGATGCAGGTGTGGATATCTACAACCTGACCAAGTACACCCGTTCTAACCAGAACACCTGTATCAACCAGCGCTCAATCGTCAGGCAGGGCGATGTTGTTGCCCGTGGTGATGTGTTGGCCGATGGTCCCTCTGTTGATTTGGGCGAGCTGGCCCTTGGGCAGAACATGCGCATCGCATTCATGCCCTGGAACGGCTACAACTTTGAGGATTCCATTCTGGTATCCGAAAAAGTCGTTCAGGAAGACCGTTTCACGACGATTCACATCCAGGAACTGACCTGCGTTGCGCGTGACACCAAGCTGGGCAGTGAAGAGATTACCGCCGATATTCCGAACGTTGGTGAAAGTGCTCTGTCCAAATTGGATGAGTCGGGTATTGTTTATATCGGTGCTGAAGTTGGTGCCGGCGATATCCTGGTAGGCAAGGTGACACCAAAAGGTGAGACCCAGCTTACGCCGGAGGAAAAACTTCTGCGTGCCATCTTTGGCGAGAAGGCTTCCGATGTTAAGGACACCTCATCGCGCGTACCTACAGGTACCCGCGGTACTGTCATCGACGTCCAGGTCTTCACCCGAGACGGTATCGAGAAAGATCAGCGTGCCCAGGTCATTGAAAAGCAGCAGCTGGACAAGTACCGGAAAGATCTCAAAGACGAGTACCGCATCGTTGAAGGTGCGACTTATGAGCGTTTGACTAATGCGCTCAACGGGCAGGAAGTGATCAGTGGCCCGGGTCTGAAGAAGGGTGCCAAACTTGACGAAGCCTTCCTCGGCGAGCTGCCACGGGAAGACTGGTTCAAGCTGCGCATGAAAGACGAGTCGCTGAACGAGCTGCTCGAGAAATCTGAGCAGGGCCTCGAAGATCGCCGCAAGGTGCATGAAGAGCGTTTTGACGACAAGAAGCGCAAGCTTCAGCAAGGCGATGATCTTGCGCCGGGCGTACTGAAAATCGTCAAGGTTTACCTTGCGATCAAACGCCGCATTCAGCCGGGTGATAAGATGGCCGGTCGTCACGGTAACAAAGGTGTTATCTCGGCGGTTATGCCGATCGAAGATATGCCTTATGACGAGCAGGGTAATCCGGTTGATGTCGTTCTGAACCCGTTGGGTGTTCCATCGCGGATGAACGTTGGTCAGGTTCTTGAGACGCATCTTGGTGCCGCAGCCAAAGGCCTCGGTCGCAAGATTAATGCGATGCTCGACGAACAGCGTAAAGTGGCTGACTTGCGTGAGTTGCTGGACCAGATCTACAACCATAGCGATGAAACCACGCCGGTACCGTTGGACTCGTTGAGTGACGATGAAATTCTCGAGCTCTCGCGGAATCTGTGCGGCGGCGTTCCAATGGCGACAGCGGTATTCGATGGCGCCAAGGAATCCGAAGTCAAGCGGATGCTCGAGCTGGCTGACATGAATACCAGCGGCCAGACAACGTTGTTTGATGGACGCACGGGTAATCAGTTTGATCGTCCGGTTACGGTTGGCTACATGTATATGTTGAAGCTGAACCACCTGATCGACGACAAAATGCACGCCCGCTCTACCGGTTCGTACAGTCTTGTTACGCAGCAGCCGCTGGGTGGTAAGGCGCAGTTCGGTGGTCAGCGTTTCGGTGAGATGGAAGTATGGGCGCTCGAGGCCTATGGTGCGGCGTATACGTTGCAGGAAATGCTCACCGTTAAGTCTGACGACGTGAATGGTCGGACCAAGATGTACAAGAACATTGTCGATGGCGATCATCGCATGGAACCAGGCATGCCTGAGTCCTTCAACGTTCTTGTCAAGGAAATCCGCTCGCTGGGTATCGATATCGAGCTGGAATCCGACTGAGCCGATTTGTTTTTTGGCAGCGTGAGCGGGCACGTTAAAGTGCCCGCCCGAGATTAACGCCATCCGGAGCTGTTACTGATGAAAGATTTACTGAATCTTCTCAAGAGCCAGAACCAGAAGCAGGAATTTGATGCCATCCGTATTGGTTTGGCTTCACCTGACATGATTCGCTCATGGTCGTTCGGCGAAGTTAAAAAGCCCGAAACGATCAACTACCGCACGTTCAAGCCAGAGCGTGACGGCCTGTTCTGTGCCAAAATTTTTGGCCCGATCAAAGACTACGAATGCCTGTGCGGCAAGTACAAGCGCCTCAAGCACCGCGGTGTTATCTGCGAGAAGTGCGGTGTTGAAGTTGCGTTGGCCAATGTGCGTCGTGAGCGCATGGGTCACATTGAACTGGCAAGTCCTGTTGCGCATATCTGGTTCCTCAAGTCGCTGCCTTCGCGTATCGGTTTGATGATGGATATGACCCTTCGGGATATCGAACGCGTTCTCTATTTCGAATCGTTTATTGTTATCGAGCCTGGGATGACCACGCTTGAGCGCGGTCAACTGCTGAATGATGAGCAGTACTATGAAGCGCTCGAGGAGTTCGGCGACGAGTTTGATGCCCGTATGGGTGCAGAAGCCGTTAAGGCTCTGCTGGAAGATATCGATCTCCAGTCAGAAGTTGATCGTTTGCGTGAAGAAATTCCGCAGACCAACTCCGAGACCAAGATCAAGAAGCTGAGCAAGCGGCTCAAGCTGCTAGAGGCTTTCCTGTTCTCCGGCAATCGTCCGGGCGACATGATCATGACCGTGCTGCCGGTTCTGCCGCCAGATCTGCGTCCTCTGGTGCCGCTGGATGGTGGTCGTTTTGCGACGTCTGACCTCAACGATCTGTACCGCCGCGTGATCAACCGGAACAACCGTCTGAAGCGCCTGCTGGAGCTGAACGCACCTGACATTATCGTGCGGAACGAGAAGCGGATGCTACAGGAAGCGGTTGATGCCCTGCTGGACAACGGTCGTCGTGGTCGCGCGATTACCGGTACCAACAAGCGTCCGCTGAAGTCGCTGGCAGATATGATCAAGGGTAAGCAAGGTCGTTTCCGTCAGAACCTGCTGGGTAAGCGTGTCGACTACTCTGGTCGTTCGGTTATCGTTGTAGGGCCGTACCTGCGCCTGCATCAGTGTGGCCTGCCGAAAAAGATGGGTCTGGAACTCTTCAAGCCGTTTATCTTCGCCAAGCTTGAGCATCGCGGTCTCGCGACTACGATCAAAGCCGCCAAGAAGATGGTTGAGCGTGAAGAAGCGGTTGTCTGGGATATTCTGGACGAAGTTATTCGCGAGCACCCGATTCTGCTGAACCGGGCACCGACGCTTCACCGTTTGGGTATTCAGGCGTTTGAACCGGTACTGATTGAAGGTAAGGCTATTCAGCTGCACCCGCTGGTTTGTGCGGCCTATAACGCCGACTTCGATGGTGACCAGATGGCGGTACACGTACCGTTGACACTGGAAGCCCAGCTCGAAGCGCGTGCGTTGATGATGTCGACCAACAACGTATTGTCGCCGGCAAACGGCGAGCCGATCATCGTGCCTTCTCAGGACGTTGTTCTTGGTCTGTATTACATGACTCGTGAGCGTAAAACAGCGCTCGGCGAAGGTCGTGTATTCGCTGACACCAAAGAGGTTCATCGTGCATACGGTGCGCATAAGGTGGATTTGCAGGCGAGCATCAAGGTTCGGGTCAAGGAAGTGCTGCGCAGTGAAGACGGTGAGGTTACCGAAACCTTTAACATCGTCGACACTACGGTTGGTCGCGCGCTGCTGTTCGATATTGTTCCTGATGGCATGCCGTTCGAAATCGTCAACAAACCGATGGTCAAGAAGGCGATCTCTAATCTGATCAACGTGTGCTACCGCACAGTGGGTCTCAAAGAGAGCGTAATCTTTGCTGATCAGCTGATGTATACCGGTTTCCATTATGCAACGGTATCCGGTACGTCTATTGGCGTGAACGATTTCGAAATCCCGCCAGAGAAGTACGAAATGATAAAGGCGGCAGAAGACGAGGTTCTGGAAATTGAAAGCCAGTACGGTTCCGGTCTTCTGACGCAGGGTGAGAAATACAACAAGGTTATCGACATCTGGTCACGGGCGAACGACAAAGTGTCCAAGGCCATGATGGAGCGCTTGTCCCAGGAAGAAGTTGTCGACAAGAACGGTGTTGTTGTCAAAGGCGAAGACGGCGAACCGCTCTATCAGGAGTCGTTTAACTCGGTTTATATGATGGCAGACTCGGGCGCGCGGGGTTCTGCGGCCCAGATTCGTCAGCTGGCCGGTATGCGTGGTCTGATGGCGAAGCCGGATGGCTCCATCATCGAGACACCAATTACCGCGAACTTCCGTGAGGGCTTGAACGTACTCCAGTACTTCATCTCAACACACGGTGCTCGTAAGGGTCTTGCTGATACCGCATTGAAGACAGCGAACTCCGGTTACTTGACCCGTCGTCTGGTGGATGTGTCTCAGGATCTGGTCGTGACCAGTGTGGACTGCGGCACGTCAGAAGGCTTGTTGATGACGCCGCACATCGAAGGTGGCGACGTTGTTGTGCCGCTGGGTGATCGTGTTCTTGGTCGTGTTACTGCGCGGGATGTGTTCACGCCAACGGATAAGGACAATGCTGTTGTTGCTGCGGGCACCCTGCTGGACGAAAAGACCATTGAAATGGTCGAGCGTGCTGGTGTGGACGAGATCTGGGTTCGCTCAGCGATCACTTGTGACACTAACCATGGCGTTTGCTCGAACTGCTACGGTCGTGATCTGGCGCGTGGTCATCTGGTTAACGTTGGCGAGGCTGTGGGTGTTATCGCTGCACAGTCTATCGGCGAGCCAGGCACGCAGTTGACGATGCGGACCTTCCACATTGGTGGCGCTGCGAGTCGGGCTTCGGCGGTCGACAATATTCAGGTTAAGCACGGCGGTACGGTTCGCCTGCACAACATGAAGTCGATTGAGAAAGCCGATGGCACGCTGGTTGTGGTTTCCCGTTCGTCTGCTCTGGCTGTTGCTGATGAGCAGGGGCGTGAGCGCGAGTGGTACAAATTGCCTTATGGTGCAATGCTTTCAGTCAAGCAAGGTGATGCTGTTGACGCCGGTGCAGTTGTGGCCAAGTGGGATCCGCACACTCACCCGATTATTGCTGAAGGTAACGGTACGGCGGTATTTGTCGGTATGGACCAGGGCATCACTGTCCGGACCCAGACCGATGAAATGACCGGTTTGTCTACCGTCCAGGTTATCGATCCGAAAGAGCGTCCGGCTGCGGGTAAGGATATTCGCCCGATGGTCCAGGTCGTTGATGCAAAAGGCGAGGAAATTGAGCTGCCAGGTGGTAGTCCTGCGCAGTACTTCCTGCCTGCCAACGCGTTGGTCACGCTGAGCAACGGCGGCAAGGTCGAGATTGGTGATATCGTTGCCCGTATTCCGCAGGAAAGTTCGAAAACGCGGGATATCACAGGTGGTCTGCCACGGGTTGCGGATCTGTTCGAGGCGCGTCGCCCGAAAGAGCCTTCAATCCTGGCTGAAATCACAGGCATGGTGTCGTTCGGTAAGGAAACGAAAGGTAAGAAGCGCCTGGTTATCACACCGAAAGACGGTGATGCCTATGAAGTGCTGATACCCAAGTATCGTCAATTGAACGTGTTCGAAGGTGAAAATGTTGAACGGGGTGAGGTGATCGCTGATGGTCCTTCCAACCCGCACGACATTCTCCGACTGCTGGGCGTGGTAGAACTTGCGAAATACATCACCAACGAAATTCAGGACGTTTACCGTCTCCAGGGTGTTGTAATTAACGACAAGCATATCGAAGTTATCTGCCGTCAAATGCTTCGCAAGGTTGAAATTACTGATGCTGGCGAGTCGATCTTCATCGCCGGTGACAGTGTTGAATACCATCAGGTTATCGCCGAAAACGCGAAGACCGAAGCGGCTGACAAGCAGCCGGCTAAATTCGAGCGTCTGCTGCTGGGCATCACCAAAGCCTCGCTTGCAACTGACTCGTTTATTTCGGCAGCTTCGTTCCAGGAAACAACGCGCGTTCTTACCGAAGGTGCTGTTACCGGGAAGCGGGATTACCTGCGCGGTCTGAAGGAAAACGTTGTGGTCGGTCGTCTGATACCTGCGGGTACCGGTTTGGCTTATCACAGCGAGCGTCGCCGAAAGCGTGAAATGTCGGAAGGCCAGGGTGTAACGGCCGAAGATGTAGTAGAAGCGCTGAGTGCGGAGCTGAATCGCTAACCCCGGTTATTACTGATTGGGTGTTGGTTAAAAAGGAAGCAGTCTTCTTGACTGACGAGGGGCGCAAGCTTAAACTTGCGTCCCTTAATTTTGCCCCTCGGGGCGATTTCAATGATCCAGTATTATTTTGGAGTTTGCTTACATGGCAACGATTAACCAGTTGGTACGTAAGCCTCGTAAACGCAAAGTGGCGAAAAGCGACGTGCCAGCACTGCAAAGCTGCCCGCAGCGTCGTGGTGTGTGTACTCGTGTGTATACCACTACGCCAAAGAAGCCGAACTCAGCACTCCGTAAGGTTTGCCGTGTTCGTCTGACTAACGGTTACGAGGTGTCTTCCTACATTGGTGGTGAAGGCCACAACCTGCAAGAGCACAGTGTTGTTCTGATCCGCGGCGGTCGAGTAAAAGACTTGCCGGGTGTTCGTTACCACACAGTTCGCGGCACATTGGATACCCAGGGTGTTCAAAACCGTAGGCAGGGCCGTTCTAAGTACGGTACTAAACGACCCAAGTCCTGATCTCCCTAACCGGGTCTTTTATCGTTGTCTGACGATAAGAGTAAGGCTGAGTAGCCGTGAGCTATCTCAGGGGTTCCTGAAGACCTTTTATTTGAGGGCTTATCGATGCCTAGAAGAAGAGTTGCAGCAAAACGGGAAATTATTCCCGATCCGAAGTTTGGTAGCCAGCGTCTGGCTAAGTTTATCAACCACGTTATGGAAAGCGGCAAAAAGGCCGTGGCCGAGCGCATAGTTTATGGTGCGCTTGATATCGTGGCTGAAAAGTCTAAGGAAGAGCCTATCGAGTTGTTTGAAAAGGCGCTCGAGAATATCCAGCCAATGGTCGAGGTCAAATCTCGCCGTGTTGGCGGCGCAACCTACCAGGTTCCGGTAGAAGTCCGCGCCTCCCGTCAGAATGCACTGGCGATGCGCTGGCTTGTAGAGTTCTCGCGCAAGCGTGGCGAAAAGTCCATGGCGCAACGTCTGGCTGGTGAAATCCTTGATGCTGCCGACAGCAAAGGTTCGGCAGTTAAGAAGCGCGAAGACGTACACCGCATGGCAGAAGCCAACAAGGCGTTCTCTCACTTCCGTTTCTAATAAGTCGAGGTTTTTACTGTGGCACGCAAGACCCCAATCAAGCGTTATCGCAATATCGGGATTTGTGCGCACGTCGATGCGGGCAAAACCACTACTACCGAACGTGTTCTGTTTTACACGGGCATTTCTCACAAAATTGGTGAAGTGCACGACGGTGCGGCGACCATGGACTGGATGGAGCAGGAGCAGGAGCGTGGTATTACCATCACCTCTGCTGCGACTACTTGCTTCTGGAGCGGCATGGACAAGCAGTACCCTGAGCACCGCATCAACATCATCGATACACCGGGCCACGTAGACTTCACGATTGAAGTTGAGCGTTCCCTGCGCGTGCTTGATGGTGCCGTTGTTGTCTTCTGTGGCTCTTCAGGTGTTGAGCCCCAGTCAGAGACTGTTTGGCGTCAGGCGAACAAGTACGAAGTGCCTCGCATGGTCTTTGTTAACAAGATGGATCGTGCTGGTGCTAACTTCCTGCGTGTTGTTGCTCAGATCAAGAACCGCCTTGGTGCGACACCAGTGCCTATTCAGTTGCCAATTGGCGCTGAGGAAGATTTCAAAGGCGTTGTCGACCTGATTCGTATGAAGGCCATTTACTGGAATGAAGCTGATTCCGGTATGACCTACGACGAAGTGGATGTTCCTGCGGAAATGCAGGAAGAGTGCGAGATGTACCGTGAGCAAATGGCTGAAGCTGCAGCGGAAGCCAATGAAGAGCTCATGGAGAAGTATCTCGAAAACGGTGAGCTGAGCAACGAAGATATCAAGAAAGGTCTTCGTCTTCGCACCATCGCTAACGAAATCGTTCTGGCTACCTGTGGTTCTGCATTTAAGAACAAGGGTGTTCAGGCGGTTCTGGATGCGGTTGTCGAATTCCTGCCTGCTCCGGATGAAGTTAAAGCCATTCGCGGTGAAGTTGACGAAGACGGTAGCGAAGAAACCCGTCCGGTCGACGATGACGCACCGTTTGCAGCGCTTGCGTTCAAGATCGCAACCGATCCGTTCGTGGGTACGCTGACCTTCTTCCGCGTTTACTCCGGTAAGCTGGAATCCGGTCAGGCGGTCTATAACTCTGTTAAGCAGAAAAAAGAGCGCGTTGGCCGTATGGTTCAGATGCACTCGAAAGACCGCCAGGAAATCAAAGAGGTTCTTGCGGGCGATATCGCAGCTGCCATTGGTCTCAAGAGCGTAAGTACTGGTGATACTCTGTGTGCTGAAGACGCCAAAATCGTCCTCGAGCGGATGGAATTTCCGGAGCCGGTTATCTCTGTTGCGGTTGAGCCGAAGTCAAAGGCCGACCAGGAGAAGATGGGCGTGGCGCTGGGCAAATTGGCCCAGGAAGATCCTTCGTTCCGTGTTCGCACTGACGAAGAATCCGGTCAGACCATTATTTCCGGTATGGGTGAGCTTCACCTCGATATTATCGTCGATCGTATGCGTCGCGAGTTCAAGGTCGAGGCAAACATCGGTAAGCCACAGGTGGCTTATCGTGAGTGCATCCGCAAAGCGGTTGATGTTGAAGGCAAGTTCGTTCGTCAGTCTGGTGGTCGTGGTCAGTATGGTCACGTTCACGTTCGCTTCGAGCCGATGGCGCTGGACGACGAAGATGCTGAAAACTACGTCTTTGTGAACGAAATTGTTGGTGGTGCGGTTCCCAAGGAATACATCCCGGCTGTTTCACAAGGTATTTCAGAGCAAATGCAGAACGGTATCCTCGCGGGTTATCCGCTGCTGGGTATCAAGGCGACGTTGCATGATGGTTCTTTCCATGACGTCGACTCGAACGAGATGGCATTTAAAATCGCCGGCTCAATGGCGCTGAAGAAGGCGGCTGAAATCGCCAACCCTGCGCTGCTGGAGCCGATGATGAAGGTTGAGGTTGTTACGCCTGAAGATTATATGGGCGATGTTGTTGGTGACCTTAACCGTCGTCGTGGTCTTGTTCAGGGTATGGATGACGGCCCATCGGGCAAAGTCATTAATGCCGAGGTTCCGTTGTCGGAGATGTTTGGCTACGCCACAGATCTGCGTTCTGCAACGCAGGGGCGTGCGTCCTACGCTATGGAGTTCTCTCGCTATGCAGAAGCTCCCTCAAACATTGCCGAAGCGATCATTAAAAAGGGTTGATACCCGGACTTAAGAAACAGGAAGAGGTGTAACCGTGTCTAAAGCTAAATTTGAACGTAATAAACCACACTTGAACGTGGGCACGATTGGCCACGTTGACCATGGCAAGACCACGCTGACAGCGGCACTGACCCGTGTATGTCACGAAGTCTGGGGTCAGGGCGAGCTGCGCGCATTCGATCAGATCGATAACGCACCGGAAGAGAAAGCGCGTGGTATCACCATCGCAACCTCTCACGTTGAGTACGATTCGCCAACGCGTCACTACGCACACGTTGACTGCCCGGGTCACGCTGACTACGTCAAGAACATGATCACTGGCGCAGCTCAGATGGACGGCGCAATCCTGGTTTGTTCCGCAGCTGACGGCCCAATGCCGCAGACGCGTGAGCACATCCTGCTGTCTCGCCAGGTTGGCGTACCTTTCATCGTTGTGTTCCTGAACAAAGCGGACATGGTAGACGATGAAGAGCTGCTTGAGCTGGTTGAAATGGAAGTGCGTGACCTGCTGGCTGCGTATGACTTCCCGGGTGACGATACTCCGATCATCACCGGTTCAGCGCTGATGGCGCTGGAAGGTAAAGATGACAACGAAATGGGTACAACCGCAGTCAAGAAGCTGGTTGAAGCGCTGGATGCGTACATTCCTGAGCCGGAGCGTGCTATCGATCAGCCGTTCCTGATGCCAATCGAGGACGTGTTCTCAATCTCTGGTCGCGGTACGGTTGTGACCGGTCGTGTTGAGCGTGGCATCGTGAAGGTAGGTGACGAAGTGGAAATCGTGGGTATCCGCGACACCACCAAGACCATCTGCACAGGCGTAGAGATGTTCCGCAAGCTGCTCGACGAAGGTCGTGCAGGTGAGAACGTTGGTGTACTGCTGCGTGGTACCAAGCGTGACGACGTTGAGCGTGGTCAGGTTCTGTGCGTACCGGGTTCAATCAAGCCGCACACCAAGTTCGAGTCAGAAGTATACGTGCTGAGCAAAGAAGAAGGTGGTCGTCATACACCGTTCTTCAAAGGCTACCGTCCGCAGTTTTACTTCCGGACAACAGACGTAACGGGTTCTTGTGAACTGCCGGAAGGTGTAGAGATGGTCATGCCTGGCGACAATGTCAAGCTGGAAGTGACTCTGATCGCACCGATCGCCATGGAAGACGGTCTGCGCTTTGCGATTCGCGAAGGTGGTCGTACCGTTGGTGCTGGTGTCGTTGCCAAGATCATCGAGTAATCGATAGGTTTTGTGCAGAAAAGGGGCCGCTCTTTGCGGCCCCTTTTTACATGTAGGCATCTTTCACTGGCTCTTTTTCAGGCTGCCGAAATCTGGCTGCTTGACAGGGTTGGGTGTTATGCATACAATGCGGCTCCTTTTTTTAAGGTCGGCTAACAGTAGCTGCTACGAGTGGAGTTTGGTGCAAAATGCAAAGCCAAAAGATCAGAATTCGGTTGAAGGCGTTTGATTATCGCCTGATCGACCAGTCTACGCAGGAGATCGTCGATACGGCTAAACGTACCGGCGCTCAGGTGCGTGGCCCTATCCCTCTGCCTACGCGGAAGGAAAAGTACACGATATTGGTTTCTCCGCACGTCAATAAAGACGCGCGCGATCAGTATGAAATTCGTACGCATAAGCGTTTGCTTGACATTGTTGAGCCTACGGAAAAGACAGTAGATGCATTGATGAAGCTTGATCTCGCAGCGGGTGTAGACGTTCAGATCAGCCTCGGTTAACAGCTAAAGCTGTTGATCAGTGTAACTGTCCTAAGGCCATAGAGGGTGCGAGCCCCGTACACTTAAGAGGTGAAACATGGCAATTGGTGTTGTCGGTCGTAAGGCCGGTATGACCCGTATTTTTACGGAAGATGGGCGGGCAGTACCCGTCACAGTGATTGAGGTTGAAGCTAACCGGATCACTCAAATCAAAACGCTCGAAACTGATGGTTACCGTGGTGTTCAGGTGACTGTTGGTACGCGTCGCGCGTCTCGTGTAACTAAAAGCGCAGCGGGCCATTTCGCGCGTGCCGGTGTTGAAGCTGGTCGCGGAATGTGGGAATTCCGTCTGGCTGAAGGCGAGGGCGAAGATCTGGCTGCTGGTGGCGAAATTGTTGCCTCAGTATTTTCAGAAGGCCAGTTCGTAGACGCGACAGCGACCTCCAAGGGTAAAGGTTTTGCCGGTGCCGTTAAGCGTTGGAACTTCTCCATGCAAGACGCTACTCACGGTAACTCCCTGTCTCATCGTGCTCCGGGTTCTATTGGTCAGAACCAGAGTCCGGGTAAAGTTTTCAAAGGCAAGAAGATGGCTGGTCAGATGGGTAATGAGCGTGTAACGACTCAGAACCTTGAAGTGATCCGCGTCGATGCTGAGCGCAACTTGCTGCTGGTGAAGGGTGCCGTTCCAGGCCCGACCGGCGGTAACGTTGTCATCAAGCCTGCTGTTAAAGCCTGAGGAGCGTTGCGATGGAATTAACAATTACAGGTAGCGGCAAGGGCATTTCAGTATCTGATGCAGCCTTCGCTAAAGACTTTAATGAGTCGCTGGTTCACCAGGTTGTCACTGCCTATATGGCAGCGGGCCGTCAGGGTACCCGCGCTCAGAAAACTCGCTCAGAAGTCAGTGGTGGCGGTAAGAAGCCATGGCGTCAAAAGGGTACCGGTCGCGCACGTGCCGGCACCATCCGCAGCCCAATCTGGCGCTCCGGTGGTGTTACTTTTGCTGCCAAGCCGCAGAACTATGAGCAAAAAGTAAACCGCAAGATGTATCAGGCGGCTATGCGTTCCATTCTTTCGGAACTCGTTCGCCAGGAGCGTCTGGTTGTGGTTGACGACATTGCTGTTGAGACGCCAAAAACCAAGGCCTTCACTGCAAAGCTCACTGATCTGGGTGTTTCTAACGCTCTGATCCTGACTGAGAATGTTGAACAGAACCTTCACCTCGCAGCGCGCAATGTTCCTAACGTGGATGTTCGTGATGTGGCGGGTATGGATCCGTACAGCTTGGTTGCATTCGAAAGCGTTGTGGTTACCGTGCCGGCTCTGAAGAAGATTGAGGAGATGCTGGGATGAATCAGGAACGTATTTACAAGGTCCTTCTCGGGCCTCATGTTTCCGAGAAAGCCTCCTTGGTCGCCGAAAGCAACCAGGTTGTGTTTCGTGTAGCACCCGATGCCACGAAGCCGGAGGTCAAACGCGCTGTTGAGCAGCTGTTCAACGTTAAAGTCGAAGGTGTCCAGATTCTGAATCGGAAAGGCAAGTTGAAGCGCACGGTACGTGGCTTCGGTAAGCGCGATGATATTCGCAAAGCTTACGTTCGTCTTGCTGAAGGTCAGGACATCGACTTTGTGGATGTGGAATAAGGTAAAGGGGTCGTAGAATGCCGATCATCAAAACCAAGCCAACATCTCCTGGCCGCCGTCACGTTGTAAAAACTTACAATCCTGACTTGCACAAAGGTAAGCCTTTCGAGCCGTTGGTAGAAACATTAAGCCGGACCGGTGGTCGTAACCACTTCGGTCGGATCACTACACGTCATATCGGTGGTGGCCACAAGCGTCATTACCGTGTGATTGATTTTAAGCGGACCAAAGATGGTATTCCGGCGGTAGTAGAACGTCTGGAATATGATCCTAACCGCTCTGCGCATATCGCGCTGCTGAAGTATGCCGATGGCGAGCGTCGTTACATGATCGCTCCCAAAGGTGTCAAGGCTGGCGACGAAGTGCGCTCCGGTATCGACGCGCCGATTAAGGTGGGTAGCACGCTGCCAGTCCGGAATATTCCGGTTGGTTCGGTTATTCATTGCGTCGAACTCAAGCCTGGTAAAGGTGCTCAGCTGGCCCGCAGTGCGGGCGCATCCGTACAGTTGGTCGCACGTGAAGGCGCATATGCAACGCTGCGTCTTCGGTCAGGTGAAATGCGTAAGGTGCTTGTGGATTGCCGCGCAACGTTGGGCGAAGTTTCCAACAGCGAGCACAGTCTCAAGCAGCTTGGTAAAGCGGGTGCATCACGTTGGCGCGGCAAACGGCCAACAGTACGTGGTGTTGCTATGAACCCAGTTGACCACCCGCATGGTGGTGGTGAAGGGCGTACCTCTGGCGGACGCCACCCTGTTACTCCATGGGGTGTTCCGACCAAAGGGCATAAGACTCGTAAGAACAAACGTACTGACAGAATGATAGTACGTCGTCGTTCGGCCAAGTAAACGACTACATAGAGGTAATTGCTGTGCCACGTTCTTTGAAGAAAGGTCCATTTATAGACCTGCATCTGTTGAAGAAGGTTGAAGCAGCTCTGGAAAACAACGACAAGCGACCAATTAAAACCTGGTCGCGCCGTTCGACTGTTTTCCCGGAGATGGTAGGCCTGACTATTGCTGTTCATAACGGCAAACAACACGTGCCGGTTCATGTCACAGAAGACATGGTCGGTCATAAGCTGGGTGAGTTCGCCGCAACGCGCACTTACCGCGGTCATGCTGCCGACAAGAAAGCTAAACGCTGAATTGAGGGGAAATGAAATGGAAGTAGCGGCTAAGTACAAGGGCGCTCGCCTCTCTGCTCAGAAAGCACGTCTTGTTGCAGATCAAGTCCGCGGCAAGGCGGTTGAGGACGCCCTGAACATTCTGACTTTCAGCCCAAAGAAAGCGGCGACGGTTATCAAGAAAGCTCTTGAATCCGCCATTGCTAACGCTGAGCACAACGAAGGTCTGGACGTTGACGAATTGCGGGTTTCCACAATCTGTGTGGATGAAGGTCCGACGCTCAAGCGTATTAAGGCTCGAGCCAAGGGGCGCGCTGATCGTATTTTCAAGCGCACCTGTCATATCACCGTCAAGGTCGCCGACAAGTAGGAGATGCTCAGATGGGTCATAAAGTAAATCCGACCGGCATGCGGCTGGGTGTTATTAAAGAGCACAACTCAGTCTGGTATGCCGAGAAAAAGGAATACGCCAAGAACCTGCTAAATGATCTTGAGGTTCGCGCGTTCCTGGAAAAGCGTCTGGTTAAGGCGTCGGTAAGCAAGATTGTGATCGAGCGCCCTGCTCAGAACGCCCGTATCACGATCCATACTGCCCGTCCCGGTATTGTTATCGGTAAGAAGGGTGAAGATGTTGATCGTCTGCGTCGCGAAGTCAGCGCAATGATGGGTGTGCCAGTGCACATCAACATCGAAGAGGTCCGGAAGCCGGATCTGGATGCCAAGTTGGTAGCCCAGAACGTGGCTGGCCAGCTGGAGCGTCGTGTGATGTTCCGTCGCGCTATGAAGCGTGCGGTCCAGAACGCAATGCGCCAGGGCGCAAAAGGTATCAAGATCCAGGTCGGCGGCCGTCTCGGCGGTGCTGAAATCGCTCGCTCCGAATGGTATCGCGAGGGTCGTGTTCCTCTGCACACACTGCGTGCAGATATCGACTACGCGACATACGAAGCGCACACCACTTACGGTGTGATCGGCGTCAAGGTATGGATCTTCAAGGGCGAGATTCTTGGCGGCATGGAACAAGTCCGTGCTGAAAAGGATGCCTCTCGCAAGAAAGGTTCTAAGTAAAGGGGCACTCGTATGCTGCAGCCAAAACGCACCAAATTTCGCAAGGTAATGAAAGGCCGTAACGCCGGTCTGGCGCACCGCGCTAACAAGGTGAGCTTCGGTGAATACGGATTGAAGGCGACGACTCGTGGTCGTATAACTGCACGCCAGATTGAGGCGGCACGTCGTACCATGACTCGTCGGATTAAGCGGGGCGGAAAGATCTGGATTCGGATCTTCCCTGACAAGCCGATTACCGGCAAGCCGCTTGAAGTACGGATGGGTAAAGGTAAGGGTTCTGTTGAGTACTGGGTCGCTGAAATTCAGCCAGGCCGGATGTTGTACGAAATGGAAGGTGTTGGTGAAGACGTGGCGCGCGAAGCATTCACGTTGGCCGCTGCCAAGTTGCCTGTCCAGACCACCTTTGTAACGAGGACGGTGATGTGATGAAAGCAACAGAGCTGCGTGAAAAATCAGTCGACGAGCTGAAGCAAGAGCTGATCGGCCTCCTTAAGGAGCAGTTCAACCTGCGTATGCGTAAAGCAACAGGTCAGCTGAATCAGTCTCACCTTCTTCCGAAGGTGAAGCGTGACGTTGCTCGCGTCAAAACGGTTTTGAATGAAAAGGTAGGACAGTAACATGACCGAAGCTACCAAAACTGCCAGAACCCTGAGCGGCAAGGTCGTGAGCAACAAGATGGAGAAGTCCATCGTCGTTCTGGTCGAGCGTCAGGTTAAGCACCCGCTGTACGGTAAATACCTGAAGCGTTCAACCAAAATTCATGCTCATGACGAGAACAATCAGTGCAACATCGGTGACATCGTTCGGATCGAGGAAACTCGGCCGATCTCCAAGACCAAAAGCTGGTCCTTGGTTGATGTCGTCGAGCGCGCATCGAAGGTGTAACTCGCCCGGACGGTGAGTCTTGTCGTAACGGCAAAGTGGTTTCTGCTGGAGAACAACCATGATTCAGACTCAAACAATGCTTGAAGTCGCGGACAACAGTGGTGCCCGTCGTGTGATGTGCATCAAGGTCCTGGGCGGTTCGCACCGGCGTTACGCCAGCGTGGGAGATATTATTAAGGTGACCGTTAAGGAAGCCATTCCCCGCGGGAAAGTGCGCAAAGGCCAGGTCCTTAAAGCAGTTGTTGTACGCACAGCAAAGGGCGTTCGTCGCCCAGACGGTTCGCTGATTCGTTTCGACGGAAACGCAGCTGTACTTCTGAACAACCAAGACGCGCCCATTGGCACCCGGATCTTTGGACCGGTTACCCGTGAGCTGCGTAGCGAGAAGTTCATGAAGATTATTTCACTGGCACCCGAAGTACTGTAAGGACTAGAGGCCGGTTATGAAGAAGATCAAACGAGATGACGAAGTAATCGTCACCACGGGAAAAGACAAGGGTAAGCGCGGCAAAGTCCTGAAAGTTCAGGACGACGGCCGGGTGATTGTTTCTGGCATCAACATGATCAAGAAGCACACCAAGCCTAACCCGATGGTTGGTACCCCCGGTGGCATCGTCGAGAAAGAAGCACCTATCCAAGCTTCCAACGTGGCTATTTTTAACTCGCAGACCGGCAAAGCCGATCGTGTAGGCTTCCAGGTTTCGGAAGACGGCACCAAGTCGCGAGTTTTTAAGTCCACGAAAGAAGCGGTCGATAACCAGTAAGCGGTGGTGGTTACGATGCTTAATATGAAAGAGCAGTACAAGAAGGAAGTGGTACCAGCACTGCAGGCAGAGTTCAGCTACAAGAACCCGATGCAAGTGCCGCGTATCGAGAAAATCACCCTGAATATGGGTGTAGGCGAAGCTATCGGTGATAAAAAACTGATCGAGAACGCAGTTGCTGATCTTGAGCGTCTGTCCGGTCAGAAAGTCGTTGTCACCAAAGCTCGCAAATCCGTGGCGGGTTTCAAAGTCCGTGAAGGTTGGCCGATCGGTTGTAAAGTCACTCTGCGCGGTGAGCGTATGTGGGACTTTTTTGATCGCCTTGTTCACATCGCGATTCCTCGTGTTCGTGACTTCCGTGGCCTGAACCCGAAATCGTTCGACGGTCGCGGTAACTACAGCATGGGTGTGCGTGAGCAGATTATCTTCCCAGAAATCGAGTACGACAAAGTCGACAAGATTCGCGGGCTGGATATCACAATCACCACTTCTGCTGAGTCCGACGAAGAAGGCCGTGAACTGTTGAAAGCCTTTGGCTTTCCGTTCAAGAAATAAGGAACGAGCGTAATGGCTAAGGTATCGATGAAAAATCGCGAATTTAAGCGTGAGAAGCTGGTGGCGAAGTACGCTGCCAAGCGCTCAGAGCTTAAAGCGATCATTAAGAACCCGAATACCAGCGACGAAGAAAAGTGGGATGCGCAGATGAAACTGCAGCAGCTTCCGCGTGACTCAAGCCCGTCACGTCTTCGTAACCGCTGCCAGGTAACAGGTCGTCCGCACGGCGTTCTGCGTAAATTCCAGCTTTCTCGTATCAAGTTGCGTGAAGCAGGTATGCGTGGTGATGTCCCGGGTCTGACCAAGTCTAGCTGGTAATGGTTTAGGGCACTTCGGTGCCTGTTGGTAAGCGGTGCGGCAAGCCGCTGCACAACTAAAAAGATCAGGAGCCTCATACCAATGAGTATGCAAGATACGCTTGCGGATATGATTACTCGTATCCGCAATGGACAGATGGCATCCAAAGCAGACGTTACGATGCCGTCTTCAAAAATGAAGGTCTCAGTGGCCCAAGTCCTGAAGGACGAGGGTTACGTAGCAGATTTTTCTGTCTCAGCTGACGTAAAGCCCGAGCTGACCGTTACCCTTAAGTATTTTGAGGGCAAGCCGGTTATCGAGTCGATTACGCGGGTCAGCCGTCCAAGTCTGCGCCGCTATAAGGGCGCTGGGGAGCTACCGAAAGTATCCGGTGGTTTGGGGATCGCTATTGTCTCTACGTCGAAAGGCGTAATGACAGACCGCGCTGCGCGTCAAGCCGGCGTGGGTGGCGAAGTCATCTGCACCGTATTTTAGGAGTTACACATGTCCAGGGTTGCCAATAATCCTGTCGTGCTGCCTTCCGGTGTTGAGGTTAAGCTGAGCGGACAGGAAATCAATGTGAAGGGCTCCAAGGGAGCACTTCAATTCACCGTACATAACGCGGTTGAAGTAAAGCAGGAAGAGAACGTCCTGCGTTTCGCCGCGCGTGATGGCGCAAAACAGTCTCGTGCACTCGCCGGTACTACCCGTGCGTTGATTAACAACATGGTAATGGGTGTTACTACCGGCTTTGAGCGCAAGCTTCAGCTCGTAGGCGTTGGTTATCGTGCACAGGCGCAGGGCAGCAAGCTCAATCTGACACTGGGGTTCTCTCACCCGGTTGAATACGAGTTGCCCGAAGGTGTTACCGCCGAGACACCTACCCAGACTGAGGTAGTGATTCGCGGTATCGATAAACAACAGGTTGGCCAGGTCGCTGCGGAAATCCGCGCTTACCGTCCACCGGAGCCTTATAAAGGCAAGGGTGTTCGTTATGCGGATGAGCAGGTCAGACGTAAAGAAGCCAAGAAGAAATAAGGCGGGACTATGAGCGCGAATAACGAAAGATTGCGTCGCGCACGTAAAGTGCGCATGAAGATCCGTGAGCTAGGCGCCAATCGTCTCTGTGTACATCGTACGCCGCGACACATGTACGCCCAGGTCACGACCGCAGACGGCAGCAAAGTGCTGGCGACTGCCTCCACGCTGGACAAGGAATTGCGCCAGGGTGCAACCGGGAATGTGGAAGCTGCCAAGAAAGTTGGCAAGCTTGTCGCTGAACGTGCCAAAGCAGCCGGTATCGAGCAGGTTGCATTCGATCGCTCTGGCTATCGCTATCACGGACGCATCCAGGCACTGGCCGATGCAGCTCGTGAAGCTGGCTTGCAATTCTAAGAGGTGGAGAAGATGAGCGTGAATGATCAAAAAGCGCCTGAGCTCCAGGAAAAGCTGGTTCAGGTCAACCGCGTAGCAAAAGTTGTGAAAGGTGGTCGTATCTTTGCCTTCACAGCGCTGACAGTGGTTGGTGATGGTAAGGGTCGTGTTGGCTTCGGTCGCGGTAAGGCGCGTGAAGTGCCAGTTGCGATTCAGAAAGCTATGGAAGCTGCCCGTAAAAACATGGTTGACGTACCGCTGGATGGCACTACTCTTCAGTATCCTGTGCGTGCCAATCACGGTGCTTCCAAAGTTTATATGCAGCCAGCGTCTGACGGTACTGGTATCATCGCCGGCGGCGCGATGCGTGCAGTGCTGGAAGTAACCGGCGTGCAGAACGTTCTGGCAAAATGCTACGGCTCGACCAACCCGGTCAACGTAGTACGTGCCACTATCAAGGGTCTTCGGGACATGCATGCGCCTGAAGATATTGCAGCCAAGCGCGGCAAGACCGTGGAAGACATCCTGGGTTGAAGTCATGGCGAACAAGACAATGAAAGTCACACTGACCCGCAGCATTATCGGCTGCCAGCCTAAGCACAAAGCCTGTGTGAAAGGCCTGGGTCTTCGTAGAATCGGTCACACTGTCGAAGTGGAAGATACACCCTCCACTCGCGGCATGGTTAACCGCGTTTTTTACATGGTTCGGGTAGAGGATAAGTAAGATGCATCTCAACGAACTTAGTCCAGAGCCCGGTTCACGTCCCGCAGGTAAGCGTGTTGGTCGTGGTATCGGTAGCGGTCTCGGTAAAACCGCAGGTCGTGGTCATAAGGGTCTGAAAGCCCGTTCCGGCGGCAGTGTCGCGCCTGGGTTTGAAGGTGGCCAGCAGCCGCTGGCTCGCCGTCTGCCCAAGTTCGGCTTCACCTCCCGCTCTGCGCGTTACGAGGCGGAAGTTCGCCTGAACGAACTCGCGAAAGTGGAAGGCGATGTTGTAGATCTGGCGGCTCTCAAGAAGGCTGACGTAATCCGTGATGACATTCGCGCTGCGAAAGTTATCCTGTCCGGCGAGCTCACTCGTCCGGTTACTGTCAAAGGTCTGAAAGTAACCAAGGGTGCGCGTGAGGCCATTTCGGCCGCGGGCGGAAAAATCGAAGAATAAGGCGAGTCGGGGACATAATGGCCAAGACAGCATCAATGCCGGCAGGAGTCGGAAAAGGATTTGCAGAGCTGCGTTCGCGGCTCTGGTTCGTTTTCCTTGCGTTGCTGGTGTACCGTATCGGTGCGCATATTCCGGTGCCGGGTATAAATCCTGATCGCTTGGCAGCATTGTTTGATCAGAACCAGGGAACAATTCTGGGTCTGTTCAACATGTTCTCGGGTGGTGCTCTTGAGCGCATGAGTATTTTTGCGCTCGGGATCATGCCTTATATCTCGGCCTCGATCATCATGCAGTTGATGACAGCAGTGAGTCCGCAGCTGGAACAGTTAAAGAAAGAGGGTGAGGCTGGTCGCCGTAAGATCAGCCAGTACACTCGCTACGGCACCGTTTTGCTCGCCCTGGTTCAGGGATTGGGTATCTCGGTCGGACTGGCATCTCAGGGTGTTACCTTCAACGACAGTTTCAGCTTCCATTTCGTAGCGGTTGTATCGTTTGTTTCGGGCGCAGTCTTCATGATGTGGCTTGGCGAACAGATCACTGAGCGCGGCATAGGGAACGGTATTTCACTGCTCATCTTTGCAGGCATTGTGGCCGGGCTTCCCGGTGCTATCGGGCAGACGCTTGAGCAGGCCCGTAACGGTGAGATGAGTTTGTTGCTGGTGTTGGGTATTGCCATTCTGGCAGTAGCCGTCATTGGGTTCGTTGTGTTTATGGAGCGGGGCCAAAGGCGCCTAACTATAAACTACGCGAAGCGCCAGCAAGGTCGTCGGGTATTTGCTCAGCAGTCCAGTCATTTGCCGCTTAAGGTTAATATGGCTGGTGTGATTCCGCCTATCTTCGCGTCGTCTATTCTGCTTTTCCCTGCATCGCTGGGGCAGTGGTTTGGTCAAAGTGAAGGCATGGAGTGGCTGAGCAATGTGTCTCAGGCTTTGGCGCCCAGTCAGCCGTTGTACATCATTCTGTTTGCTGCAGCAGTGATTTTCTTCTGCTTCTTCTATACAGCGCTGATGTACAATCCGCGGGAAGTTGCCGATAACCTGAAACGGTCCGGGGCATTTATTCCCGGGATTCGTCCAGGCGAGCAAACTGCCAAATATATCGATGGTGTACTTACGCGTCTGACATTGTTTGGTGCGATGTACATTACAGCGGTTGCACTGTTTCCGCAGTTGTTGATGGTGGCGGGGAATGTTCCTTTCTACCTTGGCGGAACATCATTGCTAATCGTCGTGGTTGTAGTCATGGATTTCATGGCGCAGGTTCAGTCTCATCTGATGTCTCATCAGTATGAGTCGCTGATGAAAAAGTCCAATTTGAAGGGCTATGGTCGGGGCTGATTATTCGGTCCCCCAGTAACACTGGAGTCGACAATGAAAGTACGCGCTTCGGTAAAGAAAATTTGCCGTAACTGCAAAGTTATTCGTCGCAATGGCTCAGTTCGAGTCATCTGCTCGGAGCCTCGCCACAAGCAGCGTCAAGGTTAATATCCTCGCGATAGCAACTGATGACTGGAAGTGCGGAATGGTAGGGCTTGATCTTTAACTGATCAGGCGCTATTATTTCGCGCGCCTTTTGTGGCGGAAAATTCACACAGCAAAGCTTTGAACGCGGAGTAATTTGGATGGCACGTATAGCCGGTGTCAATATACCCGATCACAAACATGCTGTTGTCTCACTGACCTATATTTTCGGGGTCGGTCGTACAGCAGCTCAAAAGCTTTGCGATGCAGCCGGTGTTAAGCCGGACGCCAAGGTCAAGGACCTTAGCGATGACCAGGTTGAGTCACTTCGTACTGAAGTGGGCAAGCTGAGCGTCGAAGGCGATCTGCGTCGTGAAGTGCAGATGAACATCAAGCGTTTGAAGGATCTGGGCTGCCATCGTGGTCTGCGCCACCGTCACGGACTTCCTGTCCGCGGCCAGCGCACCAAGACCAACGCTCGCACCCGTAAAGGTCCTCGCAAACCTATTCGTAAGTAACAGGTAGGCAAACATGGCAAAGCCAGGTACACGTACCCGTAAAAAGGTGAAAAAGACAGTTGTTGATGGCGTCGCGCACATCCACGCGTCCTTCAACAACACGATCGTGACCATCTCTGATCGTCAGGGCAACGTCCTGTCGTGGGCCACTTCAGGTGGTTCAGGTTTCCGTGGGTCACGCAAGAGCACACCTTTTGCTGCGCAGGTAGCAGCTGAAAGAGCCGGTAATGCGGCTGCTGAATACGGCCTGAAAAACCTGGATGTAGAGGTTAAGGGTCCTGGGCCCGGACGTGAATCCGCTGTGCGCGCGCTGAATGGTTGCGGGTACAAGATCACTAACATCACTGATGTGACGCCGATTCCGCACAACGGCTGTCGTCCGCCCAAGAAGCGACGCGTGTAAGACAGGAGACAGTGAAGTATGGCACGTTACATAGGTCCAAAGTGTAAGCTGTCTCGTCGTGAAGGGACAGACCTTTTCTTGAAGAGCGGCGTCCGCGCACTCGACTCGAAGTGTAACCTTGAAACCCCTCCGGGGATGCACGGTGCACGTAGAAGTCGTCTGTCTGAATACGGCGTACAGCTCCGTGAGAAGCAAAAAGTTCGTCGTATCTACGGCGTACTCGAGAAACAGTTCCGGAACTACTATAAAGAAGCTGCGCGGATTAAAGGCGCAACAGGTGAGAACCTGCTTCAGCTTCTGGAAGGTCGTCTGGACAACGTAGTTTATCGTATGGGTTTTGGTTCAACTCGTGCAGAAGCCCGTCAGCTTGTATCGCACAAGTCTATCCTGGTGAATGATAGTGTCGTGAACATCGCGTCTTATCAGGTTAAACCAGGAGACGTAGTGAGTGTTCGCGAAAAGGCGAAGAATCAGCTGCGCGTTAAAGGCGCTCTGGATCTCGCTGGCAACCGCGCCCCTGTAACCTGGATTGAGGTCGACGCCAGCAAGATGTCCGGCGTATACAGATCAGTGCCAGAACGGACTGAGCTGACGGCCGACATCAACGAGAACCTCATCGTCGAGCTTTACTCCAAGTAAGGCCTGAGTTAGCAACGAGATCAGAAGGGGCGTCTATGCAGCGTTCAGTACATGAGTTATTGACACCTCGTACCATCGACGTAAAAGATTTGGGCAAAACGCACGCCAAGGTAACGCTCGAGCCTCTCGAAAGGGGTTTTGGGCACACCTTGGGTAGCGCTCTTCGCCGTATACTCTTGTCGTCAATGCCGGGCTGTGCAATTACAGAAGCACAGATTGACGGTGTGCTGCACGAGTACAGTGCGATTGAAGGTGTCCAGGAGGACGTGATTGAGATTCTACTGAATCTTAAGGGCGTTGCCGTGATGATGGGAAGCCGTGATGAAGCGGAACTGACTGTCAGCAAAAAGGGACCCGGTGTTGTAACCGCAGCTGACATTCAGCTCGATCACGATATCGAAATCGCCAATCCGGACCATGTTATCTGTCACCTGAGCGAAAAGGGTCAGTTGAACATGCGTCTCAAGATTGCTCGTGGTCGTGGCTACGAAGCAGCTGATCAGCGCGGTCTTGACGAAGATGAGACCCGTGCAATTGGCCGGCTTCAGCTGGACGCTACATACAGCCCCGTGCGTCGCGTTTCCTACGCCGTAGAGAATGCACGTGTTGAGCAGCGTACGGATCTGGACAAGCTGGTTATTGATCTGGAAACGAACGGAACGATTGATCCTGAAGAAGCGATCCGTCGCGCCGCGACTATCCTGCAGCAGCAATTGGCAGTGTTCGTCGATTTTGATCATGAAAAAGAGCCAGAGCGTGTAGAGGAAGAGGAAGAAGTTGATCCGATTCTGTTGCGCCCGGTTGATGATCTTGAGTTGACCGTACGTTCAGCTAACTGCTTGAAGGCTGAAAATATTTACTACATCGGCGATCTTATCCAGCGGACTGAAGTTGAGCTGCTGAAGACGCCTAACCTGGGCAAAAAGTCGCTTACCGAAATCAAGGACGTTCTGGCCTCTCGTGGTCTGTCCCTGGGTATGCGTCTCGATAACTGGCCGCCGGCAAGCCTTCGTGGTGATGACCGGGTTCTGGGCGGTTGATCGCCGTATTAGTAGTTTAAGGTAAGGAATCAGAGCAATGCGTCATCGTAAGAGTGGTCGTAAGTTCAGCAGGACCAGCGCGCATCGCAAGGCCATGTTTCGTAACATGACCGCGTCGCTGGTTGAGCATGAGTTGATCAAAACCACGTTGCCCAAGGCGAAAGAGCTTCGTCGTGTGGCAGAACCTTTGATCACACTGTCCAAGAATGATTCGGTAGCAAACCGTCGTTTGGCGTTTTCTCGCCTGCGCAGTGATGCTGCGGTAGCTAAGCTGTTCAATGAGCTTGGCCCCCGTTACACCGAGCGTCCTGGTGGTTATCTTCGTATTCTTAAGTGTGGCTTCCGTGCCGGCGACAACGCGCCTATGGCGTTTGTTGAGCTGGTTGGGCGTCCTCTGGATGTCGAAGCAGAAGAGATGGACGACGCAGAGTAACCCTTTGCGGTCAGACATAAAAAAACCGGGGTTTTCCCCGGTTTTTTTATGTCTGCAGTTTATTGAAAAGCGCGTTTCTATATGCCCAGGGCACCTCGATTTTTTGGGTGCCCTGTATCCTTTGATTAGCTCGAGGCAGTCTCGTCGGATTGAGTGGTTTGTCTCGCGCGGTTCAGCAGTGGTTTAAGGTAATAGCCGGTGTGGGATTTGCTGTTTTCCGAAACGTCCTCAGGTGTGCCCTCGGCAACAATTTCACCGCCACCGCTCCCGCCCTCGGGGCCGAGATCGACGATCCAGTCAGCGGTTTTGATCACATCCAGATTATGCTCGATCACAATAATGGTATTGCCGTGTTCGCGCAGGCGTTCCAGTACGTTGAGAAGCTGTTGTATATCGTAGAAGTGCAGACCCGTAGTCGGCTCGTCGAGAATATACAATGTCTGGCCGGTGTCCCGTTTGGATAGTTCACGTGCCAGTTTGACCCGTTGGGCCTCGCCACCGGACAGTGTTACAGCGCTCTGTCCGAGCCTGACGTATGAAAGGCCAACGTCGATAAGTGTCTGAAGTTTGCGCGCCAGAAAGGGAACAGAATCGAAGAACTCGCGTGCTTCCTCTACTGTCATCTCCAACACTTCGTGAATGTTCCTGTGCTTGTACTGGACTTCGAGAGTTTCCCGATTGTAGCGCTTGCCTTTACAGACGTCGCAGGGAACATAAACATCAGGAAGAAAGTGCATCTCCACCTTGATCACGCCGTCGCCCTGGCAAGCTTCACATCGCCCGCCTTTGACGTTGAACGAGAACCGCCCCGGCTTGTATCCACGCGAACGCGCTTCCTGCGTTCCGGAGAAAAGTTCGCGGATCGGCGTGAACAGGCCGGTATAGGTGGCGGGATTCGACCGGGGTGTGCGGCCGATCGGGCTTTGGTCAATGTCAATAACCTTGTCGAGATGCTCCAGGCCATTCAGCTTTTCGTAGGGGCCGTGAGTCAACGTGCTGGCTTTGTTGAGCTTGCTTGCTGCAACGGGGTATAGCGTGCCGTTGATCAACGTTGATTTGCCTGAGCCGGACACGCCGGTAATACAGGTCATGACGCCCAATGGAATGGTAAGCGTGACCGACTTGAGGTTGTTTCCCGTCGCACCGGCCAGCACCAGCGATTTGCCATTTCCTTTGGCTCGCGCAGGCGGAACAGCGATGGCTTTTGTGCCATTCAGATATTGCCCGGTCAGCGACTTCGGATTGGCGAGAATGTCCGCCGGCGTGCCGGAGGCGATCACCTGTCCGCCGTGTACGCCGGCCCCGGGACCGATATCGATCACATAGTCTGCGGCCCGGATGGCGTCCTCATCATGCTCAACGACGATGACGGTGTTGCCCAGATCTCGCAAATGAACCAGGGTCGAAAGCAGGCGATCGTTATCCCGCTGGTGCAAGCCGATTGATGGCTCGTCCAGAATGTACATTACGCCCACAAGGCCAGCCCCGATCTGGCTGGCAAGTCGTATTCGCTGCGCTTCACCGCCGGAGAGTGTGTCGGCGCTGCGCTCCAGTGTCAGATATTCCAGTCCGACGTTCACCAGGAATTGGAGACGTTGGCGCACTTCTTTCAGGATTTTTTCCGCTATTTCGCCGCGCCTGCCGGGCAGTTCCAGATTCTGGAAGTAATCAAAGGCTTCACCGACCGGGAGTAGGGTGATCTCGGGCAGGTTGCGGTTCGCGATAAATACGTGGCGGGCGCTTCGCCTTAGCCGGGAGCCGCCGCAATCTTTGCAGGGCTGAGTGCTCAGGTGCTTGGACAACTCGTCGCGCATGCTTTGCGATTCGGTTTCCCGGTAGCGACGCTCGAGGTTAGGTAAGACTCCTTCAAAAGGGTGCGCCTTCTCCATGATCTGACCGCGAGAATTCACGTACTTGAAGGTGATGTTTTCATCACCGGAACCGTGGAGTACCACATTCTGGAAGTCGGCAGGCAGGTCGAAAAATGCCGTATCCATATCGATGTCGTAGTGTTGCGCAACGCTGGCTAATAGCTGGAAATAATAGACTGCACGGCGATCCCAGCCCCGAATCGCCCCCTCCGCAAGCGTGGCTTCCGGATGATGCACGATTTTTTCCTGATCAAAAAACTGCTTTACGCCCAGACCGTCACAGGTGGGGCAGGCGCCGGCCGGGTTATTGAATGAAAACAGGCGAGGCTCGAGCTCGCTCAGGGAATAGCCGCACAGGTTGCAGGCATAGAGCGCAGAAAAGGTGTGCTCTTCGCCTTGCTCCTCACCATCCATCGGGGCAACGAATGCGATGCCGCTGGCCAGCCCCAGGGCGGTTTCAAAACTCTCAGCCAGGCGTTGCTCCAGGCCCGGTTTGACCTTGAAGCGGTCGACAACGACGTCGATCGAGTGTTTGCGCTTTTTGTCGAGGGTGGGTAAATCATCGATATCATAGACACGCCCATCGATTCTGAGGCGAATAAACCCCTGAGTTCGCATGGTATCGATAACTTGCAGGTGCTCGCCCTTTCGGTCCCGAATGACCGGAGCGAGGATCATCAGTTTACTGTCCTCCGGCATCGCCAGAACCTGATCGACCATCTGGCTGACGGTTTGAGCTTCGAGTGGCTGGTCATGGTCCGGGCAGCGAGGTTCGCCTGCGCGGGCGAACATCAGGCGCAGGTAGTCGTATATCTCGGTGATAGTGCCGACAGTGGAGCGTGGGTTGTGAGACGTTGATTTCTGCTCGATCGAAATGGCCGGGGAAAGTCCCTCAATATGATCAATATCCGGCTTTTCCATCATCGACAGAAATTGACGGGCATAGGTCGACAGTGATTCAACGTAGCGTCGCTGGCCTTCCGCATACAGGGTGTCAAAAGCGAGTGATGACTTACCTGAGCCAGATAGTCCTGTGATCACGATCAGTTTATCCCTGGGGATATCGAGATCTATATTTTTCAGATTATGGGTACGCGCGCCTTTGACCTGGATAAAATCCATGACACTCCTCAAGCTGACGATTCGGGATTTGGGAACCTTCGAACAGTTCTATCGGGAATTCACCAGTATACCGTGATGGCAGGCCTTGCATGAAACAATCCGGGATTAGCCTGATAGTGACGGCGCTGATGGGGTGAGCGTGTACGATTACCAGTAAATATCGGATCTGCCAGGCGCGGTTATCTCGGACGGTTCGGGCGATGTTTGTGTGTCCCTGGAGTCGGAGGTCCCGTCAGTCTCCTGCTCAATCAGGTCCTGCAGGCGCACGCGGGTCTCCTGATGTGAATCGGACAGGTCAATGATGATTTCCACCCGGCGGTTAAGTGCTCGGTTTTCAGGTGTTGTGTTTTCAGCGCGAGGGCGTGTAGCGGCATAGCCCTGGACGCGGAATCGCGAGGGCTCGATGTTGCCGGCCTCAATCAGGACGTTGGCGACCGAGGCTGCGCGGTCAGCCGACAGGTTCCAGTTGGAGTCATACCGCGAGCTGTGGATGGGGATATCATCGGTATGGCCTTCGATTGTGAACTCACCCTCCACATCAGATAGCACATTTGCCATTCGGTAGAGGAGGTCCTCAAACGCAAAGGTGAGCTCGGCTGAGCCGGACGGGAATGAGCCCTTTTCCTCTATGCGGATGACAATGCGTTGATCCTTTTTCATCAGGTCAACGCGCCCGCCGCTGATTTCGTCTTCGAGCACTTTTTCCAGGAGCTCGAAGTGGGCATTAACCCGCTGTTCCTGCTCGCTCGCGACCGCGCTTTGTTCTGCCTGGCTGGTATTGGTTTCCAGGTTGGGGGCGTCCGTAGATGTTTGCTGTCGGACTTCGTTGATTACTGTTGGCTCTGGTTTGGCGGCAGAAAAGTGCTCGAATACCGCAGAGGTGCCCATTGGAACCTCAAGAGCCGGGACATCCCGTTGCACCCCGAATGCCTTGGATAGCTCATCCGCTATCTGTTTGAACTTGCTGGCGTCGATTTCGGAAAACGACAGCAGCAAGACAAAGAAGCACATCAGCAGCGACATCAGGTCGGCAAAGGTAACGACCCAGGCCGGTACTCCGGGGGCATCCTCTTCTGGTAGCTCGTCCATCGCTATTGCCTCTGAGCGTCGGCGTCGCCGCTTTGATCGCGCTTGGATGGCGGCAGGTAACTTGAAAGCATTTGTTCAATGACGCGTGGATTACGGCCTTCCTGAATCGCAATAACAGCATCAATGATCAGCGCCTGCATGCGTGCCTCCTCAGTCATCCTGAGTTCCAGTTTGTCCGCAATCGGACTGGCAAACATAGTGGCCATCATTGCGCCGTAGAGTGTGGTTAGTAGCGCTACGGCCATGGCCGGGCCGATCGATTTCGGATCTTCCATATTGGACAGCATCTGCACTAGCCCAACGATAGTGCCGATCATACCCATGGCCGGCCCGACATCGGCCAGGGCCCGGAACACTTTTGCGCCCCAACGATTCCGGTCCAGCGTCATCAGGCGTTCTTTCTGCATTAGCTTTTCAATGGTTTCAGCAGGCTGGCTTTCCAGCAAAAACTGAACACCCTGCTCGAGAAAGGGCAGGCTGATGGTCTTTTCTTCGAGCGCAAGCACCCCTTGTTTGCGGGCGGTATTGGCGATATCGATCACCTCGGTGATCATTTCCTCAGTGTCCGGCAACTTAAACGAGAAAGCTCTGCCTGCTACTTTGAACGCCCCCAGGAACTGCGCGAAGCTGAACTTGGCCAGTACAACGCAGAGGCTCCCAACGATCACAATAAGAACCGAGGGCATGTTCAGGAACACGTCGCTTGAAGCGCCCAGCACTATCGCTGACCCGATAACCAGTGATGCGCCAACCAGACCCAAAAGTGTTGCTAAATCCACAAACAGACCTCTTGATTTCGAAATTGCGCCCCGCAACTCTGGCAAGACCTGATCCAGAACCCAACCTTCCGGAAAACGCGCCATAATACGACGGGGGCAAGTGGCGGGAAACCTTAAGGAGGTAACAAAACGCAGGTATTCGCCACAGTGAGTAAGTTAAGGTAATTGAGGATTCCTGAAAGGGCAAAGAGAGATGATCTGGGTGACGTCTTTCTCCTATAAAATCCAAGCCTCTGCTACAATTGCGCGCCAAATCTTCTTGATGAACTGACCCGGGAATACCGCCGTTTAATGAATGCGCTCGAGAAACGTTCCGTCGCCGCCCTGGCATCTGTTTATGCACTGCGCATGCTCGGCTTATTCATGGTGTTGCCGGTGTTTGTTTTGCTTGGCAAAGATCTGCATGGCGCAACCCCGGCATTATTGGGCGTGGCGATAGGCGCATACGGCCTCAGTCAGGCGATGCTGCAGATCCCGTTTGGCATGTTGTCAGACCGATTGGGTCGTAAACGACTCATCTACTTCGGGTTGCTGCTGTTCGCACTGGGCAGCTTAGTCGCAGGGGCATCTGACAGCATCTACGGTGTCATCGTTGGACGCACTCTGCAGGGTAGTGGGGCAATCGCCAGTGTGCTGATGGCTTTGCTCAGCGATCTCACCCGTGAAGAAAACCGAACCAAGGCGATGGCCACAGTCGGTTTGTCCATAGGGGTCTCGTTTTCAGTGTCGCTGTTTCTGGGGCCTTTGCTGGGGTCGTTGGCGGGACTGTCGGGTATCTTCTACATCACAGGCCTTTTCGCGTTGGTCGCCATTGCGATGGTGCGTTGGCTGGTGCCGAAACCTGCACTCCAGAGTGCGCATCTGGATGCTCAGCCAGCGAAAGCCAAATTAAAACAGGTGCTGACGGATCGGCGTCTGCTGAGGTTGGACTTCGGAATAGCTGCACTCCATCTCGTGCTGACTTCTGCGTTTCTGGTAATTCCAACGCTGCTACAGGATCGTATAGGGTTGCCTTCAGGGCAGCACTGGTGGGTGTATTTGTCGGTTATGGCGGTCGCGTTTGTTGCGATGGTGCCGTTTATCATCATTGGCGAGAAGAAACGCATGATGAAACCGGTTTTGTGCGGGGCGGTTGGTGTATTGACGCTGGCTTGTGCTGCTTTGATCGGTTTGCCGCAGTCGTTGCCGGTGATGTGGGGCATCCTGTTTTTCTTCTTTATGGCTTTTAACCTGTTGGAGGCCTGCCTGCCGTCACTGATAAGCAAAGAGTCGCCTGCAGCCGCCAAGGGGACGGCCATGGGGGTCTATTCAACCTCCCAGTTTTTGGGCGCCTTTCTCGGTGGTGTCCTGGGGGGGCAGTTGCTTCAGCAATTTGGGCCAGCCGGCGTTTTTATGATGATGGTGGCCGTGTTGCTGGCTTGGTTGGGTTTCGCACTAACCATGCCTCGCCCGAGTCATACTTCAAGTTTCGTGGTACAGTTGGCGGAATCGAACCGCAAGGGCTTGCGGGATATCGATCAGGCCTTACGGGCACTGCCTGGCGTGGAAGATGTGGTCATCCTCAGCGACGCGGATACCGCGTACCTCAAGGTGGATTACCAGCATTTTGACTCGGCGCAACTGGGGCAGTTTGCATTCGTTAAGGCATGATCGTGAAGTGATATCCAGGTGCCTGAGCAGAAAACCTATTCCAGCGATTCACCATGGACGGTGATCGGGGACAGACAACAACGGGAGTTGAACATGGCAAGGGGCGTTAACAAAGTCATTCTGATTGGCAATCTGGGCAACGATCCGGAGACGCGCTATACCCCGAACGGGAATGCAGTGACCAACCTTAATCTGGCGACGGACGAAAGTTACAAGGACCGCCAGACCGGTCAGCTGGTGCCAAAAACTGAATGGCATCGCATTGTGATGTTCGGCAAGATCGCTGAAATCGCCGGACAGTACCTGCGTAAAGGTTCGAAGGTCTACATTGAGGGTAAGCTACAGACCCGCAAGTGGCAGGGGCAGGATGGTCAGGATCGTTACACCACGGAAGTGGTTGTCGATATCAATGGGCAGATGCAAATGCTGGACAGTCGCGGTGGCGACAACAGTGGAATGAGCCAACAAAGTGCTCCGCAACAAAATGCCCCGCAGCAGCAACGTCCCCCACAGCAGCCAGCGGCCCAGCAGGGCGGTGGCTCTGGCGGGTACAGTCAGCAGCCTCCTCCGGCTCAGAACAACCAGGGCCAGCAGGGGGGCATGCCTGAGCCTGTTGACGATTTTGATGACGATATTCCATTCTAGAAATCAGGAATTTCCGAGTGATTACAATCAAAAGCCTGCACTGAGTTGCGGGCTTTTGTCGTTTTGAGGCGAGCGTTGTTGGCTATGTACTGCGTATGAAATTGCGTGGAAGTGGTTTATTGGAGACGAAAAAAAAGCCCCTGAAATCAGGGGCTTTTTAGTACTTGTTTGGTGGAGACGGCGGGGATCGAACCCGCGTCCGCCAGAACTCTGCCTTAAGATCTACATGCTTAGTATCCCTCTATTAATTTAACCTCAAACGACCCGAAGGTCAGGGTGTAAGAGGCGAGTTCTTTAGATCTTAGCTGTTAGCCAGTGAACTCTGGATAACAGAGCAGCCTGTAAGCGATGACGTCCTGAGATGTAACTTCTGGGTTACAGGCGCCCCAGTCAGGACGACTAGCAGCTTACGCTGCTAGTGCGTAGTTTTCGTCGTTTGCGACTATTAATATGCAGCTTTGGATTAACGAGATTGGCTGCCATCTCGACATGCACCCAAGGGTTCGCAACCAGCGTCGAAGCCATGTCGTCCCCTTACACCTGCAGTATATTGGCCCGGGCCTTGTGACTTCAAGGTTTATCTCGGTTTACCGCAGTTGTCGGCGTATCAGGTGGCGCGGCGGCGCTCGACTTCCGGATAGGTTTTGGGTGATCCCGCGGCGGCTTGCAGGTCGGCGATACTTTGATTAAACGCCGCAATGACGCGTTGTGGGTCTACTTTCAATTTCCTGTCCACAATGATGCCGAACTGCACAGTATCCGCGTACGTGAAGATGCTCAGGCCGATACCAATGCCACCCGTCTGAGGCACCCAAAACATGGGTTGTGACATTCGAGCGCCGGCAAGATACACCGGTTTTTTGGGGCCCGGCACGTTAGTGAGCACAGCTGAAGCCTTGCTGCTTAGGAGTTGTATTGCCCGTCGCTCTAGCATATCTGGCCCACGCCCGAAAAGATCGAGCAGGCTGTAGGTGACTTGTGCCTGCCAGGAGCGTTTTAGCCGGTTCATGTTTTCCTGAACCTGATGGAAGCGCATGCGCGGGCAGCTCTCGTCTATGGGCAGCGGAACCAGCACCAGGCCAAACTGATTGCCCAGTGTTTCTACCGGCTGCCGCAGGGGGCGGAGGTTAAAGGGTACGGCGACGCGGATGCCGCTATCGGGTGGTGGCTCGTGCTGGTCGTGAAGATACTGATGAATGGCGCCGGTCGCAGCCGACATCAGCACGTCGTTGACCGTGCCTCGCAGGGCCCGGGCGGTATTCTTGATGTCGCTCAGTGGCATGGGGTTAGCCCAGGCAACCAACTTGCGACCAGACAGGGAGCCTTTCAGGCGGGTGTCCGGATCGGAGGGGCTCAGTCCCAGCTTCAGGCATTCCATTCCGATTTTGCCGGACGTTTTCAGAAGCTGGAGAGGGTAGCCCCGTTTTGATGCGACGTTTCGGGCAAAGACCCGCAGTTGTTGGATGCCGGCATCCGCTGTGTTGCGCATCTCTCGAGAGGCGCTCGCGAGGCGCTTGCCGCGATCGGGAGCCTGTTGAGGGCGCGTGGGGAGCTGGTAGAGATTACTGTCAGGCTCATCGTCGGTAAGTGCAAGTAGCACCCTGACCAGTGAGATGCCGTCGGCAATGCAGTGGTGGATGCGTACGATAAGCGCGCAGCCCTCTCCATAGTTCTCGACAAAATGAATCTGCCAAAGCGGGCGCTGGGGGTTTAATGGCGTGCTGTTTAAATCGCTTGCCAGTGCCTGAAGTTCATTTTGACCAGCCTTTCCCGGCAGCCCGGTAATGTGCAGGTGATTATCCAGGCTGAAGTAGGGATCGTCTTGCCACCATGCGCGATCACCTGATTGCACGACCCTTTGGCGGAAACGCCTGAAGCGAAGAAAACGCTCTTCTAGCAGGTGGCGGAATCGCTTCAGCGAGATGGGCTGATCGAACACAAGTACAACGCCGATCATCATTGGGTTTTCTGTCGACTCCATGCGCAGCCAGGCGCGGTCGACGGCAGTCATTCTGGTGCGAGTCATGAGCCCTCTGTCCTTCCGTGGGAGAGAGTGAGGTTGGCGCGCAGGACAGCAAATCAGGAGCGCAGGCCCACCCTGAGTCGAAAAGTATAGTGCTGGCCGCTGAGGGAATGAAGTGGTCGTTAATGCGACAGGGTAGCCAGCGGATTAGCTTAAGTTGGTGTTTCTCATTATGCGCTGTTTCTGGCGGTCCCAGTCCCGTTCTTTTTCGGTATGCCGCTTGTCGAAGTCCTTTTTGCCTTTTACGAGGGCAATTTCGGCCTTCACCTTGTTTTTCTTCCAATACAGCGCGAGCGGGACGCAGGTATGTCCCTTCTGCTGAGTGGCACCCAACAATTTTCCGATCTCTTTGGCGTGCAGAAGCAATTTGCGAGTTCGGGTCGGGTCGGCGATGACGTGCGTCGATGCTGTGGACAGCGGTGTAACGTGAAGGCCTAGCAGGAAGGCTTCGCCATTTTTAAGCAGCACATAGGCGTCAGTGAGCTGAGCCTTGCCTGCTCGCATTGATTTTACTTCCCAACCCAATAACGACAAGCCAGCCTCGAAGCGATCTTCGATGTGGTATTCGTGTTTGGCTTTCTTGTTCAGGGCTATTGTGCCACTGCCTGTGCCTGGTTTCTGCTTGCTCATGAATGCTCGGTCTGAGATCGAAAAACGTCACGGGCCATGGTCAGGCCCCCTGCGAAGCCATGCATTGTAGCTTAGTATTGCAAAGCGGGTCACGAGGCGTGCCCGGGTTAATGAATCTGGTAGCGGGTTTCCGCTACAATGCTGCCAAAATAATGGGACCCTTCATGCATTCACGTTACCAGACGCCTGCCGGCTCTTGGACTCACAGAACCACCTTCTTCTGGGCGACCACTGGTGCGACTGTCGGGCTGAGCAACCTGTGGACATTTCCCCACATTGTCGGAGAAAGCGGCGGCGGTGCTTTTCTGCTTGTCTATCTGGCCTGCTTGTTGTTGTTAACTCTGCCGCTAATGCTCACTGAAGCGGCGATCGGTCGTGGTGCGCGTCATGGAGCGGTGCTGGCGCTTGGTACGCTGGCCCGCGCCTCGGGTGCACCACATCGATGGGTATGGCCGGGCCGCTTGAGTGTGCTGGCGGGGTTTCTGGTGTTGTCCTTCTACGCCGTGATCGGAGGTATCTGCCTGGCTTATGTGTTCTATGCGGCCTACGGCCGACTGGACGGAGCCGGCGATGCCAAGTTAACGCTGGTGCTGACGTCGCTGGTGCAGGACCCGGCTCACTATCGATCTTTCATGGGGTGGCATGCGTTCTTCCTGGGGTTGGTGATGGTGGCCTCCATGCAGGGCGTGGTGAATGGGCTTGAGCGAGCGCTGCGGGTGGTCATGCCACTGTTTGTATTGTTGCTTGTCGGGTTGCTGGTATACGGCATTCAATACGGCAATATCGATGCTGCGATGAATTACCTTTTAGCGATGCGGCCCGAACAGTTGAGCTTTAATGGGGTACGCCAGGGACTGACTCATGCCTTCTATACGTTGGCGCTCGGGGTTGGCGTGCTGGTTGTGTTTGGTGCTTATTCTGCACCTACGACGCCTCTGAAACGTTCAGTGCTGGCGGTGGCGCTGTTTGATACGTTGATTGCGATTGTCGCAGGCCTCGTAATTTATGCAGCGGTATTCAGTCATCAGGGCAATGCGACGCAAGGATTTAATCTGGTTTTTCTGGCACTGCCAGAAGCCCTGTCAGCACTGCCGTTCGGGCAATTTGTCACAACGGTATTCTTCGTTACGATCGTGCTGGCGGCCTGGAGTTCTTCCATTGCTTTGCTTGAGCCCTCTGTCAGCTGGCTGCAGGAGCGGCTGGCGGCGCCTCGGGGCTGGAGCGTGCTGCTCATCGGGCTGGCCGCCTGGGGAGTGGGGCTGGCAAGTCTGCTGTCCTTTAACGCCTGGTCGGATGACACTTTCCTGGGGGGGAGTATCTACCGTTGGATGGAGATGCTGACCAGTACGTTGCTTATTCCGATAGTGAGCGTATTGCTTGCGTTCTTCGCGGGTTGGGCCGTGCCGGACGAACTGGCGAATCGGTTGATCGGCCGAGGTCCGGTATTCGTAAGGCAAATCTGGCAATGGGTGATCCGTCTGGTGTTGCCGGCCGTCATTCTCTATATCGGGGTCCACTATGCGATCCAGTCCGGAGGTTCGCTTTGTTCGTCATCGTCTCCGCCGTTCTGGTGTGAATCACATAATGAGCAGCTGCCTTCGGGTACGCCCGAGCCGCCCCCGCCGCCCGACACAATGCCTGCGGAGCCCGGGGCTGAGCCTCAGGTAACCCCTGCTGAAACCTTGCAGGAATCGGTGAAAGGTCGAAGTGAGGAACCTGTACCGGATGATCTGCTCTATCAGAGCGCCTGACATGTGTCGGCAATTCAAAACCTGCTGAGAGAAAGAAGCATCGGAATGGCTCAAGTTATCGAAAAATCCGCACTTGTCTGGTTCTCCGCCGAGCAAATGTATGCGCTGGTTAATGACGTTCCGCGATACCCGGAATTCCTGCCCTGGTGCGGTGGGTCCGAGGTGCATGAAGCGACAGAAGCGGAAATTCTCGCATCGATTGATATCGCAAAGGGTGGTGTTCGCCACCGGCTGACGACGCGCAACCGGCTCGATGCTCCAACGATGATCGAGATGGCGCTGGTTGACGGGCCATTCCGTCGCCTTCGCGGCGTCTGGGAGTTTCGCCCGCTGGAGGAAAATGCCTGCAAGGTGGTGTTGCGTCTGGAGTTTGAGTTGTCCAGCTCACTGGCGCGTATGACGTTTGGCCCCGTATTCAGTCAGGCGGCGAATACCATGGTGGATGCGTTTTGTCAGAGGGCGCTTGTGGTGTATGGAGGAGTGAAAGAGTGAAGGGTGGAGCGCAAATCAGCGTGGAAGTGGCATACGCGACGCCTGAGCGCCAGGAAATTATGTCGGCAGTGCTTGAGGATGGTGCGACGGCTTATGATGCGGTTGTGGCTTCAGGCATCACGCAGGTTTTCCCGGAGATCGACCTGGAGGCAATGGATCTGGGAATCTACGGCAAAGTGATCAAGTTGCCCAAGACCCACCCACTGCGAGATGGAGATCGTGTGGAAATTTACCGGCCCTTGAAAATCGATCCGAAACAGGCGCGTATCAATCGTGCCCGTAAAAAATAAACAACGCTTCAGGTGCTTTTGAGGCTGTGTTCAGGCGACACTGATTTCAGGGTTGCAGTGTCGCCGAAGGTCGATTTGATCAGTAGGCGGGCGTCTCGTCGAGCAGCTGCGCTTCGTAGTGCGAGTAGTTGTCGGCATCGTAGTACACGATGATGCGCTGTTCGTTGATGTCCCCGCCACTCTTCTGGTACGTGTAAATATAGTATTCCCTCGAAGCATCGACCGGGTTGATCATAACCGGCGTCCCGATAATTGCGTGCACCTGACTGCGGGGCATGCCTTCGGTCAGCTGGGCGAGCGCTTCTTCGTCTATAATGTTGCCCTGTTGGACATTGATTTTGTAAACGCCGGGAAATGCACAGCCGGTAAGCAGGACAAGGGCGAGTAGAGCGGCGAGCTTTTGCATCAGGTAGTGAAATCCTCTATCTTTGGGACGCTTGCCAGACGGCAGGTAAAAAGTTAGCCAGCCGTCTTCGCGATGGCTATCATAACGGAACTCGACAGTTCACCAAAGAGCGAACAGCAGCATGTCATCTGAAAATGCCGAATTACGTAAAGTCGGTCTCAAGGTTACTCTTCCGCGAGTCAAGATTTTCAACATTCTCGAGAGTGCGTCAGAGCATCATCTGAGCGCTGAGGATGTATACAAGAAACTGCTGGAAGCGGGTGATGATGTTGGTCTGGCCACTGTTTACCGGGTACTGACTCAATTTGAGGCGGCCGGCCTTGTGCTGCGTCATAACTTTGAAGGTGGCCATGCCGTTTTTGAAATGGCGGGCGAAGATCATCACGATCACATGGTGTGCACCGATACCGGCAAAGTCATTGAGTTTTGCGATCCGGTTATCGAAGAGCGCCAGCGCAAGATCGCAGAAGAACACGGCTTTGAAATTGTCGATCACAGCCTGATTCTTTATGTGAAGCCCAGTAAGAAATAAGAGCAGGCCCATTCGACGCTTCTCCGAGGCGCGAAGCCGGTCAATAGTGACGCCCGTTGGATTTTTGATCTTGCGGGCGTTTTTGTTTGTGGTGTCTGGCGTTACCTGATGGGTGTCGCCCTCAAACAGCTAAGGGCGTGTTGCGATCGGCACTGGTGCAAATCGTTTGCAAAAAAAAGAGGCAGCGTTTGCTGCCTCCAAAAACGCCCGGGGTTTGAGCGTAGGGGAATCAAATCTGGTTCACTTAGTGGTGGGTTGCCTGGCCTTTCTGAAACATTTCCTGAGCATGGGCGAGGGTCTGATCTGTCATGTCGACACCGCCCAGCATTCTCGCCACTTCCCGCACTCTGCCGTCTTCGGTTAGTGTTTCGATGCGCGAGAAAGTCGCATCTTTTTCACTGAATTTACTGACAAACAAGTGCTGATGCGCCTGCGCCGCGACCTGTGCAAGGTGGGTGACGCAGATCACCTGGCCGTTATCGCCAAGTTGCCGTAACAGGCGGCCTACTACCTCTGCTGTGCCGCCACCAATGCCCACATCCACCTCGTCAAAAATCAGGGTGGGGATAGTGGACGTCTGGGCGACGACCACTTGTATCGCAAGACTGATCCGCGAAAGCTCGCCACCGGACGCGACCTTGCTGAGAGGTCTTGCAGGTTGTCCGGGGTTTGCGCTGATCAGAAATTCAATGTCCTCGTTGCCAAGCGGTGACGGGCCAGACTTTTCATGGCGGGCCAGTCGTGTGACAAATTGCACGGACGGCATGCTCAGACGCACCAGCTCCTCAGCAATTCTGGAGTCCAGCTGGGTAGCAGCCGCTTCGCGTCTGGTTGTCAGGGCGTCCGCTTTCTCCTGCCAGAGTAGCGAGAGTTGTTCCGCATCCGCTTCAAGTTTCTCCAGACTGCCTTCGCCGCCGTCGAGTGCTTCCAGCTCCTTCGCAAGTTGATTGTGAAGCGCCGTCAATTCCTGCGGATTAACTCGATGCTTGCGAGCGAGGTCGTAGATCAGGCTCAGACGTTCCTCTACCTGTTCGAGCTTCGCGGGGTCCGCATCGTAGTCGTCGACGAAATGCCGCAAATTATTACCGGCTTCATCGAGTTGAATCTGGGCATCAGTGAGCATTTGTAAGGTGTCGTTGAGTTGTGGCACCTCAACCGGAAGCTGCTCGATCATTTGTACGGCTTGGCGCACGAGTGCAGCTGCACTGGGCTCATCTTCGCTGCACAGCAGTGACGCCTTATGGCAGCTTTGCATTACGGCTTCAGCATGGCTCAGGTGAGCTTGTTCCTGCTCAAGTGTGCTGATTTCGTCGTCAGTCAGAGCAAGCCTGTCAAGCTCCTCAACCTGATAGCGCAACAGTTGCAGTCGTGCTTCGTTTTCGTCGTGGTTGCTCTGAAGTTCTGTCAGGCGCAACTGGGTTTGGTGCCACCGTTTCCATGCCTGTCGGGTTTCCTCGGCCAGTATCTGGGCGTCGGCGAATTCATCAAGTAGTTTGCGATGGGTTTCTTTATGTAGCAGTGATTGATGTTGATGCTGGCTGTGAATGTCCATCAGCTGTCCGCCCAGCTCACGAAGATCGGCGAGGGGGCAGGGCTGGCCGTTAATGTAAGCGCGGGAGCGGCCGTCTTTGCTGATAACCCTGCGAAGTATGCATTCGCTGTCATCGTCCAGGTCATGGGCTTCAAGCCAACTGGTTGCCTCGGGAATACGGCTGACGTCAAAGCTCGCGGTAATGTCGGCGCGTTTTGCGCCGTGCCTGACGGCTCCGGCGTCAGCGCGCCCGCCCAGCACAAGGCTGAGGGCGTCGAGCACAATGGATTTGCCCGCGCCTGTCTCGCCAGTGAGGGTTGTCATGCCCTGGCGGAACTGAAGTTCAACGCGTTCCGCTATGGCGTAGTTGGAGACGATGAGTTGGTTCAGCATAAGGCGCTCCGGCTTACCTGTCGCAAGATGTATCGAGGGTGCTGCAAAACCACTGCGCTCGGCCATGCGGCGTTGGAAATCCGTTCGAAATGCTCATTTACGATACGTAAACTGCGCTTATTCGCGAATGTCCGCTTTGCCTGGTCTTCGCTCGCTACGTTTTGCAGCGTCTCTTGGCTGTTTGAATATACAGTAACTGTGAATATATACAGTAAAAAAACAGGTTGCAAGTAATACTCGGGTGGCAGTTGAAACACCGTCATGCGACCCCATATCCCAGACACGTTGTTTGGCAAAGGCGGTTTTCCGCCGTAGAGATGATTTGAAATCAGGAGCGACCGATGAGCGCAGATGAAACCCGCAAGGACAATGGTGAGGAAGAGTTGAGAGACCCTCGCGAAGAGTTTGAGCCGATGACAGCACTGGATGATGACGACGTTGTTATTGAGGGTGGTGTCAGTGGCGAAAAGAGCGACCAGGAGGGAAGCGAAGTTGAAGCCCTTGAACAGCAACTGGCCGAGCAGAAAGAGCAGGTGTTGCGCGTACAGGCCGAGATGCAGAATGTTCGCCGTCGCTCGGAACTGGATGTTGAGAAGGCTCGCAAGTTTGCACTGGAGAAGTTCGTAAAAGAGCTTCTGCCTGTTGCTGACAGTCTGGAGAAGGCGGTCGAAAGCACCGAGGCTGCTTCCGGCGATGCCGTTGTTGCTTCGTTTCGTGAAGGTGCCGAAATGACCCTCGGGCTGTTCCTGTCCAGCCTCGGCAAATTCAATGTGAAGCAGTTGAATCCCGTCGGCGAACCATTTGACCCGCAGCTGCACGAAGCCATGTCGATGGTTCCTGCGCCTGATGCCGAGCCCAATAGCGTTGTTGCCTGTATTCAGAAAGGCTACACGCTGAATGACCGGCTGGTGCGCCCTGCCATGGTCATGATCGCCAAACCCGAAGGTGGCGCAAAAATTGACGAGCAGGCTTGAAAAAATCCGATGTGAGCCAATATAGGCTTTAAACGGTCAACAAGCCGGCCCGATTTAAGAATTGATCAGCTGAAAAGCTAATACAGAACTGGAGTGAATCAATGAGCAAAATTATTGGTATCGACCTGGGAACCACAAACTCTTGTGTCGCCATTATGGATGGCGACAAGGTCAAGGTTATTGAGAGTGCTGAAGGCGATCGCACCACGCCATCCATCGTGGCCTATACCGACGAAGGCGAAATTCTGGTAGGTCAGTCTGCCAAGCGTCAGGCGGTGACCAACCCGAACAATACCCTGTATGCCATCAAGCGCCTGATCGGTCGTCGGTTTGAAGACGCTGTCGTGCAGAAAGACATCAAAATGGTGCCTTACAAGATCGTTGGCGCTGATAACGGCGACGCATGGGTTGAAGTAAAAGGCAAGAAGATGGCGCCGCCACAGGTGTCTGCGGAAATTCTGAAGAAGATGAAGAAGACCGCTGAAGACTACCTTGGCGAGAAAGTAACCGAAGCGGTTATCACTGTCCCGGCTTACTTTAACGACAGTCAGCGTCAGGCAACCAAAGATGCCGGCAAGATCGCAGGCCTTGAAGTCAAGCGCATTATCAACGAGCCAACTGCGGCTGCGCTGGCATATGGCCTCGACAAGAAGAGCGGCGATCGCAAGGTTGCGGTTTATGACCTGGGTGGCGGTACTTTCGATATCTCGATCATCGAAATCGCAGACGTTGACGGTGAGCACCAGTTTGAAGTGTTGGCTACTAATGGCGACACATTCCTGGGCGGTGAAGACTTTGACATGAAAGTCATCGAATTCCTTGCTGACCAGTTCAAGAAAGACAGTGGTATCGATCTGCGCGGCGACTCACTGGCCATGCAGCGTCTGAAAGAAGCGGGCGAGAAGGCCAAAATCGAGCTTTCCAGCAGTCAGCAGACCGACGTTAACCTGCCTTATATCACGGCAGATGCCAGCGGTCCCAAGCACATGAACGTCAAGCTGACGCGCGCCAAACTTGAGTCGCTGGTTGAAGATCTGGTTCAGCGCAGCCTCGAGCCTTGCCGTGTCGCGATGAAAGACTCCGGTTGCGATAGCAGTGAAATCGACGAAGTGATTCTGGTCGGTGGTCAGACCCGTATGCCACTGGTTCAGGAAAAGGTAAAAGACTTCTTCGGCAAGGAATCTCGTCGGGATGTTAACCCGGATGAAGCGGTTGCCATGGGTGCTGCTATTCAGGCCGCGGTACTGTCTGGTGATGTGAAAGACGTTCTGCTGTTGGACGTGACGCCATTGACGTTGGGTATCGAAACCATGGGTGGCGTTGCGACTCCGCTGATCGATAAGAACACCACGATCCCGACCAAGAAGTCGCAGACGTTCTCGACAGCTGATGACAACCAGACTGCAGTGACCATCCATGTTGTTCAGGGTGAGCGCAAGCAGGCGACCCAGAATAAGTCGCTGGGCCGTTTCGATCTGGCTGATATTCCGCCGGCGCCACGTGGCATGCCACAAATCGAAGTCACCTTCGATATTGATGCCAACGGTATCCTGAACGTGTCCGCGAAGGACAAGGCAACAGGTAAAGAGCAGTCCATCGTGATCAAGGCATCGTCTGGTCTGAATGACGATGAAATCGAGAAGATGGTGCAGGATGCCGAAGCTAACGCTGAGGAAGATCGCAAGTTCGAAGAGCTGGTTCAGACCCGTAACCAGGGTGACGGTATGGTCCACGCTGTTCGCAAGACGCTTTCCGAAGCTGGCGACAAGGTGACCGAAGAAGAGAAAACGTCTATCGAAGCGGCAATCAGCGATCTTGAAGAAGCGCTGAAAGGTCAGGACAAAGACGATATCGAAGCCAAGACCCAGAAGCTGACCGAAGTCTCTTCTGAGCTCGCGCAGAAGATGCATGCTGATCAGGCCGAGCAAGGTGCTCAGGCTGAAGGGCAATCTGAAAGCGCACAGAGCGGTGACGATGCCGTTGATGCCGAGTTCGAAGAAGTGAAAGACGAAGACAAGCGGTAATCGCGATGTTTTCGTGAGTACCGTAAAACGCGGGTGGCTGAGGCTGCCCGCGTTTTGCGCGTTTGTAGGTGAACGAATTTGCAGCAGGGCCGCCTCAGTGCGGTTCTGATGTGTCTAGCGATGAAGTCACAGGTCTGTCCGTAACGGATGGGTCGAATATGGGTGTCAGAACATGTCCAAACGCGACTATTACGAGATTCTCGGTGTATCCCGGGATGCAGACGAGAAAGAAATAAAGCGCGCGTACCGCAAGCTTGCCATGAAATATCATCCGGATCGTAATCCGGACGACAAGGACGCTGAGAACAAGTTCAAGGAGGCCAGCGAGGCCTATGAAGTGTTGGCGGATGCCAGTAAGCGTGGTGCTTATGACCAGTTCGGCCATGCGGGTGTCGATGGTCAGGGCGGTGCGGGTGGCTTCGGCGGCGGTGGCGGCGGAAGTTTCTCTGATATCTTCGGCGATGTATTTGGTGACATCTTCGGCGGCGGTCGTGGCGGTCGCAGTAATCGCGGGGCCGACCTTCGCTATACGCTAGAGCTTGATCTGGAAGAAGCTGTAAAAGGCACGACTGTTCAGATCAAGGTGCCGGGTCATATCGAGTGCGACCTTTGTGATGGTTCGGGCGCCGAAAAAGGCAGTCAGGCTGAAACTTGTGGCACCTGTGGTGGTGTCGGTCAGGTCCGTATGCAGCAGGGGTTCTTTGCCGTTCAGCAGGCATGCCCGACCTGTCGCGGTGCTGGCAAGGTAATCAAGAATCCTTGTAAGAAGTGTCACGGTAACGGTCGGGTTGAGCAGGCCAAAACACTGTCGGTCAAAGTGCCGCCAGGTGTTGATACTGGTGATCGTATTCGTCTTTCCGGTGAGGGTGAGATGGGTATCGATGGCGGGCCATCCGGCGATTTGTATGTGCAGGTTGCCGTGAAAGAGCATTCCATCTTTTCTCGCGATGGTCGCAATCTATATTGTGAAGTACCCATTAGCATCATTGATGCCTCATTGGGCGGAGAGCTTGAAGTGCCAACCCTTGATGGTCGCGTCAAGCTCAAGATTCCGGCGGAAACCCAGACTGGCAAGTTGTTCCGGCTGCGCAACAAGGGTGTTGCCCCTGTCCGTGGTGGTCCGGCAGGCGATCTGTTGTGCCGGGTGATTGTTGAGACCCCGGTGAAGTTGACCAAGCGTCAGAAGGAATTGCTGGAAGAGCTGCAGCAGACGCTAGACGGAAAGAATGGAACCAATCACGGGCCTCGTAAAACCTCATGGTTTGAGGGCGTGAAAAGTTTTTTCGATGAAATGAAATTCTAGGAAGGTCGCATGACGCGTGTAGCGATAACCGGCGCAGCCGGGCGTATGGGGAAGGTGTTGATCGAGGCTGTGGATTCCGCCGAGGGGCTGACATTGGGGGCAGCGATTGTGCATCCTGAAAGCTCGTTGATCGGCGCTGATGCCGGTGAGGTTGCGGGTGTTGGCAAGCTGGGTGTTGCTATGGCTGCACAGCTTGGAGATGTCGTCGACGACTTTGATCTGCTGATTGATTTCACCTTTCCGTCGCTCACGCTTGAAAATGCAGCATTCTGTCAGCGGCACGGCAAGCAACTCATTATCGGCACGACCGGGCTGGCGGACGAAGATAAGGCCCAGATTGCGGCATTGGCCGAAAGCGTGCCGATCGTGCTGGCTCCCAACATGAGTGTCGGGGTCAACGTAGCGCTGAACCTGCTTCGCACGGCGGCTCAGGTGCTGGGTGACGACTATGATGTTGAAATTATCGAAACCCATCATCGTCATAAGAAGGATGCGCCGTCCGGAACAGCATTGCGGATGGGTGAGGTGGTTGCCGAAGCGCTGGGGCGTGACCTTAAAGAATGCGCGGTCTACGGTCGGGAGGGTTTCACCGGTGAGCGCTCAACCCGGGAAATCGGGTTTGAGACTGTGCGTGCCGGCGACGTTGTTGGTGATCATACGGTGCTGTTCGCCAGTATGGGCGAGCGTATCGAGATCACTCATAAGGCCAGCAGCCGAATGACGTTTGCCCAAGGCGCAGCCCGCGCGGCGCAATGGTTGGCTGACAAGCCTTCCGGGCTTTACGACATGCAGGATGTGCTTGGCCTCAAGTCCTGACAAGCATAGGCAAAACTGTCGTGCCCGGCCGGTATGGCGACAGTGATTTGCCTGAGGTGCGGATTCACAGAAGGTTAGCTGCCTTATCCAGTGAATCGCACCTTGTCTGGTCGTGGCTCTGATGCCTGCTCGCTGCTTTTGTCGTGGACACAGTCCGCCATATTTCTTACAATAAGGCGGTTTAACTGCACCACGCGCAGCCGACAAAGCTGTCGAGATCGAAAGCGGGACGGAGTTCTGGACTCCCTCTCGCTTTTTTGCGACTTGAATTTGTCAGGCTGTGTTCCCGGTTAGTGCTTCCAGAGGCGCTAACGCTACGCCACGACGGTACGAAGAGGAAACGGCATTGACTTCACCAGCAATCCTAGCGCTCGCAGACGGTAGCCTGTTTAGAGGGGTCGCCATCGGCGCCGACGGAGAGACCAGCGGCGAGGTCGTCTTTAATACCGCCATGACAGGGTATCAGGAGATTCTGACAGATCCCTCCTATGCTCGTCAGATGGTGACGCTGACTTACCCTCACATCGGTAATACCGGTGTGAATGAAGAAGATGTTGAGTCAGACCGCATTCAGGCTGCAGGCCTGATTATTCGCGACCTGCCTTTGATGGCCAGTAACTGGCGCAAAACCCAATCCCTTGAAGCTTACCTGCGTGATAGCAATGTGATCGGCATTGCCGGTATTGATACACGACGCCTGACGCGCATTTTGAGAGAGAAAGGTTCCCAGAACGGCGCAATCGTCGCCGGCCCGGATGCAACCGAAGAAAAAGCGCTGGAGCTTGCTCGCGCTTTTCCGGGGCTCAAGGGTATGGATCTGGCCATAGAAGTGGGTAGCAAAACGAGCTACCGCTGGAGCCAGACGGACTGGACGCTCGATAACGGCTACGGTGAGCTGAGTCAGCCCAAGTACAAGGTTGTCGCTTACGATTACGGTATCAAGTTCAATATTCTGCGCATGCTGGCCTCCCGTGGCTGTGATGTCACTGTCGTGCCAGCGCAAACGCCGGCGTCCGAAGTGCTGGCGATGTCGCCTGACGGGGTGTTTCTCTCCAATGGTCCGGGTGATCCGGAGCCATGCGACTACGCGATTAAGGCGATTTCGGAAATCCTTGAAACCGATATGCCGGTGTTTGGTATCTGTCTGGGTCATCAGCTGCTCGCGCTGGCCAGCGGCGCCAAGACTCTGAAAATGGGGCACGGTCATCACGGTGCGAATCATCCGGTACAAAATCTGGACGATGGCACGGTCATGATCACCAGTCAGAACCACGGCTTTGCAGTTGATGGTGACAGCCTCCCCGATACGCTCGAAATAACTCACAAGTCTCTGTTCGACGGTACCTTGCAAGGTATTCGCCGCACAGATCGACCGGCTTTCAGTTTTCAGGGTCATCCTGAAGCGAGCCCGGGACCCCATGATGTCGCGCCATTGTTTGATGGTTTTATCCGATTGATGGACCAGAGGGCAGCCTCAGGAAAATCCTGAGTTTCGGGATTCCCGATGGGCCACGGTTTGCGTGGCGACTGCTGACGACTGAAACAAGCTGCTGACAGGTTTACGACGAAATGCCAAAACGTTTAGATATCAAAAGCGTCCTGATCCTCGGCGCGGGCCCGATTGTGATTGGCCAGGCGTGTGAGTTCGATTACTCGGGGGCTCAGGCCTGCAAGGCGCTGCGTGAGGAAGGGTTCCGGGTTATTCTGGTGAACTCCAATCCGGCGACCATCATGACCGATCCGGCGATGGCGGATGCCACTTATATTGAGCCGATTACCTGGAAAACGGTCGCCAAAATAATTGAGAAAGAGCGTCCCGATGCACTGCTGCCGACAATGGGTGGTCAGACCGCGTTGAACTGCGCGCTGGATCTGGAAAAGCACGGCGTTCTCGCTGAGTTCGGTGTGGAAATGATTGGCGCCGACGCCGACGCTATCGATAAGGCGGAAGACCGGGAACGCTTTGACTCGGCAATGAAGGCCATTGGCCTGGATACACCTCGTGCCTCCATGGCGCACTCGATGGATGAGGCCTTCCAGGTCCTTGAGGATATCGGTTTCCCCTGCATTATCCGTCCCTCTTTCACGATGGGTGGCTCCGGCGGTGGTATTGCATACAACCGCGAAGAGTTTGAGGAAATCTGTACCCGCGGACTGGATCTGTCGCCCACCAAAGAGCTGTTGATCGACGAGTCGCTGATCGGCTGGAAAGAATACGAGATGGAAGTTGTCCGTGATGCCAAGGACAACTGCATTATCGTGTGCGCTATTGAAAACTTTGACGCCATGGGCGTGCACACCGGCGATTCCATCACGGTTGCGCCGGCCCAGACGTTGACGGACAAGGAATACCAGATCATGCGGAACGCCTCCCTGGCGGTCTTGCGTGAAATTGGTGTTGAAACAGGCGGTTCCAACGTCCAGTTCGGTATACATCCGGACAACGGCCGCATGGTTGTAATCGAAATGAATCCGCGGGTATCGCGCTCTTCAGCGCTGGCATCCAAAGCGACCGGTTTCCCGATCGCCAAAATCGCTGCCAAGCTGGCCATCGGGTACACCCTGGATGAGCTGCAGAACGATATTACCGGCGGCGTCACTCCGGCCTCCTTCGAGCCGAGTATCGATTACGTTGTCACCAAAATCCCCCGTTTCACCTTCGAAAAATTCCCGCAGGCGGATGCCCGGCTGACAACGCAGATGAAATCTGTCGGTGAGGTGATGGCGATCGGCCGCACGTTCCAGGAATCGATGCAGAAGGCGTTGAGGGGGCTTGAGGTCGGTTCCGACGGCTTTGATGAAATGGTTGATGTGACCACTTCGGATGGCCGGGAAACCCTGATTCAGGAGTTGAATGTACCCGGTGCCAATCGCATCTGGTACATCGGTGATGCGTTCCGTGCCGGGATGACGGTTGACGAAGTCTTCCGCAATACCCATGTCGATCGCTGGTATCTGGTGCAGATCGAAGATTTGATTCGCGAAGAGGCAGAGCTGAAAACGGCAGGCAAGGCAGAAATCGACCGTGACTTCCTGTTCCGTCTGAAGCGTAAAGGCTTCTCGGATGCACGTCTGGCGAAGTTGCTGGGTATTTCTGAAGCCAGTCTGCGCAAGCATCGGCAGGAACTGGGCGTGCGTCCTGTCTATAAGCGGGTGGACACCTGCGCGGCAGAGTTTGCGTCCTCCACGGCGTATATGTATTCCTCCTACGAGGAAGAGTGCGAAGCTCAGCCGACGGATCGTGAAAAAATCATCGTCATCGGTGGCGGTCCAAACCGGATTGGTCAGGGTATTGAGTTCGATTACTGCTGTGTTCACGCGGCTTTGGCGATGCGTGAAGATGGCTATGAAACCATCATGATCAATTGTAATCCCGAGACGGTTTCAACGGATTACGACACCTCGGATCGGTTGTATTTCGAGCCGGTAACGCTTGAAGATGTGCTTGAAATTATCAATGTCGAAAAGCCAAAGGGCGTGATTGTTCAGTACGGCGGCCAGACTCCGTTGAAGCTGGCTCGCGGTCTTGAGGCTGCGGGTGTTCCCATTATCGGCACCAGCCCTGATGCAATTGACCGTGCGGAGGATCGTGAGCGGTTCCAGCAAATGATTACACGCCTGGATCTGCGTCAGCCCCAGAATGCGACCGTACGTAGCCATGAAGATGGTATTGTGGCGGCGCGTGAAATTGGTTATCCGCTGGTGGTGCGTCCGTCTTATGTCCTTGGTGGTCGGGCGATGGAAATCGTCTACGACGAGGACGAGCTGGTGCGTTACATGCGCAACGCGGTTCTGGTGTCCAATGATAGCCCGGTGTTGCTTGATCACTTCCTGAATGCCGCTATTGAAGTGGATATTGATGCGGTGTGTGATGGTGAAGATGTTGTGATTGGCGGCATCATGCAGCATATCGAACAGGCCGGTGTGCACTCAGGCGACTCTGCCTGCTCGTTGCCGCCCTACACGCTTCCGGCTGCGGTGCAGGACGAAATGCGCAACGTGGTCAAGCAGATGGCGCTGGAGTTGGAAGTTGTTGGCCTGATGAACGTCCAGTTAGCGTGGCAGGACGACACGGTCTATGTCATTGAGGTTAACCCTCGGGCTTCGCGGACCGTGCCCTTTGTCTCCAAGGCTATTGGCGCCTCGCTTGCCAAGATTGCGGCGCGTTGCATGGCGGGTCAGTCACTGAAAGCTCAGGGCTTCACCACCGAGATCGTGCCGAAGTATTATGCTGTGAAGGAGTCCGTTTTTCCGTTCGCCAAGTTCCCTTCGGTTGATCCGATTCTCGGTCCCGAAATGAAGTCGACCGGCGAAGTGATGGGGCTTGGCGACAGCTTTGATGAGGCCTTTGCCAAGGCCGCACTGGCTGCCGGCGAACGTTTGCCTGAGCAGGGCACCGCGTTTATATCGGTGCGTGATGTCGATAAGCCGGGCGCGCTGAAGGTGGCCCGGGATCTGATTGATGCAGGCTTCAAACTGGTTGCCACTACGGGCACAGCTGAACATCTGCGGGCTGCGGGTATTGAGGTCGAGCGTGTCAACAAGGTCCGCGAAGGCCGCCCGCATATTGTCGATGCCATCAAGAATGGTCAGACACAGTTGATTATCAACACGACTGAGGGTCGCAAGGCGATTTCAGATTCTGCGCAGATTCGCCAGTCAGCATTGCGCCACAAGGTGACCTACACCACTACGCTTGCGGGCGGTGAAGCCTTCTGTCGCGCTATAAAATTCGGTCCGGAGCGCACGGTACGTCGCCTCCAGGACCTGCATGCAGGAATTTAAATCTTATGAATAATCGCGTTCCAATGACCGTTCACGGCGAGCAAAGCCTGCGGGAAGAGTTGCAGAAGCTAAAGTCTGAAGATCGTCCGCGGGTAATTGCGGCGATTGCCGAGGCACGTGAGCACGGTGATCTGAAAGAAAATGCGGAATATCATGCAGCGCGGGAGCAGCAAAGCTTCATTGAGGGAAGGATCCAGGAGATCGAATCCAAGCTGGCCGGCTCACAGATCATTGATGTCACCAAAATCGATAATACCGGCAAGGTTATTTTCGGGGTGACAGTGACGCTCACGAATGTGGATACGGATGAAACCGTCACCTACAAGATTTGTGGTGAAGACGAGGCGGATATCAAGGCAGGTAAGCTGTCTGTGTCATCTCCGATTGCCCGCGCACTGATCGGTAAAAGTGAAGGTGACGTCGTTGCGGTGCGTGTTCCGTCCGGTACGGTCGAATACGAGATTGAAACGGTTGAGCATATCTAGTAACCGATAGCTCAAAGGCTGGCATCGCCTTGATTGTGCGGTGCCTGTTAAAGCAAAAAGCCGGCGGGATTCGCCGGCTTTTTGCTTCAGGGGTGATCAGTCCTTGAATCGTTGAAGATTGGACAGTTTCGGATTCGGTTTTTTGGCCCGCCGCAGGATGATCGCGATTTTGCCGATAATCTGGACCAGTTCGGCGCCGGCTTCCTGGCACAGCGCTTCAATGGCTTCCCGGCGCTCTTCGCGGTCCGGGCTGGCGACCTTGATTTTGATCAGCTCATGATCGTTCAAGGCGCGGTCCAGTTCTTTCTGGAGGTTTTCGCTCAGGCCTTTGTCGCCGATCATGACAACCGGTTTGAGGTGATGGGCGATAGCGCGGTACTCACGACGCTGTTCCGGCGACAGGCTCATAATACAGTCTCTTAATGAATGCGATTAAAATCTCGAGCGGCACGATCAGTGCCGATCTCGTATACTGACGGGATTGTATCAGTGCGCGTCGGGTGCGTGAATTGCCGGCACTACTTATGTTCTGCGGGGTCTGACTGATACCGCCTGTTTTTTATTGTTTTGGAGGTTTCCTTGGCACGTTCCAGGACCAGCAAAAGCTGGCTGAAAGAGCACTTTGACGACGAATATGTCAAGCGCTCGCAAATTGATGGCTATCGCTCCAGGGCAAGCTACAAGCTCATTGAGCTTGATGATAAAGATCGCTTTTTCCGCCCGGGACAGCTTGTTGTCGATCTTGGTGCGGCGCCTGGCGGTTGGTCCCAGGTTGCGGCGCAGCGCATAGGCCACAAGGGGCGCGTGGTCGCGAGTGATATATTGGATATGGACTCGATTGCCGGAGTGGACTTCCTGCAGGGGGATTTTACTGAGCAGTCTGTGCTCGACGCCTTGCTGGAAATGTTGGGCGATCAGCGTGCTGACGTTGTAATTTCAGATATGGCCCCCAACATGAGTGGTATGCCTGCAGTTGATATTCCCAAGTCGATGGATCTGGTTGAGTTGGCGCTGGATATGGCCAAACAGGTGCTGAAACCGCAGGGCGTATTCGTTGCCAAGGTGTTTCAGGGCGAGGGCTTTGATAGCCTTCTGCAGGATATGAGAGGGAGTTTCAGTTCCGTTGTGAGTCGTAAGCCCGGTGCTTCACGCTCGCGATCCAGGGAGGTGTATCAGGTTTGCCGCGGGTTCAAGGCGGTCTGATACCCAGGCGGGGGCAAGGGCCTTCGGGTGCAGCAAGATACAATTGTTCGCAAACAGCAGTCGTCTTGAACTGAGCCGTTGCTAGTGAAAGGGCGTACAATTGATGTAAGGTTGTAGAAAAGGCGGTTTCGGTTATTTGCCGGTGCCGTCTGCGGGGTTGCACGGCATGTAGCCCTTACATTCACAGGTGGCGATCCTTGAACGATATGGCTAAAAATCTGGTTCTCTGGCTGATTATTGCAGCCGTACTGCTGATGGTTTTTCAGAACTTTTCTCCCACAACGAGTGGGCAGCAGGTCAATTACTCCCAGTTTGTACAAATGGTGCAACAGGGACAGGTCAAGCAGGTCACAATTGACGGCCTTGATATCCACGGTATACGAGGCGACAGCACGCGCTTCGATACAGTACGTCCTCAGGTGCCTGACACCAAATTAATGGATGATCTGCTTGCCAATAACGTTGTGGTTGTTGGTAAGGAGCCGGATCGCCAAAGTATTTGGACTCAGTTGCTGGTTGCGTCCTTCCCGATCCTGATCATCATCGCGCTGTTTGTATTTTTCATGCGACAGATGCAAGGCGGTGGCGGCGGCAAAGGGCCGATGTCATTCGGCAAGAGCAAAGCCCGCTTGATGAGTGAAGATCAGATCAAGACCACCTTCTCTGATGTTGCCGGTGTGGATGAGGCGAAAGAGGATGTGAAGGAAATCGTTGATTTCCTCCGCGACCCGAGCAAATTCCAGCGTCTGGGCGGCCGTATTCCGAAAGGTGTCCTGATGGTAGGGCCTCCGGGTACCGGTAAAACACTGCTGGCCAAAGCCATTGCGGGTGAGGCCAAGGTGCCTTTCTTCTCGATTTCCGGTTCTGACTTCGTTGAAATGTTTGTGGGTGTGGGCGCGTCCCGTGTCCGGGATATGTTCGAGCAGGCCAAGAAACAAAGCCCCTGTATTATTTTCATCGACGAGATCGATGCTGTTGGTCGTCACCGTGGTGCTGGCATGGGCGGCGGTCACGACGAGCGTGAGCAGACACTGAACCAGTTGCTGGTTGAAATGGACGGTTTTGAGGGTAACGAAGGCGTTATCGTGATTGCCGCAACCAACAGGCCAGATGTTCTGGATCCTGCGCTGCTGCGTCCCGGACGGTTTGATCGCCAGGTAGTGGTGAGCCTGCCTGACATTATCGGGCGTGAACAGATCCTCAAAGTACATATGAAGAAAGTGCCCCTGGCTGATGGCATTGAGCCCAAGGTAATTGCGCGTGGTACGCCTGGCTTTTCGGGTGCTGACTTGGCGAACCTTATCAACGAAGCGGCGCTGTTTGCCGCGCGCCGGAACCAGCGCCTGGTCTCGATGGAAGAGCTTGAGCTGGCAAAAGACAAAATCATGATGGGCGCTGAGCGCAAGTCCATGGTGATGAATGAAAAAGAGAAGCTCAACACGGCCTATCACGAATCCGGACACGCGATCGTCGGGCGTCTGTCGCCAGAGCATGATCCGGTCTATAAAGTCAGTATTATTCCCCGTGGCCGGGCGTTGGGCGTTACGATGTTTCTGCCCGAGGAAGATCGTTACAGCCACAGTAAGCGGTATCTGATCAGTCAGATCTGCAGTCTGTTCGGTGGGCGTATCGCTGAAGAGCTGACCCTTGGGTTCGACGGCGTCACGACGGGTGCGTCAAATGACATCAAACGCGCAACCGAGTTGGCTCGCAACATGGTTACCCGTTGGGGCTTGTCCGAAAAGCTGGGCCCGCTGCAGTATGATACCGACAGTGAAGAGCCGTTCCTCGGTCGCACGGCCGGGCAGAGTCAGACGATTTACTCGCCTGAAACAGCCCAGCGTATCGACGAGGAAGTGCGGACGATTATTGACGACTGTTATGAAACGGCTCGCAAGATGCTTATCGAAAACCGCGATAAGCTTGAGGTGATGACCGATGCGCTGATGCGTTATGAAACGATCGATCGCCATCAGATTGACGACATCATGAGTGGCAAGACGCCGCGGCCACCCCAGGGTTGGAATGGCCCGGGGGCCGATGGTGGAACCAACGATGACGGCACATCTGCTGTCGGGCCTGAGTCAGGTGAAAAGGACGATGGTCGTCGCCCGAGTGAGGGTGTTGGTGGTCCTGCCGGAGAGCATTAAAGCAAAGTGCTGATAAGCAAGATCTGAACAGGTCTTGAAAGGCGCCGTCCCGCGGGACGGCGTTTTTGTTTTGATATGAGATGCAATGATCAAGCATGCAGAAGCGAGATGCCACAGATGAACTTTGCTGGCCAGTGGGTTGATCTTTCAAAGCCCTGTGTGATGGGTATTCTGAATGTGACGCCGGATTCTTTTTCGGACGGTGGCCGTTATGACGCCTTGGACAGTGCGGTGGCGCATGCGGAAAAGATGATGCGTGAGGGCGCAGTTTTTATCGACGTGGGCGGTGAGTCCACTCGCCCTGGTGCGGCAGCGGTGACAGTGCAGGAAGAGCTCGATCGGGTTTGTCCCGTAGTGGAGGCCATCTGCCAGCGGCTGGATGTTGTGGTGTCTGTTGATACCAGCACGCCTGAAGTTATCGGTGAAACCGCTGCGCTTGGAGCCGGTCTTATCAACGATGTGAGGTCGCTGGAGCGGCCCGGTGCGCTGCAGGCTGCCGCCGCATCGTCGTTGCCGGTTTGTTTGATGCATATGCAGGGTCGGCCGGATAACATGCAGCAGGCGCCTTGCTATGACAATGTCGCCGCTGAGGTGACTGCCTATTTGTTGGGCCGGGTTGCGGACGCGAAGGGTGCGGGCATTGCTGTCGACCGGATTATTCTGGATCCGGGATTTGGTTTCGGAAAAACGGTGACGCACAATCTTCAGTTGCTGGCTTCGCTGAACCAACTGCGTGCGGTGGGGTACCCGTTGCTGGTCGGGATGTCGCGCAAAACAATGCTTGGCGAGATCACCGGTCGGGCTGTTGGCGAGCGTTTGCCGGCGGGTTTGGCTGCATCGACTATCGCAGCCCTGAGCGGCGCAAGTATTATTCGGGTACATGATGTCAGGGAGACGGTGGATGCCTTGAAGGTCGTCGCCGCGTTGGAGGAAGTCTCGCAATGAGCGAAAGAAAATACTTTGGAACAGACGGTATCCGCGGCCGTGTCGGGCAGTCTCCGATAACGCCTGATTTTATGTTGAAGCTGGGTTGGGCTGCAGGCCAGGTGTTCAAAAAGCATGGTCAGCGTAATCGAGTGCTGATCGGCAAAGACACGCGTTTGTCCGGTTACATGTTTGAGTCAGCGCTCGAGGCTGGGTTGTCTGCCGCCGGCGTTGATGTGCGCCTGTTGGGGCCCATGCCGACCCCGGCGATTGCCTATTTGACTCGCACGTTCAGAGCGTCCGCAGGTATCGTTATCAGTGCGTCACATAATCCGCACCATGATAACGGTATCAAGTTTTTTTCTGCAGAGGGCACAAAGCTCAGTGACTCGGTTGAGCGGGAAATAGAGGCCTGGCTTGAACGTGATATTCAGGTCTGCGAAGCGGCAGATCTGGGTAAGGCGGCGCGCATTGACGATGCGCCTGGGCGTTATATTGAATTCTGTAAAAGCACAGTGCCTAACGATTTTACGCTCGATGGCATGCGAATCGTGCTCGACTGCGCGCACGGTGCAACCTATCACGTCGCCCCACGGGTATTTCGTGAGCTGGGAGCGGAAATCGACGTGATCGGCAATGATCCGGACGGCCTGAACATCAACCTGAATGTCGGGTCTACTCACTTGGATGCGCTCAGGCAAAAGGTCAGAGAGTCAGGTGCCGATCTCGGTATCGCTTTTGATGGCGACGGTGACCGAGTGCTGATGGTGGATCGGGACGGTTCAATCGTTGATGGTGACGAGCTGCTGTTTATCATAGCAGCGCAGCGCCAGGCCGATGGTCAGCTCAAAGGTGGCGTAGTGGGTACGCTGATGACAAATCTGGGTGTTGAGCTGGCGCTACAAGAGAAAAAGATTCCTTTCGAGCGGGCCAATGTTGGCGATCGCTATGTGATGGAGAAGCTGGTTGCGAATGGCTGGTTGTTGGGTGGCGAAGGATCGGGACACCTGGTCGTTCGGGATTGTACCTCTACCGGTGATGGTATCGTTTCAGCGCTTCAGGTCATGCTGGCAGTCTGGCGTTCGGGCAAAACCTTGTATGAACTGCGTTGTGAAATGTCCCGGCTGCCGCAAGTGCTGATTAATGTTCGGGTTGATGAGCGGTTTGATCCCCATGGCAGGCCTGACATTGTGAGTGCCATTGAGCGAGCGGAAAAGGCGATGGGCGGCACCGGGCGGGTGCTTTTGAGAGCTTCGGGTACCGAGCCGTTGATTCGCGTGATGACGGAAGGGCAGGATGAAGCAGAGATGAAAAAATGGGCTGACGAGCTGGTGTCAGTTGTCCGGAATTCGCAACCGCTATAAGGATGTTTTCAGGTATGCACTTGCTTGTGTCACTTTGCGGACTGCTGTATAGTTCGCCCTCCCTTGAATTGAGGGTTCGTCATGCGCCGTAAGATTGTAGCTGCTAACTGGAAGATGAACGGGTCGAATGACCTTGTAAATTCGTTGGTTAGCGATATTCGAGAAGGTCTGGCAAAGCTTGATAATGGCGCGGAGATTGTTATTATTCCTCCCGCATTGTTTGTGTCAGGTGTGCAGCAGAGAATTGGCGGTTCTGACATATCGCTGGGAGTGCAGAATATATCCCGGTGGGTCAGTGGTGCTTATACTGGCGAGCTCTCAGCAGAAATGGCTGTTGACTGTGGTTGCAGCTATGCGCTGATCGGTCATTCCGAACGTCGTGAATTGTTCGATGAGTCCGATGCGTTGGTTGCCGAAAAGGTGACGCGGGCGCTTGAGGCAGGTGTGAATTTGATACTTTGCGTTGGCGAAACGCTTACGCAAAGAGAGGCTGGGCTCGCCGAAGAAGTGGTAGGAGCACAGTTGAAGGAAGCGCTTAAAGGCGTGTCCGGGTCGGATTGGGAACGGGTTGTTGTGGCGTACGAGCCAGTATGGGCAATAGGTACTGGCAAAACAGCGACGGCCGAAGATGCTCAGGCAGTCCACGCGTCAATGCGTGAAGTTCTGGGTTCGATGAGTGCGCCGGCCAATGAGATATCGCTATTGTATGGCGGTAGCGTGAAGCCGGATAACGCAATCGAATTATTTGCTCAGCCAGATGTTGATGGCGGTCTGATTGGTGGTGCATCGTTAAGTGCGCCCGATTTTCTTGCCATCTGCAAGGCAGTTTAAGAGAGTTTATTATGGGTTGGATAGAAACACTGGTAGTCGTTGCTCACGTCGTGATAGCCGTGGCGCTGGTGGGTCTCGTTCTGATTCAGCAGGGGAAAGGTGCTGACGCTGGCGCCGCATTTGGTGGCGGTGCGTCCCAGACTGTGTTTGGTAGTCAGGGTAGCGGTAGCTTTCTGACGCGTTTCACCACTTTCCTGGCTCTGCTTTTTTTCGTAACAAGTTTCACGCTTGCCGTTTTTGCAAAACAGCATGCGGAAGTTGCTGGTAACGCAGGTATTCCTGAGGTCCAGCAAGTGCAGGTGAATAAAGGTTCGGCGTCAGATAACACGACGCCTGCTGCGTCAGAAAGTGATGCAGCGCAAGATAAATCTGAGGCCGGGGATGATTCAGCTCTCCCCGAGCTTGAGTGAGGTTGTTGCCGAAGTGGTGGAACTGGTAGACACGCTATCTTGAGGGGGTAGTGGCGTAAGCCGTGCCGGTTCGAGTCCGGCCTTCGGCACCATTATTAAAACGGCTTGGAATACCAAGCCGTTTTTTTTGGTCAGTCCTTGACCAGTCTCGCCGGCATACTTATACTCCGGCGATTATTGCAGTGTCTCCCGGCTTGGCCTTGAGGCACTCAGACGGGCCAGGTGTCTGTCGGCAGAATATGTGATGCGCGCATCGGGTGTTCTGGCACGTAACGACTTCGGAAGGTTTTGCAGTTGCAAGATTTTCTGGTTAAAGGGCCTGGCGTCAGAGGCCTGATTTCACGAAAAAGGGCTGAATAACAGGCCCTTTTTTTGTTTGTGTGAAACGTAATCTAACGGGGGCGAGCGCCGCTTTGTCAGCCAAAGTACAGCAACTTGAAAGCATCCTGGTGCCAGTGATTGAAGGGCTGGGGTACGACTGCTGGGGTATTGAGTTTCGGTCCCAGGGGCATCAATCCATCCTGAGGGTGTTCATTGATGACGCCGAAAAAGGTATCGGGGTGGATGATTGTGAGACGGTCAGTCGCCAGGTCAGTGGTGTGCTCGACGTGGAAGATCCCATTCAGACAGAATACACGCTTGAGGTGTCATCTCCGGGAATGGATCGTCCGCTGTTCAGGCTTGAGCAATTTGAAGCTTATGCCGGGCACCGGGTCAGGATCCGATTGCGCATGGCCTTTGAAGGGCGGCGTAAATTTGAAGGCGTATTAAAAGGAATTGAAGGTAGCGATATCGTTGTGGTTGTTGATGATCACGAGTTTTTGCTTCCGATTGACAGTATTGATAAAGCCAACGTGGTTCCGGTTTTTGAATAAATCGTTCGACTGCAAGTCTACAGGATTAAGGGCAGGGCAATCTGATGAGTAAAGAGATCTTGCTGGTAGTTGAGGCCGTCTCTAACGAGAAGGGTGTTGATAAAGAGGTTATTTTCGATGCCATCGAACTTGCCTTGGCGACTGCTGCCAAAAAACGTTATGACGATGAAGAGGCGGATATCCGCGTCGAGATCGATCGCAAAACCGGTGAATATGAAACCTTCCGTCGCTGGCTTGTTGTTGATAACGATGCAGTGCCTGCACTGGGCACCGAGCTGACTTTCCAGGAAGCGGAAGAGATTGACACCGCCCTGAATCCCGGCGACACCCACGAAGAGAAAGTTGAATCCGTCGCTTTCGGTCGTATCGGGGCGCAAGCAGCCAAGCAGATCATCTTCCAGAAGGTTCGCGAAGCCGAGCGCATGAAGATTGTCGACAGTTACCGCGATCGCGTAAGCGAGCTGGTTTCCGGTACGGTCAAGAAAGTGACCCGCGACAACGTCATTGTCGACTTGGGTGCTAATGCCGAAGCGTTGTTGCCTCGCGATCAACTGATCCCTCGGGAAACCTTCCGGATGGGTGATCGGGTGCGCGCCCTGTTGCTGGAAATTCGCACGGATCACCGTGGCCCGCAATTGATCCTGAGTCGTTCAAATCCGGCAATGCTGGTTGAGCTGTTCCGCATCGAAGTACCTGAGATCGCTGAAGAGTTGATCGAAATTCGTGGCGCAGCACGTGACCCGGGGTCTCGCGCTAAAATTGCCGTGAAGACCAATGATCGCCGGATCGATCCCGTTGGCGCCTGTGTTGGTATGCGCGGCTCGCGCGTTCAGGCTGTGTCCAACGAACTTGGCGGTGAACGCGTCGATATCGTGCTGTGGGATGATAACCCGGCCCAACTCGTCATCAATGCGATGGCGCCGGCCGAAGTGGCCTCCATTGTGATGGACGAAGATCGTCACACGATGGATGTGGCTGTAGGTGAAGATAACCTGGCTCAGGCCATTGGTCGTAATGGGCAGAACGTTCGGCTTGCGAGTGAGTTGACCGGCTGGACACTGAATGTCATGACCGAAGAGGAAGCGGGCGAGCGTCAGGAGCAGGAACTTAATCGTCTGTTGACGCACTTCACCGAGAATCTCGATGTTGATGAAGAGCTGGCCGGCTTCTTGATAGAAGAAGGGTTTACCTCGCTCGAAGAGGTGGCCTATGTGCCGATGGATGAGATGTTGGCGATTGACGGTTTTGATGAAGAGACCGTGACCGAGTTGCGACGTCGTGCCAAGGATCGTCTGTTGAATCAGGCATTGGCGAGCGAAGAAGCGCTGGAAGGCAATGAGCCTGCTCAGGACCTTCTTGATATGGAAGGTATGGAGCGCGGATTGGCATTCAAGCTCGCAGGTATGGGTATTCGTACCATGGATGATCTGGCAGAGCAGTCTGTTGATGATCTGATGGATATTGACGGTATGGAAGAAGCTCGGGCGGGACAGTTAATCATGACCGCGCGCGCGCCTTGGTTCCAGGACCAGGAATAATCGGGGAGGAGGACCAGTATGGCTGAAGTAACTGTAAAACAGCTGGCCGATGATGTAGGCGCTCCCGTGGATCGCTTGTTGCGCCAGATCGTAGAGGCTGGCCTGAGTGCCCGTTCAGAATCTGATTCAGTTTCCAGTGATGAGAAGCAGCAATTGCTGGCGTATCTGCGCAAGAATCACGGTGAATCAGACGACGAGCCACGCAAAATTACGTTGAAGCGTAAAACGACGACAACATTGAAGGCCGGCAGCGGTGCAGGGCGTGCCAAAACTGTAAACGTTGAAGTGCGCAAGAAGCGCACCTACATCAAGCGTGCGGAATCGCAGCAACCTGAAGATGAGTCAGTTGCTGAAGAAGCGGTAGCGAATGATGCGGCGGTTGAAGCGCCGGCGCCCGTAGAGGCTGCGGCAGAAGCACCAAAGCCTGCAGAGACGGAAGCGTCTGTTGCTGAGGATGCGCCGGCGAAGGCGGAGGAGCCTGCAGCTAAGAAACCTGAGCCTGAGCCCGAGCCTGAACCAGAAGTCGATCTGAACGCCATCGCAGATGCGTCGGAAATCAGCAACTCTGCTGATGACGCTGACGGCGGTAAAGATCGCAAAGCGAGCAAAAAGAAGAAAGAAAAAACACGCGAGCGCACAGATGACGCTGAAGATGGCAAGCCGAAGAAGAAATCGGCGGGTCATCGTGGTCCGAGAAACCGTCCGGTTGAACCGGTCGTTGCAGCTCTTTCCGAAGATGAGGAAGAAACAACGCTGCGCAAGCCGCTTCGGGCCAAAAAGAAACCCAAACAGAAGAGGCACGGTTTCGAAAAACCGACCAAACCTATGGTGCGTGAAGTAGAAATTCCGGAAACCATTACAGTGGGTGATCTGGCCCAGCGTATGTCGGTGAAAGCCGCTGACGTCATCAAGACACTGATGAATATGGGGGTTATGGCCACCATTAATCAGGCGTTGGATCAGGAAACAGCTGTTCTGATTACCGAAGATATGGGGCACAAGGCGACGACTACCAGCGATAACGCTTTTGAGGAGTCTGTTCTCAGTACCCTGACATTCGAAGGTGAAACCGTTACACGTGCGCCTGTCATCAGTGTTATGGGTCATGTTGACCATGGCAAGACTTCCCTGCTGGACCACATTCGTCGCGCGAAGGTCGCTGCTGGCGAGTCAGGTGGTATTACCCAGCACATCGGTGCTTATCACGTTGAAACCGGTCACGGCATGATTACTTTCCTGGATACGCCGGGTCACGCGGCCTTTACTTCCATGCGGGCGCGAGGTGCTCAGTGCACTGATATCGTTATCCTGGTAGTCGCGGCTGACGATGGCGTGATGCCGCAAACCAAGGAAGCGGTGAATCATGCGCGGGCAGCTGGTGTTCCGTTGATTGTTGCCATTAACAAGATGGACAAGGAAGGTGCTGATCCGGACCGGATCAAGAATGAGCTTTCTGCACTTGAGGTTATTCCGGAAGACTGGGGCGGTGACGTCCAGTTCGTGCCGGTTTCGGCGCATACCGGTGACGGTATTGATAATCTGCTGGAAGCCGTGCTGTTGCAGTCTGAAGTTCTGGAGCTGACCGCTGTGCCGTCAGCGTCTGGCGCGGGTGTTGTGGTTGAATCAAGCCTTGAAAAAGGCCGCGGCTCGGTGGCGACCGTGCTGGTTCAGAACGGTACCCTGAAGCAGGGCGATATGGTTGTCGCCGGTGGCTTCTTCGGTAAGGTTCGTGCCATGTCCGATGAGGCAGGTGTGCAGGTGAAAGTCGCCGGTCCTTCTATACCGGTGGAAATACTGGGCCTGAATGGCACCCCTGATGCGGGCGACGAGTTCTTCGTAGTCGCTGACGAGCGCAAGGCCAAAGAGCTTGCGGAATTCCGTCAGGTTCGTGAGCGCGAGCAGCGCTTGCAGCGCCAGCAGGCGGCGAAGCTTGAGAATCTGTTCGAAAACATGGGCAAGGACGAAGTTAAAACTCTTAACGTCGTGCTCAAGACCGATGTCCGCGGTTCGCTTGAGGCTATCACCAAAGCGTTGCTCGATATGGGTAACGAAGAAGTGCAGGTCAAGATCGTGTCTTCCGGTGTAGGTGGGATTGCTGAAACTGACGTCAGCCTTGCGATGGCGACCAGTTCAGTGATCTTCGGCTTCAACGTACGAGCCGATACCGCAGCTAAGCGACTTGTTGAGCAGGAAGGTCTGGACCTTCGTTACTACAGCATCATCTACAACATGATTGATGACGTGCGTTCTGCTCTTACCGGGATGTTGGCACCGGAGTTCCGCGAAGACATCATCGGTATCGCCGATGTGCGTGATACTTTCCGTTCGCCTAAGTTTGGCCAGGTGGCTGGCTGTATGGTTACCGAAGGCACGGTATACCGTAACAAGCCGATCCGGGTTCTGCGCGACAATGTCGTGATCTTTGAAGGTGAGCTTGAATCGCTTCGCCGCTTCAAGGACGACGTCCAGGAAGTGAAGAAGGGCATCGAATGCGGTATCGGTGTTAAGGGGTATGATGTGAAAGTGGGTGACCAGATCGAGGTGTTTGATCGGGTCCGGGTAGAGCGTAAGCTGGAAAGCTGAAGGCTCGCGCAAGGCTTTGACATGTAATCCGGACAGCGCCCCGAACTTCGGGGCGCTGTGCATTCAGAGAACACAGATTGTCTGCGGCCCGTTAAGGGCTGCTTACTTATTTACAGGGCGGAACTAATGCCAAAGGAATTCAGTCGTATTGATCGGGTTGCGGACCAGATCCAGCGAGAGCTGGCGCAAATGGTTCAGCGCGATATCAAGGATCCCCGGCTCGGTATGGTGACGGTCAATGCGGTCAAGGTTAGCCGTGACCTGGGTTATGCAGACGTATACGTCTCACTTTTGACCACAGAAGAACTGACCGAAGAATCCGAAAGCGTCCGCGATTCGCTCAAGGTTTTGCGCAACGCGGCAGGTTTTCTGCGCACGCAGCTGGGTAAGGCTATGAAACTGCGTGTTGTGCCTCAGCTGCGTTTTCATTTCGATACTCTGGTCGGAACCAGCCGTCGTATGGATGCACTTATTAATCGTGCAATGGGTACGCAACCGGCAGTGCGCGCAGAGGATAGCGAGGGGGAAGATAGTTGAGTCGTCGGCGTCGCGGTCGTAATGTTAACGGCATCCTCGTTATAGACAAGCCAATCGGTGTGAGCTCTAACGGTGTGCTACAGCAAGTTAAGCGGCTTTATGGTGCCGCAAAGGCGGGGCATACCGGTAGCCTGGATCCTCTGGCGACTGGCGTGTTGCCGTTATGTTTCGGTGAGGCGACCAAGTTCTCGCAACTGATGCTGGAGAGCGACAAGTCTTATGTCGCGACGGGGCGGCTGGGCGTTGTCACGGATACTGGCGACGCTGAAGGTGCTGTGGTCAAGGAACGTCCGCTTCCGGAGGGGCTTTCCGAAGCGATGATCGAAGATGTGTTGACCCGGTTCCGGGGCGACATTTCTCAAGTGCCATCCATGTATTCGGCGCTGAAGCACAAAGGTCGACCGCTTTACGAATACGCTCGTGAGGGTATTGAAGTCGAGCGCCCTGCGCGTCCGGTCAGCATTTACCAGCTGGATCTGCTGGACTTTTCCGGCGACAGTTTCGATATCGAGGTGACCTGCAGTAAGGGTACCTATATCCGTTCGTTGATTGAGGATATTGGTGAGGCGCTGGGCTGTGGGGCTTATGTGACCGCGTTGCGGCGCACCAAGGCTGCCGGATTCGAGCTGGATCAGGCATTGCTGCCTGAAAAGCTGGAGGCTATGCGGGAGAATGGTGAGTCTCTCGATCCGTTATTGGTGCCTGTCGAGTCAGCATTAATGGAGTTTCCGAAAATTGTACTGACTGACGAGCAGATTGTGTCGATATTAAACGGACAACCCGTTAAAATGTCGGGTCATCCATCCGGGTGGGTGCGTCTATATGGCGGTGAACGCTTCCTCGGATTAGGTGAGCAGGTACCAGACGGCGAGCTATTACCCCGTCGACTGGTCAGGAAGGACTGAGCCGGAATGCCGGTTCTGTCCTAGCCGGGCTGTAGAGATGCGCGGTCCGGCCGTATGAATGGCATCGCAATATTGAGGTGAGTTATGGCTCTTAATGCCGCAGAGAAGTCACAGATTGTTAAGGATTTTCAGCAAGTTGAAGGCGACACCGGGTCTCCTGAAGTTCAGGTTGCCCTGTTGAGCGCCAATATCGACAAGCTGCAGGATCACTTCAAGGTCAACAAGCAGGATCACCACTCACGTCGTGGTCTGATCCGCATGGTTAACCAGCGTCGTAAGTTGCTGGATTACCTGAAAAAGAAAAATGCTGATCGCTACCTTGAGCTGATCAAGCGTCTTGGCCTGCGTCGCTGATCATCTGATCACACGCTCTCTGAGCCAACATCGGGTCGGATGAGACCTGAAGCAGCCGTGCTGCTGATTGCATCTTCTTCCCCCTTGTTGGTTCTGTCGGAAGGGTTTCCCTTCCGACAGAACTTCTCGCCCCCTGTTTTGCTGTCGGATTTCCCGGATAGCAGATGTCCGGATAATCCTGTAGAACTGCCATCATCGTTTAACTGTTATCGTTGGTCTCGACTATGATGTCAGCGGCCGGATAATAGTTTTCCGGCAGAAAACCGGTATTGAATCATTGCCAGTGTCGTCGTCGACGTGTCCGGTTGGTGATGAAAGCCAGAACAATAGCAGGTTGTTGAAAATCGAATGGTTCCTGTTATCCGTTCGCTTTTCAACAGCCTGTTAGCTTTCATTCCGGCAAGTCCTGACTGCCGCTCTGGTAACTCAAAATACCGTCACGCGGGATGCTGCATGGGCAGTATTTCGTCGAAATTGACTGAAAAGATAAGGAGTTACCGTGAACCCGGTAAAAAAATCATTTGAGTTGGGTGGCAAAACTGTCACGATCGAAACAGGTCGTATTGCACGCCAGGCCACCGGTTCTGTACTGGTGACTATTGATGACATCGCCGTACTGGGTACTGTCGTCGCAGCCAAAGAAGCCAAGCCCGGTCAGCCTTTCTTCCCGCTGACAGTTAACTACTTCGAGAAGACCTATGCGGTAGGCCGTATTCCCGGTGGCTTCTTCAAGCGTGAAGGTCGCCCTTCCGAGAAAGAGACGCTCACGTCGCGTCTGATCGACCGTCCTATTCGCCCTCTCTTCCCCAATGGTTTCATGAACGAAGTACAGGTCGTCTGTACTGTCATGTCATCCAGCAAAACCCAGGATCCTGATATTGCCGGCATGCTGGCTGCTTCCGCAGCGTTGGCGCTGTCAGGCGTTCCGTTTGATGGCCCAGTGGGTGCATCCCGCGTTGGCTTCACCGAAGAGAAAGGTTACTTCCTGAACCCGACTTTTGAAGAGCTCAAGACCTCCAAGCTCGACATGGTGGTTGCCGGTACATCTGATGCGGTATTGATGGTTGAGTCCGAAGCGACTGGCCTGACTGAAGATCAGATGTTGGGCGGTGTCCTGTTTGCTCACGACGCCCTGCAAAGCGCTGTTAATGCGATTGCAGAGCTGGCTGCTGAAGCGGGACTGCCACGTTGGGAGTGGGATCCTGAAGCGGTCAACACTGATCTTGCCGAAGCGCTGAAGAGCGGCTTTGAAGGCGCAGTGATTGAAGCCTACGGTATCCGCGACAAGATGGAGCGTTACAAGCGTCTGGGCGAAGTGCGTAACGACGCGATCGAGAAGCTTGCCGGTGAAGAAGAGGGTCAGCCCTCTGCCGACGACGTTAAAAAGTACTTCGGCAAGCTGGAAAAAGCGACCGTGCGTCGTCAGGTCATTGAAGGCAAGCCGCGTATCGATGGTCGTGACAACAAGACCGTTCGCCCGATTGAAATTGAAGTTGGCGTTCTGGCAAGTACTCACGGTTCAGCGCTGTTTACCCGTGGTGAAACTCAGGCCATCGTGACCACCACCCTGGGCACCTCGCGGGACATGCAGATTATCGATGCCCTTGAAGGTGAGCGGAAAGATCCATTCCTGTTCCACTACAACTTCCCTCCATACAGTGTGGGTGAGACCGGCCGTGTAGGCGCGCCGGGTCGTCGTGAGATTGGTCATGGCCGTCTGGCCAAGCGTGGCGTTGCAGCGGTAATGCCGACCGCTGAAGAATTCCCGTACACCATTCGTGCAGTATCCGAGATCACTGAATCCAACGGCTCAAGCTCCATGGCTTCAGTCTGTGGTTCCAGTCTGGCGCTGATGGATGCCGGTGTGCCGATCAAGGCCGCTGTTGCCGGTATCGCCATGGGTCTTGTCAAAGAAGGTGAAGACTACGCCGTATTGACTGACATTCTGGGTGATGAAGATCATCTGGGCGACATGGATTTCAAGGTTGCCGGCACATCTGAAGGTATCACTGCACTGCAGATGGATATCAAGATCAACGGCATCACCGAAGAAATCATGGAAAAGGCGCTGGAGCAGGCTCACGCTGCGCGTATCCACATCCTGGGCGAAATGGCGAAAGTTATTTCTACGCCACGTGCCACGCTGTCTGATCGCGCGCCAAGCATCACCAGCATGAAGATCCATCCGGACAAGATCCGCGACGTCATCGGTAAGGGCGGCTCGGTTATTCGTGGTATTTGCGACGATACTGGCGCCTCCATCGATCTCGATGATGAAGGTAACGTCAAGATCTACGCGGACAACCAGGAAGCAGCTCAGGCGGCTCAGAAGCGCGTGATGGAAATCACAGCGGAAATCGAAGTTGGCGCAATTTACCAGGGTAAGGTTGAGCGGATTGTCGATTTCGGTGCCTTCGTGAACATCCTGCCTGGCAAGGATGGTCTGGTTCATATTTCCCAGATCTCCGAGCGTCGCATCGAAAATGTGACCGACGAGCTGAGCGAAGGCCAGCAAGTGCTGGTTAAGGTGCTCGACGTTGATAACCGTGGTCGTGTGAAATTGTCGATCAAGGAAGTGAAGGAAGGCGAACAGCCTACCGATTTCGGCGCCTGATACAGGCACTGAATAGAAAAAACCGCGGCGGTTGATTCCGGCGCGGTTTTTTTATGTCTGCGATTTACTGATGACTGAGTGCTTTGTCCAGAAACTCAATGGCCTCGTCGCGGTAGGCCGGTATAACAAACGTCGCGGCGTGAGGAGTATCGGTGCGCAAGAAATCTTTGGGATCACTCGCGGCATCGTAAAGTTCAAAACCGTTGTGGAAAGGGATAATGCCATCCCGCGTACTGTGAACGATCAGTAGCGGCACTGGGCTGATGTTTCGAATATGGTCAATCCCTTCGTACTCATCAGGGATCGTCCAGCTCAGCGGAACCTGAAACGGCCAGGTCAGCCAGAAAGAGTCCAGTTTTTCCCGGGCGATTGCACGAAAGCCACTGAAGCTGCTGTCTATAATAACGGCGGAGAGCGGTGGTTGTTCGCCTCTGCGCGTCCATTCGCTGGCGAGCATGATCCCGAGGCCGCCACCAAGACTTTGCCCAAGCAGAACGTAAGGGCCTTTGTGGTGAGTGGTGAGCCACCGCATTCCGGTTTCGACGTCGTGGAGAGCGCCGTCTATGTCGGGTGAGCCCGTTGACTGGCCAAATCCCCGGTAATCCAAAAGGAAGACGTTGTAGCCCCGTTCCGGCAGCCAGGCGACATTAAGCAAATGGCTGCTGATGTTCTGGGCATTGCCGTGGAGGTAATACACGGTCCCTTCCAGGTCTTCGTCTCCCGCTTTGGCGGGTAGCCACCAGCCATGGAGGCGTTCGCCATCCGGGGTGTCAATGTAGACATCGTCAAAGGTCAGGTTGAGGCGATCCGGAGTAATGTAGACCGTCTGATCGGGAAAGAAAAACAACCCGGAGCAACCACCAAGTAGCAGAGTCGATGCCATCACGAGCGCTTTGGTTAATGTCCTTCCGCTTGAGGTGATACCTGCCCGGCCTATGATTAAAAATAAATGTTCAGTCCTAGCTGCCATCGGGTTTCGTACCTTTCAAATTGGTGGCGTCTTTCCCAGCCGGTTGTCAGGCTGAGGTCGCGACGGATATGCCAGCTGGCGTCAGCATAAACGCTGTCTTCCCTGTGCTGGCCGCCGATCAGCCATGCCTTGGTGCGCAGACCTCCTTTGGCGCTCAGCGTGTGGCCCTGGTAGAAAGCGCCAAAATCCGCGCCAGGTGCTGCGTCAAACCCTTTGTCCAGATCATTGTCAATTTCAACGTCTGCTGTGGCCATTGCGAACACCTGGCTTTGGTCGGTGATCGCCCAGCCTCCGCCTGCACCTCCATCGAGATAGGGGGTAAATATGCGTTTGCCCGACTCAATCTCTGCTCTCCGTCCGCCAAATCCGACCTGCCACGACAGTGGCGAGAAGAACTGATCACGGACGGACAGCGAGCGAATTTCCACTGCCGTCAATTGCTCGACCTGGAGTTCATCATTGTCCGTATACAGGCGAGCATCCAGTCGAAGGAACTGGAGTTGCGCGCCGCTGCGATAACCTTCCGGTGGATCCAGAAGATCATGGTAGGCGGGTCTCAATGTGAGCTGAGCGAAGTTGCGAGAACCCTGCTGGCCGCCGAGCGCGCTGATTCGGAATGTGTCATGTCCCTGATCATCCCGCACTTCGGGTTCAGGTGGCTGGGGCAGGGGTATTTCATGGCCCAGTTCGCTTCGTGCTTTTAGCAGTGAGTAAGATAATGAAGCAGAGCGTTCACGGGGCCACTTTTCTGCCTGAGTCTGGTAGCGTACGTATTCATAGGTGGCGTCCAGCACTTGTGCCTGCTCATCGTTGGCAAGGTCGGTGATGCGTTGATCATCAACCGATATGTCGCCACTGGCCAGTGCAGCGGCATGCTCGCGTTGTTCTGACGATAGCTGATCAAGGTAAGTCTGAACCACCGTGGCTGATGAAGGGCGATAGCGAACAGACGCGACCAGATCGTGATCCACCACCCATCGCACCGTGTCTGAAGGAATAGCGTGGGTGTTCACTTCATCCAGCAAATGGGTGCCGGGGCGAGCGACGTCAATCAGGGCAAGCAGGCGGTAAGCGCAATTTTCGTCAAAGAAATAGTAATCGAAATTGTGATCTTTGATTTCCCAGGCGTGTGCCATCAATGTGCTGGTTTCTTCGGGCGTCAGGTTGAGTTGATATTCCCACAGGTCCCGGTTTTCGATGTCTGAGTACAGTCGGATTTTTTCGTAGTAGGGCTGGACGGTGGTAATGCCGGGATAGCCGCCGAAAATGCCCCGGTACGCAAACATCAATTCGCTGTCATGGGCTGCAGCATCAGCGGCGTAAGATATTGTGCTGGCCAGCAACAGATCCGCTTCTTCAGAACGGTTTGGTGGATCGAGCCTTAAAAAAGTATGTCCGAACATCGAGGAAGGGCTGTTCAGGTACGACGCGGCAAATACCAGTGTGACCGTCTCGGTATTGAGGGTGCTGCGCCACTCGTCATAGGTCGGGCAGTTGACCTGTGTGAGAGGCAGGTCCAGTTGTTCTCGTAGCCAGCGGTCTCTGGCGGGGAACCTGCAGCGGGCGTGATCATCACCGCCGCCGGGAGCCTGTATGGCTTTCAGTGTTGCCTCAAGTTCAGCCTGGGGCGATGTTTTTCCGTCTGGGCTGAGAAAGAACTCAGGATCATCTGCCTGTGAGGTGTAACCCGGTGATAGTCGGTCAGGTCGATAGCTTAATAGTGTCAGCCAGGATGGCATCAGGGCTAGGGCGGCGGTATCCGGGGCGGCCTGATGAGGCTCGTCGGCATAAACGGGAACAGTCGCGCTGGTGACGAATACAAATGCCAGACAGGGGCTTAGCCCCGATTTGAGAAATCGCTGCATGAGGTTCTGAATCAGTCCGGGGGAGCAAATAGCCTTTGGCGCACCGTCCCTGGTGCGTATTCAGTCCCTGAGATAATACTGATTTACGAAACGTACTTGCGCAGTGTTTCGTGAGACTCGAGTACTGCGACAATTGCAGTAACCGCTTCATCTGACGTTGTTTCTGATGAAGGGAATACGCTTGCAAAGTTGTTCTGCATTGTCTGACGGAACGCGTCGCGATCAGAGGCCTCTACACCCAGCAGCACAGCCAGAGTTTCGAGGTTTTCGCCTTCGCCACGGGACATGTCACGGGCAATCTTGTCGATGTTGCTATCCATGTACATGGCCAGGGACTTGACGGCTTCGTTTGTGTCACAGCCCAGGGTACCGGTGGTCATACCAAATGTCTGGTTACCAAAAGTACCGTTGGTGGTTGCCGCAAGGATATGCGGTGCTGCACCTGACTGGCCCTTCCAGATCATGGCGCCGACGCCACAGCCTGGCTGAGCAAATGCCATGCTTGAAGCACCTAACAGAATGGCTCCTGCGATCAATTTTTTCATAGTCCAACTCCTTGTTCTGTTTTTCATCGATGTAAAAACACTATGACTAACGGCCCTCATGTCGAGTCACCTTCATGGCAATGCATGACCGTTCTACGGAGTATAGACGAAAAATTTTATTCGGTGATGATGACGCGCTTTTAATTTACTGATTGTAGAAGAAAAAAATGAACACGGTGACGTCATTTATTCCAAAAAGAATTTAAAAAATTATTTAATGGAACTGTTTGTAATATGGACTTCTGTTCGATATAGTCGCGCCCGCCAAGATGGCAAATACATGACACATGGAGAAAGTAGTTGTGAAAAAAGCTCTTATTGCATCCAGCCTTTTGCTGGCAGGCGCTCTGACCGGTTGTAGCTCTCTCAACGTTAGTTCTACGCCGGTTCCACTTGCTGGTACTGTGGGCACTGACATCAACGCTGACATTGAAGTGGGCGAAAAGATCACCGGCACTTCTTCTGCTACCAAAATTCTGTTCTTCACCGTTGGTGGCGAAACTGAATATGCAGATGGCGTTGCATACGGTGCGAATTCTGGTTCATCACCGCTGGCGGCGCTGGACATGGTTGCCCCGGTTAAGGCTGCTGCAGCATATAACGCGATTAAAGGTTCTGGCGCCGACGTAATCGTTGCACCACGTTATACCGTAAAGAAGAAAGATTACTTTGTTTACGGCACCATCGACGTGACCGTTGAAGGCTACAAGGGCACCATCAAAAGCGTTAAGTAAAACGCGGTAGCCTTAAATAAAAAAGCCGGGCAATTGCCCGGCTTTTTTATGTCTGGATTGGCAGTTTCAGCCGCCCAGATAGGCCTTCTGAACATCTTCATTTGCCAGCAGATTAGCGCCGGTATCCTGAAGCCGGATGCGTCCGGTTTCGAGTACATACCCGCGATCGGCCAGTTTAAGCGCCTGTTTGGCGTTTTGCTCCACCAGAAAGACGGTCATGCCTTCATCGCGAAGGCTGCCGATAATGTCGAAAATCTGTCGGATGATGATCGGCGCAAGACCGAGTGAGGGCTCATCCAGAATGATCATCTTGGGCCTGGTCATCAGTGCCCGGCCGATCGCCAGCATCTGTTGTTCACCACCGGACATTGTGCCAGCCCGCTGACTGCGGCGTTCCTTCAGGCGCGGAAACAGATCAAAGACGTAATCCTGGGTTTTGCGATTAGTGTCCTTGTCCTGGAAAAAGCCCCCCATATGGAGGTTTTCTTCAACAGTCAAACCCGAGAAGACCCGGCGCCCTTCAGGCACGATCGCGATACCGGAGCGCATGATCTCTGAGGTTGATTTGTGGGTAATATCCTCCCCACGGAAGATGACCCGGCCAGAACTGGCCTGGGGGTCGCCACAAACTGTCATTAGCAGGGTGGTCTTGCCGGCGCCATTGGCGCCGATCAGCGAGACAATTTCACCCTCATTGATTTCCACCGAGACACCGTGGAGTGCTTCAATTTTACCGTAATGCGTATGAATATTTTCGAGTGTCAGCATAGTGTGCTTACTCCTCCCCCAGGTAGGCTTTGATCACGTCGTCGTTTTGACGGATCTCGTCCGGTGTACCCGAGGCAAGAGGGCGCCCCTGATTGATAACGTTAATCCGGTCTGAAATGTCCATGACCAGACTCATGTCGTGCTCAATCAGGACAACGGAGACACAGTAGTCTTCTTTTAGCCTGATGATGAGCTGATTGAGTTCACGGGTTTCGTTCGGGTTGAGGCCTGCAGCCGGCTCATCCAGCATCAGCAGTCTGGGCTCGGTGACCATGCAGCGCGCGATCTCCAGGCGTCGCTGCTGGCCGTAGGCCAGATTACCCGCCTCGCGGTTGGCCAGGTCGAGCAGGCCGACCTGCTTGAGCCAGTATGCTGCGCGCTCGAGGGATTTCTCTTCCTTCTTCCTGTAAGCCGGTGTTTTGATCAGACCCGCGAACAGGTTCGTGTTGAGGTGCCGATGTTGGGCCACCAGCAGGTTCTCGACCACGGTCATGCTGTTAAACAGCCGCACATGCTGGAAGGTCCGCACCAGACCCAGGCGCGAGATCTTGTAGTCCGGAATGCCCTGGATCTCTTTTCCTTCAAAAGAAATGGTGCCGCCTGAAGGCTGGTAGAAGCCGCTCAGGCAGTTGAATACCGTCGTCTTGCCGGCGCCGTTTGGGCCGATAATCGATACGATCTCTTTCTCTTTTACGTCCAGCGAAACGCCATCCACTGCCAGCAGGCCGCCAAATCGCATCGACAGATTGCGTACATCAAGCATTGTCCGTCACTCCTGCTTCAATTGAATATGAACCCGGCTCATGGGGAGCAGTCCCTGGGGCCGCCAGATCATCATCAGCACCATCGCGGCGCCAAAGATCAGCATGCGGTACTCAGAGAATTCCCGGGCCAGTTCGGGCAGGACAGTCACGGCGATAGCCGCCAGAATAACACCAAGCTGTGAGCCCATGCCGCCCAGAACGACAATGGCCAGGATGATGGCCGACTCCAGGAAGACAAACGACTCGGGGCTGATAAAGCCCTGCTTGGAAGCAAACACGGTGCCGGCAAAACCGGCAAAGAATGCACCGATGGTGAAGGCGGAAAGCTTCACGCCGGTCCGGCTCATGCCGAGCGAACGGGCTGCGATCTCATCTTCGCGAAGCGCTTCCCAGGAGCGTCCTACCGGCATCCGTACCAATCGGCGAATGACAACCAGTGTCACGACGGCCAGCAGTAGCGCGATAAGGTAGAGGAAAATGACCTTGTGATCACTGTTGTACGGGATGTTGAAGACTTCATGGAATGAGGTGTTGCCTTCAGTTTTGATGCGTCGGCCGAACTCCATACCGAACAGGGTGGGGTCGGGAATGCCACCCACGCCATTGGGGCCGCCGGTCAGCGACGTCAGGTTGTTCAGCAGGATACGGATGATTTCACCAAAGCCGAGAGTGACGATTGCAAGGTAGTCCCCTCGCAGACGGAGCACCGGAAAGCCGAGCAAAAAACCGAAGGCGGCGGCGAGCAGCGCGCCAAGCGGCAGGGCGACCCAGAACGAAATGTCGTAGTACTGCGACAGCAATGCAAAGGTGTAGGCGCCCACAGCGTAGAACGCAACGTAGCCCAGATCCAGCAAGCCTGCCAGACCGACCACCACGTTCAGGCCCAGGCCCAGCATGATGTAAATCAGTACCAGTGTCGCCAGATCGACAGATCCGCGTGACGCAAAGAAGGGCCACAGTAGCGCGCCGATAACGATCAGAATCAGTGCTGCACGTTCCAGCCTGACACGCTTGTCCTGTGGAAGTGGTTTGCGATCGCGGAGCGGGTTGGCCGCACCGATGGCGCTCAGTGAGCCAGTGATTGCCGGCCTGAAAAGCTGGAACAGGAAGACGATCAAAACAGCCGCAGCGATACCGATGTAAGTGCTGGTATCGGCACCGGACAGTTTGATCTGGATCCCTTCGGCAATCAGGTCAAGCCCCAGTATCGGGTAAGAAATGATCAGCGTGATGACCGCGCAAAACAATGCGTGTTTAATATTCTGTGCAACCATCAGATCTTCTCCACTTCCGGTTTGCCGAGGAGCCCGGTAGGCCGGAACAGGAGGATGAGGATCAGTAGGCCAAAGGAAACCACATCTTTATATTCACCACTCAGGTAGCCGGAGGTCATAGCCTCGGCAACGCCCAGGATCAAACCACCCAACATCGCGCCCGGTATACTGCCTATACCGCCGAGTACTGCCGCGGTGAATGCTTTCAGACCGGCTATAAAGCCAAACAGCGGATCAATCGAACCGTAATACATGCCCAGTAGCAGGCCCGCGACAGCGGCCAGGGCTGCACCGATAACAAAGGTGGCGGCGATGATGCGGTTGGTATCGATGCCTAGCAGGTTCGACATCTTTAGGTCCTGCGACACAGCACGGCAGGCGCGGCCGAGCCGTGACTTTGAAATAAACATCGACAGGGCCGTCATGCAGACCAGGGTGACAACAAATATGGTGATCTGCATATAGGAAATGGATGTCTGGAAGCCATCCTCAGCACCCATAGTGATGCCACCTTGAATCAGTGATGGGAAACCGATGTTGCGCGAGCCCTGGGCGAGATGAACATAGTTTTGCAGGAAGATCGACATGCCGATCGCTGAGATCAGGGGGATCAGTCGGTGCTGACCGCGAACCGGGCGGTAGGCAACACGCTCAACTGCCCAGCCCATCGAGCTGGAGACAATTACGGCACAGATCAGCGCCACAAGAAGAACCAGTGGAAGCCACGCGGAACCTAGCGTGGCCAGGCCGGTGATGACGATCAGCGATATATAGGCGCCAATCATGTAAATCTCACCGTGGGCAAAATTGATCATGCCAATAATGCCGTAAACCATTGTGTACCCAATGGCTATCAGGGCATAAGCGCTTCCTACCGTCAGCCCGTTTATGAGCTGCTGGAGAAAGTACAGTACGTCGTGCATTGTTGGGAACTCCGAATATGAAAAACCCCGGGTGTCCGATCATGGGTAAGTAAAGCTGCTTGCTGCAGAAAGCTCAAACGCTTCACGTCCATGAAAAGCCAACCCAGGGTTCCAAAAAAACACCTTCCCCCTCTTGAGGGGAAGGTGTCGTTAGAAAGCGCAGGCGATATCCCTGAAACTTTCCTTGCTTCCATTACCGAATATTAACGGAGCTCATTTTACCGGAGTTTTGCTGCCATCTGAATGCCATTCGTACACAACAAACTCAAAAGATTTCAGATCGCCGTTTTTGTCATACGCGACGTCGCCAATCGGAGTCTTGAAGGTGTTGGCGCGCAGAGCTTTGGCAACGTCGATCGGGTCTTTTGAGTCAGCCTTTTCGATACCGTCAGCAATCAATTGAACAGCTGTGTACGAAGTCAGCACGAATGGACCTGAAGGGTCTTCACCTTTTTTAGCAAAGGCATCGACCAGCGACTTGTTTTCGGCTTTCTCATCGAAGCTTGGTGGCAGGGTTACCAGCAGGCCTTCAGCGGCGTCGCCGGCGATGGTGTTGATGTCCTTGTTGCCAACACCCTCAGGGCCCATGAACTTGGCGTCCAGCTTAGCCTGTTGAGCCTGGCGCAGGATCAGACCCAGTTCCGGGTGATAGCCGCCGTAGTAGACGAAATCAACGTTTTCTTTCTTGAGCTTGGTGACCAGTGATGAAAAGTCTTTCTGGCCGGCGGTGATGCCTTCATACATCACAACGTCAATGCCGTCGTCTTCCAGCGTTGATTTAACAGCGCTTGCGATGCCTTCACCGTACTGCTGTTTGTCGTGGATAACGGCAACACGTTCAGGTTTCTGGCTGGCAATGTACTTGCCGGCGACAGGGCCTTGCATGCTGTCCAGGCCGATCGTGCGGAATACCAGCTCGTATCCGCGCTCGGTGATAGCCGGGCTGGTTGACGCAGGCGTCACCATCAGGATGCCTTCGTCCTCATAAATGTCAGAGGCAGGCTGGGTCGAGCTTGAGCACAGGTGGCCGACAACGAAGCGAACGCCTTCATTGACCATGTTGTTGGCAACCGTTACGGCCTGTTTTGGATCACAAACGTCATCCTGCTCTACCGCAACCAGCTTCTCGCCCATTACACCGCCATTGGCATTGATCTGCTCGATCGCCATGCGTGCGCCGGAAAACTGCATGTCGCCGTACTGCGCAACCGCGCCGGTCATCGGGCCGGCGATGCCGATTTTGATGTCCGCCTGGGTGACGCCAGAGGCCATCATTGCGAGTGAAGCGCTAACTCCAACAACAAGCTTGTTCAGTTTGATTTTCATGTTTATGAACCCTGCCTTAACTTTCTAAGAGACGTTAATTATGATTTTTGTATGCTATGAGGCGTGATCAGCCTATAGCGATGCAACAAACAAACACCACCGGCTCAGTGTTGTCAAGCAACATGCGAGTCACGATTCCCCTGTATACGCAGGGATCGTGCCACTCTCATCCGTTTGCATCACGCTGGCGGCGGTGTGAGGTCCGGATCATCGACTTCTTCCGGGGTGACCAGTTGCAGGAACTGGTCGAAATCCTTCAGTCGCGCGAAGCTGGGATCGACCGAGGCATCATCCCGGTAAGCTTCGGATATTTCGATGGCACTGGCCAGGGTCCGAATGGCGTCTTCCCAGCGGCCGATTTCTGCATAGGCGCAGGCCAGCTGGTAGTGCGCGTGGCCGTTGTCCGGTGCCAGTTTCAGTGCCCGCAGGCAGAGGCTGATAGCCCACAAGGGCTCATTCATTTCCAGCACAGCATCGGCTTTGAAGCTCAGCGCCTCCACGTCGTCTGGGCGCAGAAGCAGGATCTGGTCGTAAGTGGATACCTTATTCTGCTGTGATGTTTCCTGGCTGGCTTTCAGCCACAGCGAATGCACTTCGTTAGTGCGTTCGATCTCTTCCTGGTTCTGATTGATGATGTCCGATTTCTGTCGAAGCTGTTCCTCGATGAACTGCAGTCGCTTTTCGTATTCAGCGACGAGTTCATTCATGCGGCTTTCAGCAACGCTGGAGAGTTGGTTGCGCATATCCCGGATCGAGTTCCAGCCGATAATGACCAGTATCGAAGTGGCACCGGCTATCAGATAAAAGAAATAGGTGACCGTGTCGGTGGCGTAGGACATGGTTTTGTCTGCGACTGTCAGTTCCTTGTCGACCACTTTCTCGATCAGCTCGGCACGCGTGTTGAGCAGGTCCGAGCGCAGCGTTTTGACTTCATCAAGCAGATAGCGTTCAACAAACGGGTTGTACAGTGGTTCTTCGAGATGATTGATGCGTTCAGTGACGTCCTGAGCTGTTGCCCCTTGAGGTGGGCTGGGCTGGGGGGCGTCAGGGCCGCCGGGCTGACTCATGTCCTGCGCAAGGGCAGGCGCTGTGCCGTACATCAACATGGCCATCAACACCAGTGTGATCAGGTTCGGGGGTGTGGGGGCCGGGCGCTGTGTGTTTACGTGCCGCGGAGTCAGTCTGTTCATGATCATCCTGTTCTTGTTTCGTTGACCTGTCAGGGTTGAATGCTTGCGGTCACAAGGGCGATGACGATGTCGTGCGGGATCATATCCCGTTGAAATGGCTCGTCAGAACGCCCAATTGACGTTGATAACCCAAGCATAGTGCCTGACGCAGCCGGGTGAGGCAAAAGGCGAAACAAAACGACACAAAGGGCAGGTGTTAGACTTTATTTTGGAAAATAGTTAGAGTTGTAAATAATTGAGCGCCGTTGCGCGGTTTCATATTCTCGCCTGTTCTCCAATCAGAGCACAAGGCGCCGCTTCGATGTTGGTCTGGTATGGTGCCAGACGGACTCGGGTCGGGTTAAGAGTGGTTATGTCTGTAAAGAAAGTTTTGTCATCAAAAAGTCTGCGCCTTTATAATCGCGAACTCGCCGAACCCGTCGCGTGGGATTTAACCATGAATAATTATGAGCAGGTGCTTGTCGCTCTCAGGCGCGTCATCCGTGCCACAGATCTTCATTCAAAGCGCTTGAGCAAGAACGCCGGACTAACGGCACCCCAGCTCCTGATCATGCGGACCATCCGCGATCTTGGTCAGGTCACCATCGGCACGATTGCTGACAAGGTCAGCCTCAGTCAGGCCACGGTGACGACAATTCTCGACCGGCTGGAACATCGCAAACTGGTTTATCGGGTTCGCAGTACCACCGACAAGCGCAAGGTGCATGCCCACCTGACCGACGATGGCGCGGCGTTGCTCGCCAGCGCTCCGCAGCCATTGCAGGAAGAGTTCATCGAAAAGTTCCAGAGCCTGCACGAGTGGGAGCAGAACATGATCGTCTCATCGCTCCAGCGTGTCGCCAATATGATGGATGCGGATCATATCGATGCATCCCCTGTGCTGGATGTCGGGCCGATCAACCGTGAAGACGGATGGAAGGCTGGTAAGACCCAGGCGAGCTGAGTAGCGCTGCAGCTCACTGGGGCCATCGCCCCCTATTTCCCTTCAGCGCGGGGTTGATTCCTTTTCCGGATAACCCTGGCGCCTTTGCAATTACCTGAAACACTGTGACATTGATCAGGCTCATCGGCATGCGGACATTCAGCGCGTCCTCGCGGCAGCGAAACCTGCGTCGTCTATAGTCGGTGGTACGGTATCAGTTCGTCCCGAGCTGTGAGCATTCAATGGCCAATAACTGAGGTGAGTTTATGCGCCGAAACCTTCCCGTCACCCAGCGCCATATTGATATGGCGAATGATGGGCGCCTGATTACGACTACCAATCTCAAAGGTGTCATCACGTACTGCAACGACGAGTTTGTTGCCATCAGCGGTTTCTCCCGTGAAGAGTTGGTTGGCCAAGCCCATAATATTATCCGTCATCCGGATATGCCGCAGTCAGTTTTCAAGCATATGTGGGACACCCTGAAGTCCGGCACTGCGTGGATGGGGATCGTCAAAAACCGCTGCAAGAACGGCGATCATTATTGGGTGAGCGCCTATGTGACGCCGGTTCGTGAAAACGGCGAGTTGGTGGGATACGAGTCAGTGCGCACCTGTCCGACCGAGAGTCAGATCAAGCGGGCGGAGGCGCTTTATATCAAACTGAACGCTGGTAAAACCAGTGTGTTGGCAAACGCGCGACTGGCAAATCTGGCGGCACTGGCGATCCCGCTAGTGGTGGCCGCGGTGGTCAGCGTTGCTGCGATCTTCTGGCTGGCGCCGGTGGCAGCTTCTGTTGTGGTCGTTATTGCACAGTTGATCTCAGGCCTGGGGCTGCGCAAGCTGATCGACGGGCGAATGCAGGCCCTCCTGGCGTTGCGAGAGGATGCGTTTACAGATCCGTTGATCGCCATGACATACACCAATCAGCGTGGTCGGTATGGGCAGATGGCGATGTTGCTGATCAGCGAGGAGGCCAGGTTAAGGACCGCGCTGGCACGCATCGAGGATCAGGCTGGCATTCTTGCGGGTCACGCGACAAAAAGTCACGAAGCCATCAATGAGGGTGCGAGTTTTATCGCTCGCCAACGTACTGAGACAGATCTGGTTGCTTCCGCCATTAACCAAATGACGGCGTCGATCCAGGAGGTAGCGGAGAATGTCTCAAGTAACGCAAAAGAGGCAGAGACAGCCAATGAGCATGCGGCTCAAGGTGCCAGCCTCTCCCGCGAAGCTCTGAAGGCTATTGAAACGCTGGTTGAGCGCGTTCATGAGGTGGGCAATGCGGTGGAGTCGCTCGGGCGTTCTACTGAAAGCATCGGCGAGGCGGCCAATCTGATCTCTGAAATTGCCGAGCAAACCAACCTGCTTGCCCTCAATGCCGCCATTGAGGCTGCAAGAGCCGGTGACCAGGGGCGAGGTTTTGCGGTTGTCGCTGATGAGGTCAGATCGCTGGCGGGCCGGACCCGGGAATCGACAAGTCGGATTCACAATGTGATAGAAGAGTTCCGTAGCCAAGTTGGAACCGCAGTCGGCGCAGCGCGTGAAGGTGAGGTGGTTGCCGGCGCCGGGCTTGACCGGGTGCGCGAGGCGGAACACGCATTGTCTGAAATCGTAGAGGCCATCAGCCGTATTACGGATCGTTTTCTGCAAATGTCCGCAGCGGTGGAGCAGCAAAGTCAGGTGTCAGAGGAAATTAACCGTCAGGTCGTCAACATAGCCGAGCTGGCGGACAGCAGTACCCGCCGGGCGGAAACGGCCGATCAGGCCAGTGAGGAAGTGAAAGTGTTTTCTGACGGGCTGCACGACCTTGTAGCACGCTTTATTGGCCGCAAAGGTAAGCGCAAATAAGCCGTTGGCGAGGCAAAAAAAAGGGCGCCTCAATGGGCGCCCAACGGGCTCTTCTCAGATGACAGACACGTAACATGAATAGCAACATGATATGTGTAAATTCGATGGTAATTAGTTTAAGTAATGAGTCTTGATTGAACCATAGTGGATTGCGCGTACGGGTTATGCGTAAGGCTTCAGATCAATTCCATCATTTGCCTGAAGCCTCTGACAGCGTCAGTGGACGCGAGTTCCTCCCCGGGGCTTATGGCCGAAGCAAATGCTGGATACATCCGAAAAGTGTTTGGCAAAGTGTACTTCTATCCCTTCGCGCAGATAGTCCGGTAATTCCTCAAAATCCCCCCGATTCGCCTCAGGCAATACCAGTGTGTTCAGCTTCTGGCGACGAGCCGCGATTACTTTTTCACGGATGCCCCCCACTGGCAGTACCTGACCGGTCAGTGTTAACTCGCCTGTCATGGCGATACCCGGTTGCGGCGATTCTTTGCGGGCAATCGACAAGAGCGCTGTTGCCATGGTCACGCCGGCACTGGGGCCGTCTTTGGGCGTTGCCCCCTCCGGTACGTGCAGGTGGACAAATGACTTGTCAAAGAAACCGGGGTCGCCCTTGTAGCGCTTCAGGTTCGAAGCGATATAGCTGTATGCGATTTCAGCCGATTCGCGCATCACATCACCCAGTTGGCCGGTCAGCTTGAAGCCCCGTTGGCTGGCGTGAATGCGCGACGCCTCAATGCTCAGGGTGGCGCCGCCCATGGCGGTCCAGGCAAGGCCTGTCACCACGCCGATGCCTTTAAGCGATTTTTCCTTGCGGAAGGTTGGCTGGCCCAGGTAGTCCTGCACATCGCCAACGCCGACTTTGACCGGTGTGTCCGGTTGTTGCAGCAACTTGACGATGCCTTTGCGCACCACCTTGTGTAGCTGCTTTTCGAGATTCCGAACACCGGCCTCCCGTGCATATCCGTCGATGATCTGGCGAATCGCCGCATCGGTTATGTTCAATTGCTTCTTCAGCAGCCCGGCGCGCTTGAGTAGCCTGGGAAGCAGGTGATGCTTGGCGATGACCTGCTTTTCTTCTGCGATATAGCCGGACAGGCGAATGATATCCATGCGGTCGAGCAGCGGCCGGGGGATGGTGTCCAGCTGGTTTGCCGTGCAGATGAAAAGAACTTTTGACAGGTCGGTGCGGACATCCAGATAGTGATCCAGAAAGTCACGATTCTGCTCCGGATCCAGCGTTTCCAGTAACGCCGAGGCGGGATCACCCTGGAAGGAGGCGCCGATTTTATCGATCTCGTCCAGCATGATCACCGGGTTTGATACCTTGCTGTCTTTCAGAGCCTGCACCAGTTTGCCCGGCATTGCACCGATATAGGTGCGCCGGTGGCCCTTGATCTCGGCTTCATCCCGCATGCCGCCGAGGCTGAATCGATAGAATGTTCGGCCAAGGGCGTCTGCTACCGAGCGGCCGATAGAGGTTTTGCCAACCCCCGGCGGGCCGACAAGCAATATGATTGAGCCCGACACCTCTCCACGATAGGCCCCTTCGGCGAGGAATTCGATAATGCGGTCTTTAACGTCTTCGAGGCCGTCATGGTCACGGTCGAGCACCTGTCGCGCACTCGACAGGTCAAAATGATCTTCGGAATACTGACCCCAGGGCACCTGGGTGAGCCAGTCGAGATAATTACGCGTGACGCCGTATTCGGGAGATCCCTGTTCCAGAACCGATAGCTTGCGAACCTCTTCGTCAAAGCGCTCCTGAACGTGCTCAGGCGGTGAAAGGGCGGCCATTCGGTCATTGAAGCGCTCGACATCGGCAGTTTTGTCATCCTTTGCCATGCCGAGTTCGCGTTGTATGACCTTGAGTTGTTCGCGCAGGAAGAAGTCTCGCTGGTGCTTTTGCACCTTGGTATTCACTTCGTCGTTGATCTCTGCCTGCAGGCGGGCGACCTCCTGCTCCTTGCGCATCAGCAGCAGTACTTTTTCCATGCGCCTCAGCAGCGGAACCGTATTGATTACATCCTGCAGTTCACGGCCGGCAGCGCTGGTCATGGATGCGCCGAAATCGGCCAGCGGTGAACTGTCATCAGGTCCGAAGCGCGACAGGTATTGCTTGACCTCCTCGCCATACAGCGGGTTGGTCCGCAGAAGATCCTTGATCGCGCTGATGATGGCCAGGGTATAGGCCTTCAGCTCATCCGCTTCTTCTTCAGGCTCATCGGGATAGGTGACTTCTACCAGATACGGCGGGCTGTGCTGAAGCCATTTGGTTATCCGGAACCGCCGCAGGCCCTGGGCTATGAACTGTATCTTGCCGCCTTCCTGCTGGTGGTTGTGTATGCGCACAGCGCAGCCCATGACTTCAAGGTCATCGCTGTCCGGGGCGGGGTGTTCTTCCTCCGAGTCGACAAAACAGAGACCGAGTACATGGTGGTTGGACTCGCCGACTTTCTGGATGGTTTCACTCCAGGGGTTCTGGTTGACCACCACTGGCTGCACCTGTGCAGGGAAGAACGGCCGATTGGAGATTGGTAGCAGGTACATGCGCTTGGGTAAGTGCTGTCGGCTGATGGCAAGACCTCGATGGTTCTCTTCCTTGCCAATGAACTCCATGCTCTCATCACCGTGTTGTTGATCAGTCATCGTCGCTCTCTGTTGCCGGGCATCAAAAGTCGGTTGTGTGGTGGCGTCGGGCCGGGTCATCTGAACCCTGCCGCCTTTGATTGATGTAGCGGCGCTACGTTCGATTTCAAGCCCTGTGCCCTGATCAGGCCGGTTGCAAGTGCACCGGCCGGTCGCTGGCCTTGAAATTGCCTTCGCCGGCTCCATGTTAAGGAATCAATCACCCGGTCTTTTTATGTCTCTCGATAAGGCCAATATCAACCGAACAAGGGTTTGTGCATGAGCGAGTCACCTCATATCTTCGAAGCCACACTGGAAAACTTTCAGGAAAAGGTCATGCAGGCCTCAATGGAAACGCCTGTGCTGGTGGATGTCTGGGCTGACTGGTGCGAGCCCTGCAAACAGTTGATGCCCCACCTTGAAAAGCTGGCGACGGAATACAAAGGTGCGTTTCTGTTGGCCAAGGTCAATGCTGACGAGCAGCAGGAACTGAGCGGGCATCTTGGTGTGCGCAGCCTGCCGACGGTTATTCTGGTCAAGGGTGGCCAGGCGGTTGACGGTTTTAACGGCGCACTCCCGGAAGGCGAGATTCGCAAGGTGCTTGAAAAGCACGTGGAAGCTCCAGCTGAAAATCCGCACGACAAAGCGAACCGGCTTTGGGAAGAGGGGGATCTCGACGGTGCGCTGACGATTCTGGTTCAGATGAATCAGGATGATCCTCAAAATATCGCCGTACTGATTGATCTGGCGCAGATCAAGGCGGAACTGGGCGATACCGACACGGCCCAGCAGATTCTCGACAGCCTGGCGCCGGAAGATAAAATGCAAAGCCATGCCAAGCAGCTGGCGGCGCGACTGAAGTTTATGAAACAGGCCGGCGAATTGCCGCCGATGGCGGAGCTGGAAGCCCGGCTTGAGTCGAATCCGAAAGATTGCGATGCGTTGCATCAACTGGCCCTTCAGCATGTCCTCAAGGACAACAATGCAGAGGCGATGGATCTGCTGATTCGATTGATGCAGGCCGATAGTCAGTATAAGGATGGCATCGCCAAAACCACGCTGGTGGAGCTATTCGATAAGCTGGGCAACAACAACCCTGATGTCCGGACCTATCGTCGTAAGTTGTACACGTTAATGCACTAGTCAATCGGGACGGCCGCTGGGGGCGGCAACGCGATGCTCAAGTTACCACCCCAACCCGATTCCTGTGAGCTTTGCCGGCGGCCCGTGGCCAAGCTCACCCGTCACCACCTCATTCCCCGTCGCCTCCACAGTAAACGGCGTTTTCTGAAGCTGTTCAGCCGGGAGGACATGATTACCCGCACGCTTTGGGTGTGCCGACCTTGCCATAATGCGATTCATCGCACCTGTTCCGAGTATGAGCTTGGCCTGACATTCAATTCCCGCGAGAAGTTGCTGGAGCTAGAGGAGCTTCGGGTATTTGTCGAATGGCTGCGGGACAAGCCGGAAGGTTTTGTGCCCAAAGGGCATCGCCGGAGTCAGAATTAGCGGCGATCCGGATCGGACACAAAAAAGCCGGACACGTGGTCCGGCTTTTACATTCAGGTGGCAGCGGGCTTAGCCGTTTCCTTTGCGCATCTGCTCGTACTCGTCTTCAAAGAAGAACTTCTCCTCGCCAAACGCCGGTTCCAGTTCATGCAGCCAGGTCGCGGTGTCGCTGTATTTGGCAAAGAAAGGCCGCTGAACCCAATCTGGATTACGCCCCTGCAGGAAGCGCAGCACAAAGACTTTCTCGCCTTTTATGTCCGCAATTCCCTGAATTTCCACTTTGCCTGGGCCCGCACTCATTGACGGGCCGCGAGCGGTGCGGCCAAGCCCGGAAACCTTCTTGATCGCTTCGCGGTAAATCTCGTAAGCCTCGGCCAGCGGTACTTCAAAGTAGTTCTTGGCGCCGGTGTCGCGCTCCACAAACATGTAGTAGGGAATAATGCCCAGCTGAACCTGCTTCTTCCACATCTTCGCCCAGGCATCGGCGTCGTCGTTGACGTGCTTGATCAGCGGGCCCTGCGCGCGGATTTCGGCACCGGTTGAGCGAATCCGGCGGATGGCTTCTTCAGCGATATCCGTGGTGATTTCCTGCCAGTGGTTGTAGTGCGCCATGATCGCGACGTGCTTGCCGCCTTCAGCCAGACGTGCGAACAGGTCAATCAGCTCATCGGCATCCTTGTCCGTCACAAACCGATAGGGCCAGAAGGTGAGTGCTTTGGTGCCGATACGAATGGTCTGTACGTGATCGAATTCCGGCTCCAGCAACGCCTCCAGATATTGCACCAGATGCTTGGTCTTCATCACCATCGGGTCGCCACCGGTCATCAGCAGGTCTGAAATCTCGGTGTGTTCTTTCAGATAGCCATGCATCTTTTCGGCGTCGGTGCTGGCCATTTTCAGATCCTTGTCACCTACGAACTGCGCCCAACGGAAGCAGAATGTGCAATAGGAGTGACAGGTTTGGCCCTGCGAGGGGAAGAACAGCATGGTCTCGCGGTACTTGTGCTGCACACCGTCGAGCACTTCACCGTCCAGCGTGGGCATGTTCATTTCCATCTGACCTGCCGGGTGAGGGTTCAGATCTTCCCGCAGTATCTTGGCAAGCGCCTGGATTTTTTTCTTGTCGGCGCCGGAACGATGCAGTTCGGCCATCTGGTCGTAGTGCTCGGGCCTGAGCATTTCGCGCTGCGGGAATACCAGCTGGTAGATCGGATCATTCGGTACCTTGTCCCAGTTGATCAGCTCGTTGATGACATATTCATTGACCCGAAACGGCAGCACGCTGGCGACCACTTTCATTTCGAACAGGGTTTCTTCGGGAAGTGACTGAATAACGTCGATCTTGTCCATCTGGCGGTCGGTGTATACCTGAAAGCGACGTTCTTCAAACTCCACAGCGGGAATGCGATCTGGAAATCTGACGATGGAGTTCATGCGAGGTCCTCTTACGTTAGTGCATTGATCGCTGCCATCGGCAATGTCGCAACAGGCGAACCGATCAATCAGAAGAATTTCAAAGGGGCATGGACGGAGTGGGGCTCGCGTCATCTGTGCGAGTAAACAATAGCGATCTGTCGTGCGTTCACCACCCTCCTGGAGCCCCGATCAAAACGGCAGAGGAGTATACCGGAACCCGAAAGTGTTTTCAGCTCTAATGAAAATGGAGCGGGCATTGAACGCAATATCAGCTGGTTAGGGGCTGTTTTCGAGGCGCATCGCCAGAATTTTCGTTGAAAGATCGGCTTTTGTATTCTGGTTGCCACTGAAATCGGCGGGGATAAGAAACGTTTTTATTTAGAGTGGTAAGCAAAAATCGGTGTTTCTACAATTCGTGGCGGGACAATCCGGGTTGGCGCTGCGGCCCTCAAACCGGCGCTCACTCACGCCGGCATAAATAAACAATCAGCTCTCTGGGCCCGTGAGCGCCATAAGCCAGCGTCTGCTGAATATCCGCTGTCTTTGACGGGCCTGAAATGAAGATCAGATTGGTTGGCAGGGATTTGTTTTCATAGTGGGCAAGGGCTTGATGCAGGCTGCCCACGACGCTGTCTTCGTCGATGACAACAACGTGAACCGGGGGCACCAGCGACAGGGTGCGCGGAACCTGAGGACTGCTTTCAACAACCAGTGTGCCCGTTTCCGCTATGCCCGCGCGGGCCCTGCAAAGCGCCACTTCAGCCGCATCGAACAAGGGGGCTTTCTGGCTATCCCAATCACTGAAAACAGTTGTTGCGGGCGCTGAGTCGTGTGCCTGCCATGTGCGCCCCACATCGTCCTCGCCGATCCACCAGTTTGCCCAGCCGCGCTCGCGCGCCAGCTTGGCGAGATCGTCGGCCCACTGGCCGGTGGTAGAGCGAAAAACCCGCGCATGGGCCGCTTCGAGGGCCGAAACCATAACGTCCAGATCCGGCGTGACGGCGTCAGATGCACGCTCTGCCGCGAAGGCTGCGGTGTTAGCCGGGGATGCCGCCCGTCCGTGACGGAGCCGGGAAAGAATAGCGTTCTTACTGCTCACGGGCGGACCCCTTCTGGCGCGCGCGTTCGCGTTGCTGCAGGGTCTCATGCAATGTTCTGGCGGCGGGTCGCAATGGTGACCGGTGCCGCGTCCACGCGCGCGGTAGTGGCGGCATCAGCCGGCGCAGTCGGGTGGCCATCAGGGTCGACAACCGGTATAGCCGGGGATGGGTGTGAATGCTGAGCCATGTTGCCCAGATGGTCGCCTCAATCCATTTGCGTTGTTTGCCCTGGCCACGGACCGGGCTGGCCGTTCTGGAAACGCCATCGTGCCGCAAGCGCCGGATGAGATCTGGAAGCGGAATTTTGACCGGGCAGGCTTCGCCGCAGGCGCCGTTAAGCGAACAGGCCTGAGTCAGCTTTCCGGCTTTATCGAGCCCCAGCAGTTGAGGCATCACCACTTGCCCGATGGGCCCGGGGTAGACTGTGCCGTAGGCATGGCCACCCAGACGCTCGTATACAGGACAGTGGTTCATGCAGGCACCGCAGCGAATGCAGCGCAGGGTTTCTCGCAGCTGGCGGTCGGCATAGATCCGGCTGCGGCCATTGTCGAGCAGCACCAGGTGCACCTGCCTCGGGCCGTCAATTTCGTCAGGCTTGCGCGGTCCGCTTATCAGGTTCAGGTAGGTGGTGATTGGCTGGCCGGTTGCCGAGCGGGTCAGGAGCCGGTAGAGATCTGGCAGGTCTGTCAGTTTTTCAATGACTTTCTCTATGCCCATCACTGCAACGTGTGTGTCGGGTACTGTGGTCGACATACGGCCATTGCCTTCGTTTTCTACCAGGCAAAGTGTGCCGGTTTCTGCGATGGCGAAGTTAACTCCCGAGATGCCGATATCCGCGTCAGCAAAAGCACGCCGTAAAACCCGGCGTCCGATGCCGATCAGTTCATCGACATCTTCGGTATAGGGGGTGTCGGGGATTTGCTCGGCAAACTGGCGGGCAATGCTGGCTTTGTTGCGATGAATCGCCGGCATGATGATGTGAGATGGCGTCTCTTGGGCCTGCTGCACGATGTACTCGCCCATATCTGATTCAAGGCAAGAGAATCCTGCATTTTCAAAGGCTGTGTTGAGGCCGATTTCTTCAGTCGCCATCGACTTGCCTTTGACTACCCGTTTACCGCCGGTTTTACGGGCAACTCCGGTGATGATCTCGTTGGCCTCAGCCGCGTCCTCCGCCCAGTGCACGCGGATACCGTTGTGCTGGCACTGGCCTTCTAGCTGCTCCAGCAAGTCCGGGAGCTGTGCCAGAGCGCGTTCCCGAATGGCGGCGCCACGGGTGCGCAGGGCGTCCAGCGCATCGGGGTCGGGGAATTGCTGGCGGCGTTTTTCCCGCAGGAATGTCATCGCGCCGTGGAAGCTCTCCCGCAGCTCCTTGTTGCCCAACGCCTCCTGAATGCGAACGCCGAAATTCTGGTCCGGGTTGGGGCTGAAGCCACTCATGAGGCATCTCCGCTGGTTCGGCGCAATAGAAACTCGGCAAGATGCTCGGCGGGCATCGCGTCTGGATTCCGGTGCTTTAGAGCGCCGTGGATATTCATCAGGCAGCCACAATCGCTGCTGAGCAAAGTGCTGGCGCCCGTTGCGTTAACCGCTGCGCACTTGTCAGCGACCATGGCCTCCGATATGTCCGACATTTTCACGGCGAAGGTTCCGCCAAAGCCGCAGCAGGTTTCAGCATTTTCCGGTTCGCACACCTCGACGTTACCGAGCTGGCGGAGCAGGCTCAGCCCGTCGTCCATCACTTCCATTTCGCGTCGTGCGCTGCAGGAGGTGTGCATCACGACACGCGTCGGTTTTCCTTGATCTTCCAGCGTGATGTTCAGTACCCGGTGAAGGAATTGGTGCAGCTCATAGACCCGGGTTGCCAGCTGGTTCGCCTTTTCTTCAAGCGGGTCGCCCGCCATCAGGGCGGGATAATGTTTGCGTAGCATGCCGGCACAGGAGCCGCTCGGCACAATAATGGGAATGGGTAAATCGAATGTCTCGATCACCTGGCGTGCAATCGTGCGGGCTTCGTCGTCATAACCGGAATTGTAGGGCGGCTGGCCGCAACAGGTTTGGGCCTGGGGAAACAGCACCTCAATGCCTTCGCGCTCGAGCAGGGTGATCGCGGCCATGCCTGCGCCCGGATAGAAAACATCAATCAGGCAGGTGCCGAAGAAATAAACGCGGTCGATCGTGGGTGACATGATGCGGATCCTGTCGGTGCTGCTGCCGGGCCGGACTGATGACGGGGTAAGGCCGGCGTCAGTGGCTATCATTGTTGTTGTGTGCAGGCGTCGTTCCGGGCCGCTTTATCTTTACGCAGCCTGCGACTTGTCTCGATCAGACATTGGTCGCAGATGTCTTGTCCTGTTCATATGAAAGGCCCATTGTAGTTCAGTGTAGCGCGTTCGCCGCGTCCCTGTGAGCAAGCAAATTGTTTCAGCTGTTCTATGCTTAGGGATGATTTCGCAGGTCTGCCAGATCCGATTTTATTTAAGAACAATAGTCCAGGCCTCGCTTCTGCCTCTGCGATGCGGAGGTCTGGAAACGATTGCTATTTCCTCGCAAAACCTGACTGACACCTTTAGGAGGGTCGGATGTACCAGGACGAAGATCCTATCGAAACCCAGGAATGGATAGATTCACTGGACTCGCTGATCGAAAATGAAGGGATCGAGCGCGCCAAGTTCATCATGGAACGTCTTTCCGAGCGCGCCACCCGAGATGGCACCGAGCTGCCATACTCCATCACCACACCTTTCAGGAACACCATCCCTGTGTCGCGGGAAGCGCGCATGCCGGGCGATCTGTTCATGGAACGCCGCATCCGCTCGCTGATTCGTTGGAATGCGCTGGCGATGGTGTTGCGGGCGAGCAAACGCCCTGGCGATCTGGGCGGGCACATCTCCACGTTCTCCTCTGCCGCCACGCTTTACGACGTAGGGTTTAACTACTTTTTCAAAGGCGGAGACGGCGATCAGGAATCGGATCTGGTCTATTTCCAGGGCCATTCCGCGCCCGGTATTTATGCTCGCTCCTATCTGGAAGGCCGGTTTACCGAAGAGCAACTGGACAAGTTCCGTGAGGAAACCGATGGCACAGGGCTGTCGTCCTATCCCCATCCCTGGTTGATGCCGGATTACTGGCAGTTCCCCACTGTTTCGATGGGGCTGGGGCCAATTCAGGCCATTTACCAGGCCCACATCATGAAGTATCTGGACAGCCGAGAGCTGATCGATAAACAGGATCGTCATGTCTGGTGTTTCGTGGGGGATGGCGAATGCGATGAGCCCGAGACGCTGGGTGCGATCGCCAAGGCGGGGCGTGAAAAGCTCGAGAACCTGATCTTCGTGGTGAACTGCAACCTTCAGCGTCTGGATGGTCCGGTCCGTGGCAACGGCAAGATTATCCAGGAACTGGAGGGCATTTTCCGGGGCGCCAACTGGAACGTCCAGAAAGTGGTCTGGGGCCGCAAGTGGGACCCGCTGTTTGAGCAGGATGACGATGGCCTGATGCAGCGCGTGATGGACGAAGTCTGTGATGGTGAATTGCAGAACTTCAAAAATAGCGGTGGCGCTTATACGCGTCAGCACTTTTTTGGCCGTTATCCGGAACTGGCCAAAATGGTGGAAGATCTGTCGGATGACGACATCATGCAGCTCAATCGCGGCGGTCATGATCCGTACAAGGTTTATGCGGCCTACCATAATGCGGTGAATAACAAAGAGCAGCCCACTGTGATTCTGGCCCATACCATCAAGGGCTATGGTTTCGGTGCTGCAGGTGAAGCTCAGAATACGACGCACTCCCTGAAGAAGCTGGATTATGAAGGGCTCAAGGCCTTCCGTGACCGCTTTGGCGTCCCGCTCAATGACGATGAACTGGAGGAAGTGCCTTACTATCGTCCGGCGCCGGACAGCCCTGAAATGAAGTACATGATCAAGCGCCGGCAGGAGCTGGGCGGCTTCTATCCCAAGCGCCGCACCGATAGCCAGCCGCTGAAAGTGCCTGGGCTGGATATTTTCCAGAAAATGCTGGATGGCTCGGATGGCCGGGAAGTCTCCACCACGATGGGCTTTGTGCGCCTGCTCACCGCACTGACAAAAGACAAGCGGGTGGGCAAACGGGTAGTACCGATTGTGCCGGATGAGGCGCGTACCTTTGGTATGGAAGGCATGTTCCGCCAACTGGGTATCTACACCGCCGAGGGGCAGAAATACGTTCCCGAGGACCGTGACCAGATTATGTATTACAAGGAGGAGAAAACGGGCCAGATTCTGGAGGAGGGCATCACAGAAGCTGGCTCAATGGCAGCCTGGATAGCGGCAGCCACCTCCTATAGCACCAACAACTTCCCGTTGATTCCGTTCTATTGTTTCTATTCGATGTTCGGCTTCCAGCGGATTGGTGATCTGGCCTGGGCGGCTGGTGACATTCAGGCTCGCGGTTTCCTGATTGCGGGTACTGCCGGGCGCACCACGATTAACGGTGAAGGTCTGCAGCATCAGGACGGGCACAGCTTTATCCTGTCCCAGACCATTCCGTCCTGTGTGTCCTACGATCCTGCCTACGTCTATGAAATGGCTGTGGTGATCCACGAAGGCATGAAGCGCATGTACGAGCGCAACGAAAACGTCTTCTATTACCTCACCATGATGAATGAGAACTACGAACAGCCGGCGATGCCCAAGGGCGTAGAAGACGGCATCATTCGCGGCATGTACCTGCTGGAGTCGGTAGAAACCAAGGGTCGTAAAAAAACACCCAGGGTGCAGTTGCTTGGCAGCGGCGCCATCCTCAACGAAGTGCGGGCTGCCGCGCAATTGTTGAAGGACGATCACGGCATCGCCAGCGATGTGTGGAGTGTTACCAGCTTCAACGAACTGGCCCGGGACGGTCAGCATGTGGATCGCTGGAACCGGCTGCATCCGGATGACAAGCCCAAACAGCCTTATATCACCCAGTGTCTGGAAAAACAGAAGGGCCCGGTTGTGGCGTCCACAGATTACATGAAGCTCTACTCGGATCAGGTGCGTGCCTGGGTTCCGGCTCGTTATGAAGTGCTGGGCACGGATGGCTATGGGCGCAGTGATACCCGCGAACGTCTCCGCAGCTTCTTTGAGGTGGATCGCTATCACGTTGTGATTTCCGCGTTAACCGCGCTGGCGCGGGACGGTGAGATCGAGCAGAAGAAAGTGCTCGAAGCCATGCGCGAGTACGACATTGATCGCAACAAACCCAATCCGGCGATTAGCTGAGGAGACCGCCATGAGCGAACAGGAAATCAAGGTTCCCGATCTCGGCGGCGCGGATGAAGTTGAGATCATCGAAATTACCGTCAGCAAGGGCGATACGGTCGAGGAAGAAGATTCGATTCTGACCATAGAGTCGGACAAAGCTTCCGTTGACCTGCCTTCGCCTGCTGCTGGCAAAATCGTCAAAATCACCGTGAAGGTCGGGGACACCGTCAAAGAAGGCGATGTTGTCGGCGTCATCGACACCGATGGTTCAGACTCTGATGATGAAGAGGATGAGCCCTCCGAGGAGTCGTCAGCCTCGAAAGACGATGACACTGACGATAACGACGACAAGAAAACCAGTGAAAAAGACAGTCAACCTGCATCCGGGGGCGGCAAGTCATCAGGTGGTTCCCGCAAGGAAACCGTCAAAGTACCCGGTATGGACGGTGCTGAAGATGTGCCGATCATCGAAATCAACGTCTCGGAAGGCGATGAGGTCGAAGTGGATGATCCGCTGGTAACGGTGGAATCAGACAAAGCCACGTTCGAAATCCCGTCGCCCTATGCCGGCAAGGTTGGCAAGGTACTGGTCAGTGAGGGCGATAAGTTGTCCGAAGGTCAGGATCTGCTGGAAATGTCCGTCAGTGACGAGAGCGCTTCGGAGGATGACACGCCAGACGAGAAACCATCTTCCGGCAAGAGCAGTGACTCTGGCGAAACTGCCAAAAAGGAAAAGCCAAAGCCGAAGAAATCATCTGGCGGTAGCCGCAAGGAAACCGTCAAAGTGCCCGGGATGGATGGCGCTGAAGATGTGCCGATCATCGAAATCAACGTCTCGGAAGGTGACGAGGTCGAAGTGGATGATCCGCTGGTAACGGTGGAATCAGACAAAGCCACGTTCGAAATCCCGTCTCCCCATGCTGGCAAGATCACCAAAGTATTGGTCAGCGAAGGTGACAAGTTGTCCGAAGGGA
>NZ_JBQXYE010000005.1:0-143780 GCF_052645435.1 Marinobacter sp. V032 | reverse complement strand
GAGGTCGAAGTGGATGATCCGCTGGTAACGGTGGAATCAGACAAAGCCACGTTCGAAATCCCGTCTCCCCATGCTGGCAAGATCACCAAAGTATTGGTCAGCGAAGGTGACAAGTTGTCCGAAGGGAATGATTTGCTGGAAATGCAGGTTGGGAATGATGCCGGCGATGAGGAGGATGATACAGACGATGCAGAGGCCAAGGACGCTGAATCGGCTGATGAATCGCCCCGCAAGCAGAGCGCCGGCGCTTCGGATAAAGGCTCTGCATCTGGCAAAGATGATGTGCCGGATGTGCCTCAGCCGGGTGCCAAGGTGCATGCGGGCCCGGCTGTACGCAAACTGGCCAGGGAGCTGGGTGCGGACCTCAACCGGGTGAAGGGCAGCGGGCCCAAGAGCCGGATTATCAAGGACGACGTTGAAGGTTACGTAAAGGCCCAGCTGCAGAAAACACAGGGTGGCGGCGCAGTGGCCGGTGGCTCGGGTATCCCGGGCATCAAGTTGCCGGACTTCAGTCAGTTTGGTGACATTCAACGTGACGCCATGACGCGCATGCAGGTCGCGACAGCCAACAACATGCAGCGCAGTTGGCTGAATGTGCCCCACGTGACTCAGCATGAAGATGTTGATTTCACCGATCTTGAAGCTTTCCGCAAAGGTCTCAAGGCTGAAGGTGAGAAGCGGGCCGTCAAAATGACACCGCTGCCGTTTATCCTCAAGGCCTGCGCTCATGCGCTGACGGCACTGCCGCAGTTCAATGTGGCACTTGATATGGAGCGCAAGGAAATCGTGCGCAAGCAGTACATTCATATCGGGATTGCTGTGGATACGCCTGCGGGTTTGATGGTGCCGGTAATCCGCGACGTGGACAAAAAAGGCCTGTGGGAGCTGGCGGCCGAGGCTCAGGAGCTGGCAGGTAAAGCTCGCGACAAGAAGCTCAAGCCTTCGGAAATGCAGGGAGGCTGCTTCTCGATCACCAGTCTTGGTGGCATTGGCGGCACGGCCTTCACGCCCATCGTGAACTCGCCGGAGGTGGCCATTCTGGGCGTCTCGAAAGCGGCAATGAAACCGGTGTGGGACGGTGAAGCATTCCAGCCACGGCTGTTGTGCCCGCTGTCGTTGTCCTACGATCACCGGGCGGTGAACGGTGCGGATGCCGCGCGTTTTACCACGCTGTTGGCAGAGCTGATGGGTGATATTCGCCGCTTGTTGCTCTGACGGCATTTGCGCCGGCCTCGTGTGATGGCCGGCGCAAATCGCTATTCCACTTTATTCCAGTCTCTTCTTAGTCGAGAAACTGCTTCAGTTCGTTGAGCATGTCGTCTTCAAGATGACAGGTGACGAATTTCCCCTGTCGCTCCACCCGTATCAACCCCGCGTTTGCCAGTTCCTTGATGTGATGGGAAATGGTCGGGGCGCCTACCTTTAATGAATTCACAAAGTCTACAAACCCGCAGCCGCTGTCGGTTATTTCGCTAACGCGCTTGTCTTTGATCTGTTGGTAGATGCGCAACCGGTTAGGGTTCGAAAGCGCCTTGAAGGCTTTGCTCAGTCGATCCTTGTCTTTGTTTGGCATTGCGGCGTGTGTCCTGAAACTGGCCTAAAATCACAGTGTATTATAGTTTGACAAGTATCGAAACGTGGAATAGTTTGACGTTTATCGAATTGAACCGAGTTGCCGGAGTTTTCATGACACAGACTGCTACGTTGGATCAGCCGTTTACTCTCAGGAGCGGCGAGTCCCTGCCGAATCGCTTTGCCAAGTCCGCCATGAGCGAAACCATGGGCACCATGAACAACCGTGCCACACCCGAATTGGCACGGCTTTACGGTACCTGGGCTGATGGCGGGTCAGGGCTGCTGATTACCGGCAACGTCATGATCGACCGCCGCCATATCGGCGAACCCAAAAACGTCGTGTTGGACGACGAGCGCGATCTCGCACAGTTAAAAGCGTGGGCAGCAGCCGGCACGCGTCAGGGAAATGGCCTGTGGATGCAGCTCAACCATCCGGGCAAGCAAAGCCCGAAGATTCTGAACAAGGCACCGGTATCGCCCAGCGCCGTGCCGTTCAAGAAAGAAATGCAGGGAATGTTCGCCACGCCGCGCGCACTGACCGGTGACGAAATTGAAGACATTATTCAGCGTTTTGCGCGAAGTGCCGCAATTGCCGAAAAGGCAGGCTTTACCGGTGTGCAGATCCATGGTGCACACGGGTATCTGGTCAGTCAGTTTCTCTCGCCCCACCATAATCAGCGGGATGATGACTGGGGTGGAACGCCAGCCAAAAGAATGCGGTTTGTGGTGGAGGTCTACAAGGCGATTCGTGGCGTCACGTCGGACGGGTTCAGCGTGGGGATCAAACTGAACTCAGCGGATTTCCAGCGCGGCGGATTTACAGAGGAAGAGTCACTGGATGTCATCGAGACGCTCACCAACCTTGGCATTGATATGGTGGAGATTTCCGGCGGAAACTATGAGAATCCGGCGATGGCCAAAGGCGCAAAAGCCAGCACGGTTGCCCGTGAAGCCTACTTTCTCGCTTTCGCCGAAAAAGTGCGGCACAGGGTCAATGTCCCCCTGATGGTTACAGGCGGTTTCCGCACGAGCGACGGCATGGCTGATGCTGTGGCAAGCGGAGCAACGGACTTGGTAGGCATTGCCCGGCCGCTGGCGGTTGAACCTGATTGCCCAAAGCGCATTCTTGCCGGTGAGTCGTTTAACAGTGTCGTGCGGCCAATCAAGACCGGTATCAAGATGATTGATGATCTGGCCCTGATGGAGGTCAGTTGGTACACCCGGCAGTTGGAGCGCATGGGAAAGGGCAAAGCGCCCCGCACGCACGATAGAGGCATGTTATCGCTGGTCGAGGTGATTGGCGTTATGGCCAGCCGTGGTGTGCGAAACAAACTGCGGGCAGGGGAATAAGGGCCTGCCTGGTGATCGCAAGCGGGGCCCATTGGTAGTGGGCCCCGCCTGGCTCTAGTTGGCGAAGTACATCCAGTCAAAGTAGTCATGCAGGTCGGCAATAACGACAGCTTCAAATGGATGGGTCAGTTCAAACAAAACGTTTTGATTCTCAACTTTTTCCATGACGTGAAACCTCACATTGCAAATTTGACGAGCGGTTTACCCTCGCTGAACTACGTGAGCATAGCCCGTGCCAGTCCTCGCATATTTCCTGAAATGCTATCTAAATCAACAGGGTTTTGAATCGTCGTTTTTCAGTCGTCGATCTGGAAAAGATTAGAATGCACTCTTCTCGGGGCCATCCACCGCACCTTGCCCTGAAAACGACCACACGCCTGTTTGCAGCAGGGCCATTCTTGAACCCGTGCTTCCTGTCATCCATTCTGAATAACGTCCGAGGCAAGTATTCAGTTTGAATTCAGTAATACGTGTGACGCTATCCTGTTGTTGGTGATGTCGTTTCCAGGCCCCTGGTCGGGCAGCGTTTTTGACGATTATTGAACAAGGAGGGTAAAGGATGGATGAGTTTGCCAGTCTGTGGCACGAAGCCGCGGTGACCAGTCTTGGCTTTTTCTGGATGGCCTTGTGGGCTTTTATTCTGGGTTATGTCGTCAGCAGCCTGATTCAGGTGTTGGTCACCAAACAGCGCATGCAAAAAACAATGGGCACGGACGGGCCTCGCAGTATCGCTTTGGGTACCTTTTTTGGTTTTATTTCCAGCTCGTGTAGTTTTGCGGCCCTGTCCACTACCCGCGCACTTTTCCAGAAAGGGGCGGGTCTGGCGCCCTCGCTTGCCTTTATGCTGGCGTCCACGAACCTCGTGATCGAACTGGGTATGGTGATCGCCATCTTCTTGGGCTGGCAGTTCGTTGTGGGCGAGTATGTTGGCGGCATTCTGCTGATCCTGGTGGCATGGCTGCTGATCCGCATTACGCGTCCGCGCCGACTTGAGAAACTTGCGAGGGAACGGCTCGGCGAAGCCCAGGACGATAACGACGGTGAAGACAAAAGCTGGAAAGAAAAAGTTTCCAGCCGCGAGGGATGGCAGAAAATCGGTCAGACCTATGTCATGGAGTGGCAAATGGTCTGGAAGGATGTGCTGATTGGCTTTACGGTCGCCGGTATTATTTCGGCGATGGTGCCGGACAGCTTCTTCCAGGCGCTGTTTATTGGGTCCGGGGGCGATAGCGCTGCCAATCCTGGTTTTCTGGCGGTGCTGGCACAAACGCTTGTTGGCCCGGTTGCGGCCTTTTTCACCTTTATTGGTTCTATGGGAAATATCCCGCTGGCGGCGGTCTTGTTTGGTCAGGGCGTGTCGTTTGCCGGTGTTATGGCGTTTATTTTTTCTGACCTGGTGGTGCTGCCGGTATTGCGGATCAACGCCTCCTATTACGGCTGGAAAATGGCGCTGTATATTCTGGCGCTGATGCTGGTAGGCATCGTCAGCGTGTCGCTGCTCATGCACTACGCTCTGGTGGTTCTGGATATGTTGCCGGATGCCAGTCATGCGCAGGCGCCGGGTGACCGATCATTTTTCAAAGTGAACTATCAACTTGTTCTGAACGCCGTTTTCATTGTGTTTTCAGCTGTGTTGGTGTGGTTCTGGCGGCAGGCACAGCAGGCAGCGGCAGGGCACGATCATCATGAGCACCACGATCATGACCACGGTGGCGGAAGCGCTTCACTGACAGACAAGGTGCTGAGTACATTGGTGGTCGTCGCGCTGATATGGCTGGCAGGCGGGCTTCTGGTAACACTGCTTACCGGAGGGTGAACGTAAAAAGCCCCGGCAGAACCGGGGCTTTTCTGGTTACCACTATCAGAGGCTGTTAGAAGTTGTACTGACCTGCGAACAGGATGCGACTTGCATCGCCGTCGTCGCCGTCGACTTCATCAACCATGAAGTAGCCGTATTCAACGCCCATCATCACGTTCTTGACCGGGCTAAACTGGTAGTTGAGCATGACGTTGCTGTTGGTTTCGTGTTGATCGCCCACTGCAGCGCCGTCGTCCTCAGCATCATCCCAGTCGTTGGTGACCATACCGTAACCGGCATTGATCGAACCAGTGCCGACATCGAAGCCCATACCGATGGTGCCGCCGTAACCGCTGATGGTTTGAAGGCTGCCTGAACCATCAAGGTAAGCGTCGGCTGCGCCGAAGTTTTCACCTGAACGATACAGGTAATAGTTGGCGCCGTCTGAGTAGTTTAGGGCGCCTTGAATGCTGATGCCCGGGGTAATAGCAAACTTGGCTGCACCAAACACGGCGTAACCGACGGCGTCGTCGCTATCGGAGCCTGTGTCGTAAGAGATTTGGTGAACCAGTGCTGCGGCGGAGTATGAAAGTGGGCCAGCGGCGCTTTCAAATCTTGCAGTCAAGGTTGGCAGGCTTTCTTTGCTGTCGGTTGAATCAAGGATGCTGGTATTTGAGTCTTCCGCCGAGAAGGACATGGCCCCCATGGTGTAACGTGCCTGAGTTACCCGGCCCTGCAGGCCAGCGTTACCGGCCAGTGCGTCGAAGTCCAGCACGGAGGTGTTGCCCACGAAGCTGTTGTAGTTCGACCAGGTCTGACCCAGCAGGACGCCTTTGTATTCGCCATAGGCGTGACGCAGACGAAGGTCGCCACCGCCGTTGCCGCGGAAGTCGCCTTCAATCACCATCTTCAGATCTTCGGAAACAGTGGTCCGCAAACCGATCCGGCTCTGTACAGCGTCGGCGTCGAAGTGTCCGCTGATTTCATTGTCTTCTGCTGCGCCTGTGTTGACCGCTGAAAATGAGCCTGACTGGGTAGAAACACCGATATCTTCATCAATGTCGTAAACGGCGTTCATGCGAGCATAGCCGTATACTTCGGCTTTCACATTCTCGGCGGTTACTTCGAATGCACCTGCCTGACTTGCAAGTCCCATAATCATTGCGGATGTTGCTGCCTGAACGGCGATTGTTATTTTAGTGCGATTCATTGCCATGTTCTCCGTGCGTTATTGTTTTATCGAACCCTAACAAAGTAGTTACGGTTTAATGACAAATCAATCATTTTGCGGGCTCATAATACGAAGGTCTAAAGGGCCTGCGGCGTGGTATTAATAACGATCTGGAGGCGTCTTGTTAGGGAGCAGATGTATGGCTGAAATGACCGGTTTTCTGGGGTCAGAAACCCTGGCATTTATCGATCTTGAAACAACCGGGGGAAACGCCATTCACGACCGGATTACCGAGATCGGCATTCGCTTCTGGCGCGATGGCGAAAAGGTGGGGGAGTGGCAGACATTACTCAATCCGGAGCAGCGAATTTCGCCCTTTATCGAGCAGCTCACCGGCATTAACAATGCAATGGTGGCCGATGCTCCGCGGTTTTCGGAGATTGCCGACGCCCTGCTGGAACAGCTTGATGGCGCGATCTTTGTTGCGCATAACGCCCGGTTTGATTACGGCTTCATCAAAGCCGAGTTCCGGCGGCTGGGGCGCCTGTTTACGGCGAAAGTGTTGTGTACCGTCAAATTGTCACGGCGGTTGTACCCTGAACATCGCCGCCACAATATGGACGCGTTGATCGCCCGTCACCAATTACCCGCAGTCGAGCGGCACCGGGCAATGGGTGATGTATCGGCGATGCTCGCCTTCTTCGAGCATGTGATCGCGGAGAAGGGCGGCAGCGCTGTTGAAGAAGCGGCCAGAAAGCTGCTGAAGCACGCCAGTGTGCCACCGAATCTGTCGCCGGATATCCTGTCAACACTCCCCGAATGTGCGGGTGTTTATCGCTTCTATGGCGAGAACGACGTGTTGTTGTACGTGGGTAAAAGCACCAATATTCTGCAGCGGGTTGCCTCCCATTTTTCAGGGGATCATGGCAGTCACAAGGCGATGAAAATTTCCCAGAGTCTGCAGCGCGTCGAATGGACCGAAACGGCAGGGGAGTTGGGCGCGTTGTTGCTGGAACTGAAGCAGATCAAAACCCTGGCGCCGCTCTACAACCGGCGCTCCCGGCCAGCCAAAAAGCTTGTCAGCATCCAGCTGGCCGAGAACGCGTCCGGCTACTTGCAGGCGCAGCTGGTACGAGAGCTTGAGCCGCACCGGCTCGGCGATTATTTCGGTCTGTTTCGCAACAAGTCAGAGGCGGAACGCGCGCTCAAGGGTATCGCTGCTAAAAATGATCTTTGTAACCAGATGCTGGGGCTTGAGCCTGTCCGTGAGGGGCCATGCTTTCAGCGCACATTGGGGCGCTGCAAAGGCGCGTGTGAGGGCCGGGAGGATGTGGTGCGCTACAACCTCCGAATGCAGATCGCGTTTCACAATCTTCGCCTGAAAACCTGGCCCTGGGCGGGGCCGGTTGCATTGATCGAACACAATTCGGTGCGTCAGAAAATCGATATTCTGGTGATCTACAACTGGGTGCATGTGGCGACGCTGCATGATGAATCCGAACTGGCGGAATTATCGCTACGCGGTCAAAGTGTCGCCTTTGATCTGGATTCCTATAAACTGGTCGTCAAGGCACTCACAGGCCCGGAAAAACATCGCTGGCGCGTCATTGAACTGCCGACGCCCAGCGCACCGGATATTCTGATGCCGCACTCATTCACCTGATAAGGAACCCCGGTTTGACTCGGACAGTCGGCGTGCTGCTATTGCCGGATGCCTCGGCACTCACCTATGCGGCTGCAGTGGAGCCGCTACTGGCTTGCAACCGGTTGCTGGGCGAACGTTGTTTCGATATCCGGCATGCTGGCAGTGGTATTTTCAGTTCGGGGCTTTCTGCGGGCGTTCAGCCGCTCGACAGCGAAATGAACCCAGACTGGTTGCTGGTTGTCGGCGGGCACGCGCCGGGACGCTCTTTACCGGCGGGAATTGTGGAACATCTTCAGGTGATCAGTGCCCGGGCCAGTGTGATCGGTGGTCTGGCCAGCGGGTCGCTGGCGCTGGCCGAAGCCGGATTGCTGGACGGTTTCAGGGCAACGCTTCATGGTCTTCCTGCTTCAGTGTTGCAGTCGCAGTATCCTGCAATCCGTCACAGTGATGATGTGTTTTGCGTGGATCGAAATCGGCTGACCTGTCGGGGCGCCACAGCGGCGCAGGATCTGATGATCTGGACCATCGGCCGGGAGTTGGGGCGTGATGTGGCCGAAGCGCTGGCGCAGTGGTTCGTTCGGGAGCGTGTAGGCGAACCGGAGCTGGCGCCCGGCACCGAGCTGGATCAGGATACCCGGCGGGAACAGCCTGCGCTTGCCGGGGCCGTCGATCTGATGCTCGCCAACATCGAAGAGCCGCTCAGTGGGGATGATATTGCGGGCCATGTCGGGTTATCCCGGCGTCAGCTGGAGCGACTGTTCCGGCGTTATCTCGATACGGTCCCCTCGCGTTATTATCTGCGAATCCGTCTGGATCGGGCGCGCGAACTGGTGCGTGCCAACAGCCTCAGCCTCACCGAAATCGCGCTCGCTTGTGGTTTTTCCTCCGGTGCCCACTTCAGTACAACCTACCGCAATGCCTTCGGGCTAACCCCTTCGGAAGATCGGGAAGCCTGATGACAGGCTTCCGTGGTTGACGTAACGGCAAGTCGCAATCCTGTAATGCCCGGGTCGCATTCCTGAAAGCGACTTGTCGGGCAGACCTCTAGACTCGTGTTTAATTTTGGAAAAACCCGATTTGCTCAGGTTCCCCAACTAAACAATGAGGATGCTATGACCACACCCGCTATTTCCCGTGCGATGTTTGATGATGTGATGGTGCCTAACTATGCACCGGGCAAAATAATCCCTGTTCGCGGCAAAGGCTCGCGCGTGTGGGATCAGGACGGACGCGAATTTGTGGATCTGGCGGGCGGCATCGCGGTCACGTCTCTGGGGCATGCGCACCCTGGACTGCTTGGCGCCCTGACATCGCAGGCCGAAAAGTTGTGGCACCTGTCGAATGTCATGACCAACGAGCCGGCGATCCAGTTGGCGAAAACCCTGTGTGATCTGACCTTTGCTGAGCGTGTGTTTTTCGCCAATTCTGGCGGTGAAGCCAACGAAGCTGCTTTCAAACTGGCTCGTCGCTACGCCTGGCAGCATACCGGCCCGGAAAAGAACGAAATCATCTCGTTCCGCAACAGTTTCCACGGTCGTACCCTGTTCACTGTCAGTGTCGGTGGCCAGCCCAAATACCTGGAAGGTTTTGAGCCGGCGCCGGGTGGTATCCATCATGCAGATTTCAACGATCTGGCCAGTGTTGAAGCTGTGATTTCGGATAAAACCTGCGCGATCGTGGTTGAGCCTATTCAAGGCGAGGGCGGGATTCTGCCAGCCACGCAGGAATTCATGGAAGGTCTGCGGGCACTGTGTGACAAGCACGATGCGCTGCTGGTATTTGATGAAGTCCAGACCGGTGTCGGTCGGACAGGTCACCTCTATGCTTACGAAATGTATGGCGTGACCCCTGACATCCTGTCGACCGCCAAATCGCTCGGCGGCGGCTTCCCGATTGGCGCGATGCTGACGACTGCCAAAATTGCCGAGAGCCTGGGTGTTGGCACTCACGGCAGCACCTATGGTGGCAACCCGCTGGCCTGTGCAGTGGCTCAGCGTGTTATCGATATTGTCAGCCAGCCAGATGTGCTCAAGGGTGTGACCGCACGCTCGGACCGTCTGCGGGCGGGTATGGAAGCGATCGGCAAAAAATACGGTATTTTCGAAGAAGTACGCGGCTCGGGCCTGTTGCTCGGCGGCGTGTTGACCGAAGCCTGGAAGGGCAAGGCAAAAGACTTCCTTAACGCCGGTCTTGATGAAGGCGTTATGGTGCTGGTTGCCGGCCTGAACGTGGTGCGTCTGGCACCGTCACTGATTATTCCCGAAGCAGATATTGATGAAGCGCTGGTGCGCTTCGAGCGCGCTGTCAGCAAGGTAGCCGGTTAACACCGGCCTGACTGTTCTATCAGCGACTCTTTCATCTGCAACAGGAGCAAGTGAATCATGTGGATCGTTCGTCCCGCACGTCACGAAGATCTCGCCGGTATTGAAAAACTGGCGACGGGCCATGGTGCCCGGGTATCCACCTTGCCTCAGTCCCGGGACAAGCTCAGTGAGAAGATCGATCACTCGATCCGCTCACTGGCAGGCGACCCGTCACTGGCCGATCGTCAGCGTTTTCTGTTCGTACTGGAAGATTCTGACACCGGTACTATCCACGGTACTGCAGGGATTGACGCCCGGGCCGGCAATGGCCAGCCGTTTTACAACTACCGGCGGGACGAGCTGATCCATGCTTCCCACGAGCTGGATGTATCCAAAACGGCAGCGGTGCTTTACCCGACCCACGAACTGACCGGCAAAACGCTTTTATGCTCGTTCACCATCGATGCATCGCTGCGTAAAACCGAAGCGTTCGAACTACTGTCCCGTGCCCGGCTGCTGTTTATAGACCGGCATCGGGAGCAGTTCTCGGACATGCTGGTGGTGGAGATTCAGGGCATGCAAACGGAAGAAGGTAATGCGCCATTCTGGGATAGCCTGGGGCGTCATTTCTTCCATATGGATTTTGCGACAGCGGATTACTACTCCGGCGTCAAAAGCAAAACCTTTATCGCTGAACTGATGCCACCGCATCCTATTTACGTCACCTTGCTGTCAGAGGCGGCGCAGAGCGCCATTGGCGAACCTCACGACGCGGCTGCGCGTACTTGCCAGTTGCTTGAGCGGGAAGGTTTCCGCACGGGCAAACACATCGACATCTTTGATGGCGGGCCGGTACTGGAAGCCACAACGGATGCCCTTAACACCATCACCAGTCGCCGTTACAAAACCGTGCGCCGGGGTGAGGGTAGCCGCGGTTTGCGCTATATCGTTGCGAATGGTGACAGCGAAGGTTTCCGCTGCGCGCTTACCAACGTCAGCGATGGGCTGGGTGACGTTGTGCGCGTCAATAACGAAGTAGCGGATGCGCTGCAGGTTGTCGAAGGTGATGACCTGGTTCTGGTCGCGCTTTAAATCGCTTTGAATGAAGAGGTGAACTTATGTTGTTGATTCGACCCCTCAGTCAGGGCGATCTTGATGATCTACACGGCATGACGGAAAAGGCGGGCAAAGGGCTCACCTCCCTGCCGCCGAACCGTGATCTGCTGAGCCGCAAGATTGCCCGTTCCGAGGCGACCTTTCAGGAAAAATGCGAGCCTGAAGCCGGCTTCTATATGTTTGCACTGGAAGACAGCGTCCAGAAAAAATGTGTCGGTGTCAGCGGTATCGAAGCCCGGGTCGGGCTGGATGAGGTCTGGTACAACTACCGGTTGAGCACCACCGTAAACGCATCGCGGGAACTGGGCGTGCACGTTAAAACGCCGACGCTCCACCTGACCAACGATATGACCGACACCAGTGAAATCTGCTCGCTGTTGTTGGCGGACACTCACCGCCAGGGCGGCAATGGGCTGTTGTTGTCCCGCGCCCGCTTTCTCTTCATGGCGGATTTCAGGCAATTGTTCTCGGAAAAAGTCTTCGCCGAAATGCGCGGCGAATCTGACAGCGAAGGGCGCAGCCCGCTGTGGGATGCGCTGGGTCGGCGGTTTTTTGATATGGATTTCAGCGAGGCTGATTTTCTGTCAGGCATGGGCAACAAGTCGTTTATTGCCGAGTTGATGCCGAAGTATCCGATTTATCTGCCGCTGTTGCCGGAGTCGGCCCGCGAAGTCGTGGGTCAGGTTCACGAAAATACCCGCCCGGCGCTGAAAATGCTGCAGGCGGAAGGCTTCAACTTCAATGGTCTGGTGGACATCTTTGATGCCGGGCCGGTAGTGGAAGCGTTTATTCACAACATCCGAGCCGTCCGCGAAAGCTTCAAGCGGCATGTGCTGGTGAGCCGTCAGCCGGTGAATATGGACGTCCCGCCGGAAGAGCGTGTGATGATTTCCAATCGCTCGTTCCGCGATTTCCGGGTGACGACAATCCCGGCCAGCTGCATCAAGCCCGATACCGTCAGCATACCGGCTGAAGTGGCCGAAGCGCTGCAGGTCTCATCCGGGGATCTGGTGCGACTATCTCCGCTAAAAGACGCTGCCGGCACGCGCAAGCCTGCCCGGTCGTAACTAATTTCTGCCGGGGGGCGCAGTTCAGGGCGAGCCCGGTATTTACCTGAATCGAGGAGCTGGAAATGAGCATGAACCTGACTGGAGAACTCTTTATCGACGGCCAGTGGCTGGACGGCCATGGTCCGCTTGTCGAATCCATCCAGCCGGTCACCGGTGACGTCGTGTGGGAAGGCAAAAGCGCCAATGCCGCCGACGTTGATGCTGCAATACGGGCTGCGCGCGGTGCATTCCCGGCTTGGCGCCGCAAGACCTTCGACGAGCGCAAGGCTATTGTGGAAGCTTTCGGCAAGCAGCTAGAAGCCCACAAGGAAGACCTTGCGCGGATGATCGGTGAAGAAACCGGCAAACCGCTGTGGGAGTCCCGCACTGAAGTTGCGGCCATGATGGGCAAGATCGCCATTTCGGAAAAGGCCTACCATGATCGCACCGGCCTGACAGAGTCCGATATTGCGGCGGGTCATGCTGTGTTGCGCCACCGTCCTCACGGTGTTGTGGGTGTGTTTGGCCCGTATAACTTCCCCGGCCACCTGCCGAACGGGCACATCGTACCGGCACTGCTGGCGGGCAATACCGTGGTGTTCAAGCCGAGCGAAATTGCTCCGGGCGTGGCGGAACTGACGCTGCGTTTGTGGCAAAAGGCCGGTCTGCCGGAAGGCGTGATCAACCTGGTCCAGGGTGAGAAGGATACCGGCGTGGCGCTGGCCAGCCATCCTGGCATTGATGGCCTGTTCTTCACAGGTAGCTCCAATGTGGGCCATCTGCTGCATCAGCAGTTTGGCGGCCAACCTGAAAAAATCCTCGCTCTGGAGATGGGCGGGAATAACCCGCTGATCGTTCAGGATGTTGAGGATCTCGATGGTGCGGTGCATCACACCATTCAATCTGCTTTCCTGTCAGCCGGTCAGCGCTGCACTTGCGCGCGTCGACTGCTGGTACCTGAAGGTGAAGCCGGTGATCGCTTTATCAAGCGTGTGGCTGACGTTGCTGCTCAGATTCAGGTCGGTCACTTTGATGCCGAGCCCCAGCCGTTTATGGGGTCGGTGGTTTCCAACGCGGCGGCTGATGCCTTGCTGAATGCTCAGGCCAGCTTGCTGGAGAAGGGCGGCAAGTCGCTGTTGGAAATGACGCGGGTAAAAGAAGGCACGGCGTTGCTATCGCCCGGTATCGTTGATGTCACCGACGTGCAGGACGCCGTGGATGAAGAGTTCTTCGGTCCGCTGCTGACAGTGATTCGGTACCGCGATTTCGATCAGGCACTCGAGATTGCCAATAACACCCGATACGGCTTGTCGGCCGGCATCCTGACCGATGACCGGGCGCTGTATGAGCGTCTGACCGAAGAAGTGCGCGCGGGTATCGTCAACTGGAACCGCCCACTGACAGGTGCCAGCAGTGCTGCACCGTTTGGTGGGGTGGGCGCCAGCGGCAACCATCGCGCCAGCGCCTATTATGCGGCGGATTACTGCGCCTGGCCGATGGCGTCACTGGAAGCTGACAAGAGCACGATGCCAGAGAGTCTGGCACCGGGTCTGAGCTTCAAGTAAACGCCACTATATTATTGCCTAACGGATTTTGAGAGGTCATTTATGTCCCAGCATGCCACAGAAGCCAACTTTGACGGTCTGGTTGGACCGACCCATAACTATGCGGGTTTGTCCTGGGGCAATGTGGCCTCCAAGTCCAACGTCGCCGCGACCTCCAACCCCAAAGAGGCTGCGCTGCAGGGTTTGAAGAAGATGAAACTGCTGGCGGATCGAGGGTTTGTGCAGGGTATTCTGCCGCCACACGAACGCCCGCATTTGCCGACGTTGCGCAAGTTGGGCTTTACCGGCAGTGACGGTCAGGTTCTGTCGGCTGTCGCCAGGGAAAACCCGGTGCTGCTGGCCGCGGCATCTTCGGCTTCTTGTATGTGGACGGCTAACGCTGCCACCGTTTCTCCCAGCGCAGACACGGCAGACCACCGGGTACATTTCACGCCTGCCAACCTGAGCGCGAAGTTTCACCGGTCAATTGAACATGAAGTGACAGGACGCTCACTGCGTTCGATATTCACTGATGAAACCTATTTTGCGCATCATCCTGCACTTCCTTCCGGAAGTCATTTCGGTGATGAAGGTGCGGCTAATCACACACGCCTGTGTGGCGAATATGGCAAGCCGGGGGTCGAGCTCTTTGTCTACGGGCAACAGGCGTTTGACGATTCGGCACCGGCTCCGAAAAAATTCCCTGCCCGCCAGACGCTGGAAGCATCCCGTGCGATTGCGCGCCTGCATGGTCTGTCGGATGAGCGCGCCGTGTTTGCCCAGCAGAACCCGTTGGCTATTGATGCGGGTGTTTTTCACAACGATGTTATCGCGGTGGGCAACGGCAACGTGCTCTTCTATCACGATCAGGCGTTTCTGGATGAAGAGCGCACGCTCAATGATATCCGCACGCGTCTGGCCGGCACGGAGCTGAAACCTGTGAGGGTCAGTTCTGATGACGTGCCCTTGCTTGATGCAGTGGCATCCTACCTGTTTAACAGCCAGCTGCTGCGCCAGCCGGATGGCAGCATGCTGTTGGCGGTGCCGGGAGAGTGCCGCGAAATCGCCAGTGTCAGCGCGTATCTCGACAAGTTGGTGGCCCAGGGCGGCCCGATCAGTGCGGTAGAGGTGTTTGACGTGAAGCAGTCGATGCGCAATGGCGGCGGCCCGGCTTGCCTGCGGTTACGTGTCGTGCTCACTGACGACGAGCTGAAGGCGATGCACGATGGTGTGATTCTCACCGATGCGTTGTACGAACGCCTGAATATCTGGGTTGAAGGTCACTATCGCGATGAGCTCAGTCAGGCCGATCTGGCTGATCCCATGCTGCTTGATGAAAGTCGTCATGCGCTGGATGAACTGACAGGGATTCTTGGGCTGGGGTCGATTTACGATTTCCAGCGCTGAGGTTGAAATGAGAGCCGGCCCTGGCCGCTCTCAAGTCGCTTTAATGGACTGGGTAAGCATTTCCATCGAATAGTTGATCAGGGATTCTCGGGGGTAGTGGGCAAGCGGGCCGGCTTCGCCCATTTCCTGTTGGCACATCATCACCACACCATGCAGTGCGCCACGCAGATAGAGGGCCGTCTGAAGCGGATCGCTGATGCGCTCGGCGTTCATGCTGCCGTCCTCCAGTCCTATCCTGATGGCCTGTATCATCAGGTTCATTGTTTCGTTTTCGCAGCAGCTCATCTGTTCCGCTTGCTCGGGAGCCGCGTGCTCCATGACGGTTGCCGCCTTGGTAAGCGCATCGAAATAGTCGGGTTCTTCTTCCCAGAAATGGTAATAGGACCGGCCCATCGCACGAATGATCTCAAGCCCCGTTCCAGCGGTTGCCATGGCATCGGCAAAGCGCGAACGCAAAGCATCGCCTGCCCGTAACATAATGCCGTGCTGTATCGCGGCCTTGTCCTTGAAGTACACATAGAGCAATGCCCGACTCAAATTGGCGGTGCGGGCGATATCGTCCATGGATGTGCGATCGTATCCTTTCTCAGCAAATACTTTTTCCGCAGCATCAAGAATGTCGAAGTGTCGCTGCTGCTTTTCCTGCTCGCGTCGTTTCTGGAGATCGCTCATAACGGCTGAACCCTGCCTGTTCGGCTTCAATGTGTGCGATGGGCTGACTTATGGTTTCAAGGCTGGCGTATCGCATCAAGTCATCTCGTCATTGACAAAGTGTCAAGGAATGACATTATGTCGGAAAGATCATCCGATAAACCAGACCGAAGTACAAGTCAGTAACTCATATGCTGATGATGTGGCCTTCAGGGACCGAAACACATGCGCGATACAGGTGACGCAATGACATCCTCACTTTTCACCCGAGTTTCCGGGCTTGCTGCTCTTGGCCTGCTTGTTGTGGGGCTGTCCGGCTGCGCTGAATCTGCCAGTGCACCGACCGATCCGGCAGAGGTAACTGCCCAGCCCGCAGCCGTTACCGTTCGCACGGCTGCGGTAACTGCGACGGATTCCGCCTCTGACACCCTACGTTTTGCCGGCATTGTGCAGGCTCACCAGAGGGCCACGCTGACGTTTCAGGTCAGCGGCACCCTGAAGGCGCAACCGGTAGAAATGGGGCAGCAGGTAAAAGCAGGAGACTTGCTGGCGCGGCTATACAATCCGGCGCTCAAACCTGCGACCGATTCAGCGAAGGCTCGGCTGCAGGAGTTGACGACCCAGCTCGAACAGGCGCAACGGGAATGGAAGCGGTCACAAAGCCTTTATCAGCGTGGTGTGGTATCCGAGCAGACGCTTGAGCAGTTGGCAGCAAAGCGCGACGGGCTGGAAGCCAGTGTCGCGACCGCTGAGGCGTCGCTAGCCGAGGCGAATCAGATGTTGGGTGAGAGCACGCTGAAGGCCCCTTTTGCCGGCCGGATTGAAGCGCTGCTGGTGGAAGTGGATGAGTTTGTCGGCGCCGGCACGCCGGTGGTACGGCTCTCCTCGCCGGGCCGTCGGGAAGTCGAGGTGCGGGTGCCGGCCTACATGCTGGAGGACATCAACCTTGGTCAGCTCCTGCCCATCTGGTCAGTTCAGAATCGCCATCAGGAGCCGGTAAACGGCACCGTGGTGGAAATCGCGCAGCCGGGATCGGTGCGGGGTGAATTACACGCGGTATTGGTCAGCCTGCCTGAGAACACCCTTGACGCCGGCGCGCCGGTAGAAGTCGGCATTATCCCCCGGGTGGAACCGGTGACGACGGTACCTTTGCTGTCGGTCATCCGCTCGGCAACAGGCACTGCGGTCTACCGTGTGTCGACGAACGATGGCACTGGCGGCAGCAAGGCAGAGCGTGTTGCGGTGGATGTACGACGCATTGTGGGTGAGCAGGTGGTAATTGAGTCAGACGCACTCAAAGCCGGGGACCAGGTGGTTTATGCCGGTATGACCCGCCTCGCTGACGGCGATCCGCTGGAGATTCTGCCATGATCAGGCGGCTGCTGGGCTCCCAGCGGTTGCTCGGCATGATAGTGACCATGCTCTGCCTGTTGGGTATTGCAGCTTACAGCACCATGCCGCGCCAGGAAGATCCGTCGTTTCCCTACCGTGCGGGGTTGTTGACCGTCAGCTATCCCGGTGCGAATGCCGATGCCGTTGAGCGGCTGGTTCTGCGCCCGCTGGCGGACGAGCTGCTGCAAGTGGAAGAAGTGGATTACGCCCAGGGCACCGCCCGCACCGGCGTGGCGATTGTGAATATCCGGCTGAACGACACAATATACGATACCGATGCGGCCTGGGATCGTGTCAGGCAGGCGATGGAGCGCGCTCGTCAGGAATTTCCGGACGATGTCGGTGCAATGGTGCTTGAAGATCAGATGATCGATATCCCGGCTATTGTGCTGGCTGTGGGTGGTTCGGCGTCAGTTACAGAGCTGACCCGCGAAGCTGAGCGTCTCAAGAACAATCTGGCCGATGTGCGAGGTGTCTCGCGCATCGATCTCGACGGGGATGCGGACGAACAGATCACGCTGGCGCTGGACGACGCGGCGCTATACAGGCTGGGCATCTCGCCCTCGCGTATTCTCGACACACTGGCCGAGCGAAATCAGACCATTCCCGGCGGCTTTGTGGTGGTAAACGGGCGCCGGTTGTCGATTCTGCCGAACAGTGAGTTTGGCGATATTGATGCTATCCGCGCAACGCCGATTGAGCTGCCGGATGGTTCGCAGGTGCCATTAGCCGCTGCAGCAGAGGTCTGGCGGGGGCCGGCAGAGCCGCGACAACCGGAGGCCTGGTTTGATGGCGAGCGCGTTGTGACGGTGTCGCTGATCATGGAAGAGGGGTCAACTGACGCGATTCGTTTTGGTGAACGGGTGAGGGCGCGTTTGGGCGAACTCAAAGATGACTTTGCTCCCTACACCATCCGCGAAATGTTCTTCCAGCCTGACAAGGTTGAGGACCGGCTCGATAACCTCGCCTGGAGCTTGGTGATGTCGGTGCTGATCATCGTTGCGGTGGTGTTTACCGGTATGGGTATACGGATGGGGGTGCTGGTGGCGTCCATCCTGCCGATGGTGGCGCTGATCAGCATCGGACTGTATGCGATGGGGGGTGGCGTTTTACACCAGATTGCGGTGATCGGCATGGTGATCTCGCTGGGGATTTTGATCGATAACGCCATCGTTATAGTCGAAAGTATCCAGACGATGCTCGACAAGGGCGCAAGCCGAATGGAGGCGCTGAGCCGCTCCATCCGTGAGCTGGCAGGGCCGCTTGGCGCTTCTACAGGTACAACGCTTGCGGCCTTCGCGCCTTTGCTGTTGTCGAAAGGGGGGACGGCGGACTTCACCCGCGGCGTGCCGGTGATGATTATGCTGACCCTCTCGGTGAGCTACTTGCTGGCGATCTCAGCGGTGCCGTTGCTCGCATCCCGTTACCTGAAACCTCGCACGCAGATCCGGCAGGACCGTTTGGCCGGGCTGGCTGCATTTCTCGGCAATCTGGTTTCCAGAGCGCCAGGGGCGTTGGTGGTTTTCGGGGTGGTGATGGTCGCCGGGAGCGTGTTGATGATGCCCTACATGAAGCAGCAGTTCTTTCCCAATGCGGATCGCCCGCAAGTGGTGGTGGAACTGTTCATGCCGGAAGGAACCGACCAGCAGCGTACTGCGATGATATCCGCCGAGCTGGAACACGCGATTCGCGGGCGTCCAGAAACCGTGCTGGTCCATCGCTTTGTCGGATTTACCGGCCCCAGCTTTTATTACAACCTTCAACGTTATCCACAAGCACCTAACCGTGCTCGCATAGTGGTGGAAACGCCTGAACTGAAAGATACCACCGGCCTGGTTCACTGGATTCGTGATTACGCCGCCCAAACCATGCCGGAACTGGATCTGTCTGTGGGCATTCTGGGGCAAGGGCCACCGCGTATCGCGCCGGTGGAGATTCGTCTTTATCACCCGGATGATGCAACCCGCGCAGCGGCGGTCGAGCAGGTGTTCAGCGCGCTTCGGACAATTCCCGGCACCGTCGATGTGCGCCATGATCTGGACCCGGGCGTGCCCAGCATCGCCATAGATGTGGACGATGCGAGTGCTGCTCGCTACGGCATCACCCGTGCCGACGTGGCTCGCAGCCTGTATGGCCAGAGCTTTGGTATCGTGGCCCAGCAGTTCCGACAGGAAGACGACCCCATACCGTTGGTATTACGATCCAGAGAAGGCACCAATCTGTCTCTGTCACGGTTGCTGTCCATCAACCTTTACACGCCACAAGGGGATGCTGTGCCATTGTCGGCGATTGCATCCGTTCGCACCGAGTGGGAGCCCGCAGCACGTTACCTGCGCAACGGCGTCAGGGTGAGCACGGTGACGGCAAATCTGGAAACCGGTTACAGCTTCAGCCAGATCCTCGACGGTCTCAATCGCACGCTCGATGCACAGCCGCTACCGGCGGGTACGCGCATGGAGCTGGGTGGCGACAAGGAGGGCTCTAACGATGCCAACAGTGCGTTGCTCACCACTGCGCCGATTGGTGTGTTGTTGCTGCTGTTCTTCCTGTTGGTACAGTTCAACTCGTTCCGGCGTGTCGGGCTGATCCTGCTGACCGTGCCGTTGGCGACAGTGGGCATTGTGCCGGGGCTGGTGTTCTCGGGATCGCCGTTCGGGTTCCAGTCGCTACTTGGCGTCATCGCTCTGGTCGGGATCGTGGTGAACAACGCGATTGTTCTGCTTGATGTGATGGATCGAAAGCTGTTGGAAGGTGAAGCCATTCGGGATGCCGTCAGACTCGCGGTTGAACAGCGCACTCGCCCGATTCTGCTGACGACAGGGACTACTGTTGCAGGCTTGCTGCCGCTGGCATTTTCGAGTTCCACACTTTGGCCGCCCATGGCCTGGGCGATCATTTCGGGTCTGCTGGCATCAACCGTGTTAACGCTGTTGGTTGTTCCCGCCTTGTGCGTGGCGGTTATTCGGCCTCAGCAGGCGCGTACGGCAGATGAGATTGAGCAGACATCGGTCTGAGTAGGTGAAGGCTCCGGTGTTTCCGGGGCAGGTGGGTGTTTAAAACTGAGAAGCTGGCCGCAGGAACTCTGATGACGAAAGTGTCAGGGCTCCGGCGGCTTTTTTATGATTGCTCGCGCACCAGCAGCCCGACCCGCTGGCCGATCGGAACGTCGCGATTGGGGAAAACGATCGATTCCGGAACCTCTCCGACATGGTATTGCGTTGTCTCGTCTTCCCAGATCAGGGTGCCGGGAGGGTAGGCCGTGAAGTTGGCGACATCGTCGGGTACGTGGAAACTGAAATGCTCACCAGTATTGATGATTTCATGCACCACTTCGAAAACTACGCTATCAGCTGTTTGTGCATCGCTGAGGGTTGGCGCGGGCTGGCCGCTGAAGAGGCGCCGCAGAGCCTGCTCTATGCCCTTGAAGCGGCTGAGATCATTTTTGCCAAACGGCTGGACCTTGCCCAGTTCAATGGTAAAGCTTTCGGCGTTCAATCGGGTCGAAGAGAAGGATGAAAAGGTCGTGCCGGACTTGTGTTGCAGCAGCAGCGTCGGCACATCTGCTTCCAGCAGGAAATCGCTCTGGGACTGAGGTACGGTCCGGCCAGGCACAAACGGGTAGAGTGCGAATTTTTCCCGATGTGACGGGCGGATCGCGGTATGCAGATCGTAGTGAAACAGCGTCTTCGCCGGCGCGGCAAACTGGGTGCAGATGTCCTCAAGATAGGCGGCTCGCGCGGCTTCGGGGGTTCCGGCGTATGGCGGCTTGGCATGAGCGCCGCTGAACAGGCGGTTCAGGTTGAAATCGAGAAAACGGGTGCCATTCACCATGGCTGCCGGATGACCCAGGATCAACAGCATTGGCAGGCCAGCGGACCAGTCGCCACGGACCAGTTCACTGACCAGCGCATTCAATACTTCGATCGGTGCGGTTTCGTTGCCATGAACGCCGGCAGAGACGATTAGCCGCTCGCCGGAATCCGCTACCGGTGTCACCTCAAGCACACCCGTGTCCAGTCGTTGGATGCTGGTGCCATCCTCAAGCGTGACCGTGATCGCCGATGTGCCCTGGTTGCCTTTAACCAGGGTATGGGACAGCCAGTCCGGCTCGCCTTCAAAGAGATGCAGGTGAGGGGCCATCATCCGTTCGCCGGTTTAAGGTGACGGAGCATGCGCTTTTCCAGCAGGCGGAAACAGAACACGATGGTGAACGTCAGTGCCATGTACATCAGAGCAACCGCAATAAAGGCATCAAACGGCGCATAGAAGCGGGAGTATATATCCCGTGCAGCACCGGTCAGGTCGACAATGGTGACGACGCTGGCGATAGCGCTGGCATGCACCATGAAGATGACCTCATTCGAGTAAGCCTGCAGTGCACGCCGTGCCGCGCTGGGCATGACGATCCGCCGCACGCGGCGGGCCCAGGACATGCCATAGGCTTTGGCAGCCTCGATTTCGCCGTGAGGCGTTGCTTCAATGGCGCCCCGCAGAATTTCGGTTGTATAGGCGGCCGTATTGAGAACAAAAGCCAGCAATGCCGGATAAAATGGCTCCCTGAAAATGGTCCACCAGAAGGTGTCCTGAATGCCATCGATCTGGGCGATGCCGTAATAGATGATATAGAGCTGGATCAGTAGCGGCGTGCCACGGAACAGGTAGGTATACAGCCATATCGGGCCGGAAATGAACGGATTACGTACCGTGCGCAGTATCGCCAGCGGAACCGCGACAATCAGACCTATAAGCAACGACAGGAAAACCAGCTGTACGGTCGTGACCATGCCGTCCCAGTAGTGCAGCATCGTCGTGGCAGTGAAGATGTCGTTGGTATTCAGCCAGTTCACAATGAAATCAGGCATTTGGTTCAGTCTCCCTTCGCGACGCCGACACTGACCCGGGCGTTGAGCCATTTAATGAAAAGCTCTGAAATAGCCGTCAGTGCCAGGTAAACCAGCGCCACAGGAATAAAGAACTTGAACGGTGCGTGTTCAGCTTTACTGGCTTGCTCGGCAACCCGAACCATATCGGTCAGCCCGATAATGGACACCAGGGCGGTTGTCTTGAGTAGCACTTGCCAGTTATTGCCGATACCCGGCAGGGCGTGGCGCAGCATCTGCGGCAGCATGATCCGGCGGAATGTATGCCAACGGCTGAACCCGTAGGCTTTGCCGGCTTCAATCTGACCAGAATCGACCGCCATGAATGCACCCCGGAAAGTTTCGGACATATAGGCACCGAAAATCAGTCCAATGGTCAGTACGCCGGCAATAAACGGATCAAACTGAAAGAAAAAATCGATATCGTATTCGTAGTAAATGTAATCCGAGAGCATGTTTACCATTACCTGGCCGCCATAATAAAACAGCAGCATCATGACCAGGTCGGGCACCCCGCGGATCAATGTCGTATAAATGGTGGCTCCACCTACCAGGAGGCGATTGCCTGACAGTTTTGATGAAGCGCCAAGCAGCCCGAGGACTACTGCAAGCAGTAGTGACAGAAGCGCAAGTTCAACAGTGACCAGCGCGCCTTTCATCAGGGAGGGGCCGTAGCCGTGCAAATCAAGCATGGGCAGGTCCGTATCAGAGACGGGTCGCCGGCGTCATGCCGGCGACCACATCGGGTTTTACATCTTGATGTCGTATTTGAAGTATTTCTTCATGATGGCGTCGTAGGTGCCATCTGACTTCAGCTTATCAAGAGACTTGTTGACCTGTTCTGCCAGATCCTTGTCGCGAGGACGCATGGCAACACCGACGCCTTCACCCAGCTTGACCGGCTCGCCGATTTCCTTGAAACCGTCGCGGCTCAGCAGGGTCTGCTCGCCAACCGGGTAATCAACGAAAACCACGTCCAGACGCTGGCCTTCGAGGTCCAGCACCATGTCGTCAGCAGTGGTGTAACGCTTGACGCTAACAGTTCCGCTCATGTTCTCGGTGACGTAGGTGTCCATGGTGGTGCCGCGCTGAACACCGACAACCTTGCCTTTCATGGCATCCATGTCAGTCACGTCCAGGTTGACGCTTTCGCGCGCGAACCAGCCGCCTGGGGTGTTGTAGTAAGGCTTGGAGAAAGTCACTTTCTCGGCGCGCTCAGGGGTGATCGACATGGAAGACATGATGGCATCGAACTTGCGCGCCAGCAGGCCAGGGATCATGCCGTCCCAGGATTGAACCACGAGCTCACACTTGGCTTCGAGGTCTTTACACATGGCTTCAGCCAGCTCAACTTCAAAGCCGGTCAGTTCGCCGTTTGGTTTTTTGAATTCGAACGGCTCGTAAGGCACGTCGAATGCAATGCGGATTTCTTTCCATTCTTTTGCCTGGACTGCGCCCGCTGCCATAGCGAGGGCGCAACTTGCTGCGATAATCAGCTTTTTCATGCGTTGCTTCTCCATTGTTTGCCGTTTGGCTTTTTTTATCAGTAGCACTGAGGCTACCGTCATCTCTGAACCCGCCAGGGCCTGCGGTATTTAGCCGGCCCAGGCCCTGAAGGAGCAGTCGATTTCACTCAGAACGAGGGTGCAAGGAATTGCTTCATGCGCTCGGAATCAGGGTTGTCGAACACTTTATCCGGTGTCCCCTGTTCTTCAATGTGACCCTGATGCAAAAACAGGACCTGAGACGATACATCCCGTGCGAACGCCATTTCGTGGGTCACCACAATCATGGTGCGGCCTTCCTCTGCAAGGTTCTGCATCACCTTGAGAACCTCGCCCACAAGTTCAGGGTCCAGAGCCGAGGTAGGCTCGTCAAACAGCATGACCTCGGGCTCCATTGCCAGCGCCCGGGCAATCGCAGCGCGCTGCTGCTGCCCACCGGACATCTGTGAAGGGTAATAATCCTTGCGCTCGTAGATGCCTACTTTGTGCAGATACGCTTCCGCCCGCTCAATCGCTTCCTTCTTCGGCACTTTCAGGACGTGAATCGGGGCTTCAATGATGTTCTCCAGCACCGTCATGTGCGACCAGAGATTGAAGCTCTGAAACACCATCGACAGCTTGGCGCGAATCAGTTCGACCTGGCGGTTATCAGCAGGTATCCGCTCGCCTCGACGGTTGGTTTTGAAGCGTATCGGATCGCCATGAACGATGACCTCACCCGACGTTGGTGTTTCCAGCAGGTTGATACAGCGCAGAAATGTGCTTTTACCAGAGCCTGAACTGCCGATCAGCGACACCACATCGCCTTTGCGGGTCTCGAGGGAAATACCTTTGAGCACTTCGTTGTCGTTGAAGGTTTTGTGGATGTCTTTACAGATCAAGGGCGCGTTATCCGCCATGAATGACTCCTGGGCCTGTCTGAAATACTTGGTGTCTGAATTCAGCATCTTTGTTTTGGTGCGTCCGGGGCCGGGTATCGGCGTAACCAGACAATTCGATAGTGCTGCAACCGGTTTGCCAAAGGGCTCTGCTTTGATTGCATATTTCCCCGCCAGACAAAACATTCTGCCGGTTAACTAAAGATAGTCGCAATCGGGCGGGTGCACTAACCCTAAGCATCACGAATCCGTCGTGATTTCCGGGGTATGCATCCGATGCAGAGAGAGGGGGTAAAGTATCTACTCGTCGAGGACTTTCGCGAGGACCAGTTTGGCTACGGGAGACTGGCCAATAAGTGCTGCCGGCTGAAGTCGCGGACGAAGCACCGTGGGGAGTAAAAATGATTCAATGGTCATGTGAAGGCTTTGCATTTAAATCATCCTGCCGCTTTCCGGGATCACCGGAGTGGGCATTGCCTTTCTCTTTTTGAGTCATACCGACGCCACAAACTGTTATTGGGGTCGGTTTCTTGAACATAAGTTTTACGGACTGTTGGTGCAAAAATCAATAGTCCGTGCCTTAAAGTCTGTTTCAATCTATGCAGAAGTGGTGCCAATTTACAGGAAAATCATAGAGAAAGGTCTTGATTACCAAACGTATCCGATATGTTTGGCAAGCGTCATTCCGACAGTGATATCAAAACCGCCGGGCTGAGCGTTTTGCGGGCATGCCACTCATTCGCCAGTGCTTACCGGAGGCCAGGCAGATCGATGTATATGCGTAAGGCGAGGGCTTGAGGCGGCTGGTAGCGATGCACTTTGCCTGTGTCGGTTTTTCCCATATTCAGGTATTGCCTGGCAGGAAAGTAACGGATTCCGGTTGTCGCTCACCGCGTTGAGGTGCACTGATTTGGGCCAGGCGTTTTGTTGGTGCACTATATTTGCTTTCAATTTGTGCATAGCGCGGCAACTAACCGTCGTGGCAGCAATTAAGGCGCTGCCACGACATGGTTTGCCAGGCTGCTGCTTAATCGGCAGCTTCCTTTTCGGCTGTATATTGGCCTTTCTTCGCTAGACTATTCAGGCGTGCGCGCTTGAGAAAGGCCTGTTGGGCAAGCGCTTTATTGGCGGTGTCACCAGCCCAGGCGGCCATTGCAGGTTCTTGAAGCGCGCGACCGTAAGACATTCCGAGTTTCCAGGGAGCACCGTTTTCCGGTTGGTTCAGCGCGTTGAGGTTGGCTGTTGCTTCTTCTGGTGTCTGGCCGCCGGACAGGAAATTGATGCCGGGTACTGCTGGTGGCACGCAACGTTTAAGCGTGCGCAGAGTCATGGCGGCGACTTCTTCGGGGCTACTCTTTCCGGCTTCCTTGCCCGGTGTCACCATGCTGGGTTTGAGGATCATGTGTTCCAGCGTAACGCCATGCTGGCGTAGCGCGCTGAAGACGGCGTTCAGCACTTGCTCATTCACTTCAGCCGAGCGTTCGATGCTGTGATTGCCGTCGATCAGCACTTCCGGTTCTACAATGGGGACGATGCCGAGGCTTTGGCACACAGCTGCGTATCGCGCCAGCATTTCGGCGTTAGCGGTCAGACCAAGAGGCGTCGGGTTGTGGTCGGTAATCGGATAAACTTCCCGCCACTTCGCAAAACGCGCCCCCAGGGATTTGTAGTGGGCCAGGCGCTCTTCAAGACCATCGAGGCCGTAGGTGATCATGTCGCCGGGGGCGCCCGGAAGCGGGCCTTTGCCTTTGTCTACCTTGATGCCGGGAATAATGCCCTGGCTTGCAGCAAGCTCGGGGAGGGGCGTGCCTTTGTCGTCCTTTTGCGTCATGGTTTCTTCGTAGAAGATAACGCCACAGATATAACGACCCACTTCTGCGGTCGACAGCAGCATTGAACGGTACCAACGACGGTTCTCCTCCGTTGATTCAATGCCAACAGCCTTCAGGCGCTTTTCGATTGTTCCGGAGCTTTCGTCAGCGGCCAGAATGCCCCTCTCGCCATCAATCATCTCGTCGATGGTTTTCTGAAGTTCTGCTGCGGTAGACATCGCGTTACCCTCCATAGTGTTGGCTGAGGACCTCCTGATTAAGTCTTTTAGCGATTCCTGCTTTCAGAAAAAGCCCCTTCGGGCAAAACTTGAGCGCCTTGCAGAATCGTCCAGACGTAATCAAAGGTTCCTGAAATTTTAGACTGGTTTTGAATGGTTGCTGATCCGCCAGGCAGGAGCAAGTACCGGGCAGGGGCGAGGCTGGTGTTGCAGGTGGCGCCGAAGACAAGGTGTTGCGTTAACGCCATGACTGAGCTGGAATTTTGGCGGGATGGCAATGCGAAGCCAGAGCGCAGTGCACGAGGTTACGGTCTGTTTAGGCGATATTTAAGGGCTATTTGGCGTGTTCCTGCCTTACCGCCCTCATGTGTTAAACCATAAATACCGGCAAGCCGTTATACTCCGGAGACTTGGCGCTCTTTACTGAAGTCGCCACGAAAATAACGAATATTGAAGGAGCCCTCTATGTCCAGCTGGCGCAGCACATGCCATTTTCCACAGCTCAAAAGCGCCCGGATCGGGTTTTTCTTTCTCCTGTTGGTCGGGCTCGGCGGTTGCAGTTCAATGTACTACGACGCAATGGAGAAACTGGGTATAGAAAAAAGGGAAATTCTGGTAGACCGGGTCGGTGATGCGAGAGATGCCCAGAGTGAGGCTCAGGAAACATTCCGATCCTCTCTTGAACGTTTTCAAAGTGTCGTCAATACACCGGACACTGACCTGAAAGCCCAGTATGAAAAGATCAGCGAAGCCTATGCGGACAGCGAAAGCGTCGCCGAGAAGGTGCGAGAGCGGATTGAGGCAGTAGAAGACGTCTCCGAGGCTCTATTCGACGAGTGGGACGACGAACTCGATCAGTACGAAAGTGAATCCTTGCGACGTTCCAGCGAACAGAAGCTCACCGAAACCCGCCAGCAATACAGCCAACTGATAGACCGCATGCACAAGGCAGAAGCGCGCATGGACCCGGTGCTGGAGGCATTTGAAGATCAGGTGTTGTTCCTCAAACACAACCTCAACGCCCAGGCGATCGGCTCACTTGAAACAGAACTGAGCCAGATCAGTCAGGATGTGGATGCACTGATCGAGAATATGGCGCAGTCGATTGCGGAATCCGAGGCGTTTATAGAACGGTTTCAGGCGGGGAACTAGGCGCTCTCGGGCGCCTGGTTTGGCGTGTGCTGAACGGTTTCAATGCTGATGGTTCGGCTCGGCCATTATTCGCCACAATTCGTGCGCAAAGCTGTCGGGATAACTCACTCTCTTGGGCGATAACCTTGTTCCTGTATTCAACTTAAAGCAGGAGCATTTTATGTCAGTGATATACGAGACCGAACGGTGGCTGGAACTCTGTGACGAGGCCAATCAGGCTGAAGCGCGCTATGCGTTTGAGCGCACCTTCCAGAATCTTCGGGAGTTGCGCCGGGTGCAGAAAGAAAGGGATGAACTGGCTGCGAAGCTGGGACTGCTTCAGGCGTAGGTTTGAGCAATATGCTGGACACAACGAAAAAAGGCCGCTCGATGAGCGGCCTTTTTAATATTTGTGGTGCCCGGAGGCGGAATCGAACCACCGACACGAGGATTTTCAATCCTCTGCTCTACCGACTGAGCTATCCGGGCAACGGGGCGGTATTAAACCGGTTTAGATGGATCGAGTCAAGGCTTCGCGAGAGAAAATTACCCAGTTTTCCTCGGGTTGATCATTGGGTGATCAATGTGCCTCTTTGTTGTTCGGTTTAGCGCTTTTCCGGAGCGACAAATCCTTCGGCTTGCTCGAACTCTTCATTATCCAGAAACTTCTCCATTTGTGCTTTGAGGTATTTCCGCGCAAACGGGTCGATCATGTTCAGGTGTTTTTCGTTGATCAGCATGGTTTGCTGATCCTGCCATTCTTTCCATGCCTGTTTGGACACGGTTTCGAATAGCTCCTGACCCTTGGTGCCGGGCATTGGTGGCATGTCGAGGCCTTCCATTTCTTTCTGGTACTTTCGGCAGAATACGGTGCGGCTCATGTCGGCTCCTGAGTGTAAGCAATGTTGAGGCGATGATAACAGATGATCAAACCAGGCTGGGTTGTTCGGGCTCGGTCAGCAGCTTGCGGATGGGGCTTGGGACACCGAGCGATGGTGCTGTGCTACGTGGATGCCAGTGCAGGCGCTCGCTGTCGGCAATGGCCGGCTGGCCGGTCAGGCGCAAGCGCACCGGGTGAATATGCAGGTGATAGTGGCTGAATGTGTGTCGGAAACCCGCCAGGGGTTCCGGGTCTTCACACTGAATGCCCAGCTCGCGGCTCGCGATTTCCGGTAGCTCGTCCAGTGTGATGGCAGTGTCCATCTCTGGCAGGCTCCACAGGCCACCCCAGATGCCGCTGGGTGGTCGGCGCTCCATTAGCAGGTTGCCAATGTCGTCTTCGATGAGTAGCAGCCAGGTTTCTTTTTCAGGCATGATTTTCCGGGGTTTTGATTCGGGCAACTGATCGACGATGCCTTGTGCCAATGCCTCGCAGCCATCGTTGATCGGGCAGTCTGCGCAATCGGGCCGACGACGGGTGCAGACCATTGCACCCAGATCCATGATGGCCTGGGTGTAGTCGCGCACTCTCGCATCCGGAGTGTGTTTTTCAGCATGAGCCCAGAGTGCATTCATGACTTTGGGGCGCCCCGGCCAGCCTCTCACTGCGTGGTAGCGTGCCAATACCCGCTTGACGTTGCCGTCAAGGATGGTGGCGCGGATGCCGTGAGCCTGAGCCAGAATCGCTGCTGCGGTTGAGCGGCCGATGCCGGTGAGGGCCTCGAGCGCTGCCTGGTTATCGGGGAATTCTCCGCCATGCTCTTCCATCACCGCGATGGCGGCTTTCTGCAGGTTGCGGGCACGGGCGTAATAGCCGAGGCCGGACCAGTGCTGAAGCACTTCATCTACTGGTGCTGATGCCAGCGCTTCCACATCAGGAAAGCGCTGCATGAATGCTTCATAGTAGGGGATAACGGTGTTGACCTGAGTCTGCTGCAGCATGATTTCGGACACCCATACCCGATAGGGTGTCCTGTTTTCATGCCACGGCAGATTTTTACGGCCATGCTGGTCGTACCAGGCGAGCAGCGATCCGGCGACGCTGTCGGGCATTATTTGAACAATCCTTTCAGCGCATCTTTTACTTTGTCGCTGGTTTCTTTGTCGACGTGCTTTTCCAGTTCCTTGCCAACCTTGTCATCAATCGCCTTGTTGGCTTCGTCTTTTGCTTTCTGTTTGGCGGCATTGGATGCCATGCCCTTGAGTGTGTCGCGGAAGCGTGATCCGTCAAAAGAGCAAAGCTTGGCAGGTTCACCGCTGATATCGCCGCGACATTCGACTGGAATCACTACGCCCTCAACATATTCTGTGACGCGGCAAGCTTTGTCGCGGTGGAGTTCGCCAACCACCCGCAGGCCGATTTCGTAGTCGAGGTTGCTGCTCTTGAGATCGACGGTGCCGTCACCTTTGAGCTCCATGCCGGCAAGCGCTGCAGTCAGGTCGGTATTGTTGATGGTGTTGCCGTCAATTTTCAGTGTGCCGTGCATGTCGTTGAACGGTGTGGTGGTGCCCCAGCCGTCAGTGCCAAGGCTTTCACCATTGGCGAACGCGATGCCGGTGCAGGCCATGCGGGTCAGGTTCATTTTGTTGAACGAGCCCTCTGCCAGCTTGAAGTTGATATCACCCTTTGCGTTGTTGCGCAGGGTGGACATCCGGTTACCCTGGGTGGTGATGTCCGCCGTCAGGTTGGCGCCACCCGATAGCAGGGTCACTTCAGCCAGATCGGTCAGCAGGGGAAGTGTCTGGATGTTGTTGGCCCGTTCGCTGATTTTCCAGGTCGGGTTATCTTTGCGCGCATCCAGCGTGGCGGTCACGTTGAAATCACCTTCGTAGAGGTTGCCACCGAACTGCTGAACCTTGATGAGGCCATTGTTGGCGGTGATCTTCGATTTGATATCGGAGATTGTCAGGTTGCTTGCGATCAACTCCTCCAGCCCCAGGTTGATGTCCAGTGCCAGTCCGCGCAGTGTTTCAAGTGGCAACAAATCACTTTCGTCCGCGGGTGCCGCGGTTTTGCCGGCGCCATCGCTGCCTGACTCTGCCGGCTGGTCAGAGGAATCGCCGGCAGCGGCAGACTCGTCTTTGGGCGGCAGGTAGCGGTCTACGTTGATTTTGTCACCCTGGAGGTTCAGGGCGATGGCGGTGTTTTCCAGTCCCAGCCCGAATGAGCCGTTGAATGTGGTGTCATCAAGAACGAGCTTGAGGTTGTCGAGCTGAACCTTGCCACTATCACCACCAATATCTGTGGAAAAGGAAGCTTTCTCGAGCACGTCGGGATCACTGGTATTGATATCGGCCTGGCCCAGCTCGGCCAGAAGCTTGCGAATCGAGAACTCTTCAAGCTTGAGATCACCGGCCAGCTTCGGGCTTTCGCCAAAGCCGGTGACGTCCAGGTTGGCTTTCAGGGTCAGGTCGGCAACCGCCAGAGCAAAGTCTTTAAGAGAGGCGGTTTCGTTTTCAAGGTCAGCTGTGATGTTCCCTGTCAGCCCGGTTGTGATTGTTTTGCCATTCAGCGGTTCGCCATTCATTTCGAAGCTGCTGTCGAGATCCTGGATCTCGAACTGCTTGAGTGCTTCGTTCGCCATAAGGCGGGCGTTGATTTTGCCGATGACTTCAAAGTCGGGCTTGTTGGTTGCGAACCGGAACCCCATTTCCAGCGGGAAGAACTGGCCCAGCGTGATGTCGTTGGCGGTGACGCTGAAGTCTTCGAGGGTTACATCCTGGCCGGTGCTTTCATCGATATAGTGCACTTTTGCATTATTGATGCGCACTTCCTCAACGTTGAATTTCAGAGGTGCGCTGTCGCCCGATGTTTCTGCTGTCTCAGGTTCCGCCGGTTCGTCTTGTGCTGCTGCGGTGTCTGCCTCTTCCGGCGTTTCAGTGGGCTCGGGCATGACACGCTGCCAGTTGCCCTGGCCGTCTTTGTTCTTGACCATGCGCGCGTCGAGACCATCCAGAATAAACGTATCGACAGCCGGGGCCATTGCAATCAGTGACCAGAAATCGACCTGCGCGACGAGTTGTTTGAGGCTGACAAATTGCTCACCGTCGAGCTTGGCCTCGACGTCATTCAGTTCCAGCCCAATGGGAATCAGCGACCAGTCAATATCCCCGGCCAGTATCAGGTCGAGGTTGGTGTTTTTCTCGACCACTTTCTCGATTTGGGGTTTGTAGTCGTTCGGGTCCAGCACCATTGTTGCGACGACCACTGCGGCCACTAGAAGTACGACTATTCCGGCGATGGCAATCAACACATAACGAAGTGCTTTCATATCAGCTGTGTCCTTACGGCAAAGTTGAAACGGTTTTAAAACAGCCCTCGGTGATGTCCAAGGATACGCGACAGGTGTTGGAAGCGGCTACCCGGATTGTGACGATGTCGGGCCAGGTACCTGCATGTTTTATGGCTTCTGATCGGCTTCCGGTTTTTCAGTGTCTACGCAATAGCACGGCAAAATGGTCATTTTCGCCCTTTGCCCTGTAAACTGTAGATTACAAAATAAACGTTGACCGGGTATGACGTTCAGTTAATGTTCCGCGTCGAAAGTAATAACAATGAAAAGCACAGGTTACAGAAGGAGTAACGGGTGGCGATAACAATAGCAATTGATCTGAGCCGTGAAATTGATATCCCTGGCAGCTACGACGAGGTCTTTGAGTTGCTGGCGGACGTGCCGCGTTCAGCTGATCATTTTCCGAAGGTGGACAAGCTGGTGGATCTGGGCAACAACGTGTACCGCTGGGAGATGGAGAAAATCGGGGTCGACAAACACTCGATCCAGTCAGTCTACGCCAGCCAGTATGCAGCAGACAAAGAGACCGGTGTTATTACCTGGGAGCCGGTGAAGGGTGAGGGTAACGGTGTCGTGCGTGGCTCCTGGACGCTAACGGCAAAAGGTGATGATCTGACGCATGCGAGCTTCAAGACCAAAGCTGAATTGACGCTACCGCTGCCGAGCCTTTTGAAGCTTGCCATCAGCCCGGTGGTGAAGCACGAATTCAATGGGTTAGTGGACACCTATATGAATAACCTGAAGAAGGCGTTCTGAGGCCTTCGGGCTGTAAGGGTAATTTTGGCGCATAGCGGTGAGAAAGTTGCCTGAAAACGGTATACTCTGCGCTGCCGAATTCCCGGCGATCTGTCGATTAATGAACCTGGAGACCCCATGGCCGAACGTAAGGCGCGGGTAGAACGTAATACCCTTGAAACCCAGATTACGGTTTCCGTGAATCTGGATGGTACCGGTGAATCCCGTTTTGATACCGGCGTGCCCTTTCTGGAACACATGATGGACCAGATCGCGCGTCACGGTCTGATTGATCTGGATATCGTCTCAAAAGGCGATTTGCACATCGACGATCACCACACGGTTGAAGATATCGGTATCACTCTGGGGCAGGCGTTTACCAAAGCGGTGGGCGACAAGAAGGGGATTCGTCGGTACGGCCATGCTTACGTGCCGCTCGACGAAGCCTTGTCTCGGGTAGTGATTGATCTGTCAGGCCGTCCCGGGTTGAGCATGAACGTGCCTTACACTCGCGGTTCTGTTGGTGGTTTTGACGTGGATCTGTTTGAAGAGTTTTTCCACGGCTTTGTAAACCATTCCATGGTGACCTTGCACATCGATAATCTGAAGGGCAAAAACACCCACCACCAGATTGAAACGGTGTTCAAGGCGTTTGGCCGCGCGCTTCGTATGGCGATTGAACATGATGATCGCATGGCCGGTGTTATCGCCTCTACCAAAGGCTCCCTCTGACCGGGAGTGTCCAGTCATACCCGCCAGGGCGAGCTGATCGCCCTGGCGATTCCTCTCCGGAGTTATCCTGACTATGAAGTCTGTTGCCATTATCGATTACGGTATGGGTAACCTCCATTCGGCAAGCAAGGCAGTTGAGCATGTGGCGCCGGATATGAAGGTGCATGTGACCTCGGATCACGCCGTGATACGGGCTGCTGACCGGGTGATTCTGCCGGGTGTAGGCGCGATGCGTGACTGCATGGCCGAAATCCGTCGCCAGGGTGTCGACGAGCTGGTGCGTGAAGTCGCTCAGGATCGCCCGTTGCTGGGCATCTGTGTCGGTATGCAGGGCCTGATGGCTCGCAGCGAAGAGAATAACGGCGTCGATGGTATCGGCCTGTTTCCTTCGCAGGTGCGTTTTTTTGGCACGGATCTCAAGGGTGACGACGGCGAGCGCCTGAAAGTCCCTCATATGGGGTGGAATCAGGTCTGGCAGACCATCGACCATCCGCTTTGGCAGGGTATTCCCGACGGTGATCGCTTCTATTTTGTGCACAGCTATTACGCTGAGGCGGCAGGTAATCCTGATATCGCAGGGCGTGCCCGTTACGGTGTGGATCTGGCTGCGGCTGTTGCGCGCGACAATGTGTTTGCTGTGCAGTTCCACCCGGAAAAAAGCCACCGTGCCGGCCTGCAACTGCTGAAAAACTTTGTGGAGTGGTCGGGGCGCTGAGCACCTGTCCGACTCCTGTGTGAATTGACTGACTAGTGGATTAAACGATCTCATGCTGATTATCCCCGCCATTGATCTGAAAGACGGAAAGTGTGTACGCCTGCGCCAGGGCCGGATGGATGACTCCACCGTGTTCTCTGACGATCCTGTTGATGTGGCGGCGCGCTGGGTTGATGCCGGCGCCCGTCGGCTGCATCTGGTGGATCTGAACGGCGCGTTTGCTGGCGAGCCGGTTAACGGTGGCATCGTCAATGCGATCGCCAGTCGCTTTCCGGACCTGCCGATTCAGATCGGCGGCGGTATTCGCTCGGCGGAGACAATTGAAGCCTATCTGAAGGCCGGCGTGCAGTGGGTCATCATTGGTACCAAGGCAGTTAAAGAGCCTGAATTTGTAACGCAGATGTGCCGTGAGTTCCCGGGTCATATCATCGTGGGTCTGGATGCCAAAGATGGCCGCGTCGCTACCGATGGCTGGGCTGAAGTATCTGAAGTCATGGCCACCGATCTGGCCCGCAAGTTCGCCAACGATGGTGTTGATTCCATCGTCTACACCGACATCGCCCGTGACGGCATGATGCAGGGTGTGAATGTTGAACAGACGGCAGCACTGGCTGAGGCATGTGGAATTCCGGTGATCGCATCCGGCGGCGTGACCAATATGGATGACATCAAGGGACTATCCGCAGTCGCACATCGCGGCATTCTCGGTGCCATTACCGGTCGCGCGATTTACGAAGGCACGCTGGATGTTGCGGAAGCCCAGGCCTGGTGTGACCAGCAGGAGAAGTAATTATGGCGCTCGCCAAACGTATCATTCCCTGTCTTGATGTTGATAAAGGCCGCGTTGTCAAAGGCGTCAACTTTGTTGATATCCGCGATGCCGGTGATCCGGTGGAAGTGGCGCGCAAATATAACGAGCAGGGTGCAGACGAGATCACCTTTCTCGATATCACCGCGAGTCATGAAAGCCGTGATACGACCTATGAAACCGTTGAGCGGATGGCCAGCCAGGTCTTTATCCCGCTGACAGTGGGCGGCGGTGTGCGCACCGTGGACGATATTCGCAAGCTGCTGAATGCGGGTGCGGATAAGGTCAGCATCAATACTGCAGCCGTGTTTAATCCGGAGTTCGTGCGCGAGGCCGCCGAGCGTTTCGGGAGTCAGTGCATTGTAGTGGCCATTGATGCCAAACGGGTCAGCGGGGAAGGCGAGCCACCGCGCTGGGAAATTTTCACCCATGGCGGTCGTAAGCCGACAGGCCTGGACGCTGTTGAGTGGGCTAAAAAAATGACAGCTTTGGGCGCCGGCGAGCTGCTGCTAACCAGCATGGACCGTGACGGCACCAAAATCGGGTTCGATAATGGTCTGACCCGCGCAGTCAGTGATGCGGTATCTGTGCCGGTCATTGCTTCGGGTGGTGTGGGCGAGCTCCAGCACCTGGCAGATGGCGTAACAGAAGGTGGTGCTGATGCCGTGCTGGCGGCTTCGATATTCCACTTTGGCCAGCACACGATTCCGGAAGCCAAAGCCTTCATGCAGGCGCAGGGAATCGAGGTTCGTATCTAAGGGCAGAGAGAAGTGCCAGATACCAAAAAACCGGACAGTGTTTAGCTGTCCGGTTTTTTTTGTGCTTTAGATTGCACTACAGGTTTTATGTTCTCGCCTTTCGCCAGTGATGATCTGACAGGGCGTTTATCGCCGCTGGCGAACATTGGCCGATTGTAGTTGCGCATGGCCCAGAGGCCACTCACTGTCGCGACCGCGATACCCTGTTCATCCAGCAGTGGCAGGTGCTTTTCGAGATAATCAACGGTGGCCTTGTGCGGGTGACCAATGGCGATAGCCGTGCCGTTACGACGGGCCGCTGCTATCAGCAGCTTGAATTGCTTGTCGATACTGGCTTCGGTCTGGTCGTTGTCGAGGAATATGTCACGGCTGAGGTTGGGCACCTGATGATCGCGAGCACTGGCTGCGGCAACAGTTGAGGCGATGGTGCGGCTGTCAACAAAGTACAGCGGATACTGAACCAGCTCCGACATCACCCAGTCCATGTTGGCTCGCCGCTGCGTCAGCAGGCTGCCCATGTGGTTGTTCACACCGCGAACGTACGGGATTGATTGCAGCGCCCGGCGCAGGGTCCGGGTGGTTGCGGCTTGGTCCATTGACGGATCAAGTCCGCCGGGCCCCAGATCATAATTGTGGGTGTTGGCCATGGGTGCGTGCAGCATGATTTCCTTGCCGCGCGCGTGGGCTGCTTCCGCCAGTGTGCTGGTGTAGCGGCGATAGGGCAGGAAGGCCAGCGTGATCGGCTGATCAAGGGCGATCAGCCGTTCGCCCTCGTATCGGTCATGCCCCACGTCATCAATGATAATGGCGATGGTGGGTGGCGGTGTTTCTCCCGGTTGGCTCTGGGCGTGAGCCGGGATTATGACGGTGCCCGATAACCCGGCCAGCAATAGGCTCAGCCGGGACAGGCGTCGAACCACTTCAATCACTCAGTTACTACCTTCTTGTTGGCCATGATTGCCATGCCTTTGAGCAGGTTCAGGCCGGACCTTAACTGGAAATCCCGTGCGACCAGCTCATCCCGTGCTGCGGGTGGCAATGCAGTGCCGTCTTCCTCGTCGTTTTCGAGGTGGCCGCTAAGGTCGGCTTCGGTAAAGAACGGCGTGTTGTCGACTTCGGTCAGGCGCGCCTGTTTGACGTCGATATCCGGACGAATCCCTTTGGCCTGGATTGAGCGACCGCTGGGTGTGAAGTAGCGGGCGGTGGTGAGCTTGATCGCGTGGGTTTCGTCCAGCGGCACCACCGTCTGAACAGAGCCTTTGCCGAACGATTTGGTACCCATGATCACGGCGCGGCTATGATCCTGCAGCGCGCCAGCGAGGATTTCAGATGCGGAGGCCGAGCCGCCATTGATCAGCACGACCACAGGGGCGCCATGGCTTTCATCACCGGGCTGGGCGCTGAAGCGCAGCTTGGAGCTTTGGATCCGGCCTTCGGTGTAGACGATCAGGCCTTCATCCAGCAGCGCGTCTGCCGCTTCGACAGCTGCCTGCAGAACGCCACCGGGGTTGTTGCGCAGGTCAACAATAATGCCGTCCAGAATGCCGCCGTTTTCTTTTTCCAGTTTGCCGATGGAGCGCACAAACTCGCGGCCGGTTTCGGCCTGGAACTGGGTCAGGCGGATATAGGCGTAGCCGGGTTCCAGTAGTCGTGATTTGACGCTGGCCACCTTGATAATGTCTCGCTCTACATCAATCTCAATCGGTGCGCTCTGGGAGTCGCGGACGATGGTGAGCTTCAGCACGCTGCCGGGTTTGCCGCGCATAAGGTTGATGGCTTCTTCCAGGTCCATGCCCTTGACCGGCTGATCGCCCAGTTTGATGATCATGTCACCGGCTTGCACACCTGCTTTCTGGGCGGGAGTGTCGTCGATAGGGGAAATGACTTTGATAAAACCATCTTCCATGCCGACTTCAATGCCCAATCCGCCGAATTCACCGCTGGTACTTTCTTCCAGCTCTTCAAATGCCTGCGGTTCGAGGTAGGCCGAGTGGGGGTCGAGGCCTGATAGCATGCCTTTGATCGCGCTCTCGAGCAGGGTCGTGTCATCAACCTCTTCGACGTAGGCTTCACGGATCCGGCCAAACACCTCGGTAAACTTTCGCAGCTCGTCGAGTGGAAGCTGCTTTTCGGGGTCAGGTAAGCGGACGGTGATGTCTTTGCCGTTCGCTGTACCCTTTATAACCGTTTCGCTTGCGCTTTCCTGAGCGAATGCCACGGGGGCCGACAACAGGCAAGTGGCTGATAGCCCGATAATCGAGCAGAAAGCTAAAGAAGCAGAACGTCTGGCCAGTTTCATGCAGTTTCCCTGTACTCTCGCGATACTTTATTTGAATTGTAGTATGGAGGGCAGCGCCCGAGTTGTCAGCGTTTTCCGAGCCATTTCAATGGATTTTGCGGCTTGCCCTTGGAGCGGATCTCGAAATAGAGCTGTGAACCTGATCCTTGTCCGCTATCGCCTGCGATGGCGATGGGTTCGCCTGCTTTTACCCAGTCGCCCGGGCTTTTCAGCAGGCTTGAGTTGCGACCGTAAAGGCTCATATAGCCACCGCCATGATCAATGATGGTGAGCAAGCCGAAGCCGCGCAGCCAGTTGGAGAACACAACGCGCCCGTAATGAACGGCTTTGATCTCCGCCTCGGCACTGGTCGAAATCAGCAGGCCGTTGTGCTTGAGCCGGCCGCCATGCAGGTTTTCTCCGAAGCCGATAATCACCTTACCACGGGTCGGCCAGGGGAGTTTAGCGCGTAATGTGCTGAAAGGCTGAGACTCTTTCGGGGTCGGGATATCGGCAATGGCCGCTTCAACTTCCTTCAGGAGCTTCTCCAGCCGCTTCCTGTCTGCAATGAGGCTGTCGCGCCGTGAGCGCTTTTTGCTGATATCCGACTTGAGCAATGCCAGCGTGCGTTCCCGCGCCTTGTGTTGTTTTTCCAGCGCGCTCTGGCGGTCGGCCAGGGATGCAGCTGTCTGCGCCAGATCGAGTTGCGCCTTGGTGACTTGCTCACGTGTGGATTGAAGTGCCTTGAGTGTTCTGTTGAAAGCTGCAAGTTGCTCGAGCGAGTAGCGACTGATGTATTCGTGGTAGGTCATCAGTCGGGCAAGTTTTTGCGGGTCAATCTCGTTAAGCAGGACCTTGATGGCCGGCGCGTCGCCTTCCATCCAGGCGGTGCGGATCTGGGCGCTGAGTGCCTCACGCTGGGCATGCAGTGTGTCCTGCAGTTGCTGCATCTTGTTATTCAGTTCGTCCAGCTCGGCCTCTTGTTCGGCGGTCTTTTTCTGTAGCGCCCGCCGCTCTTTCTTGAGACGGCTGATATCGCGTTCTGCCCTGGCCAGGGTCTGTTCCAGCTGGCCTTCATCTTTTTCGGCGTCTTTCAGCCAGTCGTCAATGCCTGCGATCTCTTCTTTCAGGGCGCGGATCTGGGAGGGAGATACGGTATCTTCGGCGATAGCAGGGCTGCATGCCAACACGCTTGCGACAACGGCCAGCAGCAATCCGGCCAGGCCATTGCGGCGAGCGATTACTCGCCGTGGGCGGGCTGGCTGCTTGAGGTAATGTCTGGCCGTCATCAGGGTCGGCACCTACTGCTCCCGGAGCCTTAGCTGAACTGGATCAAGCTGTGACCTGTCATTTCGGCGGGCTGTTCCAGTTGCATCAGTGAGAGCAGCGAAGGCGCAACGTCGCTCAGGGCGCCGTCTTCTTTCAGGCTCAGAGATCCACTGCCAAGATAAACCAAAGGCACCGGACCTGTCGTGTGAGCGGTATGCACCTGACCTGAGGAGGGGTCAGTCATCTGTTCGCAGTTGCCGTGATCAGCAGTTACCAGCGCCTGACCGTCGACATCTTCCAGTGCGGCGGCAATTTTCTGCAGGCAATCGTCCAGGCACTGTGCAGCTTTGACCGCAGCGTCGTAGTTGCCGGTGTGGCCAACCATGTCGCCGTTGGCATAATTGACGACGACCAGATCAAAATCGCCGCTGCGAATGGCTGCGCAGAGCTTGTCGGTCACTTCCGGCGCGCTCATCTCAGGTTGCAGATCGTAGGTCGCTACTTGCGGTGAGGGCACCAGCACACGCTCTTCGCCTTCAAATGGTGTTTCACGGCCACCGCTGAAGAAAAATGTCACGTGGGCGTATTTTTCTGTTTCAGCTATCCGCAACTGGGTCTTGCCCAGCTTTTCCATGTATTCGCCAATGCTGTTCACCAGGGTTGCGGGTGGGTAGGCACAGGCGGTGTCGATGTCGGCTGCGTATTCGGTCAACATGACAAATTCGGCCAGTGCTGGCCGTTTTTTTCTCGTGAAGCCATCAAAATCGTCACTGACGAAGGCGCGGGTGATTTCCCGAGCGCGGTCGGCGCGGAAGTTCATGAAGATTACGGCGTCGCCATCCTGGATAGTGGCGTCTGCAGCGCCACGAGGCTTGATCAGCGTCGCTTTGACGAACTCGTCGTTCTCCCCGCGATCGTATGCCTCATGCAGCGCTTCTACCGGGTTCTCGCTGGTAAACTCTGCTTCTCCTGCAGTGAGCAGGTTGTAGGCGGCTTCAACCCGGTCCCACCGGTTGTCGCGGTCCATCGCAAAATAACGGCCGATCATGCTGGCCACCCGACCGACGCCGAGTTCTTTCAGGCGCTCATCCGTTTTACGCAGAGACGCCTCGGCACTGCGTGGCGGCATATCGCGGCCGTCCAGGAAGCCGTGAACATACACCGCCTTTGCGCCTCGGGCCTTTGCCATTTCAGCCGCTGCGATGATGTGATCTTCGTGAGCATGCACGCCGCCTGGCGACAGCAGGCCCATTAGGTGCACCGCTTTGTCATTCGCAATGGCCTTGTCTACCGCATCAGTCAGGACCTTGTTTTCGGCGAAGGCACCGTCGCTGATGTCTTTGTCGATACGGGTCAGGCTTTGATAGACGATCCGACCGGCGCCCAGATTCATATGCCCCACTTCCGAGTTGCCCATCTGCCCATCCGGCAAACCGACAAACATCCCGGAGGTGTTGATCAGTGTGCTGGGCTGGTTCTGCCAGATCTGGTCCCAGAAAGGCGTTTCAGCGTTACTGATGGCATTGTCGTCAGAGGGTGCGCGATGGCCCCAGCCGTCGAGAATAATCAGGGCAGTCGTTTTGCGGGTCGCGGTCATTGCTTCATCCGGTAATGAATTGAAATATCAAAAAGTACGAAGATTCTACCCGCTTTAGGCATTGCAGGCTATGTACGGCGGATGTCTGCAACGGTCCGGTAATGTCCTGTGCCATCGCCGTCTGCTTTCCTTCTGTAGGGTGCTGCGGGTGTGTATAATCCTGCCACTATCTTTTGCGGTCCTTGGCAGGTTGTCTCAATGGAACAGTTTTTGGAATTTGTAGTAAATCATTACATTCTGGTGTCGATCTTTGCGGCACTGCTGGCGGCGATGGCGTTGCTGGAAACCCGTCGTGGGGGCAAGAAGGTAACGCCACAAGCGGCGATCGGTCTGCTGAACCGTGATCAGGCCGTTGTAGTGGACGTGCGGGAGCGCAAGGAGTTCTCGGAAGGTCACATTGTCGGCTCCATTCATATTCCGCTGGCGTCAATTAAAGAGCGGCTGAGTGAACTCAAGAAGCACGAAGGCAAGCAGATTATCGTGGCTGACAAGGCTGGCCAGCATTCTGCGGTTGCTGTTAAGCAGCTGAATGCCGAAGGCTACGCTGATGTGAGCCGGTTGGCCGGCGGTATAGCGGAATGGAAAGCCAGCAGCCTGCCACTGAAGAAAAAGTGAGCCCGGGCACGTTTGGTGGGGCGCATTGGTTGAATTCAACCGTGAGTTGGCGCACTGTTTCACATCCAGTAGGAGCGGCAACAGGTATATTTCCCAGTCGGAAGTAGCCTCTATTAACAATAATCGAAATCGGGCGCCGGCGAGGTGCTCTCTCAGTTAAGAATCGGAAGGATTAAAGATGGCTGAAAATCAGCAGGCAGCAGGCAGCGAGAACGAAAACCAGCCCCAGTTCGCGCTCCAGCGCATTTACATCAAGGACCTGTCCTTTGAGTCACCGAACTCTCCGGCAGTGTTTCAAGAGCAGTGGCAGCCACAGGTCAATCTGGACCTCAATACCTCGCACAAGAAAATTGGCGATGCCCAGTACGAAGTGGTGCTGTCGCTGACCATTACCGCGAAAATTGAAGACAAGGTTGCGTACATCGTTGAAATTCAGCAGGGCGGTGTATTCATGATCAAGGGCATCGAAGGCCCTCAGTTGGGTCAGATGCTGGGCGCATACTGCCCGACGATCCTGTTCCCTTATGCACGTGAATCCATTGACGGTATCGTCAACAAGGGCAGCTACCCATCGCTGATGCTGGCACCGGTTAACTTTGATGCCATCTACGCCCAGGCGCTGAAGCGCCAGCAGGACGAAGCGGCAGGTCAGGCTGCTGAAGAGCAGAAGCACTGATCACGGTTGCTGATCGTGAGGCCGGAGTCTGATTGTTATCGGGTTCCGGCCTTATTTTATGTCTTGCCTTGCGAGCCCTGTTTTTCCCTTCTTTTCGAATTCCTGCCACTACATCATTGTTCCCGTAAGGCCTGACGAGGCGATTGACCATGTTCGATATCGTATTGCATGAGCCGCAGATTGCGCCCAATACCGGTAATATTATTCGTCTGGCGGCCAACACCGGCTTTCGGCTTCATCTGATCGAGCCGCTTGGGTTTGATTTTGAGGAGAAAAAGCTGAGACGTGCCGGCCTCGATTACCATGATCTGGCCAACGTTTCGCGCTATCCGGACTTCGAGGCGTTTCTGGAAGTCCATCACGACCGGCGGATCTTCGCGTTTTCTACCAAGGCCTCTGCGCAATATTCAGATGTTGAGTATCAGGAAGGCGATATGCTGCTTTTTGGTAGCGAGACGGCGGGTCTGCCGCAGGCGATTCTTGACGGCGCCGCTATCGCAGACAAGCTGAGGCTGCCGATGTGCCAGACATCGCGGAGTCTTAATCTGTCGAATGCGGTTTCAGTGGTTTGCTATGAAGCCTGGCGCCAGAACGGATTTCAGGGCGGGGCTTGATCCCTTGCCGGGAAATGCGTGCTGCGCAACAGGGTAAAAAGACAGGTTATTCAAAGGCGGGATGATCAAGCCGGAGCCTGATGACCTGCTTGAGGCAGGGCTCAGACTCCGGCGTTGATGCTTACTGAGGCAGGTTGCTGAGGATACGGTCGGCGCTTTCTTTAGCGTCACCGAACAGCATGTGTGTGTTCTCTTTCAGGAACAGCGGGTTCTCAACGCCGGAGTAGCCGGCTGACATACCGCGCTTCATGACCACAACGCGCCGGGCTTTCCAGACTTCCAGTACCGGCATGCCGGCAATCGGGCTGTTGGGATCTTCGGCCGCGCTCGGGTTGACCGTGTCGTTGGCGCCGATTACCAGCACAACGTCGGTTTCCGGGAAGTCGTCGTTGATCTCGTCCATCTCGAGCACGATGTCGTACGGCACGTGGGCTTCAGCCAGCAGTACGTTCATGTGTCCCGGCAGGCGACCTGCGACAGGGTGGATGGCGAAGCGTACGTTGACGCCGTGCTTGCGCAGACGCTGGATGATTTCGCCAATCGCATTCTGTGCCTGGGCAACTGCCATGCCGTAACCCGGGGCAATAACCACCGAATCAGCATTCCAGAGCTCTTCGCACAGCTCGTCAATCGCGATTTCCTGAACAGTTTGATCTTCACCGCCAGCGACAGTCTGGCTGCTGCTGGTCTGCCCGAAGCCACCCAGAATAACGCTTACGAATGAGCGGTTCATGGCTTTGCACATGATGTAGCTCAGAATCGCACCGCTACTACCGACCAGTGCGCCGGTTACGATCAGCAGGTCATTGCCGAGCATGAAACCGATAGAGGCTGCTGCCCACCCGGAGTAACTGTTGAGCATGGAGACGACAACCGGCATGTCTGCGCCGCCAATCGCCATGATCAGGTGGATGCCCAGCAATGCTGCCAACGCCGTCATAATGGTCAATGCCATCAGGCCGGTTGCAGTGCTGTCGGTTGCCAGGAACCAGGCGCCCAGCCCCACACAGGCGATCAGGATGATGATGTTCATCAGGTGGCGACCCGGCAGGGTCAGCGCTTTGCTGTCGATCCGGCCATCAAGTTTGCCGCAGGCAACCAGTGAACCGGTAAACGTCACCGCACCAACAAAGATGCCGACAAAGATCTCGACCAGTTTGATGGTGTGCTCGGCGCCAATTTTGTTGACCAGCGGTTCAACGTAACCCGCATAGCCCACCAGAACGGCGGCGAGTCCGACAAAGCTGTGCAGCAGTGCCACCAGCTGTGGCATTTGCGTCATTTCAACTTTGTTGGCAATGAAAATGCCGATTGCCGCGCCCGTGGCTATCGCAGCGGCAGTGATCAGCCAGCTGTCATTGAGGGTGCCGGCCAGGGTGGCGGCCACAGCAATGAAGATACCGATTACGCCGTAAAGATTGCCGCGGCGTGCGGTTTCCTGGTGGCTCAGGCCGCGCAGGCTGAGAATAAAAAGTATGCTCGCGACCACGTAGGCCACGCTGATTAGTCCTTGAGACATCGTCGCTTCCCTTATTTCCTGAACATTTTAAGCATGCGATGTGTGACCCAGAAGCCACCCCCCACATTGATACTGGCAAGCAGCACGGCGACGAATGCCATGATGCCGATAATGATGTTCTGAGCCTGAGCCAGGTGCAGAATTGCGCCAATAACAATGATCCCGCTGATGGCGTTGGTTACGCTCATTAGTGGTGTGTGCAATGAAGCGGTGACGTTCCAGACGACTTGCCAGCCGATAAAGCAGGCCAGTACGAACACGGTGAAGTGTGACAGGAAGCTTTCCGGCGCATGGGCGCCAATGCCATACAGGGCGGCGATAGTCGCCACCAGAGTAAAGCCTTTCCAGAACTTGCTGCCCAGCAGCGGCTTCTTCTTTTCTGGCGCAGGCGCGGTTGCTTGCGCCGCTTGAGCTTTGGCTGGATCCGCTGCTGGTTTTTCGGGCTGCGGTGGTGGCCAGCTCACATCGCCGTCGTGTGTGACGGTGACGCCGCGAAGAACCGTATCTTCCATATTAACCTTGATGACGCCGTCTTTTTCCGGTGTCAGTTCGGCCAGTACCTGGAACAGGTTGGTGGCGTAAAGGTCACTGGAAACGCTTGGCATGCGGCTTGGCAGATCGGTATGGCCGATGATGCTGACGCCATTGTCGATCACAACCTTGTCCGGCTCGCTGAGCTCGCAGTTACCGCCTTTCTCGGCGGCCAGATCGACAATGACACTGCCGGGCTTCATGCTGCGCACCATTTCGGCACTGATCAGCCGCGGTGCTGGTTTGCCAGGGATCAGGGCCGTCGTGATGATGATATCCACCTCTTCGGCCTGCTCAGCAAACAGCTTCATTTCGGCTTCGATGAACTCGGGACTCATCTGCTTGGCGTAGCCGCCGGTGCCGCTGCCGTCTTCCTCAAATTCCAGGGTGAGGAAGTCTGCACCCATACTTTCAACCTGCTCGCGCACTTCAAGGCGGGTGTCGAAAGCACGCACGATGGCGCCCATGCTGCGGGCGGCGCCGATGGCTGCCAGTCCGGCAACACCTGCACCAATCACCATGACCTTGGCGGGCGGTACCTTACCTGCAGCGGTTACCTGGCCGGTAAAAAAGCGTCCGAAATTGTTCGCTGCTTCAACCACGGCCCGATAGCCGGCAATGTTACCCATGGCGCTGAGTGCGTCCATCTTCTGCGCGCGGCTGATGCGGGGCAGGGCATCAATCGCAAGCGCCGTGACATTCTTGTCAGCGAGCTTTTTGAGTAACTCGGGATTTTGCGCAGGCCAGAGAAAGCTCAGCAGGTGCGCGCCATCCTTGATCAGATTGGCTTCGTCTTCGCCGAGGGCGTCGTTGTATTCCGGCGCCCTGACCTTGAGGATGAATTCGGCGTTGGTCCACAGCTCGCGAGGATCCTCGATAACCTCGGCGCCGGCGTTGATATACGCCTGATCGGTGTAGCTTGCAGACAAACCGGCGCCAGTTTCGATAGCAACGCTATGGCCCAGTTTTATCAGCTTTCCAACGGACGCCGGGGTCGCTGCGACCCGGTGTTCATTGGGATGACATTCTTTAGGTATGCATAATTTCATATAGACACTCTCCGTATGTTCGCGCGCATTATCGCATGGTCTAAGTTTATGTGCTGCCTTTGAGTGATATGATCTGTTGAGCTATGCGATTTTTTTACTGGTTTTTAAGTTTCAAGCGGCTTTTGAAGCGACTCAAACGCGCTGCTTTATACCTTCCTTTCCTGTCATCCCGCCACGTGTTATTGCTGTTACCTCTATTTTTGTCCTGACGTTCAGTCGGCAGACAGTTAGCCGTGTGATGTCCGCGCTGGAAGTGCGTCGCGCATCACGTTGATTCTGATTGCGGGTTGCCTGACTTACGCGACATTGATGGAAAAGAGCACTGGCCCGCTTCCATGCAAGCGGCGCAACTGTCATCAGGAGGGCTGGAGTATGACGCACAGAATTGTATTGCCACGCATGTTGGAAACCGGAGCCGGCGCCATCAGACGATTGCCGGCTGTGCTGGAAACGCTCGGGTGCCGGCATCCGTTGATTGTCACAGACCAGATGATGGTCTCCCTTGGGCATGTTGAGCTGCTGGATGATGTGCTCGGTAGCGCGGGGATGAGTTGTGGCGTGTTTGCCGAAACGGAACCGGAGCCTTCGGAACTTTCTCTTTTGCCGGCAGTTCAGCAGCTCAAAGATGGCAGTTTTGATTCGATTGTGGCGTTGGGCGGCGGCAGCGCGATCGATAGTGCCAAGGCGATCGGTGTACTCGGCAAACATGGCGGCCGCATGGCCGACTATAAAGTACCGCGTGACGTCACCGAAGCCGGCTTGCCGGTGATCGCTATTCCGACAACCGCGGGCACGGGTTCAGAGGCGACCCGGTTTACGATCATTACTGATGCAGAATCTGACGAAAAGATGCTCTGTATGGGCCTGGCCTTTATGCCCTTGGCGGCAATTATCGATTTTGAGTTGACGCTTACGGCGCCCCCTCGAGTGACGGCAGATACCGGGATTGATGCGCTGACTCATGGCATTGAGGCGTATGTCAGCCAGAAGGCGAGCCCTTTTAGTGACCAGCAGGCGCTTTCGGCAATTGCGCTGCTGGCGCCCAACCTTCGCCGGGTCTACCACAATCCGGATGATCGGGAGGCGCGAGAAGCGATGATGCTGGGTTCGACGCTCGCCGGGATCGCCTTCTCCAATGCCTCGGTCGCGCTGGTCCACGGTATGAGCCGTCCAATTGGCGCGCACTTTCATGTGCCTCATGGCCTCAGTAATGCGATGTTGTTGCCGGCAATCACTCGCTTTTCCCTGCCCGGTGCTCCGGCCCGCTATGCGCAGTGCGCCCGCACTATGGGGATAGCCACGCCAAAAGATTCGGATACCCTCGCCAATGAGCGTTTGCTGGACGAGCTGCAGGCAATCAACCGCGAGCTGCAGGTGCCGAGCATGGCGGATTTCGGGATTGAGCGGGAAAAGTATGTGTCGCTACAGGGATTGATGGCTCAGCAGGCGCTGGCGTCTGGTTCTCCGGGGAATAACCCCCGAGTCCCCAGCGAGGCAGAAATTGTCGATTTATATGAACAGGTGTGGCACCAGGCGTAGAGCCGGCGGGTTGAGTCTTGCGTCTGGTATCAAAAAGCGACCTTACCCTGCAATACGGGTAAGGTCGCTTTTCAGTGTTGGGGCTTAGCGTTCTACGGCCAGAGCCACGCCCATGCCGCCACCGATGCACAATGTCGCCAGCCCTTTATGGGCGTCCCGGCGTTGCATTTCGTGCAGCAGGGTCACCAGGATGCGGCAGCCGGATGCGCCGATCGGATGGCCCAGCGCAATTGCACCACCGTTGACGTTGACTTTATTGGTATCCCAGCCGAGTTCCCGGTTGACCGAAATGGCCTGGGCGGCAAAAGCTTCGTTGGCTTCAATCAGATCCAGGTCGTCAACGGTCCAGCCTGCCCGGTCGAGACAGCGGCTGCTGGCGGGAATTGGACCTGTCCCCATAATCGTTGGATCAACACCGGCATTGGCGTGGCTGCGAATGGTCGCCAGAACCGTCAAGCCGAGTGCCTGTGCTTTCTCTGCGCTGCAGACGATAACCGCTGCGGCACCGTCATTAAGCGAGGAAGCGTTGCCGGCAGTGACGCTGCCGTCCTTTTTGAAGGCCGGGCGCAACTTGCCCAGGCTGTCACCGGTCACGCCGGCACGGGGGCATTCGTCCTTGTCTACAACAACCGGATCGCCCTTGCGTTGGGGAATGCTCAGTGGCACCAACTGGCTGTCAAAGTAGCCGGCTTCCATTGCGGCCACAGCCTTTTGCTGTGAGCTGGCGGCAAAGTTGTCCTGCTCCTCGCGGGAAATGTCGTACTTCTCGACGATATTCTCGGCTGTAATACCCATGTGGTAGTCGTTGAACGCATCCCACAGACCATCATTCACCATGGTGTCGACCATTTTCCAGTCGCCCATGCGCTGACCGTTGCGGCTGTTAGGCAATACATGAGGAGACTGGCTCATGCTTTCCTGACCGCCGGCAATAATCAGCTCGGCATCGCCGCAACGAATGGCCTGAACCGCCATGTGCACGGCTTTGAGGCCGGAACCGCAGACCTTGTTGATGGTGATGGCTGGCACGCTCGTTGGCAGGCCGGCATTAATGCTGGCCTGGCGCGCAGGGTTCTGGCCGCAGCCTGCAGTGAGAACCTGTCCCATGATGACTTCGTCGACCTGGTCGCCGGTAATGCCCGTTTCTTCGATTAACGCTTTGATCACGGCAGAGCCGAGTTGATCGGCTCGCAAGCTGGACAAGCTGCCACCAAAGGCGCCTACGGGGGTGCGGCGGGCTGCCGCGATGACGACGTCACGCATCAGCGTTACTCCTGTTATAAGTGTATGGACATTGTATCTGAATTTGCGGGTTTGCGGCCGGATCAGCTCCCTGCGCCCATGCGGGCATTGATCCTATATGTTGAGGCTGCGGCCGCCATCGACTGCCAGAATCTGACCGGTGACATAGGGCGCATCGCACGCGAGGTATCCAATCGCGCCGGCGATATCCTGCGCGTTGCCGGTGCGCTTGAGCGAGGTGGCATTCACAATGCGGTCCTGATAGTCCAGGGTTACGGCGTCATCCTGTTCCGGCCACATAATAGCGCCAGGGGACACGCCGTTGGCCCTGATGTCAGGCCCGAGATCACGCGCCCAGGAGCGGGTCAACATCGCCAATCCCGCTTTGCTGGCGCAGTAAAGCGGGTGGTCGGCCAGCGGGCGCTCGGCATAAATGTCGATCAGGTTGATGATGCACCCTTTGCTCTGACGCAGCGCGGGCACACAGGCCTGGCCGAGCAGAAAGGGGGCGCGCAGGTTACTGTGCATGATGACATCCCAGTCCTCCAGTGATGCGGATTCGGTCGGAGTCGGGTAGAAAACAGATGCGTTGTTGACCAGCACATCCAGTCGCTGCCAGTAGGCGCAGGCGTTGATTGCCAGTTGGTTGATAGCGTCAGGTTCAGTCAGGTCAGCCTGCATTACAGTTGCCGAGTCAGGGCGTTGCAGATTGAGTTTTGCTGCCAGTGCGTCTGCTTCGACCCGATGGCTGCGGCAATGGATGATCACCCGCAAACCTCGTGTGTGCAGGTGCTCGGCTGTGGCCGCGCCCAAACGCTGGGCTGCACCGGTGACCAGAGCGACGGCGTCAGATGGTGTCATTCAGGCATGCCTTGTGAAGATGGATTGATTACTGATCCTATATGGTCAAGTCGTGCATGTTGGATGGCTTTTCCCAACTCCGGTCCTTTGTATCCCTCCGCCATCAACTGCCTGGGGTCTACTGCTTGCGCGGCGCCAAGTGCCGTTTTTATCTGATCGGTATCGATGTTCCGGCCAAGGGCTTGTGCCAATGCTTCGGCGGCGACCTGCAGCTCGGCGAAGCGTTCGGGGCGACGCCAGGCATCGGATTGGTTGAACAGGCCAAGCAGAGCTTCTGCGCCCGGAGATTCGGTATGCAGCAGGACGTCTCGCTGGGCTGCCAGGATCATGGCGAGCTCGCGGCAATCGTTGGGCGCTTTCAGCTTATCGGACAGGGCGCGTACGGCCTCCGAATCACCGAGACCGGCTGTCAGAGCGGCGTAACGCACAGCGGTGTTGTGGCTGAGTCGGGCGGCGGCCGTCAGTGCCTTCAACGGTTGGTCGTTCTCAGTCAGGGCGTCTGCGAGTGCCGGTAGCAGAGGGCTGAGGGCGCCACATTGATGTAGAACGTCGAAGAACACCCGGGGCGCTGTTTCTTGCATTGCGCGTTGCATTTCGGTCCAGACCCTTTCGGGCACCAGAAAATCTACTTCGCCGTCGTCCACCATTTTTCGCATCAGGGTAAGGGTCTCGTCGGCGACCTTGAAGTCAAGTGAAGCAAAACGGGCGGCGAATCGAGCAGTTCTCAAAATGCGCAAGGGGTCTTCGGCAAAGGCGGGCGATACATGGCGGAGCAGGCGATTGTCCAAATCCTGCTGACCGGAGAAAGGATCAATAATGTTGCCGTCACTCGCCTGGGCCATTGCGTTGATCGTAAGATCACGCCGCAGCAGGTCGTCCTCCAGCGTGACATCCGGCGCGCTGTGAACTTCAAAGCCGTGATAGCCATGGCCCTGTTTGCGTTCGGTGCGAGCCAGTGCATATTCTTCCTGAGTGTCCGGATGCAGAAAAACCGGAAAATCGGCGCCGACCTGACGGAACCCCCGGGCGAGCATGTCGTCCGGTGTCGCGCCGACCACCACCCAGTCCCGGTCTTTTACGGGGCGTCCCAGCAGGGCGTCGCGGACTGCACCGCCAACCAGATAGATCTCCATGTAAGCTCCCGAACAAAAAATGAGAGGCTCTTGATGGCCCCGGAGGGATTATCCGGTTGAAGGCGTTGGCGCGCAAACTCCCTGCTCAATCGGGAAGATGGCGTCGTGCCCATTCGGTGGCTTCCAGCCAGGCCAGCGCAGCGTCCGGTGCCATGGGGCGGGCGATATGATAACCCTGGATAACATCACAGCCCATCTCACTCAGGAGTGTCTGGGTTTCTGCGTTTTCAACTCCCTCTGCGACCACTTCGTAGCCCAGGTCGTGGCACATGTTCAGGGTTGTGCGCACGATGGTTTCATCCCCCTGGTTATGGCTCATTTCGGTCACGAAAGAGCGGTCGATCTTGATTTCGTTGACCGGCAGCTTTCGAATGTAAGATAGCGATGAATGCCCGGTGCCAAAATCATCAATCGACAATCGTACATGGGCTTTTCTGAGGGCGCTCAGCACCGCCAGAGAGTGCGCGGGATCAGCCATGGCGGCGCTTTCCGTTACCTCGAGCACCAGCCGCTGAGCGGCGACGTGATTGGCGTTCAGCAATTCACAGACTTCTGCGCAAAAATCAGGTTCCCGCAGGTTGATTGCCGAGATGTTGACGGAAACCGTGGCGTCACACTCCAGTTGATCCAGCGATTTGCAGAATTGCAAGGCCCGCACAATGACCCAGCGGGTCACGGGTTTGATCAGCCCGGTTTGCTCTGCCATCGGGATGAATTCATCAGGCGGCACCAGGCCGTGTTCGGGATGCTGCCAGCGGATCAGGGCCTCGAAGCCGGCCACCCGGCGCGACTGCAGGTGGATCTGTGGCTGGAAATGCAGCGCCAGGTTGTCGGTGCGCAGCGCTTCGCGCAAATCCGTCATCAGCATCAGGCGGCGAGGGCTGTAGGGATTCATCTCGGGGTGGTAGATCGCAATCTGCCCATGAAAGTGATGATGCTGGTCAAATGCGATGAACGCTTCACGCAACAGACTTGATGGCGCAACGTCGTCGCCTTCGGCAAAGCTGCAGCCGACGACAAACTGCTGTTCAAGGGTGAGCCCCAGAAACTCGATCGGGTTGCTGAGGCCTTCTGTCAGAGGTCGGGAGGCTTCAATAATCTCCTTGCGAGTATCGCCGGTGAGCATAAAGGTAAAGCTTACCCCCTCAACATGGGCGATAGCACTTGGTTCAGGCGCTTCTTCGAGTATCACAATGCCGGCGCATTGGTTGGCCAGTGTGTTCAGGCGCCGGGCGCACTGCGTCAGGAGTTGGTCGGCGTACTCGTGGCCAAGGGTTTTGTTGACGTCGTCAAAGTGCAATAGGTGCACCAGAAACAACGCGCTCAGTTTTGTCTTCTCGTCCTGTTGGGCGTCGGATTTGATGATGCTTTCAAATAGCGCTCGGTTGGGCAGGCCCGTCAGTTCGTGGTGACTGCTGGCGCGGTAAAGCGCCGCCTCGGTTGCCTGCTGGCGCTTGAGTGCTTCAAGCTGATTTTCCTTGGCGCGGAAGTAGGCCTCCTTGCTGCGGTTGTAGCGATCGGCAAGAGCAAATGAGAAGAGCAGCGCCTGTATCGACGCGCCCAGCGGTATGCCGTTTTCGACAATAAACACGCTGGGGAGCAGGCCGAACTGGTGGAGTACAGTGGCCAGCACGCCGAGAAGTAGCGACATCCACGCGACCGAGAAGAAACGGGCATTTTTTTCGCCCTGTGCAAGCAATGTAAGGCCGGCAGCAAGATTCGCCAGCGAAACGGGTAAGGCCAGGGCGACAGACGCTCTGATTGAAAGCGCGTAGGGCATAAACAGGCTGGTGATGGCCATTACCGCTGTCAAACTGGCCAGAATCATCATTGCTCTGTGCCAGTAGATATGCCGCCTTTTGAGCATCAGAAATTCCGACGCGAACAGGCACAGGCTCAACTGGCTGAAGGGGACAATAAACAGCAGCAGGCGATCATTGATCCTGGGCCATGCGGGATACAGATACTGGAAGCTGAAACCATGCAGCGACATCATCAGCACCAGTATCGAGAGCACTACAACGACATAGTAGAAATAGGCGCGCTCCCTGATCGACAGGAACAGAAACAGGTTGAAGGCGGCCATGACCAGCAAAATACCGTAGAACATACTGCGCCAGACAGTTTGTTGGGAGCTGGCGGCCCAAAATGCCGTATCCTGCCACAATGCCAGCGGCACCAGCAGCGTGCCCTGGGTCTGGATCCTGAGATAAACCGTTTTAGTACTTGCCGCGTCCAGTGCCAGCGGAATGACGAAGCTGGTGTTGGCGATAGGCCGAGCAGAGAAAGGCAACTCGTCGCCGGTGATGATTTTGCGGATCAGCTGTCCGCGGCTCACTTCATAGAACTCTATAAAGTCGAGCAGTGGATAGGCGATCTCAAGTAGCCGGTCGAGATTCTGTCCTGATTTGTTATCGAGCTGGATGCGGAACCAGTGGCCACGGCTGTCGTAGCCCTGGTTGATATCCTCCGGCGCAGGCTGCCAATCTGATTCCGGCACCTGCATGATGTCTTTCAGCGTGAGCGGCTGGCTTTCGATCAGAATATCTGTCTGTAAAGTCAGTGGTTGCTGCGCAGAGGTGGGGTCGATCGGTTGAGCGGCAATCGCAGGCAGGGTGAGCAACGACAGTAAAATTAAGGCAACACCGTTTACTGGCGTCAGTAAGACACCAACGATGATGTTGTGCCACCAGGGGCGGATGCAGCTCTGGTGTTGGCTAACCGTCGTACCGTTGAGCAATTGGACACCCTGATTATTTTGTTTTTGTCAGGTGTTGACTATCCGGAGCTAATGGCACCATACCCATGCAAGCATGTTGAATGCCTCGCAGGGTATGGCCGTCCTTGAATCTACAAGTGTCTGGTCAGAACGCTGCGCCCAGTTCTATCGCCGCGCCCATCTCAGTATCGCTAACAAGTCCCGCTAACTCCAGATGTGCGCCAAATGGCGACACGCCCAAGCCGAAGGTGAACTGAGTCGTCTCTTCGATGCCCGCGTTGTTGTCGTTGCTGGCCAGGTTCTGGCGTACACCGCCGCGCAGCTGAACATAGCGGAAGACGTCAAACTCGGCGCCCAGCGCCAGCCACTGAGTGTCGTCGCCGTAGCCGAAGGCTTTGTTCTTGGTCAGGTCCACTTCGGCGGTCAGCACGTGCATGCTGCCCTGGTGGGCGATACCGGCCGTTACAGTGGGCTCGAGCTCAAAGGTTCGACCGCTGTTGGATTTCAGATCCATCGGGATCAGGTTACGCACGGCCAGACCCGCCGTCCAGTTCTGCTCGCTACCGAAGGCGTAGGCTGCACCCAGGTCAACGTTGAAGCCGCTATCGTCGGTCTGGTACTCGTCCGCGTCAAAGTCATCATCTTCGAAGTCGCTGACATCCTGTCGGTATTCAAACGTGCGCAGCTGAACGTACTTGGGGGAAACGCCAACTGACAGGGTGCGGTTGTCTGCTACTTCAAATGCATGAGCGATACTGATACCGACTTCACCGACGGCTGCGGCGATGATGGTGCCGTCTGACGTCAACTGGTCGCCAATATCATTGACGGTACCGGCTGTTACGGCGTCGTTTTCAATCTGGTCCAGAATCAGCAGGTCGCTGTCGCTGACATTGCCCCGGGTTGTGGCGCGCACAGAGGCGTCGGCAAATACACCTACTGAAAAATGCTCCAGTGGCAGTGCGATGCTGAAGCCCAGACCTGCGTCAGCCCGGGCTGTATCCTGATTCAGTTCTCGAAGCTGGCTCTCGAGCACGCCCGCGCCTTGCTGCACGCCTGGAATATTATTGTTACTCGCGCTTTCGTTGATGCGGTCTATGGTGTCTTGAATGGCGTCAATCTGGTCGAGCACTTCCTCATCATCAGCGAAGCGGGCATTGACTGAAGGGAAAATAACGCCAAAGTCGTCAGCCCATTCGTGATGCGTAGCAGCCATCATCGCCGGGTTGGAAGTGTTTGCCGAAGCAGGATGCGCAACCGCCACGCCGGTGCCGCCCATGGCAAATGATCGGGCAGTGGTGAAGGCCTGAGGGCCGGCAAAGGTTTGTGTGGTGACCAGTCCGAGGCTGACAGCCAGGGCGAGGCGGGATAGTCGCATGAGAGTCTTTCTCCAGTTCAACGTACGTTTTCTCAAGGATTTTGTCTGTTGGAAAATATAGGGGAGTGGCGCCCGGGCAACTACTGGCGTGGAGTTACGTTGTGTGGGGGCATTGTTAATCGTTTGTAAAACAATGACATTTGTCGGCCACCGCGGCAGGACCAAAGGCGGTATGTTTTTGCCGCCCGGTGATGCCGATAAAAAGGGGTGAATGGGAATATCGCAATAACTATCAGTGCCTTGTGTATTGTGGCGTGATTTTTTCATGGGTCTGTGAAAATCAACGATGACATACCGAAACTGTCGGGGAACTTTCATCATGAAGTATCTGGGAATTGGCCTGCTGGCCTCTGTTCTTGCCCTGTCGGGCTGCGCAAGCTCCGGTCAGGATCAGCAAAGTGCCCGAGAAAACAGGCCTGAACCGATTGTTGTGCGCGTCAGTGGCTTTGGCACTTATGAAAACGCCAGCGCTGACCGGCTGGATACACGCAAGCGACTGCTCGCGCGGCGGGCTTCCAAACTGGATGCCTATCGTAACCTGGCGGAAAGGGTATACGGCACAGTGATTTACGGAAGCTCGACGGTGAATGATTTCGTTCTTCGAAACGATATGTTCCGGACCTATGTCGATAGCTATATTCGTGGCGCCAAACTGGTGGCGGTTAACGAGCACAGTGATGGGGTGATTGAGTCGGTTATGGAGCTCAAGCTTGAGCCGCGGTTCCGTGAATGTGTGGCAAAGCATGATGATGCCGACGTGCGGAGTGCCTGTGCGATACCGATGCCGCGAACCAACGACAGCCAGGGCGACATCCAAAGCAAGAATGTCGATTCCCTTTACTATCTGGAGTGATATTGATGGCGGTGGCAAAGCGTTGGCTTGGCGGATGTCTGGTGTGGATATGTGTGTGCTTTGCTGGCACAGCATCTGCTGAGTGGGTGCAGGGCACAGGTCAGGCAGTTATCGTCGGCGACGATATTCAGGCGGCGCGAGATGACGCGCGAACCTCGGCGTTGCGCGATGCGGCACTGCAATATGAAGCGACCATCAACAGTCAGGACACCATGGAAAATGGTGTACTCACTGACTCGCGACTGACTGTTGCGTCAAGGGCGCGCGCAAAGCAGGTTCGCATCCTCGAAGAGCAACGTCGCGGCAATATCCTCCGGCTGACAATTGAGGCGGACATGTCTGTCGCCCAACACTGCGAAGCGCGGGATGCAGCGCGCATGCGCAAGCGTGTGGCGATTACGGGATTCCCGGTTTTGCACCCGGAGCAGACCAGTGTGGGTGAAATCGGCGATGCCGGCGAAGTCTTGCCGGAAAAACTCAGGCAGCGAGTGGTTGCAGATGGCGGCATGGAAGTGCTGAGTGCCTCGCGGTTACAGATGTTTCCCGAGCCATTGAATGCACCTACCAGCCAGCGCTTTGATAACAGCCTGACCAATATCATCGAACTGGCACGAGAGCTTGATGCCCAGTTTGTGGTGACCGGTGTTATTCGCGATTTGAGTCTGTCGGATCCCCGCGCATGGGGGGCGTCAGTGACCGATCGCATGAAGCGCAGCATGGGGATGACCAACCGCAACCGGGAATTTGTTGCCGACCTGATGGTTTATGACGGCTTCAGCGGATCACCGGTTTACCGGCAGCGATTCACGGCAACAGGTGAATGGGATGTGGATTCGACGGAGGTTACGGGTTTTGGCTCGGCGGCTTTCCGACAGTCAGGCTATGGTCAAGCGGTGGGTGAAGCGCTGGACAAGATGGGGCAGGCGATCCAGAGCGCGATTGCCTGCCAGCCGTTCATTACACGGATCACTCGGGTTGACGGTCAGGCAGTTTATCTGGCGTCTGGCGCCACTTCAGGGTTAAGGCCTGGGGATGAGCTTCAGTTGTATCGCAGTTTCCGTTTCTTTGATGCCCCGGATGCGACGCCGGAACTACGGGATGCCAAAGCCACCATGACCGTTAATAATGTTCATCCCGATTTCAGTAATGGCCTGATTATGACTGAAGGTGGGCAGCTGAATTTGCAGCGGGATGATATTGCTATCATGTGGTAGGGCTGGATGCCCCGGTCCCCGAAACCAAAAAACCCGGATTGATCATCCGGGCTTTTTGTTGGGTGCGCGCTGGAAGTCTCAGCTACTGGGTGGCTTCCTGCGCGGCCAGTTCACGGATCTTGCCGACCATTGAACGCAGGCCATTGCCACGGGTAGGAGAGATGTGGCGGAAAAGATCAAGCTTCTCGAACAGTTCGTCTATATCGACTGTGAGCAACTCCCTCGGTTTACGAGCGTTCAGCGCGATCAGGATAATGGCGGCAAGGCCTCGAACGATCATGGCATCGCTGTCGATCAGCAGGAACAGCCGGCCAGAATCCGCGTCCTGATAGTGGATCAGCCATACCTGGCTCTGGCAGCCATGCACGTAATTGTCTTCGATTTTCTGCTCTTCCGGAAACGCCGGCAACTGCTTGCCGAGGTCGATGATATAGGCGTAACGCTCTTCCCAGTCATCCAGGAACTCAAAGGCATCGTTTACATCATCGAGCGTGATTTTCTGGCCGAGCGGATTGTCGAGAAACTGCTGGGAAGCGATCATATCAGATTCAGAATTCGTTAGTGAATGAATGGCGCGTTACATCATGCCCAGTTCGAGCTTGGCTTCGTCAGTGAGCATGTCGTTGTTCCACGGCGGATCAAAGGTCAGTTCCACGTTGACCTTGTCGACGTTAGGCACGTGCTCAACCTTGCGTCTGACGTCCTCGGTGATCACAGGCCCCATGCCGCAGCCGGCTGCTGTCAGGGTCATCACGATATTAACCTGATTGCCTTCTTCTGTGCCTTGCACGACTTCGCACGAGTAGATGAGGCCAAGATCGACCACGTTGACCGGGATTTCCGGATCATAGCAGCTGCGCATGGCTTCCCATACTTGATGGTCGTTGACCGACCCGTCTTCCGGGGTGTCAAAGCTGCTTTCAGGCGGCGTTTTGCCGAGGGCATCTGCGTCGTGGCCTTCAATGCGCGCGAGGTTGCCATTGACGGCGACGGAGAAGGTGCCGCCAAGTGACTGGGTAATGGTCACAAAGGTATCGGCCGGCACCATGATCTCGGTTCCGGAGGGCACAAGGCGTGCCTCTACTTCGCGCTTGGTCAGGACAACTTCGCGTTCTTGCATGTTCGGACTGCCTCGCCTTTCAATCAGTGTTGCTTCGTTCCCGGACTATCCCCGTTGCGCTTCAATACGCTGTAAGCGGTTCAGGCAATTGAGAAGCTCTCGCCGCAACCGCACTCGGCCGTCGCGTTAGGGTTACGGAAGTGGAACATCGAATTCAGCCCTTCGCGGATGAAATCGATTTCCGTGCCATTCACTACCGGCAGGTGTTTGCGCTCAACGTAGACATCGACGTTGTCGATAGTGAAAACCGCGTCATCGTCGAGTTGTTCGGTGACCCACTCGGTTTCGTACATAAAGCCAGAGCATCCGCTCTTGCGCACGGCCAGACGAATACCCTGGGCATCCGGCTTCTTTGCCAACTGTTTGCGGACGTGGTCGACCGCTGCCGGTGTCATGGTGACGCCAACGCTCGGTGTAAAGGTTTCTGCCGTCATTGATTCGCCCCCTTTCAGTATGGTGATTGATACCTGAACGCCGGTTCAGTCGGCAAACAGGCGCTGAATTTTCTGGAGCGCGGCAAACAGCTGCTCCACTTCATCCAGCGTATTGTAAAACGCGAACGATGCCCTGGCTGTACCGGGCACACTGAAAAAATCCATCAGCGGCATGGCGCAGTGATGGCCGGTGCGAATGGCAATGCCTTGCTGATCCAGCAGTGTGCCTATATCACTGGGGTGCAAACCCTCAATTTTAAAGGACATCACCGGTACTTTATTCGCGGCAGTGCCGATGACCTGCATGCCGGGTACGGTTTCCACCAGCTTGTTGGCGTGCTGTAACAGCGCCTGTTCTGCCGTTTCAACGGCTTTGCGGTCAAGGCTCTCGAGATAGTTGATCGCCGCGCCAAGCCCCACCGCTTCAGCGATGGCCGGTGTGCCGGCTTCAAATTTGTAAGGCAGGGTGTTCCAGGTGGTCTTTTCGAACGACACCCGCTCAATCATCTCGCCACCGCCCTGATAGGGAGGCATGGCTTCCAGTAGCTCCTCGCGGCCGTAAAGTACGCCAATGCCTGTGGGGCCAAACAGCTTGTGGCCGGAGAAAGCGTAAAAATCGCAGCCGAGTGCCTGCACGTCAGGCTTGAAATGCGGCACCGCCTGAGCACCGTCAATGACGGTAATCACGCCTTTGTCGCGGGCCTTGCGGATCAGTTTTTCGATCGGATTGATGGTGCCCAGCGCGTTGGATACGTGAGTTAGCGCCAGCACTCGTGTTTTTTCGCCGAGCAGGATGTCGAAAGCTGCAAGATCCAGTTCACCCTCAGGCGTAATCGGAATCGGGCGGATGACAGCGCCGGTGCGTTCGGCAATCATCTGCCAGGGCACGATATTGGCGTGATGCTCCATCTGGCTGACCAGAATCTCGTCGCCTTCAGATAGTTGACCTGCCAGACCGTTAGCCACCAGGTTGATCGCTTCGGTTGTACCGCGGGTCCAGATGATTTCCCGGGTGCTGCGGGCGTTCACAAACTGGCGAACAGTGTCGCGCGCACCCTCGAACGCCGCAGTGGCGCGATCGCCCAGCGTATGGGCGCCACGGTGCACGTTGGAATGCATCTGACGGTAGTAACGGTCCATGGCATCAAGCACCTGCACCGGTTTCTGGGCAGACGCACCGTTGTCGAGATACACCAAGGGCTTGCCGTTGACCGTCTCGGACAGTATCGGGAAGTCTTTGCGAATGGCCTCGACGTTGAGTGCTTTTTTGCCCGCAGCGAGATCGGTCATCGTCAATCAGGCTCCTTTAAAGGTCTGCTCGATAAACTGATTCAGTCGTGCCTGCACGGTTTCCCGAACGGCCTCGACCGGAATCTGGGCAATCAGTTCGTTGATGAATGCCATGCTGAGCAGGGTATTGGCTTCTCGCCGGTCGATACCCCGGGATACCAGATAGAACAGGGCTGATTCATCAAGCCGACCGATGGTTGCGCCGTGGGCACACTTAACATCGTCAGCGTAGATTTCCAGCTCGGGTTTGGTGTCGATCTCCGCGCCAGTGGACAGCAACAGGTTCTTGTTGCTCATGTTGGCGTTGGATTTCTGGGCATCCTTGTGAATATGAATCCGGCCGTTAAAAATGGCGTGGGATTCGTCTGCTGCAATATTGCGATAGGTTTCTTCGCTGTTGCAGTGCGGCGCCACATGCTCAATGGTCGTGTGGTTATCGTAATGTTGCTTGCCCTGAGTCACGGCGACGCCGTTCAGGCGGCATTCTGCACCAGCCGCTTCCAGCCGTACCTGCAGGTCATGCCGGCGCAGCGGGCCACCGAAGCCCACGCAGTGGCTGTCAAAGCGGGCGTTAGCCAACAAGCGAGCACCGGTTGCGCCGATATGCTGGGTGTTGGTGCCTTCCAGTGACAGCCGCACGCTGGTGATATTCGCGCCGTCGGCAAGACTGAACTCGCTGACTGTGTTAACCAGTGCCGGCTCAGTACCGGTGGACATGTATTCTTCAACCAGTGTCATCTGGCTGTTGGTGCCCGCTTCGACGTAAATGCGCGGGTACACCGAACCGGTGGCATGCGCATCAGTTTCGCAGATGACAAATAAAGGCTTTTCCATCACGGCGTTGGGTTTCAGACGGATAAAGAGACCGTCTTCAAAGCGCGCCGTATTCAGCCGTGACATCTGGACGGCGTTGCTGTCCAGCGTGTTATCAAGACGCTCGGCCAATTGCTGGGCTGCGATATCATCAAGATCGGCAAAGCTCAGAATCTCGATACCGTCGATATCGGGGAAATCGCTGGCTTCCGGCACGACAACACCGTTATGGATCACCACGTGATAGCCATCGAATGCCAGTGCCGGGCCTGCTTTGCGCCCAGAGGGGAGGGCCGATGCCATGGCGTCTGACAACTGCAGGTACCGGCTGGAGTATTTCCAGTTTTCGGTTCGGCGAGTCGGTAGTGGCATATCAACCAGTGCCTTGCCGCGCTGTGCCCGCAAAGTCTGGAGTGGCGATGGCAGGTTGCTGCCAGCGGCTTCCAGGAAATCTGCGTTCAGGGTTGGGGCTGCTTTCGTCATAACCATACCTTAGCTGGCCTCGACTTCGTCTTTGATGCCCAACCAGCCATAACCGCGCTCTTCCAGTTCCAGCGCCAGTTCCCGTCCACCTGATTTGACGATCTTGCCGCCGGCCAGGACGTGAACATAATCAGGCACGATGTGGTTCAGCAGGCGCTGGTAGTGGGTCACCATCAACACGGCGCGTTCAGGAGAGCGCAGAGCATTGACGCCATCGGATACGACTTTCAATGCATCGATATCGAGGCCGGAATCGGTTTCATCGAGAATCGCAATCCGCGGCTCAAGCATCAGCGCCTGCATGATTTCGTTGCGTTTTTTCTCGCCACCGGAGAAGCCTTCGTTGACGCCGCGCTTCAGGAATTCCGGATCAAGATCGACCTGCTTTGAGGTTTCCTTCGCCAGCTTCATGAACTCGACAGCACTCAGCTCTTCCTTGCCGCGATGGGTGCGCATGGCGTTGACCGCAGTGCGCAGGAATTGCATGTTGCTGACGCCCGGAATCTCGACCGGGTACTGGAATGCGAGGAAAATGCCTTCACGGGCACGCTCTTCTGTGGCCAGTTCAAGCAGGTTGTTGCCATCCAGCAGCACCTCACCGTCGGTGACCTCGTAGGCTTCGTTGCCAGCCAGAATGGCGGACAGCGTGCTTTTGCCCGAGCCATTGGGGCCCATAATGGCGTGAACTTCACCCGGTTTGATGTCCAGGTTGATGCCTTTGAGGATTTCCTTGCCTTCGACGGAGGCGTGCAGGTTACGAATGCTCAGCATGGATGTCGTTCTCTCTCGTCTTGATCTGTACGTTGGTTCAACGAATGTTGTATGACGGGGTCAGTGCCGCTTTAGCCGACCGACCCTTCAAGGCTGACTTCCAGCAGCTTGCCGGCTTCAACCGCAAACTCCATCGGCAGTTCCTTGAACACCTCTTTACAGAAGCCGTTTACTATCATGGACACCGCCTGTTCCGGATCAATGCCGCGCTGGCGGCAGAGGAACATTTGCTCGTCGCTGACCTTGGATGTGGTGGCTTCGTGCTCAACAATCGCGCCTTTGTTCTTGCTCTCGATATACGGGAACGTGTGGGCGCCGCACTGATCGCCAATCAACAGGGAATCACACTGGGTGAAGTTACGCGCGCCTTCTGCTCCGGGGCCGAACTTGACCAACCCCCGATAGGCGTTGCTGCTGCGGCCGGCGGAGATGCCCTTCGAGATAATTGTGCTGGACGTGTTTTTGCCCAGGTGAATCATCTTGGTGCCGGTATCGGCCTGCTGGTAATTGTTGGTCAGTGCCACCGAGTAAAACTCGCCCACGCTGTTTTCGCCCCGCAGGACACAGCTGGGGTATTTCCAGGTGATGGCTGAACCGGTTTCAACCTGGGTCCATGAAATCTTCGAGTTTTTGCCGATGCAGGCACCGCGTTTGGTGACGAAGTTGTAGATGCCGCCCTTGCCGTTTTCATCACCGGGGTACCAGTTCTGAACGGTGGAATATTTGATCTGGGCATCGTCCAGTGCCACCAGCTCGACGACGGCTGCGTGCAACTGGTTTTCGTCCCGCATTGGGGCGGTGCAGCCTTCGAGGTAGCTGACATAGCTGCTGTCTTCAGCAATGATCAGGGTACGTTCGAACTGGCCGGTGTTGGCCGCATTGATCCGGAAGTAAGTGGACAGCTCCATCGGGCAGCGAACGCCCTTTGGAATAAAGACGAACGAGCCGTCAGAGAAGACTGCCGAATTCAATGCTGCAAAGTAGTTGTCGCCGGCCGGCACGACGCTGCCGAGATACTTCTTCACCAGTTCCGGATATTTATGAACCGCTTCGGAAATCGGGCAGAAAATTACACCTGCCTTGGCGAGAGGCTCTTTGAATGTGGTGGCGACCGATACTGAATCGAACACAGCATCGACTGCGACGCCTGCGAGCGCGGCACGTTCATGCAGAGGGATGCCCAGCTTTTCATAGGTACGCAGCAATTCCGGATCAACATCATCCAGACTCTGGGGCATATCCTCTTTGCGTTTGGGCGCAGAGTAGTAGGCGATATTCTGGTAATCGACTTTCGGAAAGTCGACATGCGCCCACTCCGGCTCTTCCATTTCAAGCCAGCGACGGTAGGCTTTGAGGCGCCATTCGAGCATGAACTCGGGCTCTTGCTTGATCGCTGATAGGCGCCGGATCACATCTTCATTCAGGCCGGGCTCAAAGGTGTCGGCTTCGATATCGGTGACGAACCCGTGTTCGTACTCCCGCTTGATCAGCTCGTTCACCTGCTTGTCGGTGTTCGCCATGATCGTTGCTCCGTCTCTCTCTTGGGCAGGCCCGTGGCCGGGCTCTGTTTGATAAAGGCGCTGCGATAATCTGTTATGCCAGCGCTGTAGATGCTGTGCCCCGGGCTAAGTTGCTGCCCTGATTGGCTTTTGAGCGTTGTAAATCATCCGTAGCCGTTGAGTTTACGGCCCGGTTACAACCCTGAAGATTCTTATTGGAGGGGCTTCTGGAGGAAGATTGTACAATATCAGAGTAAATTAGTCAGGTATTATTTGGTGCGGCAAATACCTGTAAACGTGACCTGAAATCACCCGGCCAACATCGTGCCATTACTCTGCAAAAGCCCGGTCACGGCGCATTATAACGCAGCTCAGTGGTTCGCGTCAGTGCCGGCCCGGGCGCTTTAGGGATTACTGGCGTTATCAGGGACTATAGGGGCGATACAGGGATTCAATATCGGTTGTGTAGCTGACTCCGACCAACTTCCAGCCCTGTGTTGCCTGATAGAAGGTGAATTCCCAGGCGATAGCGGCTTCAGCGAATTTCTGCAGCCAGACCTCCCGATAGAAGTCGTCTTCGATCTTCTCCCTGGCGACCCGTGTTTTGCCCACCGGTTTGCCGGCACGATCAAACACTTTTCTGAAGTAGGTGTGCGCCTCGGCAGCCGAGGCATCGAAGGCTTCTCTGGGAACGCCGAGATAGGGCGCGAGGTCTTTGTAAGCCCTGCTGATATCGCCGGAGGCAGCGGTCGCCATGAACTGCTCGGTGGCGTCAGACATGGCCGTGGCAGAGGGCAGTGATTCGGCTGCGGATGTGCTCAGTGATACCAAGCAAAGCAGAAACATGGCTATGGCCAGGTTAATACGCATGCGTTGTTTTCCTACTGGTCGCTGGGGGCAGGGTTCGCTATCGTTTACAGGATTCTATTCCAATCCCGGTCGACTGGCTGTGATCCAGTCTGTCCCCTGCACAGGTTGCGCTCGTCTTGATAAGTGTTGTGTTGTCGCTGTTTACCAAGTTGTTACCGCTTTATGTCACTGTAGCGCTGGGCTGGATAGCCGGTCGCTACCTTGAGGCCAGTGGCCGGCATATCGCCGGCATTATGCTGTATATCGTCACCCCATCGGTGATCTTTTCCGGTGTCATGGCCGCTCCGCTGTCGATTGAAGTGTTGATGCTGCCGGTTGTGGTGTTCCTGTTTTGCGTGGTGGTCAGCCTGCTGTTGCAAGCCGTGTCGCGTCGCTGGCTCCATGATGGCAGCGCCAACATTATTCCGCTGGCGGTGGGAACGGGTAACACCGGCTACTTCGGGATTCCGGTTGCGCTGTTGCTGTTTGGTCAGGAAGGTTTGGGTTTGTACATCGTGTGCATGCTCGGCACGACGTTGTTTGAAAACTCCGTGGGTTTTTATCTGGCAGGGAGGGGGCGTTCGTCCGCCCGGGAATGCCTGATCCGGGTTGCGCGATTGCCTGCGCTGTATGCGTTTTTGCTGGCGGTAGTGCTGAATCTGAGTGGCGTCGTTATTCCGACTATTTTTGCGCCTCTGTTCGATAATCTGCGCGGTGCCTACAGTATTTTCGGGATGATGATTATCGGCATGAGCATCCTTTCTTTTCGCGGGCTGGCGGGCAATATCCGCTTTACTGCAATCGCATTCTTCGGGAAATTCGTTGTCTGGCCGGCATCGGCGCTGGTGTTCTGGTGGGCCGACAGTCACTGGTTCGGGTTCTATAACGATGCGGTTTATCGGGCGATTTTCCTTGTTTCAGTAACGCCCCTCGCGGCCAATACCGTTGTTATCGCCACGTTACTGGATGAGTCGCCACGCCAGGCCGCAGGCACTACGCTGTTAAGTACATTGTTTGCGCTGATCTATATTCCGGTAATGGTCGCATTGTTCCTGTAGATAGACGGAGAGTGACGTCGAGAGGTCCGAGGCCTCACACCCGCAAAGTTTTGATACTGCGGTCAGACCACAGCAATTGGAGACGTTAAATGGGATTCAGGCTGGGTGTATTTGCCTGTCTGATATTGCTGGCCGCTGAGGCGAGCGCTGCCTTTCGTTGCGGTACGTCGCTGGTCGATGAGGGTGACTGGCCGGTCGAGGTCCGCGAACGCTGCGGTGAACCGGACTATGTGGCGGAGTATCCACAGGCGGTGCTTCCGGGACTGGGTATCATTAATACGATCGAACACTGGTACTACAACCCGGGTCCAGGGCGCTTTATCCGCCGCCTGGAATTTCGGGATGGTCGGCTCCACCGTGAAGACACCATGGGCTACGGTTTTCCTCCCGGGGCACCGGGCCCCTGCAAGCCTCGCTTGTTACGGGAAGGTCTGAGTGAGTTCGAGGTGGCGGCCCGGTGCGGCGAACCGCTTTCCAGGCGGGTGACCTGGTATGCGCCTCCGGATCACCGCCCGAGGGATAACGCCGTCCAGGCCACCTACCCGGTTGAAGAGTGGCTCTATGGTTTTGGTAGCACTGAGTTCCGCCGCGTGGTGACGCTCCGTAACGGGCGGGTGATCGAGGTGAAAACGGCGGACAAGCCACAGTAAGTTACATGCTTCAGGTCATAGGAAGGAGTGCGAATGATGGCTTCTGAAAGTTCGCTCCCGGTGCCGGCTGCGCTGTTGTTCGATTGGCACGGCACCCTTGTTGACACCCATGACGCTATGTTCAGCGCGATGGAAGAGATGCTGCCGCAGCTGGAGGATCTCGGGCTGGTCGAACGGCTGCTCCCCGAAGCTGAGTGCAATACCGCCGATGATGCCCGGCTGGTTCGCTACATCCGCATCTTCAGGCGTCTTCATCCGCAGATTCTGGCGGAGCGGCGGGTGTCCCGCACGGATATTTTTAACGCCATTTTCGGTCAGGATACCGCGGCCAAAACCATTGCCCATGAGGCCTACAATCGTTGTTACCGGAAGTACTTCGGGCAGGTGAAGCCGTTTCAGGATGGTATCTACGAGTATCTGCAGGCCTGCCGCGCCCTGGGGATTCGACTGGTTGTGGCCACTAACCGCAATCGGGAGTTTCTTGAGCGGGAACTGACGATTGTTGATGGGGGGCGCTGGCAGGATCTGTTTGACGGCACGGTTTGCGCCGATGATGTGGTTCATTACAAGCCGGACCCGGAAGTGCTGCTGCGAGCTGCGCAAACGGTAGGTGTGCCCGTCGATGCGGCGGTCTGGTACGTTGGCGACAGCTATATCGACATGGTCACCGCTAACGCATCGGGCGTGACGCCGGTGTTTTATAACGGCTCGGGCTGGGAGCTTCACCGAATCGAGAGCTGGTTCCGCAAGGAAAGCAGGCCAAACCTGATTCTGGACAGTTTTGAAGCACTGATGGATGCGCTTGCGTCTTTTCCCGCTGATACCTTTGCTGCTCGGGTAGATGAGGTGCGTCCGACGGCCTTCCCGCCGCCGGAAATTCCCGAACCCCGCCAGGAAGCCGATTGGCACCCTGCAGTGGCCAAGCTGATTCGCCCGCAGGTGATTCTGTTCGACTGGCACGCCACGCTGGTGGACACGCTGGATGCGATGTATCACGCAGTGGACGACATGCTGCCGGAATTTCATGCGCTGGGATTGATGAGCCGGATGGTAATGCCGGAAGACAGCAAAACCCCGGAGGATGCACGGTTGGTGGCGTACGTCCGGGAGTTTGCCCAGCTCCACCCGAAAGTGAAGGCTGACCGCAAGATATCGCGAACGGATATTTTTGAAGTGCTGTTCGGAGAAGACGAGCCAGCCAAGCAGATTGCCCATAGCGCGTTCAACCGCCATTACCGAAATCACTACGGCACGGTGAAGGCTTTCGAACCGAAGGTGAGTCAGATGCTGTCAGGCCTGCGCAATCTGGGGATTGAGGTCGGCGTGATCACCAACCGCGACCGTGAATTCTTTGAACATGAGCTGGCAGCAGTTGAAGGCTCTGGGTGGCAACACCTGTTTGACACTGAGGTTTGCGGTGACGACACGCCATTGCGAAAGCCCCATCCGGACCAACTGATTCTTGCGGCCGAAAATCTCCATTATCCTGTCGGCCCCAGCGTCTGGTATGTCGGTGACAGCACCACCGACATGATCGCGGCTAAACGGGCAGGCATGACGGCAGTTTTCTTTAACGGCGCCCAGTGGGATTTGCCCTGGTTGCACACCATCTTTCCGGGTACGCATCGCCATCCCCACAAGCCGGATGTTGTGGTAAATGACTTCTCTGAATTTTGGGCGCTGGTGCTGGCCTGCGAAGTTGGCCCTCCCTGACAAGGCATATCGGGCCAAGGATTGAATGCCGTTTCAGTCGTCTCGGATGAGAGGCTGTTCATTTTTAAAGACTTTCCCGCCGGCGCTATAACCGCCTTGTTTTTAGTGTCATTCGGTCTAATTTCTCCCATTGATGCAACACAGTGTCACGTCTAGGTTTTAGCGTGGGCTGGAGATGCAGGGAGCTGCTAACTCCGACGCCCTCACAAGTGGATCTCCATAACAATAATGAGGGAGGGATGACTGTGAAAAACAGCATCGCAATGAAAGTGCTGATACTGACCCTGGGTATGTCGTTGTCGGGGGCAGCGTTTGCGGAATTGGGAGACTATGGTTTTTGGCGGACACTGGTGAATCTTACCAGCCCTCCAAAGGCCGACAATCCGGTAACGGAGGCCCAGCGTCAGGGGGACTATCCGTTGCAGGCAAACTCTGCGGGCTTCAATGATGGCTTTAGCCCGGGCAAGTACTACGAATGGCAGACTGTGAAGTTGTCGGCCGAAACCGGGGCTGTCTGTGGCAACGGATCGGAGTACAAATTCTTCGTCAACCGCGTGCCCAACACCAGCAACACGGTTGTCTATATGGAAGGTGGCGGCGCCTGCTGGGATTATGAAAGTTGTTCGGGCCAGACCGGTATTCGCGGGGCGCGCAATCCGGATGGTATTCCGGATGATTACATGAATATTGCCAACCCCAGTGCCAGCCTGGTCAGCCCGTTTGTGGTGCGGCTCAACCCCTTGTCTTCGGTGAAAACCCAGAACTGGAATATGGTCTATATCCCCTATTGCACGGGCGACATCTATTCCGGTGACCGCGTCGCGGTTTATGACGATCCGACAGGCGATGCGCCGCCATTGGTGTGGCATCACAATGGCCTGCGGAACAACCGCGCGGTGGTGTCGTGGGTCAAGGATCATTTGCAACGGCCCAAGCAAATGCTGGCCACCGGGTGCAGCGCAGGTGGTATTGGTAGCCTGACCAACTATCAGCCCATGAGGCGGGATATAGCGCCGACCCGGGGTTTTCTGATCGACGACTCCGGCCCCGCATTCCAGGCGCCGCTGGATGGTGACCCCGCCCAGTATCCTTCGGTGCCCTTGCAGACGCTGATTCGCGATGCCTGGGGGCTTGATGAAGCGTCCGGCCCGCTGGCGTACCTGAAGTCCGGCATGCCGCTGCTGGACCTGAACGATCTCGGCACACTCTACACTGCGCTGGCGACCGCTTTACCTTCAGACAGGATGGGCCATACCCATTTCTGGCAGGATCTGAACTTCTCGGCCTATTCCTATGAACGGTTCTATGACGATATCCAGAATGCACCGAGTGAAGCAGCCAAAGAACAGTTGCTGCATGATCGCTGGCATGTGGATACCGACCGGCTGTTGAGCCAGTTATCCAACCTCGACAACTTCGGCTACTTCATGCCCTGGTACCGGGGTGTGAACGAAAGTCACTGTTCGACCATTATCGAGTTTGCCAACTCGGATATTCAGGAAGCCGGTCTGGAAATGGATGACTTCATCGACAATGTGCTGAATGGCAGCGGGGCTGTGATGCAGGCGTCTGAAACTGACCAGCAGGCAGACTACAACAAGCCATTCAACGCGTTTTACTGGCTGTTGGGGCAGGTTCTGTAGGCATAAGGTCTGATTACCGGATGGCAGGGCAGAGAGCTCAGGGTTCTCTGTTCTGCCTTTCGGCTTCAATTCTTGCTTCCATCAGGCGTTCACGCAGGTAGTCGTTTCGGCTTTTGTCTTCAGGAATGGTCTCAAGCGCCATGACTTCATTTACGATGCGCGTCTCTGTGGCTTTGTAGGCATCAAATTCCGGCTTTGGCTGGACTCGCCAGGCGGCTTGTTTTTTTTCGGCATCTGCCTCGTACTGCGCCATTAAGCGGTCGATGGCGTCCTGCTGTTCTGCTGCATCAGCTGTGCTTGCTTTTACAAGTGCGACCCGCACGATCAGCCCCTCATTGGCGCTGACTTCCCCTGCTTTTTCATAGCCAGACAATGTTGTTTCCAGCTCTGAGGCCTGGGTCTTTCTTGCTTGCGGATCGAGTGATTCTGCCGAGGCAACAAAATCATTCAGGCGTTGCTGAAACTCAAGACGCTGGCTGAGCTGAATGGTTTTGGGGTTATTCAATAGGTCGATTTGTTCGCGGGTCAGTGGCTCGCCTGTTTTCGAATCTGAAACACCGGCGATCGTGCTCTGCGCCGGCATGGGGGTAGGTTGGGATGCTTTTTCCTGCTGAACGGATGTCGCTGTTGACGTGGTGTGCGGAAGTGCGTTGGCAAGCCAGAGGGCGCCAGCGCCGACGGCAAGGCCAATCCCCAGTGTGCAGATGATGACACCTTGTTTCATGCGGAGTCCCTCGCGTTTTTTTGTTGTATTGCCAAGGATGGATCGTGTTGTTACTGCTCCAGTCTAGCGCAATATGCGGGAATAACATGATGATGCATCACGATTTATTGAAGCCCCCGGCATATTCCATTGGCGGGAGCGATGGCGACGCATAAGCGGCGCCATCATGGTGTCGGCCAGTCATTGATCGACGGATCTGGCGGCTACGCCTGCTTTGTAGTCATTCCACCAAGCTTGAGTCGCAGACGGTCTGGCAGCGAGAAGTGGGCAATCCGTTTGAGTACTGTTCGATACTGACTGCCAAAGCTGCCGGTATTGTAGTTGAGACCGTACTTGTGGCAGATCGCTTCCACCTGCGGTGCAATCTCGGGATATCGATGAGCCGGAAGATCAGGGAACACGTGATGCTCAATCTGATGGCTCAGGTGACCGCTCAGAATATGTACCCACTTGCTGCCAGTAAAATTACTGGAACCCAGTAGCTGCCGGTAGTACCAGTGGCCGCGACTCTCGTTCTCGATGGACGCCTCGCTGAAGGTTTCCGCATCTTCGGTGAAGTGACCGCAGAAAATGACGGTCGACGTCCACAGGTTGCGAATCAGGTTCGCCGAGATGTTCCCTGCCAGCACGATAGGAGCCACCGGGAAAGTGATCAGCGGGAAAAAAACATAATCCTTGAACGCCTGGCGTCCGCCTTTGCGGAAGAAGCCTTTCAGAAAGTCGCGCTTGTCTGTCAGGCCAATTTCCCTGCGACGAATGCGTTCGCTTTCCAGTTCATGCAGTCCCACGCCCCACTGGAAGAACACGGTCAGCAGAATGTAGTTGATGAACTGAAGGGAGTGACCAGGGTGCCACTTCGAGTCATCACTCAGGCGCAGCAGGGCATAGCCATAGTCCCGATCCTTGCCGATCACATTGGTATAGGTGTGGTGCTCGTAGTTGTGAGTCTGGCGCCAGGATTCGCTGGTGCACACAGTGTCCCATTCGTAGGTCTGGGATTGCAGCGACGGATCATTCATCCAGTCGTACTGGCCGTGCATTACGTTGTGGCCGATTTCCATATTCTCGATGATCTTGGCGAGACCCAACGAAGCAACGGCAGCTGCAAACACTGGCGGTATGAAACCGAACGGCATCATTACACGGCCACCAATTTCCAGCCCCCGGTGAAGGCGAATAATGCGGCGAATGTATTTTGCGTCCCGCTCGCCCAGGTCTGCGCGGACGGAATCGCGAATGGCATCAAGGTCTGCGGCAAGCGAGTCGAGTTGTTGCTGGTTCAGTTTTGCAGTCATAGCGTGTTCCTCCGGGCGCGCGGCGGATGACCGGTTGCCCATGTTGTCTGGTAGCTGCGCTTGAGGCCCTTGTTTCGAGCTCATAGCGTTTGCGTGTTATCGATAGTGAGCGGTCGTTAAATGTCGATAGAGACCGGACCCTGTGGCACAGAAATACAGAGCTGAATGGTTTCTTCTCCCGGCCCCGAGGCTTTGCCGGTGAGTCGGTTAATTACGGTGCCTTCGGTCTTTTTGCAGCTGCACTGATGGCAGATGCCCATGCGGCAGCCATAAGCCGGCGTCAGATCTGCGGCTTCCGCAATTTCAAGTAGCGGTGCGTCGCCGTCGGACTCAACATTCACGCTGCTACGGGTAAAGGTGATGGCACCACCGAGCGGCGTGTCCAGCGGCACCGATGTGGGGGCGCTGAAGAAGGTCTTGTTGATCTGATCGTCGCGAAGACCAAAGGGTGCTAGTAACTCATCTATCCGATCCATCAAGCCTTTGGGGCCGCACAGGTAAACCTGCCGCTCACTCAGCTCCGGTACGTTTTTGAAGTGAGACGGGTTTATGTGTTGGCTTTCGTCACCCACTTCGGTGTGGAAGATGCTGACGGTCAGCGCCGGCCAGTTGGCGGCGAGAGAATTCAGTATTTCTGCACCAATCACGTCAGCCTCGGTGCGCACGTAATAGAGCAATGACACCGGAGCAGCGTATGGGCTATCTGCAAGCGTTGCCAGGTGGCTGAGTACCGGTGTGATGCCGCTGCCGCCCGCGATGTAAAGCAAGGGTGACGGGCCGGCCGGCAAGTCGAAATCGCCGAAGGCCTCACTGATACCGATGGTGGCGCCGGCTTGAAGGTGATCGTGCATCCAGTTCGTAATACGACCGCCCGGCGCTCGCTTTATCGTCAGCGTGATGGTGCCATCCGTTCGCCATTGGGCGGGCGTGCTGGAAACGGTAAAGGTGCGGTGGTGGCGCACGCCGTCAGAGTCAACGATGATGTTGATGTGTTGCCCCGCCCGAAATCCATGCCAGCGCGACGAAGGCTGAAGCAGGAAGGTGCGGGTATCGGGAGTCTCGTCAATGACAGACTCAATTCGAGCGGCTACAAAGCCTTGCGCCCACATCGGGTTGATCATCGTCAGCAGCGGATCAAAAAATCCGGCAGGGTCATTCCGGTTGAACAGTTGTTTCCCGAGCCAACGCAACGGGGAGCTTTTTTCGATAGTCGACAGCATAAAACGCCTCCGGCGTCTGTGGGTTTGGGGTGAGCACTTGCTGCGGACAATATGATGTTCTTGGCGCAGGTGTTGTGTACAAGTGTTCACTTAATGTGAACGACTGTACACATTGGTGCTAATGACTGTCAATTGTCTGATTTAAACAAAATAATGCTCTTATAATTGATTGAATTAATTAAAAATGTTTTGTTGTTTCATGTATTTATTTACTCTTTTTTAGCGCGCGCCAGAGTGTTGTGGCCCGAAATGACAGGTATTGTTTCCGATAGAATTCGCATTTGTGTACACTTGTTGTTCGTTCGGGTGCCGGCATTCACAGGCACTGACACCAATACAAAGAAGAGCTCATGGCAGATAAGCAGCGGCGCAAGCCGGGAGAAACGCGAGACAGGTTGATGGCAGCGGCGTTGGCGCTAGTGGGGCGAGGGCGCCACTTTGCCAGTCTGGGGATTCGGGAGGTCACACGGGAGGCGGGTGTGGTGCCAACGTCCTTCTACAGACACTTCCGCAATATGGATGATCTCGGGCTTCAGCTGGTTGATCAGCTGGGGCTAGTGCTGCGCAAGATGATGCGTGAGGCCCGGGCTAACGTCCTCCAGGCAGATAAGCTGATAGAAGAGTCCGTGGCGATTTACATCAGTCATGTGGAGGCGAATCGCAGCTTTTTCTTTTTCATGGCACAGGGCCTGGCGGGAGAGAGTCGCGCGGTACAGGACGGTATTCGTAGCGAGATGCGGTTCTTTGCCAGTGAACTCGCCAATGACCTTCGGCGCATGCGCCTTGCCGATCACCTCAGTGACAGTGATCTCGAGTTGACTTCAGATCTGGTGGTTCGCAGCGTGGCGTTCACCCTGACGGATCTGCTGGGTGTATCCGCTGACGACGAATTCCAGATCAACCAGATCCGCACGCGCACGACCCGCTTCCTGCAGCTGATATTCGTCGGCGCTGCCCACTGGAACAGTCGAGCACAAGAGGGGCAAGTGTGAAGCATTGGCAGCGTTTTGCGGGAACACTGGTTGCATTGGCGACCGTTGCGGCCTGGATGTTGTTTTCGGATCTCGATCAAAAACCCGACAATGACGACCAACAGCAGCGTTCGGCGATGTTTTCCGGAATTCTGGACGATCTTTCCAAAAGTTGGGGGATGGCTGAATTAAAGTCAATAATGCAGCCGCGGGCATTGGCTGGTGGTGAGGCGGCCTACCGCGACATGCTCGAAAGTGCCTCGGCATTGGGGCGGTTTGTCGGGTGTGAGCGTTTGCAGCTGGGGGATTTTGCTTCAAGCGCTCTGGATCAGCCGCCGTTCGATCGATTGGATGTTGACAGGGTTTATCAGGGCAATGGTGAGTGCGCGTTTGAGAAGGGCTCAGCCTATGTTCTGGTCGGGTACCTGCCAGGCGCATCGTCCCGTCCACTGGTTTTGCTGGAGGTGGATCGGGTGCGCTTGTATGACCGCTAGCCCTGTTCCGCATTGATGACCGGGCTGCGCGCTGCAGGCCTTCAGGGTCGGCCATAAAAAAAGCCCCGGCTCTTGCGGGGGCTTTCGGTTATATCATCCGAGAGTATTTGCGCTATCTCTGCTCAGAATAGCTCCTGGGGTAGCAAACTCTCGCTGGTGCCATCTTCCGAGCGTGACCTGAGGGTTTCGCTTTCCTGCTCTTCCATCGGCGGAACATTCTCTTCCCGGAACAGTTCAAATGTGGCATCTGGATTACCAGGGGCTGCCCGCCGGCCAGTTTCCGGATCAATCTTGACGGTGACTATGCCGTTGGGGCGCGGCATATAGGCGGGTGGCTGATCTTTAAAGGCTTCTTTTGAATATTCCAGCCACACGGGGAGCGCCGCAACTGCGCCATACTCGCCCCGGCCCATAGGTTTGGGTTGATCGAAACCCACCCATGCGGTAGTTGCCATGTTGTAGTTGAAGCCAGAGAACCACGCATCCCGCTGCTCATTGGTTGTACCTGTCTTGCCGCCCACGTCTTCGCGATTGAGTGCCAGGGCCCGTCTGCCGGTGCCTCGTTTGATCACATCTCTGAGTATCGAATGCATGATGTAGACCGCCCGCTCATCTGCCAGCTTTGGTGCCGTTCGGATGGCGGGGAACCCAGCGTCCGGGGTCGGGGTGTTGTCGGTTATGCGGGCGCAATCCGCGTCACAGAAGACAACGCTGGGCGCTCCGTAAAGGATGTTGCCCCGGCTGTCTTCGATTTTCTGGATAAGGTAGGGCGTGACATCGTGACCGCCGTTGGCGATCACCGCAAAGCCGCGCGCCACTTCCATCGGCGTGAGGTTGCCGCTTCCCAGTGCCAGCGACAGGTTGTGCGGCATGCCCGTTGTGTCGATTTTCAGCTGGTTGAGATAATCAATGGTGTAATCGATGCCAATCGAGCGCAGCAACCTGATCGATACCAGGTTGCGTGACCGATACAGGGCTTCGCGCAGGCGAGTTGGGCCATAGAACTGGCCGCTCGAGTTTTGGGGGCGCCAGGTGGTTTCCAGATCTGAATCATCAAACACTATCGGAGCGTCATTGATCAGTGTGGCAGCCGTATTCCCTTTCTCGAGTGCTGCCAGATACAGGAACGGTTTGAAGTTCGAGCCGGGCTGGCGCTGTGCCTGCATCGCCCGGTTGTACTTGGATTGCTGGAAGCTGTAACCACCAGTCAGCGCAAGAATGCCACCGGATTGCGGGTTAAGCGAAATCAGCGCGCCCTGTATTTCCGGCAGTTGCGACAGGGTAACTTCCGGCAGGGTCTCTGCCTCGGTGCCGGCGTCCGTATCGGCATCTGTCTGGGCCGCCTCGAGAATGGGTTTGACGTAGATTACGTCACCTACGCTGACCACGTCGCCCGGATTGGCCGGTTTACCGCCAGTGAGGTCCTGAGTCTTGTAGCGACGGGCCCAGGTCATGGATTCGAACGACATGGTGGCTGCGCCCAGCCGGCTGACATAGACGTTGACAGCGTCGTCCTTTACGTCGGTCACCACGGCAGGGTAGAGGGGATCGTAGCTCTTGAAGCTAGCCAGAGCGCTATCGAAGTCGCCCGTTTCCATCTGATCGTCGTCAAGCTGGGCGATCGGGCCGCGGAAGCCGTGGCGTCGATCAAAGTCTTCGAGGCCGGATTTAAGCGCGCGGTTGGCTGCGATCTGTTTTTCGCTGTCGACCGTCAGGTAAACCTTGTAGCCCTCGGTGTAGGCCTCGTCGCCGAAACGACGCACCATTTCGGTTCGGGCCATCTCCGCGACATAGTCTGCTTCGAGCTCTGTTTCGGCGCCATGGAAGAAAGCGGTAATCGGTGCTTTGGAAGCCAGCTCGTAGGCATCGTCAGAGACAAACCCCAGTTCGTTCATGCGCTGCAGGATCCAGTTTCGGCGAATCAGCGCACGCTCGGGATTGGCGAGAGGGTTGTAAGCAGAGGGAGCCTTCGGCAAACCGGCCAGCATGGCCATCTGTGCCAGGGTTAAGTCATTGACAGACTTACCATAGTAGACCTGAGCTGCCGCCTGAATGCCGTAGGCGCGATTGCCGAGATATATCTTGTTTAAGTACAGTTCCAGGATCCGTGACTTGGGTAGTTCACGTTCAATCTGAAAGGCAAGCAGTATCTCATTGAACTTGCGAATAAATGTACGATCGCGTGACAAAAAGTAGTTTTTTGCAACCTGCATTGTGATGGTACTGCCCCCGGAACGGATCGATCCGGTAGTGACCAGTTCGACTGCAGCCCGCAGCAGGCCTTTGAAGTCGACCCCATTGTGCTCGTAGAAACGCGCGTCTTCAGCGGCCATGAAGGCATGTAACTGAATTGTTGGGATCTGTTCTATTGTGATAGGTGCCCTTCTCTTTTCACCGAATTCTGCTATTAATCTGTTGTCGCTGGAATAGACCCGAAGAGGCGTCTGGAGCCGGATGTCGACCAACTGGTCAACAGCAGGTAATCCTGGGCGCAGATACAGGTAGAAACTTGAGAGCAACATGGCGCCAAGAGAAATACCAGCTAAAAGGCACCAGGTCGTTATGCGAGTCAATCGAATCATTCGGGACATTTTTTCTGACAACTGTTGGATATAGGTCTATCATTTGAGAAATTGCTTTAGAAGAATCAGGCATCTTTGATGCCCACTTGCCTTTCTCCTAATAAGAACAGGCATTGTAGACGCAAAGCAAAACAAATTCTCTTAAATAAAAAACACATAGCCCGGTGCAATTAACCAGGTATAGGGTGAGCGCGTGTTCGGATTGTTTGGTAATAAATCCAGTACTGTGCTGGGAGTCGACATCAGCTCTAGTTCGGTCAAGCTGCTGGAACTATCCCGGCAGGGTGATCGGTATAAAGTTGAAAGTTATGCGGTTGAGCCGCTGCCCGCCAATGCTGTAGTTGAAAAGAATATTACGGACGTTGAAGCCGTGGGTGATGCTTTAAAAAAGGTTGCGAGCAAAGCTCGAACCAGCATCAAGCACACGGCGGTTGCCGTTTCCGGATCAGCCGTTATTACGAAGCTGATCCAGATGAATGGTGGCCTCAACGAATTTGAAATGGAAGATCAGATCGCCCTTGAGGCCGATCAGTACATTCCTTACCCGCTTGATGAAGTCGCCATCGATTTCGAAGTGCAAGGGCCCTCCGAGACTAATCCGGATCAGGTCGACGTTCTGCTGGCTGCGTGCCGGAAGGAAAACGTGGATATTCGCGAGGACGCACTGTCTATCGCCGGCCTGTCTACGAAAGTTGTCGACGTTGAAGCCTACGCTCTCGAACGGGCGTTTACGCTGCTTGAGCCTCAGCTTGATTCCCAGGGTGAAGAGCTTGTGGTGGCGATCGTCGATGTTGGCGCAACCATGACCACGCTGAGCGTTCTGTCTGAAGGCAAGACGGTGTACACCCGCGAGCAGATCTTTGGCGGCAAACAACTGACTGAAGAGATTCAGCGTCGCTACGGTCTGTCGCTTGAAGAAGCCGGGCTTGCCAAAAAGCAGGGCGGCCTTCCTGATGACTACGAAGTTGAAGTGCTGGCACCTTTCCGTGAAGCGGTGGTTCAGCAAGTTGCGCGCGCGCTGCAATTCTTCTTCGGTGCCAGTCAGTACAACGCTGTCGACTACGTCATTCTTGCCGGCGGCACCGCATCGATTCCTTCCCTGACCGAAATGGTTGAAGAGAAGACCGGAACAGCCACGCTGGTTGCTAACCCCTTCGCCGAGATGGCGGTGGGATCCCGGGTGAATGCATCTGCACTGAGCAATGATGCGCCGTCGCTGATGATTGCTTGTGGTTTGGCGATGAGGAGTTTCGACTAATGGCAAATATCAACCTCAGGCCATGGCGCGAGGAGCTGCGTGCAGAGAAGCAGCAGCAGTTTGTAGTCATGCTGGTTGGCGCTCTGATTGTGGCGGCCGGCCTGGCTTTCTTGTGGAAATCTCATCTTGACGGCGAAATTCGCTATCAGGAATCGCGTAATGCTTACGTGCAAAGCGCAATGAAAGAGCTGGATGCCCAAATCAAGGAAATCGAAGACCTGCGTCGCAAGCGCGACGAGCTGATTTCCCGGATGCAGGTTATTCAGGATCTTCAGGGCAAGCGTCCGGTTATCGTCCGGGTGTTTGATGAGCTGGTGCGCACGTTGCCGGATGGCCTGTTCTATACCGATCTCAAAAAAGCGGGCGAGCAGGTATCGATTGTGGGCATGGCGGAATCCAATAGCCGGATCTCCAGCCTGATGCGTCACTTCGATGATTCGGACTGGTTTACCAACCCTAATCTGACGAACGTTTCAGCCGCAGATAACACACGCGCCGGATACAGTCAGTTTACGTTGTCCGTGAAGCAGCAAACGCCATCTCCCGAAGGGGAGGAGAAAAAATGAGTCTGGCTGATTCCTTCAAAAGTCTAAGCGAATTCGACGTCAATGACCTTGATGTCAACAATGCCGGCATCTGGCCGATGCCGGTCAAGATTATCGTCATGCTGATTATTTTCGGCCTGGTGTTGGGTGGTGGCTACTGGTTCTTTATCAAGGATCAGTATGTGCAGCTCGACCGTGTGGCGAGTCAGGAAGTGGATCTTCGCAAACAATACGAAGAGAAAGCCTACAAGGTGGCGAATCTTCCGACTTTCAAGAGCCAGATGGCTGAAATGGAAGAGACTTTCGGCGCGTTGGTGAAGCAATTGCCAAGTGACACCGAAGTGCCTGGCTTGCTGGAAGACATCACCAACACGGCACTGGGTAGCGGGCTTGAGCTACAAGTTGTTTCGCTCCTGCCGGAGCAGAAGCGTGACTTCTATATCGAGCTGCCGATCAATATCCGCGTTCGAGGCACCTATCATGAGCTGGCCTCTTTCGTCAGCAGCATTGCCGGTCTGCCGCGAATTGTGACGCTGCACGACTTTACGATTAAACCAATCAGTGGTGAAGGGGAGTTGCTGGACATGCAGGTCCTGGCACGTACTTACCGCTACCGGGCTGGAGAGTGAGCATGGCGATGAAGCATGCAGGAAAGGCCTGGGTTAGTGTCTGTCTGGTGTCCCTACTGACGGCGTGTTCCCAGGGTAACGGGTTTGCTGATCTTGATCAGTTCATGGCAGAGACCCGTGCAAAGCCGAGAGGATTTGTCGAACCGCTGCCGGAATTCAAGGCGTACGAAGCATTCACATACTCAGCAGCAGATCGCCGGTCTCCTTTCGAGGCGCCGGTAGAAGTGCAGCTGACGATGATGGATCAGGCGCCACAGAGTGACGTCGAGCCCAATCTGGATCGGCCGAAAGAGGTTCTGGAAAACTTCCAGCTTACCGAGCTGACCATGGTCGGCACGCTGAAGAAAGCGGAAGGCGGGAACGGTCTCTTTGCTCTGGTTAAAGATAATACCGGTGGCATTCATCGTGTCCGCTCCGGTAACTACATGGGTCAGAATTACGGCCGGGTTGTCGGCGTAAACGAGACTCGCATAGAACTGATGGAAATAGTTCCTAATGGCCAGGGCGGCTGGGTGGAGCGTCCGCGCTCCCTGTCACTGGACGAAGGCTAAGGAATGGCAGTATGGATAACTACAGCAAAATGTACGAACAAAAAAGTTTGGGGTCGAGGCTAACGATGTTGAGAAAATACGCACTAACGATCGGCATGACTGTGCTCGGCATGGCCTCTGGGCTTGCAAATGCGGTTAGCCTGAATGACGTGACCTTCTCGTCGCTTCCAAGCGATGGAACGGAAATCAAACTGATGTTTGATGGCACTCCGCCGAACCCGACGGGCTACACGATTGAGCGCCCGGCACGGATTGCAATTGATCTGAGTGATACCCAGAGCGCGCTTGAAAGCCGTGCTCTGTCGCTCGGCAGCGGTAATGCAAAGAGCATGACTGTTGTCGAAACCAAGGATCGAACGCGCCTGATTTTTAATCTGGTCGAGCTTGCGCCATACGAAACCAGCGTTCAGGGCAATGCCGTAATCGTCACCATCGGTGGTGAGAGTGGAAACGGCCAGGCGGCGAGCAGTTCGTCAGTGTCAGCGACGGTTGCCGCACCAGCCTCACGTTCGATGGGGCGTCAGGGCGTGTCGAATATTGATTTCCGACGCGGTGAAAAAGGAGAGGGCCGGGTGATTGTCAGCCTGTCTGATCCGAAAACGCCGGTTGATCTTTCCGAAGGTGGCGGTCGCATCCGTCTGGTGTTGGGTGACACGAATGTTCCTGAGGAGCTGCGTCGTCGTCTTGACGTGACGGACTTCGCTACGCCGGTAACCCGTGTTGATACCTTTATGCAGGGTGACGACGCCGTTATCGAGATCCGCCCGAAAGGCGATTACGACTACCTGGCTTATCAGGCTGGTGGCGAGTTCACCGTGAGTGTGGAGCCGCTGACCAAAGAAGAAGCGGACAAGCGCAAGGAAGAGAAATTCCCGTACAGCGGCGACAAGCTGTCCCTGAACTTCCAGGATATCGAAGTGCGCTCAGTGCTTCAGTTGATTGCGGACTTCACCGGCCTGAACCTGGTTGCCAGTGATACCGTGAGCGGCAGCATTACCCTGCGTTTGCAGAACGTACCTTGGGATCAGGCGCTTGACCTGATTCTCAAAACCAAAGGTCTGGACAAGCGTCAGATTGGTAACGTTCTCCTGGTTGCGCCTGCTGACGAAATTGCAGCCCGTGAGCGTCTTGAGCTTGAAACATCGAAGCAGATTGCCGAGCTGGCACCTGTGCGTCTGGATATCGTTCAGGTGAACTACGCCAAGGCAGCAGACATCGTGGCGCTGATTCAGGCGGACGAAGAACTGATTTCATCGCGCGGTTTTGTGTCTTCCGATGCCCGCACCAATACCATCAGCGTGCGTGAGACTTCGGACAAGCTGGAGCAAATCCGTCGTTTGGTTTCAACCTGGGATGTACCTGTACGTCAGGTTCTGATCGAAGCCCGCATTGTGCGTGCACAGACAGATCTTGCGGAAGAGCTCGGTGTTCAGTGGGGTCTTGGATACGGTGATGAAGTCAACAGCGGCAACGGCAACTTTGTTGTGGGTGGCGATCAGGGCAGTGTCACGTCTATCAACAATAGCGGTGTTGGTTTCCCGGCAGGCCTGAACGTGGATCTGGGTGTGACGCGTGCGAACAGCTCGTCGATTGCACTGGGATACATCGGTACCGACTTCCTCGTTGATCTTGAACTTTCGGCTTTTGAAAGTGACGGCGAAGCTGAAATCGTGGCCCAGCCAAAAGTTGTGACCGCTGATCGCCAGACGGCGAAGATCAAGTCCGGTGAAGAAATCCCGTACCAGGAAGCCTCATCGAGCGGTGCGACTTCAGTATCCTTCAAGGAAGCGGCACTGTCGCTTGAGGTGACGCCGCAGATCACGCCTGATGACAAGATCATTATGGACCTGACCGTCAATCAGGACTCGCGTGGTCAGGAGACTGCGGGTGTTCCAAGTATTAACACCAACGAAGTGACTACTCAGGTTCTGGTGCAGAACGGCGAAACCGTTGTTCTCGGTGGCATCTTCCAGTCGGAAACAGCGACCACCATAACCAAGACACCATTCCTTGGCGATATTCCCTACCTGGGGCGTCTGTTTACAAAGACCACAAAGATCGACGAGCGTAGCGAACTGCTGATCTTCATTACGCCGAAGATCCTGAAAGGCGAACTGATCGACTGATCATGAGAGCTGAATGAAAAGGCCGCCGTTCCAGGCGGCCTTTTTCGTTGTATGATGGGGCCAATCCGGCGCTTATCTGCACATCCGTCGCTGTGCTATCCTTCGCGCCCTGTATTGAACTGAGCTGACATTATGCCGTTGCCAGAGCGTATTGTTATTGTCGGTCCCATGGGGGCAGGCAAGAGTACAATTGGGCGCATGCTCGCGCGCGAGCTGGGTTACCATTTCATCGACTCGGACCGACTTATCGAAGAGCGGTGCGGCGCCAATATCCCCTGGATATTTGACGTGGAAGGTGAGGAGGGTTTCCGGACGCGTGAAACCAGCATTCTGGAAGAGCTATCCAGAGAGCAGGGCGTGGTCGTTGCCACGGGCGGTGGCGCCGTGATGCGCGAGGAAAACCATCGACACCTGAGCCACTCCGCGACCGTTATTTATCTGAAGACCTCCGTTGATCAGCAGTACGAGCGCACGCGTCGGGATCGCAATCGGCCACTGCTTCAACAGGATGATCCTCGGGCAGTGCTGAGTGAACTCTTCTCCCTTCGTGATCCGCTATACAGCAAGCTCGCCGATATTGTGATGATGACTGACAAGAAGAGCCCGCGCCTTGTTGTTCGTCAGCTGGTCAACCGAATTCAGCCAAGAACGCCTCGTCAGAAGCGCCATATCAAGAAGGAAGGTCAAAATCATGCCTGAAGTTTCCCGCAGACTGTCCGTTGAGCTGGGCGACCGCAGTTATCCCATATTGATTGGGGCTGGTGTGCTGGGGCAGGAGGATCTGACGCCCTACGTGGCCGGGGACCGGGTGCTGATTGTGACGAATGACGCTGTTGGCCCGTTATATCTGGATAAGGCAGCAAAATGTTTTCCCGGCAAGGCGGTCGACTCTGTTGTGTTGCCGGATGGCGAGCAACATAAGAACTGGCAAACCCTGAACCTTATTTTCGATGCATTGCTTGAAGGCCGGCATACACGCAGCACTACTCTGGTCGCGTTGGGTGGCGGTGTGGTGGGGGACATGACCGGTTTTGCCGCGGCGAGTTACCAGCGAGGCGTGGCTTTTATCCAGATTCCAACGACCCTGCTGTCACAGGTCGATTCGTCAGTTGGCGGTAAAACCGGGATCAATCATCCGCTCGGCAAGAACATGATTGGCGCGTTTCATCAGCCCGAAGTAGTGCTGATCGATACCGATACCCTGAAAACTCTGCCGAGCGAAGAGGTTTCTGCGGGTCTGGCTGAAGTCATCAAATATGGCCTGATCCGCGATTCCGGGTTCCTTGAATGGATCGAAGATAATCTTGCAGGCCTGATGGCGCTTGACGCGGAGTTGCTCGCCGAAGCCATATACCGTTCTTGCCTGTGCAAGGCCGAAGTGGTGGCCGTGGATGAACGGGAAGGTGGGTTGCGCGCCATTCTGAACCTGGGGCATACGTTTGGCCATGCAATCGAAACCTATACCGGCTACGGCAGCTGGCTTCACGGCCAGGCGGTGGGTGCCGGAATGCTGATGGCGGCCGATCTGTCGCAACGAGCCGGTATGATTGCTGACAGCGACGTGGTTCGCATTCGCTCTGTTATTGAGAAAGCCGCGTTACCTCTGAGCCCTCCGAAGGGGATGGCGGCAGAGGATTTTCTGCGGTTGATGGCGGTTGATAAGAAGAATCTTGATGGCAGTTTGCATTTGGTGCTGCTGGAGGCGGTTGGAACTGCAATTGTATCCAATACGTTCCGGCAGGCTGATTTGCAGCAGACGCTGGATCATTTCTGTTGTTGAGGGTGTTAGGCGTGGCGTGCAAGGACGGTCGTAATGGCGAGTGATGATGTATTGGCCAGCGATGCTGGTGGTCTTTTCCCGCGTCTGCAGGAGCGCTACGGATTGGGGCAAGATCCTCTTTCGATGGATGTGCCCTTCTTTGGCGGCGCCCAGCGTCAATATGCCCTGGATACGATTCGTCATCTCGCTGCGTTTGGCGATCTGATGCTGCTGCTGACCGGCGAGCGAGGATCGGGCAAAACCCGTGTGCTTGCGGAGTTGGTTCGAAGTGAATCTGAAAAACTGAGCTTTCACCGTTTTTCTGTTTCTCAAGTCACCAGTGAGCAGGCGCTCGCGGACTTGTTGCTTCGTATCGCCCATCAAGGGCTAGGTGCGGGCAAGTCGGCGCGAGATGCTATCTTCGGCTTTTTCCGCTGGAGTGAAACCTCCACTCGAAAAGGCAATCGACTGGTCCTGCTCTTTGACGACGCGGACCAGATGCCGTCAGCTGTTCTCCATATTTTGCTGGCTGCCCATCGGGGAGCTGATTGCAGTCAGTGTGCTGTGCCTGTGTTTTCCGGTTCGGACAAGCTTGTTGCGTCGCTGGGGCTTAGCGGTGATAGCGGTGCTTATCAGGAGCGCGTGCATCAGGTGCATTTGCGACCGTTAACGCGAGAAGAATTGGCGGAATATCTCAGGCCGAGAGTAGAGCGGGCCAATGGGGATGCGTCGCAGCTGCTGTCATCTTCCCGTCTGAAGCAGTTGCATGAGCTGAGTCAGGGGAGCTTCGGACGGCTCAAGCGTATAGCGCCGGCGGTCTGGCTGGATATGGCGGGGCATCAACCTGCTCCCGCAAAGGCGGCCGGGAAGGGTGTTATGCGCGGTCTACTCTGGCCGGTAAGTGGTTTGATACTGCTCGGATTATCATGGTTTATCGTGTCGAGCCAATACGACTCGACAGTTGCGACCAATCAGGTCGATCCTTCACCGGTGGTTGTGCCAGAGCGCAAAACGATTCGACTGGGTCCCGCTGTGGAAGACCAGTCGGCGAAAGAGAGCTTGGCTGCACCAATCGCTCCGGAATCTGGTCCTGATCCAGCTGTCTCGCCGAACCAGGCCCCGGTAGAGCGCGTTGTGAGTGATTCGGAAGTTGCAGAGCCGGCTGCGCCGGTACCGGATACTTCCACGGCCCCAGACGACAGTGCTGAGCTGGCCACCGCGCCGATTGAAACAGATGCGAAGCCCGAGCCTCCTCAGCCGGCCACAGCGAAGCCTTCCGCTGAAAGTGTTGCTGATGCTCCAAAGAAAGACGCCATCAAGCCAGTGGAGACAGCTCCTGATGCGATGGCGGAGAAAAAAGCTAAAAAGCCCAAAGCTCCCCAGGTGCAAGGCGTCAGTGCGGCCAGGCCGGACCGGTTTCTGCCGATTGCACAGGTCCGCAAGCGCAAAGGGCTGACTGCCCAGTTTATCGCTGGATATGAGGAGCAGACGGTGCTGAACTTCCTGGATCAGTACCCGGAAGTTGATGCACTCACCTATACCCGCTCTACACGGAAGGGCAAACCGTGGTATGTTGTCTTCTATGGACAGTTCGATGATCGTGCGCAAGCTGATCGTGAATTGGGAGCGCTCCCGGGTAAACTCGGTAGGCAGGAGCCCTGGGTCAGGGCATTTAGTGGCTTTTGAGCGCTGTAGGGGTGGCGGTTAGCTGGATTTCCAGTGAGACATTAAGCGCTTAACCTCTGTTTTTATTCTTTCTTACCTCAGTTGGCATCTGTTTTTATTCCGTAAATGCGTTAAAAAATGCTCAATTATTTGAGTAGGTATTACTGCGCATGTAAAATAGCCAGCCCCCATTTTCAGTGTCAAAAGGCGGTGTGTGTATTATTTTTGCATATCCTTTTGATTGAAAAGAATTTTTATGTGAGAGAACGCTTATGATGACAGGTTTGTATCATCCCAGTGAGTTCAGGGACAACTGTGGATTTGGCCTGATAGCCCACATGAAGGGCGAGGTCAGCCACAAGTTGCTGCAAACTGCCATCGAGTCGCTCACCTGCATGACCCACCGCGGTGGTATTGCAGCTGACGGCAAGACTGGTGACGGATGCGGTTTGTTGCTTCAGAAGCCTGACGGGTTTCTGCGCAAGGCAGCCAAGGAGAGCCTGGGTAAAACCCTGGGCGAGCTTTACGGCATCGGCATGATTTTTCTGGATCAGGACGAGCAAAAAGCAGCGCATGGCCGGTCCACACTCGAAAAGAACCTGGTAGCGCAAGGTCTTGAAGTTGTCGGTTGGCGTGAAGTGCCAACGGATAGCAGCTGTCTTGGACCCATGGCGCTGGACTGCCTGCCGCGCATTGAGCAGGTGTTTGTCGAGCCTGCCGGCAAGAGTGAGCGCGAATTCGCCATCAGCATGTTTCTCGGTCGTCGCCATACAGAAAAAGATATGGCGGAAGACAGTGAATTCTATATCTGTAGCCTGTCGCACAAGACACTGGCGTACAAAGGCCTGATGATGCCGGCCGATTTGCCGACTTTCTACACGGATCTCGGCGATCCTGACCTGCACACCGCGATCTGTGTTTTTCACCAGCGTTTTTCGACCAACACCATGCCGCGGTGGCCGCTGGCTCAGCCGTTCCGTTTCCTTGCCCACAACGGCGAGATCAATACGGTAGAAGGTAACCGCAACTGGGCCATTGCCCGTGCTTCCAAATTCAAGTCCCCGGAACTCCCGGATCTGCAAACCCTGCAGCCCCTGGTCAATCGGACCGGTTCAGACTCATCCAGCATGGATAATATGCTGGAGATCCTGCTTGCAGGTGGTGTTGATCTGTTCCGCGCCGTTCGAATGATGATTCCGCCGGCGTGGCAGAATGTCGACACCATGGATTCCGAGTTGCGTGCGTTCTACGAGTACAACTCGATGCACATGGAGCCGTGGGATGGTCCCGCTGGTCTGGTACTTTCAGACGGGCGTTATGCGGTTTGTATGTTGGACCGGAACGGTTTGCGTCCAGCTCGCTGGGTTATCACCAAAGATGATTTCATCACACTGGCATCCGAAATTGGCACCTACGGCTACAAGCCGGAAGATGTTGTTGCCAAGGGCCGCGTGGGGCCTGGCCAGATGCTGGCTATTGATACTGAATCTGGCGAAGTGCTGCACACCAAGGACATTGACGACCGCCTCAAGAGCAGTCAGCCCTACAAACGCTGGCTGCGCGAGAACGCGTTACGCGTTGAAGCAACCCTGAACCAGGACACGCCTGAATTCAGCCTGATGGACAGCGACGAACTGCAAGTTCATCAGAAGATGTTCCATGTGTCGTTTGAAGAGCGGGATCAGGTACTGCGTCCTATGGCCGAAAACGGCCAGGAAGCAGTGGGCTCAATGGGTGACGACACCCCGATGGCTGTTCTGTCCAGCAGGGTTCGTCACGTCGCCGACTATTTCCGTCAGAAGTTCGCGCAGGTCACCAACCCGGCGATCGACCCGCTGAGGGAATCGATCGTCATGTCGCTCGAAACCTGTATTGGCGCCGAACGGAATGTGTTTGAAGAGTCACCGGAGCATGCCAACCGGATTATCCTTTCAACACCGGTTCTGTCGCCCGCGAAGTTTTTGCGTATCGAAAATAATGATCGCCCGGGCTTCGAGGCGATCCGTATCCGCCTGAGCTACAGTCCTGAACTGGGCTTGAAGAAGGCCGTTGAAGCGGTTTGTGCCGAGGCAGAGCAAGCGGTACGTAACGGCAAGGTATTGCTGATCCTGACGGACAAAGATCTGGTGCAGGGCGAATTGCCGATCAATGCGCTGATGGCGACAGCGGCTGTTCACCATCACTTGAGCGAGATTGGTCTGCGCTGTGATTCCAACCTGATTGTCGAAACCGGTTGGGCCCGGGATTCGCACCAGTTTGCGGTGCTGTTCGGCTTTGGTGCGACGGCGGTTTATCCCTACCTGTCATACCAGATCCTGAATGATCTGATTCGCACCGGCGAAGTCATGATGGATCCGATTGAAGCGAAGAATAACTACCGCAAGGGTATCAATAAGGGGCTGCTGAAAATCCTGTCCAAGATGGGGATTTCAACGATCGCCTCCTATCGTGGTGCGCAGCTTTTTGAAGCCATTGGTCTGGACGAAGAGGTCGTTGATCTCTGCTTCCGGGGTGTGCCAAGCCGCATAAAAGGCGCCGGTTTCCATGATTTCCAGCAAGATCAGGAATTGCTTGCTGGTGTTGCCTGGAAAAAGCGCAAGCCGATCTCCCAGGGCGGGCTACTCAAGTATGTCCACGGCCAGGAATATCACGCCTTCAATCCCGATGTGGTGAATACACTGCAGCAAGCGGTCTCCTCCGGTGAATATGGTGTGTATCGCGAATATGCGGCGTTGGTGAATGAACGGCCTGTCGCCACACTGCGTGATTTGTTGACCTTCAAAGCCGGTATCAAGGCAATCGATATCAATGATGTTGAGCCGGTTGAAGCGATATTCCCACGGTTCGACTCGGCGGCTATGTCGCTGGGTGCGCTGTCGCCGGAGGCGCATGAGGCACTGGCCGTCGCCATGAATACTCTGGGTGGCCGGTCCAATTCGGGTGAGGGCGGTGAAGATTCGGCTCGTTACGGGACTGATCGTCGCTCCAAGATCAAGCAGGTGGCGTCCGGCCGGTTTGGTGTTACCGCTGAATATCTGCGCAGCGCTGACGTTATGCAGATCAAGGTGGCTCAGGGCGCCAAGCCCGGTGAAGGTGGTCAGCTACCGGGCGGCAAGGTAAATGAACTGATCGCCCGCCTGCGATATTCAGTGCCGGGCGTAACCCTGATTTCGCCACCGCCGCACCACGATATCTATTCGATTGAAGATCTTGCTCAGCTGATCTTCGACCTCAAGCAGGTCAACCCCAAAGCGCTGGTGTCGGTGAAGCTGGTATCAGAGCCAGGTGTCGGCACGATTGCGGCGGGTGTCGCGAAGGCCTATGCCGACCTGATTACCGTCTCCGGTTATGACGGTGGCACGGCTGCAAGTCCGTTGACATCGATCCGGTATGCCGGCTCTCCGTGGGAGCTGGGGCTGAGTGAAACCCAGCAAGCACTGCGTTCGAACGACCTGCGTGGCAAGATCCGTCTGCAGACAGACGGTGGCCTGAAGACAGGTCTGGATGTGGTGAAGGCCGCGATCCTGGGTGCTGAGAGCTTTGGCTTTGGTACCACACCGATGGTCGCGCTGGGCTGCAAATATCTTCGAATCTGTCATTTGAATAACTGCGCTACAGGTGTTGCAACCCAGAACGAGCGCCTGCGGGATGAGCATTTCAACGGCACTGTTGAAATGGCGATGAACTTCTTCCGTTTTGTTGCGGCAGAGACCCGGGAATGGATGGCCAAGCTTGGTGTTCGTTCACTCGAAGAGCTGGTTGGTCGTACCGATCTGCTGGAGCGTCTGCCCGGCGATACGGCGCGGCAAAGCAAGCTGGATCTGAGCCCGATCCTTGGCAATGATCTGATTCCGGCAGACAAACCTCATACCTGTCAGGTTGAGCGCAACAAGCCATTTGACCAAGGCTCGCTGGCCGAACAAATGGTGGGTGACGTTATGGATGCTGTCACTGGCAAAGTGGGCGGCACCTGGTCCTATCGGGTCACGAACTGTGATCGCTCCATCGGTGCCCGGATTTCCGGTGAAATCGCCCAGTTGCATGGCAATCAGGGGATGGCTGGAGCGCCGATCACATTGGAGCTGACCGGAACGGCCGGCCAGAGCTTCGGTGTCTGGAACGTCGGTGGTCTCAACCTGATTCTTGAAGGTGATGCCAATGACTATGTCGGCAAAGGCATGACCGGCGGCAAGCTGGTGGTACGTCCACCGCGCCAGAGCACATTCAAGACCCAGGAAACCTCGATTATCGGCAACACCTGTCTTTACGGTGCAACCGGCGGCAAGCTGTTTGCTGCAGGTACTGCCGGTGAGCGTTTTGGTGTTCGTAACTCTGGCGCCCACGCTGTTGTCGAGGGTGTTGGTGATCACTGTTGTGAGTACATGACCGGTGGACTGGTCACTGTTCTTGGCACGACAGGTCATAACTTTGGTGCCGGTATGACCGGTGGCTTTGCTTATGTGCTGGATCAGAAGAACACGTTTGTCGACAAGTACAACCACGAGTTGGTCGAAATTCAGCGTATCTCCAGTGAAGATATGGAGCCGTACCGGAATCATCTGCGCGGTGTTATTCGAGAGCACGTTGCAGAAACTCAGAGCGAGTGGGCTGAACACCTGCTTGATAATTTCGATGACTACCTTGGCCGCTTCTGGCTGGTGAAACCGAAGGCTGCAAATCTTCGCTCACTGCTGGCAAGCACCCGCGGGCGCCCGGAATAACGGGCTCTCCTGAGTAAATAGCTCAGGTTGTGGGGCGCACAGGCGTTGCAAGTGCATCGAAATTGAATAATTGAGAGTCGCGTGATGAAAGAGAGATTAAATAACGATTTCCAGTTTATCGAAGTGGGGCGGGTTGATCCGAAGAAGGTGCCTGCGCGGAAGCGCAAGAAGGAGTTCGGTGAAATTTACCATCCGTTCAAGCAGGATGATGCGGCGAGTCAGGCACATCGCTGCCTGCATTGCGGTAACCCGTACTGTGAATGGAAGTGCCCGGTACACAACTATATTCCGAACTGGCTGAAGCTGGTGTCGGAAGGCAATCTGCTGGAAGCAGCGGAGCTGTGCCATCAAACGAACTCACTGCCGGAAGTCTGCGGTCGGGTCTGTCCGCAGGATCGTCTGTGTGAAGGCGCCTGTACGCTGAATGACGGTTTTGGTGCAGTCACCATCGGTTCTGTTGAGAAATACATTACGGATACCGCTTTCGCGCTGGGCTGGCGTCCTGATGTGTCTCACGTCAAGTGGACAGATAAAAAAGTGGCTGTAATTGGTGCCGGTCCTGCTGGTCTGGGATGCGCTGATATCCTGGCACGTAACGGGGTTAAGCCGGTCGTATTCGATCGCTACCCTGAAATCGGTGGCCTGCTGACCTTCGGGATTCCCGAGTTCAAGCTGGAAAAGACGGTCATGGCCCGGCGTCGTGAAATCTTCGAATCCATGGGTGTTGAATTCCGCCTGGCAACTGAAGTGGGCAAAGACGTGCTGCTTGAAGACATCATTGATGACTATGATGCTGTGTTCATGGGCATGGGGACCTACACATACATGAAGGGTGGCTTCCCTGGCGAAGAGCTTGGTGGTGTTCATGATGCCTTGCCGTATCTGATTTCGAACGTCGACCGGCGTCTTGGTTTTGAAACCGACGAAGCCAGCTTCATCGACATGAAAGACAAGCGCGTTGTCGTCCTGGGTGGCGGCGATACCGCGATGGATTGCAACCGGACTGCAATCCGTCAGCAGGCGGCGAGTGTCACTTGCGCCTATCGCCGTGACGAAGCCAACATGCCCGGTTCTCGCCGGGAAGTGGCTAACGCCAAGGAAGAGGGCGTGAAGTTCATGTTCAACCGTCAGCCTATCGCCATTATCGGCGAAGACCGGGTTGAGGGTGTAAAAGTAGTTCAGACCCGTCTGGGTGAACCTGACAACAACGGACGTCGTCGTCCGGAAGTGGTGCCAGGCAGCGAAGAAGTCATTCCTGCTGATGCGGTGCTGGTGGCTTTCGGTTTCCGTCCAAGCCCTGCTGACTGGTTTCAGCCGCTGAATGTGGCGATCGATGATTCTGGCCGGGTGACCGCCCCGGAAGAGAGCGAATTCCAGTTCCAGACGTCTAATCCCAAAATTTTTGCCGGTGGCGACATGGTCCGTGGTTCGGATCTGGTCGTAACTGCTATCTGGGAAGGCCGTCAGGCTGCTGAAGGTATACTGGATTATCTGGATGTCTGACTCGCGCCTCGCGTGATCCAGAACATGAACTGCTACGTTGCCGGCGCACTCTGCGCCTGTGACGGCTGACAAAGAGAGTGGTATGTCCGAACTGAAGAATGACCGCCTTCTGCGCGCACTGATGCGCCAGCCCGTTGACCGTACACCAGTATGGATGATGCGCCAGGCAGGCCGTTATCTGCCGGAATACCGGGCCACCCGGGAAAAGGCCGGCGACTTCCTGAGCCTTTGCAAGAACACGCCGTTGGCATGTGAAGTCACGCTGCAGCCGTTGGAGCGCTACCCTCTGGATGCGGCGATTCTGTTTTCGGACATTCTCACCATCCCGGACGCAATGGGGCTCGGGTTGTATTTCGAGACCGGTGAGGGGCCGAAGTTCAGGCACACGGTACGCTCAGCGGCAGATGTGGCGGCATTGCCCGCTCTCGACGCGGAGGTCGATCTCGATTACGTGATGGCGGCAGTCTCCACCATACGCGGCGCTCTGGGTGGACGAGTACCGTTGATCGGCTTCTCGGGCAGTCCCTGGACGCTGGCTACGTACATGGTCGAGGGCGGATCTTCCAAAGACTTCAGGGAAGCCAAGCGGCTGATGTACACCGAGCCACAGGTGATGCATGCCTTGCTCGACAAGCTCGCAACCGCGGTTACGGGCTATCTTAACGGGCAGATAAAGGCGGGTGCCCAGGCGATCCAGATTTTCGATACCTGGGGTGGCGCACTGTCCTCGTGGGCCTATGCCGAGTTCTCTCTGGCTTATATGAAGAAAATCGTCGATGGTTTGATTCGTGAGCATGACGGCCGCCGAGTGCCGGTGGTGCTGTTCACGAAAAACGGCGGTCAGTGGCTGGAGTCCATGGCTGAAACCGGCGCTGATGCGCTGGGCCTGGACTGGACGACGGACATTGGCAACGCCCGCGCACGGGTAGGCGACCGCGTTGCCTTGCAGGGCAATATGGACCCGACAATGCTGTATGCGCCACCTGAACGCATTCGTGAAGAAGTCGCCTATATCCTGTCACGGTATGGCTCCGGCCCCGGCCACATTTTCAATCTCGGGCATGGCATTACGCCAGAGGTAGACCCGGCCAATGCCGGTGCCTTCATTGAAGCTGTGGTTGAACTTAGCGGCGCTTATCACAAGGGATAATCTGGGTTGCAGTGACAGGGTTTATTTGATTTCCGAGTGGTGACCACCAGTATCGCGCGCTATATTGAGCCGATACCGGCGTTCAGAACAGGCAGGGATTCAGGTTATGGCAGACCACTCGAAAGCAGATAATCGAAGACGCTTCCATCGGATTTTGTTCGATGCGCCCTGCGAATTGCACTCTGGCGAAGAAACCTGGCACAGCCAGGTGCTCGATATCTCGATGAAAGGGGTACTGTTGCGGCGGCCGGAGGGCTGGCGCGTGCCCCTTAACCAACCCTTCGAAATTACCATTCACCTGAATGAGCTGGACGCGGGCATTGTGATGGCTGTGAACCTCTGCCATATCGAGCCCAATCATCTGGGCTTCAAGTGCGAGTACATTGATCTCGACAGTGCCACCCACCTCAAGCGTCTGGTCGAATTGAACCTTGGCGATCCGGCCTTGCTGAACCGCGAATTGAGCTTTCTGGGCGAGCAATAGCCTGTCAGATCAGTCGCCCAGATCGAGCAGAGCGTCAATCGCTTCGCTGAGTTTCGATACCGCAATCACCTTCATGCCTTCAACCGGTTTTCTGGGAGCATTGGCTTTGGGTACCAGCGCCCGGGTGAAGCCGTGTTTGGCTGCCTCGTAGATTCTCTCCTGACCGCTGGGTACCGGCCGAATTTCACCGGACAGGCCAACTTCTCCGAATATCACGAGATCCTGGGGCAGGGTGCGATCCCGGAACGACGACACCACTGCTGCGAGTAGCGCCAGGTCGGCACTGGTTTCGTAGACTTTGACGCCGCCCACCACGTTTATAAAAACGTCCTGATCGGCACAGTGCATGCTGCCGTGACGGTGTAGCACTGCCAGTAACATCGCCAGGCGGTTTTGATCGAGCCCCACCGCAACCCGTCGTGGGTAGCTGCCCTGAGCAACATCTACCAGCGCCTGAATCTCGACCAGCATCGGTCGCGTGCCTTCCCAGACAACCATTACCACGCTGCCGGGCGCCGCTTCGTCACCTCTGTTAAGGAAGATGGCGCTGGGGTTTTTGACCTCTTTAAGTCCCTGTTCAAGCATTGCGAACACGCCGAGCTCGTTGACGGCGCCAAAGCGGTTCTTGATGCCTCGCAAGGTGCGGTAGCGACTGTCGCTCGAGCCTTCCAGCAAAATTGAACAATCGATCATGTGCTCAAGCACCTTGGGACCTGCCAGGCTGCCGTCTTTGGTCACGTGACCGACGAGGAACAGAATCGTTCCGGTCTGCTTGGCAAACCGCGTAAGGTAAGCCGCGCTTTCGCGTACCTGGGATACGCTGCCAGGCGCCGATTCGACATCGCTGATGTGCATGACCTGGATACTGTCGACCACCAGAATGCGGGGCTTTTCGACCTCTGCGATCTGGATAATGCGCTCGACGCTGGTTTCTGAGAGCATCTTGAGGTCTTTGGTTGGCACGCCAAGACGCTGGGCCCGAAGAGCAACCTGTTGCAGTGATTCTTCGCCGGTGACATAGAGCGCGGGAAGTTGCTGGGCAAGGTTGCAGACCGTTTGCAGCAGGAGCGTACTTTTGCCCGCACCTGGATGTCCGCCCATCAGGATGGCCGAACCTTCGACCAGCCCGCCACCCAACACCCGATCCAGTTCACGCATGCCCGAACTGATTCGCGATTGCTCGGACAAACTGATGGAATCCAACGATTGAACGCCGGAAAGGCTGCCGGCAAATCCCTCAAAGCGCGAGCCGCGCTGGTTTCCTCCGCTGCTGTTCGCGCTAACACCGCGCATCTCGCTGATGGTGTTCCATGCGGAGCACGCCGTGCACTGGCCCTGCCACTTGGCGTAGTCGGCGCCACATTCTGTGCAGACATAAGCCGTTTTGGTTTTTGCCATGGTTCGCCCGGTAGGAAAAAGAAAGAGGGTTGCGCCGGCTTCGGAATTCGAGGCCGGCGGTATTGGTTGCTGCCCGAAGGCAGAAGACTACGCCAGTTTCTTGTACTTCATACGCTGGGGCACCATTGCGGAGTCGCCTTTGCGTTTTTTATGGTCTTCGTCGTATTCGCTGAAGTTGCCTTCAAAGAACACGACTTCACTGTCACCTTCAAACGCGAGGATATGAGTCGCAACCCGGTCAAGGAACCAGCGGTCGTGCGAAATGACCATCGCACAACCGGGGAAGTTCAGAATGGCATCTTCCAGTGCACGCAGGGTTTCAACGTCCAGATCGTTGGTGGGCTCATCCAGCAGCAGCACGTTGCCGCCTTCTTTCAGTAGTTTAGCCAGGTGCAGTCGGTTGCGTTCACCGCCGGAAAGATCGCCGACCCGCTTTTGCTGATCGCTACCCTTGAAGTTGAAGCGACCAACATAGGCGCGAGAGGGGGTCTGGTAGTTGCCAACCTGCATGATGTCGAGCCCGTCACTGAGCTCTTCCCATACTGTTTTGTCGCCATCCAGATCCCGCATCTGATCCACGTAGGCCAGCTTGACGGATTCGCCGATGGAGATTGTGCCGGTATCGGGTTCGTCCTTGCCGGCCATCATTCTGAACAGGGTAGATTTACCGGCACCGTTCCCCCCGATAATGCCGACAATGGACCCCGGCGGGACATTGAATGACAGGTTTTCGTATAGCAGTATGCCGTCGAAGCTCTTGCTCACGCCATCAACTTCAATGACCTTATCGCCGAGACGCGGCCCGGGCGGAATGTAGAGCTCGTTGGTTTCGTTCCGCTTCTGGAAATCCTGCGAACTCAGTTCTTCAAAGCGGGCCAGGCGTGACTTGCTCTTGGACTGACGCCCCTTTGCATTGCTGCGAACCCACTCAAGCTCTTGTTTGATCGATTTCTGGCGAGCCACTTCCTGTTTGGCTTCCACCGCCAGACGTTGCTCTTTCGCTTCCAGCCACTGGCTGTAATTGCCTTCGTGGGGGATGCCCTGGCCACGGTCCAGTTCGAGAATCCAGCCGGCGACATTGTCGAGGAAATAGCGGTCGTGGGTGATGGCGACCACCGTGCCGCTGTAGTCGTGCAGGAAGCGCTCCAGCCAGGCGACGGATTCGGCGTCCAGGTGGTTCGTCGGCTCGTCAAGCAGCAGCATGTCAGGGCTGGACAGAAGCAGGCGGCACAGCGCCACACGGCGGCGCTCACCACCCGACAGGGTTGTTACGTTAGCATCCCAGGCCGGCAGGCGCAGCGCGTCAGCAGCGACTTCCAGCTTGCGCTCGATATCGTGGCCGTCGGTGGCCTGAATCAGGGCTTCAAGCTCACCCTGCTTTTTGGCCAGTGCATCAAAATCGGCATCCGGCTCGGCGTAGGCTGCGTAAACCTGATCCAGCTCGGCCAGGGCGTCGTGTACAGCCGCGACCGACTCTTCGACGATCTCTCGCACGGTTTTGCTTTCGTCCAGTTCTGGTTCCTGCGGCAGATAGCCAATGTTAATGCCGGGTTGGGGGCGGGCTTCGCCCAGATAATCTTCGTCAATGCCCGCCATGATGCGCAACAATGATGATTTACCGGAACCATTCAGGCCAAGCACGCCGATTTTGGCGCCAGGATAGAAGCTCAGGGAAATGTCTTTGAGGATTTCGCGTTTTGGCGGTACCACTTTGCCAACGCGGTTCATGGTATAGACGTATTGGGCCATGGTCAGGCGGTATCCTTGTTGATGGAGGCTGTTGCAAAACGGCTGTGCTTGGCCGTGCACCGCTGGCGGTCCGCTTGAAACGCTTATTTACGATGAGTAAATAGCGCCTTTCCGCGTGTACTCGACATGTCTGGCCATTGCGCGCGACGGTTTGCAATACCCTCACTGGGTTCGGGACGTACGGCGTTGCTATGAGTAAAGAGGGCAGCGCCGAAAATGGTCATATTCTGAGGGTTTCTTACGGTAGCGAAACAGGGGGGCTTTGGCAATTGGCTGCCGGCCGGAGGCATTGCTGCGATAAACCCCTACGATGCGGCTTAAAAGATGATTTTTGCCGCTGTTTTAAGCTAGAATACCGGCCCTTCATTTGACACTGTTTAGCCACTACAGGGGCAGCGCATCCATGTTTACTCGCGAAATGAAAATTGCAGGCTATGACGATGATGTCTGGAACGCCATCCAGGCCGAAAGCGAGCGTCAGGAAGCTCATATTGAGCTGATTGCGTCCGAAAACTACACCAGCCCGCGAGTCATGGAAGCACAGGGTTCTGTGCTGACCAACAAATATGCGGAAGGCTATCCCGGCAAGCGCTACTACGGTGGCTGTGAGCACGTTGATGTGGTCGAAGCACTGGCAATTGACCGCGCGAAAGAACTGTTTGGCGCCGCTTATGCCAACGTTCAGCCGCACTCCGGTTCACAGGCGAATAGCGCGGTTTACATGGCGCTAGTCAAGCCCGGCGATACGGTGCTGGGTATGAGCCTGGCCCACGGTGGCCACCTGACTCATGGTGCCTCGGTCAGTTTCTCCGGCAAAATCTATAACGCAGTTCAGTATGGTCTCAATCCTGAAACCGGACTGATCGACTACGACGATGTCGAGCGTCTGGCAGTTGAGCACAAGCCCAAGATGATTGTGGCTGGCTTCTCGGCGTACTCACAGTATCTTGATTTCGCGCGCTTCCGCGAGATTGCCGACAAAGTGGGTGCCTACCTGTTTGTCGATATGGCACACGTTGCAGGCTTGGTGGCGGCAGGTGTTTATCCTGACCCGATGCCTCATGCCCACGTGGTGACCACCACAACCCATAAAACCCTGCGCGGTCCACGCGGCGGCCTTATTCTCGCCTGTGCGGACGAAGATATTCAGAAGAAGCTGAATTCTGCCGTATTCCCGGGCGGCCAGGGCGGCCCACTGATGCACGTCATTGCTGGCAAGGCTATTTGTTTCAAAGAGGCCATGAGCGATGAGTTCCGCGCTTATCAGCAGCAGGTCGTCAAGAACGCCAAGGCCATGGCTGGTGTTTTTGTTGAGCGGGGCTACGACGTAGTCTCCGGTGGCACGGAGAACCACTTGTTCCTCGTCAGCCTGATCAAGCAGGACATCACCGGCAAAGATGCGGACGCTGCACTGGGTAAAGCCCATATTACGGTCAACAAGAACGCGGTTCCGAATGACCCGCGCTCACCTTTCGTAACCTCTGGCCTGCGTGTTGGCACGCCTGCTGTCACAACGCGTGGTTTCGGTGAGTCCGAGTGTCGCGATCTGGCGACCTGGATGTGTGACATTCTGGACGACCTGGAAAACGAAGAGCTCAACACCCGGGTGCGTGAGCAAGTCAAAGAGCTGTGCGCTCGCTTCCCGGTTTACGCGACCTCCTGATCCTTCCCGCCGACAGTTATTGTGTCGGCAGGAATAATTGATGCGGACTTAGCCAGAACAGACGGGTGCCCGGCACCCGTTCTCCCGGAGCTTTCAAGATGCACTGTCCTTTTTGCGGTGAAGCGGATACCAAGGTTATCGACTCAAGACTGGTTGCCGAGGGCGATCAGGTGCGCCGTCGCCGTGAATGTCTGTCCTGCAAAGAGCGTTTTACGACCTTCGAATCTGCTGAACTGGTGATGCCCAGAGTCGTCAAACAGGATGGCACGCGTCAGCCGTTCGACGAAGAGAAGCTGCGATCAGGCATTATGAAAGCACTGGAAAAGCGGCCGGTAAGCATCGAGGAAATAGAAGCGTCGCTGAACCGGATCAAGTTCCGGCTTCGTGCAAAGGGCGAGCGGGAAATTAAATCTATGGAGCTGGGTGAGGAGGTAATGATCGAGTTGCGTCAACTCGATAAGGTCGCCTACGTTCGGTTCGCTTCGGTTTATCGCAGTTTCCAGGATATTAACGAATTCAAGGAAGAGATTGAGCGCCTGAGTGTGCACATGGGGGACAAAGCTGACCCCGTTGACGTCGCGAATGCGCTGGCTGCGCCCGACAAGCCCAAGGGCTGAGGTTGGTCGGCGTGGCATTTGAGGAAGCGCAGGCAGCTCTGGATATCCGGATGATGGCTAAAGCCATTGAGCTGGCTTGGCGGGGGCGCTATTCGACGCATCCCAACCCTCGAGTCGGCTGCGTGATTGCCCAAAACGGCGAGATAATCGCCGAAGGCTGGCATCAATATGCCGGGGAGGGGCACGCGGAAGTCAACGCGCTGGCAAAGGCCGGAGCCCAGGCTGCCGGCGCTACTGCCTACGTGACGTTGGAGCCCTGTAGTCACTTCGGTCGTACCCCCCCTTGCGCCGATGCATTGGTGCAGGCGGGAGTTGCCCGGGTTGTGGTCGCCATGACAGACCCCAACCCCGAGGTGGCCGGTCGTGGACTACAGCGATTGCGCGATGCCGGTATTGACGTCACTGACAATGTGCTGGCCGGTGAAGCGGAAAAGCTCAACCCGGGGTTCTTTCGGCGAATGCGCGATGGGCAGCCTTTTGTGAGGGTGAAAGTCGCGGCCAGCCTGGATGGCCGCACGGCAATGGCATCGGGTGAGAGTCAGTGGGTGACCGGTGCTGAAGCGCGTTCGGATGTGCAGCGGCTGAGAGCCAGGAGCGCCGCGATAGTAACTGGCGTTGGTACGGTTTTGGCAGATGATCCGTCCCTGACCGTAAGGCCCGAACAGATGGGGTCGCCGGGTGCCGCAACTTTGCCTCGCCAGCAGCCCCTGCGAGTTGTGCTGGATCGACAGCTGAGAACGCCGCCCGCCGCTAAAATACTGGCAACGGGTAAGGTGTGGGTTGTCTGTGAGCCGAAGCAGCTGGATTCAGAAGCAGCTCAGCATCTACGTGATGCGGGAGGCGATGTCCGCAGCGTGCCATTGACGGACGGCGCGCTCTGTCTTGATGCCGTTTTGGGTATGCTGGCCGCCGCTGATATTAATGAGGTGCTGGTTGAAGCCGGCCCCACGCTCGCTGGCGCTTTCGTTGCTGCGGGTAAAGTGGATGAATTCTGGTTGTATCAGGCGCCGGTTTTTCTCGGCAGCCGCGGTATGCCGACAGTCATGCTGGCGATCGATCGCATGGCAGATAGTAAACGATGGCAGGTCACGGATCGCCGCCAGATTGGGAAGGATCAGCGTTTGATTCTCACTCCGCAATAATCGGAGATGAATGCGGGCCAGGCAGCTTAACTGCCGGCCAATTTACCAAAGGGTGCAACGTTCTATGGCACTGAACAGTATTGAAGAGATTATTGAAGATATTCGTCAGGGCAAAATGGTGATCCTGATGGATGATGAGGATCGCGAGAATGAGGGCGATCTGGTTATGGCCGCCGAATTCTGCACGGCAGAGGCCATTAACTTCATGGCACGTTTTGGTCGTGGTCTGATCTGCATGCCAATGACCCGTCAGCGCTGCGAACAGTTGGCTCTGCCGCTAATGGTGCACCAGAACGCTTCTGGGTTTGGTACCAAGTTCACCTTGTCTATCGAGGCACGTGAAGGGGTGACCACCGGTATTTCAGCAGCTGACAGAGCGCGCACGGTCCAGGCCGCAGTCGCGAAAGGCGCCAAAGCATCGGACATTGTGCAGCCGGGGCATATCTTCCCGTTGATGAGCGATCCCGGCGGCGTATTGAGTCGTGCCGGTCATACCGAGGCGTCCTGTGATCTCGCGGCGCTTGCAGGCGCCGAGCCTGCCGGGGTGATCTGCGAAATCATGAACGAAGACGGCACCATGGCGCGTCGGCCTGACCTCGAAGCGTTTGCCGAAGAGCATGATCTGAAGATCGGAACCATCGCTGACCTGATTCACTACCGTACGCTGCACGAGCGCACGATCGAGTGTGTCGAAGAGTATGATCTGGATACCGAATACGGCATTTTCCAACTGCGGACCTATCGGGACACCATTCAGGGGCGTACGCACCTGACGCTCACGATGGGTGATGTCAAAGGAGGTGAGCCTGTCCTGGTGCGAGTGCACATAACCGATACCATGCGGGATCTATTGGGAGCCAGACGCAGCGGCTCTCACAGCTGGCCGCTGCATCGTGCACTTGAGAAAGTCGCTGAGGTGGGGCGCGGTGTTGTCGTCCTCCTGAACAGTGCTGAAGACAGCTACAATCTTGAAGACAGAATTCACGAATTTTTTGATGAAGGTTTGCAGCCGGCGACCAAAGGAAGTTCGGGTGTGTACTTTACGGTAGGGACAGGCTCACAGATTCTGCGGGATCTGGGGGTTAGCCAGATGCGGTTGCTGAGCGCGCCTATCAAATTCTCGGCCATTTCCGGTTTTGATCTGGAAGTTGTCGAATACCTTCCCTACAACCCCTAATTTAACCAGGGCTCCGCGTTATCGCGGGGTCCGACACAGGAGTCTGGCATGGCCGATATTAAAACTCTCGAAGGCGATTTCACACAATGCGGCGGCTCCTACGCGCTGGTTGTTGGTCGCTTTAACGCATTTGTGGTCGAAAGCCTGGTGAGTGGCGCGATTGATACCCTGCGTCGTTACGGAATCGAAGATGCGAACATCACCGTGGTGCGTGTGCCCGGTGCCTATGAAATGCCGCTGGCGGTCAAGCGTGTTGCTGAAACCGGACACTATGATGCGATTATTGCTTTGGGTGCCGTTATTCGCGGCGGAACCCCGCACTTTGAGTACGTTGCGGGCGAAGCAGCCAGTGGTCTGGGCGCGGTGAGCCTTGAAACTGACGTGCCAGTTGCCTTCGGTGTGCTGACTGTGGATTCAATTGAGCAGGCGATCGAGCGTTCGGGCACCAAGGCCGGAAACAAAGGGGCCGAAGCCGCCGTTACCGCGCTGGAAATGGTCAGCCTCTTCAAGAAGATAGGTGAATGATGACCGATCAGGACCAGGCGCCAGCTGAGGGCAAGCCATCGGCACCCAAGGCTGGCGAACGCAGGCGAGCGCGCATACTCGCGATGCAGGCGCTCTACCATCGCCACTATTCCAAGTCGTCGGTGACGGACATTGAAGCCGAGTTCATGGTGGATAATGACATGTCACGCACTGATTCGGCTTATTTCCGGGATCTGTTGCGCGGTGTTCATCGTGAGCAGGCGGACCTCGATAAACAGATCGAGCCGTTTCTGGATCGCCCGCTGGGAGAGGTGGATACCATCGAGTTGGCGATTGTCCGGATTGGTGCCTATGAGCTCAAGCATCGCATGGACGTGCCTTACCGGGTCGTGATCAATGAAGGGATCGAGCTGGCGAAACGGTTTGGTGGAACTGAAGGTCATAAGTTCGTTAACAGCGTGCTGGACAAGTTAAGCCGCCGCCTGCGCCTCGCTGAAACCCGCCCGCGGTAGTGTGATGGGTGACCGGCCGATGCGCGAGTTTGAGCTGATTCGTCAGGTTTTCGAGCCGGCCGCTCAAGCATTTCAGCATCCGGATGTTATTTTGGGCCCCGGGGATGACTGTGCAATACAGTCGATTCCCGCAGGCCATCAGCTGGTTTTTTCAGTGGACACTCTGGTTGAGGGTGTTCATTTCCCTCCGCATTATGCTCCCGATTATCTGGCTTACCGCGCACTGGCTGCTGCCGTCAGCGATCTCGCCGCAATGGGAGCGTCTCCGGTATGTTTTACCCTGGCGATCTCGCTGCCATCAACTGACAACAGCTGGCTTCGTGCTTTCGGGCGAGGGTTGGGTGATGCTGCTCGCGTTTTGGGTATTGCTCTGGCAGGGGGCGACACCACGCGTGGACCGCTGACGTTAACTGTACAGGTTCATGGCATCGTGCCTGAAGGCGAAGGTGTGCGCCGAAGTGGTGCCGCACCGGGCCAGCTTATCGGGGTCTCGGGCGCACTCGGTGAGGCGCGGGCTGCGCTGGACTGGCTCGATGCCGCCGACCCATCGACGGATGTGCAATCAGTCCTTCAGCGATATCACCGGCCGATTCCCCGCGTGGCATTGGGTCAGAAACTGAGGCGCCACGTAACTGCCATGATTGATATCTCGGACGGGCTCCTTGCAGATCTCGGGCATGTGTTGGCGATGTCGGGGTGCGGTGCCAAGCTGGATGCAGCGAAGCTGCCCTTGTCCGGGGCGCTCAAGCGTGTTGCCGCAGACAGGGCGGTCAGCTATGGGTTAACAGGTGGAGATGACTACGAGCTTTGTTTCACGATTGAGCCGCAAACATGGGGGACCATTCACGAAACGCTGCCGGATGGCGTAACGATCATCGGAGAGACGTGTACCGGCAAAGGCATAGCCGTTGAGAACGGCCCTGTTGCAGGCGCATCCGCGTTTGCCGGGTTCGATCATTTCGCCAGTGACCTTCCCGAGTGAGATAACGTCTGGTAGTCGCCGAGCGTTTAATGCATAGCCGCGCTCATCGGAATCATGCTGGCTACGTGCAAAAAGCGCCGCAGGCCTATGTCGGCTCTTTCTCTTGAGGCAAAGGGGCCGCTGTCAAAACCTTCACGGGTGGTGAAGTACCACTTTCCGCCGACACAAAAAAAACGACTGCTGCGAAAGGGGATTGGGCCTGATTCACCGCTTCTGATCTGGGTATCCATACGCTTTCTCCTGCCCCGCAGGTATGGTTTGACTTCGGGGAAGTAAATTGTCATGCCGTTCTGTCAAATTTAATTCAAATTTCACCGATTTCAATTAAAACCTTAGCGAATTGACGAATAGTTGACGGGAGTGAACGGTGAACCTTGATATGAGGCCGCTGGCTAGCTTGCGCTTGATAAAAGCAGTCGTCAGAATGCGGAGTCATTCACACATCTAAAGGGTGGCTGCCGGCCACTGCCACGAATACGAGAGGTTTTCATGTCGTCAGGTGATTGCGGGCTGAGAGTAAAGGGGTATTCCAAAGTATTGATGCTGGCACTGGTTGTGCTGGGGTTGGCTGGCTGCAGTGGTGGGTTGAAAAATGTGCAGACTTGGGATGGCCCCTCTGCTGACTCCGATCAGATCGGCATTCTCCATGCGCCGGCCAATATCAATGTGAGCTCGGTAAACGGCAAGGAAATGAGCCGCTATCTGATGGAAGATCTGGCCCTCGATTATGAACTGCTGCCAGGAGAAAACACGGTTGTCTTTACCCATCAAACAATTTGGGCCAAAAAGACGGTGGTGGACAATGGCGAGTCCAAGGTTCACGTCGTCAAGACCGAACCGCAGCAAGTGGTCATCAATGTGAAAGCTGGCGAAGAGTACACTTTTGCAGTGGCGGAGCCCAAGAACAAGCGGGAAGCGGAGCAGCAGGTTGCCCATTTTGAGGCAAAAGTCATTGACGAGCAGAAGCGGCAGGTTGCTGTTGCCAAGCCTTATGTTGCTCAGCGCCCGCAACTTCCGACACTGAGTTCGGCACCAGCGACGGCAGGTGCTGCCGCAGCCGGTGGAGCGGCTGCGGCGACTGCGTCAAAGCCTGCTTCAACCTCCTCTACTACAGCAACATCTGCGCCTGCAGCGCCGGTCGAGAATGGATTGCCGACGCTTGAAGGGCTCAAAGTGCTGTGGGAAAGGGCGTCTGCCGAAGACAAGAAAAACTTTTTGCGCTGGGCTTTCGAGTAAAGCCGGCTAGCCTCTTTCCGGGTGGCGGCTATCTGCCGCCACCCGACCTCTCCTGTTTTCTGAACCGCCGCAGTGATTTCTGGACCATAGCTTCTGCCAGATTTAGCGCCTCATTAACCAGCGTTGGGTTACGGTTGTTACTGCTTTGTTCCGGCGCAGACTCTGCCGGCAGGGTTGCAGCGGCTTTTTCGATGTCGAGCAGGCAGGGTTCAAGCAACGCTGTCAGCCGCTCGCCATCGGGGACTACATCCGGGCAAATCGAAAAGTTAAGGGTCAGCCGACCTTCATAACTCACCGCAACGATGACCAGGCCCATGCTGTCGAATAAAGGCGCCGTGTTGTACTGGCGCGCCAGGCGAGTGCCTTGCAGATAAAGCGGAACCTGTGGGCCAGGCACGTTGGTGATCGGAACATTGAACACCGGTTGATAACGCTGAGCGAGTTGGAGCTCGCTGTACAGTCGCGCTGACAGTGCCAGCATCGTTGACGGCACCATTTCGGTGAGGCGATCCGCCGCAATGGCTTCCTGGTAGGGCTCGGATGCCACTGCATTCCAGTGGATTAACCGAATGCGTCGGGCCGGGTCAGGTTCATCGGTCGCCAGGTTGAGCAGCATGGCGGACATCTGGTTACCAGTGGGGCGCCGCAAACTCTTGGAGCGGACTGACACCGGTGTCATGGCAACCAGTGGCCGCTCCAGATCAGCGCCGTGTTCTTCCATATAGCGGCGCAATACCTCAGCGCATAAACCAAGCACCACGTCGTTCAGTGTGACATCACCGAGACTCGCCTTGACTGCTTTCAGGCGGGAGAGTGGCAGAGTGCTCCCGAGTATCTTCCTGTTGGCGGTGATCTGGCGGTTAAACGGGCTGTGTGGCGCGGAGAATAGCGGAAACGGCAGTGGCAGTTTGCGCATTTGTTTCTGGATCATGCCCAGTGTTGTCGCTTCAATTGCCGTTGCGGCAACTGAGGCCATTCTGAACGGCTTGCGAATGAAATTAGCACCGACTTGCATTAGCGCTCGCTCGTCGGAAGGGGCGGGGCGAGGATGCCAGGGCTGGGGCGGCTTTATCGGATCAGGTGTCGGGCTGTACTCCAGTAGTTTGCCCATGATTTCTTCGCCACTGAAGGCGTCTATGGCTGCGTGATGCAGGCGCACTATCAAGGCAAAACCCAGGGCGTCATCGGGATCGCCGGCTTTTTTTCCGGGTGAGCGAAGGCCATCAACAAAAGTGATGTGCCACAAAGGGCGATCCCGTTTCAGGGGCTCCTGCATGATGCGGGATGCCAGTGCCATCAGGCTCGACTCGTCGTTCCGCTCGCCCATTTTGACGTAGGCCAGGTGGCGCTCAATGCTGAAATCCGCGTCATCAATCCAGTAGGGATGACCCAGGCGCAAAGGCACTTCGCGGAGTTTTTCCCGGAATAAAGGCACGACATGCAGCCGGCTTCGCAGGTAGGAGACGAATGTGCTGAACGGCAGCGGCGCTTCTCGCCCCTCACCGTCAAAAATATAAATGCCGCCGATGTGCATCGGTGCAGTATCGGATTCCAGATACAGAAACGAGGCGTCCAGCTCGGACAACTGCCGCATGAATCACTCCCTGTTATGACGACATGGCAGGCTATTTTGCGCTGCCGAATGCGCTACGTCGAGCGCAAGATGGGGCTTTTTCAGGCCAGATTGACGTCACGCCGGCGAGTTGAGTGGATTGACCCAGCGACCAAATTGGCCGGGTTGACTGAGTGTATCCCAGAACCACATCAGTGCTTTACCCTGATCATCCTGGTGACGGGCAAGGTTCAGGATAACGGGCTGGCGTGATGAATTGATCTCGATTTCCACCAGTCGCCCGGTCTCAATGTGTTCCCGAACGCGGGCCTCGGGAAGCCAGCCCACGCCGAGGCCCGCCACCTGGGCGCTGATCTTCTGGTCGATATTGGATACGGTCAGTGTGCGTTGGCGAGAAAATATCCCGGCTGACCAGGGTTGAAGCGTGCGTGAGCTGTCGGCAGCAACCACGGCGGGATAGCGGGCTATGACGTCCTCATCGACCGTGCCTTCGATTTGTGCCAGAGGGTGGTCAGGGGCAACGGCGTAAATGAACGGCACTTCGCCAATGGAGGTTGTGGTGAACGGCCCGGCAGGGCGGCTGATGTTATCTGCGCCAAAAACGAGATCAACTCTTCGGCTTTGTAACGCATCCCAGGCGCCGGCAAACACCTCTTCAACCAACTGGATTTCAACCGGGATATTCAGGCTCTGAAACTGACGGATTGCGGGGAACAGTGATTCTGCTGGCAGCAAGGTGTTCAGGGCGATTTTCAACCGTGTTTCCCACCCTTGAGCGACTTGCCGGGTAGCATGGGCCAGGGCGTCGGTGGCGTCGAGCAGATTTCGGCCCTGGTCGAGCAGATAGCGTCCGGCAGGTGTGAGAACAGCACGATGTCCTGATCGGTCAAAGATTTCGACCTTGAGGTCGTCTTCGAGTTTCTGAACGGTATAGCTGATAGCCGAAGGAACCCGGAAAAGCGCGTTTGCAGCGCCGGCAAAGCTCCCTTTTCGGTCAATCGCATCCAGTACTTTAAGCGCGTCAATGGTAATGGCGTTATGCATGTTCAGTTTATCTGAGGAATTTGGACAGAATTAGGCGTTTGAATGCTACTTAGTGTAGTCGTAGTCTGGATTCATTGGCCAGTTCGGCCCTGGATTGTTCCGGCTTGCAGTGGTGCTGCAGGTGAATCAGCGAATTGAGGAGGCGTTATGGGATTGTTAGTGGATGGTGTTTGGCAGGATAAGTGGTACGACACCAGTAAGTCCGGCGGCAAGTTCGAGCGTGAGCAGGCAGGATTCCGGCACTGGGTGACGCCGGATGGCAGTCCCGGTCCGCAAAGCTCCAAAAGTTTCCCGGCTGTTTCCGGACGCTATCATCTGTATGTGTCCATGGCCTGTCCCTGGGCGCACCGGACGCTAATATTTCGTGTGCTCAAGGGGTTGGAGGCGCACATCAGTGTATCAGTGGTGCATCCGGACATGCTGGAGAATGGCTGGGAATTTCGCCCGGACAATGCCGCTCACTCTGACAATATAAACGGTAAGCGGTATCTGCATGAGGTCTACACCACAGATACGGCGGACTATACCGGCCGGGTGACGGTGCCGCTGCTGTGGGACAAAGAGCAGGGTGTGATCGTCAGCAACGAGTCTGCCGAGATCATCCGAATGTTCAATAGTGCTTTCGATGATCTGGAGGGCGTGGATTCAGGTCTGGATTTCTATCCGGAGCAATTGCGGGCGGATATTGATGCGGTCAACGACCGGGTCTATAACACCGTCAATAACGGCGTATACAAAGCAGGTTTCGCCACCGCTCAGGATGCCTATGAAAAGGCCTACGGGGAATTGTTCGAATCGCTGGACTGGCTTGATCAGCGGCTGTCGCAATCGCGCTATCTGATCAGCAGTGAGCTGACCGAAGCGGATTGGCGACTGTTTACCACATTGATCCGCTTCGATGCCGTCTACTACTCGCACTTCAAGTGTAATCGTCAGCGTTTGGCCGATTTTCCGCATCTGTCGGGCTATCTCAGGGAGCTGTATCAGGTGCCCGGGGTTGCCGGCACAGTGGATATCGGTCAGATCAAGCGACATTACTACGTCAGTCAGCGGACGGTTAATCCAACGCAGATTGTTCCAGTCGGGCCGGCGCTTGATTTTGATGCTCCGCATCATCGGGAGCAGATCGGGCAGGGGCAGCTATCGGTGTGATGGCGTTCTGCCTGCTGTTGCAGCAGGCAGAACATCAGCTGTGTCAGGCTGTGCGGGCAACGGCGACTTCAGTCAGCAAGACCAGTGCGGTTTTATGATCTGATTCCGGAAGTGATTCAACGCACTGTCGCGCTTTAGCCGCTTCCTGGCGGGCGCGCTCAACGGTGTAGTCCAGGGCGCCGGATCGCTCGACGATCGCAAGGATGCTCTCGAGATGATCCAGTCCGCCTTTGCGGATCGCGTTGCGGATAAGCTGTCGGTCGTCTTCTCCGGCGTTTGCCATTGCGAAGATCAGTGGCAGGGTTGGTTTTCCTTCCGCCAGATCATCGCCAACATTCTTGCCCATGGTGTCCGCGTCACCCCGGTAATCGAGTACATCGTCAACCAGCTGGAATGCCAGCCCCAGATGTTTTCCGTATGCCTGAAGCCTGCTGACATCGTCCGGGTTTGCGTCGGCCAGCAGTGCACCGGCGTGAGAGGCTGCCTCGAACAGCATGGCCGTCTTGTTGTGGATGACGGTCATATACTGACTTTCCGGAACATCCGGATTCTTCATGTTCATCAGCTGCAGGACTTCGCCTTCGGCGATAACCGCCGTCGCGTTGGAAAGCACATCCATTACCGGCATCCGGTCGAGCTCGACCATCATCTGAAAGGCGCGGGAATAGAGGAAGTCGCCGACCAGAACGCTGGGCGCGTTGCCCCAACGGGCGTTGGCGGTGGTTTTGCCGCGGCGCAGGTCAGATGTATCCACAACATCGTCGTGCAGCAGGGTAGCGGTATGCAGAAACTCGATTACGGCGGCGAGTTTAAGGTGGTCGTCACCCTGATAGCCGAGCGCACGAGAGGTGAGCAAAACCAGCAATGGCCGCAGTCGTTTGCCTCCGCTGTCAACGATGTACTGGGCGATTTTTTCGACCAGAGGCACGTCGGACGAAAGACGACGGGTAATCAGTTCATTGACGCGGGTGAAGTCGTCCGCGACGGTGTTATAGATGCGCTGCGCTGTCATGCGGCTGATCCGGTGATTTTTGGTAGGACGCGGCAATGCTAGGTATTGCGTGTAGGTGTGTCAACTTAGGCTCATATAACGTTTTTTGGGCGGATCGCAAAGCAGGCTCTCCATCATGTTGTGGTCTGCCCGGTAATGGTGGTATTCACTCACTGGGACAGCTAAAGAATTAACACCCCGCGACCTTGCTAAACCAGTGCTGTTTTCGTACAATTGCGCGCCCTAACTCATCCCAACCTGCGCTCCCTGCTATCTAGGGTTGCCAGAGCGCTTCCCTTAGAACCAGGTGGATTAAAGAGCAGGGATGGGTAGAAAACTGGTCCGCGATTATGCGCGAGGCCTGTTATTAAAGCGGAGATTAGCATGTACGCAGTGATCGTAAGCGGTGGTAAGCAGCACCGTGTAGTGGAAGGCGAAACCCTGAAGCTGGAAAAAATTGAAGTTGAAACTGGCGGTACTGTCGAGTTTGACCGTGTACTGCTGGTTGCGAATGGTGATGACGTTAAAGTTGGTGATCCGGTTGTTGCTGGTGCTGCTGTGACTGCAGAAGTTGTGCGTCACGGTCGTGGTGACAAGATCCAGATCATCAAGTTCCGTCGTCGGAAGCATTCCATGAAGCGTCAGGGCCACCGTCAGTGGTTTACTGAAGTCAAGATCACGGGCATCAAGGGCTGAGGCTCTCGTAACCCTGTAACAGAGGAGGCTAGTCATGGCTCATAAAAAAGCAGCAGGTAGTACCCGTAACGGTCGCGATTCCGAGTCGAAACGACTTGGTGTGAAGCGCTTCGGTGGCGAGACCGTATCAGCGGGCAGCATCATCGTTCGTCAGCGTGGCACCCGTTTCCACGCTGGTAGTAATGTAGGTCTGGGTCGTGACCACACACTGTTTGCCAAGGCAGACGGCGTTGTGTCTTTCGTGACCCGAGGCCCTGAGAACCGCAAGTTTGTGACGATCACCCCGGCCCAGTAAGGGGCGCGTTGCAGACACTGCAGTTCCTGAAAGCCCCGCAGCCTCATCAAGAGCCTGCGGGGCTTTTTCGTATAGCGGTCTATTCTTTTGATTTATTCTTTTTCAATAAGCGGGCACCAGATCCCGGGCAGGCAGAACTATGAAGTTCGTAGATGAAGCTACCATTCGCGTGCAGGCAGGTAACGGTGGCCACGGCTGCCTGAGTTTCCGGCGTGAAAAGTATGTTCCCAGAGGTGGCCCGGACGGCGGTGATGGCGGAGACGGTGGCTCCGTTTTTCTTGAGGCTGACAACTCGCTCAACACGCTGGTCGACTATCGTTTTCAGCGCTCGTACAAGGCACAAACCGGTGAGGGTGGTCGCGGTCGCAACTGCTCTGGCGTTAAAGGTGAGGATCTGGTGCTGCAAGTACCCGTCGGAACCACTGTTCTGGATGTGGATACCAACGAGGTGCTGGGCGATCTTACCCGCGCGGGTGATCGCCTGAAGGTCGCGCAGGGCGGTTTTCATGGGCTTGGTAACACCCGCTTCAAGTCATCAGTCAATCGTGCGCCCCGTCAGACGACCAAAGGGACGCCCGGTGAAATTCGCAATCTCGGATTGGAATTGAAAGTGTTGGCGGATGTAGGGTTGCTGGGTTTGCCCAATGCCGGCAAATCAACATTTATCCGCTCGGTTTCTGCTGCTCGCCCGAAGGTCGCCAATTATCCGTTTACCACGCTGGTTCCGAATCTCGGTGTGGTGAGTGTGCAGGCGCATCAGAGTTTTGTGGTGGCAGATATTCCCGGCTTGATTGAAGGCGCTGCCGAGGGTGCGGGTCTGGGGATTCGCTTCCTGAAGCATCTGGTCCGGACCCGGTTACTGCTGCATCTGGTTGATGTTGCGCCGGTCGATGAGTCCTCGCCTGCTGACAATGTGCGCGCTATCGCCGGTGAGCTGACCAAGTTCAGTGAAACCCTGGCAGGGCGTGAGCGCTGGCTGGTGTTCAACAAGCTGGATATGTTGCCGGAAGACGAGCGTGATGCTGTCTGCCAGGGCATTGTGGATGAGCTGGGCTGGGAAGGCCCTGTTTTCCAGGTCTCTGCGTTGAGCGGTGAGGGTACTAAGGCCCTGTCGCAGGCGGTAATGCGCTGGATCGAGCAACGCGCCGAGGAAGAAGCTGAGAACGCCGAAGTGGCCGAGCGGGAAGCAGCTCTGCGCCGGAAAATGGACGAGGAGTCCAGGGCGCAAATTGAGGCCCTTCGTCAGGCGCGACGTGCTGCCCGACTGGATGACAGTGATCTTGATGACGACGACGATGATTATGATGTCGAGGTAGTCTACGCGCCGGAGTGATGCGGGTTGTTCGCGTTAAGCGATTAACTGTCGGCGGATTTGTGTTCAAGGAGTCAGGTAGTTAGGTGATGATGTCTGAACGTCAACGAATGCAAGGCGCCCGCCGCCTGGTGGTAAAGATTGGCAGCGCGCTGCTGACCAATGATGGCAAAGGGCTTGATGTAACGGCTCTGGCTGGCTGGGTTGACCAGCTGACTGACCTGATCCGGGCTGGCGTCGAAGTGGTGCTGGTCTCTTCGGGCTCCGTGGCAGAGGGGATGAGTCGGCTTGGCTGGTCAGTGCGTCCACAGCATTTGCATGAGCTTCAGGCCGCGGCCGCGGTTGGGCAAATGGGGTTGGTGCAAACCTGGGAGGCGCAGTTCAAGCGGCACGGTATTCATTCCGCGCAGATTTTGCTCACCCACGATGATTTATCCGATCGCAAGCGCTATCTGAATGCGCGCAGTACGCTGAGAACCCTCCTGGATCTGGGTGTCGTGCCTATCGTTAATGAGAACGATACGGTCGTAACCGATGAAATACGGTTTGGTGACAACGATACGCTGGGTGCCTTGGTGGCCAATCTGGTCGAGGCGGACGGTCTGGTGATTCTGACCGATCAGGAAGGATTGTTTGATCGCGATCCCCGCAAATTCTCGGATGCCCGGTTGGTCGATTCGCGGTATGCAAGCGATCCGACTCTGGATGAAATGGCGGGCGGAGGCGCTGGTGCTCTCGGGCGTGGTGGTATGCAGACCAAGGTGCGTGCTGCACGTCTTGCTGCGCGGTCGGGTGCCTTTACTGTCATCGTTGGTGGTCGCATTGAGGATGTGGTGTCGCGGCTTCGGGATGGAGAATCAGTCGGAACGCTTTTGTTGCCCGAGCAAGGTCGAATAGCGGCTCGTAAGCAGTGGCTCGCCAGTCATTTGAAGACCCGCGGGCAGCTGACTCTGGATGAAGGTGCTGTCAAGGTGCTTTGTCGTGGAGGGCGCAGTCTCTTGCCGGTGGGCGTACGGTCTGTTGTCGGGGTTTTTCGACGAGGTGAAATGGTGTCCTGCGTAGATGAAGGCGGGCGCGAGGTGGCGCGTGGGCTGGTAAATTACGACGCAGACGAGGCACGTCAGATAGCCGGCCGATCGAGCGATCGTATTGCGGAAGTGCTGGGTTATGTATCAGATGAAGAAATGATTCATCGTGATAATCTGGTTATTGTCTGATCGCAACTTTTTCGGGTGTTCTTGGATCAGAAACATAAAAAAACCGGCTAGAAGCCGGTTTTTTTATGCAAACATGGGTGCAAAATATCAGGCGCTTTTCAGTGCCTTGATTTTGGTAGCCATGCGGCTCTTCAGGCGAGCAACCTTGTTCTTCTCGTAGATACCTTTGTTGACCATGCTGTCGAGGACAGGCTGAGTCGTCACAAAAGCAGCTTGAGCTTCTTCATAGTTGCCAGCTTCGATCTTGCTGTTAACTTTTTTGATGTAAGTGCGGGTCATTGAGCGCAGGCTAGCGTTGTGCTTGCGGTTTTTCTCGTTTTGACGGGCGCGCTTACGGGCCTGGGGAGAGTTTGCCACCGTATAACTCCTGAAATTTGTTTCTGAAAAATCGCCGGCGCGCAGACAGTCAGCGCCTCGAAATAAATGACGCGGAATCATGCCGCCTAACACCGGTGATGTCAAGTGCGGAAGCTCCATACACTGGCTGCTTCCCGGCACAATTCCCCTGTGTGGTAGACTTCCGCCCGGATTTCATGGCGTGGTTGTAGAATGTTAACCGACGCGGCGCTGTTTCTCGGGGCGCCACCAGTCACTTGGTCTACCCACTTTAGCAAATGTCTGTCACAGGGACGTCTTTGAATGGCCACCGAACACCCTTCGCACGAACCCGGCAAAAAGGTACCTAAAGTCTCGGGTTTATTGCGTTCATCTGGCGTGGTTGGTGTGATGACCATGCTTTCCCGCGTTCTCGGGCTGATCAGGGATATGGTGATTGCACGGTATTTTGGTGCCGGAGCCGGCGCTGACGCCTTTTTCGTGGCATTCAAGATTCCCAACTTTCTGCGCCGGCTGTTTGCCGAAGGTGCGTTTTCACAGGCATTTGTGCCGGTGCTGTCGTCCTACCGGACCACTGAGTCGTTGTCCGATGTTCGCCGTTTGGTGAATGCGGTGGCGGGCACACTGGGACTGGTGTTACTGGGTATCACGCTGATCGCCATTCTCGGCGCTCCTGCCATTACCACGGTGTTTGCTCCGGGCTTTACCGATGATGCCGAAAAGTTTGCGATGGCAACGGATATGCTGCGGATCACCTTTCCCTATCTTTTGCTTATTTCGCTGACGGCCTTCGCTGGTGCAATACTGAACAGTTACGACCGTTTTGCCATACCGGCGTTCACGCCTGTGTTGCTGAATCTGGCGATGATCGCGGCCGCCATTTTCCTTTCCCCGATGATGCAGGAGCCGATTATGGCGCTGGCCTGGGGGGTGTTGATCGCCGGTGCGCTCCAGTTGTTTTTCCAGTTGCCGTTCCTGATGCGGTTGGGGTTGTTGCCCAGGCCCCGGGTCGACTATCAGCATGAGGGCGTGCGTCGGGTGCTGCGGCTGATGATGCCTGCGCTGTTCGGTGTATCGGTCAGCCAGATCAATCTCCTGTTAGACACGGTGCTGGCGTCTTTCCTGCAAACCGGTAGTGTGTCCTGGCTTTATTACTCTGACCGGCTTTCCGAGTTGCCGCTGGGTGTATTCGGTGTGGCGATCGGGACGGTTATATTGCCCAACCTTTCTCGCAAGCATGCGGCGGAGTCGCCTGAGCATTTCGCCAAAACCGTAGACTGGGCGATTCGGGCTATCTTGCTTATAGGTGCGCCGGCAGCGATTGCGCTGGCGTTGCTGGCTGAACCGTTGATTGCAACGCTGTTCCACTACGGGGAAGTTGTGGAGCGAGATGTGATCATGTCGGCTCAAAGCTTGCGAGCCTATTCTGCCGGTCTGTTGGCGTTCATGTTGATCAAGGTGTTGGCGCCCGGTTTTTTTGCCCGCCAGGACACCCGCACGCCGGTGCGCATCGGGATTATCGCGATGGTGGCCAATATGGCGTTTAATCTTGCGCTGATTTTTCCATTGGCTCACGCGGGGCTTGCGCTGGCCACGTCATTGTCAGCCTGGCTGAACGCAATGCTGCTTTGGCGAGGACTAAAGAAGGAAGGCGCCTGGCGTCGTCAGAAGCACTGGCTTCGGTTTTTGTTGCAGTTGGGCGTTGCAAACGGCGCGCTCGTCGCCATTATTATCTGGCTTAAATCGCCAGTTGACGCGTGGTTCACCATGACGGGCCTCCAGCGCACACAGGAGATGACTGTTCTAGTTGCGTCCGGTGTCGCTGTTTACTTTGTGATGTTGGTGGCCTCGGGTATCCGGTTGCGCCATTTTCGTCTGAATTAACCGGGAAAGGCTCGCCTTCGGGCGGTTTGCCCATCCTGTCATGGCAGCACCTTATCGCGCTGCCGCAGATCGTTTATAATCGCTGGTTTTATCGCCAACATCGTCCACACCCCGCAAAGGTATGCTGTTAATGCGGCTCATTCGAGGCCTCTCAAACCTTCGTTTACTTTCTGCACGAGCGGACTCGCCGCTGCGTGATGGATGCGTGGTGACGATCGGTAATTTTGACGGCGTACATCGTGGTCACCAGACGATTATCGATCAGGTGCGCGAGCAGGCGATAGCTCGGGGTTTGCCCAGCGTGGTCATGATTTTTGAACCTCAGCCCCGCGAGTTTTTTCAGGAAGCAGATGCGCCGCCGCGCCTGACCGGTTTCCGGCAGAAATTCGAGGCTTTGCTGGCACAGGGTGTGGATATCGTATTGTGCATCCGGTTTGACGAGCAGTTCCGCCAGTACTCGGGTATGGGGTTTATTGACGATATTCTGGTGAAGGGCTTGCAGGCGCGTCATCTGGTCATTGGCGATGATTTCCGCTTCGGCTGTGATCGGGCCGGTGATTTCGAGTTGTTGAAACAGGTAGGTCCTGATGCGGGATTTACGGTAGAAAAGACCCTGACCGTCACAGTGGGCGCAGAGCGGGTCAGCAGCACGCGGGTGCGGAATTCCTTGGCGGCGGGCAGGCTGGATGATGCCGAAGGGCTGCTGGGGCGCCGGTATGCAATATCGGGTCGAGTGGTATATGGCCGACAGCTGGGGCGGCAACTGGGTGCGCCGACAGCGAATATCAATCTCAAACATCTGGCGCCGCCACGTGGTGTTTTTGTCGTGGCCGTGACGCTGGAAGATGGGCGAACATGTGATGCTGTCGCCAATATCGGTCTCAGACCTACCGTTGACGGTCGCCGGCCGTCACTGGAAGTGCACCTTTTTGACTTTGCTGGCACACTGTACGGCCAGCGGATACGGGTCGAATTTCGCCACCCTTTGCGAGATGAAGTGAAGTTCGATTCAATCGACGCGCTTCAGGCCCAGATTAAACAGGATTTCGCCGATGCGCAGGCATGGCTTGCGGCGCATTGACCTGGCACGACTCGTAATACCGGGCATCGTTGCCAGGCTCTAAACCCTATTTCAAGATTCACTACTGACCGACAGAGCACTATGAGCGATTACAAGCACACCCTGAACCTGCCGGAAACCGGTTTTCCGATGCGCGGCAATCTCGCCAAGCGTGAGCCTGACATGCTCAAGCACTGGCAGGACTCTGACCTCTACGGCAAATTACGCCAGAGTCGTGAGGGGCGTGATCGCTTTATTCTTCACGATGGGCCTCCGTATGCCAACGGCAGCATTCACATCGGTCACGCGGTGAACAAAATCCTCAAGGATATGATCGTCAAATCCCGCAGCTTTATGGGATTTGATGCACCTTATGTGCCTGGTTGGGACTGTCATGGCCTGCCGATTGAGCACAAGGTAGAGCAGGAAATCGGCAAAGCCGGCGTGAAGGTCGATTATAAAACCTTCCGTCAGGCCTGCCGGGATTACGCTGCGAAACAGATCGAGGGTCAGAAGGCTGACTTTATCCGTCTGGGCATCATGGGTTCATGGGACAAGCCTTACCTGACAATGGATCCTCAGGTTGAGGCCGACATCATCCGGGCGCTGGGTCAGATCGTTGAAAATGGCCACCTCGTGCGCGGTTTCAAGCCGGTTTACTGGAGCGTGGTCGGTCAGTCTGCGCTGGCGGAAGCAGAAGTCGAGTATCAGGACAAAACCTCAACCCAGATCGATGTTCGATTTACGGTGGTTGATCAGGGTGCCGCACTGGACCTGTTCGCCAACCCGGGCGGTGAAGGTCCTGTTTCTGTTGTGATCTGGACCACGACGCCCTGGACGATCCCGGCCAATCAGGCGGTATCGATTAACGCCGAGTTCGATTACTCGCTGGTTCAGGCAGATGTTGGAGCCGGCGTCGAGCGGATAATTCTGGCAACGGACCTGGTTGAGCCGACCATGGTGCGCTGGGGCGTGTCTGACTACACGGTGCTGGGAACGTGTCGGGGGCAAGTGCTCGAACACACGCAGCTGCAACACCCGCTTTACGACAAGCAAGTGCCGTTGATCCTGGGTGATCACGTGTCAACCGATGCCGGTACTGGCGCAGTCCATACTGCACCCGATCATGGTATGGAAGATTTCGTGGTAGGGCGTGCCTACGGCATCGGCACGCTGAACATGGTGCAGGCGGATGGCACCTATACCAGTGCGGCGGGCGAGTTTGCCGGCATTCATGTTTACAAGACCGATGATCCGATCTGTGAGGCCTTGACCCGGGAAGGCAAACTGGTTCACAGCGAGAAATTCCAGCACAGCTATCCCCACTGCTGGCGGACCAAGACGCCACTGATCTACCGTGCGACGCCGCAGTGGTTTATCAGCATGGACGTCAAGGGTCTGAAAGCCGACGCACTGGAGGCCATCAAGGGCGTCCGTTGGGTACCGGCATGGGGTCAGAACCGAATCGAGGCGATGCTTGAGCAGTCACCGGACTGGTGTATCTCGCGTCAGCGTACCTGGGGTGTGCCGATCACACTGTTTATTCACAAGGAAACCCAGGAGCTGCATCCCGGCACGTCCAGCCTGATCGAATCTGTGGCCAAGCGGGTGGAGAAAGGCGGCATTGATGCCTGGTTTGACCTGGAACCTGCAGAGTTGCTGGGCAGTGAGGCTGATCAATACGACAAGGTGACCGATACTCTTGACGTCTGGTTTGACTCCGGCGTGACCCACGCCTCTGTGCTGCGCAAGCGCGAAGAGCTGGGACAGTTCCCTGCGGATCTATATCTTGAAGGCTCTGACCAGCATCGGGGCTGGTTCCAGTCATCGCTCAAGACATCAATTGCCATCAATGGCGTTGCGCCTTACAAGCAGGTGCTGACCCACGGTTTCACAGTTGATGGCAAGGGTCGCAAAATGTCCAAATCACTGGGCAATGTGATTGCGCCACAAGAGGTGATGAACGAACTTGGTGCCGATATTCTGCGTCTGTGGGTCGCGGCTACCGATTACAGCGGTGAGATGACGGTATCCAAGGATATCCTGCGTCAGACTGCTGACGGCTATCGCCGTATCCGCAACACTGCGCGGTTCCTGTTGAGCAACCTCAATGGGTTCGATCCGGCGGAGCACCTGGTGGCGCCCGAAGACATGCTGGCGCTGGATCGCTGGATGGTGGATCAGGCGCTGGTCGTGCAAGCGTCATTGAATGAGGATTACGAGAATTACGCGTTCCTCAAGGTTTACCAGAAGCTCTATCACGTCTGTGAAGCGACACTGGGTGGCTTCTATCTCGATATCATCAAGGACCGTCAGTACACCACGCCGGCTGACAGCCTGGCGCGTCGCTCCTGTCAGACCGCGCTCTATCATGTCGCCGAAGCACTGGTGCGTTGGATCGCGCCAATCCTGAGCTTTACCGCTGATGAAATCTGGCAGCATCTACCGGGTGAGCGTGGTGAAAGCGTATTCCTTGAAGATTGGTACACCGGCCTTGAACCCATGGCGGACGATGCGCTGATGGGGCGTGAGTTCTGGAGCAGAATCTACGGCGTTAAGGAAGCAGTAAACAAGTGCCTGGAAGAAGCCCGTAATCGCGGCGATATCAAAGGCTCTCTGAGTGCCGAAGTCACCCTATTCTGCGACAGTGACCTCAAGGCTGATCTGGAATCACTCGGCAACGAATTGCGTTTCGTACTCATTACCTCCGAAGCGCGTGTCGCTTCAATTTCGGCCGCTGGCGATGATGCCGAGACGAGTGCCTATGAAGGCCTGCGGGTGGGTGTCAAAGTGACGGAAAACGCCAAGTGTGATCGTTGCTGGCATCACCGCAGCGATGTGGGGCGCCACGAGGCGCATCCGCTGCTCTGTGGTCGTTGCATCGAGAATATCGACGGTGGCGGAGAGGCGAGGGCGTTCGCTTGATGGCCGCAGAACTGAATCCTGCCGGGCAGAAGCGACGCGGCCAGTTGCGTTGGTTGTGGTTGGCGCTGGGCGTAATTGTTGTCGACCTGGGTACCAAGGCCTGGTTTACCGCTATTCTGACGTATGGTGAGCCGGTGCCGGTGTTGTCGTTCTTCAACTTTACCTTGCTGCACAACACCGGCGCGGCATTCAGCTTTCTGGCAGGCGAAGCGGGCTGGCAGCGCTGGTTCTTCGTTGGGCTTGCAGCCGTGGTCAGCGTAGTGCTGGTGCGTTGGCTGGCTACGCTGAAGGCTAATGAAACCTGGATGGCTGTGGCCATTGCACTGATTCTGGGTGGCGCCATTGGTAATGTCTATGATCGGGTGGTGCATGGGTATGTAGTGGATTTTTTGCACTTTTACTGGAATAGCTACCATTTCCCAGCGTTCAACCTTGCTGATACCGCCATCACGATTGGCGCCATCATGATGGTGGTCGACATGTTCAGGAAACCGTCGGAAACGGCGCAGTCCTGAAAGTATTACGTCCAACAGAGGTCATCGCGACATGAGCGAACAGGCTATAGAACAAGGTACGCGGGTCAGCCTGCACTTTGAATTGAGGCTGACAGACGGCAGCACAATTGACTCGACGTTTGACAAGTCGCCGGCCACTCTGGAAATCGGCGATGGTAACCTGCCCGAAAGTTTTGAGTCGTGCCTGTTCGGCATGAAAGCCGGAGAAAAAAACGAATTTGAAGTGCCGCCCGAAAAGGCCTTTGGCCAGCATAATCCCAGCAACCTGCAGATGTTCAAGCGCTCTGAGTTTGGCGCTGACATGGTGCTCGAACCCGGAGTGATGATCTCCTTTGCCGATGCGCGGCAGGGTGAGTTGCCAGGCGTGGTTGCGTCAGTGTCCGGAGATCAGGTTGAGGTGGATTTTAATCACCCGCTTGCCGGGCGTACACTGATGTTCAAGGTTGAAATTCTGAGCGTTGAACCGGCGCTCGCTGCCCACTGATCGAATACAGGACTTGTCATGCAGATTCGTCTCGCTAATCCCCGCGGCTTTTGTGCCGGTGTAGATCGCGCCATTGAGATCGTCAACCGCGCACTGGACGTATTCGGTGCGCCGATTTATGTCCGTCACGAGGTTGTGCATAACAAGTTTGTGGTGAGCAATCTGCGGGATCGTGGGGCTGTTTTTGTAGATGAGCTGGACGAAGTGCCAGACGACCAACTGGTGATCTTCAGTGCCCACGGCGTGTCGCAGGCAGTGCAGAATGAAGCGGCCCGCCGGGGTCTCAAAGTATTTGATGCCACCTGTCCGCTGGTTACGAAAGTGCATATGGAAGTGATGCGCTATAGCCGGGATGGCCATGAATGTGTGCTTATAGGGCATCAGGGGCACCCTGAAGTTGAAGGCACCATGGGCCAGTATGATCGCTCTACCGGTGGAGAAATCTATCTGGTTGAAGACGAGAGCGACGTCGAAGAACTGGTTGTCAGTGATCCTTCCCGGCTGGCCTATGTTACCCAGACCACGCTGTCCATGGACGACACCGCCCGCGTGATCGATGCGCTGCGGGCCCGCTTTCCACAAATCCAGGGGCCGCGCAAGGATGACATCTGCTACGCCACCCAGAACCGTCAGGATGCCGTCAAGCAGCTGGCCGGTGACTGCGACTTGATGCTGGTGGTGGGCTCACCGAACAGCTCCAATTCCAACCGACTGCGCGAGCTGGCAGAGCGCATGGGCACCCCGGCACACCTTATCGACGAGGCTGCGCAGATCAATGCGCAATGGCTTGAAGGTAAGAGCGCAATAGGCGTCACCGCCGGCGCATCAGCTCCGGAAGTACTGGTGAACGACGTCATCTCGCGCCTTAGAGAGCTGGGCTGCGATGCGCCTGAAGAAATTGCCGGGCGTGAAGAGAATATTGTGTTTTCCATGCCTAAAGAATTGCGCATTGATGTTGTTGAGGTGAGTTGAGAAACTGAAAGTCGTTAGATTTCGATAGCTTATATATCGTGCCGGAGGCTTTAACGTCTCCTGTATCAAGCGTCCCTTCCTTCGCGATGCCGTTTGTCCCCCTAGAACTCCCGCTTATCGTTTTTGTGTAGATTGTTTTATAACTCATGAATATTCTGCTTAAAGGCTATTGCGGAATTAAGTTATGTCGTCTTATAAAAAATATCGTGGATTTACGCTTATTGAACTCCTTGTGGTTCTTGCGTTGCTTGCAGTCATCGCAATGATTGCCCTGCCGTCTACTGGCAGGCTAATAGAAAGCAACCGCATTACATCACTTGGGAACAGTATTATTGGCGTAGTTACGACAGCCAGAACCGAAGCGCTGAGGACAGGGTCCAGTGTTAGTGTGGGTCCCGTAAATGGTAGTTATAGTAACGGCCTGGTTGCGGCTGTTGTCGGCGGGGCTGTATTGCGCCAGTCAGAGGCAGCGTCCGGGAATGTGGCGGTAACGCTCAATCCGTTAAATAATTCCTCATCAAATCCCCCCGTATTCAGGCCGAATGGTTTAACTACCCAATCCAACAGTGCTGGCGCCGGCCGGTTCCATTTTAGGGTTTGTGGCGCTTCGGGAAGCAATGGAATTGATATCTTCGTATCTGCTGGCGGTCAAGTGAGATCGGACAATGTGGTATGCCCATGAGATATAGCGCGATGAATGCACATCCTTTTATTCGTAGCAACGGTGACGCCCAGAGGGGGTTCACCATGATAGAAGTTCTTGTTGCTTTGTTGGTACTCGCAATCGGGCTACTCGGTGTTGCCGGAGTTCAGTTGTTGTCACTTCAGCAGACATCGAACGCTGATCTCAGGAGCCAGGCAACGCTCGTCGCTCAGAACATGGCTGAGCGTGTTAGGGCAAACGGTGGTTCTGCGCTGGATAGTGCAGATCTCACCGCTTTTGAGAATGAAATGAGTCGCCAGTTGGGGGGGGGGAGTTCGTTGTCGGTGAATATAAATAATGATATCGCCACGATACAGGTTCAATGGACCGAAAGAGATCCGTTCGCTGCGAATAACTCCTCAACCCAAACTCTGACGATGAATGCGAGGCTTTAATATGGCGGCCCAACGGATGCTGGACAGTACGCGACAAAAAGGGTTGTCGATCATCGAGATTATGATCGCTTTGCTGCTTGGCTCGATATTGATTGCAGGTTTGGTACAAATTTTTTCGTCAAATAGCCAAACGTTTCGCTCCAATGAGGTGAGCTCTCGCTCTCAAGAGGCCGGTCGAATTGCGTCAGATATTCTTTCCAGAGCACTGCGCAATGCAGGGTATTTCGGTTGCATGCCCATTATCGGGATTAAAAACAACCTGGATGCCAGCAATGCCGGCTTTCAAACATATTTGCACGAATTTGGTATCAATAATGCTGCATCGGAGAACTCGCCAGTCGGGATGGAAGAGTACCCGGGTATAAGAGCGGATGCAGCTGTCAGGCCGGCGACGGCACTGGCGACTACGGACCATTTGATGGTTACCGGTGCCCGTAATTTTGGCACAACAATTACAGTTACCTCCGCTAGCACCAACAGCACGACTTTCAATATATCCGATGATGGTGGGATGCAGGCTGGTGATGTCGCCATGATCAGTGACTGCGCGAACGCAGATATCTTCCAGGTTACCGGAGTTTCTGCGGTTGGCGGTGCCAGTACGGATTTTACGGTTACAGCGGCCCCTCAATCCGGGACAGGATTTGGTAACGATTTTTCGTTGAATAGCCCGCCTTCATGCACTGCAGGAAATCCGTGCTTCAGTGTTGTTTACTCGGCAGGAGCTCATGTGGTGCAGCCGTATAACGAGGTGTTTTTTATAGGCACTGGGACGAGTGGTGAACCGGCATTGTTTCTGAGAGACAGTACAGGTACAGATTTGGAGCTCGTTGAGGGAGTTATCGATATGCAGCTTCGGCTTGGTGAGGGCAATGGAACCTTCGATTCAGGAGTTCAAAATTGGCGTGAGCCGGGGGCGGTTGTCACCTGGAGCAATGTGATTGCTGCACAGGTCAGCATCCTTGTGCGTGCCGGGCAAGCCGATAGCGTGGATGCCCAGCAAACCTATTGTTTTCCGGGGTGGCGGGACTGCACGGATCCGGCCAATTTGGACACTGCGCCAGACCGCCGCTTTTATAGGGTTTACACCTTCACAACTACTTTGCGTAATCGCATTTAATCAGGGGGATTTATGCAAATAGGAATCCGGCAAAGGGGCGCAGCTCTACTGATGTCCCTGGTTATTCTCCTGGTGTTGACGCTACTAGCTGTTTCCGGGATGCAGGGGTCCATCATGCAGGAGCGTATGGCCTCGGCACAACGTGATGGCGTGCTGGCATTAGAAGTTGCAGAGACTGCAATGGGAGAGGTCGAGGCGATTCTCGATGGCATGTCCGATCTTAGTGATTTCGGATCCACCAAGGGGTTTTATCAGACTGGTGACGCACCCATTCCGTCTGACGCGGTGACTTGGACCAAGGATACGAATGGTGACAATGTCAGCGTTGCTGATGCTTCAGCTGTTAACGGTATCGTCCCCCGTTATTTCATTGAATATAAAGGCACTGTAACGCTGGATGCAGAAGGCCAGCTTCCCCGCGATATGGGGCAATACGGCGGCAGTGGACCAACAGAGTTTGATTATGCGCGAATTGTGGTTGAGGCAAGAGGCCCTTCAGGTCAGAGCCGTCGACTAATCGAAGGATTTTATGTATTTCAGCCTGGCGGACTAGGCGGAGGAGCTTGATATGGGGATTTTATTTACCCGACGTGGTTTTGTTTATAGCTGTCTTACTACGCTTTTGTTGCTTCCAGCTGCCGGCTATTCGGCCAGACCGGATTTTGCACAAAAGCCTCTGTTTATCGGTAGTTCCGTGTCGCCGAATCTTATGTTTATGCTGGATGATTCGGGCTCTATGGCGCGTGAATACATGCCAGATGATATAGGTAATCATCACTGGACTCAGACTAATGAGCTTTGGTATTACTCAAATGAAGTGAATAAAGTTTATTACAATCCGGATGTTGATTATTTGCCACCTTATAAGAAGGATGGAACGGGTCGATATCCAAATTCCTCTTTTACTGACGCACCAAGGGACGGTTATAGCAGTAATTCACCTAAAGAAGATTTGACACTAAGTTATCGTACGCCACTGGTTAATTTCACCAATCCCGCGTTTTACACTCAATTTAATTCAACACCTGTTTGCGATTCAAATCCAAAGAATGACGCTTGCTACACTGTGGTTTTTTTAACTTTAGGAAGTGATGAGGAAAAACAGAACTTTGCAAATTGGTATTCATTTTATAATACCCGTATCAAAGCGGCGAGAGCAGGGATTAGTGAGGCTTTTTATGACCTTCCGCCAAACTTCCGTTTGGGCTGGGGGCGCATTAATTACGATGGAGGCAGTACCAATAATATAGATGGTGCAAGTGGAGTGCGTGGGGTCCAAGAGGGCGTCAGGGAGTATACGAGCGCCAGGCGGGAGGATTTTCTGGATTGGCTCTATGATGCACCGGCTAGCGGTGGTACACCTTTGAGGCGAGCTTTGGAAGGGGCGGGAAAGTATTATGAAGGTAGTGCTCGGGCTTGGTCAGACAACCCGGGTACAAATGTCAGTTCGACAAATCCGACGCGCGAATGCAGGCTGTCTTATACAATACTGATGTCTGATGGATACTATGGTGGTAGTAATCCCAGCGGGAATGTTTATAAAGCTGACGATAACTCGGGACCTAATATTAACGGCCCCGATGGAAAGACATATCAATATGTCGCTAAAGATCCGTTTAAAGATAACCGCAATAGTTATACGCTGGCCGACGTGGCAATGTATTACTGGAATCGTGATCTGCAGACTGGCATAGATAATTATGTGCCGACCTCGGATAAAAATCCTGCCTTCTGGCAGCATATGGTTTCGTACACTGTAGGGTTAGGGGTTAGCGGTACTGTTGATCCGGTTTCCGCATTTAATGCAATTGCGAGTGAAAGTGCTATTAATTGGTGGGGCGGTTCAAACAATGAAGATAAAATTAACGACATGCTCCACGCGGCAGTTAATGGTCGGGGGGGGTTCTTTAGTGCCTCGGACTCGAATACTTTTGCGACTGAGTTGAAGAAAACAGTCGATTTGATCGTGGCAGAAGCGGGTTCTTCCACAGCAGTTGAATTTGACGTGTCCTCTTTTCAGCAAGGTGGGCTGATATTTTCTGCACAGTTTGACCCCAACGGTTGGACCGGTGATATAAAGGCAGCAAAGCTGGGTGGAACTGATTCACCTGTTGTGCCGAACTTTGATGATGCCATTGCCGCTGGCGATGGCTGGTCAGCGAAGCAGTTGCTGGATAGCCGGGATTTGACGACGTCTCCGCGGACTATTCTTACTATGGCTAATAACGTAGGCACCACTTTTCAATGGGCCAATCTCTCTACACCTGCAAAGAATGACCTGAAGTATGGCGGCGCAACTAATGCTGTTGCACAGCAACGTCTTGGCTTTATCCGCGGTGATCGATCGCTGGAAGATGGTGTTAATTTCCGCAAGCGCACCAGTCGGCTTGGGTCAATCGTTAATTCCTCGCCGGAGTTTGTGGGCGCGCCTCGAGCGGTTTGGCCGGACGCAGCTCCTTTTGGTACAGATTCAAAGCGGTTTTCTGACTTTGTGACCGCCAAAAAATCCAGGACTCCTGTTGTTTACTCTGGATCCAATGACGGTATGGTTCACGGCTTCAATGCGCTTGATTCCGGTGGAAATGAGGTGTTGGCATACATTCCCGAGTTTGTCTATTCAACGGACCAAAATGCCGGGCTGCATTTCCTTGCTGATCCTGATTACCAACACCGTTTCTATGTTGATTTGGAGATGCGTCAACAAGATATCTTTACTAAAGGTAAGCAAGCTAATGGAGCGCTTACGTTGGATCCTGATTGGCGCACAATCATTGTCGGTGGAGGCCGGGCCGGAGCGAAGGGTATATTTGCGCTGGATGTGACTTCACCTGCCAATTTCTCTGACGCAAATGCGCAATCCATTGCACTCTGGGAGTTTTCTGAGGCTGATGATAGTCGTCTCGGCTATGTAACGCAGGCGCCGATTATTTCCAAGGCCCGTTGGGGAACTACTGATGTGCGTTGGACTGCGTTCTTATCCAACGGCTACAACGCGGATACTGCATCGAGCGGATTCTTCATGCTTGACATTGAAGGCGGCATGGATGGCAGCTGGGACGCCGGGGACGTCAGGTATATCGAATTTGAAACTGGAGGAGATGGTCTCTCGCCGCTTACGGCTTTGGACACCACTGGTGATTATATAACGGACAGAATTTATGCCGGTGATTTGGACGGAAACGTTTGGGTTGCATCGGTGGACGCTGCTGGAGCCTGGGGAGCGACCTATAAAACGGGCTCCACACCTGTGCCACTTTTCTCTGCTGCATCGGGACAAGCAATTACAGCGGCTCCCGTCGTTGCCGCCAACAAAGAGATGCCCCGGGCCGGAAATGAACCTAATTTGCTCGTTTACTTCGGTACCGGGCAGTACTTTGAAACGGCAGATGTAACAGATACGTCGACGCAAAGCGTATACGGCATATGGGATAGAGGAGGCGCCGGTATTGTGTTGGCGAACCTCGTTCAGCGAACTCTCACAGAGGGCACACTTACCGTTGAGGGTGTTACCAATAACGTTCGTTACTCGAATGGTGATGCGATCGATTTCAGCAGTGTTAAGGGCTGGTATGCCAATTTCCCAACCGCCGGCGAACGCGCTGTAGTGAGTCCGCAATTGAGAGGGGATTATGTTTATCTCAATTCGATTATTCCTGATCAAAACCCCTGCACCGGAGGCGGGAGCGGTTGGATAATGGCCTTTGGTCTCGACGGGAAAACACCTACTGACAAAGCTTTTCTGGACTTTTCGACATCGGTTAGTGGCTACCAGACAGACGGGTTGACCAATCAGTCGACTATATTGGGTAATTACCGGTTCACGTCAGGTGGCGGTGGCGGTGGTGGCGCTGGAACAGTCGATATAAAGGAAATTCCGCCGATGAGCGGAGCCGCGCCTGGCGCTGGCCGCCGCGGGTGGCACGAGTTGGTGGAATGAGTCCTGCAATAATAGTTACCTTGACCGGAGTAAAGACAATGAGAGCGCTTGTGAACGTTGCTGTGGTTTTCACACTTTTGTTCTGGGTACCTTTGGTTTCGGCTCAAGATCTGTCAGGGGTATCCCCTGATGAGCAGGACCGACAGGGCGAAATCCATTACGTGCACGCCGCTGAGGGCACTATCGTAATAAATGATCAGGAGATGGTTCCTGCGATGGATCTGAAAATTAATGGTCAGTCAGTTTCTGGCGCAGCGGCATTGAGCATCCTTCGGCAGGGGCAGCATCTGAAGTCTTTCGTTGCGGAGCGTGATGATAAAACAGGTGTTGTTTACCTATTGGAAGTGACAACGCTATAAGAACTACGACTCAGGAGTAATGAGCGAAGTGAGAAATAACAAAGGCTTCTCTTTAATGGAGCTAATGATAGTTGTCGCTATCATTGGAATAATTGCTGCAATTGCATATCCGTCATATCTGAATAATGTCAGGGAGACTCGGCGTGCTACTGCTCAGGCAGAGTTGATGGAGATTGCTCAGTGGATGGAGCGCCAGTATTCGGCTAACTTTTCCTACCTGAATGGGGGGAACCCGCCCGCTTTGCCGTTTACCCAATCGCCACAAAGCGGTACGGCTTTCTATAACCTGAGCCTTGTAAACGGTTCGACAACTCAGGCAGCGTATGTTTTGCAGGCTGTACCCACTGGGGATCAGGCAAATGACGCATGTGGAACCTTAACGGTTAACCAGGCGGGCGCGCGGACCCCTGCAAACTGCTGGTAAACGAGTTGAGGCGCTTGTCTGTTGTTCACTGGCAGATTATGTTTGCGCCATTTGCTCCTTCGGGGATGCCGTCAGAATCGGCATCCCCGGCGATTCGTATGCGCCCACCGCGGCTAATAATCAAATGGGCAGCTTTCCGTTCGTCATTGGAGTCGGGGCACCACGTGATATTTCCGAGATCACTGAGTATCCGTCCGTTCGGTCTATACTGAAAATAGCTTTTCGATAGAGATCGGACTCTCAAAGAGCCAGTCTCTGGGGGTGGAAGAGTGCGGACGATCCGGGTGGTGGGTGTTAGTTTTCGTTGATTGTCCGGGTCGACGAAAAGGGATAGATTGCTGTTCCAATCTTTGCCGCAGGTATTTGACGAATTGATAGGGCAAAGCGTCAATATTTGCTGGGACATGATCGCTTGCTGTCGGGCCGTAGCCATAACGTTAAGGATGTCATGAACCGCTGATTTGCGTTGAGCATCATCTATCAATGCCGATACCGAAGGCGTTGCGATAAAAATCAGAATGGAAACGATGAGAAGCGTGATGATTAGTTCTGCAAGTGTAAAGCCCGAATGCCTTGGTGTTGATTTCATCCTTGAAATCACCTTGTAATTAGATGTGAGGGTATCTGCAGGGGGGAGCTATTGCTTCCCAGCATTATGTTTGCCGATCACACCCTAGACTGCTATAGCTCTTCAAACCATAAGCTTTTCCATACGCTTTTCGTGAGTATTTGCTTACTCCATCCCCAACTTCTTCAACTTGTACCTTAACGCCCGAAAGCTGATCCCCAGCTTTTTTGCAGCGGCCGTTTTGTTCCAGCGAGTTGTCTCCAGCGCCTTTTCAATCGCCTGTCGTTCGATGTTTTCGAGATAGTTTTCCAGATCCACTTCGCCATCGTCTGGTAGTGCGGGCGCGTTCGGCAGAACCGAGCTGTTATCGCTGTTGGCCGGTCGGGGCGTATCCGATGGCATGGTGCCCAGGTGAAGGTCATGAGCATCGATGTCATCCAGGTCGCATAGCGTGAACGCGCGTTCCAGGATGTTCTCAAGCTCCCTCACATTGCCGGGGAATGGGTGTGATCGCAGGACATCGGCTGCGGCAGGTGTTAGCCGGGCGGGTTCGCATTCGTAGTCTTTTGCCAGTCGCCTGAGGATGTGGTTGGCCAGCAAGGCAATATCGTCCTGGCGTTCCCGCAGCGGTGGTACTGCAAGCTCTATGACGTTGATTCGATAAAACAGGTCCTGACGAAAACTGTTTTCCTGCACCAGTTGTGGCAGGTCCCGATGGGTGGCACTGAGGATGCGAATATCGACCGGCGTTTCCTTGGAGTCGCCAACCGGTCTCACTGCTTTTTCCTGAATAGCGCGAAGCAGCTTGACCTGCATTGCCAGCGGCAGGTCGGCGACTTCATCCAGAAACAAGGTACCGCCATCAGCATCCCGAAACAGGCCTGGTTTATTATCGGTTGCGCCCGTAAAGCTCCCCTTGCGATGACCAAAAAACTCGCTTTCCATCAATTCCGTGGGAATTGCACCGCAGTTTACGGCAATGAATGGTCCGTCTTTGCGTGGGCCTTGCATGTGGATCATTCGGGCGACCAGTTCCTTACCACTGCCTGATTCGCCACTGATGAAAACCGGCGCCTGGCTCCGGGCTAACTTTCGGGTTTGGCCTCGCAGTCGCCGAATACCTTCTGATTCCCCAAGCAGCAGGCCCTGGTGGTCGTCTGAGTCGTCAGGGCTGGCCGGCTCTGACAGTTTCAGAGCACTTTGTATGAGCTCCCGCAGACGAGGGAGTTCGACGGGTTTGGAAACGAAGTCAAACGCACCAGCCTTGAGTGCTTCAATGGCGGTGTCCATGCTGCCGTAAGCGGTAATAACGGCGACCGGGGTTTGCGGGCAGGTCTGTTGAATCCACTGCACCAGATCAATCCCGTTACCATCGGGCAGGTTCATGTCGGTCAGGCAAAGCTGGGGAGGCTGCGCCTTGAGATGGGCTTTGGCCGATGTAATGTCCGCCGCGGTGGTCACTGAAATGCCCATGCGCGTCAGCGTTATTTCGAGCAATTCCCGAATATCCGGTTCATCGTCGATAATGAGCGCTGTTGGAGTGTTCATGGTGTGGTGTTTCGTCCTTGTTGTGGTGTCGGGCATCAGATCAGGCGCCCGTGGTGTGCAAATGTGATTCGAAAACAGCAACCGGGTTCGTCGTTTTCCAGCAGTGACAGATGAGCCTGATTGGCTTCGCAAAGCTCGCGGGCGAGGTAAAGGCCAAGGCCGGTTCCACTTTGATCGGTGGTGTAGAACGGCTCAAATATGTGCTCCTGCTGGTCATCTGAAATGCCAGTGCCCTGATCCTGTACATCAATAAAGCAGCGTTCTCCGTCAGCGCTGGTTCCTACCCGTAATGTCAGTGTCGCCTTGCCGGTCTGCGCAAGGCTGTAGCGTAAGCCGTTGTCGCAGAGGTTCACAAGTACCTGAGCCATCTGGCTGGTATCGAACCGGGCGGGTGCCTGTTGCTCGGCTATCTCCAGTGAAATCTGCGGTCGCTCGTTGTCAGGGCGGTGCTCGGCGCTCTGTCCGTAGTCTTCGACAAATTCTTTTAGCCAGTAGCCGGCGTCCACTAACTGACTATCGGCAGGGCGGCGGCGGGACAGGTCGAGAACGTTTTCGATGATACTGTTCACGCGCTGGGAGTGACGTTGGATGATGTCGACCATCTTGCGATCACCTGCATCATAGGTCGTCGATTCATTCAGCAGTTGCGCGGCGTGGCTGATAGCGCCCAGGGGGTTTCGGATCTCGTGTGCTATGCCAGCCGTTAACCGGCCCAGTGACGCCAGTTTCATCTGCTGCGCCTGCAGCGTTACCTTGCTCATGTCCTCAATGAAAATCAGGATCTGATCGCCGCGCTCCTGATGCAAACGCGTGAAGTTGGCCTGCAGCATTGGGGCGACCGGCTTGGCCTGAAAAGGCTCAGTTCGCATGCCGGGCCGCTCTATCCATTGATCAAGGCGCTGGCGGAGTTGAGGGGGGAGTTGCTGCATGGCGGATGCCTGATCCCGCTCGCCAAACAGCAGTTCATGGGCCGCGGCGTTGCCAAGTCTGACGTCGCCGAATCGGTCGGTGACGACAATACCGGTGCGCATCCGCTGGATAATCTGTTGGTTGATCTGCTCCAACTCCAGCAGGCTGCGTGCGCGTGATGTGGCGAGCTCTTCGCTGTGCAGCATGCGGCGCGTAACGCTCTGCAGAATAAAGGCAGCCGCGAAATAGAGAATTCCGAGAGAACCGGCGCGGACAATCTCATCGGCATCTGCGTTTAACGTCAGTACCGACCATATGGACACGCCTAATGAGCCAATCGCGGCCAGCGCCGCGTAAAACAGGCCCATGCGGCTGGGTGTGAGAATGTTGCCGGCCGCAACGGAGACGATGACCAGATTTGCCAGGCCGCCTGTCATACCCACGCTCGAAATCAGCAAGCTGTGAAGCACGATGATGTCGATCAGTATCGACAGCGTGATATGCCGCTGGTTAGGCTTGGCGCCGGCCATCATGACCAGCGCCAGAAACAGATTGATCCCCAGATAGGATAGTGTGGTGACCTCGTAGGCTTCGGTCATCCGGAATTTGTTGTCGAGTGTTTCGGGATCAACAAATAGCAACGCAGTAAGAATCAGGCTGATGACGACCCGATAATAGTTATAGATCCTGAAAAGGCGGGCCCGGGGGCTCTGCAGGTCGTCGAGGTTGTCGGGACTGGTACGGTTAACGCTGTCGGTGGTCATGAAATGCTCATATCCGTCCGAAAGTAGGAAGCCAATGCCCGGAGACGGTCGGGCGTTGTACTGCTGTGGTAGGTATAATAGCGGTTTGAGCCCGCAATTGGACAGGTCAGAGCGCGACCATTTGCGCGTTGCATCGTGAGAATGACGGCCCGTTCGCAGACCCGGGCCAGGACAGGGGAGTGAAATAATGCAGGATCAGATCGACCCGACGTCGCAAAAGCGGCTGACGATCACCATGGCGCAAATCGATTTTATGGTGGGCGATCTTCCGGGTAATGCCGAGCGCGTACTGGCAGCCGCGAAAAAGGCGATTGCCGATCAGGGCGCTGATATCGTTGTTTTTCCGGAGCTGTGCCTTACCGGCTATCCGCCGGAAGATTTATTGCTTCGCCCCAGTCTTGATGCGCGACTGGAGGATGCGTTCAATCTGCTCGCCAGCGCCCATCTTCCGGCAACATTGGTAGTGGGTGCGCCAGTGCGCAAGCAGGGCCTGTTGTATAACGCGGCCGTTGTGATCGAGGCAGGCAAGGTACTGGCCACATACTGCAAACAGCATTTGCCAAACTTCCAGGTGTTTGACGAAAAACGTTACTTTGCCGAGGGTAAAGAACCTTGCGTGGTCATGATTCAAGGCGTGCCGGTAGGCTTGACGGTCTGTGAGGACATCTGGAATGACGGTCCGGTCGAGCAGGCCGCACAGGCCGGGGCGAAACTTGTGCTCAATCTTAATGCATCGCCGTATGACAGCGGCAAGCAGGGGCGGAGGAAAGCGCTTCTGGAACGGCGTGCCCGGGATAATCAGGTGAGCATCGTCTACGTCAATCTCGTTGGCGGGCAGGACGAATTGGTGTTTGATGGCGGTTCGATGGTGTTCGATCGGTCCGGGGCCCTTTCTGTTGAAGTGCCGCAATTTGCCGAGGGGCTTTTCCCGGTCGAGTTTCTGGCCGATGAACATTGCCAGCCGGTACCTCAACCCGCTATTTCTGAGCCTTCGCTGGAACAGAATGTGTACGATGCCCTGGTGTTGGGGGTGCGCGATTATGTTAATAAAAACGGATTTAAATCCGTGGTGCTGGGGCTGTCCGGTGGTATCGATTCGGCCGTCACGCTTGCGGTAGCGGCCGATGCGCTGGGCCCTGACCGGGTGCGCGCTGTGATGATGCCGTTTCGCTATACCGCTGAAATGAGCATTGAGGACGCCGCTGCGCAGGCCAAAGCCATGGGCGTGCAATATGACGTATTCTCGATCGAGCCCATGTACGAAGCATTTATGGAAACACTCAGCGCGCCATTTAAAGGCACGCAACCTAATACGACCGAAGAGAATCTGCAGGCCAGGCTTCGCGGCGTGTTGCTCATGTCACTGTCGAACAAGTTCGGTTCGTTGGTGCTGACGACAGGTAACAAAAGTGAGATGTCGGTGGGCTATTCAACGCTGTATGGCGACATGGCGGGTGGCTTTGATGTGCTTAAAGATGTCCCTAAAACGTTGGTGTTTCGTCTTGCATGGCACCGCAACACGCGTTCGGAGGTGATTCCGGAGCGGGTTATTACACGACCACCCTCGGCTGAGCTGGCACCAGATCAGAAAGATGAAGACAGCCTGCCGGGATACGATGTGCTGGATCAGATCCTGCATGCTTATATCGAGCGCGATTTAAGCGTTGAGGCGATTATCGCTGAAGGGTTTGTCCGTGAAGATGTCGAGCGGGTTGTTCGCCTGGTGGACATTAATGAATACAAGCGTCGTCAGGCACCGATAGGTGTAAGAATCTCAGAGCGGGGCTTTGGCAAGGATCGTCGTTATCCGATCACGAATGGCTGGAAGCCAGGGAAATAAATCCCGGCTTCCAGTCAGGAGTGCCGTTGGCAGGGGCGAGGGGGCGTTACTCGTCCCCCATCAGGCCGAAGGTAATAACGCTTTTTATGGAGCGCTCTTCCCGTTTGATCGAGCTTGGCACGTACTTCATGTTGTCGTCGAAGGCTTTACTTTGCGGGTAGTTGATTGCCAGCAATGCAATAGCATCGTTTGCGGCCTTGTTCAGGTCCAGAAATTTGTAGGTATCCGCCAGAATAATCAGCGCCTCTTCCACCGCTGGGGTGTTGGGGAAGTTCTCAACCACATGGCGGGCACGGTTGTTGGCTGCAGCATAGGCCTGGCGCTTGATGTAATAGCGGGCTGCGTGCAGTTCCAGCGCCGCAAGCCGGTTGCGGATGGCGATCATTCTCTGGCGGGCGTCGGGAGCATACTCGCTGGCGGGGTAGCGATCGAGTAGCGCGGAAAAGTCCCGGAAGGCCTGGCGCTGTTCGCCCGGGTCGCGCTCGGTGGTATCAATCGGGAAGAACTTGCTCGCAAGACTGATATCCAGATTGTAGGAAGCGATGCCGCGCATATACATGGCGTAATCGGCGTGTTCGCTTTGGGGGTTCAGTCGCAGAAAACGATCAGCCGCCGCCCGTGCGCCTTCCAGATCAAGGTTCTGGTAGCGGGAGTAGATCAGATCGAGTTGGGCCTGTTCCGCGTAGCGACCAAACGGATAATAGGTTTCCAGCGCTTCAAGGTTGGTTTCGGCCTCATTGAAATTGCCGGACTCCATCGCGCTGTGAGCCTGCTCGTAGTAGGCTTCTTCGGAAAGCACTTCCTCGGGTTTTGAGGCGCAGCCGGCCACAACGAATAATGCTGATAGCAGCAGTAAGTGAAACACTGATCTCATGCCTGAATCCCGTATAATGACTGAGCGATGGTCATTGTAACGACCTAGTCGTGTATTGTGCAGGTCTCATTCATGCATTACGTAAAATTCAGGGGAACGAATGACAGCGGAAGACCGTATTCACGGTGAATTTGAAGTGCCCGCAGGGCTAAGCGACCGGCGTCTGGATCAGGCTGCTGCCGAGCTCATGCCTGAGCATTCGCGCTCCCGTATCCAGAACTGGATCAAGCAGGGCAACCTGACGGTCAACGGTGAGCAGCGAAAGCCGCGTGACAAAGTCATGCTGGGAGATCGTATCGCCGTCGATGCCGAGCCTGAAGTCCAGATCGAGTGGACAGCTGAGCCGATCTCACTCGATATCGTTTATGAAGATGACCACATCATGGTGATCAATAAACCGGCGGGACTGGTTGTGCACCCGGCAGCCGGCCATGCCGCGGGCACACTGGTCAACGCCATGCTGCACCACGCGCCTGAAGTCGAGAACCTGCCGCGCGGAGGGATTGTCCATCGGTTGGATAAGGATACGACCGGTTTGATGGTCGTCGCCCGCAGTTTGATTGCCCACACCTCCCTCGTAGATCAACTTCAGACCCGCACGATGGGGCGGGAATACGACGCGGTCATCCAGGGAACGATCACCGGCGGCGGAGTAGTCGATGAGAAAATCGGTCGCCACCCCAATCAGCGCAAGAAAATGGCAGTGACATCCGACGGTAAGCCGGCTGTTACGCACTATCGCCTGGTCGAGCGTTTCCCCGCCCACACGCACGTGCGGTGCACCCTTGAAAGTGGACGGACTCACCAGATTCGCGTCCATATGACGCATATCCGTCACGCACTTGTGGGCGACCCGGTTTATGGTGGTCGTATGCGTTTACCGCCAGGTTGTACACCCGAACTGAAGGAGGAGTTGCGCCAGTTCCATCGTCAGGCTCTGCACGCCCGACGTCTGACGCTGACGCACCCGGCAACCGGCGAAGAGATGAGTTGGGAGGCCCCGATGCCAGAAGACCTTCAGCATCTGATTCTCGCTCTGCGTCACCACGCACAGGAAATGGACGCACAGTGATGCTGCCTCTGCTGCAGGCTGAATGGCCCGCTCACCCGCGGGTCAGAACGGCGATCACCACCCGATCAGGTGGCAGCAGCGTTGCACCTTATGACAGTTTCAATCTGGGTGATCATGTCGGTGATGCCGATTCGGCTGTCAGTGCCAACCGCGCCTTGCTGGCTGAAGCCCTGGCGTTGCCGGCACGTGCATTCGGCTGGGTATCGCAGGTTCATGGATGTGACGTGGCGTCGTTGCCCGGGCAATCGGGCATCACGGCAGATGCCAGTGTTACCCGGCAAGCAGGCAGCGTATGCAGTATTCTGACTGCTGATTGTCTGCCGGTTCTGTTCTCGGACCTGTCAGGCGAGCAGGTTGCGGCAGCCCATGCGGGCTGGCGGGGGCTTGCTGGTGGCGTGCTGGAGCAGACGCTCGCCCAGTTCGCGAATTCACAGGACGTCATCGCCTGGTTGGGGCCTGCAATCGGCCCCGCTGCATTTGAGGTGGGGCCTGAAGTGCGGCAGGCGTTTGTTGACATTGATCCCGGGCTTGATGCCGCTTTTGTGGCGTCCTCCCTGAACCCCGACCATTATTTTGCCGATCTTTACCAACTTGCCCGGATGCGGCTGAGCGCGGCGGGTATCGCCGGAGTCTACGGCGGCGGCGAGTGCACCTACTCGGACAGACAACGATTCTATTCCTACCGCCGTGACGGCCAGACCGGTCGCATGGCCAGCCTGATCTGGCTTGGGTAATTGCCGGCCAGTTTCCTTCATCTTTTGTTGATCAAATTTTCGGCGATGCGCTTGAACTCCGTCTGCATGGCCCTACATCTATTGTCATAGCAAAGCGCCGATGTTCCCGGGTTATCGGGTATTTCCTTTCCGGCGCGCAGACCTGGAATCGAGGATTCAATATGCGAATTGACAAGTTAACCAGCCGCTTGCAGACGGCTCTGTCTGATGCCCAATCAATCGCGGTCGGCAAGGACAGCAATTTTATAGAACCTGTGCACCTGATGCAGGCCATGCTCGATCAGCAGGGCGGTGCATTGGTCCCGCTGCTGAAGCAGGCCGGCGCCGATCCAGCCCGAATCAGGCAGGCCATTAGTCGTGAAATTGAAAACCTGCCAGAAGTGCAGGGCTCTGCAGGTGATGTGGCGATGTCCAATGATCTCGGTCGCCTCTTCAATATCGCAGACAAGCTGGCGCAGCAGCGCAAAGATCAGTTTATTTCCAGTGAGCTGGTGCTGCTGGCGGCGCTGGAGGACCGGGGAACGTTGGGACGGGTTTTGCGAGAGCATAACCTTGATCGAAAAGCGCTGGAAAAGGCCATTGATGACGCAAGAGGTGGGGAAAGTGTGAACGACCCCTCGGCAGAAGAGAACCGTCAGGCGCTGTCGAAATACACGATCGATCTGACTGAGCGGGCAGAGGCAGGCAAACTCGATCCTGTAATCGGCAGGGATGACGAGATACGCAGGACTATTCAGGTTTTGCAGCGCCGTCGCAAGAACAACCCGGTACTGATTGGTGAGCCTGGTGTGGGTAAAACCGCCATTGTTGAGGGGCTGGCGCAACGTATCGTTGATGGTGAAGTGCCTGATGGGCTGAAAAGCAAAAAGGTGCTGTCGCTGGATATGGGCTCACTGATTGCAGGCGCGAAATTCCGTGGTGAGTTTGAAGAGAGGCTCAAGGCGGTGCTCAATGAGCTGTCCAAGCAGGAAGGGCAGATCATTCTGTTTATCGACGAATTGCACACCATGGTTGGCGCAGGCAAGGCCGAAGGCTCAATGGATGCTGGCAACATGCTCAAACCCGCGTTGGCGCGGGGGGAGTTGCATTGCGTAGGCGCCACCACGCTTGACGAATACCGGACCTATATCGAGAAAGATGCTGCCCTTGAACGCCGTTTTCAGAAGGTGCTGGTGACCGAGCCGGGTGAAGAAGACACCATCGCGATTCTGCGAGGGCTGAAAGAGCGTTATGAAGTGCATCACGGGGTAGAGGTGACCGACGGCGCCATTATTGCTGCGGCCAAACTGTCACATCGCTATATCGCCGACCGGCAACTCCCCGACAAGGCTATCGATCTGATCGATGAAGCGGCCAGTCAGATCCGGATGGAGATGGATTCCAAGCCAGAAGCGCTGGACCGCCTCGAGCGCCGTCTGATTCAACTGAAAATCGAACGCGAGGCGCTGAAAAAGGAAACTGACGAACCGTCCCGCAAGCGTCTGGATGAGCTCAAGACGGTTATCAATGGTGTTGAGCGCGAGTTTGCGGATCTGGAAGAAATCTGGAATACCGAGAAAGCGGCGCTACATGGATCCCAGAAGATCAAGAGTCAGTTGGAGCAGGCCAGGATCGATCTGGAAAATGCACGTCGCTCAGGTGATCTCGGCAAAATGTCAGAGCTCCAGTACGGCCGCATTCCTGAGCTGGAGCGCCAGTTGGATATGGCCAGCCAGGCCGAAATGATGGAGATGACGCTGCTGCGTAATCGCGTCACCGAAGAGGAAATCGCGGAAACGGTATCGAAGTGGACAGGGATCCCGGTTTCCAAAATGCTTGAGGGTGAGCGAGACAAGTTGTTGCGCATGGAAGATGCGTTGCATCAGCGTGTCATCGGCCAGAATGAAGCGGTCGAGGCGGTTGCCAATGCGGTGCGCCGTTCCCGTGCCGGATTGGCCGATCCGAACCGACCAAACGGGTCGTTTCTGTTTCTTGGGCCGACCGGCGTAGGTAAAACCGAACTCTGTAAGGCGTTGGCATCGTTCCTTTTCGATACCGAAGAGGCAATGGTCCGCATCGACATGTCGGAATTTATGGAGAAGCATTCGGTGGCCCGTCTGATTGGCGCGCCTCCGGGCTACGTGGGGTACGAGGAGGGCGGTTATCTCACAGAAGCCGTTCGTCGGCACCCCTACTCGGTGCTGCTACTGGACGAAATAGAGAAAGCGCATCCTGATGTTTTCAATATTTTGTTGCAGGTGTTGGATGACGGTCGACTGACTGATGGTCAGGGGCGCACGGTCGATTTTCGCAACACCGTGATTGTTATGACATCCAACCTTGGCTCCGATGTCATCCAGACCATGGCGGGTAAGGATGAGTATGAGGCCATGAAAACGGCTGTTATGGAGGTAGTGGGTACTCACTTCAGGCCGGAGTTTATTAACCGTGTCGATGAAGTGGTGGTGTTCCACCCCTTGGCAAAAGATCAGATACAGGGGATCGCCAGCGTTCAGATCGGTTCTCTTGGCAAACGTTTGAAAGAGCAGGATATTGCCTTGGAACTGAGCGACGCGGCGATGGCCTTGCTAGGCGAAGTGGGCTACGACCCGGTCTATGGAGCCCGGCCGCTCAAACGCGCTATCCAGCGTCTGATCGAGAACCCTCTGGCGCAGCAATTGTTGCAGGGTGAGTTTGCATCGGGCGACCGGATCAGGGGGGATGTCGATGACGGTACCCTTGTGTTCACCAAGGGATAAAAGGCGCACTGCGCGTTTAAGGTAAGTGGTATAAAAAAGGGACCCGTTCAGGTCCCTTTTGCGTTACTGGCAACATTGTTCTGGTGGGATCTGCTTACTTCTGTTCTGCGCAGTCCTTCTCCACTATCGCATTAAATTCGTTGCGCTTCTCTTCGATTTCCTGGGGCGTCAGGTATCGCTGCTCGCCGTTTTCCTCAACCTTGATCCGGGCATTGTTGGTCATCGTCTCAAGATTCTTTTTTGCGATCTCGCAGTTTTTGGCGCGTTGCTTTTGCGCTGCTTCTTCTTTGCGTGTGACAGCAGCTGCTTCCTCTGACTTCTCCTGATTGGCTTCAAGGTTTTTCAGTTGTTCCTGAGGAGAAGGGCGGTCGTCATTTGAATTGCTGCGGGAAGTGCCCGAGCGAACATCGACGCTTTCGCTTTTCTGACCTACCGGTTGTTTGTCACCGAAATGTATCACCCCTTTCTCGTCGGTCCACTTGTAGACAGTCGCAGCGTTCACTTGCAGCGTAGCGGCGGACATCAAGGCGACAAATACCCATCCTAAAACTTTCATATCAGTACGGCTCATATCGTAACGACTCTTGTCAGTAAGATCTGCCAGAGCGGGTTATCAGGTTATTATTCTGCTGGCCTTTGATTTTACAGTTTATAAACAGGCGCTTTCCAAAGATCTGATTTTGCCATGTACAAGCGCAACATGCTCAATGTTAGTGGAAAAATGTGCGGTGGCTAACGCCTGTTTTGTTTTATTGTGCATCCGGCGTGTTGCCAGACATGCCTCAGGACACGCCAGCACCTATTGACAGCGCGGTTCCCGCTGTCACAATTGGCGATTGCCTGAACACAGGGGTTAATACGGCAGGCAATCCCGTGCAGTATCCCCGTTGAATACCACACTGAACGTTTCGCGCATTCCGCGCGACATGGGCTCTTTGAGCCCGTTGATTGGCCGTCCTCCGGCACCCTCAGGAGGTTCGGTTGGCCAAGAGACAACCTCTGCGTCATCAAGTGTGGCGGATTATCCGGTCCGACTTCCAAAAGAAGCGCTGTACCGGATCCCCAGGCAACCGGCTTATGTCCGGCACATTCACTCTATAAAGAGGGTAGAGATAGTGGAGTTATTGTCTGGCGCAGACATGCTGATTCGTTCCTTGCAAGATGAAGGAGTCGAGTACATCTATGGTTATCCGGGTGGCGCAGCACTGCATATTTATGATGCCCTGTTCAGGCAGGACAAGGTAAAACATATTCTCGTGCGTCACGAGCAGGCCGCCGTTCACATGGCGGATGGCTACGCGCGTGCCTCCGGGATACCGGGCACCGTGCTGGTCACTTCCGGCCCGGGTGCAACCAATACCATCACCGGTATTGCGACGGCGTTCATGGATTCCATTCCAATGGTCATCCTGTGCGGCCAGGTTGCATCAACACTGATTGGTGAAGATGCATTCCAGGAAACGGATATGATTGGTGTTTCCCGCCCCGTGGTGAAGCACAACATGTCCGTGCGTCACCCCTCGGAAATACCGGAAGTCATTCGCAAGGCGTATTACATCGCAGCCACCGGGCGTCCCGGGCCGGTTGTGGTGGATATTCCCAAAGATATGACAACGCCGAACGAGCGTTACGAGTACGCCTTCCCGAAAAAAGTGAAGCTGCGTTCCTACAACCCGGCTATCAGGGGGCACGCTGGTCAGATCCGTAAATCGGTCGAGATGCTGATGGCTGCCAAGCGGCCGATCATCTACGCCGGTGGCGGTGTGGTGCTCGGCAAGGCGTCAAAGCAGCTGACTGAGTTGGCGCATATGCTCGGTTATCCGGTCACCAACACGCTGATGGGTATTGGGGGCTTTCCTGCATCCGATAAGCAGTCACTGGGTTGGCTGGGTATGCACGGCACCTATGAGTCGAACATGGCCATGCACCATTCGGATCTGGTGCTTGCCGTCGGCGCCCGCTTTGATGACCGTGTGACCAACGCGACCGAGAAGTTCTGTCCCGGCGCGCGTATCGTTCACATTGATATCGACCCCGCCTCTATTTCCAAGACCATTGAAGCAGACGTGCCGATCGTCGGTCCTGTCGATGCGGTACTGAAGGAAATGATTTCTCTGGTCAAAGAGAGCAAGGAAAAGCCGGATCCCGAGGCGCTAAAAGCCTGGTGGAAGCAGCTGGATGAATGGCGCGCGTTTCATGGCATGCGTTATGAAACCAGTGATACCTACATCAAGCCGCAGGAAGTGATCGAGGCCATCTGGCGTATCACCAAGGGCGATGCCTATGTGACTTCGGACGTCGGCCAGCACCAGATGTTTGCAGCGCAGTATTACAAGTTCGACAAGCCAAACCGCTGGATCAACTCCGGTGGCCTCGGCACGATGGGGTTTGGTCTGCCGGCTGCCATGGGGGTCAAGCTCAACTATCCGGATAGCGATGTTGTTTGCGTCACCGGTGAAGGCAGTATCCAGATGAATATTCAGGAATTGTCGACCTGCAAGCAGTACGACTTGCCGGTCAAGATCGTTAACCTGAATAATCAGGCGCTGGGTATGGTCAAGCAATGGCAGGATATGAACTACGAATCCCGCCACTCTCAGTCCTATATGGGATCCCTGCCTGATTTTATTAAGCTGGCAGAAGCCTATGGGCACGTGGGTATCCGCATAGATAAGAAGGAAGACCTTGAGCCGAAGCTGAAAGAAGCTTTTGCCATGAAGGACAAGTTGGTTTTCCTGGATATTTATGTCGACCCTTCCGAGCACGTTTACCCGATGCAGGTAGCGCGTGGCTCAATGAAGGATATGTGGTTGAGCAAGACGGAGAGGGTTTGATCATCATGCGTCGTATCATTTCTGTATTGCTTGAAAACGAGCCGGGTGCGTTGTCGAGAGTGGTTGGACTGTTCTCCCAGCGCAATTACAACATTGAAACGCTCACGGTTGCACCGACTGAAGACGATACCTTGTCGCGACTGACGGTCACCACGACAGGCTCGGACCGGGTCATCGAGCAGATCACCAAGCAGCTCAACAAGCTGATTGAAGTGGTCAAGCTCGTCGATCTTACTGAAGGTTCTCACATTGAGCGTGAGCTGATGCTGATCAAGCTCAAGGCAAGTGGCTCTCAGCGCGCCGAAATCAAGCGCACTGTGGACATCTTTCGTGGGCAGATCGTCGACGTCACCAGCACCATTTATACCGTTCAGTTGACTGGCGATAGCGACAAGCTGGATGCCTTCATTCAGGCCGTAGGTTCTACTGGCGTTCTGGAAGTCGTTCGTTCAGGTGTATCCGGTATCGCCCGTGGCGAAAAAGTTTTGAGTCTCTGAAAAAACATCATTAATTGAATCGCGGCCGCGAGTGGCCGAAAAGAAACAGGGGAATGTTATGCAGGTTTATTACGACAAAGATTGCGATCTTTCTATCATCCAGAGCAAGAAGGTCGCCATTGTCGGCTACGGCTCCCAGGGGCACGCACATGCCAACAACCTGAAAGAATCGGGTGTCGATGTTGTTGTTGCTCTGCGTGAAGGTTCGTCTTCAGCGGCAAAAGCACAGGGCGCAGGACTGACCGTTAAAAGTGTTGTAGAGGCTGCAAAAGAAGCTGATGTTGTGATGCTGCTGGCGCCAGACGAAAACCAGAAGGTCATCTACGAGAATGAAATTGAGCCGAACCTCAAAAAAGGTGCTGTTCTTGCGTTTGCCCATGGCTTCGCTGTTCATTACAACCAGATCGTTGCTCGCAAAGACCTGGACGTAGTCATGATTGCACCCAAGGCGCCAGGCCATACCGTGCGTACCGAATTTACCCGTGGCGGCGGTATTCCTGATCTTGTTGCAGTTCACCAGGATGCATCAGGTAATGCGAAGAACATTGCACTGTCCTACGCCAGTGCAATTGGTGGTGGTCGTACCGGTATCATCGAAACAACCTTCAAGGATGAAACCGAAACAGATCTGTTCGGTGAGCAAGCGGTTCTTTGTGGCGGCACGGTTGAGCTGGTCAAAGCGGCATTCGAAACACTGACTGACGCTGGCTATGCGCCAGAGATGGCCTACTTTGAGTGTTTGCACGAGCTTAAGCTGATCGTTGACCTCATGTACGAGGGTGGTATCGCGAACATGAACTATTCGATCTCCAATAATGCGGAATACGGTGAGTATGTTACCGGGCCTGAGGTGATCAATGACGAATCGCGTGCCGCAATGCGCAATGCACTGAAACGCATCCAGAGTGGCGAGTACGCGAAGATGTTTATTCAGGAAGGTGCGGCAAACTACCCGTCCATGACAGCACGTCGTCGTCAGAACGCTGCGCACCCGATCGAGCAGGTGGGCGAAAAGCTTCGCTCCATGATGCCGTGGATTGCTGCGAACAAGATTGTAGATAAAGACAAGAACTAATATTAAGTTAGTTTAGCCAAAGCGCGGCCTCCAGGGGCCGCGCTTTGCGTTTGGAAAATGAAAAATGTGCAACCCGCCGAATTCTCGGGCAGGGTGGATTATCGGCTATACTGCCACATGCATGTTTCTGAGGTACGGATGGAATGACTTCTAATAGTTCAAACAAAGATGCTGACGAGTCGCAATTGTCGCACGAGGAAGAGCTCGCAAAAGGCGAGGTAGTGGAAGAAGAGGTTGTTGAAGGTGCTCGCGTGCGCCGCAAGGGAATCTATCTTCTGCCGAACTTGCTGACAACCGCATCATTGTTTTCGGGTTTCTTTGCGATGGTTTCGGCTGCCAACGGTATGTTCGAGAAAGCGGCTATCGCAATTTTCGTCTCGATGATCCTCGATGGTCTGGATGGTCGCGTTGCACGGATGACAAATACCCAGAGCAAGTTCGGTGAGGAGTATGACAGTCTTGCTGATATGGTGGCGTTCGGCGTTGCGCCGGGGCTGGTTGCTTTTTTCTGGTCGCTTAACGGGCTTGGGAAATTCGGCTGGGCTATCACGTTCATCTATCTTGCGGGCGCGGCGCTGAGGCTTGCCCGATTCAATACCCAAATAGGTTCTGTAGATAAAAAGTACTTCGTCGGCCTTCCGAGCCCGGCAGCGGCAGCTGTTGTGGCAGGATTGGTGTGGTGCTTCAGTGGTTTCGAACGGGAGGGTTGGCTTACCCTGATGACGGTGTTGGTTGTGGCTGGCACTGGCGTTTTGATGGTGAGCAACGTTCTATATAGAAGCTTTAAGGATCTCGATCTCCGTGGCAAAGTGCCGTTTGCGGCGATTCTTGTTGTGGTTCTGGTCTTTGTTGTAATCGCACTCGATCCGGGGACGGTGCTCTTTGCTGGTTTCCTTGCCTACGCCACGTCTGGTCCGCTGCGTGCCTTGTTCAGAAAAATGAGGGCGCCAAAGGAGGCGGAGAAAGCGTAAGTTCAGGCTGTTTGTCCGGATTTTCAAAAAGGGTGGTGCTGCGGCGCCGCCCTTTTTTGTATATCGGCTTTATATAATTGGGTGGGTGACCGGTTCGGTAGCAAGTTGATTCGTTGAACATGCAGTTTTTAATTCGCTAACAGTCATGGATTTGAGTGAAATGTGAGCAAATCTGGCGCCGTTTATCAGGTGATTGTTTGCTTAGTGAGCAAGTTGTTTCGGAAAACCGAAACATTGCAAAAAAAGGCTTTACAGCTTCAGCGTGGGCTGTAGAATGCGCCCCACTTCTGAGGGATAAAGCGGAAACGCAGCATCGCTCAAAAGTGCGCAACTACAAGGTTTAGAGAGATTTAAAAGTTCTAAATTAGTGGTTGACAAGGTTGAGGATCGCTGTAGAATACGCGCTCTCAACAGGGCTACACGCCCCGCTCTTTAAAAAGTTGACCAAGTAATTTGTGTGGGCGCTGACTGGGATATTTCGGCAAGAA
>NZ_JBQXYE010000004.1:0-264721 GCF_052645435.1 Marinobacter sp. V032 | reverse complement strand
ACGACATTCCTTACGACACCACCCGTTTTATCGATATCTCGATTCAGGAGGTCATCAGCACCTTCATCATTGCCATACTGCTGGTTGTGGTGGTCACCTTCCTGTTCCTGCAACACTTACGGGCCACTGAGACCGCCATCCGCCGGCAGTACGATCAGGCCCAGGAGCGTTATGACGTAGGCCTGATCGCCATCACCGAGGTCTACGAGGCCCGCGCCAGCTACGACGACTCCAAGAGCCAGCGCATCGCCGCCGAGAGCGATCTGGACATTGCTCAGGAAGAGCTGGCCCGCCTGACCGGCGAGTACAGCGAACAGCTGGACAACCTGCGCCAGGAGTTCCCGCTGGCGCGGCCGCAGCCCATGGACCCGAGCGAATGGGAGGCCATTGCCCTGGGCCAGAACTGGCAGATCCAGACGGCGCTGTTCCAGCTGGACGCCAGTGAATCCACGCTGAAGAGTGCCCGGGCCGGGCATTATCCGACCCTGGATCTGAACGCCTCTTACGGCCAGACGGAGATTGACGGGCTCGGCGCCGGGGGCACCGGCGGTACGCCCGGCAGTGGCGGCGCCACCCGGGCCGGCAACGGCACCACCACGGAGGGGGTGATCGCGCTGCGACTGAACGTGCCGCTGTATCTGGGCGGGGGTACCCAGGCGTCGGTGCGTCAGCAACGTTCGCTGGTGACGGTGGCGGACGAAGCCCTGCGCACGGTGCGCCGGGATGTGCGGGTGAATACCCGCAGTCTGTTCCGGCAGGTGAACACCAACATCGAGTCCGCCTCGGCGCTGGAGCAGACCATTGTCTCCCGGCGCAGCGCGCTGGACGCCACCCGCGCCGGTTACGAGGTCGGCACCCGCAACATCGTCGAAGTGCTGGATGCCGAACGGGACTATTACGAAGCCCTGCAAAACTATGCCAATGCCCGCTACGACTACGTGCTCAACACTCTTAACCTGAAACAGTCCGCCGGCACCCTCAGCCCACAGGATTTGATGGACCTGAACCGCTGGCTCAGTGCATCAGCTCCGGGTATCGAAGCTCTGGCCGAGGACGATGAAACCATCGACGATCCAACCCGAAACTGAAGGCGCTAACTTTATGTTACGAAACAAATACGCACCCACAGCGATGGCCCTGTCATTGGTAGTGCTCAGCCCCACCGTGTTTGCAGCCGCTGACTGGCAGAATGCCATGACCAGCCCGGACTGGGATGGCAGCATCGGGGCGGGAGCCTTCTATGCGCCGGACTATCTTGGCAGTGACGACTATGAAACCCGAGGCCTGCCCAACCTGAACCTGAGATATGACGACCGGTTCTATCTGAATATCCGCGATGGCCTCGGCTGGAACTTTATTAATTATGGCGCATGGTCGCTGTCGACCTACATCGGCTATGTCGGGGGCCGTGATAATGAGGATGACCTGAGCAACCTGGATAAGGTGGACAGTGGGGCTGCCATTGGTTTGCGCGTTGCCCTGGAGGACGGGCCTTTCAATTACAGCGCGTCGGTAAAGACACCGGTGACCGGCGACGTCGACGGCTATCAGTTGACACTTAAGGGAAGTTGGCGAACCCCGCTGACAGAAAACCTTTTGTTGTCGGCCGGTCCCGGCCTCATCTATAGCAGTGAGCGCTGGACGGAGAGCAAGTTTGGCGTATCCGAGGCAGAGAGCACCCGCTCCGGCCTGAGCGCCTATGATGTTGATAACGGTTACCTGCGCATACGTTTTGGTGGCACTATGACTTACCGCCTAAGTGCCGACTGGTCACTGACCGGTCTTGCGGGAGTGGCCTACCTGACTGGAGAGGCCAAAGACAGTCCGATAGTTGCGGATATTGGAGATCATGTTCAGGGCTTCGGCGGATTATTGATGAACTATCGCTTTTAACGGGACAAAGCTCTCTTGAGATTGATCATTTTTTTGTTTGCACTTGTTCCCGGTTTTGCCGGAGCCAGTTCCGGGGCCTTTAGCATTTCCTGGGACAACGACCTTCTGACCGGCTCGGATAAGGGCTATACCAATGGTGGTCGATTGTCCTATCTGAGTGCGTCGGCAGAGAACAACAACTGCGAGGTGTGTCTGGCCAGAAGCGCCAGGAACGCGATGGGTTGGTTGCCCGTTATTGGTCGCACGGGCAACGCCCATGCCTTGACCTTCAGCTTGAGCCAACTGATGATCACCCCAGAGAACATACAAGCATCTGGGCCGATTTATGAAGACTTGCCTTACGTCGGCTACCTCTCCGGCTCAATCACTCTATGGAGCTGGAGCTCAGCATCCCTGACCGGCTATGGCATCGGTCTGGGTAGCGTTGGACCGAATTCTGGCGCCGAAGCAACGCAGAAATGGGTCCACAAACTGACCGGGAGCACCAATCCGAATGGCTGGGATAACCAGCTGGGCACCGATGTCATTGGCGAAGTGCACGCCTTTCATGCTCGGCGGTTGTTTCGCGAAAATATCGGCAGTGGGATGCACCAAGAGATGGCCTGGGTAACCGGTGGCAGGCTGTCGAATTTCGTCAGCAGTGGCGAGTTGGGTATGTCTTGGCGAATCGGCACCAACTTGCCCGCCAATATCATTCCGGATTATGCAGGAGCCTCTTCAACCATTGGCCTGCCGGGCTCACTGAATGCCCCCGGCTCGGGTTGGTCCGTGTTCATTGGTTTGGGTATGGAATTCATACCCTATTCCTATCTGGAGGAGCAGTCAGGGCGCTACGATTATGACCAGCGTTCTGTTGTTGGTCTGGGTGGCGTGGGCATTGGCTGGCATTCGCCTGGAATCCAGATTGCCCTAACACTCAGAGCGACGACCAGTCAGGATGAAAGCAATAAAGATGCACTTTCTTTTGGGACTGTGTCGGCTGCGTATCGCTTCTGAGTACCGAGACATTTTCGGGCAGTGTTTACCCTATGCCTTGACTCCTTTATTGATTACACCGTCCATAGCGATCTGCCAGATTAAATCACCAATGGCGTCGAGTGAATGGGCCCCGTTCGGGTCGAACCAGGTTGCAACCCAGTTAAGCGCCCCAAGGCCGATCAGGCGAAGCAAACGGACGTCAACATTCTTCCGGACCACGCCCTGCGCAATCATTGTTTCGAGGATACCGGCCCACAGGGACTCGTACTGGTCACGCAGTTCGATGATTTCCTCGCGAGCCTCCGGGCCCAGCGCCCGCCATTCAAACAACAGCACGTAAACCGCGTCTGAATCTAACAACAGGGCTCGCAGATGTGCGTTGATACAAAGACGCAAACGCTCAACCGGGTCGTCCGAGCTGGCGTAAGCCGACTCGACCTCTGCGGTCACCAGGTCGACTCCCCGGCGCATCAGCTCGACAAGCAGCGCTTCCTTGCTGTTGTAACGATAATACAGACTTCCGGGCAGCATATTGCAGGCCTCGGCAATCTCCTTGAGCGACGTCTTTTCAAAACCTTTCTCACGAAAAAGCCTGGCTGCGTTAGACAAAACGTCGCCCTGGTCGCCCAGTTTGCTTGCAGGAGTCATCTGTCTGTTAACCATCGCTTAAGTATCTCCTCAGCAAGTCCATTTATTATTCATCAGAGCGGTCACCACCAGACTCGTTGCAGTGATCGTACGCCATTACCCAGGCTGCGTACCATTTGTCCGCAAACATAGCCTTGACTTTTGGTTGGTTAACCAACCAAAATCCAGCAACAATACTATTCGGAAGAAAATGACATGGCAATGATCGATGAAAATCAGCTGTTTTCCATCACTTCCGCCCCGGTACGAAATGCAAGCCAGGCTGGGCAGCTCTGATGGCCAAGCCGAACAGAGTTCAGCACAGTAACGCTGTGGCGACGGCGTGGCAGTTCACCGAACAGGTTCCCCACGGCAGGGAGCTGGGCATGCAGGTTGTCTCGGTAGACGAGGGCCAGGTCTGTATGCGGCTAACCCCGCAGTCATGGATGTTCGCCCAAGAGGATACGAAAGAGATCTGCACCAGCATACTCTACTCGCTGGCTGACTCCGCCGGAGGCTTGGCGGTATTCGCGGGGGCCCTGGAGTTGATGCCCATTGCCACGCTGGATTTGCGCATGGATTATCTGCGCCCTGCCAGGGGCGACCGGGCCCTGTTAGCGGTGGCTACCTGTCGACATTTAACGGACGAGGTCGCGTTTATTCATTGTGACATTCTTAGCGAGGGAAATCGTGAGTTGCTAGCGACGGCAAACGCCACCTTCATGCGTAACACCCAGGGCCAGCAATTCCATGCAGGTGGACGAGGAAAGGAGAGCGCATGAGCACGACTGGCGATTCGGCCCAACAAATCTCAGGCGCTGCGGAAAGTGGGAAAGAATGTGCCGACTGGCAGGCCCTGCTGGAGCGCATTCCCTACGCACGGCACCTCGGGCTTGAGGTTCAGCGCGGTGATGCAGGTGTACTGGTTCATTTGCCGTGTCGTGAAGCGCTGATTGGCAACTTCATGCTACCCGCCCTCCATGGCGGCGTGCTTGGCGCCCTGATCGAACTCACCGCGCGGGTCGCTGCGCAAAGCCAGGATACAGACAAACGTTGCCCGCGCATTCTCGACAGCCACATTAACTACCTCCGCTCCGCGCAGGCCCGATCGACGTTCGCCAGCGCCGAAATTGTTCGACAAGGCAGGCGGAGCAGCCTGGTCCGGGTGACCTGCTGGCAGGGCGATAAGCGCAAACCGATCGCCAGCGGTCAGGTTCAGTTGTTGCTCCCGACAATGGCCGCCAAACAGGCAGATCTTCATGAACAATAAGCACAACAACCCTGAACGTGACCAATTCCAGGCGCCGGATGGCGCGGAGATCGCCCTGTGGCGCTGGCCGCAATCCGAAGCGCGCCCCACGCTGCACTGGGCCCATGCCACGGGTTTCCATGGTCGCCTGTACCAACCCCTCCTTGATGAGCTTGCCACGGATGTCAATGTCCTGGCATGGGACATGCGGGGGCACGGGGCCAGCGCCGGTGCGGCGAACGTGTCGACATTCCGGGGCTGGGAAACCTATTATCGCGACATGACCGCTCTGCTGGAAAGCCTGGACGAGCCGGTCTGGCTCGCCGGCCATTCCATCGGTGCCACCACCAGCATAATGGCCGCTGCCCGACGGCCAGACAAAGTGCTGGGCCTGATTCTGGCGGAGCCGGTGATCATGGATCCGGGGCAGGGCCGGAGATTGTGGCTGGCCAAGCTGCTGCGCCAGGGACACCGGTTGTCACTGGCCGCCGGAGCCGCACGTCGGCGCCCGGTATTCGACTCGCACGCCGCTGCGGTGGACAACTATCGTGGCCGCGGTGGCTTTAAGACCTGGCCCGAGGCATGGCTGGAAGCCTACGTTCAGCACGCCTTCGTACCGCAGGACGATCAAGTTCAATTGGCGTGTAGCCCGGACTGGGAAAGTACTACGTTTGCCCATACCGAACACAACCCGTGGCCGGGTATTCGTCAGTTGCGGTGCCCGGTTATCGCGCTGGCGGCGGAACGCGGGTCAACCTTCTCGCCGGCGGCGCGAAAACGCCTGCAGACCCTGCTGCCCCGGGCTGACGTCATGGTTCTTGAAGGTACGACCCACTTCCTGCCCATGGAGCAGAACGAAACCGTTCGCGATGCCATCCTGCAACTTGCTTTGTCCGGACACCGCGAGAACTGATACCCACACCTTGATTTTGCTAATCGGGACACCTGCCATGCGCTGTATGCTGACCCTGTTTATCTCGCTGCTCATTTTGTCTGGTTGTCAGCAGTCTTCGGAACCGCCCCCAGAGGCCCGCGCCCCTATCCCCTGGGTAAAAACAGTTGAACTAAAGGACGCCGGCCCAACAGCGCACAGATTTTCAGGAACCCTGCGAGGCCGTCACGAAGTTCCTCAGGCCTTTCAGATCGCCGGCCGGATTCAGCATCGTTACATCGATTCCGGTCAGCGAGTGAAACAAGGCGACTTACTGTTCAAGCTCGATACACGAGACCTTGTGGCAACGGCGGAGGGGGCCGCCGCGGATCTGAGGCGTGCAGAAGCGGCCCTGGCCATTGCCACCGATGAGCTCCAGCGCCAGCAGCAACTGGTAGGGCGTCAGTTTGTCAGCGAACAAACCCTGCGACGCCTTGAATTGGCCGAGCGCGAGGCGCGCAGCCAGGTGGAAACGGCTTCTGCACGCAATCAGCAGGCTCAGAATGCCCTGGGGTATGCGGAACTAAAAGCCGCCCATGCAGGCGTGGTCACTGAGGTCATCGTTGAACCCGGCCAGGTTGTGGGTGTGGGTCAAACCCTTGCCGTTCTGGCCGAAGATGAATCGCTGGAAGTCGAGGTTTTTTTACCAGAGGGCAGTAACCCACCCAGACGCGGTTATGTTCCCTTACCCAATGGCGAACAGCTTGCTGTGAGCCTGAGAGAGATTGCCGGGGCTGCCGACCCCGCAAGCCGGAGCTGGCGTGCCCGATACAGCCTGGAGGGGCCCTACCCCTCATCTTTAACCCTGGGTTCGGTGGTGAGTGTCCGGTTAGCACAGAAGCAAACCGCGCCCAGCCATCGCGTACCGCTGGGTGCCCTCGATGAGAGAGGGCAAACGCCGCAGGTCTGGTTGGTCTCCGATGGCACGGTGAAGCCCCTTGCGGTCGAGGTGATCGATCTGGGTGAAGAGTATGCGCAGATCAAGGCCGATATCAACGCGGGAACGCCCATCGTCGCGTTGGGGACACACCTGCTCACGCCTGGCATGGCGGTGCGGGAGCTGGCTCAATGAGCTTACCGAATCTTTCCGCGCTGGCAGTGCGCGAGCGTTCGGTCACCCTCTTTTTTCTTTTGCTGTCCGTTGTTGCCGGTTTCTACGCGTTCTCCTCCCTTGGTAGGGCGGAAGACCCTGCGTTCACCGTCCGGGCGATGGTGGTTTCTGTCGTCTGGCCAGGAGCAGCCCCCGAGGTGCTGCAGAATCAGGTCGTGGATCGTCTGGAAAAGCTAATTCAGGAGGTGGCGTATACCGATACCATTGAAACAACCATCCGGCCCGGGCAGGCCGCCATGCTTATCCGATTCCAGGATTCTACGCCCAGCGAAAAAGTGCCGGACCTCTTCTATCAAGTCCGCAAACGCATGCTCGATGAGAGGCCCAATCTGCCCCGGGGTGTGATCGGCCCCATCGTCAACGATGATTTCGCGGATGTGTATTTCTCCCTGCTGGCGCTGACGGCACCCGGGATGCCGATGCGTGAACTGACCCGCGAGGCAGAATCGATACGGGATCGCCTGCAACGGCTGCCCGGCTTGCAAAAAGCACAGCTCCTGGCGGAGCGTCCTGAGCGGGTGTATCTCGAATTTGATCAGGACCGGCTCAACAACCTCGGTTTGTCGGCAGAAGAGGTGTTGCAGGCGATAGAGGCCAACAACCGTCTTCAGCCTCTTGGCTTTGTTGATCTTGCCGGCCCGCGGGTTTATGTCCGCAGCAACATCGACCTGTCTGACCTTGAGCGCCTCACCTCAGTGCCTCTGCGTATCGGAGACCAGCTTATCACCGTGTCTGATCTGGCCGAGGTGCGTTTAGGTTATGAAGATCCTTTGAGCTACATCGTCCGCTCCAACGGTGAGGATGCGATCCTGTTAGGTGTCGTCATGCGCGCGGGTGAAAATGGCCTGGAGTTTGGTGAGCGGCTGCGCGAGTTTGTCAGTGCCGAACAGGGCAGGCTGCCGCTGGGAATGTCAATACAGACCCTGACCGATCAGGCGGAAGCCATCACTCAGGCGGTTGACCTTTTTCAGGTCAAGTTTCTGGTTGCGTTGGTCGTCGTGATGGGGGTCAGCATACTGGCGATCGGTCTGCGCGCGGGTTTGGTGGTGGGCATTGCGATTCCTGTGACCCTCGGCCTGACTTTCTTGTTGATGAAAATGGCGGGCATAAACCTGGACCGCATCACCCTGGGAGCCTTGATTATCGCACTGGGCCTGTTAGTGGACGATGCGATCATCGCCATTGAAATGATGATTGTGAAGATGGAGAGCGGCTGGGACCGGGTACGGGCAGCCAGTCATGCCTGGAGCGTAACAGCCGCGCCCATGCTGTTTGGAACGCTGGTGACGGTGGCCGGATTTGTCCCCATCGGATTTGCCCAGTCCGGTGTGGGGGAATATACCGGCAACATCTTCTGGGTGCTGGCTTTTTCGTTGTTAATTTCCTGGGTGGTGGCGGTAACCTTTACGCCTTATCTGGGCGTCAAACTCTTGCCCGATTACACCGGGCATACGGGCCAGGACCTCTACCAAAGCGCGTTTTATCAACGGTTGCGCGGGGTGATCACAGCGTGTGTACAGTACCGGAAAACCGTCGTTTTTATCACAGTGGGTTTGCTGGGGATCAGTGCTTTCGGGATGGCAACCCAGGTGCAGAAGCAGTTTTTTCCCAGTTCTGATCGCCCCGAAGTTCTGATCAGTGTCTATGTTCCGCAGGGGAGCGCTATTGCCACCACGGATCAAAGTGTCAGACGCCTGGAAGCGATTCTGATGGACATGCCGGAGGTGAAGAGCCTTTCTGCTTACATCGGTGCCGGTGCGCCCCGATTCTTCGTATCGGCCAACCCCGAGCAGCCGGACCCGGCATTTGCCAAGTTGATTGCCATTGGGCAGGACGTTGAAGGGCGCGATCGCATCATCTCGGCGCTGGAAACCAGAATCGCGGCGGGTGAATTTCCGGAGGCACGAGTGCGGGTGACGCGTTTGCTGTACGGTCCCCCGGTGGTCTGGCCGGTCAGTTTTCGTGTGCTGGGCCCGGAATCCGATCAACTCAGAGAGATCGCGCACCAGATCCGCACTCTCATGACCGGGCATCCGAATATCGTCATGCCGCATCTCGAATGGGATGAGCGCGTGCCCACTCTCTATCTTGATATGGACCCGGAAAACCTGGGTTGGATGGGCCTGACCCCGGCGGAAGTTGCCCGGCAACTGCAGTTCCAACTCCGCGGAGTGGCCGTCACCGAACTGCGCCAGGGCATAAGGAGCGTTCAACTGGTGGCGCGTAATGCCCGTGGCGAAGTGATCATGCCGGAAGATCTTGAAATCAAAACCCGCGACGGCCGCAAACTTTCCGTACAGCAACTGGGCAAGTGGCAGGTTCGTTACGAGGACCCCGTCATAAAGCGTTACAACCGTGCCCCCTTCCTGGCCGTTCAGGCCGATGTAGAAGGTGCCCAGCCACCGGATGTCACCAAGGAGATCTGGAGTGCGATGACAACCCTGCGTGAACAGTTGCCGGAGGGGTATCGTATTGAAATCGGCGGTACGGTGGAACAATCAGCCAAAGCCAATGCTTCAATCCAGACATTACAACCGGTGATGTTGGCGTTGATGCTGATCTTTATCATGCTTCAGATGCGTTCCTTTATCGGCACATTGACTGTTCTTGCCACCGCGCCACTGGGGCTGATTGGGGCTGTGCTGGCTCTGCTGCTGTTTAATCAACCCTTTGGCTTTACCGCGTTGCTGGGGCTGATTGGCCTGGGCGGCATCCTGATGCGAAATACCATGATTCTGACGCAGCAGGTGCAGGACAACTTCAAAGCAGGAATGGCTGCCCGGGAAGCGGTTATCGAGGCGGCAGTCCAGCGTGCCCGGCCCGTGGTGCTCACCGCCCTGGCGGCCGTTCTGGCGTTTGTACCTCTGACCTTTGACCTGTTCTGGGGGCCGCTGGCTTATGTGCTTATAGGTGGCGTAGCGGTCGGCACTCTGATTACGCTATTGTTTGTCCCGGCGCTTTATGCCCTTTGGTTTCGCTTACAGATAAAAGATTGAGGTGGGTTTGAATGAGCACCAGTTTTCGTTAGCAACTACATTTCACTTAAGTCTTCCAGAAGGTGTTTCCGTTCTGAAATAACCCTTGCACACGATCTGTTTTGCCGACGACACCAGAACCGGCAAAATCAGGGGTTGAAACAGCCAAGAGAGTCGTCGAAGTGGCCAGTAGGCACGGACGTCTACGTTTTGACAGCATTAACGGTTTTTCCAGCATAGCGGCTGCGCCGTCGGGGCGCAGCACGATGTGAAGGTTGGGTTGGATCGGTTTTGGAATCAGGACTCGGTAGAGTTTCGGTACCCGGCCATCATTGCCATCATCCAGCCCGGGTACTCCTCGGGCAGGCGGCTGACTTCATCCAGGGCTACCAGTTCATCGTCGGACAAGCGGATTTGGGCCGCGCGGATATTGTCCCTGAGCTGCTCGGGCCGCTTGGCGCCAACGATGATGCTGGTCACAGGCTTCTGGTGTAGCAGCCATGACAGGGCAATCTGGGCCACATTGACCGGTTCGCCGTCGATCTGTTTGCCATCGGCAATCTCCCGCATAACCTTGATGACTTCGCTGCCCCGCTCACGGTTGACAGGCGGAAAGTCAAACTTGGCACGCCGGTTTTCCTCGGACACGTCCGGCCCCTCGTATTTACCGGACAGATAACCGCCTGCCAGTGGGCTCCACACCATCAGACCGACGTTTTCAGATTCCAGCATCGGAATAATATCCCGCTCCAGATCGCGACCTACGAGGGTGTAGTAGGCTTGCATGGATATGATCGGGCACAGGTTGCGGGCCCGGGTGATGCCGATGGCTTTCATCACTTGCCAGGCGGCCCAGTTGGACAGGCCCACGTAACGCACATGGCCTTGCTGGACCAGCGTGTTCAGTGCCTCCAGAGTTTCCTCGATCGGCGTGGCCGGGTCAAAACCGTGGATCTGGTACAGGTCAATATAATCCGTTTGCAGGCGCGCCAGGCTCGCCTTGCATTCACTCATGATGTGGCCGCGGGAAGCACCACGGGCATTGGGGCCAGCCCCCATAGGGCCAAGCACCTTGGTCGCCAGCACCACATCTTCGCGGCGAACGCCGAGATTTTTCAGGGACTGGCCGACAATGCGCTCACTGGCGCCGAAACCATAGATGTTGGCGGTATCGATAAAATTGATCCCCGCCTCCAGGGCGATCTTCACGAGTTCGTCGGCCTGTTCCTGCTGCAACTGGCCCATCAGGCCCCAGATGTCCTCATCGCCGCCGAAGGTCATGGTGCCCAGGCACAGTTCGGATACGAACAGCCCCGAGTTGCCCAGCGACTTATAGTCTGGACGATTGTCTCCATCGAACAGTGGTAAACTCTCAGTTGCCATGTTGCACCTCATCATGCTTTTCGGTTGGTGTTCTGGAATTCACTGTAAATACTGCCGGTTTCGGTTTGTTTGCACTCGCTTGTGTTACTGGGTGAAGATGGCCTTGTAGAAACGCATGGTGCCATCCCAGGAACGGCTGGCAGCCTCTTCGTCATAACCAACCGGCATACCAAACTTTTCGGCGATCCTGTCGGCGCCCGGGTTGGTGAATGAGTGCAGCACGCCGGGGAAGCTCACCAGTGTCAGGTCGACTTCGGCCTCCTGCATCTCTTTGACCAGGCCCGCCACCTGATCCGAGGGGACCAGCTTGTCGGCACCGCCGGTGTACACTTGGATCCTGGCTTTCACGGATCCGGGTTCAGCCGTGAGGGGGCTGCCGAGCGCGCCGTGGAAGCTGACAACGCCGTCCAGATCGACGCCCATGCGCGCCATGTTGAGAACCACGGCGCCGCCAAAACAGTAACCCTGTGCCGCAATGCGGGACGCATCAACACTTTCGTGGTTCTTCAGGATATCCATCGCCTTCATGAAGCGCGCCTTAACCTGGTCCATGTCCCGGGTGGCTTCCTGCATGAACTTCTGGGCGGTATCGGGATGGTCGGCTTGTTTACCGGAGCCATACATATCCAGCGCAAACGCTGTATAGCCGGCTGAAGCAAGCCGTTCCGCCTGATTCCGGGCGAATTCATTGTGCCCCCACCATTCATGGACCACCAGAATGCCCGGCCGCTTTTGCCCGAATTCATCATCCCAGGCCATGTAGCCGGTGAAGGTCTCGTCGCCGACTTGATACTCGATGGTTCTGGTTTGCGTTTCTGCCAGTACCTGCGTACTTGCAACAGTGAGTGACAGCGTGGCTGCTGCCAGTGCTGTTTTCAGGGTGCTCATCATCTGTTTGCTCCTTTTCGCTCGTTATGAGTCAATTTGCGTAGCGATTCTGTACATCAAAGCGCGATTCCTGTCCCGTCGTTACTGGCAGCGGGCGCGCAGCAGTCGCGTTGCGGCATCAAACACGGCGAGGTCTTCTTCGGTGCGCGCGGCAAGGTGGGCCCCTTCCAGCATCGCCAGGGTCGCCTGCGCTTCATCGGCGGGGCCCAGGATGGCCGAGACGGATCCATCCCTTTGTCCCAGTTCAAACGTTGCCGTAATCCACTGCAGAACCATTGCGCGAACGGCGCCGACTCTGGCAATCACGGTGTCGGACAGGCTTTCGCGGCAGGTCGAAAAGGCAACGCACAGACACACGGTCTGGCCATCATGCAACGCCCCGCGGTACAGGGTAATAAGTGCCTTGAGGCGCGCGCCAGCGCTGACATGGGCTGCTTCTATCTCGGCCAGACCCTGTTGCAGACTGGTCTGATAACGCTCGATCAAGGCTTCGGAGAGGCTCGCCTTGGTGGGGAAATGATAATGGATCGAGGCCTTTCGAATGCCGATGGCCTCGGCCAGATCCCCGTAGCTGAACCCGTCAAAGCCCCGTGACCGGACGGTGTGCTCGGCAAGATCCATCAGGGCTGTTCTGGTATCACGGTTCATGGTTATTCACCTGTCTGCCTTTTCAATCCCGCTATTGCCGGGCTTATACCCTCGGCGCCCCGGCAAATCGCAGGTGCCCCGTTTTCATCCAGATCTTGGCGCCGTCGTCCCCGGCCGTCACGGACAACCTGTGTCCTTCAGGGAGGCGCAGCCAGTCATACCTGGCCAGCACCTCGCCATCCCCGGTAACCGAACCTTCGATCACCAGCAGCTCGATTCCGCCGGGCGCCTCAGAGGTCAGTGTCGCCCCCGCATCGAGCTGGCTGTAGGTCACGATCTCACGATCGTCCTCATGCAGCTTTGCGGTGGCAACGTCGCCCACCGGGGCGCCCAGCTCGGCCTCCATATTCTTGCTGAACTGGGTGCGGTCGGCCAGGTCGAACTGCCACAGTTTTACAAATATCGTGCAGCCCGTTTCAGAGCCCGGAATATGTGACGTGGTTGGGGGGTTGCGCACATAACTGCCGGCAGGGAAATCACCGTGCTCATCCTGGAACACACCGTCGAGTACAATGAATTCTTCTCCACCGGTATGGGTATGCGCCGAGAAATGGCTGCCCGGCGCATAACGCACGATGGTCGTGGCGCGGGCAACTTCGTCCCCGATCCGGTCCAGCATGCGCCGCTCCACCCCTTTCATGGGCGAGGGCTGCCATTCAATCTGGTCGGAATGCATAACCACCGGTTTGGAGAAATCTGCATTAATCTCCATGATATTCCTCCCTTTTGTGCCCTTCATGTTTTCAGCGCTTGCATTAAATCCGAAGGTTTCGGATTACCCGGAAATTGAAGGACGGGCTGCGACTTTTGCGCGCCAGGCCTGGAGATTGGTCAGAGACTCGGGAATGTCAACCTTCGCGAAATCCGCAAACCCCAGGCCGGCAAAGGCGGTGATGTCTGCGACCGAGAAGCTGTCGCCTGCGAGAAACTCGTTGTCCGCCAGAACGCTGTCAAGGTAGGCCATGGTTGCGCTGGCAATTTCTTTCTGTTTATTACCCCACTCAGCGCATTGCCAGGTTTCCAGATCCGGACCAAGCCCCGGGGTCGCGTGGTGGAAATAGGCACCCACGGCGTTCATCAGACCGTTTTCTGCCCGCAGATTCATCATTGCGATACGGGCACGCTCCGCTGGGGTTGTACCCATAAGGGACGGACCATCAAAGACGCCGTCGATATATTCGGTGATGGCATTGCACTGGGCGATGCAGGTGCCGTCGTCAAGTTCCAGCATGGGCACGGTGGCATCCGGGTTTTTCGTCTTGAACGCCTCGGAACGGTGCTCGCCGCCCATGACATCGACCGGGACGAATTCCACCTGGTTTGTTGCGCCTTTTTCTGCCAGAGCGATGCGAACGCGGAGCGGGTTCGGGAAGCCTTCGATATCGTAGATTTTCATTGATTGCCTCTGTTGGTCATTAAACATGCGCCAATTAATCTACCTATTAGTAGGTAGGTGTGCAAGAGGCAATTTGATTGTTCTGCTTTTCTTTGATCTGTTGACAAGACATTCCAAACGCCAAGAACAGCCCGGGCCTTCTTGCAGTACATAGCCAAACCAAAAAGCCAGCTTCTCAGTTAGACGATTTGATAAATATCGAAGTGTTTTTGTTGAAAGAAGCGTGGGCGAACGAGCAGCCGTGAATGTTCGCTTATGTTTAAAAGCCGGCTTGGATGACCAGCGCTTCGTTCTCACTGGCGCCGTTCGGGCGCTCCCACATCCTGATCCTAGGTCACACCTTTGCCGAGCTATGTTTTTATCAGAAAACGGTCGTTTGTTGGATGCTCCGGCTCACCCCTCAAAATTACCCGGTTTCGGCTTGTTTCGCGTCCAAAAATCACGTACAACAATCTATGAACAGAAAAGGTACCTTTTATGATCATAGGTTATGCACGCGTCAGCACCCAAGATCAAAATCCAGAACTCCAGGTGGATGCTTTGAAAAAAGCTGGGGCCGAACAGGTCTTCCAGGAAAAATTTACCGGAACCTTACGTGAGCGACCCGAGTTGTCGCAGTGCCTCCGTATGCTCCGGTCGGGCGATGTCTTGGTCGTGTGGAAACTGGATCGCCTAGCTCGATCTTTGAAGGATCTCGTGGAGATTGTTCAGGACCTCCAGGATCGTGGCATCGGTTTTAAGTCCCTGACGGAATCCATCGACACCACCAGTTCAGGTGGTCGCCTGGTGTTCCATATTTTCGGGGCTCTGGCTGAGTTTGAGCGCGACCTGATCCGGGAGCGAACAATTGCTGGACTACAGGCTGCCAGGGCTAGGGGGCGTAAGGGTGGTCGGAAACCAGCAATGTCCGATGCTGATACCAGGAAAGCCGCCGCAATGCTGTTAGACCCGAAAATCACCAAAACAGAAGTAGCTGAGCACTTTGGTGTAGCCAGGGGTACCCTGAATGCTTCGCTTAAACGGCTACAAAACCGGTAAGATCAATAAAAACGATACTGTGCTAAGGAGTAGTTAGCTTGGAAGCCTTCATTGCAGATCCCTCTGCCGTCGATGAATTCCTCAAACGCTGGAAAGGCAACACAGGTAGTGAGCGAGCCAACTTCCAATCGTTCATGCGAGACCTCTGTACGCTGCTGGACCTTCCTCACCCAGACCCGGGTGAAGGCGACACCAGTCAGAACTCCTATGTATTTGAGCGGTTCATCGCGTCGGCCCGAGTCGATGGCAATACCGACAACCGGTACATCGACCTGTATCGTCGGGACTGCTTCGTATTGGAAGGCAAGCAAACTGGCAAGGAGCTGGCATCTCGAAGCCAACAGAACGCTGTTAATGCCGCTGTAGCGCAGGCTGAGCGATACATTCGAGGACTGCCCCAGGAAGAAGTAGAACATGGCCGCCCGCCATTCATCGTGATCGTCGATGTAGGCAACGCTATCTACACCTACTCCGAGTTTTCACGAACTGGCGGTAACTATGTTCCGTTCCCAGATCCCAGACATTATGAAATCCGACTGGACGACCTGCATAAACCCGATGTTCAGCACCGTCTTCGTCAGCTATGGCTGGAACCGGATCAACTCGATCCGAGCAAGCATGCTGCCAGGGTGACCCGGGAGGTCAGCACCAAGCTGGCTGAATTGGCAAAGTCTCTGGAGCACAGTGGATACGATGTCGGGCGGGTAGCCAGCTTCCTAAAGCGCTGCTTGTTTACGATGTTTGCCGAAGACGTAGAGCTACTGCCAAAGGCATCTTTCCAAAACCTTTTGATCGATATTAAAGACCGGAACCCTGAGGCCTTTCCGCACGCCGTGAAGGCGCTTTGGGAAACCATGAATGCTGGTGGCTACAGTGAGCGTCTGATGCAGACCATCAAGCGCTTCAACGGCGGACTGTTCAAAGGCATCGATCCGATCCCCCTGAATGTCCAGCAGATCCAACTGCTCATTGATGCGGCCAAAGCCGACTGGCGTTTCGTTGAACCTGCCATCTTCGGGACGCTTCTGGAGCGAGCCCTTGATCCTAGGGAGCGCCACAAGCTGGGTGCCCATTACACGCCCAGGGCCTACGTTGAACGCTTGGTCATGCCAACCCTGATCGAACCACTTCGTGAGCAGTGGGGCGACATCCGGGGTGCGGCGGAAACCCTGCTACGGCAAGGCAAAACCGACAAAGCTCTCCAGGAAGTCCAAGCCTTCCATTATCAGCTTTGCCAGACCCGAGTACTCGATCCCGCTTGTGGTAGCGCTAACTTTCTTTACGTGGCCCTTGAGCACATGAAGCGCCTGGAAGGGGAAGTCCTGGGCTTCATGTCCGAGTTAACCCAGGGTCAGGGTGTTCTGGAAAGTGAAGGCCTTACCGTTGATCCGCACCAATTCCTAGGCTTGGAAATTAACCCTCGGGCTGCCCAAATAGCCGAGCTCGTTCTTTGGATTGGCTACCTTCAGTGGCACTACCGGCTAAACGACCGACTGGACCTACCTGAGCCCATCTTGCGGGACTTCAAAAACATCGAGTGTCGGGATGCTCTGATCGAATACGACAGCCGAGAGCCAGAGCTAGATGACAACGGGGAACCGGCGACCATCTGGGATGGTATCAGCATGAAGGTCAGCCCCACGACCGGTGAGCTCATCCCAGATGAAGCAGGAAGGGCAACGGTTTACCGGTATCACAGTCCTCGAAGGACGGAATGGCCGGAGGCGGACTATATCATAGGCAACCCGCCATTTATCGGAGCATCCACGATGCGGCGTGCATTGGGGGATGGTTACGTTGATGCCGTGCGCCAAGTATTCGCGGGAGTGGTGCCTGACTCTGCGGACTTCGTTATGTACTGGTGGCACACCGCAGCTGAAAAGGTGCGACACGGGAACGCCCAGCGCTTCGGCTTCATAACTACTAATAGCTTGCGCCAGACCTTCAACCGCCGTGTCCTAGCACCCCACCTAAACGATGCCAAGCGGCCGCTTTCTTTGGCCTTCGCAGTACCTGACCACCCTTGGGTAGACGTTAACGACGGCGCCGCCGTGCGTATTGCCATGACAGTGGGCGTGGCTGGCGACCAAGTGGGCCAAATGCGTCAGGTCGTCAAGGAGACCTCTAGTGAAAACCGTGAAGCCCGAGAGGTGCAGTTTAGCCAACATGATGGGAAGGTGTTTTCTGATTTAACCATTGGAGCAGATGTATCGAGTGCAAAATCACTGCGCGCAAACGAAGGACTTGCCATCAAAGGGCTCGAACTGGGCAGTCAAGGGTTCCTTATGGACCGAGAGCGAGCGGAAGACATCCTAACCCAGCACCCCGAACTAAAGAGTTACCTGAAGCCGTATATGAATGGCCGTGACCTAACAATAGGGCCGCCAACTCGATATGTTATCGATTTTAATGGTCTGAACGAGACTCAGGCGCGTGCTGCCGCACCATTTTTGTATCAGTGGCTGCTTGATGCAGTAAAGCCTGAGAGGCAAGTGAATCGAGAAAGCCGGACTTCCTCAAAATGGTGGCTATTCCGGCGGTCCGGTTCTGAGTTGAGGAGTGCTGTAGCCGGAGTCGATCAGTTTATTGCGACAACCCGTACGTCTAAACACAGGATATTTCAGTTTCAACCTAGCTCCGTGGTTGCAGAAAGCAAAATTGTTGTTATAGCAATTGATAGCCCTTGGATGCTTGGAATCCTATCCTCTCGCCTTCATACCCTTTTCTCAGGCAGGGCAGGTGGTTGGCTGGGGGTAGGTAATGACAGCACCTACAACCATCTAGACTGTTTCGGAAAATTCCCATTCCCTATATGGACAAGCGCCAGCAGCAAAGAAATCGCAAAACTGGCAGCTGATATAGATCGACACCGCAAGCGACAACAGGTTGAGCACCCTTCTTTAACCCTCACCAACATGTACAACGTGTTGGAGAAACTTAGGGCCGGCGAAGAGCTCACCGACAAAGAAAAAAACATCCACCAACAAGGCCTGATTTCAATCCTGCGCGAACTTCACGATGGTCTGGACCACGCCGTCTTCGAAGCTTACGGTTGGTTAGATCTCGCCGAAAAATTGGTGGGGCGCCCCGGTGCCACAACACCACTTCCAGAGAAATCCGCTGATCAGACGGAAGCTGAGGAAGAGCTGTTGATGCGGCTGGTTGATCTCAACAAGCAGCGTGCCGAGGAAGAATCACGGGGCATCATTCGCTGGCTGCGTCCGGAGTACCAGGCACCTAATGCTGTGCAGGCTGAAGTAGAGATAGCGCCGAAGGCCGCCGCTACTAAATTGGAAGCGGTTACCAGCAAAGGCAAAGCAACATTCCCGAAAGCCATTCCCGATCAGCTTAGAGTGCTCCGAGAGACGTTGGCCGAACGCTCGTACACTACCGAAAGCCTGGCTGAGCTATTCAAACGGAAGCCGATGAAATCGGTTGAAGAGGGGCTGCAATCTCTGGTGGCTGTCGGTGTTGCAGAGTATGAAGAGCTAAAAGGTACCTGGCACCTCATCTAATTGAATGCTTTAAACCCAAGACTTCTTAGAAAAATTCTGAGAAGTCTTGGCGAAGCTTGTCTGCCAGCCAATGGTCGGGGAACCTTGTAATCGCTTCCCGCCATATAGACAGGGCTCGCACTCGCTGATCAGAGTTCCAACAAACCCCGCCCAAATTAAACCAAGCCAGATCGTAATTTTCATCCTGCTCGATAGCATGAAGATAAGCTGCGATGCTGCGCTCTGCATCGCTAGTGTGTTCGTACGCTATCGCAACCTGAAACCAGCTCATCGCATCAGGCAGATGCCTCTCTGCTTGATCGATCAAAATGGGTAAAGCTTCGGTATACCGCCCTAGGTGGTTCAGAGCTGTTCCGAAACAATAGCCATACAGCACCGGATCCATCAGAAACGCTTTCCGGTACGCCTTTTCTGCTTGCACCCAATCGCCATCGTATTGAGCCCAATGCCCGATACGATCCCAAAGAAATGCCTCATTCGAATCGTCGTAACTTAGTACTTCACGAACCTTGTTCTTGAAAGCCCCAAAATCTATCCCGGTGGGTTCACCGGCCGACTTGAGCTTCCAATGACACATCAGTTCTTCAGATTGAGCGACATGGTGTGTCGGGTACTTTTCTAAGTAGGCCTGCCAAAACTGGAGAGCATGCCGAGTTGCTTCAACTGATTTTCGGCCAAACTCAAACACCTCCCTCGCACACCATGGCCATATCCAGTTACAGCTATCGGCCTCTCCCAGCAAGGCTCTTATATCCCTGAAGGCGTCCGAGACCGCTCCTAATCTGAACAATAGGTTGATTCTCCAACCTTGAACAGCAGTCATTTTCAGCTCTGAATTACCTCTAGGCAGGATTTTATCGAGGTGATCCAAAGCCCTTTCTAGATTGTTGCCTTCACCGCGGTACCAAAGAGCGAGAGCAAAATGTGCCTCACTCAGCCCGGGGTCGATTTCAAGAGCTTGAACGTAGCATTTTCGAGCCTTTTCGTTATCGCCCAGGCGCTCCATCACCGAACCCAAATTCTTATAACACTGAGCCGCTATTTTTATGAGATCAGTTTGTTCCAGCTCACAAAGGGCAGAACGATACGTCGTCTTCGCTTTCTCATACTCCTGCAACGCTAACCAAGCGTTCCCGATACAATAAAGCATTGATCCAGGATACACCTTGCCTGCCTTCATTGACCGTTCCAGTGCTTCAATACCTGCCCTGACACGACTTTCGTCAATAGGGTGGCCATTAATACCTAGATTTATTTCTGCCATGTAGGCGAAATCAATAGCAGGGGAGGAGGGATCTAACACTGCTTCAAATTGCTCAAATGCGGCACTAATTGCAGCATCCTGGCCATCGTTGTATAGCTCAACAAGGATCTCTTGGGCTATCTCAGGGTTGGGCGGAACATGAATGGCTGGGGCCTTTCTAAGCAAACTGCCAATTTGTTTAGGTGGCGTCACCGTCCAAGCAAGGCGCCTATCCCTGGATGAATTGTTTGCAGCTATCGCCCGTTTACTCAAGCGATGCTGGAACGCCTCATTGAATGGCGACTGCAGATTAACAGTGATGGATTCCTGTTGCTCCCATTCATCTTCTCGATGGCTGTACTGGCGGTGAATTTCTTCAGCGTAGCAGGCGAGGAGCCGATCAGTTGGAAGGTGATAACACACATAGATCGACGCGGGGTGGGCGAGAAGGTAATTGAGGTTCGTCCTCTGAACTGAAACGCTAACCGAGCCGTCCTGGTTTGCTGGTTGATTTGTCCCCTTTAACTGCACATGGATCCGAACGTTTGTGACGCTATCTCCGCGTAAGGCTTCAATTTGTATGTCAGATCCATAATCCCGCCGGTCAGAGCCTTGGTTTATAAACAAGCCACAAGCCCCTATAGCTGAGAAGAAAACTGCCTCTGCCGCTTCCTCCGTACTATGGGAGGAGCCACGTTTGGGAAGGTCATTAATTGACATACGAATCTTCCTATCAGGACTCGGGCGCTATTGATAGTTTTAGGATACTGAACATAAAAACATAATGCGCATAATCTGAGGTTATGGTGAAACGTCTCTGGGTACAGGAGCCAAGCCTCTCCCTGGCGCGTCACACCACTGGGCAGGTGTCGCGTTTGCCTGGCATCCTTGCCGGCGTTGAGCCCCGATCCTACTGATCAATTGACTCCCAACTAGTATCTGCGACTTGGGCCCCCGGCGAAAGCCGATATCACTGCAAACGATTGGGATATCTCGTAAAGCGAGACAAGCGAGGCCGCGCCCGATACGATGGCCGCCAAATTACGCTTGTTGTATTTAAGGAGAAGTAGTTGCGGTATCTCCCGTCCTCATTACTGGCGCTCATACTCGTCATTGGGTTTGCACCCGTTGCAGCTGAGACAATAAAAAAGACGTCTTCGGGCATTTGTCATCCACCTGAAAGCTCATATTACGATCGCACCGAAAATTTCCACGGCTTTGACTCACTGGAGACATGCCTGGCCAGTGGCGGTCGCCTACCCAAGCAGTTGGCCTCTAATAACGCGCCCAAACTGAACAAACATCGGGCCGATTCGTACAGACGATCGGCCTTCGGACACGGCTGGGACGATGCCGATGGCGACTGCCAGAACAGCCGCGCTGAGGCATTGATTGCAAGTTCCAGTACGCCAGTGCGTTTCGCAACCGACAAGAGTTGCCGCGTGGTAACCGGTCGCTGGATCAGCCCTTTTACCGGAAACTTGATACAGAACAGCAGCGAAATCGACATTGATCACGTGGTGCCGCTCGCCTGGGCTTGGGAGAGGGGCGCAAGCAACTGGTCCGATGCGCGTCGAGAGAGGTTTGCAAACGACGAACGCAATCTATGGCCCGTTGAGGCCTCTTTGAACCGTAGTAAAGGTGCGAGAGGACCGAATGAATGGTTACCACCGAGTGGGGCCTGTAGCTACGTGGCTCGCTTTCATCGATTGACCAAGATATACAAACTTAAAGCGCGCCCCAAAGAGGCTACTTGGATCGGCGCATTTATAGATGAATGCCGGTCATAAATCGGACACTTAGTACCAATTAGTAATCCGCGTTACTAATTGGTACTAAGCCAGTAAGTCTCTAAAATTTCGATAAAAAATTTAGATCGGGCAGCATAGGGTTTACGCAGACGGCTCGATCGTCACAGCTCCTGCCAAATCTTTACCGTTATTGATTAGCAAAGTGAAACTGTCTTCGGGGTCAATGCGCTGCTCATACGCCTGTACTCGCTTCAACCAGCCCTCAGAGCAAAGACCGCTGAAATAGGGAGGCAACCCCTCTGTCTCATAAGGCTCAGAACGAAGAGGTAAGCTCATGCTGAGGGCACTACCGAATTTTAGGTATTGAGCGTCGTACTGAAACCGAACGCGGCGTCCAATACGTTCCATATGCCCTGCAAGCCTGCCATGCATAAATACGGTCGCCTTGGTGCTGAAGCGGCTCATTGATTGCACCTTTTGATGTTTGTAGTGGAAATTTGTAAGAGGAATATAATGCTAGGAATCATAGTATATGGGGTTTGGCAATGACGATTAAGCGCATGACTGAGCAGGAACTACTCCACGATCTCGACCCTCAAACGGCGCACGCCGACGAGCTGGCTAAATCGCTTCCCGAGGAGCTCACCCCTCTAGAACGACTCAAAGGATCAGTGAAGCGCTATGAGCGGCCAACTGATCCCGTATGGGAAGAATACTTTGATTTTAGTGAGGGCGTACACGACGACTTCATGGAAGATCGGGGCCAGCCTCCGAAAGATAGGAAATAATGTCTACCTTCTACATCACCGGTCTTACGGCACTCTGTATTCCTCAGCTCAGCCGGTTTAAGCCATTCTGGCATGGCATCGGGGCACCGGATGCTTGGTCAGTCGCCAGCCGGAATTATCCGGATACCTCATGCTTTTTCGGAGAGCGCGAGATTGTGGATGTATCGAAGTTTATGGTCCAGTCCGGACTACAAACCAACTTGAGCGGTTGCGCCAGCTATGAACGCGCTGTTTTCGAATCACTGTACCATCACATTGAACAGAAAAATCAAATGGTACCGAACGTGCAGCCATCCGACATCGATGATGTGGTGGACTTCGATCGTGTTAGGGACTGGAGTACCTCGTTTTGGCCACTCAGCTTTTCAGTAAACACCAGAATTATCTCTCGGATATCTACCTGCCCCTAAAAGACCGTTTGCTCCAGGCCAATGAAAGGAGCCTGCTCCCAAAGCTTCAGCTCCTCTGTAACCGGGGCATCCGGATCACACTGAGCTACAAGCTCTACGAGACTATAGGTTTTTCTTTTCTTCATTGCGCTCGCCCTATCGCAAGTGCCCACGACGTCCGACAAGAACGACGGCAGACACGGTGTTAGCGTGATCGCAGGAGGAGCCTTCATCATAAATGGCGCTGTCGCGCGATTCTTCATCGGTGAACCGTTCATCGGGATTGACGTAAGCGAGCAATCCCTCAAGGCCATCATGGATACCACTGTCGGCGCAGGGCGCTTCTAGTCGTCTATCGTATTCACTTCCCACTCCGCTGGCTGGTCCAGCCTAAACACCTCCAGGGCCCTCAAATTCACTATTTCGTCAAACCCCGTTTCGTAACCCTCTACCAGCACCGGCGTCTCCGGTGGTAGGCTTTTAAGCCGTTTGATCAGTTCTTCTGCAATCACTTCTCGTCTTCAGTTTTGTCAAAGGTCGAGAACGATCGGTGGGTTGGTGGGCGCATATCGTTCGGTGCAGGTGCTGGCATTGATTAACGGCGCCTCGCCGTGACGGTGCTCACCGTAGCCTTCGTGGATATGACCGAAGATGTGTGCTTTAAGCTTAAGCTGGTTAAGCCGATGCAAAAGATCAACACATCCCACGTTTTGGCATTTGAAGCCGAGGTTCACCTGGTCCCCGATACCCTTTGGTGGCCCATGGGTTATCAGTACATCGGTGTTGTCGGGGATTTGCTGCCACTTTTTATAAAGTGACTGGCCGCGATCCAGCATAAACGCCCAGTCCATGAATGCGGGTGTCCAGGGTGAGCCCCAAAACCGAACGCCTTCAACAATGACTCCGCTGTCCTCAAGATAGATGGCATTTGTCAGCGCTTCGACAGCGAGATCAGGCGTTACTTGAAACGCCCAGTCATGGTTGCCGGCAATCACAATTTTGTGCCTGTGTGGCAAAGTGCCAAGCCAATCGTTCAGATCTTCCACGTTATCCAGTGTGCCGGCTCCAAGACAATCTCCGGCATGAATCAAAACATCGCCATCTGGCACCTGCGGTATTCGGCGGTGCAAACTGTGAGTGTCAGAAATGCATACAAGTCTCATTAGTCTTCCTAGAATGTCGGCTCAGTCGTATCCAAGCCCCAGCTCTTGATCCAGCGTACTTAACCGATTCAGCACATCCAATCACTCAGCTACCGGTTCGTCAGCTCGGTTTCGAGTGACCAGTCCATGAAAGGCAATAGCCGGACGATGTTGCGTGCATCATCCACACCCCGGTGATGTTGCCCCTGGAATTCGAGCTCGTGAAATGCCAGGGCGTGGGCCAGCCCGTTCATTTTCTTCTGACCCGTTGTCCTACGCCAAATCCGTTTGAGGTTCAGGTGAGGGTAGTTCAGAAAACCCGGTGGCGATCCGTATTGTTCACTCTCCGCCTGAATGTGAAGTCGGTCGTAATTACCCCAGCTACACCAGATGAACTCCTCGGTCCGGCTGCCCAACCAAGTGTTGATCTCCTGACACACGTCCGCATATTCGGGTGCTGTATCCACCATTGTCTGACTAATGCCAGTCAGTTCTGTGCAGAAACCGCTCAGATGGGGATGGCGCATGGGTCGCACCAGAAAAGACTTGCTGTCCAATAGCGTTCCGTCACGAGTGGCCAGCGCACAACCAAACTCGATGATCTCCATGTTATGAATGCTTTGTGGCTCACTGGAGGGGGCCTTTCGACTTTCCCAGCAGGTCGCCTCTAAATCAACGACGAGAAGCGGTGAGTGATTATTCAGAGAACCCATCTGTCGCCTTACGTTTTTGGGTGTTAGTCCTTTGCAGAAGTTCCAGCAATGTTGGGGCGGCACTCGAAACCAATGAACCACCTAAGTTGAATAGAGCCTATATGGCCCCTTCAGATACCCTGTCATATGAAAATTTCCGACCAAGCTACAATACCCTCTCCCCGAATAGGGACAAAACTTCACTCCAGTATTGATTGCTCACACATAGATCAATAGTTTTCCTAGCGCCGTTATGTTCCGGTGCAGCATCCCATGTGCCCGTATTATCGATATCGAGTTCCCACTCCGTTGTGTAATCCTCTTTCTGCAGCACTTCAGACCTTTTAGTTTCGTCCGTGCTTTGCTTTGATGATTTTGGTGAAAATGAAACCACATGATGCCCTGGTAGGTCCTCACCAATTCTGCGTGCGAACTCTGTCAAACTGGGTTCAGCAAGGACGTAAAGCCAGCCACCAATGTCAGAGGGCTCCCCTGTTTGACGCCGGAGTATTCTGCCGAGAACTTGCCGAAAATGGAGCTCTGTTCGAATCCTGCTGAGGTGACAGCACACCTGCAATCTCGGGATGTCAGTTCCTTCACTGATCATCCCCACAGAAATGATCCATCGATCAGATGATGTTTTGAAGTTTGAAATAATTTGATGGGCTCCGGGCGTATTGTAAGTGACAACAACAGGCCTTTCTCCGAGCGCCGCAAGCCGAACTGCAATCTGCTTTGCATGTGCCGCTGTCGCAGCTACGACGAGGCCAGCAGCGGATGGAGCCTGCTTCCGGATCTCTAATAATTTTTTGGATGCTTCCGAGAGTGTGTGGTCGATCACTTCGTCCCGAAACAGAAAGTCAGGATATGTAATATGACCCTGACTGATTGTTTCCCGGATGCTGGAGTAGGTTTTGAGGCCGAGTTCCGATGACCTCAGGCTGATTTCCCGATTATCAGTGAGCACGATTTTTGGGGCTCGGCAAACGCCGTCGATAACCGCCCGCTCTAAACCGTATTCGTAATCGCAATGGAGCTCTCCGTCAGGCTGCGTGTAGCGAGAAAGTACGATTGGGTTGTCGTCACTCCTCCAAGGTGTTCCTGATAGCGCCATTGTGAGGGAGGCCTTTCCTTGAATCCTATCGAGAATTGTTCGCCCCCAACTGTTGCCAATTGTGAGTTCGTCCCAACTGCTACCGGAGCAGTGATGAATCTCGTCCAAAACCACGAAGACTCTGTGCTCACCCAGTACTTGCCATAGCTCTCTGGGAAGCGTGTTCATCGACTGATAGGTGTAAGAACCACCCGCGGCGCCAATTTGGCCATTGAAGCTTCGCCCAAGGATTTGGCTAAATGTCGAGGCGACGCTTTGCGACACTGTCCGTGACGGGGAGAAGCATAGGACGAAATCAATTTTATTGCGTTCCAGAAGGGCCTTAGCCACCGACGCTACCATGACGGTTTTGCCCGCCGCAGGTGTTGCGTGGCATAGAAAGTGGGTTTGGTACTCAAAAGCTTGAAGAGCTTGATCGACGCACTCGCGCTGCCAAACGCGCAATTGGATCATGCGGGAAACCCAATTTTTGTGATGACCGACTCTACAGCACGAAGTTGACCTAGTAGCTTTGTGCTTCTCTCCCGAGACTCCAGGTACTGCGCCTTCACGGCGCTCCGAAGTGCCGGGTACTTGTGATATAGGCGCTGGTATTCCTCCGCTTCACCAATACTGGCAATCAGTTCGACCTTTCTTTTAGAAAGCTCCTCCTGCAACGCCCGCTGTGTATCACTATCCATCGACGATTCAACGTGCCCATATGCAGCCCTAAATGGAGAAGGCTTGGATTCCAGGGAAATGTCTTGGTTGTTTGAACGGTAGATAAACTTGCATCCGCGACCAGTCGATCCCTCGTAGCGATCGATAACTTTTGCCTTTTCAAGGCGTAGAAGTTCTCTGTATATGTGCTTGCGAACTTGGTTGCGGCTTGGCCGCTGAACTTCGGGTATTTGACGAAGATACATATCCCGAATGCTGGTATTGGAAAAAGGAGTATCTGGCTGCTGTCTCAGGAGTTCGATCAGGATCTTGTCGACGCTCAGTGGTTGCGATTTTTTCATAAGGCGGTCCGATTGGTCTCTAGGTCGATCTGGTCGACCCCCGAAAAATGGGTAGTATATGCCGTGGTCTACCATGCCTCAAGAAACCATAGTCTTGTCTTTTGTGAGGGCAAGAAATGGGCTCACCGATTTGTGAGGCGTTTGGCCGGAATTTGCGTGCGATTCGAAAATCGAAAGGGTTTTCTCAGGAACGACTCGCTCATGAAACGGGAATTGATCGAAGTTATGTGGGGAAGATTGAGAGAGGAGAAGTGAATATCACTATCGAAAAAATCTACCTGCTAGCAGATCATCTACAGTGCTCACCTAAGGATCTGCTCACTTAGCCGTTGACTCCAGGTCGTCTGTTCTTCCGCTCTGTTCGATTGAATGTCAAATGCCAAAAACCATTCAGGCATGTTGTCCAGCGGCTACTCCAGAAGCCCAAGCCCATTGGAAATTATGACCGCCCAGATGACCAGTCACATCCAGCACTTCGCCAATGAAAAAAAGCCCTGGCTGATTGTTTGCTGACATCGTTTTTGATGACAGGTCACGAGTGTCCACTCCGCCCAAGGTAACTTCGGCTGTTTTGTATCCTTCCGTTCCTGCGGGTCGCACTTCCCAATGACTTAGGACGTCAGCTATCGCCTCTAAGTCTTCATTGCGGCAATACTGGAATGGTTTGTTCCACTGTTGGAGTTCGCAGAAAGCTTTTGCAAACCTTTTCGGCAAGAAATCTTCGAGAAAATGGCGGATATGGCTCTGTGGTTTTGTTTTGCGATGTTCGTGCAGCCTATCACGAACTGATACGCTCGGAAGAAGGTTGATCCGTATTGTATCTCCGGGATGCCAGAAGCTCGATATCTGCAGCATGGCGGGGCCGCTTAGACCACGGTGAGTGACCAGCATCGGTTCGCGGAAATTTTCGTTGTTACAGTGCACGTCCACAGGGCAGCTCACGCCGGAGAGTGGCGCCAGTTGCTCCTTTAGTTCTGGATACAGGGTAAAGGGTACAAGTCCTGCGCGGGTTGGAAGCACGGAAAGCCCAAACTGCCGTGCAACATCGTATCCGAAGCCCGTGGCGCCCATGGTGGGGATAGACAGCCCACCGCAGGCGATGACCAGCGATTCGCAGGTAAGGGTGCCGCTGCTGGTTTGTAGCTGATAGCCGTGATCGACACCGCTGATTTTATTCACGCTTGTTTTAAGTCGCACTTCTGCGCCAGCCCACTCGCACTCAGTGAGTAGCAGATTGAGGATCTCCTTGCTGCTGCCTTTACAGAAAAGCTGGCCTGCCGCTTTTTCCTCATGCTCAATGCGGTGGCGGTCTACCAATTCTAAAAAGTCTTGGGGCGTGTAACGCTTGAGCGCCGAAATGCAGAAATGGGGATTGTCAGACAGGAAATTCGCCGGGGTGCTGTTTAGGTTGGTAAAATTGCATCGACCGCCCCCGGACATGAGGATTTTCTTACCAGGTTTATTGGCATGATCAAGTACCAATACGCTTCTGCCGCGATATCCCGCTGTTGAAGCACACATTAGCCCGGCGGCACCTGCTCCTATAATGATTACATCATAAGTGCTGGACATAGCATCTCCTGAGGAAAATCCCGCTAGTGTAGGGTAGTCGGTGTAATGAGCCAATGGTTCGTTAGGGCTCGTAGCCTAAGTTCGGAAGTTCGCGACAAGATCTTCGATCTGATTGAGCTTGGCATTTAACTTCTCGATGGTTACGTTGCTAATCTGCTTTCCAGAAACATTCTGGACATCGCCTTTCAACTCGTTGGTTAGGTAGAAGATGCTCTTCAATCTGTCCTGAAGCTCTTTCACCTCATAGGAGTGTGCGAAGGCATCAAGCTCTTCCCAAGCCAAATCGATGTAATGCCACAATGAGTCAACACTTTTGTGGCCTGTAAAACTCGCGACTTTTTTGAGTATTGTTCGGTAATCACTGTCGGTAATGATGTGGCGGGTCTTTAATGGATTCTTATCCATGAAGCTAATAAAGTGGAGCTTTACCATATTGGTGATAAAACGATGTCTAAACATCTTCTGACAGTTCTTTTGCTTGATGCCAGCTCTTACCGTAAGCCTCCGAAATTCCTGATACGCGGCATCTGGAAGTACTTCTTTACCACTTTCAGAATTAAGATAGATTACATTGTCCACATCCTTCTCTGATTGGATAATTCCTGAAGTTAGAAGGCGTTCAATTAATTTTCTTCTGTAAGAATTAATGAATATTTCAATCTTCATCGCTAGGCTGCGTGGGATCGGAATCGTTCTCATATTATTTTTGGAGTCGATCCGGCCTTTGAGTGTGGGGAGAATCAGTTGCGATTTTCTCAGGCTAGCCGCATTGTTAGAACAGGGTATAGTGATTAATTCTTGAGGTCGGAGCCCCGTTGCTTCAAGCAACACCAGTTGCAACTCACGCCGTCTATGCATGTATTCAAGATGGTCCGCCTGCTGCTTTTTAGAGAAAAGACCTCGCAGTTTTCTACTCACATTCGTATCGCTTCGTGAAGCCTCAAGGGTATCCCACAATTTTCTGATGTTTATTGTTGAAATAGGGGTTGCGTTCGTCGTTGTCGCTCTTGGTATGTTCATCGGGAAAACGTTGTGAATGATCTGCCGACCAGTTCTATGCGCATAAACCTCTTGCTTTAGCTTTATCTGATACCTTTTATCAGCATCATCCACTCCCGCAATCAGTCGCTCAGTGGCAATGTTTTGCTGAACCCAAACCAGAAAATTAATGGCGGTTGCCACAATGGCTTTAACCGTGTTGTTGTTCCTGACGCGCTCGTTGTAGATATCAGTTTCTTGACAGAGTTCATAGATCAACTCATCGATATGGCTGTGTTTCAAATCAGCGAAATCCACCTTTCTCGCATAGCAAAATCGAACTAGGTGGGAAAGATTTCGCGCGTAATTCCCAAGTGTCCCACCATCCTTTTGGTTCACCGTCACAGTCCTGCTTCTATCGCATAAATACATTTCTGCGATTAAGCAAGGCGAGCCATTAGGCCAAACAAATGAGTAATAGCAATACCGTACACGATCATTCGAAATGATCTCACCGGTTTCACTATCGAATCTGTCTATTGTCGGAAGTCGAACATTCTTGATAAGGCGATAAAGTTGACTAGTCATTGTCGGCAACGAGCGTCAAAGAAAAATACTCCCGATACAGTTCGTTGTGCCTGTCCAAATCGTATTGGTATTCAGGGCTATTTTTGACTGCATCGAGACAGATCCTATTCAAGTCGGTGTATGCTCGGATGAGGATCGCTCGAAATCTTTCGGCTTCGTCGAGTTTTTCTTTATAAAATAGAGCCTTACGTTTAGTTTTATTCGAATTTTTGTTTCTCGAATTTTTGCTTTTCTTTTTGATTGCGACCCTTATTTTATCGAGTTGTTCGAAACCTCCGTCGAGTGCGGTATCTGAATACTTCTTGAACGTATTAAGAGTCATTGCATGGATGCCTACTGATTTTCGCTCAACAGAAGCAATCGCAGCCTGGCTCCCGCACTTAGATGTTATCCAAGAATATGCGTCAGGATTTTTCAATGCTTCAATCATTGAATGATAGAGCACTTTAATGGATTCTTTTCTTATATCAGACATCTCACCGCCTACGAAATCTTGATAGCAATGTCGACCTTTAATCCTTCATCGACATTCTCAATACCAAAAACAGTCACTTCGAAATGACCCGACTCAATTTGAATTTCAAGCCATTGTTTAAGTTCGTCTTCTTTAATCTCGGAAATAGAGTTAACCTTGAACTGATTGCAGACTTCGTCATAAACATCTTCGATGTTGCTGATGTCAGAGAGATTATTGCCGTCCTTGAAAAGCCTCAATTGCTGATACGCATATTCAGATTCAACCTCAACCATTTCCTGGCCTTCAAAGTTATCCTGAATATACTCGAAAATGTGATCTGGATTGGTGTGACCTGCCATCCACCGAGCGCTATCTAAGGAAGAAAATTTAAATGTCCAAAAAAAGTTCAAAAGAAACGATTTTCGTAATTCATGTGTATTGACGTACCATCGTCTTCCGTATTCATCGAGTGGGACTTCGATATGGTCACAGAAATAGGAAAGCCTTGACCTTATGAATTCATGATCGGCAATCGAAGCAGATGCCCAATCAAATCCGTAATTGATTCCATACAGCAGGTATTGTTCTTCTTTTTTTGAAGGGACATGTTTTCGCGCGTGTTTGTTCATTTCTTGAAGTAGTACGATGGCCCTAGCTGCAACACGCGGAATTGGTTTCGCATCTTCTGGAAGGATTCCGCGTATACCCGACTTTTCAATATCCTGTATGAGCCAAAAGCCATCGTTATCCTTGAAATATAAACAATCGTATTTTAATGAGGACAGTTCGTTTACTCTGATCGGTTTCATTGAAGCTATTATAATGAAACAAGCACCCTGCAAAATATCAATGAGATAAGTTAATGGAGGTTTTGATCTGAATGATTTTACATCACGAACGTTATAATCAAACGAACCGATCTCTATTATCTTACGATGTCGTTGAAGTACGTTTTCAACAACAATTTCTCGTTTCTTGTAGAGCTGAGTAAATGGTTTTTCAATGACTAATAAACCCTCGTTGTGCAAAGTGTCGAAAGCGTCTACCATGGCACTGATAATCGCCTCCCCTTTGTTAAGCACCCAATCAACCGAGGAGTTGATTATCTGCAGACAAACGGGCAGCGGAATCCAAGGTGTGTGTTTAATCTGCAATTGGTTGTTCTGTATGTATGTGTGGATCTCTTCAAACCTAAACTGCTCTGAATCGGGCAATTCACGGTGGAACAACTTCTTTGTAGATAGAAAAATTTTAAAGTAACCCAAGAACTGCTTTATGTTTTCCTTGTTAGCTATAACTTCAGAAATAAGCGGGGTCGTATGTCCAGGAAACTCATACTCAAGCGTCACAGGCACAAGAACGTCTTGGCTTTTCCTTAGTAGATCTGGCTCAAATTGTCTCAAAAACGCACTGAATTTATCGCTATGCGTAATTTGTTGTGGGAGCTCGAATGCCTCGACGAATTGCATGCGATCGATGACGGAATCACCGAATTTTGTTTTTCGGTAAAATCCTTTTGACTTAAAGACTCTGATTGCTTCGGTAATATCAGAGGATGTTAAATGGTAAATATCGTCGCTGATTAAAGCTGTACCGGACATCTCAAAAAAACGAGCTTTAAAAATCTCTGCAACGTCGAACAACTCCATGATTCCGCCGTGAATTTTCTCTCTTACGTAGCGAAAAAGTCGTTCTTGAGTGAGCTTTCTAAGAAACTCTGATCGTGGGCATAGATTAATATCTTTACGAAAGCACCATTGAGCAAAAGATAGAAGGTTATTAACTAGACCTGGTAGTGAGCTCACGGAGATGTTTGGAGCGATAGAGGTTGATTCTACTATCACGAAAATTGCTTTCTGGAGGAAGTCAAGAAAATCACGATTTTGAGGTGAATCGAGAAATGTTCCATCCGGAAGCCGTCTGTTCCAATTTATGGTTCGCACGTACTTATAGCTACCGTCGGCCCTTTTGACAGTTTTTACTGTTTTAATGATCCATTTACTTTCATGAATTCCAGATAGCAGCCAATCCGCGATAAAATCACCGGAATAGATGGTGATTCCAGAGTCATAGCCAGCGAGGTACTTTTGAATGCTTACTACGTCCGCTTGGCTCCAGTTTAACTGGACGCTGAGTTTTCTCATGAAATACTTGCTCGTCGCATGATAAGTCGATCCCACTCCAATTTTTCGGTCATCAATAATGCTTTGTCTTTTGCAGAAAAATTGGTTTCTCTGACGGAGTTTTCATTATGTTGAGAGAGTGTAGTGTTTAAGTGCTTTGCTAATGTAATGAAAGCGATAGGTGCCAAACCAGTTTTAGAATCCTTCTGTGCGAGAGCAGATGCGCTTATATTTTTGTTCTCGGCAATAATTTTATAAGCATACAAAAATGACAGAGACTTCTCTGAAATATTTACAATCAGATCGCCTTGAGGTCTTTGTGTTGCGTCGATTTTATCGTTAAGATAGCTAATAAGAGGATTGTTACCTTTGGAGTCAAGGGCAAGCATTTCGAGAATAAAGCTATGTAATTCATTCAAATTGCTAAAATCTACCGCATCGAGTAGATAATCCTCATTTGCACATGCGGAAACAAGCATCAGGTTCTGAAACCGTCTCACCTGCCTTGTGTTATATGCTGCTATGAGAGGTTTTGGAAGATAGTGCTCAAGCGCTACTCTTGTTCCGTTGCCTAATTTTCGAGAAACGGCTCTGATTGATCCAGTTCGAAAATACTCTAGAACGCCTTCTGAAGCTCGTAGTTTCGAGTGGGTAAGCTGATTTCGGTAAATCCCCGCATCAGCAAGGGACGGAAACAAAGTTCCGATGAAGAGTGAGCCGTCCTCTCTCCCGGTCAAATAGGCTGTTACTCTCGAATTTTGCGCACAGGTAAAAATCTTATCCTTTGAATTCATGGCGAGGATCACGAATAGGTACTTAGATAAATTGGTGGGGAGATTCGCGAGGTTGGCCGTGCGCATTTCTAAAAGCGTTGAGATAATCTCCAGACTTAAATCTGACAACCCTTCTTTCTTGAGAGCTTTGGCGCGACTCTTTTCAATCGTAAAGGAAATGGAGGTTTCCCCAATTTCGAGACGTGATTTGCCATCTTTGTCCTCAACCTTGCAGTTAAGCAAGGACAAAAAAGTAAACTTGGGATTCTCCATCATTAAAAGTGCGACGATAAAGGAAACATCCATGTTTCCCAGAAGCCCTAACATCCAATTCAGTTTTCCTGTATAGCCGGTTTTATCTTTTTCAATATGGCTCGGTGGGAATTGACTAATCCATAATGATTTGTTTTCCCACATAACGGCTCTGCTTGCCAGTCCGCAGTCTTCAATTTTGGATGAAAGCTTAACGAATCCTTTATATTTTTTGCTCAATGATAGATAGGCGGCAAAAGATTTCCTGTCATGTCCAGATGAAAATTGCCGTCTAATAGGGGGGATGCCATTTCCGCGAGGATATATGTCATAGAGATCTTTTGCTTTGACCCGTCGCTCAAGGATAGCTGGATCAATTTCGCTTAATAATTTCTGGCCAGTTTGAAAAAATGCTTTTAGGGTCTTCCAATAATCTGTTAACGCTCGATGCAATCTATTTCTTTTTCGTTCAAGATCGTAATAAAGCTCGTCTAAATATACAGAGTCAGTCCTACTCAAACTCACCGGGCAAATTAGTTTATCAAGTTGGTCTTTATTATTAACTTTGTATGCCGATTTTTCGCCAATTATGCTTACATTGAAGCTGGATTTTCTTTGGACTTGATTGACCTGCTTCATTGAGGGAATGAGAACTGAAATGGGTATCTGGTCTCGGTCTTGCAGGTACACCAAAAATGGGAGAAGATTTTTATTCCAAATAGCCACCCGTGTAGTAATGCTTGATTTAATTTCAGGCGTGATCAATGTCGTCAGGTATAGATTTTTGATTAGCGTCGACCAATCGTCGGCTTGCCTCGGAAAAGCTTTCATCTCAGAGTCAGTAATAGTAGGTCGCAACACGCTATTTAAGCGACTCCACCAGCTCTTTATTGTGATTGGTTTCTTCCCCGTGCAGTAATTAACTGCATGCTGTGCGAAAGTTTCCCAGCCTTTGACATGAGACAGATAGTGGATATTGATGTAGCTATAAGCCCCAGCTTCGGATTGTATTCTTAACTGATGCTCGCCATTTTTTAGGGTGACTTTCACTATATCTCTACTTCCGTTAACTGTCGTTCTCGTTTAAATCAATGGCGCCCGCATTTCAAGAACAGCATCTGCATGATCCGGCCTTAGCTCAGGTGAGATCTCTACCAAAAATTTGTCAAAAAATGTCTCTCAAAAATTGTAGCTGTCAGATCATGTAGGTCATTGCAGTGTAGGCGAAAAATGGGCGGGTTGGGCTTTTTTTGACAATTTAATGCGTTCGGAAAAGTGAAGTGCGGTAGCCTTCGGTGCCGGCCGGTTTGAGTGTCCAGCGGTTCAGGGCCGTGGCGGTCTGTTCGATATCAGTGTTTTTTAAGGCCTGTAGTGGGCCTTGCCACTGGTTCATGTCATTGAGGGCCTGGGCGAAGCGGCGGGGAAAGTGCTTGTTCAGGTACTGCAGCATCGTGGACTGGGGCTTTGTCTGTCGCAATGCGGTCAACGCGGCCTGGGCGTCTTGCCCGGGTAACAGATCAATCGTCAGTGCATCGCCGGGTTGCCAGAAGCTGGATATCTGCAGCATGGACGGGCCACTCAAGCCGCGATGGGTGATCAGCATCGGCTCGCGGAAGTGTTCGCCATTGCAGTGCACGTCTACGTCGCAGCTCACGCCGGATAAAGGCGCCAGTTGGTCTTTCAGTTCCGGATGCAGGGTAAAGGGGACCAGTCCGGCCCTTGTAGGTAACACATTAAGCCCGAACTGGCGGGCTATTTCGTAGCCAAGACCCGTCGCGCCCATGGTGGGAATCGACAAACCGCCGCACGCCACGACCAGTGCTTCACTGTTCAGAATGCCCCCGTTGGTTTTGACCTGAAAGCCGACGCTGGTCTCGCTTACGCCGGTGATCTCGGTTTTTAGCTGAATGGTGGCTCCCGACCATTCGCATTCTGTCAGCAGCATGTTGAGTATGTCCTTACTGCTGTCTTTGCAGAACAGTTGGCCGGCGGCTTTCTCTTCGTGCTCTATACCGTGACGTTCCACCAGATCGAGAAAATGCTGGGGGGTATAGCGTTTCAGCGCTGAAATACAGAAATGGGGATTGGACGACAGGAAGTTTGCAGGCGTACTGTTGAGGTTAGTGAAGTTGCAGCGACCGCCGCCTGACATCAGTATTTTCTTGCCCGGCTTGTTCGCATGATCTATTACCAGCACCTTGCGCCCACGGTATGCCGCGGTGGCTGCGCACATCAGTCCGGCGGCACCAGCGCCGATGATAATGACGTCGTAATCGTTGGCCATGAAGTTCCCGGGCAGATTGGGTTGCAGGTTGAATGTGGCCGGCAGTATACGTTTTCAGGCTGCTGACGTCTTTGTTCGGAAACGCTGTCTATAATTCAGGCAGATACCTCTACTGAGCGAGTGCCCGATATGACGAACACCGAGTACGATCCGGAATTATCGCCGTCCCGTGATGCCCCGGCAATTGATGGCAAGCAGGTTATTCACAGGCTCGTCGCCCGCATGGCGGATGTCGGGGGCATCCCTGTGGCCCGGTCTCTGCCATCCCGGCAACGCCGGACGATTGGTGCCTGGTGTTTTCTTGATCATGCCGGCCCGGCTGTTTTCAAAGGCGATTCACGGGGGCTTCATGTGGGGCCACATCCGCATATCGGCTTGCAGACATTTACCTGGATGCTGGAGGGTGAAGTGCTGCACCGGGACAGTCTCGGCAGCGAGCAGGTGATTCGTCCGGGCCAGGTCAATCTCATGACGGCAGGTTCTGGCATCAGTCACACTGAGGAATCCGTTGCAGGCGAAACCAGGCTTCACGCTGCGCAGCTGTGGATTGCCTTACCCTACAACGATCGCAAAACCGCACCTCGGTTTGATCATTACCCCTATTTGCCTCAGTGGGAGGAGCAGGGCGCAAAGATGACCCTGCTGGTGGGGCGCTTTCGAGACCATAATGCCCAGACCTTGGCGTTCTCGCCCCTGGTTGGGGTGGATCTGCAACTTGAAGCCGGTGGCAAAGTAACGCTTCCGCTTCGGGATGACTATGAATATGGCGTGCTACCTCTGGAGGGAGAGATTCGGTTCGATGACGAGGTGTTTGGCGTCGACGAGCTGGCGTACCTGGGGGCTGGCCGTGGGGAAGTGGCGTTTACTGCGCACCCCGGCTCACGGGCGTTACTGGTGGGCGGGGAGCCGCTTCGCGAAGATATTCTGATCTGGTGGAATTTTGTTGGCCACAACAAGAGTGAAATCGCCGAGGCTCAGGCGGATTGGGAATCCGGCGATGCCAGATTCGGGCGGATAACCGGGTTTGATGGTCCCAGTCTGGTTGCACCCCCGCTGCCCTGGAGCGTGTTGATGGGGGACGAACCGAAAACAGACTAGTCGCGCCCGTCACCGGGCACGACTCGTGTCACCAATCAGCAATTGATCAGGCGTTTTTAAGCGACGCCATATCAATCACAAAGCGGTATTTGACGTCACCTTTCTTCATGCGCTCGTATGCGTCGTTGATGTTCTGGATGTCCAGCATCTCGATATCGCAGGTAATGTCGTGCTCGGCGCAGAAATCCAGCACTTCCTGGGTTTCCGGCATACCGCCAATCAGTGAACCTGCCAGTACCCGACGTTTGCCGACCAAAGCACCAGCCTCTACCGGCGGCTCGATGGGCTGCAGCAAGCCGACCAGAATATGGGTGCCATCAAACTTCAAGGCATTCAGGTACGGGTTCAGGTCGTGAGGCACCGGTACGGTGTCGAGCATGAAATCGAAGCTTTGGGCGGCATCTTCCATCTGCTTTTCATCAGTGGAGATGATGACGTGATCCGCGCCTTGCTTCTTCGCTTCGCTGACCTTGCTTTCAGAACGGGTGAAGATGGTGACTTCCGCACCCAGCGCTTTGGCGAATTTAACGCCCATGTGGCCAAGACCACCCATACCGATAATGCCCACCTTGTCACCGGCTTTAACACCATAATGCCGCAGTGGTGAGTAGGTGGTGATACCTGCGCAGAGAATGGGGGCAGCCGCAGCGGGGTCCAGCTTTTCGGGTACTTTCACCACAAACCGTTCGCTGACCACCACCTTGTCTGAATAGCCGCCGAACGTCATGGAGTGGTCGTGACGATCTTCGCCGTTGTAGGTGCCGGTCATGCCTTCAAGGCAATACTGCTCCAGTCCTGATTCACATGCAGAGCAGGTGCGGCACGAGTCCACCATGCAGCCTACACCGACAACATCGCCGACCTTGTGGCGGGTGACGTCACTGCCAACGGCGGTGACACGACCGATTATTTCGTGACCGGGTACTACCGGAAATACCGAATTGCCCCAGTCGTTCTGGGTAAAGTGAATATCGGTGTGGCAGACACCGCAATAATCGATCTCGATTGAGACATCATCGGGACGGGGTTCGCGGCGATCGAAACTGAAGGGTGCCAGCTTCGATGTTTCCGACTGTGCTGCATAAGCTTTGGTGTTGCTCATAGCGTGTTGTCCTCATGATCTGGAGCGTTTGGGTTCTGACCCATGAATACCTCACCATTGTGCGATTTGCTGGTGCTTGCGGCTATCATCATTCCTGCAGCATTTTTGCCTGTTTCTCCGAAAAGGCAGAGCGGCCGGTCACTTTGGTCATCCGGAGTGGCATAATAATTCGTAAGAAAAGTTTAACCTTGAAGCCCTGTTTGCAAGGGCAAGCGAAGGGAGTGCGATATGGCGCATGCAATGCCGGCAATGACCGAACTAATCGAACCGCTGGTAAAATGTGACGGATTCTCCGACACGGCTTTACCGTTGGTGCGACTTGTTGCGTCAAAACATCGTATTGACCGGTCGCCTATCCTGTATGAACCGAGTCTGATGATCATCGCTCAGGGGCGAAAGATCGGTTATCTGGGGGACCGTGAAATTCACTACAACCCCGGTCACTACCTGGTTCAAACCCTGCCGTTGCCATTTGAGTGCGAGACGTTCGCCACCGACGACGAGCCTTTGTATGGGTTGTCTGTCCGGATTGACCCCGCTGTGTTGGGGGAGTTGGTGCTGGAGACCGGGGTTGATCATCAACTGGTTGCGCGGGAAACACCGCAGCCGATGGCATCGGTCGCCATGACACAAGGCATGCATGAAGCGGTTATCCGCTTGCTTCGGGCGCTGCATGATCCGCTGGACGCTCAAGTCATGGGAAATGCCCGTATTCGAGAAGTGGTATTTGAAGCCTTGAAGGGCGAGCAGGGGCCGGCGTTGCGGGCGCTGATTCTGAATCAGGGGCATTATGCGCGCATTGTGCAGGTGCTCACTCAGATGCACAGCAATCTGACCGGTGACATCTCGGTTGAGGCGCTGGCAAAACAGGTCAACATGAGCGTCTCGACGTTCCATCATCATTTCAGGCAGGTGACCCGCTCGTCGCCCTTGCAGTATCTGAAACGGTTGCGGTTGATCAAGGCCCGGTTGCTGTTAAGTCATGACGAGTTGAATGTGAACCAGACTGCCCACGCAGTGGGATACCAGAGCGTGCCGCAGTTCAGCCGCGACTATAAACGGTACTTTGGAGCCAGTCCGGTGAAAGACCGGAACCACGAATCCGTTCAGGTCGGGAGCTGACGCTAATCACCTGTCCTGTCTTTGGGGTCGAGACTGAAGTACCAGCTTTTGCCTGCGTAATGTTCAGGATCATCAATGTACAGCTCCTCTAAATGATAGTGCTTCATCAGAGCCTTCCACTGAGGAGATGACGCCAATGTTTCGGCCAAGGTGTCGATCAGTGGACTCAAGGTGGGTGAACTGGCCGGCCCCATAATGCTGCGGGTGAATCGGCTGTGAGGTGTGGCTGCGATGAATACGTTATCTTGAAGCTGGAGTTGGGTCCGGTAATAGCGCGCAGCCAGCATCGGTAGGATAGTGAAATCGACGTGGGGGCGATAAGCAACCATGAGCAGCAGACTGTCCCATCCCGGCGCATCCTCCTTGCTGATCATGCCGGACTCGATCATCTCGTCGATACCCTGATAGCTGTGTTCACGCAACCCCAGCATCTGCATCGAGTGCAGCGATAGCGGCCCGGAATAATCAAAATCCGGATCACGGGTTACCAATACATTGGCATCTTCAAAGATGGGGGCACTCCAGGCATAGGTGGTCATGTCCCTGTCTTTGAACCACGCCGGGTTGGCCCACAGCACCAGCCACTCCGGTTGCCGCCGCAACTCCCTGTTCAGCCGGGCGCGTGGGTGGATCGCCAGTGTGAAATCAATGCCGGGAATTTTCAGCTCGTTGAGAATGTCGACAATGTCGAAGCTCAGCCCCTGACGGGTTTTCTCATCGACGACAAAAGGTGGAAAGTTGTGATAGGTGAGCACCTGAACTGTTCGGGCATTTACCGCAGTACTGAGGATGGTCAGTAACACGGCCAGCAGGCAGCAGCCCCATAGACGGCGAAGGACGCGGGAGCCGGACGGCACTCTTTCATTCCGGCAGGGCAGGTGCGCCGTGTAAATTTCAAGTTGCATCACATAGGTTTAGCACAGCCTGATGGCTGCGCCAAACCCTGCGGCTGCCTTTTAACCGTCCGCCAGATGCAGAGTGCCTTCCATATAGAATGCTGCCTGCCCGGCGATATGCACCCGATCACCGTGCAGCTCACATTTAAGGGTGCCGCCTCTTGCCGATAACTGTCTGGCCTGCAGCTTCGACTTGCCCAGCCGTTCTCCCCAGTAGGGCGCCAGCACACTGTGAATCGAGCCTGTTACCGGGTCTTCGTCGATACCATCTCCCGGGGCAAAGTAGCGACTGACGAAATCACAGGTATCGCCTGGCGCGGTCACAATCAGGCCGCCGGGCCTGAGCGTCTTCAGCGGAGCCAGTTCGGGGGTGAGATTGCGAACAGCGGCTTCATTATCCAGCACAATCATGTAGTTGCTGTCGTTGTCGATGCGAAACGCCGACGCCGGTGCACCTTTGATGCCCTGTTGAACCGCCTCGGGGGTCGGCGTGGGTTTAAAAGGCAGGTTCGGGAAGTCCAGCTCCAGCCAGCCATCGTCAAGACGCCGCACACCGAGCGGGCCGCTTTTGGACTTGAGGCGGATGACCGGCTCTTGCCAGTCCAGCCGGTTAAACAGGACCCATGCTGACGCCAGAGTGGCATGCCCGCATAGCGGAACTTCAATTCCCGGCGTAAACCAGCGGATGTGGAAGTCGCAGTCGCTTCCTGCTGGCTCCCGTACGAAGAACGCGGTTTCCGAGAGGTTATTTTCCTGCGCGATCTGCTGCATCAGCTCGTCAGGCAGCCACTGCTCCAGCGGCACAATCGCGGCGGGGTTGCCGGAAAACGGTTTGTCGGCAAATGCATCAACCTGGTAAATCGGCAAGCGGATCATGTGGGTTCCTTTACGTTGCAGTGATTGTCCTTCAAGACTGAAGGTTTTGCTTGATGTTGACTCCGCTGCCACTGGCGGTGGCCCGTATACCGGGCGAGTTCCTGTTCGCCATACAGGTGAAGCAGGCTGCTACTGCCAGGCGGTGTCAGCACCCAGTGATCAGGCGCAACAGCATTGACTCGGAACCCCCAGTTTAGCAACTGATTCAGGTGCATCTGGCGTGTTGCCGGTGCAGGGGTATCATCAATGCCGCAGCGGTTGTAAAGGTCGAACAGGTCGTTTCTGGCCCTGGTGCTGGCCAATGCCTTGGGGTACTTCAAAGCGTGTCTGTGGGGTGTCGGTCGCATGGGGAATCTCCTTCTCCGTTAAGCGTTTGACTATTGTTCTCCGAAGCCCGCATCCGTCACAGAATCAGTCGGCTGGAAATTGAACCGGTACAGTGCCAAATTGAACTAGACTGTGATGGTCGGATTACGCTGTATCTGTGCTGCTCCAGTGAGCGGGTTTTCTGGGACGATGGGGTGTACCCCGGGCAGGCGCGGGCTTTGAGGCAACACTTTGATCCAGAAGGGAACACGACAGCCGGTCCGAAGGGGCTTAGGGCGAACAGGGTAAGGAGAGCAGAGATGACAATTCTGTATGCACAGTTGGCCGACCAGATCGAGCAGCTGATCAACGACGGGGTTTACCAGGAAGGTGAGCGCCTGCCCGGAGTACGTGTGCTGAGCCGCCAGTTTGGAGTCAGTATTTCTACGGTTTTGCAGGCGCACCAGACTCTCGAAAGCCGAGGCTATCTGGAGGCGCGCGAGCGCAGTGGCTATTTTGCCAGACTGCCACGCAAGGATACGCCGGTGCCGACGATGCAGAAGCCCCGTGTCCGCCCCGCTCCTGTGACCGCCCGTGATATGGCGCTGGATCTGTGCTCGGTTGAGCTGAAGCAGATGGTGGCTTTTGGTCCCGCAGTGCCCCATGCGGATTTCCTGCCGTTGCGACAGATTCAGCAGGCGACAATCTGGGCTGCCCGCCAGGGTATGGCGACCCTGGACTATGCCTTTCCCGGTAAAGAGGTGTTCCGGCGCCAGATCGCCCAGCGAATGACGTCTCTGGGCGTTGTCACAACACCTGAAGACATCGTCGCAACTAACGGTGCCCAGGAAGCGATAATTCTGGCGTTGCGGGCGGTGACCCAGCCCGGTGACATTGTGGCGGTCGAGTCGCCGTCTTTCCCCGGCATTCTTCAGGCGCTTGAAGTGGTGGGATTGAGAGCCCTTGAGATTCCTACTCATCCACTTGAAGGGCTCAGTCTGGAGGGGCTGGAGTTGGCACTGGCGCAGTGGCCCATCAAAGCGTGCGTGGTGGTGCCGAACCATAGCAACCCGCTAGGCGTGAGGATGCCGGATGATAAAAAGAAGCGATTGGTGACTTTGCTGGATGATGCCGGCGTGGTGCTGATCGAGGATGATATCTACGGCGACCTGCCACACGAAGGTGAGCGTCCCCGACCCGCGAAATCCTTTGATAGCAGTGGCAACGTGATTTACTGCAGCTCGTTCTCGAAAACCATTTCCCCTGGGCTGCGACTGGGCTGGATCGTACCCGGGAAGTATTTTAACGAGGTGTCCCAGCAAAAATATTTCAGCAATCTGGCGACTGCGAGTATCCCTCAATTGGCAGTGGCGCACTTTCTGGAGCAGGGCGGTTACGATCGTTACCTCCGTACAGCGCGACAGCGTTATCGCGAGGCAACCGAGCGCATGCGCGCAGTGATAGGCCGGGAGTTTCCCGAAGGTACGGCGGTCAGTCGCCCCATGGGTGGATTTGTGGTGTGGGTGCAATTACCTGATCGTGTATCCGGTACCCGTGTTTTTCACCGCGCCCGTGAAGTTGGCATCAACGTGGCGCCGGGTCGCATGTTCTCGACTACCAACAAGTACGAAGACTACGTCCGCATCAATTGCGCCAATCCATGGAGCGAGCGGATCGACAAAGCCATTCGGCAGCTGGGTATCCTCGTCTCTGAAGAGCAGGAAGTGCAAGGCGCCACTTCGGATTCACCGGATGGCGTGAATCATGATATGGCTGCGGCCGGTTCCTGATTATGCTGGCGGTCCGATATGGGCCGCCAGTGTTTCTGCCCACATCCGATAACCGCCAGGTCCCGGGTGGAAACCGTCAGTTGCCATGACGTCAGGACCGTTTTCAAACTGGACACCGATCAGATCGACATTCGGATACCCGCCGACACGTCGGGCCAGACCCATGTTGAATGCGCGTGCCCGCTCACCAAGATAACGCCGCAAGGGTTGTGGCAAAACCGGGAAACGCTCCATCGGAGGTACCGCAGTAAACAGTATCCTGTCCGGCGCATACTGCTGGTTGATACCGGCTATCAGCCGATCGACCTGCTTTAGCCAGCCCGAAACGGAGCATTTTGACGTCACATCGTTCACCCCCAGCGACACCACCACAATGTCGGCGTCGCATGATGGCAAGCGGCTGGCCGCTGTCTCCGTTGTGGCGTCAGGCGGGGGAAGATAGTCGGCCACCTTGCGACCGGTCAGCGCTTCGAGGGTCCAGTGAACCTGGTAATGCTGACTGAGCCTGTCGACCAACTGTCCGCTCAAGGCAATGGACTGATCTTTCGCCCCCACACCTGCCGCTGCGGAATCACCTAAAATTAAAAGATGGAGTGATGGGCCTTTGCCGGCCTGACCGGCACGAGGCCCGCTTGCCTCCGGAAGCCTGGGCGTTGTCGCTCGGACGCGCTTGCCTTGATAAAGCAGCGCAGGGGCAAGCGTCAGTAACATGATGTTGTGCAGCACGATGTTTCCCTCAGGGTATTCAGCTTCTATTCCCCGCAGCGTGAGGGCTGGCGCCTTCGCTGTACAGGGCGGGGAGCTCCTTAGATGTCTAGATTAGGACTTTCTACTGCAAAAAAGCAGCAAAATTGGCCCTTTTTGACAGGTTGTGGTGTCGCTCCCGATAGGAAACCCTGCGTGTCTCGGTTATGCTGGCTTTAATTGAAGCGTTTGCTTTAATTAAGGCATCAGCCCACAGTTTGCGATGACCAGTGACGGGTCAACGACAATAACAATAGAACCATTCACCACAGTGATGAAATGGAGGCAGTTATGTCCGTCAGCTCTACACCCGAAGGGGTCGAAATAGCGCCACGCCATGTCAGTTTCGAACTCGATGATGAACTGAAAACCCTTTGGCATAGCAACAATGTGTTCCGAACTGCATTCTTTAACGCCCTGTCGTTACAGTTTCCTGATGGCGAGCAGCAATTCATCAACGCGGTTCGCCTCTATCGGGACAAAATCAAAGACCCCAAGCTTGCGGCGGAAGTCCGTGGGTTTATTGGTCAGGAAGCCCTGCACGGACGGGAGCATCGGCGATACAACGAAGCCCTGAAGTCCAGAGGTTATGACGTGGATGCGATTGATGCGCGCTTTCGCAAGCATATGGACTGGGTCGAGAAACTGCCGCCCAACCGGCAGTTGGCGGGCACTTGCGGCGCGGAGCACTACACGGCGGTGCTGGCCAATGCGATTTTGTCTGATCCCGAGTGGATGCAGAGCGTGTCCCCCAAAATGCGTGAACTCTGGCGCTGGCATGCCATCGAAGAGACCGAGCATAAGGCGGTCGCCTTTGACGTGTATCGTCAGTGCGTGGGTAATGAGCGATTGCGGAAGATTGTATTCCTGTTCGTCACTTACAATTTCACCAAATATACCTTCCTCAACACCTGCAGCATGCTGCGTCACGAGGGTAAGTTGTGGAGCCTGCGCACCTGGCTCGACGGCATCAACTTCCTTTGGGGTAAGCCTGGCATTGTTCGTAAATGCCTGCCTGAATTCATGGCTTATCTTAAAACCGGCTTTCATCCCTGGGAGCAGGACAATCGTGCCCTGTTGGAGAAAAGTCTGGATGAGCTGAGCGAGCGCTATCCTGAAGCCAAAAGCGCCTGACAGGTATCCGTTAAATCGCGTGAAATTGCTGATAATGCCGGCAAACTGTGTTAAATCTGTCGCCACTTACAAAAATAAACATAATAGCGCCCGGTGCCTGATCATCCGGTACCGGAGTGGCGAACGGAGATAGCTATGCGAGTCGGTCTGATCATTGATTCAGCCTGTGACCTTCCCCACGAATTTTCCCGCAGGCACAACCTTTCCATCCTGCCGGTTACCGCTGTGATCGATGGCCAAACCTATATTGATGATCACGACCCGGTTAAAACCCAGGAATTCTATGAAAGCGGATTACTGCAGAAAGGCCATCATGCTGAAACTGAGGCCTTTTCAGCCCAGCAGATCCACGATCTTTTTCTGAGCGATATCGTCACCGAGTACGACGTTGCAATCTGTGAGACGGTGACACGCTCACGCAGTCTTATATACCAGAATGCCACCGAAGCGATGAACTCAGTGATGTCCCACTACCGGAAGGCTCGCGAAGCCGCAGGTGTATCGGGAAACTTCTCAATGCGCGTTGTCGACAGCAAACAGCTGTTTGCAGGGCAGGGATTGCTGGCAGCGCATACGCTGGATCTGATTGAAAAGAAGCTGTCCAAGAATGAACTGCGGCAGCAGATTGAATCCTTCACTGATCGCATCTACACCTGCGTCATTCCTCGGGATCTCCATTACATCCGCGAGCGCGCCCGTCGTCGTGGTGACAAAAGTGTATCCGCCGTCGCCGCGTTTTTGGGTAAGGCCCTGAGTATCACACCGGTTATCTTTGGCAAAGGTGCAGAAGGTGAGCCTGTCGCCAAAACCCGCAGCTTTGATGATGCGGTTTCGAAAGTCATGGCCTATGCTGCCGAGCGTGTTAAGTCCGGCTTGCTCACACCTTACGTGTGCATGTCATGCGGTTTGTCCTGGGAGGAGATTAACGCGCTGCCGGGGCTGGATAACCTGCGTGAGGTCTGTAAGGAAGAAGGTGTTGAATTGCTGCTTTCCCAGATGGGTATCACCAGTAGTATATACGTCGGACCCGGCAGTCTCTGTTTGGCGCTGGGAGCTGAGGATCACGCGTTTTCCGATTTCCAATAGCCTCCCGGTTTGCCCGAACCGCATTTCCCAACGGCCTGCATGGCGAATCCTGCAGGCCGTTTTGCGTGATAACCTGCCTTTGCTTTCGGTGGTCAGTGTGTTGCAACGGCACGCACTGCTCAGGTGTTATTGGTGCCGCTACTCTTTTGAGCGTATCAATACCTTTCAAAATGCATCGCACAGCCAGATGGATGAATAAGCATGGCAAAGGACTCAGTTGAACCCGCAGCACAGCTCCTGGAACTTCACATCAAACACGAACTGGCAGCGCTGAAGGGAGCCAAGTGCCGCAAGTTTCTCCACACGGAAGTGCAGGAACTCTATGGCCTGGCAAGCCGTGTCACCCTGCGCCAGGCGGTGACAGAAGAACAGATCATGGGCGTGATCCGGCGTCTGGTTGTCAATATGGAACTGGATGGCGGCATTCCTGAACTGGCCGGCGAGATGGCGGCAAAAGTGGCGGCAGCGCCTGTGCAGTCGACCACTCGCCTGGGTGATGTGCTGAGCCGTGAGCAACTGACGGGGTTTGTCGAAGAGATTCTGGTACTGCGCGAGCATCGCGAACGGCTGATAAGCGAGGTGATGGCACACCCGGTCTATCAGGAGCTGGTGTCGAATATCGTGTACCACGGCATCATCAATTACATCTACGAAGACAACCTGATTTCCCGCAGTGTGCCGGGTGTCGGTTCGATGATGAAATTCGGCAAGCGGATGGCGACCAAAGCGGTGCCGGGGATCGATGAAACCTTCGAACGCCGCATCAAAAGCTATTTGAGCGATAGTCTGCCGGGCCTGATTGGCCGCAGTGAGCAGTTCCTCAATAAGGCTCTCTCTGATAGCGAGCTTCATGACAGCATTATGGCCATCTGGAAGGGTGTGGAAGATCGCACTCTGGAAGAACTCCAGGTGGGGCTGGGCGAGATTGAGCTGCAGGAATTTGTAGTGCTGGGTTATGGCTTCTGGCTGGAATTCCGCCAGACCGCCTATTTTGACGGCTGCTGCGAGGCGGTTGTGAAGCATTTGTTTGATAAATATGGCGACCAGCCGTTGACCGAACTGTTGGGTGATGTAGGTGTGACAGAAGAGGTTATCCAGACTGAAGTGGATACCTTCGCACAACCCGTACTCGATCTGCTGCGGGAAGAGGGGTATCTTGAGGCTCTGTTGCGCCGCCGTCTGACGCCTTTTTACTCGTCTGCAGCGGTTAAAAAAATACTCGCTGACTGACGTGAGGTGGATGTGCCGAGTACCGAACTGTTCTGGACGTTCCTGATCGCTATATCGCTGCTGACGATAACCCCCGGGGTGGATACGCTGCTGGTGATGCGCAATACTGCCAGAGGCGGTCTTAAAGACGGCGTGATGAGCAGTTTCGGTATCTGCAGCGGTTTGTTCGTGCACGCGACCTTGTCAGCGGTCGGCATATCACTGATTCTGCTGCAGACCGCATGGGCGTTCGCACTTCTGAAATGGGTGGGCGCGGCGTATCTGGTGTGGCTGGGTATTGCCAGCTTGCGCCAGGCTTTTAGCAAGAAAGCCGATCACACACCTGTCCGTAATGAACCTGCAACCGCTTTGCCGGCAGCCGGCGACTACCGCCCATGGCGCTCGTTCCGTGAAGGGCTTCTGTCCAATGTACTGAATCCCAAAACCGCGCTTTTCTACATGGCGTTTCTGCCCCAGTTTATTGACCCGCAGGGCGCTGCTTTCAGCCAGTCGATTGCGTTGGCTGCGGTGCACTTTGTACTGGCAATGGTCTGGCAAACTGTGGTGGCTGGAATGGTTCTGCACTCCCGTCGCTGGGTGGCGCGGCCGGGCCTGAAACGGCTGATGCATGGGTTGACGGGTGGCGTCTTCGTAGCGCTGGGCGCCAGGCTGGCTGCAACGCAGCCGTAGTTTATCCCGTGCCGGGGGTTGAATTCCGGCCATAAAAAAACGGGAAGACACCTCAGGGTGCTTCCCGTTTTTTATACGGTCGCTGGTCGCGGCTTACCGTTCCAGATACTGGAGTTTGTCGGTCTTGCCGTCCCACTCAGCCGCGTCAGGCAGGGGATCTTTCTTTTCAGTGATGTTGGGCCACTTGCCAGCCAGATCCGCGTTGATTTCGACATAGGCTTCCTGGTCTGCGGGCAGCTCGTCTTCGGAGAAAATGGCCTCCGCAGGGCATTCTGGCTCGCAAAGCGCGCAATCGATGCACTCGTCCGGGTCGATGACCAGGAAGTTTGGACCTTCATAGAAACAGTCTACCGGGCAGACTTCCACACAGTCGGTGTATTTGCACTTGATGCAGTTATCTGTAACGACGAATGCCATGTTTGGGTTCCTGCTTTTCCGATCAATCTCATCAGTCAGCGTCAATTAAGTCTGCGGCAAAAATCCGGCATCCGGGATGCGTGGCCGCGCTTACTGCGCATTATTAATTTTCGAGCGGTATTGTAGGGAGCGGTCCACCAAGTAGCAAGCTTGGTGCCGCGCAACTTTAAGGCTCTTTTATTATAACGATATAGAAGCAGCGGTTTACGCCCCCTCTCGGGGGCCGAACTTGCAAACGACGCTGCAGGCGTTGAATTAAAGCTGGTTTTTAAGCTCGTAAAGCTGGTTTAGCGCCTCCCGCGGCGACAGGCTATCCAGATCAAGCGACGCCAGCGCCTTTTCGACAACGCTGGGGCCGGCACTGGCAAACATGTCGGCCTGATGGCTGGTGTCGCGGGCGCTGGCTTTTCGTGTGGCTGGTGCCGGGGTTACCGGCGTCGCACTGCCTTCCAACCGCTTGAGCTGTTGTTTGGCGTTGGTGATGACGCTCTGGGGAACACCGGCCAGCTTGGCAACCTGAAGCCCGTAGCTCTGGCTCGCCGGACCTTCATGGACATTGTGGAGAAAGACAATGCTGTCGTCATGCTCGGTCGCGGTCAGATGCACGTTAACCGCCAGCGGCAACTGGTCGGCCAGTTGGGTCAACTCAAAATAGTGAGTCGCAAACAGCGTATAGCAGCGCACGTCTTCGGCGAGCTGTTCGGCTGTGGCCCAGGCCAGGGACAGGCCATCAAAGGTGCTGGTGCCGCGGCCGACTTCGTCCATCAGAACAAGACTGTTTTCTGTGGCGTTGTGCAGGATGTTGGCGGTTTCGGTCATTTCCACCATGAATGTTGAGCGGCCACCGGCGATATCGTCAGAAGAGCCCATCCGGGTAAAGATGCGATCAACCGGTCCGACAATAGCCCTGTCCGCCGGGACAAAACTGCCGGTATAGGCAAGCAGCGCGATAAGGGCGACCTGGCGCATATAGGTCGACTTACCGCCCATGTTCGGGCCGGTAATCACCAGCATGCGGCGTTCGTTGTCGATCAGCAGATCGTTCGGCACGAACGGTTCATCGAGCAGCTGTTCGACAACCAGATGCCGGCCGGCTTCAATGTCCATGCCGGGCGCGTCGGAAAATTCAGGCGCGGCCAGTCGCAGGCTGGTGGCCCGTTCGGCAAAGTTGCTCAGTACGTCCAGCTCGGCCAATGCCTGGGCGGTTTCCTGGAGCGGGGCCAGTTCCGAGGCCAGCGTTTCGAGCACCTCTTCATAGAGTGCTTTCTCCCGGGCGAGGGCTCGGCTTTTGGCGCTGAGGGCCTTGTCTTCAAACGTCTTGAGTTCGGGCGTGATGAAGCGCTCGGCGTTTTTCAGGGTCTGACGCCGGATATAGTCGACCGGCGCCTGATCAGACTGGGCGCGGCTGATTTCGATGTAATAGCCATGAACGCGGTTGTAGCCGACTTTCAGTGAGCTGAGGCCCGTGCGCTCTTTTTCTCTGGTTTCGACATCAAGCAAGTACTGGCCCGCGTTCTCGCTGATGTTGCGAAGTTCGTCCAGCTCCTCGTCGAAGCCCTCGCTGATAACCCCGCCGTCCCGGATCACAACAGGCGGGTTTTCGATGATGGAGCGGGATAGCAGATCAGCCAGCTCCGGGTAGGTACTCGCGGCATCCCGCAAGGTGTGGACTCGCGGTGAATCGACGGCTGTCAGTGCGGTCTGCAGATCGGGTAGCAAAGCAAATGCGTCACGCAGTCGGGCAAGATCCCGTGGCCGTGCCGAGCGCAGTGCCACGCGAGACAGAATCCGCTCGATATCGCCGACGGATTTCAGCAAATCATGCACCGGTTCGTAATGAAAGCCATCAAGCAGAGCGCCAACTGCCTGCTGGCGTTCGAGCACGGTGGTTGTGTCGCGCAGCGGACGGTTAAGCCAGCGTCGAATCAGGCGGCCACCCATGGCGGTCGCGGTGCGATCCATCACCCAGGCCAGGGTGTACTGCTGGCCGCCGGTGAGGTTGGTGTCGATTTCGAGATTGCGTCGGCTGGCGGCATCCAGAATCACCGCATCTTCCCGGCGCTCGCGGGAGAGTTTACGGATATGCGGCAGTGCCGTGCGCTGGGTTTCGCGTGCGTACTGCAGCAGGCAACCGGCAGCTGACAGCGCCTGTGTCAGATCCTCGCAGCCAAAACCAGTCAGATCGCGAACCTGCAATTGTTGGGTGATCACCCGTTGGGCTGTGTCCCGCTCGAATAACCAGGGCCCTTGACGGCGTACACCGGTGAAACCTTCCAGAATGTCTGCGAACGGAAAATCTTCGCTGATCAGAATTTCAGCAGGGCGCAGGCGTTGCAATTCACCCTGCAAGGATTCGACGCCGCTGAATTCGGACACGCAGAACCGGCCACTGGAAATATCGAGCGATGCCAAACCAAAGTCTTCCCGATGACTGGCAATGGCAACCAGCAGATTGTCGCGGCGGTCTTCCAGAAAGGCCTCATCGCTCAGTGTGCCTGGCGTGACAATGCGTACAACCTGACGTTCGACCGGCCCCTTGCTGGTTGACGGGTCACCAATCTGCTCACAAATGGCGATGGACTGCCCCTGGCGCACCAGCCTTGCGATATAACCTTCCGCCGCATGATAAGGCACACCCGCCATAGGAATCGGCTGACCGCCGGATTGCCCGCGTGCGGTGAGCGTGATGTCCAGCAACTCTGCCGCCTTTTTGGCGTCGTCATAGAACAGCTCGTAAAAATCACCCATCCGGTAGAACACCATTTCATTGATGTGCTCGGTTTTGATTTTCAGATACTGCTTCATCATTGGCGTGTGCTGGGACAGGTCGGTGGGGGCTCTGTCCTTCAGGACTTCCGTCATTCTCGCTCCGGTTCTGGGGCTGGCTGGGTGTGCGTTGGTGCGGGGCATGGCACTGTCAGCATAGGTCTGTGCAGCCTGTGAAAGCTGGGATATGGCCCGCGTCAAATGCGCCCAATGTTAACACGGGCGATTGGGCTGCAACATGCAAAAAGAAACGGGTCTGTCGCGAGCGAACTCGCATAACAGCGGGTAGCAGCTACGCTTGATAATAAAGAGGCCGAGCGTTTCGAGGTGCGACCTGCGTTGGCGCAACGCAGGTGTTACCGGGAAAAACACCGTTTGCTTCGATTGTGATGATGCGCGAATGGCGGATGCTGTTATGGGGGGGATGGCATCCCCTTTGCTGGATGTCCAGAGACGACGCCCTTGCCGAACTCCTTCATGGAGCTAAAGCGCACATCAATCCCAATGCGGGGAATGCACTATGAACGAACCCATCGTACTCAATGCCTACCGTCCTTACCCCGGGTGTTATGACGAACTGGTGGATGACGGCTGCCAGGCACGATCACAAGCCACGGCCGTCGCGCGGTTCATCGCGCACAATGGCGCTGATGAACTGGTACGCCGGCAAGCACAGCTGGATTCGACGATAGCAGCTATGGGCATATCATTTACCGTCTATTCCGACAGCCAGAATATTGATCGAGCCTGGCCGCTGGATGTGGTGCCCCGGGTTATTTCCGCAGCGGACTGGGAGAAAACCAGCAATGGCCTGAAGCAGCGTCTGCAGGCACTGAATATGTTTATCAATGATTTATACAACGACCAGAAAGTCATCAAAGACAAGATTATTCCTGGCGAGCTGGTTCTGAAATCGAAGAATTTCCTTGCGCCCTGTCAGGGCATCAAACCGGCGCACGGCGTCTGGGCGCACATCTGCGGCACTGATCTGGTGCGCGATGAAATAGGGCGGTTTCTGGTGTTAGAGGATAACCTGCGGGTGCCTTCCGGTGTCTCCTACATGCTGGAGAACCGGACGGTCATGAAGCGGGTGTTCCCCGAACTGTTTGCCGAATCAACGATTGGTCCGGTCGACAACTACCCGTCACGGCTCTGGGAGATGCTGGCCTCATTATCGCCACGCCAGGACCTCACGCCGGTAGTGGTGGTACTGACGCCAGGCATTTACAACTCGGCCTATTTCGAACACAGCTTTCTGGCGCAGCAGATGGGCTGCCAGCTGGTGGAAAATGTCGACCTCTACGTCGATAACGACATCGTGTATATGCGCACACTGCAGGGGCCACAACGCGTCGATGTCATCTACCGGCGGGTAGACGATGTATTCATTGATCCGGAGGTTTTTCGCAAGGATTCGACGCTGGGGATTCCCGGCGTTATCCGTGCCTGGCGGGCCGGAAATGTGGCCATTGCCAATGCACCGGGTTCGGGTGTGGCGGATGACAAGGCGGTCTACGCATTTGTGCCGGATATCATTCGTTACTACCTGAGCGAAGAGCCGCTGATTGAGAACGTTCCGACCTATCTGTGTATGGATGAAAAACAGCGTGAGTATGTGCTCGCCAATCTCGACAAGCTGGTGGTCAAGCCGGCTAACGAGTCCGGCGGTTACGGTATTCTTATTGGCCCCCGGGCAAATGACGAAGAGCGAGCTCAGTTCGCCACTGCAATTCGTGAAAATCCCCGTAATTTTATTGCGCAACCGACACTTAATCTTTCGACTGCTCCCACCTTGTGTGACGAGATACTCGAGCCACGCCATCTGGATCTGCGGCCGTTTATCCTGCAGGGCGAAAGCGTTTATTGCACCACTGGAGGGTTGAGCCGGGTTGCATTGCGGCGTGGCTCGCTGGTGGTCAACTCCTCCCAGGGGGGCGGTAGTAAAGATACCTGGATCGTGGCGGGGGAGGGCTGATCATGCTGGCAAGAACCGCAGAAAACATGTATTGGATGGGCCGCTACCTTGAGCGAATGGAAGGCACAGCACGGCTGATTAATGCGACCACACACATGCTGATTGATTCGCATCAGGACGCCCGCATCAGCTGGCCGGTGCTGATCGACGTGCTGGGCGAAGATCCTCAGGGATTCATTCAGGAAGGCAGCTCAAGCGAGCTGGGGGTTATGCATTACCTGATTGAAGCAGAAGACAGTCCGGCATCCATTCGCAATTCGTGCAATCAGCTCAGAACCAACGCACGCTGCGTGCGCGAGGTGATTCCCCGGGATTTCTGGGAGGAAATCAACTCTCTCAACCTGTTTATGCAGACCGAATGCACACTGGCCTCCAGCCGGGTGCGCCGTTACAGCTTGATGGTGGAGGTCGTGAGGCGTTGCCAGATGGTCGTTGGGGTCATGGACGGTACCATGCTGCGGGATGATGCATTCTGCGTATTCAACATCGGTCGCCATCTCGAACGGGCTGACATGACGACGCGGATTATGGATACCCTGATTCTGCAACAGCTGACACCTACCGAAGGCCATTCTTCCCGGCGCCAGTTTCAATGGACATCATTACTCAATGCCCTCGGTGGAACAGAACCCTACCGGCGTTATTTTGCGCAGGAAGAGGGAGAAACTGACGTTATCGACTTCCTGATGAGCTATCCTGAGTTTCCAAGGTCGATTTGTTTCTGCCTGCAGAAAATTGAAAGTGCAGTGAAGCGCTTGCCCCGCTCGGACGGTGTGTTGGCCGCCATAGCCCGACTGCGTGGCGGCGTTGACTCAGAGCCGCTGGCATCGCTTTCGACAGAGCGGTTGCACCTGCTGATCGACCAGATACAGGCGCGGTTCATTGACCTTCACTCCGCCCTGACGGAAGAGTCGTTTAAAGCACCTGATACCTGATAAATCACAAGGTTCCTCGATGGACTCGAATGATCAGCCCCTGACACTGGATTCACTGGTTGAGGCGTACCAGCGACGAAGCAAGGGTGTCGACGAATGGATCGCAGCGGGGGCGGAAGGGTCTGACTGGTCCCGGATTATTGGCTGGCTTATGGGCCAGGGCCCTGAAGCGCTGGCGAGCCTGACATCGGATCTTCAGCATCAGTTGCGGGAGCACGGTGCTACCTTTGACCCCCAAAGGCAGCAAAACCGGACACTGGACATCATCCCATGGGTGATCGAAACGTCAGAGTGGGCTCAGGTAGAGGCCGGGCTTATCCAGCGCCGCAAGTTGCTGTCGGCAGTGCTGGACGATCTCTACGGCGATCAGTTGTTGCTCAAGGACGCGACGCTCCCGGCGGATCTGATTTACCGCAATGCCGAGTACCTGATCCCTTGTCATAACCTGTTACCTGAAGGCCGCGACTGGCTGATGTTGTTGGGGTGTGATCTGGGGCGCGATGAGAGTGGCCGCCTCACGGCTTATGGCGATTGCTCACAGGCGCCGGGTGGCATGGGCTACGTGCTGGAGAACAGGATAGCTCTGAACCAGGTATTGCCCGAGCTCAGCCAGCAGTTCCAGAAAAAGCAGCTATCGCAGTTTTTTCAGGAACTTCAGAAATCTCTTGTGCCGCACATCCCTTATAGCAGTGAGCCCTTGATCGGTTTGCTGACGCGCCATCACCGGGACGGCCAGTACTTTGAACATGCCTTTCTCGCGAATTATCTCAATCTCGCGCTGGTCCATGGTGAGGACCTGATGTTCAAGGATGGCCGAATGTGGCTGAAAACGCTCAGTGGGCTTCAGCCGTTGGACGCGCTGGTCCGGTATTTGCCGGACATGCTCAGCGATCCGCTGGAACTGGATTCGGGTATCACCGGCAGCCCCGGGTTACTTCAAAGCATTCGGCAGGACAACCTGCTGTGTTGCAATCCACCCGGGGCTGCACTGATCGACAGTGGTGCCTTGCTGCCTTACATGGAGCGGTTATGCCAGCGAGTGCTTGGTGAGTCGCTGAAACTGCCATCGGTGGACGCCTATTGGTGTGGAGACGACATTCAGCGACAGCAGGTGATGGCAGATCTTTCGGACATGATCATTCATGATCTTGAACAGCCCGGTCAGTGGCTGTCATTTGCCAATTCAAGTCGTCAGCAGCGGCAGGAGCTTTCGGCCCGTATAGATAGCGACCCGCAACGTTACCTGGCGCGCCAGGTACTGCCGTTAAGCACGGTGCCGGTATGGCGGAGTCGGGAACTGCAATCGCGCAGCGTGACTTTGCGCAGTTTTGTTTTGAAGCACGAGGAGGGCGATCGGCTGATGCCGGGCGGACTGGCCCGCTGTCACGAATATCCCCTGCAACTTCAGCTCGGGCTGAAAACAAGTTTTATGGCCAAGGATGTCTGGCTGAGTAGTGATGTGGGCGCGTCTATCAGTCTGTTGCATAGCGCATTGACCAGCGTGCGGTTATCCCGAAAAGCCGGTTTGCTGCCCAGTCGGGTAGCGGATCATCTGTTCTGGATGGGGCGTTACAGTGAGCGCCTGAATTTGGCATGTCGCGCGATGCGAGCGACTCTGCCTCTGGCCAGCACCGTCGAGAAAGAGGACGAGCTGGCCACCCTGACACCGTTGGTGGCCTTCGCGTGCAAAATAAACGGTGGTCGGTTCCACCCTACCAATTCTGCGGCTGAACTCACCGAACAACTGAGCAGCCTGTTTGTGCGCAACCGCAAGGACGGCCTGCTATCGGTGCTCCAGGCCTTGATCACCAACGCCCAATCCGTGCGGGAGTATTTCTCTGAAGATACCTGGTATGTGCTGGAGCGACTGCAAAACGCATTGAATCAATTCCCCACGCAAGGCTCGACCTCACGGATGGATCGGGCGCTGGATGAGATTATTCTTCTGCAATCCGCAATCTACGGTCTGAACAACGAGACCATGAGCCGCACACAGGCCCTGCGCTTCATGGATATTGGCAAACATATCGAGCGTGGCTTACAGACGACATCGCTGCTCACCAACGTCTTTGTGCAATCTACCAATCCGCCGGGCGTTCTCATGGAGGCGGTGCTGCGAATGGCGGACACGCTGATGACCTACCGTCGACGCTACCGTGCCGAGTTGCACCCGCTCGCGATTATTGATCTGTTGCTGCTTGACGAGAGCACGCCACGATCGGTGGGGTACCAGTGCCAGCGGCTGAAAAGACAGGTAAATCAATTGCCCGCCAGGGATTCAAAGCTACCGCGACTGAATGCAGAGCAGAGGCTGATGGTTGAACTGGTTACCTTGCTGCAATTGGTCGACCTCGAAGCCTTGATGAGCGAGAGCGGGGAGCCATCACCTCAGTTGGGGGAACTGCTGCATCATGTCCATATCATGCTGAACCAGTTGTCAGAGGCGATTACGCTGGCGTACTTCAATCACACCGATATTCCGCGGCCGATTTAGCGGTAAAGCAGGGCAGGGCCTGGTCATATGAAATATCAGATCACCCATAGAACGCAGTATCGCTATCAGCAGGATACGGCTAACTGCTACAACCTGGCCTGCATGCTGCCTCGGACAATGTCCTACCAGAAGGTGGAGTCGAGCAGGCTTCAGGTCAACCCGGCACCCTCCAGCCAGTATCAGCGCCGGGACTTTTTCGGCAATCAGCAGACCTTCTTCCATATCGGTGCGCTCCACAGCCAACTAGAGGTGACGGTAGTCAGCAAGGTTGAGGCCATGCGCCGTTATGTCGCGGGGCCATTGGAGTCGTCGATGCCCTGGGACGACCTGACCCGGCACCTGGCACAATCAACCTATGACGCCGCTCTCGATGCCCGCCTGTTTTCCCACGGCACGCGCATGACGCCCTGCGATCCTTTACTGGCAGAGTTTGCCCGCCAGGATTTCAAGCCCGGTGTACCGGTGCTTGAGGCAGCGCGACGACTCGCTCATCGCATATTTGAGGAGTTTACCTTCGAACCGGGCTTTACCACACTGGCAACACCGGTGCGTACCGTGCTTGAAACAAGACGCGGCGTTTGCCAGGACTTCGCGCAATTGGCGATCAGCGCCCTGCGCTCGCTCGGACTGCCGGTGCGTTACGTCAGCGGATATCTCGAAACCCTACCGCCGCCAGGGCAAGCGCGTCTTGTGGGAGCCGATGCGTCCCACGCCTGGTTCAGTGTATTTGATCCCGTGCTGGGTTGGATTGATTTTGATCCCACCAATGACATGATGCCGGATGAGCGCCATATCACAGTGGCTTTCGGTCGGGATTATGCCGATGTGGTGCCTCTAAAAGGCCTTATGAGCGGCGGCGGGGAGCATCAACTCAAAGTGGAAGTCGATGTTATGCCGCTGGGGCTGGATGGCGCCCCCCTTTCCTGAAGTCTCGCTGTTGCAAGATGTCAGCGCCTTTGATGCAATGTTGGACACAGAGATGAGAGGCGCAGCATGTCCTATTCCGATGACCGATTACTTGAAGCGGCTATAGCGCTGGGTGATACCTTGCGCAGTCAGCAATTGATGATCGCCACAGCCGAAAGCTGCACCGGCGGCTGGGTGGCCAAGGCTCTCACGGATCTGCCCGGAAGCTCGGACTACATAGGCTGCGGGATTGTCAGCTATTCCAACGAGGCCAAGCAGCAGTTGCTGGGCGTTAGCACTCAATCCCTGCGAGATCATGGCGCAGTCAGCGAACCGGTTGTACGTGAAATGGTCGCGGGTGCTCTGGCGGTGACCGGAGCGCAAGTGGCTGTGGCCATCAGCGGAGTGGCAGGTCCAGGGGGGGGAAGCGAGGACAAGCCGGTCGGAACCGTATGGTTTGCCTGGGGGCGAACACCCGCAGATACGCAGTGTGTATTTGAGCATTTCAACGGTGATCGGGACAGCGTGCGACGCCAGGCTGTGCTCTATGCCCTGGATGGCGTGCGTGCCTTTCTTTAGTCTGAACCGGAGCCGGCACGTTATTCAGACCATAAAAGTCCTGCCTGAAAAATCGACACTTGGCCCATCAGATCTGTTGTGTTTTAATACTGTTCAAATATACAGGGCATGACCAGTCGTCGGTCCGAAAAGATATCACCGCATTCCGGCAAATCAATACGAGGCTTTGGCAATAATGGAAGACAACCGCAAAAAAGCGTTGGGCGCAGCACTGAGCCAGATCGAACGCCAGTTTGGTAAAGGCGCCGTCATGAAAATGGGCGACCAGCCGCGGGAAGCCATGCCGGCTGTCTCCACCGGTTCACTCGGGCTGGATATTGCACTGGGTATTGGCGGCCTGCCTTACGGGCGGATCGTTGAAATCTACGGGCCAGAAAGCTCTGGTAAAACCACGCTCACGCTGCAGGTGATTGCCGAAGCTCAGAAAGCCGGTAAAACCTGTGCCTTCGTGGACGCCGAGCATGCGCTGGACCCGGTCTATGCTGAAAAGCTGGGTGTTGATGTTGACGAACTGCTGGTGTCTCAACCGGATACCGGCGAACAGGCGCTTGAAATTGCTGACATGCTGGTTCGCTCCAATGCGGTTGATGTCATCATCGTTGACTCGGTTGCAGCGTTGACGCCAAAGGCGGAAATTGAAGGCGAGATGGGCGACTCCCACGTTGGTCTGCAGGCACGTCTGATGTCACAGGCACTGCGTAAGCTGACCGGTAACGTCAAGCATGCTAATTGCCTGATGGTTTTCATTAACCAGATCCGTATGAAAATCGGCGTTATGTTCGGTTCGCCGGAAACCACCACCGGTGGTAACGCGTTGAAGTTCTATTCATCGGTGCGCCTTGATATTCGCCGCATCGGTGCAGTGAAAGAAGGCGACGAGGTCGTGGGCAATGAGACTCGCGTCAAAGTGGTTAAAAACAAGGTATCGCCGCCGTTCCGCCAAGCGGAGTTCCAGATCATGTACGGCAAGGGTATTTATCACATGGCCGAAGTGGTCGACCTGGGCGTCAAGGAAGGCTTTGTCGATAAGGCCGGCGCCTGGTACAGCTATAACGGCGACAAGATAGGGCAAGGCAAAGCCAATGCCTGCAAGTTCCTGGAAGAGCACATGGATATTGCCCAGGAAATCGAAACCAAGATTCGCGAAAAGGCGATGCCGAAGCCGGAAGCTAAAGATGCGAAGGAACCCGCAGCCGTTAGCGAAGAGGCGAATGGCGAGCTGATCTGACCGGTTACGGGTTCGGATTGAGAGACTTAGCGTAATAGCAGTGTGTAAAGCCGACATCGTCATGGTGTCGGCTTTTTTGTTTTGGCGCCGCCCGCGCTTTGAATGGCTGCCACAGGTACTAATTGCCAAAGTATTGGGTGGGCAGGCAATCCAGATCGCATCCGGCGAGTGGGTGGCGTTACACTGAGTGGGGCGGTAAACGAAAGTTGATGTCAGGCATGGAGGCAGCCAGTGGCTGAACAGCGAAAGAAATTACTGGTCGTGGCTCACGCGCCATCCCCCAATACGCGCACTCTCAGAGACGCCATTGCGCGTGGCGCGTCCAACAGCGAGATCGAAACTGTTGATGTCACTGTGCTCGCGCCGCTGGATGCAGGGCCGGACGATGTGCTTGCCTGCGATGCCATTATCCTGGGTACCACGGAAAATTTGGGCTACATGAGCGGGGCGCTGAAGGACTTTTTCGACCGCAGCTACTATCCGTGTCTCGAGAAAACCCAGGGCCTGCCCTTTGCCTTTTATATCCGTGCCGGCCATGACGGTACTGGCACGCAGCGGGCTATCGAGTCCATTACCACCGGATTGCGCTGGCGTTTGATGCACGAGCCCTTGCTCTGTCGTGGTGAATATCAGGAAAAATTCGAGACGCAGTGCGAGGAGTTGGGGCTATATCTGGCTGCCAGCCTCGATGCGGGCCTGATCTGACGAGAGGTGGGGTTTGCGGGCTTTTTCCTGATATGGGAAATTGTTATCCCGCCAGGCGGTTATAAAAACCCTCGATTCTGGAAAGCGCGTTGTCCACCGCACGCGAGTAACTGCTTCGGCTTTCGCAATAGCTGAACTGGATGCCTAGCCGATAACCTGTTTGATACGGATAACTGCTGACCACGCGAGCCGAAACCCGGGATTCGGAGATATATTTGCCGGCGAAGTCGAGCAGCAACCGACACCCGTTTTCGAGTGGGCGAGGGGACAGAACGGCGACGCCATAGCGATTGATGTCCAGGCACAAGACGTCAGCTTGTGATTTCTCTCGCCCGAGAAATCCTTTTTCTCTCAGCTGAACCTGCAAACACTGGGCTTCGTAACGCGTCTTTATTCTGCGGTCTCCAGAGCTTATTCCCATACACCGGTTTCCACTTCATTGTCATTGTTGTTTTCGAGCTGCCCGGAACACATTTGCGTGGCCCGGGTCTTCATTTTAGATGACCCGGGCTGGATAAAAAACGTTCAAGTCTGTGACTGTGACCCCGGTCTCAAATGGGGTGCAAGCATCGTTCGAGTTCAGGCTGACGTGTCCAGCAGCTTGCCACGCCTGTCTTCTGCTGCAACTGGCGTCGCACTGCGGTGGTGAAGCAGAGAGGGGCTGCGTCGGGAAGAACGCTTGCGGCGGTCTTCTCCCTTGAACTCGGCCTGCCGTTTTCGGCGATCAGGACGGAGTCTTCGGTCTGAGGACTGGCGTCTTGGCACTGGTGGTGCTTCCGGTGCCACCGGAATGCGTGGTCCGCCACTGGTTTTTTTCTGATCCAGTGTACTGAGGCTGTAAGGCGACGAGCGTGGAATATCCATGGTAATAAAACCCTCACGAATGATGGCCGGCCGCCGCCGGTTCATCATCAATTCACAAGTTATCGTTGCTGGTCTGCGTTCTTTTTATGGAGCTGATATTAACCAATAACGGCAGGGTTGAGCAAAACTTGAACACCGTTGCATTCTCGTGATCCATATCGGTATGGATTTGAGGGTGTGTCTAAACGAATGCGCGTGGACGAGCGGGGTTTCACAACGCTCGTTGCAGGTCTGACTTCTGTGGATGCCGCCGCCAATTGCAGAATAGAGAAGCCTTGGATGGCGACAGAGCAGCACACACCTTCTACAATGGCCCCTTATATTTTCTATGCTTTGTTATTCACTCTGAATTTTCCGATAACAGGACGGCGCCTTGAAGTCATTGCCACTGAATCAGCTTTACAAGAACTGCGTCATCAAGGATTTTCCTTTTAAATCGACCCGTCAGCTGGAGCCATTGGAAGAAATCGTTGGCCAGAACCGGGCCCAGGAAGCGGTAAGGTTCGCGCTTGCGATGCCTCATGGCGGTTACAACGTGTATGCAGTTGGTCGTGACGGGCTGGGTAAGCGCACCATGATGCTGCGCTATCTGGAACACCATGCCGACAGGGATACCGAAAGCTTTGACTGGTGCTACGTTGCAAATTTCGAAGATCCGCGCGTGCCCAGAGTGTTGCGTTTGCCGGCGGGTGAGGGGCAGACGTTAAAGCAGGACATGGAAAAGCTGATGACGCGCCTCACCAAGGTGATTCCGCAGACTTTCGAAGGCGACAATTTTTTGGAGCGCGCAGAGCAGCTCAAAACCGACTTCAGTAAAAAGCAGGATGACCAGCTAGAAAAGGTGGCGCTGCAGGCGAAGCGCAAAAAAGTCAGTTTGTCGGTGACCACTCCCGGCGGTTACCGGCTAGTGGCGATGAATGGGACCGAGCCGCATACCCAGGAAACCTTTGCCGAACTTACCGAAGCCCAGCGCGATAAGTTCGAAGATACGATCAACAAGCTCGAGAAAAAGCTGCGGGCAGCCTTGCGTGCTATCGCGGAGCTGGAGCAGGAATATACCGACAGTCAGCAGGCACTGAACGAGGAAACGCTTGAAGGCATTGCCGGTCATCAGTTGGAAGCCCTGATCGCTCGCTACAAAGGGTATGATGAGGTCGTGAGTTATCTGCAGGACGTGCGCAAGGATCTGTCCGATAATCTCGAAATTTTCCTCGAAGAGAGCGAAGAGCAGACAGCGATTGCCTATGCTTCGCTCGATCGTAAAATGCCGCGTCGCTACCAGATCAACTTGCTGGTCCATCACAAAGATCAGAGTGTTCCGGTCATCGTTGAGGATAATCCGACTTACCACAACATGTTCGGTTACGTTGAAAATGTCACCTTCAAAGGCACGGTGTTCACTGATTTCTCACTGATTCGCCCCGGTAGCCTGCACAAGGCCAATGGTGGCTATCTGCTGATGGATGCGAACAAGGTGCTGGAGCAGCCGTTCGTCTGGGATGGCCTGAAACGCGCGCTTCGGGCCCGCAGCCTGCACATCAATTCGCTCGAAAGAGAACTGACCCTGTCCGGCACAATATCGCTTGAGCCTCAGGAAATTCCGCTGAACGTCAAGATCGTGCTGTTCGGTGACCGTGAAACCTGGATGCTGCTGCAGGAGTACGATCCTGAGTTCTCGGAACTGTTCCGGATTACGGCGGATTTCGAGAACGAAATGCACCGCACGTCGGAAACCCAGCTTCAGTACGCGAAATTTATCGCCAGTGTGGTAGTGGACAAGAAGTTGTTGCATTGCGAGCGCAAAGCGGTGGCGCGGGTCATTGAGTACAGTTCGCGGATTGCCGAGCATCAGGATCGCCTGTCTCTGCATGCGGCTGATATAGCCAACCTGCTGCGTGAGTCTGATTACTGGGCGCGGCAGGCCGGCGCGCGGATGATTCAGGCCACTCACGTCGAGCAGGCGCTGGCCAGCGCCCGATATCGCAGTAGCCGTATCCGTGACCAGTACTTTGATTCGATTATCGACGGCTCCACGCTGGTGACGACCGAAGGCACCCGGGTCGGGCAGGTTAATGCACTATCCGTCCTGTCTGCCGGTGGATATGAGTTCGGGATGCCCAACCGGATTACAGCGACCTCCTATTACGGCGATGGCGATGTGATGGATATTGAGCGTGACGTCAAACTCGGCGGCAATATTCACTCCAAGGGCGTCATGATTCTGACGTCCTGGCTGTCATCCCGCTTTGCCACCACCGAGCCCATGCATTTGTCGGCCAGCCTGACGTTCGAACAGAACTACGGAGAGGTTGATGGTGACAGTGCATCACTTGCCGAGTTGTGCGCGCTGGTGTCGTCGTTGTCCGGTATTCCGGTAAGACAGGATCTGGCGATTACCGGCTCGGTAAACCAGTTTGGTGAAGTGCAGCCTGTTGGCGGGGTGAATGAGAAAATTGAAGGCTTTTTTGAAACCTGCAGAATAAAAGGTTTCACGGGTACGCAAGGCGTGATTCTGCCTGCGACTAACGTGCAGAACCTGATGCTGGACAGCGCAATTGTTGAAGCTGTGCGGGAAGGCAATTTTGCAGTCTACCCGGCCACAACCGCTGAAGAGGCGATCGCTCTGCTTCTGGATTATCCCGCTGGCAAGGCCAACGCGAAGGGACGGTACACGGTTCGAAGCGTATTCGGCGCGATCCAGAAGCGGCTTGATACCATCCGTGATAGTGATCGTCATGAAGGTGAAGCCGAAAAGCGTACACCTGCGGAAGAAACCAAGCATTAAGCTTTGTGGGGCGATGGTGTCGGGATTGAACGGAATGTCAGGTTGAACCGGTCGCCGATGACCTTACGGGTTTTCGGCAACTGGTGTTGATAGTGTGTTTGCAAGCCTGGAGGCATGATCAGCAGGCTATTGTGAGGCAGAGTGAACGAGGCGAACGTCCGCGTTTTACCGACCGGCCGGAAATGAAAGGTGCGGGGTTGGCCCAGCGAAAGCGAGGCGATCAGTGGCGCCGGCCCGAGCTCCGGTTCGTTGTCGCTGTGCCAGCCCATGCTGTCACTGCCGTTGCGATACCAGTTGCACAGAACAGAGTTAAAGTGAGTACTGCTGGCGGACTCGACCATGCGCTTGACGTCTGTCAGCCACTGCGGCCAAGGCTCCGGTTCAAGGTCAAGGCCTGAGTACCGATATCGCGCCGATGCATCGCCTATCCAGCACTGCAGGCGAGGCGACCAGACCCAGCGTCCATAAAGGTGCAGGCGAGCCTGATACCAGGGTAGTAGCGACAACTGTTGCGACGCCAGCCGGTCAGCCTGTGTCTCTGGCAGCAGGTCGTGTATGAGCTGGGCCTTGAAGGGCGGCAGGTCGATTAGCGATGCGTTGGACATGGCGGCTGGCCTCCGTGTTGGCTCAATACGTTCAGTCTTCAGAGGTTTGTGTTATCAGGACAATCGCAGCAGGACAGGCTATGGTTATACGATACAGCATCAAAATGCATCTGATAGCGCTACTGGCCGCTTTCGCTGCACTGGTTTCGGTGGCGGTCAGTGCCGAGACGACGCCGACGCTAACATTGAGCACCGGGCTTCAGCCCGGCACTTTGGCTTATGGCTCCACAGAGCCCGGCGCAAAGGTGTGGTTGAATGATGCGCCAGTGCGGGTGACGCCGGAGGGGCGGTTCGTGCTCGGGTTTGAGCGGGATGCAGAGCTGCATCAACAGATCCGGGTAAGGTTGCCCGGCGGCGAGGAGCTTGATCGAACAGTCGAACTTGCGCCCCGCGATTATGATATCCAGCGGGTGGAAGGCGTGCCTTCACGCACAGTAACGCCGTCACAGAAAAGTCTGGACCGGATTCGCGCTGAAGCGGCCAGAGTGAAAGAGGCCCGTACAGCTGATACCGATGAAATGGCTTTTCTCGGACCGTTCATCTGGCCGGCAAAAGGCCGGATTTCGGGCGTGTATGGCAGTCAGCGTGTTTATAACGGCGAGCCGCGTAGCCCCCATTATGGTGTTGATGTGGCCGCGCCTGAAGGGGCTCCAGTGTTGGCGCCTGCTGAGGGCAAGGTGACGCTGGCAGAGCCGGATCTGTTTTATTCCGGCGGCACCCTGATTATTGACCATGGTTATGGTGTCAGCTCTACCTTTTTGCATATGAGCAAGGTGGAGGTGAGTGTGGACCAGCAGGTTCGCCAGGGAGAGTTGATAGGCAAGGTCGGCAGTACCGGGCGTGCTACCGGGCCGCACCTTGACTGGCGGATGAACTGGTATGATGTGCGGGTTGACCCTGTGTCTGTCGCGCCGCCGCTGAAGGACGGGCATACTCCCTGAGCAGGCCTGCATGCTGCTTAATGGGATACAGAACTGAATAATCTCGAGCGAACGAACAAAGAAGCCAACGGAAAGGGACAGTACATGACTGAAAATAACGAAACAGTGTACGTAGTTGAAGATGACGAAGCTGTGCGCGATTCTCTCGAGCTGCTTCTGAAGTCGGCTGACCACGACGTCAGCACCTATCCCACGGCGAATGCATTCCTCGAGAAATACAGTGAAGAGATGGCCGGCTGTATTGTGCTGGATATTCGCATGCCGGGTATGGATGGGATGGAGCTTCAGCGTCGGCTGAATCAGAAGAACTCGATATTGCCGATCATCTTTGTGACGGGGCACGGTGATGTGCCAATGGCGGTTGATGCCATGAAACAGGGCGCGGTGGACTTCATCCAGAAGCCTTATCGCGAAGAAGACCTGCTGAAAAAAATTGAACAGGCGCTCGAGCAGGATCGCGACCAGCGCAAAACCCTGGGCCAGAAACAGGAAATTCAGCGTCGTATTGATATGCTCACGCCCCGCGAGAGCGAAATCATGGATCGCATGATTGCCGGTCAGGCAAACAAGGTGATCGCGATTGAGCTGGAGATCAGCCAACGCACGGTCGAGATCCACCGTTCGCGGGTCATGCACAAAATGGGTACGCACTCACTGGCACATCTGGTCCGCATGGTGATGTCCGTAAAGGACCGTATCGACGCGTCGTGAAGTGCGAGCCATTATGGTCCTCCATTCTGAGTCGGCACGGACTATATGACTGAACACGCCAGTGAACACGACGAAGCTACCATTCTGCTGGTCGACGATAACCCCCAGAACCTCAAAGTGCTCTACGAGACGCTGAAGGACCGGGGTTATCGTCTGTTGATCGCGAATGAAGGCGATAAGGCGCTGACACTGGCTGAGCGCCACCATCCGGAAGTTATCCTCCTCGATATCATGATGCCCGGCATGGATGGTTACGAAGTCTGTGAGCGGCTCAAGCATAATCCCGCCACTGCCGATGGCGCCGTTGTTTTTCTCTCTGCCCTTGATGATGTGGATGCCAAAGTAAAAGGCTTCTCCCTCGGGGGCGTCGACTTTATCTCCAAGCCATTCCAGGCTCAGGAGGTCATTGCCCGGGTTGCCACTCATGCCCGCGTTATCCAGCTTGAGCGTGCCCTGCAAGAGCGTAATCGGCAACTCAAGGGCGACCAGACCCGCATTCTGAATGCAATCAGCGAAGGCATATACGGCCTCAAGCCTGACGGCACCATCATCTTCGCCAATCCTGCTGCAGCCACGATGATTGGTGCACCGGTGGGTGAACTGGTAGGTAAAAACTTTTTTACCCTTCATTTCGGATCTGATGTGGCTGGTCAGGAAATTGTTCCGGCGATGCCTACCTGCCTCCGGGGGGTATCGGAGCATCGGCGCGATGTGATGCTCCGGCGTCCGGATGGCACACGTTTTCCGGTTGAATACCGTGCAACGCCCAAATTGGCTGGTGCCCCCGAAGACCCGGACGATGAGCGCGAAGTGCTGGGCGCGGTTGTTGTGTTTCGTGATATTTCGACTGAACTGGAGCAGGAAGTCGCGTTGGCCGAGGCGCACCAGTTGGTGCAGGAGCAGCGTGACCAGCTGGCGCATGCGTCCCGGCTTTCCACGATGGGTGAGATGGCTGCCGGCTTTGCCCACGAGGTGAATCAGCCGCTAACCGCCATCTCAAACTATGTGCGGGTGGCGTTGCGCATGCTGGCGGCAGAGTCGTTTGACCGCAGCGCCGTAGAGCAGACGCTACAGAAAATTGAAGCCCAGTCCCATCGCGCCAGCGAGGTTATCCGTCGTATCCGCAGTTTCGTCAAGAAGCCCGCTTCAGGCAAAGAGGCGATATCGATATACGACCTGCTCGAGGAGGCCCGGCAATTCGCTGAAGTCGATGCCAGGAACAATCAGGGCGGTATTGAATTGATTGTCGGTGACGCCATTCCCGACGTTGTAGCCGATCCAATCCAGGTGCAGCAGGTTGCACTTAACCTGATCCGCAATGCCCTGGAATCCACTCACGCGGCCGGCAGTGCGGCACCGGTTCGGGTTCGGGCAGTGCGGGATGGAGCACAAGGGGTGCGTGTTGAAGTGTCCGATCAGGGTGAAGGGCTACCCGACGATGCGGAAGAAAAGCTGTTTCACCCCTTTTTTACCACCAAAAGTGATGGAATGGGTATCGGCCTCGCCCTGTGCCGTAGCCTGATGCAGGCACAGGGCGGTGAGATCGGCTTTGAGCGTCCGGAGTCGGGCGGTGCCCGGTTCTACTTTACGTTGCCGCTGGCGCCATCTGAGGCGCGATCTGCTGAAGATGTGCCAGTAGCCTGAGCAGCCGATACAAGATGAGGGCCGGTTATTCCTTCACGATAGTGCCGGTCAGGTGAGGGGCGTCTCCCTTGCGATTGACCAGTTGAAAATCCAGTTGCTCTGTTCTGCTGGCAGATACCTCCCAATCGAGCCGGGCCTTGCCTGGCAGGAAAAGCGGCTTCTTGAAGTTTGCCGATACGGTCATCGCACCATCACCCCAGCCTTCGTTTTCCAGCAAGGCGATACAATGGGCCTTGCTCCACATTCCGTGTGCGATAGCACGCGGAAATCCGAAAAGCCGTGCCGAGAGCGCATGCATGTGGATTGGATTCAAATCCCCCGATACCTTTCCGTAATGCCGGCCCAGTGATTCGGGGGCGCTGACATCGAGCGTATGCGCCAGTCGCGCGAGCGCAGGCGGCCTGGATTTGGCGTTTGAGTTGCCACCGGATTTATCCGGTTGACGGTAAAGGTTGGTACTCAACGATTCCCATACCCGCTGACCGCCAATCGAGACCTCGGTAACGAGATCGAACTCGATGCCCCTGTCGGTACTCTCCTGATTGTCCAGTCTTACCTGAATATCCATGCATTCACCCACGGCAATGGGGCGTAACTGGGTAATCTTATTGCGCAGATGCACCAGTCCCAGTAATGGCAGCGGAAATGCTTTCTCAGTCAGAAGCTTCAGATGCAGTGGGAAAGCGAGAATATGCGGCCAGGTCACGGGTACCTTTGTGCCGGTACGGTATCCGCAAATGCTGGCGTATTGCCTCAGACGGGACGGATCGGTGGATACGCCGATCAACTCTGCGGACAGTTTTGGGATCACCGGACTTTTGTCTGCATTGAATCCGCTGGTGAGTGCCTTGCCATATAGAGTCCACAGGGCAGGGGGTGTGCTTTTATAAGAAATGACATTCTGCATGGTTCTTTGCGCCCTCCGCCGCCTAAACTGATGTTGAGTTGGATTGATTTAGCATTATTATAGTCATATTGGGCCATGTTCCGTTGGGCAGAAGACCTTCGGGAGTGAAGTGTGGGAGGCTTTCCCGCGCCGGTTGGCGTTTGGAATGACGCTACTGAAACCTCCCGGAATCTGGTACAAATGTTCCATGTCTTGCCGAGTCGGCCTGACAATGAGTATAAAAAGTGTCTCAGACTGGTGTCTGGCCGGCATTGACTTCCATGTCATTCCAGCAGGTCGGGCGGGTCAACGCATAGAGCTTTGCTCAAAACAAAAAAGCAGGATGTTATGCAGGAACTTCGTGACGCAGGTGTGATGTTGCGCTTGATCTATCAGGCAATGAAGGATCAGGGTGTTGATACAGACGAGATATTCAAGCGCCTCGGCGTCAATGAGGACTACCTCAACTCCGCCCAGCTCAGAACACCCCACAGTGCTCAACTCTATTTCTGGCAGGTTGTCGAAGATGTGACTGGCGATCCGGATATCGGCTTGCATCTGGGTCAGGCGCTGCCGACCTATAAGGGGCAGGTGCTCGAATATCTCTTCCTCAGCAGTCCCAATTTTGGCGAAGGTCTGCGGCGTGCCCTTAACTACCAGCGTTTGCTAAGCGATGCTGCCAACAATGAATTCTTCATCGATGGTGATGAAGCCTGCATTGTACTGGATGCGGCGTCGGACGAGGTGCGTCGTCTGAAGCATTTTACTGAATGCTTTGTTCAGGGCTTGATGACGTTCTTCCGTTCAATAACCGACGGCCGTTTTGAGTGTTCCCGGATCGAATTCGAACATGAGCGAAACGAACGCCAGGACCACGTGGCGGATGTGCTGGGATGCAATGTGGTTTTTGGAGCCGAAGAAAATCGCATGTATTTTCCGGCCAGATTCCTGAGCCACCCATCGCCCCATGCGGAGCCTGAGCTGTTGGCGCTTCATGAACGCCTGGCAAGCGAGCAGGTCGCCCGGCTGGAGAAGAAAGATATCGTCGGCCAGGTAGAACGGATAGTGGCCGAGTTACTGGATAGCGGTGAAGTCACACTTGACTCGGTTGCGGAGCGTTTGGATATCAAGCCTCGTACCTTGCGGACACGATTAACCGAGGCCGAAACCAGCTTCAATCAGGTGTTGGCGGATTTCCGCTATCGGCTGGCGCGTCAACTGCTGGCGACTACGGATGAGTCCATTGACGAGATCGTGTATCTGACCGGTTTTTCCGAGCCCAGCACCTTTTATCGCGCGTTCAAGCGATGGTCGGGTATGACGCCCATCGAATACCGTAAAGCGGCTAAGGGCCGTGACGTGCCTCTCGATGTGGCGATAAATTAAAAAAATTCTGATGTTAGTGATCAAAAGCGTTGACATGGTCAGGGGCGTCTTTATAATGCGCCCTCGTTGTCACATTGAACGGTGGCAACGATAGCGCGGAGCGGTAGTTCAGCTGGTTAGAATACCGGCCTGTCACGCCGGGGGTCGCGGGTTCGAGTCCCGTCCGCTCCGCCATTTTTTCCCTCCTTTTGTTTTTCTTTCCGTTTATGTAATCAAGTCGTCATCTACTGTTCATATGCTGCGTTGTATATTCTTTTAAAAGAAAATAACGGAGAAGAACAATGATTGATTACGAGGAAGAGTTGCTTGAATTCAATACGGACGATTTCGACGACGATGAAGATTTCGACGACGGCGTCGAGATGTAACCGGGTCCTTTCCCTTATCCGTTCACATTCCTGACAGCATACTGCGCTCGATAGTCTCCCGGACTCATGCCGAGCCAGCGTCTATATGCCTTGTAAAATGCCGGCGACCCTGAAAATCCCAGAATCCACGCTATTTCTGCAAAGTTGAGATTGGTCTCTTTGACGTAATCCAGGGCCAGGGCCTTTCGGGTATCGTCAAGCAGATCCTTGTATCTTGCTCCGTGAGCGGCCAGCTGGCGCTGGAGTGTCCATGGCCCCAATCCCAACTCTGCTGCCACAGTCTCCAGTGAGGGCGTTTGCCCTTGCAGTAGCGGCGTCAGTTTTTCCTTAACCTGATCAATAATATTCCAGCCCCCCCGAATGCGCTCCAATTGGGTATTGCATTGCTGTACCAGCGCGCGATGCATGGCCGGCTGAGCCTGCGCGGGTATTAGCGGCGCGATATCCCGATGGAGTTGTACGCTGTTTTCTTCTGCTCCGAATACCACCGGACATCCAAACCACTGCTCGAACACCTCGCTTTGGCCCAGGTCCGGATACTCGATCATCACTTTTCGCAGCACAGCCTGCTCACCGGTGACTCGCCGGAGAAATCGGGTCCAGCCTCCCAGTACAGAATCCACAACAAAGTAGTTGTAGCGGTTGTAAGGCCGAATTGAATAGAAACGCGCGGTCAGGCTGTCCCGGTCAAAGTGCGGATGGCCGCGACTGTTCCGACTGTTGAGCAGGGAGTAGGTCAGAATCTGTTCGAGGCCTTGGCTTGCAGTGGGTGCTGTCATGGCTGCCAGCCCCGCTAACCCGGCATCGACTGGGCGGGTTTCGGTTCCCATGGTCAGGCCCAGGTTGGGATTACCAGTAAGGCTGATAGCGGCACTGCCCAGCCGCATGAACCGTGGGATACTAATGCGTGCCTCCGGGGCATTCAGCAAAGTCTGACTGATACTGAACTGATCGAATAGCGGCTGTATCGAGTATCCTTCTCGTGCCACGGCGCGAGCCATAACATCGAGAAACAGTACGCTGATATCCCCGAGGGCGGGGTGCTTGCTGGTCGCTGACGGTGCCATAGAGAAAAGAGGTGTTGTCCAAGGATAATTAAATGTTATGTGAGGATATTGTTTGCCGCAAGCGAAGGGGCTAATTTGTCTGCAACTATAAAGGCAGTAAATGTTTGCCGACACACTGATGAGGAAGACCCTATGACCGTTGCTGAAAAGGCCGCCGGACACAGTAAGTACCCCACGTTGCTTGCGCCGCTTGATCTTGGATTTACCACCTTGCGCAATCGCACGCTGATGGGATCGATGCATACCGGCCTTGAAGAAATGGAAAATGGCTTTGAGCGCATGGCCGAGTTTTTTGCCGAGCGCGCCCGTGGTGGCGTTGGCCTTATCGTGACCGGCGGCATTGCGCCTAATCCCGAGGGCGGTGTTCGCCAGCACGCATCAAAAATGGATACCGTAGAGGAAGCCGAACAGCACAATGTGGTGACCACTGCGGTGCATGAAGCGGGCGGCAAGATCTGCATGCAGATTCTGCATGCCGGCCGCTATGCCTATCATCCCGAGCTTGTCGCGCCGTCTGCTATTCAGGCGCCGATCAACCCGTTCACGCCGAACGAACTGGATGAGGCCGGTATTGAGCGTCAGATTGAAGCCTATGCCCGCTGCGCGGAGCTGGCGCAACAGGCGGGCTATGACGGCGTTGAGGTAATGGGCTCCGAAGGCTACTTCATCAACGAATTTATCGTCGCCCACACCAATCAGCGTACCGATGGTTGGGGCGGCAGTTACGAAAATCGCATCCGTTTGCCGATAGAAATCGTGCGCCGCGTGCGCGAGCGGGTTGGCGAAAACTTCATCATTATCTACCGTCTGTCGATGCTGGATCTTGTGGAAGATGGCAGTACCTGGGAAGAGGTGGTGCAGCTGGCCAAGGCAGTCGAAGCCGCCGGCGCAACGATCATCAACACTGGCATCGGTTGGCACGAGGCGCGGGTGCCCACCATTGCGACATCGGTTCCTCGAGGTGCGTTCACCAAGGTGACCGCGCATCTGAAGGGTGAAGTCAGTATTCCGCTGGTAACTACCAACCGCATCAACATGCCGGATGTGGCTGAGAAGATTCTGGCCGAAGGCGATGCCGACATGGTCTCCATGGCCCGTCCTTTCCTGGCTGACTCTGATCTGGTACTGAAAGCCGAGCAGGATCGTGCCGATGAAATCAACACCTGCATCGGCTGCAATCAGGCTTGTCTGGACCATACCTTTGGCGGCAAATTGACGAGCTGTCTGGTTAACCCGCGTGCCTGCCATGAAACCGAACTGAACTACGTTAAAACAGCAACACCGAAGCGGATAGCCGTTGTCGGCGCGGGACCAGCCGGATTGGCCTTCTCTACGGTGGCGGCCCAGCGCGGCCATGCCGTGACATTATTTGATTCTGCCGGCGAGATTGGCGGGCAATTCAACGTCGCCAAACGCATTCCCGGCAAGGAAGAGTTTTACGAAACCCTGCGTTATTACGGTGTCATGCTCGACAAACACGGCGTTGAAGTGAACCTGAATACCCGTGTCACCGTCGAAGACCTGACCAAAGACGGATTTGACGAGATTGTTCTGGCCACAGGTGTTGCCCCTCGCACACCGGAAATCGAGGGGGTTGATCACCCGATGGTTATGGGCTACCTCGATGCGATTCTTCAGCGTCGTGAGGTTGGGCGTCGTGTTGCGGTCATCGGCGCTGGTGGTATTGGGTTCGACGTATCGGAATTCCTCGTGCAGCAGGGCGAGTCAGCATCCCTGAACACCGAGCACTTCATGAAAGAATGGGGTGTGGACCTGTCGGTGGCTCATCGCGGTGGGATCAAGGGTGTGGAGGCCGAACTGCCAACGCCGGCACGTGAAGTCTTCCTGCTCCAGCGCAAACAAACGAAAGTGGGCAAAGGCCTGGGTAAAACAACGGGCTGGATTCACCGCACGGCGCTGAAAATGAACAAGGTGCAGATGATCCCTGGTGTTACCTATCGCAAAATTGATGACGAAGGCCTGCACATCACCGTGACACCTAAAGGCGAAGAAAGTGGTCAGGACCACGTGTTGCCGGTAGATAACGTTATCATCTGCGCGGGACAGGACCCGCTGCGTGAGTTGCAGCAGGGATTGCTTGATGCAGGTCAGAACGTTCACCTGATCGGTGGTTCTGACGTGGCCGCAGAACTGGATGCGAAACGCGCTATCAATCAGGGAAGTCGTCTGGCTGCAGAGATCTAGGAACTGCAGGTCCGGTTTTCCTTGGAAGCATCCGAGCCAGCCACAAGGTATTGTGGCTGGCTTTTTTACTCTGGTTACTCCGCCCCTTCCTTTCTGCATATAGCGTGTCTTCTCGTTAGTTGTCTCGTCGAATACCATCGGTTTCAAAACGTTGCAGTTTTGTTCTCATGCCGTTGCATCGCAATGTCTACAATAGCCGTTACTACAGAACACAATAATCCGGTGCGAGTGGCGCTATTTCGTGCCGCTTGTTTTTCAGAGGGTCGGGCATGGCGACATCCGAAAAGGCTGATGACGGTTATTCAGCTGTTTTTTTTATGGAAGGGGCTCAGGTCGCCAGGCATATGCGTGGCTCGGAGTTTGGTGCCTTTCTGGATGGTTATGTCGGGTTGTCTGACCTTGCGGATACTGATGTACGGGCGGTTTACGCAGGCCTTGCGCCGGATCTGAAGATTCTGTCGCTGGTTTTCTTCCGAATCTATTTTGACGAGGAGGGGCGCGCCGATAGTTACTGGAACGTGCCGATTGAGCGGCTTTCGGAGATAGGTGCGAAAGGGCCGGATCTTGGTTCGGGGCCCATCAAGCTTGTGTGCCGCAGTCTTTGCCCGGAGCCCGAGTTTGTGAATGATCTCTGGGATCCGAATATGACTCCGGGCAGCAATACGTTTCAGGCGGTGAGACGGGCTGTAGAAGCAAATCAGCTTAAATTTCAGAAGCGTGAAGTTGAAGCAGACACCGATGATATCCCGGTATTGAATGCGTCAGTGAAGCGGCCGCAGGCCGTCGAGCCGGAGAATGCCGAGGGTGCGCAGCAACGTATGCGCCTGGCCCAGATGATTCGTGACCAGCGATTGCGAATCAAAACCTTGCAGAGCGTGCATCGGGATGCCCTGTCAGATTTGCAGCGCGAACACCGGCACGAGTTTCAAATCCAGCGCAATGAATTGTTGGACGCCCAGCAGTCGCTCGAACGTTTGCGCCTGACCAACGAACAGCTGAAGCGGCGGCTTGAAGAGCGCAACGAACAGTATCTTAGCCTGCAGCTGGAGCTTAATAGTGCCCGGGCAAGTAAAGAGGCCCAGCAGGAGGCGGTTAGCGCGGAGGTTGTGCTGCTCCGGGAACAGCTTGAACGGAAGCAGCGCGAACTTGAGTTACGCAATGACCAGATCGTGCTTTTGGAGCAGGAACGTTACGACGATGCGCAGCGGGAGCCGCTGGAAGATACGTTACTGTCGGAGTTACAGCAGCAGAATGTGTTCCTGGTGGCCTATCATCCGGGTATGGGGCATATCACGCTGCCTTTCGAAGAATTTGAGCACTATTTCGAGAATCCCGTCGGCTATATCGCCCGCAAGTGCGGCATGAACGAGCCGGCATATCGTCAGTGGCTGGCGCATCATGATGATCCGACCTGCCAGGCGGATGTAGAAGGCTCACCGTGTGGCCAGCCTTTGATCCGTGTCAGTCAGCCATCAGACTTCAGACCGGGCATTGATGACCTGTGTGAAGTGCATCAGGTTTCAGAGTAACCACGCCTCAATCAATGGCTGGCCGGTTTGTCAGGGCCAGCAATCCGGTACGACAAACCAGCGTTCGCTTTCCTGCCAGCCGCCGTCACTGTGCGGCTCCATTTCTGCAAATAATCGTGGAGGGCCACCGGCCTTCACCTTCGCTATCTGCGCTTGTGTATCGGTCTCATCGGTCTCATCGGGCTCTGAGCACTGTTGTGCCGGGCCAAGCCAATGGGGCTTGTTCAGCACAATCCAGTGTTTTGTGTCAGTTGGCTTCAGATCGTGTGCCCGACACCAGCGCCCCCTGGCATGATTTTTCGGTGCGCTGGCGGGTGATTCGATGGCGTTATCACCGGGATAAAACAGATAACCAGGCATAAAAACCCTGGGCTCCGGGGGTGATGTAATGCCGTGGCTTGCTAAAAGGGCCCGGGTTTCGGGACGTTCGGTCATCTTGCTTTGGTGATTGAGTAACCGATGTGTCTTCAGATCCAGCCGGTCCTTGGCATTCGGGCCATACCAGCGATTATCCGGGGCATAGCCGAGATAGAATTTGACGGCGATCTCGTGATGTTCCGGCAGGCCAGTGGCGGGGTTGAGAAATACGAAATCAAGCTCACCCAGTGTGCGTTGTTCGTCGCGCACCGGCTGATTGCAAAGCAGTGTGGGCCACCCCAATAAATCCGACATCAGAAAACCGTAGAGGCGTTCGAAGTAGATGCCAAGCCGAAGGTGGCCGTCCAACGCCAGCGCCGTCAGCAGCGGTTGCGGATTTCGGTCAAGTTCGATCAGTGTGTTTCGCAGGTTATCCGGCAGGTATTGCTGCAACGGCACCTGTTTTTGCGAAGCGGTCAGCGACGGGGCTTCACACAGCCAGGCGAGATGTCTGACGGAGGGTGTTAGCCAGCGGGTGTCGGTCAGAAATGATGAGCTAATGACGGATTTCCTTTCTGATAGAGCGGTGAACGAGGCTCCGAAGGATAAATCAGGGCAGGTTCTTTTTCAGAATTTGCCTGTTATTCGTTACTATGGCCGTAGACTAGGCATCACTATAACCCGATTATCGGGAACGTATCACCGGGCTGGCACGGGACGTCGAATGGAGCAATTCAGGAATATTGGCATCATCGGTCGGATGAACAGCGTCAAGGTTGTCGAGACGTTGCGTCATCTCCGCACCTATCTGATCAATGAAAACTACCAGGTTATTCTTGAGTCAGACACCGCCACCATGTTGCCGGGGCACGGGCTTCAGGTTTCCAGTAAAAAATTGCTGGGAGAAATCTGCGATCTTGTCATTGTTGTGGGAGGAGACGGCAGTCTGCTGGGCGCTGCGCGCGAACTGGCAAAATCGAAGATTCCCATATTGGGCGTTAACCGCGGGCGATTGGGCTTTCTCACCGATATCTCCCCGGATGATCTTGAAGACAGAGTCGGGCGCGTGCTTCAGGGTGAGTACATAGAGGAACACCGCTTCCTGCTTGATGCTCACGTTACCCGGGACGATAACCCGCTTGGGTTTGGTACCGCATTGAATGATGTGGTGCTTCATCCCGGCAAGTCCACACGGATGATCGGATTTGATCTATATATCGACGGGCACTTTGTGTATAGCCAGCGGTCTGACGGTTTAATCGTATCGACACCTACTGGCTCCACTGCGTATTCATTGTCTGCGGGTGGGCCCATTATGCATCCGAAACTGGATGCAGTGGTGCTGGTGCCGATGTTCCCCCATACCCTCAGTAGCCGGCCGATCGTGGTCGACGGTAAAAGCGAGATTAAACTGGTGATCGGCGAGAGCAACGAGACCTATCCCCAGGTCAGTTGTGATGGCCAGATGGATATTGCCTGCGCGCCTGGCGATGTCATTCGTATCACCAAAAAGCCTTTCAAGATCCGCCTTATACATCCAACGGATCATAATTTTTACGCAACCTGCCGTGAAAAGCTCGGGTGGGCCAGCAACATCGCAGCGAGTTGATTATGCCGGTTAAGCGTTCAGGCAGTCGGGGATACGACATCATTGGTGATGTTCACGGATGCGCCAATACCCTTAAAGCGTTGCTGGAACATATGGGGTACCGGAAGATTAACGGTATCTATCAGCACAAGCGCCGTCAGGTCATTTTCATCGGTGACATTATTGACCGTGGCCCCAGGATACGTGAGGCACTTCATCTGGTGCGGGATATGGTGGAGCACGGGTCTGCCCAGATCACCATGGGGAATCACGAATACAACGCGCTGGGGTATTGCACTCGTGCCCGTGCAGGCAGCGGTCGTAAGTTTCTGCGCGAGCATAACGCGCGCCATGACCGGCTGATTGGCGAGACGCTGAGCCAGTTCGATCAGTATCCGCGCGAGTGGAACGAGTTTCTGGAATGGTTCTACACGCTTCCGCTATTTCTGGAAGTTGAGCATTTCCGTGTCGTGCATGCCTGCTGGGATAATCGCCTGATCGAAAAATTCCGGGCCAGTCAGGGTGGAAACCGGATCGACGAGGACTTCCTGCATGCCTCATCAGCGCTGGACTCTTTCGCCGGGCAGGTCATGGATCGGCTGTTGCGAGGAACGGATCTCCGGCTTCCCGATGGCCTGGCGATCACCGGCAAGGACGGATTGACCCGACAGTTCTTCCGGACCAAATTCTGGGCGGAGAATCCCAAAACCTATGCCGACGTGGTCTTTCAGCCGGATCCGTTACCGGATGATATCGCTAACAGGCCGTTGAGTGAGGCCGAGCACAAAAAAATCCTGTCTTATCCGGAATCCGAACCGCCGGTTTTTGTGGGCCACTATTGGCGTGAAGGTGCACCGGCGCCGCTTAAATCCAATGTCGCCTGTATCGATTACAGTGCGGTCAAATACGGCCGCCTGGTGGCGTACCGCATGGACGATGAGCGCGTATTGTCGGCAGACAAGTTTGTGTCCATTAACGTGCCGCGTCCGGAATTGATCGACGACGGGCAAAAAGAAGACAGCCTCACGAGGTAACCGCTTGTATCGAGTAAAGCAGCTTCCGGCCGACACCGATCTCGGCACCTTCAGTCAATGGCTGAAGCACCAGGGCGTTAGCCACCGGATATCTGAAGAGGGCGACAGTCAGGTCTTGTGGCTTGAGGATCCTGCCCATAGTGAGCCGGTACTCGCCGCGCTGGAGCAGTATCTTAACCGTCCGGAACTACGTGACGCTGTGTCGGAATCTGTTCATTCACCGGTATTTGTAAATGGGCGCTGGCAACCGTCACCGCGTCATGCGCCGATGGTGCTGGCTCTGATCGCAGTTGCGGTTCTGGTGTCATGGTTTACAGGGCTGGGCCGGGAAACACTCTCAGCGACGCTGATGTATGTGGATCCGAGAGATTTTGACTGGCAGACCTTCCCGCAGCGGGTTGACGCCTTGTCCCATACATTGGCGCAGGGGCAGTTCTGGCGCTGGCTGACACCGGATTTTTTGCACTTCAGTTGGTCGCATGTGCTGTTTAACAGCGTCATGCTGTGGTTTCTGGGTAGCCAGGTTGAATGGTTCGATGGTCGGATGCGCCTTGGTATTCTCGTGGTGGGGATCAGTCTGGTATCGAACACCCTGCAGTATCTTGTTTCGGGGCCGCTATTCGGCGGTCTTTCAGGCGTGGTTTACGGCATCCTGGCTTACTGCTGGCTGAGTCAGCAGCGCAAGGCCCGCTTTCAGTTTCCTCCGGCCCTGGTGATTTTTTCTCTGGTATGGATGGTGATTGGCTTTACGCCATTGCCTGAGTGGCTTGGGATAGGCTCAATGGCAAACGAAGCCCATCTCGGAGGTTTTATTGCCGGGTTGGCGCTCGCGATTCTTCCGCCCCCAGCGAAAAACAAGCCTGCCTGACAGGTGCGTGGACCAGAATTCCGGTTTCGGGTTGACTTCATCACTGCAAATGGCAAAAAAAAGCCCCGCAAATGCGGGGCATAAATGAGCCGTAAAGCTCCTGATGAGAGAGACCAAATGAAACGACCGTGTCATCTGGTACGCTTTAATGATAATCATTATCATTATTGTTTGTCAAAGGGTTGGGCAATAATAATTCAATTTGCGCTGTTTCCCTGTGGTTTCCATAAACCTGAACAGGATGAAATGCGGCGTTAAGAGTTCCCGCTATGTGGGCTGTGATAAGCTGAGTACCTATTCAATGAGGGTAGTGTGATGACCTATGAAGAGCTGATTGAGCGGCTCGATCCGACCGTTTACAGGAGTCTCCGAAGGGCTGTGGAATTGGGTAAGTGGCCTGATGGGCGAGTCGTGTCCGAGGAGCAGCGCTCAATATGCATGGAGGCCGTAATATACTACGAGACCAACCATGGGATTCCCGAGCATGAGCGCGTAGGTTTCATTGATCGTGAGCGTAAAAAGCCCCGTTCAGACGATGGCGCGGCACCTATTCGTATTCTCAACTGACCGGAGTCGGCATGTCATCTGCTGTGATTGATGTTCAGGGCCCGCTCAGGAAAATGCCTGCCACGCCGGGCCCTTCAGTGGCTTACCAGCTGAAGCTGGGAGACACCCGGGTGCCGCTAAATGATTTGATTGGTCGGGAAATTCAGCTCGATTTCGATGGGGAAATCCGGTGCATCAACTGTGATCGCCGGACCAATAAGAGTTTCAGTCAGGGCTACTGCTATCCCTGCTTCAAAAAGCTGGCGGCATGCGATACTTGCATCATGAGTCCCGAGCGCTGTCATTACCACCTGGGGACCTGTCGGGAACCGGAGTGGGGTGAAACGTACTGCATGACGACTCATGTGGTATATCTCGCCAACTCGTCGGGCCTTAAAGTTGGCATAACCCGCCAGAACCAGGTGCCAACACGCTGGATAGATCAGGGCGCGGTTTCGGCCTTGCCGATGTTTGAGGTGGCCACGCGTCAAATAGCTGGCCTGGTTGAAGTGGCGTGCAAGGCACATGTCGCTGACAAGACAAACTGGCGGGCCATGCTTAAGGGCGACGTAAAGCCAGTTGATCTGGTAGCAGCACGGGATGAATTGCGGCGCCTGATCGCCGACGAGCTGCAGGCTTTGCGCAAAGAGCATGGTGCAGATGCCATCCGGGAAGTTGATGACAGTGGCCTTGATCTGGCCTATCCGGTGGATACCTGGCCGGTAAAGATCGCGACCCATAACCTCGACAAGACGCCACAGGTTTTCGGTCGGCTCGAAGGTATCAAGGGTCAGTACCTGATACTCGATACCGGTGTGATCAACATCCGCAAGTTTACGGCGTACAACGTGCGCCTGCAGGTGTTTGACGAAACACCCGCGACACAGGATTTGTTTTCAGCCTGACCTGGTGAGATGGCGTCGATCAAAGAATCCGTCATTCACCGGGCCATCAGTCCAGTATTTTTGTGGGAGAGAGTCATGCGAACCAGTCAGCCCCAGACCATTTATCTCAAGGATTATCGCCAGCCGCCGTTTCTAGTGGAGCGTGTAGATCTGCGTTTCGAGTTGTTCGAAGACGGTGCCCGAGTGCACAGCACGCTGGCGCTACGACGTAACCCGGATGGTGGGCAGGGTGCGCCGCTTGAGCTTGACGGTGACAGCCTGGTACTTGAAAAGCTGGAGCTGGACGGCGAGCCGCTGGCCGAGTCGGCTTATCAGGTGACGCTGTCGAGCCTGCGTATCGATCAGGTGCCAGATGAGTTCTCGCTTTATGTCGTCACCTGGATTCTGCCGCAGGACAATACGCGTCTCGAGGGACTGTACAAATCTTCCGGCATGTTCTGCACCCAGTGCGAAGCTGAAGGCTTCCGCTGTATTACCTATTTCCCTGACAGACCCGATGTCATGGCTCGGTTCAGCACTCGGGTAGAGGCCGACAAAGCGCGCTACCCCGTACTGCTCTCGAATGGGAATGATGTCGATCGCGGCGAGCTGGCAGATGGCCGACACTATGTGACCTGGGAGGATCCCTTCCCGAAACCCTGCTACCTCTTTGCACTTGTTGCCGGTGACCTGACTGAAAAGCGCGACACCTTCACCACTATGTCGGGCCGCAGCATTGATCTGCGGATGTATGTTGAACATCGCAACGCGGAAAAGTGCGATTACGCGCTGGACTCGCTCAAGCGGTCGATGCGCTGGGACGAGGAAGTCTATGGTCGTGAGTACGATCTCGATATCTTCATGATTGTCGCGGTAGACGATTTCAACATGGGCGCGATGGAGAACAAGGGGCTGAACATCTTCAACTCCTCATGCGTTCTCACCAGTGCAGATACGGCGACAGACGCCGCGTTCCAGCGTGTCGAGGCCATCGTCGCGCACGAGTATTTTCACAACTGGTCCGGTAACCGGGTTACGTGTCGTGACTGGTTTCAGCTGAGCCTGAAAGAAGGCTTCACGGTTTTCCGGGACTCACAATTCTCTGCTGATATGGGTTCACCTACCGCTCAGCGGATCGACAATGTGGCATTGCTCAGAACAGCCCAGTTCGCAGAAGACTCGGGGCCTATGGCGCATCCCGTTCGGCCGGACTCGTACATGGAGATCTCCAACTTTTACACCCTGACTATTTACGAAAAGGGTGCTGAAGTTGTGCGAATGCTGCACACCCTGATGGGAGCAGAAGGCTTCCGCGCAGGCAGCGATCTGTATTTCGAGCGTCATGATGGCCAGGCGGTCACCACTGACGAGTTTGTGAAGGCAATGGAAGATGCCAATGGGCGGGACCTCACACTCTTCCGTCGTTGGTATCAGCAGGCGGGCACCCCCGTGGTTGAGGTATCCGATAGCTTTGATGAGACAGCGGGTACCTATCAGCTGACGTTCCGGCAAAGCATACCGGCGACGCCGGGGCAGCCGGAAAAACTGCCTCAACACATCCCGTTTGCTATCGGTCTTATCGGTGAAAACGGTCAGTCGCTGCCGCTGCAACTCGTCGGCGATAGCGGCGATGCGCCTGAAGAGCGGGTGCTGGAGCTGACGGAACAGGAGCAAACCTTTACGTTTGAGGGGCTGAATGCACGCCCTGTACCGTCCCTGTTGCGGGGGTTCTCGGCGCCGGTCAAGGTGAAGTATCCGTGGACCCGTGATCAACTTCTTTTCCTGATGACCTACGACAGTGACGGTTTTAATCGCTGGGATGCAGGGCAGCGATTGACTGTCGATATCATCCAGTCACTGATGGATAGTCCACAGGAAACGGTAGTTGATCCGCGTTTGGTCACTGCATTCCGGCACCTGTTGTCGGATTCGCGTCTGGATCAGGCGCTGGTCACCAAAATGCTGCAGCTGCCAACGGAGGCCTACCTGATTGAATTGGCTGACGAGGCTGATGTGCAGTCGATTCACAAGGCCCGCACTCGCGTGCTTAATCAACTCGCGCTGCAGCTCAGGGATGAGTTGATCGCCTGTTATCGCCGTAATACTGACGACGGAGCCTATGCGCCGACACCGGACGCCATTGCCCGTCGCTCGCTCAAGAACACGGCGTTGAGCTGGCTACTGCACATCAACGATGAAGAGGGGCGCTCACTGGCGCTGCGCCAGTTCAGCAAGGCGACCAACATGACCGATCAGGCCGGCGCCCTGCGGGCATTGGTTAATTCCGATTTCGAAGAAGATCGGGCGTCATCGCTGAATGCCTTCTATGCGCAGTTCAGCGATGATCCGCAGGTCGTTGAACAGTGGTTCTCAATTCAGGCTGCCAGCCCCCGAGCGGGCACGCTGGACGCGGTGAGTGCCTTGCTCGAGCACAAGGCTTTTGACTGGAAGAATCCTAACAAGATCCGCTCTGTCATCGGGGCGTTCGCGGGTCAGAACCTGGTGAATTTCCACGCCGCTGATGGCTCAGGGTACCGCTTTCTGGCTCAGCACATTCTCGCGCTCGACAGCACGAACCCTCAGATCGCCGCGCGTCTGGTGTCACCGCTGACCCGCTGGAGACGCTATAGCGCCTCCCACCGGGAAGGCATGAAGGCAGCGCTTGAGCAAATCCAGGCCAAGCCCGATCTTTCCAAAGACGTATACGAAGTTGTAAGCAAGTCGCTCGCCGGCTAAACCTGCCTTAAGTCGTTATTTCGACTGCTGATTCCGACCGGTACCGTTTAAGCGATGCCGGTCGGATCCCCTCCGGTTACTGTGTCCTGTTACACATCGCTTCAAAATCGCACTTTAGGTTGATGGATTTTGGCCTTGTATAGGCTAACCTGCGAGCCTTAGTGGAAAAATCTTCGCATTGCATCCGAAAGCATTATCACGGACGCGCATCTGGCGGAATAATCAGGATAACGGGTTGATTTAAAAGCGGTGTTGCAGTTAAACATCGTAGTAAGCCTTCGAAAATACAAAAACAAAAGCCGTTACGGCTTTGAGAATCATGAAAGGTCCGAAAAATGATCCATAATAAAAAATGGCTTGTAGGTGGTGTGGCGGCGCTTTCTTTATTGTCGGCACAAGTCAGTGCCGCAGTCTCCGCAGGTGAAGCCGCGCGACTGGGAAACGATCTGACGCCTTTTGGCTCGGTCAAGGAAGGTAATGCGTCTGGTACGATCCCCGCATGGACCGGCGGTATCACCAAACCACCGGCAGGTTATGGCGGCAGTGGCGACTTCCACCCGAACCCCTACCCGGATGACAAGGTGCTGTTTACCATCGATGCCAAGAACGTCGATCTCTACGGCGACCACCTCACGGATGGCGTTAAATCGCTGATCTCGACTTACCCGACTACTTTCCGGGTGCCGGTCTACCAGACCCGGCGCTCCCACTCGGTACCTGATCGCGTTGCAAAGAACACAAAAGAGAATGCAACCAGTGCCACCGTCGTTGGCGAAGGTGCAGGTATCGCCGGTGCTTTCGGTGGTTATCCGTTCCCGATCCTGAGTGGCGATGACAAACAAAAAGCCTATCAGGTGATCTGGAACCATCTGGTGCGCTGGCGGGGTGTCAGCATCACGCGGCGCTCAAGTGAAGTGGCTGTGCAGCAAAATGGCGACTACACACTGGTGACGTCCCAGCAGGAAGCTTTCTTTAACTACTACAACCCGGAAGGTGATGAGTCGTCGCTGGACAACATTATCTTCTACTATCTGTCGTTCACGCTTTCACCGCCCCGGCTCGCGGGTGGAGCGATTCTGGTTCACGAAACCCTGAACCAGATCAAGAATCCGCGTTACGGCTGGGGATATAACGCCGGTCAGCGTCGTGTCCGCCGGGCCCCGAACCTGGGCTACGATTCGCCGATTGCGGCAGCAGACAATCTGCGTACAGCAGACGATACCGATATCTTTAACGGTGCGCTTGACCGCTACAACTGGACCTATGAGGGAATGCGAGAAATCTATATCCCTTATAACAACTACGCGATTGCCCAGAAAGGCCTGCCGTACTCCGAAATTCTGGGCGTTTCGCACGTTAATCCGGACCTGATGCGTTGGGAATTGCATCGCGTTCACGTTGTAGAGGCTACGCTGAAAGACGGGGCTCGCCATATCTATGCAAAACGTCGTTTCTATGTCGACGAAGACAGCTGGAATACCGTTCTGCTAGATCAATATGATGGCCGTGGTGAGCTCTGGCGTGTGTCTATGGGGGTTCTGAAGAACTTCTATGAATTGCCGGGTGTGTGGACAACGCTTGAGGTTTTCCACGACCTTCAGGCCCGCCGCTATCACGTGCAAGGGCTGGATACGGAAGAACCGACCACGCGCGTCTTTACCGACGATGTACCGAACAAGCGATACTTCTCACCTGCCTCGCTTCGTCGCCGGAGTGTTCGCTGAGTCAGGGCGGTACGGCTCTGAGATTATTGAATAACAACGCTGTCTCGCGAACGAGTGCGAGACAGCGGTTAAATATTGAACCGGCCCTGAGCCGGTTTCAGTACAGAATGGATGCAGACGCGCTGTAACACAGGCGCTCATATATTGAAGGTTCCTCGAGGCCTTCGCTGGAAATCGAACAACTCAAAATAAAGGCAATCTGAATGGCTACACCTTTGACGCGCAGAACGCTAGCCGTGCTCCTTGGACTGTCTCTTGCCGCATCAAGCCCATTGGCGCTTGCGGTCAGTGACGTATTGGAAACGCCGGCCAGGAAAACTGCCCTGGCTGATGACAATTTGCTGACAGACAGCGCAATGGCGGGTGAACGCATCGTTGCTGTTGGCGAGCGCGGACATATCATCTATTCCGATGATCAGGGGAATAGCTGGAAGCAGGGCAGTGTACCGGTTTCAACGACCCTGACCGGCGTTTACTTCCCGACTGCAAAGCACGGTTGGGCCGTGGGCCATGGCGCCGTCATTCTGCACACTTCTGATGGTGGCAAGACCTGGGAGAAGCAGCTGGATGGCACGAGTGCTGCCGATCTGGTCATTGCGACGCTGGAGAAGCAGGTCGAGAAGCTGGAGCAGGAAGTAGCAGACGCTCCGGACGACAAGAAAGCGGATCTCGAGTGGGCACTCGACGGTATGGGGTTTGCCTTGGAAGACGCTCAGGCTGATAAGGAAGTGGGTCCCTGGAAACCACTGCTTGATGTCTGGTTCGCTGATGAAAACACGGGTTTCGCCGTGGGTGCATACGGATTCATGTTCCGCACTGACGACGGCGGCAAGACCTGGGTCGACTGGTCCTCGCATGTGCCAAACCCGGACCGGTTTCACCTCAATGGTATTACTCGTATCACTGGCGGCGCACTGGTTGCCGTAGGTGAGGCGGGTACGGTTTTTCTCTCGACGGATAGCGGTGATAGCTGGGAAAAGGTTGAAAGCCCTTATACCGGCTCATTTTTCGGGGTGCTGGGAACAGGCGATGTAAACGAACTTATCGCGTTCGGTTTGCGTGGGCACGTCTTTATGTCGACGGATCTGGGGAAAACCTGGACAACCGTGCCGAACGATTCGGGCAACACGCTGAATGGCGGTGCGGCGACGCGCGATGGCCGGATAACGTTGGTTGGCAATGGGGGCGTTGTTCTGGTCAGCGGCAATGGTGGCGAGAGTTTTCGCACCTTTTTCCGTGACGACAGGCAAGGCGTGATGTCAATTCAGCCTGTCTCGGACTCTGCGCTTGTGTTGTTCGGTGAAAGTGGTGTTTATCACTCCGATATCAACGGCAAGAGCCAATAACAAACAGCCGCAGCGGCACGAAAAGAATTCTGACGAGGGTCATTGAATGTCCAACCCCAAGCACGACAAAGGCGAGCACTATTTCACATCGCCCAAAGCCGAGCCATTTCTGGAACGCCTGATTTTTAATAATCGGGCGGTTATCCTGATTTTATTTTTGCTACTGACGGTTTTTCTTGGCTACAACGCAGTCAAAATCGAACCGGATGCCAGCTTTGAACGGATGATCCCGCTGGAGCATCCGTACATTATCAACATGCTTGATCACCGCGAAGACCTCGAAAATCTGGGTAACTTCGTGCGTATCGCTGTTGAAGTGGAAGATGGAGACATCTTTACCGACGAATACATGCAAACCCTGAAGGAAATCACCGACGAGGTGTTCTTCCTGAATGGCGTTGACCGTTCCGGGCTTAAATCGGTCTGGACTCCTAACGTGCGTTGGGTGGAAGTAACTGAGCAGGGCTTCCAGGGTGGCTCGGTTATCCCGGATGATTACGATGGCTCCCGCGCCAGCCTGGAGCAGTTGCGCCAGAACATCCTGCGTTCCAACGAAGTCGGGCGTCTGGTTTCAGACAACTTCAAATCGACAATCGTTTACGCGCCGCTGTACGAAAACAATCCAGAAACCGGCGCGCCACTGGATTATCAGGCGTTCTCAAAACTGCTTGAGCAGAAGGTGCGTGAGAAGTACCAGGACGAAAACCCCAACATCAAGATCCACATTGTCGGCTTCGCCAAAAAAGTCGGTGATTTGATTGAGGGTATCGGTTCCATCGCCTGGTTTGCGGGCATTACCATTATTCTGACGACGCTGTTGCTGTTCTGGTACTCGCGCTGCATTGCCGGCACGCTCGTGCCTGTTCTGTCCTCTATTGTGGCGGTGTTCTGGCAACTGGGTATTTTGCGTCTGTTGGGTTATGGGCTGGATCCGTACTCGGTTCTGGTGCCGTTCCTGGTTTTCGCGATCGGTATCAGTCATGGGGTGCAGGTTGTGAATGCCATGGCATCCGAGGCCGCCAAGGGCTTTGATCCGATGACGTCTGCGCGCCTGGCATTCCGGTCGCTTTATATTCCGGGCATGCTGGCGCTGGTTTCAGATGCGTTTGGCTTCCTGACGCTGCTGTTCATCGAGATTGATGTCATTCGTGATCTGGCCGTAGCGGCCGGTGTTGGTGTTGCGATCATTATCATAACCAACCTGGTTCTGCATCCGCTGATCATGTCCTACGTTGGGATCACCAAAGGTGGCGTTAAGCACGTCCAGAATCGTGGTGAAAAGCAGGATCGCAAGTGGCGGATCATGTCCTATTTTGCGCACCCCGGTGTGGCACCGATTTCGCTGTTGATTGCACTTCTTGGCCTCGGTCTCGGTTTGTATTACAAGCAGGACCTTAAAGTCGGTGACCTGGATCAGGGTGCTCCGGAGCTGCGGGCAGACTCCCGTTACAATCTGGACAACAAGTACATCATTGAAAACTACTCCACCAGTGCTGATGTTCTGGTTGTTATGGTTGAAACGCAGAAAGAGCAGTGCACCCAATACGAGGTGCTCAATGCAATGGACCGTCTGCAGTGGGAGTTGCAGAACACGCCAGGCGTTCAGTCAACTGCCTCGCTTGCCGACGTTTCCCGTATCGTCACCAAAGCACTTAACGAGGGTAACTGGAAGTGGTTCGAGATTTCTCGCAACCAGACCATTATCAACGCGTCGATTCGTGAGGCACCAAGCGGCCTTATCAATACCGACTGCAGCCTGACACCGGTGCTGGTGTTCCTTGAAGATCACAAGGCTGAAACCTTGCGTACAGCTGTTGAGGCCGTTGAAACGTTCGCGGCGGATAACAGCAACGAAGTGCATAACTTCAAACTCGCAGCAGGTAATGCGGGTGTCGAGGCTGCGACAAACGAGGTTATCTCCAAAGCGAAGAACCTGATGCTGATGTTCGTTTACGGCGTTGTCAGTATTCTGTGTTTCCTGACATTCCGCTCGCTGCGAGCTGTGCTGTGTATCGTGGTGCCACTGGGCCTGACGTCTGTGTTGTGTGAGGCGATCATGACGGTGAGCGGCATTGGTGTGAAGGTGGCAACGCTGCCGGTTATCGCATTGGGTGTGGGTATTGGTGTCGACTACGGAATTTACATCTATACCAAGCTTGAGAAATACCTGCTCGAAGGCAAAGCCTTGCAGGAAGCCTACTTCGAAACCCTGCGTTCTACCGGCAAGGCGGTTATCTTTACCGGTGTGACATTGGGTCTGGGTGTGGTGACCTGGATATTCTCGCCGATCAAGTTTCAGGCTGACATGGGGCTACTGCTGTTCTTCATGTTCATCTGGAATATGGTGGGTTCGATCTGGTTGCTGCCGGCTCTGGCCCGCTTCCTGCTGAGGCCGGATCAGATGGTCGCCAAGGCGCGAGCCGCGAGCAAATAAGCTCCGGTTAATATTTAAAAGCCCGCTATGCGGGCTTTTTTTGTTTTCGCTCATGTAGTTAGCGAATTAACCGAACTTTATTTTCTGGCGCATTTGGTCTATGTTGGGGTGTGATAGTAATCATGAGGGGCAGTGGGTGTCCCAACGGGCTCATGCTCCGGAATAAGTGACTAATAAGGGAAGAATTATAATGGGACTTCGACACAAGTTATCCACTTTCGCGTTGGCAACCGCCGTAGGTCTTGGCGCAGCGTCTGCTCAGGTATCGGCTGCTGAACAGCGTTTTGTGACTATTGGCACCGGTGGCGTTACCGGCGTTTACTACCCGGCGGGTGGTGCTGTTTGCCGTCTGGTCAACAAAGACCGCAAAGAACATGGCATTCGTTGTTCGGTTGAAAGTACCGGTGGCTCGATCTACAACCTGAACGCGATTCGTCAGGGCGAGCTTGATCTGGCAGTAGCTCAGTCTGACTGGCAGTACCATGCGTACAATGGTAGCAGTGAGTTTGAAAAGGATGGCCCGAACAAGAAACTGCGTTCAGTGTTCTCTCTGCACCCGGAGCCGTTCACCGTTGTTGCTCGTAAAGATTCCGGAATCAAGAATTTCGAAGATCTGAAAGGCAAGCGTGTCAGTGTTGGTAATCCGGGCTCGGGCCAGCGTGCAACGGCTGAAGTCCTGATGAAAGAAATGGGTTGGGACATGAGCGCCTACTCACTGGCGGCAGAATTGAAAGCTGCCGAGCAGTCTCAGGCACTGTGCGACAACAAGATTGATGCTTATTTTTACACGGTCGGGCATCCGTCAGGCGCAATCAAGGAAGCCACAACGTCTTGCGACAGCGTGCTGGTCAATGTTGATAACGCTGCTACCAAGAAACTTGTAGCTGACAACCCGTACTATCGTGTGGCGACCATTCCCGGTGGAATGTATCGCGGCAACGACAATGACGTCACGACTTTCGGTGTGGCTGCGACGGTTGTGACATCGGCGGACGTTCCTGAAGATGTTGTCTACGAAGTTGTGAAAGCCGTCTTCGAGAACTTCGACAGCTTCAAGCGCCTTCACCCGGCATTTGAAAACCTGAAGAAAGAAGAAATGGCGACTGACGCCCTGAGTGCGCCATTGCATCCAGGTGCCGTTAAGTACTTCAAGGAAATCGGCCTGTTAAAGTAAGACCGGTGAAACGGGCCGCCTGAGTGTGGCCCGTTATCCGTTTTACTTTCAGTTGGAAGGCGGCTGCCCGTGTGCGAGGCAGCCGTTTTTGATATCACCCTCCTGACAGGTCTTTTCAATGGCAGATCAGCAAACTCAATCGTCACATGGTGACGACAGCGTCAACGGCAAGGCCGTGCCCGATGTTGATAGCGTGCTCCAGACCGAAACCGGTGGACGCGTAGCTACAGGGATGTCCGGCAAGATTCTGTTCATTGTGCCGGTCGTCTGGTCTTTGTTTCAGCTCTGGATTGCCTCTCCGCTGCCTTTCATCTTTGATATCGGCATTTTCAATTCCACGGAAGCGCGATCTATTCACCTCGCGTTTGCGATCTTTTTGGCGTTTTCTGCTTTCCCCATGATCAAGGGGAAGTCACTGGATCATGTCCCTGTTTTCGACTGGATCCTCGCCCTGTTGGCGGCATTTTGCGCCTCTTATATCTATGTCTTTTATAACGAACTTGCTTCTCGTCCTGGCGCGCCGACGACAATAGATATGGTTGTCGCGATCGGTGGCCTGGTGTTGCTGCTTGAAGCGACCCGCCGTTCGCTGGGGCTTCCGCTGGCGGTGGTCGCCGCTGTGTTTATCGTCTATTCGGTGGGCGGCCCTTACATGCCGGATGTGATTGCCCATAAAGGGGCAAGTATAGGGAAGCTCGCGTCGCACCAGTGGTTGGGTACTGAAGGGGTGTTCGGCGTCGCATTGGGTGTGTCGACGAGCTTTGTTTTCCTGTTTGTTTTGTTTGGCGCTTTGTTGGAAAAAGCAGGGGCCGGTAATTACTTCATTCAGGTGTCCTACGCATTGCTTGGCCACATGCGAGGGGGGCCAGCAAAGGCCGCCGTGGTTTCAAGTGGTTTGAGTGGTGTTATTTCCGGCTCTTCTATCGCCAACGTCGTGACCACCGGTACCTTTACGATTCCGCTAATGAAGCGGGTCGGCTTCCCGGCTGAAAAAGCCGGTGCAATTGAAGTGGCTGCATCGACCAATGGCCAGCTGACGCCTCCCGTAATGGGGGCAGCGGCATTTCTGATGGTCGAGTATGTGGGGATTTCTTATCTCGAGGTCATCAAGCACGCGATTCTCCCTGCATTGATTTCCTATGTTGCGCTCATCTACATCGTTCACCTTGAAGCCTGCAAGATGAAAATGTATGGCGTTGAACGCGTCAACAAGCCGACAGTAGCTCAGCGCATGCTGAACTGGACGGTACTGTTGATTGGCCTTTGCGCCCTGACCCTGGCTGTGTATTACGGTGTCGGATGGACTAAAGAGGCAATGGGCAGCTATGCGCCCTGGGTATTGACGGTCGCGCTTGTTGTTGCCTATGTCGGGCTTGTGGCCTATGCCGCCAAGTTCCCGCCCCTGGAGGCTGATGATCCGGACAAGGTGATGGATACCTTGCCTCCGGTGGGGGATACGGTCAAAACCGGACTTTATTTCCTGCTACCGGTCGTCGTGCTGGTCTGGTGTCTGACCGTTGAACGACTGTCGCCCCAGTTGTCTGCTTTCTGGGCAACTGTATTCATGGTGTTCATTGTCGTCACTCAGCGACCGCTGCTCAAATTCTTCCGTAAGCAGACCGGAGCATGGTTTTCCACATTGAAAGAGGGCGGCTGTGACTTGATTGGGTCGCTGGCGACCGGTGGTCGCAATATGGTGGGAATTGGTGTTGCGACTGCAACGGCAGGCATTGTCGTGGGAACCGTGACGCTCACCGGCATCGGTCTGGTGATGACCGAGTTCGTCGAGTTCATATCCGGCGGTAACCTGATGTTGATGCTGATATTTACAGCGATCATCAGCCTGTTGCTGGGGATGGGGTTGCCGACGACTGCAAACTACATTGTTGTCTCTACCCTGATGGCGCCGGTTATCGTAACTCTGGGGGCCCAGAACGGGCTCATTGTGCCACTCATAGCTGTACACCTTTTCGTGTTCTACTTCGGCATTCTGGCGGACGATACGCCGCCCGTGGGGCTCGCCGCCTACGCGGCGGCGGCGATCTCGGGAGCTGATCCGATAAAAACCGGTATCCAGGGTTTTACCTACGATATACGGACCGCCATCCTGCCGTTCATGTTCATCTTCAACACTCAGCTGCTGCTGATTGGTCTGACCGGGTGGTTTGATTTGCTGGTGACGATTGCCAGCGCTGTGACGGCGATGTTGGTATTCTCGGCAGCGACCCAGGGGTATTGGTTTACACGAACCAAAATCTGGGAAACAGTTTTGTTGCTGTTGATTACTTTCACGCTATTCCGTCCGGGCTTCTGGTGGGATCGAGTGTACCCGCCAACCGAAATGCGCCCCGGCGTCGAGGTGTTGGATCATGTGGGCGAAATTGCAGCGGGTGAGCCGATGGTGATGCGGGCGTCAGGCATGACCATCGACGGCACCGAGCAATCGACTTTTGTAAACCTGAAGCTGCCAGAAGGGGATACGCCCGAAGCGCGCCTGCAGGAAGCGGGCCTTGAGCTCAAGCGTGATGGCGACAGGATGGTCGTCGATTATGTTGCCTTCAGTAGTCCGGCCGAAGACGCAGGGCTTGCCTACGACTGGACGATCGACTCGGTTCAGGCAAAATTGGAACGGCCGCCCAAGGAGCTGATGTTTATTCCGGCACTGATCCTGTTGGGCCTGGTTGCTTTTGGGCAGCTAAGGCGACGGGCGAAGGAGGAAGAAGCAGAAAGCGCGGCTTGATTAAAGGCTTCAGATAGCGACTGGAAGTGAGTCGCAAAAAGACCCCGGTGGCAGCAATGTACCGGGGTCTTTTTATATCCGTCAGGTGCGTGCGATTTTCCTGATTTCTTTCCAGAGTAACCGGTAGGCATGCGCTGCCGGAGAGTTGGAGCGTATAAGTTCCACCGGGCAACGTGCTTCTCCCATTTTCTCCACGTCGCTTGCGTAGGGAATGAAGCCTCGCAGCCGTGAGGGAAGCTGTCCGCTATCGGCGCCAAGGATTTGTTGATGGATGCGTTTTCGACGATCAACCATCGATAAAAACGGGTGCAGTTTCTCCGGCCCCAGTTTTTTATCTTTGGCAAATTCTAGCAATTGTTCCCAGCTGTTCAGAGACAGCCAGGTGGGAATGGTCGGAACGAATACGTGGTCAGCCGTTTCCAGAATCTGTTCGGCGAGTCGCGAAAGGGATGGAGGGCAATCGAGCACAACCAGTCCGTAACTTTCAGATAGCGGTGCCAGCCATTTTCTGAGTGCGTGCTTGCCGCCGTCTTGATCAAGCCTTACGTCAAGGTTCCGAAAGCTGGGGTGAGCGAGGATAAGATCCAGATTGGAGTAGTCTGATGTGGTGATCATCCGTCCGACAGGGGTCTTGCCTTTGATCAGTCGGGACGCCTTCTCGCCGACCGTGTCGGGTTCTTTGCCGAGGTACCAGCTTGCAGCTCCCTGCGCGTCAAGGTCCCACAATAACGTGGGGACACCGCTTTGGCCTGCGAGGTAAGCAATATTCACCGCTGCTGCGGTCTTTCCGACGCCCCCTTTGAGGTTGTGAAATGCAATGACCCGCAATGCGATTCTCCCTGTTAGCCCAATGCTGCTCCGATTATTCTTTCATTGTGCATAGCTTATCTGACTTTTGCATGACATCCCTCGCCGGGGGCTGATAGACTGCCCGTCCCAAAATGGCCCGCGACTCGTGACGCGGCCGCCCGAAACCATGTGGTCTCTCGTAATGATCACCGCTGAAAGGAGCATATCCATGCCTGTAGTTACCCTGCCTGACGGTAGTCATCGTAGTTTCTCGCAAGCTGTTTCCGTCCATGATGTGGCCGCTGATATCGGCGCCGGCCTTGCCAAAGCGGCTCTTGCCGGTCGCGTGAACGGCACATTGGTGGATACCAGTTACGAGATCACCGAAGACGCGGAACTCGCCATTATTACCGAGCGCGACCCGGATGGAGTGGATGTTATCCGTCACTCAACCGCTCACCTTCTGGCAATGGCAGTCAAGGATCTGTTTCCTTCAGCGCAAGTGACGATAGGGCCGGTTATTGATAACGGTTTCTATTACGACTTCAAGTTTGATCGCCCGTTCACCAACGAAGACCTCGCCCGTATTGAAAAGCGGATGGAAGAGTTGGCGAAGCAGGACTTCAAGGTCTCCCGGTCAGTGATGTCCCGTGCTGAGGCGGTCAAGCTTTTTGACGAGATGGGCGAAGAGTACAAAGTTCGCATCATTGAGGACATTCCCGGGGACGAGAACCTCTCGTTCTATCAGCAGGGGGATTTTGTTGATCTCTGCCGTGGTCCCCACGTGCCGAACACCGGCAAGCTCAAAGCGTTCAAGCTCACCAAGGTTGCCGGTGCTTACTGGCGCGGTGATACCAGCAATGAGCAGCTGCAGCGCATCTACGGCACCGCTTGGGGCAACAAGAAAGAGCTCAAGGCTTACCTGCACCGCCTTGAAGAAGCGGAGAAGCGGGATCACCGCAAAATTGGTAAAAAGCTTGGCCTGTTCCACATGCAGGAAGAGGCGCCCGGAATGGTGTTCTGGCACCCGGATGGCTGGAGCATCTATCAGGAAATTGAGCAGTACATGCGGCAGATACTGCGCCGCCATGACTACAAAGAGATCAAGACCCCCCAGGTGGTATCCCGGGTGTTGTGGGAGCAGTCAGGTCACTGGGACAAGTTCAGTGATGACATGTTTACCACTGAGTCTGAAAAGCATGACTATGCGATCAAGCCCATGAACTGCCCCTGCCACGTGCAGGTGTTTAATCAGGGTTTGAAGAGCTACAAAGAGCTCCCGCTGCGTCTGGCCGAATTTGGCTCTTGCCACCGGAATGAAGCATCTGGTGCACTTCATGGTCTTATGCGGGTCCGCGGCTTCACCCAGGATGATGCGCATATTTTCTGTGAGGAGGGCGATATCCAGGCTGAAGTCTCCCTGTTTATGGATCTGCTGCATGAGGTTTATACCGATTTCGGATTTACCGAAATTCTGTATAAACTCTCGACCCGACCTGAAAAGCGCGTCGGCTCAGATGAAATCTGGGATAAAGCAGAGGCTGCCCTGGAAGAAGCGCTGAATCGTGAGGGTGTTGATTGGGAACTTTTGCCGGGCGAAGGCGCGTTTTATGGCCCGAAAATCGAGTTTTCCCTTAAAGATTGTATCGGTCGGGTCTGGCAATGCGGTACTGTACAGGTCGATTTCTCGATGCCAGGCCGGCTCGGCGCACAATATGTGGCAGATAACTCAGAGCGCCGCACACCGGTCATGTTGCACCGGGCGGTACTGGGCTCGTTCGAGCGTTTTATTGGTATCCTGATCGAGGAATACGAGGGTGCGTTCCCGACCTGGCTATCGCCAACCCAGGTTGCCGTGCTGAATATCACGGATAATCAGCGCGAATATTGTGAAAAAGTAACAGAAACCCTTGAAAAAACCGGGTACAGAGTGCATGCCGACTTGAGAAACGAGAAGATCGGCTTTAAAATTCGCGAGCACACTCTTAATAAAGTGCCTTATCTCGCGGTTATTGGTGATAAAGAGGTCGAAGCCGGCGCAGTTGCTATACGTAACCGTAAAGGCGAAGATCTGGGCACAATGTCGCTGAGCGACTTCCAGGCCATGCTGGCGGAAGACGTTTCACGCAAAGGTAGAAATCAAACGGAGATCTGATTATTAAACAGCGAACGAATCGGGGTGGACGTGCTCCACGCACGCCTATCAATGAGAATATAGACGCCACAGAAGTACGTCTGATCGCAGCGGACGGTGAGCAAGTCGGCGTTGTCGCCATAGAAGACGCTCTGAAAGCTGCTGAAGAAGCTTCTCTGGATCTGGTTCAGGTTACGAATTCCGATCCGATCGTCTGCAAGATAATGGACTTCGGTAAAAAGGTCTTCGAAGAGAAGAAGGCCAAAGCGGCTGCGAAGAAAAAGCAGAAGCAGGTTCAAGTTAAAGAAGTGAAATTCCGGCCAGGTACGGAAGAAGGGGATTATCAGGTCAAGCTACGCAACCTGACACGTTTCCTTGAGAACGGGGACCGGGGCAAGGTCACTATTCGCTTCCGCGGACGTGAGATGGCACACCAGGAAATTGGTATGAAGCTCATGAATCGTGTTGAAGCGGATATTGAGCACTTTGCCCAGGTAGAGCAACGGCCGAAAATGGAAGGCCGGCAGATGACCATGGTGGTTGCTCCCCGTAAAAATAAGTGATCCGGATAACGGTAACTGTCCCTCGCACAGTGCGGGGGATTTGTCGTTAATGGGTCATTCTTTATTTAAACTAAAATGCGGAGTTTTAGAAAAATGCCAAAGATGAAAACCAAGAGTGGAGCTACCAAGCGGTTCAAGAAAACCGCGAAGGGCTTCAAGCATAAGCAGTCCTTCACCAGTCATATTTTGACCAAGAAGAGCCCTAAGCGTAAGCGTCAGCTTCGTGGTACCAAGCTGATTGCCAAGTCTGATGTGGCATCCGTCAAACGTATGATCGCCTGCTAAGGCATTACTGGATAAAGAAGGATTAAATTATGCCTCGTGTAAAACGTGGTGTCGTCGCACGTCGTCGTCACAAGAAGATTCTGAAGCAGGCTAAAGGTTACTACGGTGCCCGTAGCCGAGTGTTTCGTGTTGCCAAGCAGGCGGTTATCAAGGCCGGTCAGTATGCTTACCGCGACCGTCGTAACCGCAAGCGCCAGTTCCGCGCACTGTGGATCGCCCGTATCAACGCGGGTGCCCGTGCAAACGGCCTTTCCTACAGCCGTCTGATCGCTGGCCTGAAGAAGGCTAACGTTGAGATCGACCGTAAGGTTCTTGCTGATCTGGCGATGAACGAGCAACAGACGTTCAGCGTCGTCGTTGAAAAAGCAAAAGCCGCACTCGCTTAAGCTCTTTCATCGATTGCAGTACGAATCAGATGCCTGTTTTTACAGGCATCTATTTATAGGGGAAGAGCGCGCTCTTCCCCTATTTTTGTTCAGGGCTCGATGAATTTTGAAAGCCTTGTGAGCGCTAAAAAGATTATTGATTGGAGCAGGGTCAATGGAAAACCTGGAGAAACTTGTTCAGGACGGCCTCAAGGCGGTCGGGCAGGCAACGGATCTCAAGTCGCTGGATCTGGTGCGTGTAGATTACCTTGGTAAAAAGGGCGTGCTGACACAGCAACTCAAGTCTCTGGGGCAGCTTTCTGCTGAAGAAAGACCCGCTGCCGGTCAACTGATTAATCAGGCGAAGGTGCAGGTTCAGGACGCTATCAATGGACGTCGGGCTGAACTCGAGTCATCGGCGCTGGATGCCAAGCTTGCGTCCGAATCTATTGATGTGACCTTGCCCGGCCGTGGTCAGGCTCAGGGCGGATTGCATCCGGTTACCCGCACCCTTCAGCGTATCGAACAGTTCTTCTCCCGCGCTGGATATAGCGTTGAGCAAGGTCCGGAGATCGAAGATGATTACCATAACTTCGAAGCTCTCAATATCCCCGGCCATCACCCTGCGCGTGCGATGCACGACACCTTTTACTTCAATCCCGGCACATTGCTGCGAACCCATACTTCTCCGGTACAGATCCGTTCAATGGAAGGCAGCCAGCCGCCATTCCGCATGATTTGCCCTGGTCGTGTTTACCGGTGTGACTCCGACATGACCCACACGCCGATGTTTCATCAGGTCGAAGGGCTGCTGGTCGAGAAGGATGTCAGTTTTGCCGACTTGAAAAGCACCGTGGAAGAGTTTTTGAGAGTGTTCTTCGAGAAGGATCTGGCGGTTCGTTTCCGGCCGTCCTATTTCCCGTTTACAGAGCCGTCTGCCGAGGTGGACATTGAGTGGGGGCGTAATGAAGACGGCTCCATCAAGTGGCTGGAGGTAATGGGCTGCGGTATGGTCCACCCGAAAGTATTCGAGCATTGTGGTATTGATTCGGAAGTCTATCGCGGATTTGCGTTTGGTATGGGTGCCGAGCGTCTGGCGATGTTGCGCTACGGCGTCAACGATCTGCGGATGTTTTTCGAGAATGATCTGCGTTTCCTCAGACAGTTCCGATAGACGGCGGGCGCATAGCAACGCCGGCGAATTCAGGATTAACGGTATCAGCACAAGGCAACAAGCATGAAATTTAGTGAACAGTGGCTGCGCGAATGGGTAAACCCGTCGATCGATACCCAGGCTCTGGTTGATCAGATCACCATGGCAGGGCTCGAAGTTGATGGATTCGAACCGGTCGCCGGCGCATTTTCTGGTGTCATCGTAGGGCGAGTCGTATCGGCAGAACCCCATCCCGATGCGGATAAGCTGCGTGTATGCCAGGTTGAGGGCGGCGCTGAAACCGTTCAGATCGTATGTGGCGCACCTAATGCCAGAGCTGGAATCAAGGTTGCTCTGGCGGAGGTAGGTGCCGTTTTACCCGGTGACTTCCGTATCAAGAAAGCAAAACTTCGTGGACAGCCATCCCAGGGGATGCTGTGTTCGGAGGCCGAGCTGGGCTTTTCTGACGAGCATGATGGCATTATGGAGCTCCCGGAATCGGCACCGGTTGGGGAAAACCTGCGCGCTTATCTTGGGCTGGACGATGTCACTATTGATGTTGACCTCACACCCAACCGTAGCGATTGTCTTTCCATTCGCGGGCTGGCCCGTGAAGTGGGTGTGCTGAATCGTCAGCTGGTAGACGCGCCAGAGCTCACACCGGTTGCCCCGAGCCACTCGGATGTTGTGGATGTGCGGGTGAGTGCACCGGAAGGCTGTCCCCGTTATCTTGGTCGCATTATTCGCGGTGTTGATCTGTCTGCAGAAACGCCCCTGTGGATGCGTGAGCGCCTGCGTCGATCGGGCATTCGCAGTATTGATGCCGCTGTGGATGTCACAAACTATGTAATGCTGGAGCTGGGCCAGCCCATGCATGCCTTCGACCGTGCTGAGATCATTGGTGGCATTGTCGTGCGTTGGGCGGAGCAGGGTGAAAAGCTGACGTTGCTTGATGGTCAGGAGGTTGAGTTGACCCGCGATACGCTGGTCATTGCCGATCACGAAAAGCCCGTGGCGATCGCAGGCGTGATGGGAGGCGAACACTCGGGAGTCAGTGCTGAAACACGTGATCTGGTGCTGGAGTCCGCATTTTTTGAGCCCATTACCATTGCTGGAAAAGCCCGTCACTATGGCTTGCACACGGATGCATCCCACCGTTTTGAACGCGGTGTTGACCCCAAGCTGGCGCGTGATGCAATGGAGCGCGCCACCCGGTTGCTGCTCGATATTGTGGGTGGCGAAGCGGGCGAAATTACCGAAGTTGCCAGTGCCAAACACTTGCCCGAAGAGGTGCAGGTCGAATTGCGCGAGCGCCGCGTAGCGGATGTTCTGGGGCTGGAAATCAATCGCACCGAGATCGAAGAAATTCTGACTCGTCTTGGCCTGCATGTTGATAAGCTGACACGCGAAGGTTGGTTGATTCGAGTGCCAAGCTATCGCCCGGATATCGCCATCGAAGAAGATCTTATCGAGGAAGTGGGCAGGATCTTCGGTTACAACAACCTTCCGGTCACGACCCCATTCGGTGGTTTGGCGCTGCGGGAAGAGCCTGAAGCCGTGCGCCCGGTCTCCGCCATCCAGTCGTTGCTCGTTTCGCGTGGCTATCAGGAGGCGATCACATACAGTTTTGTTGATGCTCAGGCTCAGGCACTGCTGAGTACACACAAAGCTATTGAGCTGGCGAATCCGATATCAAGCGATATGTCAGTGATGCGAACCACGCTGTGGACGGGGCTGCTGAAGACAGTCTCGCACAACCAGAATCGCCAGCAATCCCGCATCCGGCTGTTCGAGACGGGGCTGCGCTTTATCAGCAACGGAGAGAGCATTGACCAGGTGCCGATGCTGGCGGGTGTCGTAACCGGATCTCAAGACCCTGAAAGCTGGGTTAACGGGCGACGCAATGTCGACTTTTACGATGCCAAGGGTGACCTTGAAGCGCTGTTTGATTTATTGGGTATTCAGGTCGATTTTGTGGCTGGAGAGCACCCCTCACTGCACCCGGGCCAGACAGCCGAGCTGCGAATGAATGGCGAATCTGTTGGCTGGCTGGGAGCCTTGCACCCTCAGGTGCAGAAAAAACTGGACCTGAATGGCGCGATCTATGTCTTTGAGCTATTCTTGAATTCGATCCTCACTGGATATGTGCCTAATTTCAAAGAATTTTCAAAATTTCCTGAAGTTCGCCGGGATTTGGCTATTATTATCGGGAATGAGGTTGGTTATGCCGAGGTTCAGCGTATCGCCCGTCAACATGCGGGTGAGCAGCTGACTGGTGTGCGTCTGTTTGATGTGTTTGAGGGCGAGGCAATCGGCGAAGGCCGCAAGAGCCTTGCCTTGAGCCTGTTCTGGCAGCATCCTGAACGGACGCTGAATGACGAAGAGGTTCAGGCAAGCGTTAATGCTGTGGTTGACGCGCTGAAGGCTGAGCTTGGAGCAACACTGAGGAGTTAGTGGAATGGCGGCTTTGACAAAAGCGGAGATGGCGGAACGTCTTTACGAAGAGCTGGGGCTGAACAAGCGTGAAGCCAAAGAAATGGTAGAAGCCTTTTTCGGTGAAATCAGAGACGCCCTGAGCCATAACGAGCAGGTAAAGCTCTCCGGCTTTGGTAACTTCGATCTCCGGGACAAGAAAGAGCGCCCGGGCCGAAACCCTAAAACCGGGGAAGAAATTCCCATTTGTGCGCGTCGTGTCGTTACTTTCCGGCCGGGACAAAAACTAAAACAGAAAGTAGAGGCGTATGCTGGAACCCAGTCATAACAACGAACTGCCCCCAATTCCGGGCAAGCGCTATTTCACTATCGGTGAAGTGGCTGATCTGTGCAGCGTTAAAGCGCATGTGCTGAGATATTGGGAGCAAGAGTTTCCGCAGCTGTCACCGGTAAAACGAAGGGGCAACCGTCGTTATTATCAGCGTGCCGATGTACTGACGATCAGGCAGATTCGTGCCTTGTTGTACGATCAGGGCTACACGATCGGCGGTGCCAAGCAAAAACTGAGCAGCCATGAAGTCAAAGACGATACGTCACAATACAAGCAGCTGATCAAGCAGATGATTGCCGAGCTTGAAGAGGTGCTGGACGTACTGAACAGCCCTGCCTGAGTAACGGTAAGGCTGGTTTTGTTTTTGTATTCATTCCTGTTTATTTTTGCGGGGAGCTCGTGTAGACTTCGCTCCCGCTAAGCCATTGAACTTCCTGTTCAAAGGCTGGCGTGTCGGGGCGTAGCGCAGCTTGGTAGCGCATCTGCATGGGGTGCAGAGGGTCGCAGGTTCAAATCCTGCCGTCCCGACCATTTTTCCTTCCTTTTGTTTGTCCTTTCAGCACTCTCTGTGCGTTTTCGTGTTTATTGTTCCTAGTTGATCTTGCATCGAGCATTTTCGGCATTTCCCGCTTTGTTTTTTACCGCTGATGGCGGCGGTTGCTAACGCTGTGATTCGCTATGCCGTCTGGACAGATTGCCTGCTTGCCGACATAGTGTGGCCACCGGGGCGTTAGTTAAGCCGCCTTCGTCTGGAAAACAATAACGGAACCGTTTGGTTTGGCATCATGACTGCAGTAACCCATTCCATACTTGTCGTCGATGATGATGACGATATCTGTGAGCTGTTGCAGACCTTTCTGGGACAGGCGGGCTATCACGTGCGCACCGCATCGGACGGTGATGCCATGCGTGAGGCTATGGATGAGTCACTACCCGATGTGCTGATACTGGATATCATGCTACCGGGTGATGACGGATTTACCCTTTGCCGCTGGGTCCGCGAGCATTTCAGTCTGCCGATCATCATGCTGACGGCCAGCTCTGACGAGACGGACAAAGTAATCGGGCTGGAGTTGGGGGCTGATGACTATATCGCCAAACCTTTCAGCGCCCGTGAGCTTCAGGCACGCATCAAGGCGTTATTGCGGCGTTCCCAGCTGAGTCAGCAGGGGTTTAGGCGCTATGTCCGTTTCGGTCAGTGGCGCCTGGACTACCAGAACCATGAAATCAACGATCGCGATGGTCTTCGGGTCGCCCTGTCGGGTGCTGATTTCGCTTTGCTGAAACTCTTTATCGACAATGCCAACGCTATTCTGGATCGGGATACCATTGCCGGTGTTACCCGGGGCCGTGAGTCTGATCCGCTGGATCGTGTCGTGGATGTTGCAGTCAGCCGGCTGAGACAGCGGCTCGGCGATCAGGGGCGCCAACCCAAATTGATCCGTACCGTCCGTGGTGCCGGCTATATGCTGACGGCCACTGTCAGTTATGAGAATGAGTAAACTCAAGTCTCTTCTGGAGCGGTTTCGGCCGCGGTCACTGCTCACCCGGATGCTTCTGCTGACGCTGTTGGCCGTGGTGATGGCTCAGGGCATCTCAACCACATTCTGGTACGCCACATTTCGGGCTCAGGAAGATGAGGGCTTGCTGAACAGCAGCAGTAACCTGGCTTATTCCGCAGCCGCTACAGTTCGCTTCTTCAAATCATTGCCCCTCGAGTACCGGCACATCGTGCTGGATCAATTGCGGAACATGGGGGGGACCCGGTTCTTTGTGTCCCTGAATGAACAGGAAATTCCGCTCAAGGCATTACCTGACACCGATCGCAAGGTTCGGGTAGTCAGTGTGGTAAGTAATGTCCTGCGCCAACGCCTCGGGGGCGATTTACCGATCCGGGTTGAATTTGTTGCCCCCGAAAATCTTCGAATTCTCAACAGCCGGATGAAGCTGACGGATTTACCGCCGTCCTGGGCCGGCTACGCCCTGAACCTGGACCCTATCAATCCGCCGGTGCTGGTCACCCAGATCGAAATCGCGCCCAGCGAGTGGCTTTACCTGGCGACGCCGCTGCCGGCGCCTTACGTATCACTGGAAGACCCTGTGCTGCCGCGGCAGCAGATCTTTTTTATAGTGATGGTCAGCATCTTCCTGCTGAGCTTTATTGCCTTGCTGGTGCGCTGGCAGACCCGACCTCTGCGACGATTGGCAAAAGCGGCAAGGGAAATGCCGTTTGATGACGACCGGCCTCCGTTGGCCGAGCAGGGCAGTAGTGAAGTGGTCGCGGTGACCCGGGCTTTTAACACGCTTCGCGAACGTATCCAGCGCTATCTCAAGGACCGGGAGCAGCTGTTTACTTCAATCTCCCATGATCTGAAAACGCCGATCACCCGCCTGAGACTCCGCAGTGAATTGCTTGATGACGACCTCCTGAGGGATAAGTTCGAAAAGGACTTGCAGGAGCTCGATCTGCTCGTCAAGAGCGCGCTGCAGTCGGTAAAAGAACACGATGTCTACGAAAACATGGAGGCCGTTGATGTCCATGGCCTCATTGATCAGGTGACCGAGCCGGCGGCGAAGGAGCCGGGCAAGGTCACACTTGTTGGCCGCGCACTTCGCCCGTATCGTTGCAAGCCGTTAGCGCTGCGCCGCTGCATCGGTAACCTTTTCGATAACGCCTTGAAGTATGGTGAGCGGGTGACGATTCGTATTGAGGATTCGCCTGAGATCCTGACGCTGTATTTTGAGGATGAGGGCCCGGGCTTGGCGCCAGAACAGCTGAGTAAAATTTTTGACCCTTATTATCGGGCGTCGCCGACGGCTCCCGGCGATGGTTTGGGATTAGGTATCGCTCGCGGTATCGCCCATGCCCATGGCGGCGAGGTGGAGGCATCCAACCGCGCTGAAAGAGGGCTGCGCCTGACCCTTTTCCTGCCCCGAAATCCCCACTGACCGCGCCCGCCGGCCAATGTATCAAAGTTGTTACATTGGCCTTGCACTTTGATACGTCAGCGAAATCCCCGTTGCCATAGACTCAAATGATGTTGTCCTTATGAGACAACTGTTTTTACTCACAACAACAACAAGGTGCCGACTATGAAACTGATCCGTCATTTAATGGTTGCTATCGCCCTGTGCGTAGCCGGTTCATCCGCCCAGGCGGGCGAGGTGGAAGTGTTGCACTGGTGGACGTCCGGTGGTGAAGCAAAAGCTGCTGCTGCCCTCAAGCAGATGATGGAAGACCAGGGTCATACCTGGAAGGATTTTGCTGTCGCCGGTGGCGGTGGTGAAGCAGCAATGACCGTTCTCAAAACCCGTGCTGTTTCCGGTAACCCACCCGCAGCAGCCCAGATCAAAGGGCTCGATATTCAGGAATGGGCCAAGCTGGGCTTTTTGACCAGCCTTGATGATGTCGCAGATAAGGCTAACTGGGACAGTATGCTGCCGCCTGTGGTGTCCAAGGTCATGAAATATGAAGGCCACTATGTAGCCGTGCCGATCAACGTGCACCGTGTGAACTGGCTGTGGGTCAACCCCGCTGTTTTCAAGAAGGCCGGTGCTGAAGTCCCGACGACTCTGGACGAGTTCTTCGCGGCCGCAGACAAACTTAAAGCCGCAGGCGTTGTTCCGCTGGCTCATGGCGGTCAGGCATGGCAGGACGCCACTCTGTTCGAAGCGGTCGCACTTGCTGTGCTAGGTCCAAAAGACTACACCGCCGCGTTTGTCGAGCATGACATGGACGTGCTTTCCGGCCCGAAAATGGTTGAAGCGTTGACCAAGTTCCATCGCATGCGTGATTACATTGACCCCAACTCGGTGGGTCGCGACTGGAACGTTGCCACCAAGATGGTCATCAACGGCGATGCCGCGATGCAGATAATGGGTGACTGGGCCAAAGGCGAATTCACTGCGGCCGACAAAGTCGCCGGCAAGGACTACCTGTGTGTGCCTGCCCCGGGTACCCAGGGCACGTTCACCTTCAATATTGATTCTCTGGCCATGTTCAAACTGAACGACGAAGCGAACGAAAAGGCACAGAAAGATCTGGCCCGGACCATTCTGGAGCCCGAATTCCAGACCCTCTTCAACACTGCCAAAGGCTCGATTCCCGTGCGTACAGACATGGATATGTCGAACTTTGATGCCTGTGCCCAGAAATCGATGGAGGCCTTCAAATCGACGGCCGATACCGGCGGACTGGTGCCAAGTTTTGCCCACGGTCTGGCAACCACCAGCGCGGTTCAGGGCCAGATTTTTGATGTCATCACCAACTTCTTCAATCAGAAAGATGCGGATCCGAAAGCAACGGCCAAGAGTCTGGCCTCAGCTGTTCAGTCTGCACTCTGATCCTGTCAGGCAACATTCAATAAGGGGCGGGCACGCAGTTGTGTGCGCCCCCTGACCGATTACGGTTGAGGAGTTTCAAGATGGCTCAGCTCGGAGCGGTGTCCCAGGCGACACCCCGGCGTCCCCGTGTCCGTCTTACCCAGCTTTTGGAACGTCTGCTTCCCAAATTGGCGCTCGCGCCGACGGTGGTGCTGACGCTGGTGGGTATCTACGGCTTTATGATCTGGACCGGCGCGCTGTCGCTGACCAGTTCAACCTTTCTGCCCAGCTATGAATTTGCTGGATTCGAGCAGTATCAGCGCCTATTCGCCAATGACCGGTGGATGACGGCTTGCCAGAACCTGGCGATATTCGGCGCGCTATTTATTGGCTTTTGTCTCGCAATCGGCTGCTTTCTGGCCATTCTGCTAGACCAGCGTATCCGCCATGAAGGCATGATCCGCACGATTTATCTTTACCCGATGGCATTGTCGATGATTGTGACCGGTGCGGTTTGGCAATGGATTCTGAACCCCAGCCTGGGTCTGGAAAAACTCATGCACGACTGGGGTTGGACCAGCTTTCAGTTCGACTGGCTGACCGACACTGACATGGTCATTTATACCATTGTGATTGCTGCCGTGTGGCAGGCGTCCGGGTTTGTGATGGCGCTGTTTCTGGCAGGGCTGCGCGGTATCGATGGTGCCATTATCAATGCTGCCCGTGTTGATGGTGCAAGCTTGCCCCGTATTTATCTGCGAATCGTGCTGCCAGCGATGCGCCCGGTATTTTTCAGTTCGGTGATGGTGCTGGCCCATATCGCAATCAAGAGTTTCGATCTGGTGACCGCCATGACGTCAGGTGGGCCGGGATATGCATCGGATTTGCCGGCTCTGTTCATGTATTCCTTCACGTTTACGCGCGGCCAGATGGGGATGGGCGCTGCCAGTGCGATGTTGATGCTGGGAGCACTGTTGGCGATTCTCGTGCCGTACTTGTATTCGGAACTCAGGGGGGCGCGCAATGCTTGATTCCACGCGTAAAGCGCTCACGCCCAGTCGGGTACTGGTGTATGCAACCTTGTTGCTGGCCTGTCTGGTTTATCTGATTCCCGTCTTCGTGATGTTGATCACCAGTTTCAAAACGACCGGTGACATCCGTACAGGCAACCTGATGAGCATGCCCGAAAGCTGGTCGCTGGAAGCCTGGAGCAAGGCCTGGTCCTCTGCCTGCACCGGCGTGGAATGCAACGGCGTAAACGGGTTTTTCTGGAACTCCCTCAAAATGACGATTCCGGCGGTCCTTATTTCCACAGGGCTTGGCGCTATCAACGGTTACGTGCTTTCAAAGTGGCGTTTTCGAGGGTCCGACCTGTTTTTCAGCATGCTGCTATTTGGCTGCTTTATTCCCTTTCAGGTTGTGCTGCTGCCGATGGCCTCAACGCTGGGCAAGTTGGGGCTGGCAAATACGACACCCGGCCTGGTGCTGGTGCATGTGGTCTACGGGGTCGCGTTTACGACGCTGTTTTTCCGTAACTTTTATGTTGGCGTGCCGGATGCGCTGGTGAAAGCCGCGCGCCTTGACGGCGCCGGATTCGTCACCATTTTTGTGCGCATTATGTTGCCGTTGTCGACGCCCATTTTCATGGTGTGCTTCATCTGGCAGTTCACACAAATCTGGAATGACTTTCTGTTTGGAGTGGTGTTTGCCAGTGGCGACAGTCAGCCCATTACAGTGGGGCTGAACAACCTCGTGAACACCAGTACCGGGGTCAAGGAATACAACGTCGACATGGCGGCTGCGATGATTGCCGCGCTGCCCACGCTGCTGGTTTATATCCTGGCGGGCAAGTACTTCATTCGCGGGCTTACGTCTGGCTCGGTCAAAGGTTAAAAGGTCCTACAATGGCACAATTACAACTCAAGGGTATCCGCAAGACCTACGGTAATGCCGCTCAGGAAACCCTGAAAGGCATTGATATCAATATCGAGTCCGGCGAATTTCTGATTCTGGTCGGCCCTTCCGGCTGTGGCAAGTCGACTCTTATGAACAGCATTGCGGGGCTCGAATCCATCACCGAGGGTGGCATTTACATCGATGGTGAGGATGTGACCCATGCTGAGCCCAAGGACCGGGATATCGCCATGGTATTTCAGTCCTATGCGCTCTATCCGACGATGACCGTGCGGGAGAATATCGCGTTCGGGCTCAAGATCCGGCGTATGCCCAAAAACGAAATTGAGACAGAAGTGCAGCGTGTCGCCAAGCTGCTTCAGATCGAGCCATTGCTGGATCGAAAGCCCGCCAAACTGTCCGGTGGGCAGCAGCAACGGGTTGCCATGGGACGTGCATTGGCGCGTCGGCCCAAGATCTATCTGTTCGATGAACCGCTGTCCAATCTTGATGCCAAGCTACGTGTCGAGATGAGGACTGAAATCAAGCGCTTGCACCAGCGGTTAGGAACAACCATCGTCTACGTCACTCACGATCAGATTGAGGCGATGACGCTGGCGGATCGTATCGCGGTAATCAAGGACGGTGAGTTGCTGCAGCTGGGTACCCCCAAAGAAGTCTACGAGAGCCCTGCAACACGTTATGTAGCAAGCTTTATTGGCTCGCCTGCCATGAGCTTCATTCCGTTGCAGGTAGAGGGCGAAGCGGGGAATCTCAGGGGGCGACTCAAAAGCGCAGACGGTGACGAAATGTTTGTGCCGCTGCCGGAGAAGCTCTCCGCCTGGCACGGCCGCGAGATCCATCTGGGCATTCGCCCGGAACATATCACCCAGCCTTTGGCCCACAAGCAGGATCAGGCAACGATTGCTTCGGGTATCTTCAGAATAGAGGTAACCGAGCCGACAGGGCCGGATGTCATGGCGCTCACTCATATCAATGGTACGGAAGTGCATTGCCGGCTCGATCCGGATCATACTGTGGCACCCGGGCAGCCAGCTGAACTGATGATCGACATGAGTCGTGCCGTATTTTTTGAAGCAGGGCAGGAGGCCAGGATTGACGCCTGACCGGGCAGAGTGGCCGGCCTGATAAGCCTGACGGAAAAGCGGCTGCGATAGTCGCCGGCTGCGGTTTGGGCGCGCCGGCGCAATGCCATGCCTTGTGCCCGGTCGCGTTCTTATACGATGCGCTATGCTGTAGGGTAGAAGAGCGGTTGCCCTGACAGGGAAGGGTGCCACGATTGCGACGAGCGGAGCGATCTTGCGCCACCGCTGCAGTGCACGGAGACCAAGCAAACGGCCTTTGGCACCCACCGGGGCTTGTTCTATTTTGCCGCTGACGACCCGCATAAATTGAGAGATCTGTTGAAACATCAGGAAGATCTCGACTTTTACGTGTAATCTCTCGGTTAAAGCAGCAGAGAGGTAGCGCTTTGGATCCTCTGGAAACAGATAATCACGAAGTTGGAAAATTGAGCGGTCTTGTGGAGAAGCTGGACCAGGCAACTGCTGCGCTGGCCCAGGCCCAGCCCTTGGACCACATCGCCAAGGCTCAGGTCGTATTTGATCTGGTTCGGCGTGTGCTTCTTCAGGAAGGTGGCTGCGCGGCTATCGAGGCGCGTGCCCGATCGCTTGAACAGGCCGGAGTTTTTGAAGGCACTGATTGGGCCTGGCCGGAAATTCTCATCCCTTCGCTGACAACCTGGTCACTCAAGAGTGGTGTGATCGATACACTCGTGCTCGAGGCGCTCAGTGAATTGCGGCTGGTGGCGGTTGCCAAAGGTGATTATGTCCACAGTCGCATTTCTGCGGAGCAGGCCCACCACTACCTGACGCAGGTACTCGCGATTAATCTCGAGTTGCTGTTCGGCGTTGCAACCGAGGCAGAGCGCGTCCGGCTGGGGCATCATGCCGCTATCCCCAGATCGCTTTTCAAGCACCTTGCAGACCGGATCGGCTACGAACATATCATCGATACACTGATAGCCGAGATCTGGCGCATTCTCGAGCAGCGGCCAATCCAGACTGAATCTGTGAAGCAGATGATCACGCAGATTGCGATTTGCCGCGCCAATCCCGATATCGACCTTGGCGGCAGCGGATCCGGTGCTGACCGGCTGGTGAGCAGCCTGTTCGGGCCTACCCAGGCGTGCAGGGAAGATCCGGGCGTCGGGATCTATGAAGAGCGTATCGCCTCCATGGATTCACGCGGGCTCCTGACTGAAGCGACCGGTTGCGCCAGAGCGATGCACGACACGGGGCTGGTCTCTCCTTATCACGCTGTATTATTGCGCTTTTTGCTCGATCAGGGCGACCAGCTGATTTCAGAGGCGCTGGGGCTGTCCAGTACGGGCCGGGATTGCCTGCTGTGCTACCAGGAGTTGGTGCACGCGCTGATCAACGCCAGTGTATACCCACAAACAGCGCAGGCGGTGTACGGGCTGGCGTTGCTTCTGGAACGGGGGATTCTGTATCAGCTACCCGTGGCACCAGCGTTGTGGCGACAAATCTCGCTGCCGATATCATCCCACGCCGCTGTGCGCCTGAAGCTGGTATACGGCGAAACGCCATCACCGGGCGCCCGATTGCTGGAGGGCGTGCTCTGCATGCTGGGGCAGCCTTTGGGCGTCGGCCAGGGCAACAATCCGACCTGCCAGTCGGCGCGGGCTTTGTCGATGTGGGCTTTCAACGATCCGGACTACATGCTGCAAATGGTGGTTTGGGCGGCCCGTGACGACGAAATCATCATGCATTTCGAAGGTCAGGCCATTTCATCTCAGGAAAGCGAGTCGGGCGTTGCCGTTGAAACACCGCTCGATCTGGATCCGGTGTCGCTGATTGTGGTGCCTCACCTGGACCGCATATACGCGGAAATGGGGCGTCGTTGTATTGATCGGGAAGGGGATCCGCATCGGTGGATTAACCCTGAGTTCCATGGTTGGTGGTGCGGCCGGGGGTTTCGAATCAATGTTGATGTGGCGACGGGGCAGTTGACCGATATGGACGAGTTCCTGCGCCACTTTTATGCGAGTTACCATCCCTACTTCAACGGTAATCAGCCGTTGATCCACCCCCAGCCCGCTGGCATCGCAGTGACCGACAGTGTCGCCCGCTTTATTGGCTGGCATGCCATCACAATACTGCGGATCGCGCTGGACCCACAGAATGTCATGCGGGTGTATTTCTACAATCCCAACAATGACAGTGGACAGAACTGGGGGAATGGGGTCGTCGTCAGCACAGCGGGGTTTGATGAGCACTTTGGCGAGGCATCATTGCCATTTGAGGAGTTTGCTTCGCGGCTTTACATCTATCACTTTGACCCGCTGGAACATGGCGTGCTCGCCAACGTGGAGCGGGAAGCGCTGGACCGTGTCATCAAATTGACCCATGAAAGCTGGGGGGCTGACCGGTTGCCGGCCATTGATCTTCAGGCTGATTCCGGCCTGTAGATCAACAGTCCCGTTTGAAGCTGAGTCGCGCCTTTTGAACAGGCGGGCTCAGTGAAGCTTGGTCTCTCTGAGTTTGCGGACAAAGTCCGGCGCGTCAAAGCTGTCTGCTCTGGCACTATCCCAGTACTTCACGAACACCGGATTATCGGTCTTGCCGTCGATGAGGACACCAGGCTCCAGAAACCGGAACAGGTCCATGTAGGGCTGTACTTCGTTCTCGGATATCCGCCGAATGATGTGTTCTGGCCCCAGCTCCTGCGGATGATTCAGGCCTGCCGCGCCCAACAGATTGGCCAACGCGTCCATGGTGTTGCGATGAAAGTTGCTGACCCGCAAGCTTTTGTCGGCAACGTCGAGCTTGTTGCTGCGCCTTGGGTTCTGGGTTGCAACACCACTGGGGCATTTGTCGTTGTGGCAGTTAAGTGACTGGATGCAGCCCAGTGAGAACATGAAGCCCCGGGCCGAGTTGCACCAGTCGGCACCCAGTGCGATGGTCCTGGCTATATCGAATCCGGACGTTACTTTCCCTGCCGCTCCGATCGCAATATCTTCCCGCAAGTTGGCGCCGACCAGCGTGTTGTGAACCAGTAGCAAGGCTTCCGTCATCGGCATGCCCAGCCGGTTGATAAACTCGAGTGGAGCCGCGCCCGTGCCGCCTTCACCGCCATCAACAACGATAAAGTCCGGTCGCTTGCCGGTCGCCAGCATGGCTTTGACCAGAGAGAACCACTCCCATGGATGGCCAATCGCGATTTTGAACCCCACCGGTTTGCCGCCCGAGAGTTTGCGCAGGCGCTCGATAAACGTCATGAGCTCCAACGGCGTGCTGAACGCGGAGTGTTGAGCTGGCGATACCACTTCCTTGCCTACCGGAACGCCTCTAGCCTCCGCTATTTCGGGCGTTACCTTTGCGGCGGGCAGGATGCCACCGTGCCCCGGCTTAGCACCTTGCGAGAGTTTTATCTCGATCATTTTGACTTGGTCCAGCGCGGCATTCTTCACAAACTTCGCTTCGTCGAAGGTGCCATCGTCGTTCCGGCATCCAAAATAGCCGGAGCCAATTTCCCATACCAGATCGCCGCCGTATTGGCGGTGATAGCGGGAAATGGACCCTTCGCCGGTGTCATGATAAAAGCCGCCTTTAAGAGCACCATGGTTTAGGGCGAGGATGGCGTTGGCAGACAGGGAGCCGAAGCTCATGGCTGAAATATTGAACACACTGGCGTTGTAGGGCTTTTTGCAATCTTTGCCGATCAAAATGCGGAAGTCGCTGTGATCGTGCCCGACAGGTTTAAGTGAGTGGTTAATCCACTCGTAGCCCTCGTGGTACATCTCGTGAAGCGAGCCGAACGGACGTTTGTCCAGCACGTCTTTGGCACGCTGATATACAACTGAGCGCTGTTCCCGGGAAAAGGGCCGTTCCTCAGTGTCGGCGTAGATAAAGTACTGGCGGATTTCGGGCCCGATTGACTCAAGGAAGTAACGTAAGTGCGCAAGGATCGGGTAGTTGCGGCTGATTGTGTGTGCACGCTGGTTCAGGTCGTAGATGCCGACAGTGATGAGGACGCCGAACAGGAGTGGCAGCAGCGCAAACCACGGATCAAGCCAGACCAGCGGCAAGGTGATGAAAAAGCCGATTACGCTGCCAGTGAGCGCGCCATACCGCAATGGAAGTGGGGAAAGTTTCGACATGTGCCTGATGATTCTCCTGTTTTCCGTTGGCCGGCTATTGTCCGCCTTTTGATATTGGCCCTAGTGTAGAGGATCAGCTTGCCAGAACCTTGACCTGATCTGCCAGCCTGCGGGCATCATCCGGGTCATGACTGACCAGAATGATTGCCGTACCGCGATGTTTTTCGGTTTCCAGTAACGACCAGAGTATGGCACGGGACTCGTGATCGAGGCCGGTAAACGGCTCATCCAGCATTAAAACAGGTTGCCTGCGCAGCAGCGCACGGGCCATGGCAACCCGCTGGCACTGACCGCCTGAGAGCTCGGTAGGGTAACGCTGCCATAATCCTGCCAGCCCGACAGTCTCAAGTAGCATCCGAATGCGGTTGTCATCGTCAGCCGTCAGCTTCAGGCCCGGGTCGATGCCAAGCCCGATATTGTCCCGCACAGGTAGGTGGTCAAACAGGTTGTGCTCCTGAAATACGGATGTCACCGGTCTTTGCCAGGGTGGGGCGCTAGTGAAACTTGTCTTGTTCCAGAGCAAGTCACCAGTGTCCGGCTCCAGGAATCCGGCGATCAGATTGAGTAGGGTGCTCTTACCGCAACCGCTGGGGCCCGTAATGGCAAGGCACTCGCCTGCCGCTACCTGGCAGTCGAACTCGAAACGGGATGCGGAACCCGGGTAGCGGAAACTGATCTCATGAACGTCGAGCATAAGCGTCTCCCGCGTCATCATCTGATAGTGGATTGAGCGTTTCGGGCTTTGAAATAACGTCAGGCAGGCGTCTTCCGGTTCGTTGAAGTGTGGCGAATATGCCGGCCAGAACGCTCACAAGTAACAGTGCAGTGCCTGCAGCTGCATCAAGTTGATAACTGGCGAGTTGCTGATAAAGCAACATCGGTAGAGTGGGGCTTGCCGGGTTGCCGAACAGGGCAATGATGCTGAAGTCTCCGAGTGACAGCGCGATGGCATAGGCAAGGGCCAGTGTGAGTGGCCGCCGGATCAGCGGCCAGAAAAGGAACTGCCAACGATAAAGGCCTCGAATGCCGAGTTGATCCGCCACCCTTAGCGCTCCGGGTGATACCGACGACAAAGGCCCCCGGAGTACCTGAATTACAAATGGCAATGCCATCAAAGCGTTAATGGCCATCACCAGCGCCAGCCCTTGTGTAACCGAGCCCAGTTGCGGGCGCATCAGGATGAACAAGCCCGTGCCCAGCACCAGTGCAGGCACTACGAGTGTAAGGTGACCGCTGGCTTCAAGAAGTGCGGCCATTTTTGCGTGATGGCGTTGTCGCATTCCGCTGCTTGTGGCAAGGATGGCGAGACCAAAGCTGACACTGACAAGGCCTGCACCGATGGCAACCAGCAGGCTTCTTGCAAGGCTGCTCCAGAGTCGGAAATCCGCGATATGGTCTGCCAGTCCGGGTACACCTCTCAGGGCCATCGCTAGAATTGGTGCTATCAGGAAGACGAAAAACAATCCGAGCAGGGCGCCGTCCCGAATCCGGTGCCACCCTTCAGTATCGACTCGTGAAAATGTGTCGGATGAGCCGCTGTATGGCAGCAGATCTCGGGTTCGTCCGTGACGGCTGGCTAAAGCCCAGAGCGAACCGCAGATAATCAACTGAATGATCGCCAGCAGCGCAGCCTGTCCAAAGTCGAATTCGTATCGCAGCGCCTGATAGATGGCCACTTCAATGGTCGTTGTCGAGGGGCCGCCGCCGAGAGTCATCACGATGGCGAAGCTGGTAAAACACAGTGTGAATACCAACGCGGCAAGGCCGGGTATCAGGCGCTTCAACGCAGGCCATTCAAGAGCGCGCCAGATTGCTCCGCTGGTCATTCCCAGTTGGCTCGCTATTTTCCAGTGACTGGCGGGTATCCGTTCCAGGGTCTGCACCATGACGCGTGCAGCCAGCGGCGCATTAAAGAAGATGTGGGCCAGCAGGATGCCCTGCAATCCGTAGAGGTTCCAGCGCCAGTCAATTCCGCTGGTGGTCAGCAGGGTGTTAAGCCAGCCAGTGCGACCGTAGACCGCCACAATACCGAATACTGCCACTATAGAGGGCAGCACCAGACTTAACTCCATCAGGCGCAAAAGGGCGTTGCGGCCGCGGAAATGCTTCTGGCGTACCAGAGCCCGGGCAACGGGCACGGCAATAACGATGCTAAGGAGGGTTGAGAGCGCAGCCTGAACTACGCTGAACTGGATAACCTGCCGCAGGTAGTTGCTCTCCCATAGACGGGCGAGAGCTCCATGCTCCCATTGCCAGATTAGCGCGCCGAGGCCGGCTGACGAGATCAGCGCGATGATGCCGGCAATCACCAGGCCGGGGCCGAGTTGCCAGCCCGCGGCGCTCAGGGGCGGGTTTCTCAATTGGCGATCGCGTTCAGCCACTCACTGATCCAGTCTTTTCGGTGGTTGGAGACCGTTTCCGGTTTTAGAAAAAGGGTTTTGTCGGGCTGTATCAGGCGTTCAAACACAGCGGGCAGCGCATCGCCGATATCTGTGGCGGGGTACATTACGTTCTTCAGCGGGATTTCATTCTGGAATCCGGGCTTTAACATGAATTCGAGAAACTGCTTCGCGAGCTCCGGATGCGCGCTATGAGCGACTCGTGCCGCTACTTCCACCTGAAGATAATGCCCCTCAGAGAACTCGGCGGCCTGGTAACGTTCAGTCTTGTCTACCGCCATGTGGTAAGCAGGCGAAGTGCTATATGACAACACCATGGGCGCCTCGCCATTCATGAACAGCGAGAAGTAGGCATCGCTCCAGCCTTTTGTGATCGTCAGGATTTTAGGTTGAAGCTGCTTCCACTTTTCCGGTGCCTGATCGCCGTATATTGCTTTCATCCATAGCATCAGGCCCAGGCCGGGAGTGCTGGTGCGCGGATCTTCAATAATGATTTTGAGGTCATTCGGCGCGTTGATCAGCGCCTCCAGACTTTTCGGAGGTGAAGCGAGCTGTTCGGTGTCGTATACGAATGCAAAATAGCCCCAGTCGTAAGGCACGAAGGTGTCGTCTTGCCAATCAACAGGAAGCGAAACTGCTGACGTATCAATGTTATGGGGAGCCAGTAGCCCGGTTGCTCTGGCTTCAGAGAGTGTGTTGGCGTCCAGACCCAGAACAATGTCAGCCGGAGTGGAAGAGCCTTCAAGCCGCAGCCGGTGCACCAATGCCACACTGCTGTCGAGCGCGACAAAACGGATCTGGCAGTCGCAGCCGGCTTCAAAGGCAGCCTTGATGGCGGGGCCCGGGCCCCATTCCGATACAAATGACGGGTAGGTGTAGACCGTTAGCGTTGTTTGCGCGTAAGGGATACCGGGTGCTATCAGAAACCCCAGCGCCAGCAGGGCTTTTTTAAACATGGAGGCCACCGTTAATCGCTAATTGGAAAGAGTCGATACAACGGGGCGCGCGAAAAAAAACCGGCAAAGGCTCAATCCCTGTATCGGCATTATCCGTATCAGGTTCCGCGGGTTTGATCTCAGCCTGACTAAAACAATCTCAGGCACCCCGATGAGATGGTCTAGGATAACGTATAAGGGCAACAGAAAAATACAACGGTTGGATTCGGCCAAAGTTTCCAGTCGAGATTGTTGGTAATGTGTGATGTTTAGACATATAACTAAAACGGTGCGGGAATTCAGGATTATTGGCATTTTTTAAAGTGGCTAAGAGGACTTTTTCAGAGTTTATCGGCGGTTTTTGCCGGAATGCGCCACGAAATTCACTGAATTTTGATATTTTGAGTTCAAATGAATAAACTTAAGCGCTTGTAACTTAGTACCCGGTTAAGGGTGCACACATTCGGTGTTAGGAGGCTTTACGTGAGCGAAGTCGTAAAAGACGAATACTCCACCGACTATCAGGCAGGTCAGGACAATATTACGCCCCTCGGGCTTGACCTACACAAGTCGGTGTTTTTCATTACCGCGATTTTGATAATCGTGTTTGTTGTCGGAACTCTGATGTTTCCCGACATCTCCAAATCGCTGCTTAATGGCGCGAAAACTGGCGCTATCGAGCACTTTGACTGGCTGTTTCTGATCAGCGGCAATATTTTTGTCATCTTTTGTCTTGCGCTGATTGTGTTGCCGGTCGGCAAGATTCGTCTTGGCGGGGTCGACGCGAAGCCGGAATTCAGCAACATATCCTGGTTTGCGATGTTGTTTGCAGCCGGTATGGGTATCGGCCTGATGTTCTGGAGTGTCGCTGAGCCAGTAGCTTATTATACCGACTGGTATGGTACGCCTTTGAACGTGGCGGCTAATTCGCCAGAAGGTGCCAAGCTGGCAATGGGCGCAACGATGTACCACTGGGGCCTCCACCCGTGGGCGATCTATGCTGTTGTTGCCTTGTCGTTAGCATTCTTTGCTTTCAACAAGGGGATGCCGCTGACACTGCGTTCCGCTTTCTTCCCGATCTTCGGTGATCGCGTGTGGGGCTGGATTGGCGATGTGATTGATATCATCGCGGTACTGGCTACCATATTTGGTCTTGCAACCTCTCTCGGGTTTGGTGCGCAACAGGCGGCATCGGGTCTGCACTACCTGTTTGATATCAGCAATGGTATCTCCACCCAGATGATTATCATTGCGGGTGTCACGACCGTTGCTCTGATCTCGGTTTTGCGCGGTCTTGATGGCGGTGTTAAGACCCTCAGTAATATCAATATGGGGCTCGCAGCAGCCTTGTTGTTGTTTGTGCTGGTTGCCGGGCCTACGCTGGATATCTTCAGCACCATGTGGACCACGGCATCATCGTACGTTGGTAATATCGTGCCGTTGAGTAATCCGTTCGGCCGGGAAGATGAGAGCTGGTTTCACGGTTGGACTGTCTTCTACTGGGCATGGTGGATTTCCTGGTCACCTTTCGTCGGTATGTTTATCGCCCGTGTCTCCAAAGGCCGGACTGTAAGAGAGTTTGTTACCGCTGTACTGTTGATCCCAACCCTGATTACAGTCGTTTGGATGAGCACTTTCGGTGGCTCTGCTCTGGCGCAAATTCAGTCAGGTATCGGTTCACTGGCTACGGACGGTTTGGGCGAGGTGTCGCTGGCCATGTTCCAGATGCTCGAGAATATTCCGTTCACCGCGATTACCTCCTTCCTTGGTATCGTGCTGGTGCTGGTATTCTTTGTAACCTCTTCGGACTCAGGTTCGCTGGTTATTGACAGCATCACGGCGGGCGGCAAGCTTGATGCACCGACTGCACAGCGCGTGTTCTGGGCTGTGATGGAAGGTGCTATCGCTGCAGCGCTGATCTTCGGTGGTGGTGCAGATGCGCTGACGACGCTTCAGGCGGGTGCGGTGAGTGCGGGTCTGCCGTTCACGATCATCCTGCTGGTGATGTGTTATGGCCTGATGAAAGGGCTATACAACGAGAAAGCAATGATGGATGCCGGCATGAAGTAAAATCGGCCGGCAAACAAAAAACCCTGTCAGGTGACTGACAGGGTTTTTTTATGGCTGGTCGCTTATTGCCAGAGTTCTGTTGCCCGAATCGTGTTCTCGGAATCAGGCAGACGCTTTGGTTGTTCTTGAGTCGGCGAACTGGGAGTTGGTGTGGTTGAACCGTGACATTGCATACTCCACCCGTGCTTCTGGCGTCAGGTGAGGGCGTTTGATCCCTTCAACGTGACGCAGGCGGGGAAGTAGCCCCTTGCCGTTCGCCATCTGAATGGCGAGCCCTGGTCGGGCGTTAAGCTCGAGCAGGATCGGCCCTTTGGTTTCATCGAGTACCAGGTCCGCCCCCATGTAGCCGAGGCCCGTCGCTTCATAGCAGCGTGACGCCATCAGCAGCATGGTGTGCCAGTCCTGAACACGGATATGCTTCAGTGACAGGTTGGTATCCGGGTGGACGGTCACTGGTCGGTTGTACTGCACGGCGTTGAGGCTCTCGCCGGTGGCGATATCGATGCCGACACCGATGGCGCCCTGGTGCAGGTTGGCTTTGCCGTCGGATGCTTTGGTTGCCAGGCGCAGCATTGCCATTACCGGATATCCCTTGAAAACCACGATCCGGATATCAGGCACACCCTGAAACGAATAGTCAGTCAGTGATGAGCTGCACTGGATCAGGTCTTCAATGATTGCAACATCGGGCGTGCCGCCAAGCGAGTACAGGCCGGCCAGAATGTTAGTGAGATGGCGTTCGAGTGCGCCGATGGTGACGGCCACCCCTGATGCCTTGATAAACAGGTCATCTTCCCGATGGGTGATGACCATAATGCCCTTGCCACCGGAGCCCTTTGCCGGCTTGATGGCAAATCCGGACATGTTCTCGACCCTTTCCCGGAAGTGGGAGATTTCGTGTTGCTGGGCAACCACCTGCATCAGTTTCGGGCTGGCAACGTCGTACTCGGCTGCGACCAGTTTGGTCTTCAGCTTGTTGTCTACCAGAGGGTAGGCATGGCGCTCGTTGTACCGGGCAATGTAATCCACATTGCGCCGGTTCATATTGAGCATGCCGCGGCTGCTAAGCTCCCGTGGAGTGATCCACCGCATCAGTCATAGTCCTTCATGGGGTGGAAACGTCGCAGCTCGCTGAGCTTGTAGCCGGTGTACTGACCCATGATCAGAATGACGGCCAGCAGCACCAGATGGAGCTCCGGGAAGTTGAAGGTCAGGTGACTGGCAATCGGTACTGTCATCAGCAGATACGCGAGGATGGCAACAAACAGGCTGCCTGCACCCTGAACCACGACCTCATGCGGGCCTTCTTCTTCCCACAGAATCGACATCCGCTCGATCGTCCAGGCCAGGATAACCATCGGGAAGAAGGTCACCGTCATCCCTGTATTGAAGCCCATCTGATAGCCGACGATGCTGATCGCCGTACTCATAAAGATAACCAGTATGATGAGAGTCGCTATTCGCGACACCAATAACAGGTTGAGGCTCGAGAGGTAACCTCGTAGCAGGAGTCCTATGGCAACAACACTGATGAACGTGACCAGTCCTGGGCCGAGCGACGTTTGCAGAAACGCGACGGCAATCAGTACCGGCATGAACGTGCCGGAGGTGCGAATACCCACAATAATCCGCATGAAGGCGACCACAAAAGCCCCGAGCGGCAGCAGAAGCAGCATCTTGAACATGCTTTGTTCTTCAATCGGAAGCTGGTAGAGGCTCAGGAACCCGAGCCCGTTCTGCATAGCTTCAGCGCGGGATAATTGCAGTGCAGGAACAGTCTGGCGCAGCATCGCAAAACTGACCACTGACTGATCAGCGCCCATGGCGTCCAGCAATGAACTGGTCTCGCGGCTCCAGAGTAATACGTTTTCAGGCAGGCCCTGCTGGCCGTTCTGAGGGTTGAACGTCAGCCACTGCTCGCCGTCGTAAATTTCGAGGAAGGGGCGCAGTGACTGTCGGCGACGTGCGTCTTCCAGCATGATGCCTTCTGATATGCGGGCCGGAATCTCGGCATAGTTAAGTAGACGCTCGAGCAATTCAACCCTGTTTGTGCCCGCCATCAGCAGGGCGGTGTTCTGGTTGGGGTCAGCAGAATCGAGAAGCTTGATCAGCTCCCGCGTCATGCTCTCAGGCGTGCTTGATTTGGCTGCCGCAAGCTCAAGCACTTCTGTTGCGGCGGTCTGTTGGGGTTCTTCCCAGTAGACTGTTTCCGGAACGGGTGGCTTTTGTGGGGGCGTGGGTTTGGCGTCCGGGTCTGGAATAAACTGCGCTTTGTAATACAGCGTCTGTTCGCCGGTTGCGCTCCTGATGGACCACTCTGCGCGCCTGTCACCTTCATCCTGTACGATTGAAAAACCATAGCCTGGTGACGCGGCTTGTTCCGAAAGTACACGGAATCCGGGAGGTTCATCTGGCAGGTTCATGCTGATCAGGACCGGGTCGCCCTTGGCTTCAAAGTCGACGCGTGCCTCGATCATCCACACCGGACGCTGTTCACCCGGCAGCCAGGGGATGCCCAGTTCAAAATGCCGGAGCATGGATAGGCCGAGACCGGCGAAAATCAACAGCAGGACGGCGGCATAAAACGGATATCTGGATTTCACTTGTCGTCCTTTTTCTTGTCGCTTTCGTCTTTCTTCTTGTTGCTCTCGGCTTTATCGGACTTCTTGATTTTGTCCGGTAGCTCAGTGGCGAATGTTTTGCCCACATCAACCAGCATCACGTCGCGCAATATGTTTCGACCGACCAGCGCGGTATACGTCAGGTTCTGACGATCGGTAAGCGTGAATTCAGCTTTCTGTATGTGGTCGCCAATGGCAAATTGCATTTCCACAACGGCCCGGCTTTCGCCGTCGCTGTCACCTTCCTGAGACGACTGAATAATGCGGACGCGTCGGGCAACCGGGCGTTCCACGGTTTTCAGCTTGCCGTCAGCTCCCGGGATTGGCACATCAAAGCGCACCCAGTTATCGCCGTCCCGTTCGAATTTCTTGACATTACGGGCGTCCAGGGATGAGGTTTCAGCGCCACTGTCGATCCGGGCTTCATAGGTGTAGCCAAGCTCAAGGAAGTGCACATTTTCCCGCTCACCAACAATAAGCATGCCTTGCAGCCGCTGGGATGCCTTGGTGTTGGCAGGTTGCGGTGCTGAACATACGGGCTGGGGTTTTTCAGGGCAGGCCGGTGTTTTGATCTGGTCGCGAATAGTGTCGATGAGTGCGCGGGTATTTTCATTATTGTTGCGGACCATGCCGCGATGATGCGCTTTCAGGTCTTCACTGAGATTGCGGATTTCGGTGGACTGTTCTTGCTGCTGTGTTTCGATTGAGCCGAGATCCTTTTCGTCGACCAGCAAAGAGCCGGTTGAGCATCCCGCAGCTGCTGCACAAAGAAGACCAATCAACGAAAAACGGAAGGGCGAGCGAGTTGCGCGCGTTAGCATTTGAAACCTCTGTTCAGTGAATCCTGAATTATTCTGTTTAGGCTCGTCTTTCAAACCCTGATCTGACGCGCAAGAGTATACATTATTCCGTCAGTTTAAGGCTTTACCGATAGGTAAGGTCCTGTAAACCACAATGTTCTGCACGTATCAGCTTTTAAGTTGAGTGGAAGTTTAATATGCCTGATGGGCCGATGTCGTGGTTTCGCGCAAGGAATTAATGAACGCGTGTCATTAAGACAGCAAGTTGCTGCTTCTAGGCTTTTGGATCAGATGATTGAGTGTGAATGTAATGACCAGAATCAATGAGGTCATCAGAGCGGAGGAAATTCTGTGCGGCCGGCGGGCAGTTGAGGTACAGCAGCAGGAGTTCGCGTTGAATATCCTGATCCTGAATCCTGGAGGTAAAGCGGATCAGGTCGCGTATCGAAGAATCGGTGTTATCAGAAAATGTTTTCTCAAAACGCAGCTCAACCAGCATCTGCAGGCGTTCAAGATGATACTGCCCAGTATGCGTGAGGTGGTCTTTAAGGTTGAACTGGGAGGTGTTGGCCTCTTGTGCGACGGCGCAGTCTTGTCCGGTAGTTTTGCGCCATAAAGCTTTCAGCATGATCTTGTCTCGAATAATGTCTTGTCAGAGCCTGTATTGCTCTGAATTCAGTGTCCCTTCGTCACACGGATATCGCACGAAGACGATTCTGGCCAGCCGCTGTAAACACTGACTTATTATTATGTTTATGGTCAGAGTTGTAGCGTAGATTACGCACCGATGCCATAGGTGGATGTATCAACAAGAAGGGCTATTGGCTTTTTTGAGACCTGTCCATCAAACCGGCTGAGCGCAGGATCACCCTAAGCTTACTCTCTACCAATCCATCGCCTGAATGTCTTTACGGCTTTAGTCTGATGCGGGCCATGTGCACCTGAATATGCAAGCACAGGTGGCGGCTGAGGGGTAATGCTGGATAATGGGCTGCACCCAATCTAACGAAGACTGTTGAGGAGTAGACATTGCCTTCGCTTTTCTCTCAGGAAATGATGCCGTACGTCATCCTGGTTGCTGCTGTCGCGGCTCTGATTGCCGTTGTTATCACTTACTTTGCGTGCCGGCACAAATGGTTACTGGCGGCTGGAAAAGCAGAGGCTGCACAAGCTGAACTCGGCGCACAGGTGCAGCGCAACGATTCACTGGAGGCGTCATTGCAGCAGGCCTCCCAGGATCGCGCATTGCTGGAGCAAGAGAAAGCACAGTGGGGTTTGGCCGACGCCCGTCAGCAGGAAAAGCTGACGGATGCCGAAACCGCGAGGGAGTCCTGGCGGCAACGGTCCGGTGAGCTTGAGAATCGAGTCGCGACTCTGGATGCAGAGCGTGCCGCTGCAGTGCATCGTGAGCAGGCGTTGGAAAAAGAGTTAGCCGAGCTGCGGCAGCAGTTTGATGACACCCGCCAGGCACTGGCAAATGCCCGTATTACAACTCGAGAGCAGGAAGTGACTCTGGAAGAAGAGCGGCGCTCAACTTCAGAGAAACTCGAATTGCTGGAGCGCAACCGGGATGCGCTCAAGCAGGAGTTCGAGAATCTGGCGAATCGCATTTTCGAGCAGAAGAGTGAGCGCTTCAGCCAGCAAACCCGCACCAGTCTGGATACCTTGCTGAATCCTTTCCGCGAACAGCTCACGGATTTCCGAAAGCGGGTTGAGGATGTCTACACCACCGAAACCCGGGACCGGCAGGCGTTGCGGACTGAAATTGAATCCCTGCAAAAGCTCAATCACCAAATCACTGAAGAGGCAGCAAATCTGACGCGTGCGCTCAAAGGTGACAAGAAAATCCAGGGCAACTGGGGTGAGTTAATTCTTGAGCGGGTGCTTGAAAAATCCGGTCTGCGTAAAGGTATCGAGTACGACACCCAGGGTAGTTACCGTGGCGCTGATGGTCAGTTGTTGCGCCCCGATGTCGTCGTGCATCTGCCGGACAATCGCAACCTGATTGTTGATTCCAAAGTGTCGCTTGTGGCCTATCAGCAATGGGTAACCGAAGATGACGAGTTGGCGAAAGCGGAGGCGCTGAAGGCACACGTCGAGGCGGTACGTCAGCATATTCGCCAGCTGAGCGAAAAGGACTACAGCCAGTTACATGGCTTGCACTCGCCGGATTTTGTGTTTTTGTTTATGCCGATTGAGCCGGCATTTGTGGCAGCGTTCCAGCAGGATGAAAACCTGTTCGCCGAGGCGTTCGAGCACAAAATTATCGTGGTTACGCCCACCACGCTTCTGGCCACACTGCGGACGATAGAGAATATCTGGCGCTATGAGCGACAAAGCCAGAACGCCCGGCTAATTGCGGACCGCGCAGGCGCGGTTTATGACAAGCTGCGGGTCTTCGTGGAATCAATGGAAAAACTGGGGGCGCAACTGCAAACCGCTCAGGGCACCTATGATTCTGCGATGAACACCTTGACCCGCGGGAAAGGGAATCTGATATCGCAGGCGAACCGGTTTGTGGCGCTGGGTGTTCGGGTTAAAAAGACGTTGCCTAAAACGGTGAGGGATCGCGCCGAGGTCGACGACGACGTCGACGCAGAGCTGGACGACGCAGGAGAGAGCGGGCTGGATCTGGACGGACCGGCGTCGGCGGATGACTGAAAACCGTCACTTGCAGGACTTTCGATTGGAATTCAGATCACAGCGTGGGTGATTTGTCTGACCTAGAATGACGTCGTGGCATGGTCAAACAGGCTAATGCAGAACGTACGCTTGGCTATTCGGCGTTTTGCAGCAGCCTCTAAATGTCGTCTACAGGAGTGTTGCCAGTGATGCCTTCAATGCCAAAGACGTGTCCTATGGTCTGCCGGCCTGCCGCCGGCGGCAATGATGGCGATAGCGACGAGCACAATGGTGATACCGTTATTGTGGATTGAACTGCGCCTCCCCGGTTTGCTCCCGCCTCCCAGAACAGATTTCCTGCTGCACTCAGCAACTCCTTGGCACATGGATGGCATTGTTTAGGCTAGAATAACGGTGCCCTCAATTACGTTTTATCCGGCGGAGAATTTCAGGCATGAAAAGCAAGTGGATGGGAATCCTGTTCAGTAGTCTGCTTCTGGTGGAGTCGGTACAGGCCGCTTTACCTCCAGAGCACGAGACCCAGCGTCTGATGCTGGCAGTTGAGCAAGCCGTTGCGGATGATCGATGGGGGGATGCCGGTGAGTACCTGAACCGGCTTCAGGCACTGGACACGATCAAGCCTACCGACTACCAGTTTTATCGTGGCCTTGTTATGCAGCAGGCCGGGCACTTCAACGAAGCGACTGCAGCGCTTGATGCCTATGTCACGTCGGCTGGCGCAGAAGGCGAGCATTACACCGAAGCCCTGAGCCTGATCACTCGCATTGAGCGCGATCGAAAATCTCGTGGAGCAGGAGAGCAGGGTATTGTTGAAATTCAGCCCCTTGCATCGATCAAGCCCGCTGCAAAAAACAACGTTGCCGCACTCGAAAAGCTATACCTTACCAATTCACCAAGGGATGCATTACAACAGCATGCCAACAGTCTGTTGGCGTTGAATGCCTGGACGGATGGCAACTCGAAAATCATTCGGCCAGACGCCGTGCCTGATTTGCAGTATCGGGTGACGGCAGGCAAGGGAGAGCTGCAGGTACAGGAAACTGAAATCACCGACAAAGGCCGCTCGCGCGTGACCTCTGATGCGATTCCCGTATACGGCATCAACCCGCTGCTGAAATGGGATTGCCCGGATGACGGGCGTACCTGTTGGGTTTACGACCCACGTGATGGTTCCCGTTGGCTGAAACTCGGCTCCAACGCCGATGCGACTGAAGAGCTGGCAAGCACGCTGGGTGATCTGATCCGCCGCTTACAGGCGCCTTGACCAGTCGCAGCGGGTCTAGCGCGTTCCCGCTGAAGAATCCGGCGCCGGTGGTTCGTCTTCCCGCCAGGCGCCGGGGGTCATACCGGTCCACTTCTTGAAAGCCCGATGGAAGGTCGACGGCTCTGTAAAGCCGACCAGATAGGCGATGTCATTGATCGCACGTTCCTGTTTGCCGAGATAGTAAATAGCCAGGTCCCGGCGCAGCAAATCCTTGATCTCCTGAAATGACGTATTCTCCTGCTTCAAGCGCCGCCTCAGCGTCTGCGGGCTGACGTGAAGTTCCGATGCAATCCACTCAAAATCCGGCGTTGGCTGTGTAAAGTCACGCCCGATCAGCTTGCGGATTTTGCCTGCAAATGTGTTATCGGCGTCCGGTCGTGCCAGCAGGTCGGCCGGCGATGTGCTCAGGAACTGCTTCATCTCGGCACGATCACGAATCACCGGGGCGCTCAGAAAGCGGCTGTTAAAGCGCAGTTCGGTGCGGCTGGCGCCAAACTGAAGCGGGCAGTGAAAGATGTGCCGGTATTCGTCGCCGTGGGAGGGTTCCGGGTAGCTGAAGCGCGCACTGTCCAGTTTGATGGCTTGGCCAATCAGCCAGCTGCAGAGGCGGTGCCAGATCACCAGAATGCTCTCACGCAGAAAGTACTGCGGGTCATGGATCTCGCCTTCGATCTCGAGCACCAGGCGTGCTTCCTGGCCCCCTTTTTCAAGTCGCATGGAGACGGCGTTTTCGAACAGATTGGAAAAATGATGGCAGCGAACCAGCGTGCTTTCCAGCGTTGTGCATTCCAGCGCCAGAGTGCACATAGTGGCAAAGGTGCCCGGTCGGCAGCGCCTTGGGCCCAGCCCGCCGAACTCATCCTGCATGTCTTCCCAGATAACTTGCATCAGGCGGCTGAACTGAGCGCTGCTGACCCGGGCACGAGGAGCCTTGAGTAAGTCAGGGGAGATGCCTGCGTGTCGAAGTAACGCATTGATATCCCGGTTTTGCAGTTCAGCGCCGCTAAGCGCTGAACGCACAAAATGTCCGGAAACCGTTAAATCTGCCATCCGTTATCCTGCTCAACCATCTTAAGTCGCACCATCATAGAAGCCAGTGCAGGCTATGGAAACTGGCCCGGGGCAAGAATTATGGAAGATCAGGCCAATTACTTTGATGGAACGGGCTGTTGGCGCAAACAGAGTAAATTGTCAGTCTGTGTTCAAATAAGAACGCTGCGCAGAAACAACAGGCAGAAACAACAACAGGTTGCCCGAGAACAGTTAATCCAGAAAGGAGATGTTATGGCCGGTCCGCTGAAAGGTCTGAAAGTGCTCGACTTCACCACGCTGCTGCCTGGGCCCTATGCCACCATGATGCTGGCCGATATGGGCGCGGAGGTGTTGAGGGTCGAGTCGCCCGACCGGCTGGACCTGACCCGGGTGATGCCGCCACACGACGGTGGCGAGAGTACATCGCATGGTTATCTAAATCGCGGTAAGCGGTCGTTGGCGTTGGATCTGAAAAAGCCGGAAAGCGTCGATGCGATCAAACAGCTGGTGGCGGACTACGATATTGTGATTGAGCAGTTCCGACCCGGTGTAATGGAGCGGCTCGGGCTGTCCTACGAGACGCTAAAACAAATCAATCCATCGCTGATCTACTGCGCCATTACCGGTTATGGACAGACGGGTCCTTATCGCCTGAGGGCAGGGCACGATATCAATTACCTGTCACTCGCCGGCGTCAGCAGCCATTGCGGGCGCAAAGCTGATGGGCCGCCGCCACTGGGTATTCAGGTCGCGGATGTGGCTGGTGGCTCTCATCACGCGGTTATGGGGATTCTGGGAGCAGTCATTCATCGCCAGCAAGCCGGCGAAGGGCAGTTTGTCGATATCAGTATGACGGATGCTGCCTTCGCGCTGAACGGCATGGCCGGCGCGGCCTGTCTCGCCGGCGGCGTGAATCCTGAGCCTGAAGCTGCGCTACTCAATGGCGGCAGTTTCTACGACTACTATGAGACAGCGGATAAGCGCTGGCTGTCAGTGGGCAGCCTCGAACCCCAGTTCATGAGCCGGTTGTGCGATGCGCTGGGGGTGTCGGAGCTCGGCCGGGTGGGGTTGAGTCAGAAACCTGAAGATCAGGCTATGCTCCGCGAGGCGTTTTCGAAGGCCATTCGCAGCCGTACATTGCAGGAGTGGAGCGAGGTGTTTGCCGAGCAGGATGCGTGTGTGGAACCCGTGCTGTCGCTCAGTGAAGCCTCGGAACACCCGCAGCTGCAGGCGAGAGGGATGGTAATCGGAGTCAGTCGCGAGGGCGGCGGCGAGCAGCCCCAGATCGGACACCCGCTCAAGTTCAGTGCCACACCCTGCGAGTCACGGTTCGTTGGTCGCAAGTTGGGTGCGGATACCGATGAAGTATTGGCATCGCTGGCTGAAGCTGCCAAGGGCCGCTGATCTTATGGCTGGCCTTTTTGCCGATAGTCTCCGGGCGTGACGCCCACCCGCGCCTTGAACTGTCGGTGAAATGACGTGGTTTCACTGAACCCCAGGCGCAGGGCGATATCAGGAATCGGCAGTGTGGTATTGGCCAGGTAATCTTCCGCGATAGATTGCCGTACATCGTCCAGTAATGCCTGATAGGAAGTGCCCTCCAGGCTAAGTTTGCGCTGCAGCGTGCGGCGGGTCATCCGCAGATTTTCCGCAACAATATCCTGTCGACTGACCCCCTGGACCAGTTGTTGTCTTATAGCCTCGCGCACGCGCGTCATCAGTGCCGCCTGATCTTCTATGCCGGCCATCTGGGTTTGGGCATGGGCTTCCAGTGTGCGTCGCAATCCGGGATCAGGCTGGCGCAGGGGGATATCGAGTAAATCCTTATGTGCGATTATCCGGTTATCAGCAGCGTTGAACTCAACCGGGCAGCGCCATCTTTCGGCATAGGTATGTGTATATTCCGCGCCAGGTGAGCGCCGCTCAAGGTGCACTGCCATCGGTGCGGTATCCCGGTCATCGGCGAGCCACCGGGCATAGTGAATCCAGGAACTGATCACATTGTCGATAAGCTGGGGCCGCACGACGTGATCCGGATAGCCGCACTGCCAAATCAGGTTAAGTTCGTCTCCGCTGACCAGAACCTGGGTCAGGCCCATGTCACCTACCAGTTTTTCATAGGGCGCGATACGTTGAATCGCCTCGCCCAGCGTAGAGCAGCTCATGGTGATATAGCCCAGCACGCTGTAGGAGCCCGGCTGGACGAAATCTCCGGTTTCCAGTCCCAGTATGGGGTTGTCGGAGGCGTTGCACAGCAGGCGGATAAAGTTCTGGAAGCGGGTGCCGTCGATCCGGCCTTCGTCAGACTGAAAGTTTTGGGGGTCGAGTCCTGCTTGCTGGAGCAGCGGCGCTGTCGCGATGCCAAGGTGATCGGCTGCCCGAAGGTATTGCCGGATAGCCGCGACAGATACGGTGCCGAGTGTTGGTTGTTTAGCTGTTGTCATGCTGTGCAATTTTATTGTGTGTGTTCGGAGTTGCGAGCAGACATTAAAGAACGGCACACCGGATTTGGCAATGCGGAATCTGTTGGGCAGCGAGTAATAGCATGGGAGAAGTGGAATTTCAGGCAATAAAAAGCCGAACTGATACTCTAGTTCGGCTAAAAAATTTGGAAACAACGAAAGTGCCTGAAAAATTCGTTAATCCGTTGGACGATGCCCCATTTGGCGACGGAGGGACTACTGACTCCTCCGTCATGGGGGATACTGCCTACATCCACATTTCTAATGATAGAGATAGATGTCGTGGGCGTCTGTATGTGATGCGTGTCGCAGTGTAACGGTATGTTGTGTGAGCAACTGCACAACTGAGGAAGCACCTGCCATCATCAGGACGAATCGGCATTTCCTCAGGCGTTTTCCGACACCGCCGGGCGAGTCTCGGTAAACAGTCGGGTCTCGTAGGCTTCGACCAGCCCCTGAACGGCTGCATTTTCGACTTCCTGCCCCGTTGGCGTACCCAGTTGGGCGTCGATGCGGCAGAGCGCCATACCGGCTTCAACCGAGATGTAGCCGGCCGTTGTTTTGAGCGCCTTGTGATTGATGCCGTCGTATATGCGTCGGAATGCACTGGTTGTGCAATGCTCCGGGTTTTCAAAGTGAGCGATGATCGCGTACTGGTTATCGCCCACTCGGCATAGTGCGTCCATTGGTCTAATCAGGTGGCTCAGGCGCCGACCGATGCCAACGGCCAGTTCGCTCATGGTGCCGGCACTGTGCTGGCGTTTGAGAGGTTGCCAGTTGCGGATACCGACCAGCACATAAGCTGATGCGCCGCCGCGGGCTTCGGCCTGTCGCAGGCTGCGTTCAAGACGTTCCCGGGCATAGCTGTTGTTACACAGGCCCGTTTCCAGGTCGATGATATTGCGGGATTCCAGCTCACGGTTGTTTTCGATCAGCAGGGCGTTTGCAGTCAACAAGGTATTCTGACGGTCAGCCATGCGGTCCGCGGCAAACACCCTTGGCAGCAATTGCTTGCTCATGTCCGATTTATAGATGAAATCATCCACGCCTCGATCGAATGCTTCTGACAGCGCTGCAACACTCTCACGGGCCGTCAGCAGGATCACATAGGTGTAATGGTTCTGTTGTTCGTCCAGTTGCCGCACCTTGTCGGTAAGCTCCAGGCCATCCATTTCAGGCATCAGCCAATCGGCGACCAGCACGCTAACCGCGCGTTGCTCCATCAACTGAAGGGCGTCGGAGGCGTTATTAACCACCCGGACGTCGCGATAGCCTGCTTTTTTCAGGGCGCGGCTAACGACCATGCTGCTGAACTTGGCGTCATCAACAACAAGAATGGGGAGATCAAGATTTGGCATGCTATTTTACTACTCTTGGTTTCGATCCATGATGCGGCATTGCGGCCGAATTGCTATCCTTGGCGACCGAAAGGAGGCGCACCTGCGGTTCTCTGTGGGTCGCGTCAGGCGGCATACACAGTGAATGTCCGTGCTTTTTTCGCGGGCATTATAGCGCGAATCGGGCGTCCTTCTGCTGTTAATTGTAAAACCTGCGGACATAATCCCGGTGTTGCGGCGTACTGTGGTGGCATTGCGTGACCGCCTCCGCATTTTGACGCCTTCGATCGCGCGTATTCCGGCGCGGCAAATGCCGACGAAGATCCAGACAAAGACCCCTGTATTGAAAGGATATCTGTCATGCCTACTTTTGACATTGTTTCAGAAATTGATATGCACGAAGTAACCAATGCCGTTGATCAGGCCAAGCGTGATCTGGGTAATCGTTGGGATTTCAAAAATGTAGAAGCCGACTTCGAACTGGATGACAAAGGTATCACGCTCAGCGCCCAGGAAGAGTTCCAGCTCGAGCAGTTGGTCGATATGCTACGCATGGCGTTTGCCAAGCGAAACATCGATGCACGTGCGATAGTGGAAGACGGCGACAGCAAGTCCGGCAAACTGGTCAAGCAGCATTTCACCCTGAAGCAGGGGATTGAGACTGACGACGCCAAAAAAATCGTCAAGCTGATCAAGGATCAGAAGATGAAGGTTCAGGCGAGTATTCAGGGCGACAAGGTCCGGGTGACCGGCAAAAAGCGGGACGATCTCCAGGCAGCCATGGCCGTGCTGCGTGAATCAGATCTGGACTTGCCACTGCAGTTCAATAATTTCCGCGACTAACAGGTGATCTGACATTATTAATCGGCTCCGATCCACGCTGGCCGCCGAAACCCTGCATACGTTCACCCGCTTGCCGGTCATCGTATTGCTGTTTTTGGGGTTCTCGGCGGGCCTGCCCTTTCTTTTGGTGTTTTCCACACTGAATGCCCGGCTGGCCGATGTGGGAGTCGAAACCGCGACTATCGGCTTCTTTAGCTGGCTGGGGCTGACGTATTCCATCAAGGTTATTTGGGCCCCGGTCGTTGATCGGCTGCCGCTGCCATTGCTGGACCGGTGGCTTGGTAAGCGCAGAAGCTGGATGTTGCTGGCGCAACTCGGTATTGCAAGCGGGTTAATGCTGATGGCCCGGGTTGATCCGGTCGAGGCGCCAACGCTGATGGCACTGTGTGGGCTGATGGTCGCGTTCTCGTCTGCAACCCAGGATGTTGCGATTGATGCCTACCGGATCGAAATAGCGGAGTCGAGGTTGCAGGCCGCGATGGCGGCATCCTACATTTTTGGTTATCGCGTTGCGCTTCTCGTTGCGGGTGCCGGTGCGCTCTATATCGCCGAGTTCTGGTCATGGCGCATGTCTTATGACGTGATGGCGGTTCTGGTAGGCGTCGGTATTGCAACGGTTTTGCTGATCCGCGAACCTAAAGTCAATCACTACGCAGCGGCCCGGGACCTTGCAGACAAAGTCGAGCAGGAGACGTTGAAGCGGGCCCATCTGCCACCTGTGCTGGCGCGTGTCGCGGGCTGGTTTTCGGCTGCAGTGCTCGGCCCGTTCCTGGATTTTTTTGGCCGCTACCGTGAGCTCTCTGTTTTTATCCTGATTCTGATCGCCACTTACCGGATCTGCGATATCTCAATGGGGGTCATGGCGAATCCGTTTTACCTCACGTATATGGGGTTCTCGAAGACGGACGTTGCCGACATCACCAAGGTATTCGGTTTTGCGATGACGATCGCCGGTTCAGGGCTTGGTGGTGTGTTGGTGATGCGCTATGGCGTCAGGAAAATCCTGCTGCTGGGCGCCATTCTGACTGCCGCAACCAATTTGCTGTTTATCGCAATTTCCCAGCATCCCCCGAATCTCGTCACATTGGGTGTCGTTGTGAGCGCTGATAATCTCAGTGGCGGTATTGCCAATGTCGCGTTGATCGCCTGGTTGTCCAGTATGACCAGTGCCTCCTTTACGGCGACGCAGTATGCACTGTTCAGTTCGTTAATGACCTTGCCTGGCAAGTTTATCGGGGGCTTTTCGGGCGTTGTGGTTGCGGGGTTTGGGTACGCCGAATTCTTCCTGATTTCGGCGCTTATGGGATTGCCCGCAATCGGGTTGGCGTGGTGGATGCTGCGTCATGGCGCAAGGCTGGATGCCCTGTCGCCGCAACTGCAGCGTGAGGCATCTGAGGGCGGTCGGGCGTAGAGCTAACGTCCCGTCTGTTCAGGGTTTCCAGCCAAACAGGCCAAGGGGAACCCTGCCGCGGCGGATATCCACTCCTTCTTCGAGCAATAGTCGTTGCTGCGTGCCAAAGCGTTCGGATTCTGGCGGAAAAGCAAGGCGGCCATCGCTACGTAACACCCTGTACCAGGGAACATCCGAGTTCTCAGGTAATTGGCTCATCGTGCGTCCGACAAAGCGAGCCAGTCCCGGAAGGCCTGACAGTGCGGCAATCTGACCGTAACTCGCCACCCGCCCGGAAGGAATAGAGCACACTACCTGCCAGATGATCTGCTCTCGGGTGACTGGCTCGTCGGTATTCCGCGAGTTAGAGGCGGAGGGCACCGTCTACCTCAATCATGCGGCCAGACATGTAGTCATTTTCGATGATGAAGGCTGCCGCCGATGCAATTTCTTCAGGCTTGCCCATTCGTTTGAGAGGAATGCCAGCCGACATTTTTTCAAGGGCTTCGGGCTTCATTGACGCTGTCATTTCAGTTTCAATAAAACCGGGTGCGATGCCCATAGCGCGAATGCCATAACGCGACAGTTCCTTTGCCCAGACCGGAACCAGCGCAGCGACCCCGGCCTTTGCTGCAGAGTAGTTGCTCTGGCCCATGTTGCCGGCACGCGAAATACTGCTAATGTTAATAATCACGCCCTTGTCGCCGTTTTCGATCATTTTGGTGGCGGCTTCACGGCCGCACAGGAAAACGCCGGTCATATTGACGTCGATGACAGCTTGCCACTCGGCCAGCGTCATGCGCTTCGAAATTTCACCATCGCGAGCCTTGATCATCAGACCGTCACGAAGAATACCGGCGTTGTTGATGACGCCGTTCAGTTGGCCGAAGTCTTCAATGATTGATGCGAAGGTAGCTTCAACATCGGCTTCCCGGGCGACGTTGCAGGTATAGGCGCGGGCATCGCCACCGGCGGCTTTGCAGGCCTCGGCGGCGGCTTCAAGTTTTTCTGGAACCAGATCAATTAGCGCCAGACGGGCGCCGCGGGCGGCCAGATATTCGGCCATTGCGCGTCCCAGGCCTTGTCCACCACCGGTAATTGCGATTACTGAATCTTGAAGTTTCATGTTCTGCCCTAATTACATTGTTAGTTGAATAGCTTATCGGAGCGTAAAGCGCGCGAGAGAGTGGTGAAACTCTCTCTGAAAATTCGGCGACAGGGATTATATCAGACGGCCCGCACAACTGTGTCGGGTTCGGTTTACCCACGCATTGTTATGAAGGAGCCATTATGGGCGTCCTGTTTCTTATGTTCATTGTGCTGCCCGTCGTGGAGATGGTTGTCCTGATCCAGGTCGGCACTGCGATCGGTGTGCTGAATACGATCGGATTGGTGCTGTTGACCGCGATTATTGGTGCAGCATTATTGCGCCAGCAAGGGTTAGCGACCTTACTCAAGGCCAACCAGCGGCTCAATAGCGGCGAGCTGCCGGCCAAAGAGGTGGCAGAAGGTCTGATTCTGGCGGTCGGTGGCGCATTGTTGCTAACGCCGGGGTTTGTAACCGACACCTTCGGCCTGATCTGCCTGCTACCGTTTACCCGTCACTGGCTTGCCGGAATCGCACTCAAGCGTATGGTCGTTGCGGGCTCTTCCGGCAATCGCTTCCAGTTTGGTGCCACCTTCGGAACGGGCCCGGGCCAGAGCCCTTTCCAGAAGGGGCCGGGCGGTCGTGATGACATCATTGAAGGGGAGTTCGAGCGCGAAGGCGAGAAAGGGGCATCCTCCGCTCCCGAGTCGATCGAAAAAAAATGAATTTTTTTGTTGTTGGCCGTTGAAAACATCACGCTCAACCCCACATACAGATCACCAGTTTGCTGTGGGTTGTGAAAGCCTGACCACACAAGGGTTTGAGCACCCCGGCAACCTCATTGCCAAAGATAATCTGACTATTGGAGAAAGCGAGCAATGAAAATTCGTCCGTTACACGATCGTGTTGTCGTGCGTCGTAAGGAAGAAGAAGAGAAAAGCGCAGGCGGGATTGTTCTGCCAGGCGCAGCCAAGGAAAAGCCATCCCAGGGCGAAGTAATCGCAGTGGGCAACGGTCGCGTTCTCGATAATGGCGAAACCCGCGCGGTAGCCCTTAGCGTAGGCGATACAGTTGTATTTGGTCAGTACGCTGGTAACACCGTGAAAGTTGAAGGTGAAGACCTGCTTATCCTGAGTGAGAGTGACATCTACGGCGTCTTGGAAAACTAATCCGGACCCGCGTCAACTTACGTCATTCGATACCCGTTCAAGACTAACGAATACAGGAAAGAGAATTATGGCAGCTAAAGACGTTAAATTTGGCGATTCAGCTCGCAAGCGCATGGTTGCAGGCGTCAACGTTCTGGCAGACGCAGTAAAAGTGACGCTGGGCCCCAAAGGCCGCAACGTGGTTCTGGACAAGTCCTTCGGCGCTCCGACCGTAACAAAAGACGGTGTATCGGTTGCCAAGGAAATCGAACTGCGCGACAAGTTTGAGAACATGGGCGCTCAAATGGTCAAGGAAGTGGCTTCCCAGACCAACGACACAGCGGGTGACGGTACCACTACCGCAACCGTTCTGGCCCAGGCCATCGTGAACGAAGGCATCAAGGCTGTAACTGCGGGCATGAACCCGATGGATCTAAAACGCGGCATCGACAAGGCAACTCAGGTTGCTGTTCAGGCGATCCGCGACATGTCCAAGCCTTGTGACGACAGCCGCAACATCGCGCAGGTCGGCACTATCTCTGCCAATGGCGACGAAACGATCGGCAAGATCATTGCTGACGCCATGGAGCGTGTAGGCAAAGAAGGCGTTATTACAGTCGAAGAAGGCCGTGGCCTTGAAGACGAACTGGACGTTGTTGAAGGTATGCAGTTTGATCGTGGCTACCTGTCTCCGTACTTCATCAACAATCAGGACAACATGTCAGCCGAACTGGATGACCCGTTCATCCTGCTGGTAGACAAGAAGATCTCCAACATCCGCGAACTGCTTCCGGTTCTGGAAAGCGTTGCCAAAGCAGGCAAGCCGCTGATGATCATTGCCGAAGATATCGAAGGCGAAGCGCTGGCAACTCTGGTTGTCAACAACATGCGCGGTATCGTGAAGGTTGCTGCTGTTAAGGCGCCAGGCTTTGGTGATCGTCGTAAGGAAATGCTGCAGGACATCGCGATCCTGTCAGGTGGTACCGTGATTTCAGAAGAAGTGGGTCTGACTCTGGAAAACACGACTCTGGATGATCTGGGTACCGCCAAGCGTGTGAACCTGACCAAAGAGAACACCACCATCATCGATGGCGCTGGCGCTCAGGCTGATATCAGCTCACGTGTTGAGCAGATTCGTAAGCAGATCGAAGACAGCTCGTCTGACTACGATAAAGAGAAGCTGCAGGAACGCGTAGCCAAATTGGCTGGCGGTGTTGCCGTTATCAAGGTTGGTGCCGGTTCTGAAGTTGAAATGAAAGAGAAAAAGGCACGTGTTGAAGATGCGCTGCACTCAACCCGCGCTGCGGTTGAAGAGGGTATCGTCCCTGGTGGCGGTGTGACCCTGATCCGCGTTCTCAACTCTTTGACCACGGTTACCACTGACAACGAAGAACAGAACGCTGGTGTGAACATCCTGCGTCGTGCGATGGAAGCGCCACTGCGCCAGATCGTCACTAACGCTGGTGGTGAGGCTTCTGTTGTCGTTGCCAAGATCCGCGAAGGTGAAGGTTCGTACGGCTACAACGCCGCGACCGAAGCCTACGGCGATATGCTGGAAATGGGTATCCTTGATCCGGCTAAAGTGACCCGTTCTGCACTGCAGGCAGCGGCTTCTGTTGCCGGTCTGATGATCACCACTGAAGCGATGGTGACTGATGAGCCGGATGACGAGAAAGCCGGTGGCGGCATGCCAGATATGGGTGGCATGGGCGGTATGGGTGGCATGGGCGGCATGATGTAAACCCAACCCCGTCACAGTACCGAAACCCCGCGTTTTTACGCGGGGTTTTTTTTGGCCTGCGTCATGTACTTACCCCTCTTGTTTGTTAGACTCCTGAACTCTTGCGTATTTGCGCGTCAACCTGTTTTGTACTATGTCCGATCCCATCCAAACACCTTTCCTCAGACCCGGAAAAATCGTACTTCTGGTGGTGCTTGGCGTTATTGTTTATCTGTGTTCCCTCCTATTCTGGTTACCTGCCGGCTGGGTCTGGCATCTTTCAAAATCCTATATTCAATTGCCCCCCGGGATTGTGGTTGAACAGGTATCCGGCCAGGTCTGGCATGGTGCTGTGCGTACCAATATTCTCGGACACTCCCTGAATGTCGGATGGCATATCGATGGCCTGTATAGCGATGGGGCGGTTCTACCCCTGAGTTGGACGCTCAGAACGCCAGCTTCCCAGTTGAATGGTCAGCTCCGATTTCCCGGCTTTGATACGGTTGCTGTCACTGCGCGGGGTTCCGTCAACATCCCCGAGTTCAGTGCTGAAATCCGACGCAGTGGTGGGGCGCTCATTGAAGGCGATGTGAGTGTCGACAGTTTTGACCTGGCGCTCTCCGAGGGTTCTGTCGATTCTTTGAACGGTCGACTGCGTTGGGCGGGCGGTCGTGTTAGCTGGCCTATGGGGGGGAGTACTGAATCGGCGACTTTGCCGCCGCTCAAAGCCAATATTGATGAGCAGCAAAAGCGCGTCGATTTTCTGGTGTCACGCCAGGACAACCCTGATCCACTGGTTTCCGCCAGTTTGGCTCCAGACGGCGTTGTGAAAATTGAATTGTTCCGCCGCATGTTGGATCTGGTTAACCAGCCCTGGTCCGGGAATGCCGCCCCCGGAGATGTGGTATTCAGTGTTCAGCAGCGCGTGCTGCCGGCCGCAGGGTAGATGGCAATGAAGCAGCTTCTGAAATTATCCCAACACGCAACGCTGTCCCGCGGCTTGGCCAATGTTCTGTTGATAGCGCTTGTGGTGTATTTTGCATGGGTGATCGGGCGGTTGACCTGGATCGTTGCCTGGACCGACGTGGGAGCTTCGCCGGTGCCGATGGCTCAGGGGGTAACATCCGGAGCTGTAGCGAGCCAGGACCCGCTCTCGAGCATCTACCTGTTCGGACGACCTGATGCCGGCGCACCGGTGGCTGAGGCCGAGCGTCGTGCAGCTCCGGAGACAAATCTGAGACTTAAGCTTGAGGGTGTGCTGGTTGCCGAGCAGTCGGAGAACTCCGGTGCTATAGTGGCAGGAACAGACGGCACGACCGCATATTACCGCGTGAGCGAGGTAATGCCCGGTAATGTTGAGTTGGTAGAAGTCGAGTCGCACCGGATACTGATCCGCCGGAATGGTCAGGTAGAATCGCTGGCCTTTGAGGATGGTGACGTTGATATGATGGTCGCTCAGGTCGACGAGCCGGATGTTTCCTCCCCTGATGCGTTTGTCGATGCTGCAAGGCAGCAGCTGGAAACCCAGGGTGACGCCGCATTAATGAAATACGGGCTTCGTGCAGTTGAGTCTGGTCAGTCGGAAGGTTATGTTTACGACGGATCAAGCGCGATGCTGAATGCTCTGAACCTGAAAGCCGGTGACGTGATTACGGCCATTAATGGCCAGGCGCTGGGCGATCTGGATCAGGATAGGGAACTCCTCAACTCCTGGCGTGACTTCCCTCAGATAAATCTCGAAATTGCGCGGGGCGGAGCGCGCTTCACGGTGACTTACGCGTTACCGCAGTGAATTGACGACAACGAATGACAATAATATGGCAGGCAAGCCGGATCGGATTCCGCATTGCCTGGTTTTGATTACCCGGTACAGGAAAAAAGTTCTGCATGACTAACCAGAAAGCGCCATTTTTCCGGGTCCTGATATTGCTCGTCCTGCTTCCTTTTAGCATGGCAGCCCATAGTCAGGAAGGCACCTGGAAGCTCAATCTCAAGGATGCAGATATCCGTGCGTTTGTTACCCAGATAGCTGACATAACAGGTTATAGCTTTGTTGTTGACCCGCGTGTCAAAGGTAAGGTTACCGTGCTGTCGTCGGCGCCGATGGACAAGGACGAGATTTACGATCTGTTTCTGGCCGTTTTGCAGGTCCACGGTTTTACTGCCATACCAGGCGAAGAAGTTATCAAAATAGTCCAGCAGGTCGATGCCAAACAATCTGCCGAGTCGTTAGGTCGCTTTGATAAGGTTCCGTCAGAGCAGCTGATCACGAAGGTTGTCCAGGTCAACAATGCAAATGCCCTGGAGTTGGTCCCCATTCTTCGCCCGCTGGTGGCCAAGTACGGTCATCTGGCTGGTGTTGCAGCCGCGAACGCATTGATTGTGAGTGATCATGCGTCCAATGTGCGTCGTATTGAAGACATTGTTCGCGAACTTGATAGTCCCTCGAAATACGAAGTAGAGGTTATCCAGCTCAAAGAGGCCTGGGTCGGCGACATGGTGCGCCTGTTGCAGGAGCTGGCACCTGATGAGCTTGGGAAGGGCGGTAACGAGGCGGTCAAGAAGTACAGCGTAACGGCTGACGAGCGCAGTAATCGTCTGATCCTTCGCGGTGATCAGAATTTCCGGAACAAAATGCGCGGCCTGATCAGCAAGCTGGATCAGCCTTCAGCATCGGGCGGTGCCACCAAGGTCATTCGTCTGAAACATGCCGATTCCAAATCCCTTGCTGAATTGCTTAAAGGTGTCATGGGTGAAGTGGCAAAGGAAACGCAGCAAGCGAAATCGGGCGGTTCAAGCGGCTCGGGCGGCGGCGCCGATTCGGCTTTCGCCATTTTTGCGGATGAAGGCCTTAACGCGCTGGTTGTCAGGGGCGAGCCGTCGATCATGCAGGAAGTGGATGCGATTGTCGGTGCGCTGGATGTCCGTCGTGCGCAGGTGATGATCGAGGCTGCCATCGTCGAGATAAGCGACGAAATGGGCGAGGATCTTGGGGTCCAGATCGCGCTGGGTGACGAAGGCAGCGGTTCGACTCCTGTCCTTGGCACAAATTTCAGCAACGTGGGGCGGAGCCTGGGAGATGTTATCGGTGCAATCGCAACGGACCAGCTGATTTCTCCTGCGGCCGGCGGTATGACCTTTGGTGTTGGCCAACGCAATTCAGACGGTATCACCTGGGGTGTGCTGATTCAGGCGCTCTCCAACTCGACATCGGCAAACCTGCTGTCGACACCCAGTATCATCACGCTGGATAATCAGGAATCCGAGATCATCGTGGGTCAGAACGTTCCCTTCGTGACCGGTTCTACCACCAACACCAGCGCTGGCCTGAACAATCCGTTTACAACCATCGAGCGCCGGGATGTGGGCCTGACGCTGAAAGTCACTCCTTCAATCAGCGAAGACGGCCTGGTCAAGCTGACGGTTGAGCAGACGACTGAGAATATCGCGGACAGCATTGATTCGGCGTCAGACATTGTGACGAACAAGCGCGAGATCAAAACCACCGTGCTGGCGGATGATGGCGAAACCATCGTACTGGGCGGCCTTATTCGCGAAGACCATTCGGTCCAGCGCAGCAAGGTGCCATTCCTTGGCGATATCCCCTACATTGGCGCACTCTTCTCATCTGAATCCGAACGCAAGATCAAGCGCAACCTGCTGGTGTTCCTGAGGCCGACCATACTACTGAATAAAGGTGATACGGTTGCTGCAACCGACAGCAAGTATCAGGGGTTGTGGGAAGTCAATCTGGGTATTCGGGAAAAGCTGGCGGACGATCTGGACAAGGTGCCTGATGTTTCTGAGCGACCGCCTATCGAGAAGTTGTTCAATCGCAACACCATGATTCCAAGCGCCAGCGAATCAGGTGAACCTGTCGTGAAAGAAGACGGCGAGTAACTTGCCTGGCGCATTGCCGCTGTTGCATTGTGCCACCGATCGATCTGATGCGGTGGCGCAATCCGCTGGCGGTGTACCTTCCGGTCGCTCTGTTACTCCGGCGAGGCGGGTAGCGGCGGCATAGGGCAATCCAGTTGATCTGCGACCAGCCTGAGAATTTCGTATTCCCACACGCTCACCTTTCCATCCTTCAGAATGCAGTGCCCGCAGGCGTCTATCACTGCAGGCTTCAGCATGGGCGATAGCCCCCTCAGTTGCTGCAGGGCTGCCGCCAGATCTTTTGCCGTTACCTTCTGTTTAAGTGCTCCCATCGCGCCCTTACGTGTTTCAAAGCCGGCAATAGCCTCCTGGTAGCATTGTTCTGCAGCTGCGGCGTTTTCGGTGGCCGTCCGTGCGGTCAGGCTCAGCAGTGTTGCCAGGCTATCCGCTACGGGCGCAAATTTCCGGTAGCGGACCCGGTCGGGTCTGGCGCCTTCGGGAAGCAGATGACGCTTGAGGAAGCTGAGAACCGCGAACTCAAACAGGGTAACCCGTTGATCAGCACGCACCAGGGTATCCAGCTGCTGCTCAAGAATCCTGCGCTCGTCCGGATCCAGCTTTCGCAATGCGGGCATCGCCATTTCAAGCGCTGGCAGTCGTATTGCACTGCCGAGCGAGTCCAGGGCAGGGTAGAAGCGAGCAATAACCTCAGGCTGGCACGCGTGCGCGCCCTTGCTCTCGCAGGCTGCCATAGCCCGTTCACGTTCACCCGCATTCATGCCGTGGAGGATCAGGCTGTAGCAAAACTGAACGGCCCCGGTGCGGGTGTAGAGCAGCGTGCGGAAATTAGCCGGCAAACGGGCCAGAAGGGTCTGGGCATAGGATTCGTTCGCCTGGGTGAGCGTGCCCGCTGTGTCTGACAGCCGGGTATCCGGGCTGACAGTCTGGCTTCTACCCGAGATGGGCGAGGTAAGCCCTTGTAGTCCATCTGTAAACGATCGGGTTCTCTGTGCGGTGTCAGGCCGCGGTTCGGATGCCGGTGAGGGTATGTCGTCACGGGTGCGGTTCCTGAGACGGGCCAGCATACCCGGACTGATAGCCTTGATACGGTCTTCAAGAGGTGGGTGAGAGGCCAGCCAGGATGCGAAGCTGATTTTGACGGTTTCGGAGAAGCACATATGGTTCATGTCACTGGCATGGCGGGTGTGCTGAAAGTAGCCGCTGCTCTGCCCGATACGATAGAGCGCGCTGGCAATGCCTTCTGGATTACGCGTGAACTGGACCGCCGAAGCATCTGCGAGCATTTCCCGCTGGCGTGAAATGGCTGCCTGAATAAGGCGGCCGAAAAACAGTCCGATGTAACCGACTACCATCAGTCCCAGACCGGCAGCGATCAATGCGCCCTGGCCACGACTATCTCTCGACGAAGACGAATAGCCACGACGATAGAAGCTGGTGTTCATCAGGAACTGGCCGATCTGGCCGATCATCAAAATACCCGCCAGTATTGCAATCAGCCGGACGTTGATGCGCATGTCGCCGTTGAGGATGTGGCTGAACTCATGTCCGACGACGCCTTGAAGCTCATCCCGGGAGAGTTGGGTCAGTGTGCCGTGGGTAACCACCATCACGGCTTCTCCGGGATTGTAGCCCGCTACAAACGCATTGATTGCCGTTTCGTTGTCCATCACGTAAAGATCGGGGACGGGTACGCCGCTGGCTATTGCCATTTCTTCCACTACATTACGCAGCCGGCGCTCGTCGGCATCGTGACCTGACGGGTCGAGCTGGCGTGCGCCTACCATGTTGGCAACGCGTGCGCCGCCGCTGGCCAGATCAATCCATCGGAACAGTGAACCAAGGCCGATGATCGTTATTACAGCGACGGAGGTGAGAATACCCTGCTGGCTCAGCAGCCAGGTACCAAAGTTGGCCGTGACTTCTGCATCACGGGTGATTAGGTAGCCGAGCAGATCAACAACCAGCGTGATCAGGATAACGGCAATCGAAAACAGGGCAATCAGAACAAGGGTGTTGCGCCGGGCCTGTGCCTGGCGCTCAAAGAAGCCGGAAGTATGCATGCTGTCCCCGTGTTAGAAGCTGACCTTTGGGGCCTGACGCGCTTCTTCGGTTTCCAGTTGCAGTTGTTCCGAATGCTTGAAGGTAAACATGCCTGCGATGATGTTATTCGGGAATTTCTCCCGGTACGTATTGAACACCATGATGTCATCGTTATAGGCCTGACGGGCGAACGCAACCCGGTTCTCCGTGCTGGAAAGTTCCTCCATCAGTTGCTGGACCGTCTCATTGGCTTTCAGATCCGGGTAGTTTTCTGCCACAGCATAGAAGTTGGCCAGCGCCTTGCTGAGCATATTCTCCGCAGAGCCCAGTTTTTTCACCTTGCTTCCATCGGCGGGATCACCGGCAGCATCTTTTTGGGCGGATACCGCATTGTTACGCGCATCCATAACGGCGGTGAGCGTGCCTCGCTCATGTTCCATATAGGCTTTTGCTGATTCTACCAGATTGGGAATCAGGTCGTGCCGGCGCTGAAGTTGTACATCGATCTGGGCAAAGCCGTTTTTAAAGCGGTTGCGAAGCGATACCAGGCGATTGTAGATCGAGATAACGTAAATTACGGCAACGGCGATGACCGCCAAGCCGATGAGGGTTGAAATCATGCGGTGTCCTTGTCGTTTGGGGCGAATGCTTTTGAGCGTTTAAGCATCAATTATCCGTTATGGGTGCTGTCCACGACCAGTTTAGCGTGAAAGTCAGCGATAAACTGCTCGAAATCCGCCGGTTTCAGGGGTTTGCTGAAGAAATAGCCTTGCGCCAGTTGGCATCCCCGGTTGCGCAGATAAAATTCTTGCTCCTCGGTTTCAACCCCTTCGGCGATAACGGCGAGATTAAGGCTTTTACCAAGATCAATGATCGTATTGGCAATGCGGGTATCCTCATCGTTTACCAGCAGATCATGGATAAATTGCTTGTCGATTTTGAGGTGCTGTACTGGCAAGCGTTTGAGGTAAGTCAGCGAAGAGTAGCCGGTGCCGAAGTCATCAACAGCGATGTTGATGCCGTGATTACGCAGCTGATTCAGCTTTTCCACGGCGCTGTCCAGGTTTTCCATGAATCCGGTTTCCGTCACCTCCAGCTCCAATCGCCCGGGAGGAATCGAAAAGCGCTTCAGTGTATCCAGTATCTCGCTCACGATGTCCTCTTGCTTCAACTGGACGGCTGAAAGATTGACGGCAATGCGGATGGGCATGCTTTTGGCTGACCACTGTGCCGCCTGGGCGCAGGCCTGCTCCAGCACCCATTGGCCAATCTCGACAATGGAGCCATTCAACTCGGCGAGCGGTATGAACTGGTCTGGTGGAACCAGCCCCTGTTCAGGGTGTTCCCAGCGAATCAGTGCTTCGGCCCCAATTATCCGGCGAGTTTCCAGGTTGATCTGGGGTTGGTAGACGAGATGGAACTGGTTCTCGGGAAGTGCCCGTTGCAGATCCTTCTCCAGCTTTTTCCGGTCGCGGATAGCCTGATCAACGCTGGCAACATAGAACTGGAACTGGTTCCGCCCTGCCGTTTTGGCCAGGGTCATGGTCTGCTCGGCGCGCTGCAGCAACTGTTCGCTGTCGCTCGCGTCATCGGGGAAGAGGGTGATGCCGATCGTTGCGGTGGTGTTGACTTCGCGACTGCCAAGCTGAACGGCACGGGCGACTTCCGCCAGCAGCCATTCGGACGTTGCTGCACACTGGTAGCCGTCCTTGATGTGCTGGCGGACGATAACAAACTGATCACTGCCCAGTCTGGCGGCTTGCAAGGTGCCGCTTTTACAGCCGTCGTTCAGTCGGTCTGCGATGGTCTGCAGGAGTAGGTCGCCCATGTGGTAGCCATGCTGCTCATTGACACTTTTGAGGTCATCAATCCCGAAACAGAATACGGCAAGTCGCTCGTTTCTCCGCTGATGTTGCTCCAGCGACTTTTCAAGCATCGTCATGAACAGTTCCCGATTAGGCAAGCCTGTGAGCTTGTCGTATCGGGATAACCGATTGACCCTTGCTTCTGCGTCTGCCTGCTTCTCCTGGTTGTCGGTAATCGCCACTAGTAGGTTATTGGTGGCATTGACCCACAGACCCAGTTCGTCACTCCGGTGACCACGGGGTAATTCCAGTAGCGTGTCGCCAGGATTGTCCGGGTTAACCCGGGATATGGAGTTGATGATCCGAAACAGAGGGCGAGTGAGCAGCAGGTGGAAAACGAAGTACAGCACGAGGCTTAGCACCACCGCGCGGGCAACGCCCGAGAGAAAGGTCAGTGTTGCCCTCTCGAGCCAGGCGGCGGCAGCGAAAGCAGTATCATAGCTGACATCAAGATAGCCATAGACAGTGCCATTACCGGCGCCGCGTATCAGCGGAACGCGATAGGCGCGTTTGGCAGAGAAAATCGGGTCGGTGAGCGCGCGATATTCCGCCGGAATGGGGTCCCTGGACAGCTTGGCAAGCGTGTCGCCATCCGGGTGGGTGATGCCGGCGTACTGAATCGCTTCCTGCTCGAACAGGCCGTCCACGACTTGTCGGGCAAGATCTTCATCAATGCTGTACACGGCCTGAGTACTGGCGTCACGTACCAGCGCAAGCGTTTGTGCGGCTTGCTGATCGAGATCACTGGATACCCTGCGAGCATCCACGACAACCTGGCTGGCACTTAGCAATATACCGCTCAGTAGAGCAATAAAGAGTACCCAGCGGAGGATGCGATACCCCAGCCGATGTTCGAGCTTATAGTGTTTTGTCATTGTCTGGCGCTTGGTTCATCGCGCGGCAAAACCGGTGAGTGGGCTGCCACTAACAGAACTGCACGTTTGCCCAAGGGCTGACAGAACACCGCTGCTGTCGATGTGCTGCCTGCAATTTGAAATCCCAAAGGCGCTGATATTATTGTTTTGGTTGTATCTGCCTGTTTCAACGGAAAGCGCCGGCAGTTGCAAATGGTCGATTCCGTTAAACACTGGAATGCACCATATGGGTGCAACGCTATCTTGTTGAAATTAGGGCGCTTGCTAATAACGTTTGCCTGCCTAATTAAATAGCGGTTGAGAGCGGTTTAGTCCAGTGAAGAGATGTAAAGGAATGCAATAAAAAACGCCTGCTAAAGGTAGCAGGCGTTTTTTGTCCCGGTGCACCAAAGGCGCAACCGGGAAAACGAAGCTGGCGCGCTCGATCAGGCCAGGTTTTCGTTTACAAAGTCCCAGTTCACCAGGTTCCAGAATGCAGCCAGGTAGTCGGGACGGGAGTTGCGGTAATCGATGTAGTAGGCGTGCTCCCAAACATCGACTGTCAGCACAGGCTTGTCAGCTGTTGTCAGCGGCGTGCCGGCGTCGTCAGTGTTGACGATGGCAACGGAGCCGTCTGTTTTCTTGACCAGCCAGGTCCAACCTGAGCCGAAGTTGCCGGCAGCCTTTTCATTGAACTCTTTCTTGAATGCGTCAAAAGAGCCAAAAGCCTTGTTGATAGCGTCAGCTGCAGCGCCAGTTGGCTCGCCGCCGCCATTCGGGCTCAGGCAGTGCCAATAAAAAGTGTGGTTCCAGATTTGAGCTGCGTTGTTGAAAAGTCCACCGCTTGAGGTCTTGATGATTTCTTCAAGGGATTTCTCAGCTTCTGGCTTACCTTCAACCAGGCCGTTCAGCTTGGTGACGTAGGTGTTGTGGTGCTTACCGTAATGGTATTCCAGGGTTTCCTGAGAAATATGTGGCTCAAGTGCGTTTTTTTCGTACGGCAGTGCAGGAAGTTCAAAGGCCATTATACGGTTCTCCCTCGTTTCGCTTTTAATAGTATTGACGATCCTGCAATTTGGCCGACGGTGTAAGGATTGCTCGGCGGACATTGCAGATCGTGGTGACAACTCTAAAGAGCTTAACACCCCGGATAGGGCGATTCCACGGTGTAAGAGCTTGGGGCTGGGGAAATTTTTTCAAGGGGCGGGTAAAAAAAAGGCCCCGGAATTGGCGTGTCACCAATAGTCCCGGGGCCATTGTCACAATGGATGCTGATGTCGGCTCGGCTGTTGATGCTACCGGCCTGGTCAGGCGTTTCAGGCTGACGTCAGCGAGCAGTCGAACTCCGGGCAGTTGGGGAGAAAACTGGCACAGTTTCTCACTCGCCAGATCAATTCTTCGTAACTGTCCGCCACGATATTAATGTGGCCGAGTTTGCGTCCGGGGCGTTCCTGCTTGTCGTAAAGGTGCAGGTGCGCATAGGGCAGCTTCAGGATATCAGCACTACTGCCGTTACTGCCGATGATGTTGATCATGCAGCTGACGCCGCGAGGCGTAACATCGCCCAGAGGCATGCCGGTGACGGCGCGAATATGGTTTTCGAACTGGCTGGTCTCGGCGCCCTCCATTGTCCAGTGCCCGGAGTTGTGGACACGAGGTGCCATTTCGTTGGCAACAAGCCCGTCAGCTGTTTCAAATAGCTCAAGTGCAAGAATGCCAACATGACCCAGTTCGTTGAGCAACAGCTTGATATAGCGCTCTGCATCTTCCCGAATGTCTGCGCTGAGGCCTGGTGCCGGCGCAATCGAGTAGCGCAGGATGCCTTCGCTGTGGACGTTTTCGGCCATCGGGTAAACTGCAAGTTCACCATCTTCGCCGCGCGCGGCAATAACCGAAATTTCACGACTGAAATCCACAAACTTCTCTACGATCAGTTTCGGATGGCCAATCGATGACCAGGCCGCTTTTGCATCTTCAGGCGATTTCAGTACCGCTTGTCCTTTGCCGTCATAGCCTTCGGTATTCGATTTGGCGACGACAGGACAACCCAGTTCTTCGGCAGCTTGCTGCAGCGCTTCAGGGCTTTCGGCGATTCGCCATTGGGGGGTAGGGATGCCGAGATCACCAAACAGCGTCTTCTCTGCTTCCCGGTTCTGACAAATGCGAAGCGAGCGGGGAGATGGATGCACTGGCTTTTCAGCGGCGATGCGCTCTGCAACATCTACGGGCAAGTGCTCAAACTCGTAGGTAACACGGTCGACTCTTGACAGGAAGTCGTCCAGATACTCGTTGTTGCGATCAACAATGACTTCGCCGAGCCCGACACTGGGGCTGCCTGAAAGATCGTAAAATACAAACTGGTTGGCTAGCGGGTAGCCCGACAGGGCAAGCATTCGTCCTAGCTGGCCTGCTCCGAGTACACCAATGCGCATGGGTTTCTCCGGTGAAGTTCGAATCAGTCGTTGCGGGGGTCAGGGTTGTCCAGTACCGCTTGGGTCTGGCTGGCACGGAAGCTTTCAACTGCAGCGCGGATGTCGGCATTGTGGAGGCCGGCAATCTGCGCTGCCAAAAGACCTGCGTTAGTTGCGCCAGCATTGCCGATAGCCAATGTACCCACGGCAACGCCGCCCGGCATTTGAGCGATCGATAGCAGAGAGTCCAGTCCGCTTAGTGCTTTTGACTGGACGGGGACTCCGAGCACGGGCAGAGGAGTCTGCGACGCGATCATGCCGGGCAAGTGAGCAGCGCCACCAGCGCCGGCGATGATGATCTGGATGCCGCGATCGGCTGCTGTACGAGCGTATTCAAACAACAGGTCTGGCGTGCGGTGCGCGGAAACAACGCGGACTTCGTAACTGACGCCAAGCTTTTCAAGCATGTTGGCTGCATGCTCCATTGTCGGCCAGTCCGACTTTGAGCCCATAATAAGGCCAACTTGCGGCTGCATAAGCAACATCCCGGTATGTTTAAAAGGAAGCCGAGCATTGTATGCACAGCCTGCAGGCCATGCAAATAAGTTCAGATTGCACGCCCGGTGGCATCAGTCTTGGCGCCTCGGGCAAGGAATCGTTAAGATCTGAGCCCAATAGGTATCACGACTTGAAAGTCACCACCAAGCAATGGGTTGAGCAACGAGGTTGTTATGGAACCGATACGTCCGGAAAGGGATGAAGTGCGGGGAACAAAGAAGCCGGTTCAGGCTGGCGCAGACAAGAAAGCAGGCGACAATAAGCCGGCATCGTCCAGGCCAGTGCGCGGTGCTGGTGAGAAACGTTCGGGCGGGGCATCGACTGTATTGGTGATACTCCTGCTGGTAATTGTGGCGGCGGGTGGCTGGGCCTTATATAGCCAGAATCAACGCATTGATGAACTGTCGACGCAGTTGCAGGATGCCGAGCATTGGGCGAATCAGAGCAAGCTGATGCTGGCACGAGTCGAAGGAAAAATCAGCGAGACCGGGGAAACCCTCGAAAAGCGTGGCTCCACTCAGCAGGAAAGAATCGCCAATCTGGCGGAGCAGGCTAAAACAGCTGACAGCGAAATCCGTAAGCTCTGGGCGATCGCCAATGAGCGCAATCGTGATGCCATTGAGGCAAATACTTCTGCGCTCGCTGATATCAAGAAATCAGCAACAGGCACGGCGAGTACACTGGCGGCGCTAGAAAAAGCGCAGTCAGGCCAGGCTCAATCTCAGGAAGAGTTGAAAGCAAGCATTGAAAGCGTGTCGTCATCTGTGAAAGCGCTTGAGCCGCGCATCGTGCAAGTTCAGCAAGCAACTGAAGAAGTAAAGGGCGGTATCGATCAACGGCTTGATCGATTCGCCCGGGAACAGGGGCTTGCGCGGCAGGAACTCTTGGCTCGCATTGGTCGGCTCGAATCCGCCTCATCGGGTACGGATAACCTCAAATCGAGCCTTGCTGACATACGCCAGCGAATCGACAAAGTTGATCGCGCCATTGACGCTATCGATGCGTCCCGAGCCCAGCTTAATTCGCGGCTGATTAGTCTGGATAAAAAAGTTGACGGCCTGGCGGCGCCTGCGCGCTGAATTCAGAAGCAGCGGGCACAGGTAACGGTTTGTATCCATCCCTTGCGGTAGCTCTCAGTTTGCGAGGTGCCGCTGCTGGTATTATCCGGGACGTTGGGTTTCAGGGGATGGATCAAATGCGTGTTTCAAGGAGCATATCAGTTGCCGCGGTTTTGCTTGCCTCCGTGTTTTTGGCGGGCTGCCCCGTCAAACAGTCGATAGGCAAGAGTACCGGAGCGTTTCTGCATCCGGTGTCGGGGCCGGACTTTGTCCATATCGAAAATAGTGACTGGGACAGAGAGCGCAATGCTCTGCTGTATTTCTATCGTCCTCACTCGCAGTGGGCGTCAGATGAAATTGAGTCCCCCAGCGTTTATGTTGACGAACGCCACTACTTCAATATCCGCAATGACAGTTTTACCTGGCTGGAAGTCGCGCCGGGTGAGCGTCACATTATTATTCGCCGTCCTCTGCTTGGCCTGGAAGGTCTGTTTGATTTTGATCTGAGTCGAATAGCCGATGCCGTTGTGAGGGTCGATGCGGGCAAAGTCTATTACCTTCGCTACAACGAGGTAACGCCGCCATCAGCAACCCATCCGGAGCTCGAGCCCGAGCACCCGCTGGCCTCCGGCGATTTGCAGCTGGTGACACGGGATGTGGCGATGGCTGATGGCGAGATTCGCACCACCCAGTTTCTGAACAGCGACATGCTGGCCCCCAACCATGCTGCCGTGTCGATATCTGAAACGAATATCGACGATGATTACGAGCGCCACATGGACGAGCTCGAAGAAGCCAGGGAAGAGGAAATAGAAGCGCTGCGACTGGCGGGTCAATATGAGGAAGCATCCTGGTACTGGCCATTTGGTGGCGGGCCGATTGGCGAACTTGAGACTGATCGCCGTATGGCAGAGCTTGAAGCGTCCTATGCTCAGGTAGAAGCAGAGCGCGAACGCAAGATAGCAGCTGCCGAAGCGGCTGAAGAGGGAAGTTGGTGGTGGCCTTTCTAAGCAGTAAGTCAGCTGGAGCAAACACGACATCGCCCTGAATGTATAACGGCATTCACCGTAACGCCGCAAATTATCAAATGCGTCAGACTTGCGGGTTTGACGCCTCTTCCTGTTACCCATGCCAATGCCCGTCGGATTGTTTTTGATCAGCATGATTCCCTTGTTCGGTGTCAGGCTTTGGCTGAGCGATATGTGTCTTTGTGACGTTATTGCCGGTTTTGGTATGACTGACTAAACTGACACCTAGCGCAATTCTGGTGATGCTGCAGGTGTCAGAAACTTCTCGATATTCTTTTCGATGCGCTCGCGGTTTCAAATGAAAGGCCGGCATCATGGTGGATAACTTGATACTGGCCTTCACCAGCGCTTACCTGATTGCCGACAGACTTGATTAAAGGTTTTATTGCCAAGGAAACGAAATGTCACTCATGGACTCTGTTGCCGGGCCCTTGCACTGGGCTCGAAAAAGACTCGATGTTGTCAGAAAATCCTGTGAAGAAGCGCTGGTTCTGGCCGACCAGAATGGTGGCCACCGAGTGCGCGAGCTGCAGCATCTGTTAGAAGGCGTCAGTTTGTCGTTGCGCCAGCACGCTGATGAGCAATTGCAGAACGTGCAGATCAGGCTCGATAAGCTGAATCGTCTGCTGGCGCAGGAGGCGGTTCCTGACGAGCGAAAATCTCAGGTAGGGCGCTTGGCGCTCGACCAGAAAGCGGCATCCGCTGCTGCGCGATCCGGGCGGGCATTGAAGGGAGCGACAGCAAGAGTGCAATCTATTCGCCCAACGACCAAACCCGGAAAGGCCGGAGCGGCCAAGCCGCCCCGCACCGAAAACGCCGCAACCAAAAAGTCGCGTTAATTCCAGGGCGCCGATAGGGGCGGACGCTACGTCGATCAACGCCCGCCTGAGAAGCTGTTTACGGATTAACCAATTGAGAACAATTCAAAAAAAAACAGGACAAAAGTATTTGACACCCCCGGCCAAATGCTTAAAATGCGCGTCTCATCTGGATGACACGAGCACTGCTTAATGTTGTCCGCGCTGACATGGGTGGTTAGCTCAGCTGGGAGAGCATCGCCCTTACAAGGCGAGGGTCACTGGTTCGATCCCAGTACCACCCACCATTTCAGCGCTTTGTCGGTAACCCCACCGATAAATAGATGATAGTGCGGAGCGGTAGTTCAGCTGGTTAGAATACCGGCCTGTCACGCCGGGGGTCGCGGGTTCGAGTCCCGTCCGCTCCGCCATTTTTTCCCTGGGTGGTTAGCTCAGCTGGGAGAGCATCGCCCTTACAAGGCGAGGGTCACTGGTTCGATCCCAGTACCACCCACCATTTCTTTTTTCCCCTTCCTGTTACTGCAACCCTCACTGATTGTGATTTAAAGCCTCACGTATTCCGTGTTCGCTTCGTTCGGATTAATGCTTTCCAGGCAATTCATGTGGTTCTCATTTGCTGGGCTTTTTTTCATAGCTTGCGTATTATTGCGCTGCAAATGGCGCCGTCTGTAGTCTGGATATGTGCCCATCTGAAAAACCGAAGAAAGGTAAAAGCACAATGTCTCTGCGTCTGAAACGCCTGTTTCGTCTATTCGCTGTTGCCGCTGTAGTCATTATCGGACTCTGGTGGTGGAGCATGGGCAAGGAAACCACAGATGACGCTTTTATAGAGCGCGACGTCGTCTATCTTCGCCCCCGGGTCACTGGCCCGCTGGTGAACGTTGCAGTCGGCGATAACCAGCAGGTCAAAGCCGGTGAGGTGCTGGCGCGTATTGATCCTCAGCCTTTTGAGGTGGCGCTGGAAAACGCCAGAGCACGTGTAGCCAACGCCAAGGCCGCACTGGATAGCGCCCGCGGTTCGCGCGATGCATTTGTGGCGGATTTAGAAGCACGTAAACAGCAAGCAAAGGCGGCGGTTTCAGTTGCACGGGCGCAGGTTGTCCAGCAACAGCGCACGCTGGATGCTCAAGACGCGAGAATTGATCAGGCCCGTCGTGACGTCAAACGCTACGAGGCGCTGGCGAAACGCAAACAGGTGTCGCAGCAGACACTGGAAAATACCCGTACCCAACTGAGCACGCTGGAGAGTGATCGTTCGGCGACTCAAGCAGCCGTCGCCGTGGCAGAAAGCCAGGTGCAGTCTGCCAGGGCCAGCGAAAAAACGGTGGATGCAGACGACAAGCGGCGTCCGGTTCTTCAGGCTTCAGTGGATCAGGCCGAGGCAAGCCTGGCGCAGGCGCAAGCGGATTTGCACCAGGCACAGCTCAATCTTGACTGGACGGCGATTACCGCGCCAGTGGACGGTTGGGTAAGTGAAATACAGAGCAAGACCGGTTCGATGGTCGGGCCTCAGTCAACGCTGGTGATTCTGGTATCCGGTAATCCGTGGATCAAGGCCAATTATAAAGAGACCCAGATTGGCGGCATGACAATTGGCGATCGGGTTTCGGTTGAAGTGGATGCCTATCCCGATCTGGAATTGAGCGGGCATGTGGCATCCTTTCAGCCGGGCACCGGGGCGCGATTTGCGCTATTACCACCGGAGAACGCCACGGGTAATTTTGTGAAGGTGGTACAGCGAGTGCCTTTGCGTATCGAGCTTGATGACGTACCCGAGCAGGTTCAGCTCTGGCCTGGTATGTCAGTGGTCCCCACTGTTCATCTGGACAGCCATTCGCAGCCTGAATAAGGGAAGCATTACATGGCTGAGCCCACTCCTTCGGTGAACGGTGCCGGCAAGCGCGCGATTAATCCCTGGCTGATTGCGCCCATGGTGGCGTTGGCGGCTTTTATGGAAGTGTTGGACATCTCCATTGCCAACGTCTCGCTGCAGCATATTGCCGGTAGCCTCGGCGCCGGACCTGAAGAGTCCACCTGGGTTCTGACCGCCTATCTGGTCACTAACGCTATTGCGCTGCCGATTGCCGGCTGGCTGTCGGAGTATTTCGGGCGTACCCGTTTTTTTATTGCCTGTATTGCCGGCTTTACGCTTGCCTCGCTGGCGTGCGGACTGGCGCCCAATCTGGAAGTGCTGATTCTGTTCCGGGCTATTCAGGGGCTGGCCGGTGGCGCCTTGCAGCCTGTCTCTCAGGCAATTCTGGCTGACGCCTTTCCGCCGGCCAAGCGGGCCATGGCATTCGCGATGTACGGCATTGCGGTTGTGGCGGCACCGGCCATTGGCCCCACGCTGGGGGGCTGGATTACCGATCAGTTCAGTTGGCACTGGATCTTCCTGATCAATGTGCCGGTGGGCATCGTGCTCATCACGCTGATTCGCACGTACGTGCCTGATGAAAAGCCTAATCATGACGGCAGCAAGGTGGATTATCTGGGCTTTGGTCTGATTGCGGTGGGTATCGGCAGCCTGCAATGGATGCTCGATCGCGGGCAGAATGAAGACTGGTGGGATTCGCTGGAAATCCAGTTGCTGACGATTGTGGTTGTCGTTGCGCTGCTGACTTACATTGTACGGTCGTTTGACCAGAGAAATCCGGTTGTCGATCTGCGCCTCTTTCGCTACCGGAACTATGCGATTTCCAATTTGCTGATGTTTATCCTGGGCTTTGTTCTGCTGGGGTCAACGGCCTTATTGCCTTTGTTCATGCAAACGCTCATGGGTTACACCGCGCTGGATGCCGGGCTGGTGATCTCACCCGGCGGGTTCGCCATCATGGCGATGATGCCGATAGTCGGTAAATTGGCGGGCAGGGTGGACCTGCGGTATCTGATTGCTTTTGGTTTGCTTTGCGCAGGTAGCGCGCTCTGGTACATGGGGTCGTTCACCCTGCAGGTGGATCAGTACACCATGGCCATGGTTCGGGCCTGGCAGACGCTGGGGATTGCCTTTCTGTTTATTCCAATTACCTCAATGGCCTACGTGGGGCTGCCGCCCAGTGCTAACAATCAGGCGGCTTCGATGCTCGCGTTTATGCGGAATCTGGGTGGCGGGGTTGGTATTTCAGTGTTGGTGACGCTGATATCGCGATTGGGTGCGCATCACCGGGTGCCGCTGGTGGGGAATACCCAGCCGGGAGATCCCGAATGGGAGCAGCGGGTGTCCGGGATGAGTCAGATGCTGGGCAGTCAGGATCAGGCGCTGGCGCTGCTGAATCGCACAGTAGAAGGGCAGGCGCAGCTGCTGGCGTATATCGACAGTTTCCATTTCATGGGGTTGTTGTTCATTGCCATGATTCCGCTGGTGCTGTTCCTGAAACCCGGGAATCCGGAAGCAGACACGCCGCCGGCCCACTGAGTTTGTGCTGACCATTAAAAAACCTGACGACGGCAACGCCGCGTCAGGTTTTTTTGTGCCGTTTTTATCGTGTTATTTGCCTATTAGCGACTGGCCGCAAACCCGCACAATGTTGCCGGAGACACCGGCCGATTGCGGATTGCAGTACCAGGCGATGGTCTCTGCAACGTCCACTGGCAAGCCGCCCTGGGACAGGCTGTTCATGCGCCGGCCCGCTTCACGAATCGTCATGGGCATGGCGGCGGTCATTTGTGTTTCGATGAAACCGGGCGCGACAGCGTTGATCGTGATGCCATTCTTCAGTGAGCGGGCCATGGCTTCGACATAACCGATAACACCGCTTTTTGACGCGGCATAGTTGGTTTGGCCGAAGTTCCCGGCGATACCGCTAATAGATGAAACGCAGACAATCCGACCGTTCTCGCGGATCAGGTTGCGTGCCAGCAGCTCTTCATCGATGCGTTCTTCGGCGGTCAGGTTGACGGCAATGGTCATGTCCCAGAAATGCTCTGGCATGTTGCCCAGAGTCTTGTCACGGGTGATGCCGGCATTGTGGACGATAAAGTCCAGACCCTTGCCCATATCTTCCACAAACTCGGCAATGATCCGCGGTGAATTGGCTTCGGTAATGTCGCAGGCCAGTGGCTTGCCGCCTACCCGTTTCGCCACGGTTTCAATGTCTGCCATGGCTGCCGGAATATCCAGCACGATCACAGTTGCGCCATCACGCGACAGGGTTTCAGCAATCGATTCGCCGATACCCCGGGACGCACCGGTGACCAGCGCAACCTTGCCCGCCAGTGGCGCGACCGGGTTGGTCGCCATGTTGCCGGTTTCCGATTTTCCAATTCTCACAACTTGCCCCGAAACATAAGCGGAACGCGGCGACAGGAAGAACCGCAGGCTCGAGTCGATGCGCTCTTCTGCGTTGGGTGCGATCCAGATCAGGTTGGCAGTTGCCCCTTTCTTTCCTACTTCCTTGCCGATGCTGCGAACAAAGCCTTCCAGTGCGCGCTGTGACGCAGCCTGGGGTGCCTTGCGGCAATGATGAGGGTCAAGGCCCAGCACCACAACGCGGCTGTTCTTTCCGAGCTTGCGAATGACCGGGTGGAAAAACTCGTAAAGCGCTTTGAGCTCCGTTGTGTCTTTCATGCCGCTGGCATCAAAGACCAGTGCCGAGAACCGCTGGTTGATCTCGGCAGTCACGTCCAGAGGCTTGGCCTTGCTTCCGGCTTTTGACGATTCCTCAAGCGACACCTGCCCGGTGGCATGGAAGACCTGTGCCGGGCTGGCACCCAGAATGCTGCCGATAGACTGAATTGCGCGAGCGCCGCTGGCAGCGCCAATCAAGACATCGCCTTCAATGAAAGGTTGATCGGTCCGCTGCCAGCGCTTCAATGAGATGGGGGCGGGCAGCCCCAGGGTTTGTGCAGCGGATTTACCGACAGAGGTGTTCACAAGTTTGAGATAAAGATCTGACATACACGCTTCCTTGATTTCGTCGATGTTAAGCTTTGAAGGCTGTTGCAACACCCTCTTCGGGAACCGCTGAAAATGAGAGCCCGCGCAAACTGCCAGCGTTCCCAGATCCACGCGACAAGTAGTAACCTGTTGTCATGGTATGGAAACTGAAATCTTTTGGATTGACTCAACGCTCTGATGCCATTGTCAGGGCTGCCAATGAGCGTTTACCCGGTAACGCTAGACTGCCCCTCATCATACGACGAATCACAGGACAATCTCATGGCCCAAGCTAACAATCCTGAACAAAAGAAGCCCGCCAAACGCGGCGGCGCAGCGACAGCTAAAAAGCCGACGCCTAAAAGCGCGCCGCAGACGGTTCGGCGTGTTGCGATTATCGGCGGTAACCGCACGCCTTTCGCCCGTTCCAATACCGCTTACAGCAAGCTCAGCAATCAGGAACTGCTGACGGCGTCATTGCGCGGGCTGGTCGACCGGTTTGGCCTGCAGGGCAAGCGCATGGGCGAAGTGGCCGCCGGTGCGGTGATCAAGCAGTCCCGTGACTTTAACCTGACCCGTGAATCGGTACTCAGTTCCGGTCTGGCGCCGGAAACGCCGGCGTACGATGTACAGCAGGCTTGCGGCACCGGACTTGAGGCCGCCATTCTTGTGGCCAACAAGATCGCACTAGGCCAGATTGATTGCGGTATCGCCGGCGGAACCGATACCACATCCGATGCACCGATTGGACTTGGTGAAGGCCTGCGGGAAATGCTGCTCGATCTGAACCGCGCCAAGACGGCGGGCGAGCGGCTTAAAATTCTGGGCCGTTTTCGTCCCGGTTTTCTGGTGCCTGAGTTTCCTGAGAACGGCGAGCCCCGAACCGGTATGTCGATGGGCGATCACTGTCAGGTGACCGCCCACGAGTGGAAAATCCCGCGGGATGAGCAGGATAAGCTGGCTTATGACAGCCACCAGAACCTGGCTGCGGCTTACGATGCCGGATTTTTCAACGATCTGATGACGCCGATGGCCGGGCTGAACAAGGACAATATTCTGCGCCCGGATACCACGCTGGAGAAACTGGCGACGCTCAAACCCTGCTTTGATCGTGAAAACGGCACCATGACAGCGGCCAACAGCACTGCGCTGACGGATGGCGCATCCTGTGTGCTACTGGCAAGCGAAGACTGGGCAAAGGCAAACAATCTTGAAGTGCAGGCCTATCTGACGTTCTCGGAAACAGCAGCGGTCGATTTTGTCGACAAGAAAGAAGGCCTGCTGATGGCCCCGGCCTATGCGGTGCCAAGAATGCTGGATCGCGCCGGCCTGACCCTGCAGGATTTCGATATCTACGAAATCCACGAAGCCTTCGCGGCCCAGGTGCTATCGACGCTGAAAGCATGGGAAGACCCGGTTTTCTGCAAAGAGCGCCTGGGGCGGGACAAACCGCTGGGTAGCATCGATCGTAGTTTGATGAATATGAAGGGCAGCAGCCTTGCAACCGGACATCCGTTTGCCGCAACCGGTGGGCGCATTATTGCAACGCTGGCCAAGCAATTAGCCGAGAAGGGCAGTGGACGAGGGCTCATCTCTATCTGTGCTGCAGGCGGCCAGGGGGTTACGGCCATACTCGAGCGCTAAATCACGTTTATAGCCGGGGCTTTCCTCAAGTGAAGCCCCGGTTTTCCTTTCTGCTTCCGTTCTGCTTCAGTAACCCGGTGGTGGCGAGAAGCCAGCCAGCCCTTCCTTTTCAAGCAATTGTGCAAACTTCAAGGTGGTCAGATCGCTTCCCGGTGCACCAATGACCTGCACGTTGTAAGGCAGCCCTTCCGCCGTGCGGCCAATCGGTACTGAGGTTGCAGGCAATCCCAGCAGTGTGGCGAACGCAATCCAGCAGAACTGATCAGTGTAGGGCCGCTGCTTGCCGTTGACGGTGATGCGTCGGCTAAAGGCCTCGCCTTTCTGATTGTGTGGCGGAGCCGTTGTTGGCGTGATCGGCGTGAGTAGTACATCGATATCGGCAAACAGCTCATCGATCCGGGCGCGCATCTTCAGCCGTGTTTCAGTCCAGGATGCCCATTGATAGATCGGCTGATTAACGCCACGCCCGTATTCTCCCATGTGCGCTGTCATCGGAAAGAACCGTCTGATCCAGGTCTCAAAGCGGGCGACCATGGCCATCTGGCGGCGCTGTTTGGGTGGCATGTTCCCGCTCACCAGGCTTCCCAGCAAATTGAAATAGGCCGGCAGGATATGGTCCAGGTCGAGTAGATCGTGTTTGGCGTCGGCCACCAGGCTGCCTGCTTGCTCCAGTTTCTGGCCCAGCGACCGGTAAGCGTCTGTCAGGTGGTCGTCAACGGGGCACAGTGGATCGCTCAGCCATAGGCCGACGCGAGCACTGCGCAGATCGGAGATGCGGGCGGGTTCCATGTTACGCGACCAGCTACGGGCGTCTAACGGACGCGGCCCGGCAATGACGTTAAGCAGCATTTCCAGATCGGCAGCTGTACGTGCCATCGGCCCGGGTACTACCAAGTCGGGTGGCGTCAGTGTACCGGGAGGCCCGGGAATGTGGCCGCGCATGGAGATCAGGTTCTGTGTGGCCTTGTGGCCGAAAACGCCGCAAAAATGGGCGGGGGTGCGAATCGAACCCGCCAGATCGCTTCCCACATCCAGCGGGATCAGTCCCGCTGCCAGCGCTGCAGCCGCTCCGCCGGATGAGCCGCCCGGGGTATGCTCCGGATTATACGGGTTGTTCGTTGTGCCGAAGACCCGGTTGTAGCTCTGCAGGTCCATGGCGTAGAACGGCACGTTGGTTTTGCCGAGCACAATGGCGCCTGCGTCCCGCAGCCGTTGTACCAGATCCGCGTTGTGTTCAGGGACGTAATCACGCAGGGCGGGGGCTCCGGCTATGCAGTGCAGTCCCGCGACTTCCCAGGTGTCCTTTAGTGTCATCGGCAAGCCGTGAAGTGGGCCCAGTGATTCACCCCGCTGGCGTTTGGCATCGGCTTCTGCGGCTTGCTTCAAGGCGTCATCCGCAGCGAGGGTAATCAGTGCATTGATCTTCGGGTTGTGGCTGTTAATACGCGCGATCAGGGCTTCTGTCAGCGCTACGCTGGTCATCGCGCCACTGCGAAGACTCTCGAGCATTTCGGTGGCGCTCTGGTAGTGAATGTCCGGCATTATGGAAACAACTCCCTTCAGATTAATGCGTGCTTGGTGGTTCCTTACAAATCCTGACGCCAGCGTTTGATCTGCATCTGGTCTTTCATGACATCAATGATCTCGTTGACCACTTTGATAATTTGCTGCTCTTGCCCTGACGTGTCTTCAGACAGGCCGTCATCCGCTTTGAGGAAAGTGTCCACAATGTCTTCTATAAATCCGTGGTTCCGGGCTGAGGCGAGGTCGTCCATGATCTGGTGAATCACTTGCGCCACGATATCGCCGACAGCTTCCTCAAGGGTTTCTGTGATCTGCGAACCCAGCACCGGAATCAGCCGCAACCTGGACAGCTCTGCGTTGTTGTTCAATGCCTGATCGACACAGTTCTCGAGGTAGTGACGCAGTGCGCCCCGGTTCGGCACGTAGCCGTGTTCTGCCGCTTCGGCCACCCGCTGTGACAGCCAGCTGGTCAGCAAATCCTTGCGGGGTAGCAGAATGTCATTCTGGATCCGGTGCACCATTGGCGAGCCGTGGCTCAGTTCTTCCTGCGCGCCAGACAGCACTTTGATGACGATCCGGTCTGACAGCTCTTCCATAAACGCCTCATAGTAAAACTTGAGGAAGGTATAGAGCCGGGTTTTGGTGAAATCGATGACCTTGTACTTGTGTAGCCGGTACACAATCGATATCACCCGCAGTACCCGCAGGAACCGGTATGACCCGATAGGGATGCATCCCAGTACGTCATACCAGTGGATGAACGGGTAAAAATACCAGCGTCCGTAGAGCTTCGTGCGGATCGCGTAAAGCCAGCGGATCACAAACTCGCTGAGAAAAATCGAGACGAAAATCAGATCGTAGAAAATGAAATTCTTGTGGATGGGCCGGTAGAGCTCGACGATTGTCGGCATGTAGCTGGCCAATAACTCATTAACCGCATCAATAGCGTAAAGCGAATCCAGGATAATCCAGCAGATGTTGATGAACAGCAGCCCCAGCATCACAAAGTCGACAATGAACCAGAATACCTGGTGGCTGTTGCGTAGATTCTCTCGGTTAATCGTGAACATGCGCCTCGCCCGGCCGGAATTGATAATGGCCGATTAGCCTAACACTAAAACCGTCATGATCAGGAGCTTGGGCTGCGCCTGATCATTCGGCAACTACTTCAGTTCGGACGAGCTTTTACCCAGCAGGCGGCGGGCAATAATCAGCAGCTGTATTTGCTGGGTGCCCTCAAATATATCCAGAATCTTTGAATCCCGTGCCCACTTTTCCAATAGCTCCACTTCACTGTAGCCAAGACTGCTGCACAACTCTACACACCGGAGTGTGACCTGATTGCCGACACGGCCTGCTTTGGCTTTGGCCATTGAGGCTTCAATCGAATTCGGCAGCCCGTTGTCGGCCATCCATGCGGCTTTGAGAGTGAGCAGGCGGGCGGCTTCCCATTCCGCTTCCAACAACTGCAGCTCCCGGTGAGCGGCGCTTTGAGTCCAGGTTTGCGTGCTATAGCGCAGCGTTTCACCTGCTTTTTCCAGCAGGGCCAGGGTTTTGTCGAGCGCTGCTCGGGCCACACCGATCGCCATGCCAGCGACGACCGGGCGGGTGTTGTCAAAGGTTTGCATCGCACCTGCAAAGCCCTTGTCGACGCTTACCTCCGGATCGCCCAGCAGGTTTGCGGCGGGCACACGGCAGTTTTCAAAACGAATGGCGGCCGTGTCCGACGCGCGAATGCCGAGTTTTTTCTCGAGCCGCTCGACTGTCATGCCCGGGGTGCCTTTTTCCACCACGAACGACTTGATGGCGGCGCGCCCGACTGAACGATCCAGCGATGCCCAGACCACCACCGCATCGGCCCGCTCACCGGCAGTGACGAATATTTTCTCACCGTTGATGATGTAATCGTCGCCGTCGCGAATGGCTGTTGTGCGGATTGCGGCGCTGTCCGATCCGGCACCGGGTTCGGTGATCGCCATTGCGGCCCAGGTTTTTCCGAGCCTTGCCAGTTGTTCGTCGTCGGCGACAGCGGCAATCGCCGAGTTACCCAACCCTTGCCGGGGGATGGATAGCGCCAGGCCAACATCGCCCCAGCATAACTCGGTCAATCCCAGCACCGTTTTCATATTGGTGCCGTTGCGGTTTCCCGAGCCGTTTCCGTTGTCTGCCCTTGCCAGGCGGCCTGCACCTGCACCGCCATCTTCGGCGCCTTCGTTCATGCCGTCCATGATGGAGGCGAACATGTCCAGTTCTTTCGGGTACGCATGTTCAGCCCGGTCATACTTGCGGGAAATCGGCAGAAAGATCTCACGAGCTACTTGTTGGGCCTGGTTGACGAGCGGACCAAACTTACGGGGAATTTCAAGGTTCATCCGGAACTCCTGTCAGGCGTGCGTGCCGCCGAAATGTGTGGCTGTGGCGCGTAAATCGCGGTACCAGCGTTCTACCGGGTATTCTTTGACAAACCCGTGGCCGCCCAGCAACTGAACACCATTGGTGCCGATTTCCATTGCTTTCTCATTGCATAAAAGGCGGGCAAGGCAGGCTTCGCGATGGTAGTCCTGGCCGTGTTCCGCTCTGCTTGCAGCGCGCCATGTCATCAAACGCATGCTCTCGGTCTCAATCGCCATATTGCTGATAGTGAAGGCAACGGACTGGCGATGACTGATGGGTTCGCCGAAGGCTTCACGGTCGTTGCAGTAGGGGATAACGTAGTCGAGGACTGCCTGTGCGGTGCCGGTAGCGAGCCCGCATCGCATGATCGACGCACGGTCGATAAATGCGGTGTAATTGAAGCTGTCATCTCCCAGCAGGGCCTCCGCATCAAGTGAAACGTCATCCAGGCGAAGGCTGGCGGTCTCAGCGGCTCTAAGCCCCATTGCGGGCTCTTCGGTCCAAGAGAGTCCGGCGGTACCGCGCTCAACGATGAACAACCTTGGGCCCTGATCCTCAAGTTCAGCTGCGATCAGGAAAAGGTCGCTGTCAGCTGCGCGGATTACGCCGCTTTTCACACCATTGAGGCAGAATCCGCTGTCCGTCCTGCGTGCGCGAGTGTTCAGCACTATCGGATCAAACAGTGGGTGGGGTTCGTCAATGGCGACGGTTGCGACCGGTGGCTGCTCTTCGCAGAAGGCAGGCAGGTAGGTGGATTGCTGCGTACCGGTGCCCCATTGAGTGATGGCCTGGGCAACGCTGAAAGGTGCCAGCAGGCTCATGGCAATTGCCATGTCGCCCCGTGCGAGTTGCTCTGCGATCAGAACACTGGTCAAGGGTGACTGGGTTTCAGCAACGCCGCCGAATTCAGCCGGTACCGCATACAGGGTCAAGCCGAGGGCATGGGCCTGAGATGCAATATCCCCAGCCAGAGTGCCGGTGTCATCGCACTCTGCCGCCTTGGGGCGGATAACCTCGCTTGCAAAGCGCTTGAGGCTGTCAACGATCATCTGCTGGTCATCGTCCAGAGTCAGATCGAATAGTGAGCCTGGCGTCTTGCTGGGGAGTTGCTGGCGGGGAAACAGACCCCGCACCCGACGAAATTCCCGATTGGCGACAGCCAGGGTTTTGAATCCTGCCCGTGTGCTCTGGTAGGCCATGCGTTCAACCGGGCGCCTGACGCCAAACCTGTCCAACAGCGGACTCGCCGCCAGACGATTCATTGTGGCCAGTGCAAATGCGATAGGGTCGCGGCTCATACGAGCCCTCCAGTGATGTTGTTTTTGTTTGGCCGACTGGCACCAGCTGTTGTGTCTTGGGCAGTGCCGTCTTCGGTTCAGGTTGCTGAACTGATATCCGATCATGTGATGCTGGCGTCCATACGCCATTGGCGATGAGAGCCGGTGTGTCGGGCAATGGGGTCAATTCGGGTTTGAAGTTGTGGGTGTCGGGACAGGGGCAGATCGCGAACTATCGAGCCAAGGCTTGAAATTGCCGCATTTCAGCGTACGCTTGTAAGCTGAAATATTGACCATTCCTGCAGGAGATTCCCTTTGAGTACGCCGTCACAAATCTCAGACCACCAGCCAGCGGGGCAGGATTACTCCCGTATTGAAGAATGGCTGAATGGTGTCACGCATGGCGTTGCCGCTGTATTGAGTCTGGCGGGCATGATTGTCCTGATAGTGCTGGCCAGCCTGGACGCCGACCCATGGAAAATTGTCAGCGTCAGTATCTACGGTGCCAGCATGACGCTCCTGTTTCTCGCCTCGACGCTTTATCACAGCGCTCGCGATCCCGGGCGCCGGCGGCTATTCAAAATGCTGGATCATTGCGCGATCTTTCTGTTGATCGCCGGCACCTACACGCCATTTCTCCTTGTGAATATGCGTGCAGGGCAGGGCTGGCTGCTATTTGCTGTCATTTGGGGATTGGCTTTCGGAGGGATTACCCTGAAGCTGGTTTATGGTCACAGGTTCAAAGCATTGCAGGTGGGTACCTATCTTTTGATGGGCTGGCTGATTGTGCTCGCTTCAACCGAGCTTTCTGCAACGGTGAATCCATTGGGGCTCAAGCTCGTTGTAGCCGGCGGCATCACCTATACGCTGGGCGTGGTGTTCTATCTGGTTAAACAGATCCCCTATAACCATGCCATCTGGCATCTTTTTGTGGTGGGCGGCGGTGCCTGTCATTTCTTTGCCATTTACTACGGCGTGTTACCCGGTGCGTTGAATTAGAGTGCTTTTTGGTAGATTAATTTAACTTGGATGGCAAGCAGAAAAGCCTGAATGTCTGTAGCATACACCTCATCTGACAAGGTCCCGGGACGGATGAGGTTTTGACGATCAGAACGACATTGTTGCCAGTCTGGTTTGGCTTATTCTGCCTTGTTTGTGTGGCGTCCCCCGCCACCTATGCAGCCGGCCAGGTTGAGGTTGAGGTGAAGGGTGATTTTCCGGCCCTGCAGGACAACGCCGATATTTTTATCGGCGTTGTCACGGAACGCACTGCAGAAGGCTTGCGACGTTACGCTCCCCATGCCATTTCCCAGATCCAGCAGGCTTTCAAGGCGCTTGGTTACTACTCGCCTGAGATCACCTGGAATATTGAATACAGCGACATTCCCGAACTCAAGCTGACGGCCATTCCCGGTGAGCCGGTCCGTATTGAATCCCGTGATATCCAGATCAAAGGCGATATGGGGCAGGACCCCGACTTTTCTTTTACGCCGCCGGCATCCATTGCACCTGGCAAGATCCTTAACCACAGCAACTACGAGAGCACTCGCAAATACATCGAGAATCGTGCGCAAAAGCTGGGTTACTTCGAGGGGAAGTTTACCGAGCACCGGCTGGCCGTAGATCCTGAAAAGCGGACGGCTGCCATTCAACTGGTGTATGTGAGCGGGCCGCGCTACAAATTTGGCGATGTGAGTTTCGACGGCGACACTTACTTTGAGCAAAAACTGATCGATGGCTTTGTAGAGATTCGTCCCGGCGATCCATATGACGCCGATAAAGTGGCAGAACTGGATAGTAATTTGTCGAATAGCGGGTATTTCGGAGCGGTGGTGATTAATGCTTCCGGACAGAACGCTGAAAACCGGACGGTGCCAGTCAACGTGCGGCTGTCCCGCAGAGATCCCCGTTCGGTTGCCGCCGGCGTGGGCTTCTCGACAGACGTGGGCCCTAGGGTAAGGGGTACCTGGGCGGAACACTGGATTAACCCGATGGGGCACCGGCGAGGAGCCGAGGCGGAGATTTCCGAGCCGCGCCAGAATCTGAGTGCCTGGTATGAATTGCCGCTCGATCCGCCGATGACTGATGCCATAAGATTCACCGGCGGCTATCAGTACGAGGATATTGAGGATGTCGTGTCAGAGCGCCTGACGTTTGGGCAGCAGTGGCGGCATCAGCTTGATAACGAGTGGCTGCGAGTGCTGTCGTTGAGGTATGAAAAAGAGCGCTACAATATTGGCGATGAGCCGGGCGACAGCCGATTGTTACTGCCCGGTATCAGCTATTCCAAAATAGAAGCCGATAATCCGATGGATCCGAATCGGGGTTACCGGTTACAGCTGGATGTGACCGGTGCCACACGCAACCTGGCGTCCACTGCGGATGTGCTGCACGTGTTGGGTATCGCCAAGGGACTCGTGACTTTCGCGGATAAACACCGGTTTCTGGTGCGCGCGCAGGCCGGCGCCGTCGGCACCAATGACTTTGATGATGTGCCGCCTTCGTTGCGGTTCTTTGCCGGTGGTGACCAGAGTGTTCGGGGTTATGGCTATGAAACCCTGACGCCAAAAAACGCTGATGATGACTCCCTCGGTGGGCGCTATCTGTTGGTGGGCAGTATGGAATATCAGTATGCGCTGACATCCCAGTGGCGTCTGGCGACCTTCTACGACCGCGGTAATGCTGTAGATAATCTCACCGACCCCTTGGCCACTGGTGTTGGCGTGGGTATCCGCTGGGTGAGCCCGGTCGGCCCGCTGCGACTGGACGTAGCCAAGGGGCTGGATGAAGAGCTGGGCGGTGGCTGGCGGCTGCACTTCTCGATGGGGCCGGAGCTATGAAGCGTTGGCTACTCTGGACGCTGGCGGCAGTGCTGATGCTGATTGTGCTGGTACTGACGGCGTTAGCGGTGATGCTCCGATCCGATGCGGGTACCCGCTGGGTGCTTGAGCAAATACCCGGGCTGACGCTGACCGGCGATAGCGGCTCGCTGGTGGGGCACTGGCAGGCGCAGCATGTGCGCTGGCAAGGCTATGGGGTCATCGCTGAAGTTGATCAACCTGATTTCGAATGGTCTCCAGGCTGCCTGTTTAAAGGTGTCGTCTGCGTAGATCGACTGTTGGTCGAGCGTATCGATATTACGCTTGCACCGTCTGAAGCTCCCGCTGACGATCAACCGTTTCAGCTCCCCTCGATTGATATTCCGCTTGGTATTGCCGTGGGTGACGTCCGGCTCGGGCCATTGAGTGTGAATGAATCGGAAATCTGGCAGTCCTTTACATTGGAAGTCGAGGCGTCGGGAGCCGCCTGGCGTATCAAAGATTTCAACGCGGTTTTCGGTGACGTCGAGGTGGGAGCGGAAGGCACGCTTGAAACCCGAGGCGATTGGCCGCTGAATCTCAACGTTGATGTCAGTCTTCCGTCACCGGATGCTGAGAAGCAGTGGCTGCTCGATCTCAATCTTGCAGGCAGCGCTCATGATCTTAGGATCCAGGGTGAGAGCTCCGGCTACCTCGATGCCAGCCTCAATGGTGTGACCCGTCCGTTTCTACCTGGCTTACCGGCAAAGGCCCATGTCACCAGCGATGCCTTCACGCCCTCAGCCGCTCTGCCGGATACGCTGACCATCAAGCAATGGGTGCTGGATCTGGACGGTAGCCTGGATGATGGCTTTGAGGTGAAAAGCCAGGCCGAACTACCCGGCACGACGGGCGCGGTTCCGGTCAATCTGACCGGTCACGTGACCACCGAGCGGGCGACGGGTATTGAACTCTCGCTCACCGGGCCGGCCAGCACGGCATCGTCCCCTCAGACCGTCACTGCCAATGCGGACGTGGCCTGGGCTGATGGTTTTAATGTGGATGGCAGCCTGAAGCTGGTGGCGTTTCCCTGGCATGTGCTCATCCCTGATATGGCGCCAACCCCGGTGACGCTGAAAACACTGAATGGCGATTTCAGTTATGACGGCAATGCCTATAGCGTCAGTGTTTCCGGTGATGCTGACGGGCCGGCCGGCGATACCCGCTTTGCCGCGAAGGCGGACGGCGACGCAGAGCAGGTGCGTGTTTCCGATATTGAGATTGATACCGGAGGCGGCGGCTTGTCCGGTGAGGCAACGATCGATTACGCAACCACAGTCCGTTGGGACGCGGCAGTCAAGCTTGAACAGTTTGATCCGTCGTTCTGGATGCCGGAAATAGAAGCGACGCTTTCGGGTGCTATCAACAGCAAGGGCGCATTGCCTGATTCAGGTCCACAAGTGACGGCAGACTGGGATCTGAAAGGCGATTGGAAACAGCAGGATGCCAGTACGCGCGGCAAACTGGCATCGGATGGTGGCGGCTGGAACCTTGAGGCGTTGTCCGTATCGGTTGGTGAGAACAAGGTTTCGGGCAGTGGCCGATGGGCTGACCAACTGGAAGGGAAACTGGCGCTTTCCCTGCCTGAACTGGGCCAGCTCTGGCCCGGTATCAGTGGCACATTGAAGGGCGACGTCGCAGTGTCCGGCACGCCTGATAAACCGGGAGGAAAGGTGTCGCTCTCCGGAGACAGTCTGGTCCTGCAAGGCAGCACGATTGACCAGATTAGCCTGCAGGGGGCGCTGGCCAGAGGCGAAACCATCAATCTCACCGCATCGGCGAAAGGCGTCAAAGCCGGTGACCAGCTGATCGGTGACGTGGATGCGGGGCTCAAGGGAACCCGCAAGGCTCACCAACTTGACTTGAAGCTGGTTAACCCGGAAGTAACCGTCAACCTCGGATTTGCAGGGGCTTTGGCGGATATCTGGTCGGGTGCGATCTCAAACGGCGAGGTTCGTACCGGCGATCAGGTATGGCAACTGGAGAGTGCCGCCGAGCTTGAATATACCGGCGCTGGCGAGCTCACACTGGGCGAGCATTGCTGGCGCTGGCAGACAAGCAGTCTTTGTGCTTCTGATCAGGCGCTGTTGCCGGATCAGAAGATCAACTACACCATCAAGAACTTCCCTATGTCAGCGCTTGCGGCGCTTTGGCCAGAGAATTTCCGTTGGCAGGCCAATCTTGACGGTGAGATTGATCTCGAGATGAACGAGCAGGGCCCTGACGGCAAAATCAGACTGGATGTGGGGCCCGGCAGTTTCGATATCCAGCAGGTGGAAGGCTGGCGCTCCATCACCTACCAGACGCTGACCGCCGAAATGGACCTGACCCCAAAACAGGCGAAACTCGGCGTCAAATTGTCCGGTGAGCAGCTTGGTACTATGGCGATCAATCTTAAAGTTGATCCTTCAACCGACGAGAAGCGGATTGATGGCGATTACCAACTGGATGACCTGAAGCTCGGGATTATTGAGCCCTTTGCCCAAATTGAAACCATTGAAGGCGTGATTAGCGGCCGCGGAAGATTGACGGGTCCACTGATGGAGCCTTCGGTTGAGGGAACGCTTAGCCTCGCGGATGGCGAGGTGGTCGATGAACGTATCCCGATGCCGTTTCATGACGTGTTTGCGGATGTTGAGTTCAAGGGGCAGCAGGCCGATATCAAGGGTCGCTGGCAGAGCAATGAACGCAGTAAAGGAACGCTTACCGGCAACGTCGACTGGCGAACTGGCGTGCCCAAGGTTGCCGTCGCGGTTAAGGGTGATCGTATGCCGCTGGTTTATGAGCCTTACGCCCGATTGGAAATGTCGCCGGATATCAAGCTGACGGTAGACGGAAAAAAGGTGAGTGTAGAAGGCAAGATTGACGTGCCACGAGGTGACGTTGAGGTAAGGGAGTTGCCGCCACAGGCTGTTTCCGTGTCGGATGACGAGGTCATTGTCGGTGTGGATGCAGAAGAAGCGGAGGCGCTGGAGTTGATGATGGATGTCACCGTCACTGTGGGAGCAGACAAGGTGACCTTTAAAGGCTTCGGTGTCACCGGGAACCTGAAGGGGGAGCTGCGCATTGGCAACAACCTCGATACCCGCGGTGTACTGAAGCTGGTGGATGGCAACTACAAAGCCTATGGCCAGGAACTGGAGCTCAGACGCGCGCGTCTGTTGTTCGTGGGCCCGGTAAGCGAGCCATATCTGGATATTGAAGCCGTGAGGCGGGTGGATGCCGTGATTGCGGGGATTCGATTAAAGGGCCCAGCCGACGAACCTCAGGCTGAAGTCTTCTCTGAACCCCCCATGTCACAGCAGGAAGCCTTGTCGTATGTGGTGCTGGGGCGTCCGCTCAAAAACAGCGGTGACCAAAGCCAGGTTGGCGCGGCGGCGTTGTCACTGGGGCTGGCCCGAACCAACGATCTGACGCGCGGTATTGGCGAGGTGTTCGGCGTGAAAGATCTGACTCTGGAGGCCGAAGGCTCGGGCGATGAGGCTAGCGTGGTTGCCAGCGGATACCTGACGGAAGACCTCTCGGTCCGGTATGGCGTGGGCGTTTTTGAGCCGGTCACGACGGTGGCACTGCGCTATGATCTGGGGCGTTACTTCTATCTTGAAGCAGCCAGTGGTCTGGCTGCTTCGTTGGATATTTTCTACACCCGGGACTTCTGAAGCCGGAAGCTGTTCCGGTCAGTCAATTTCAAAGGTTGCGCTGACGCTAACGTTCACTGTGCGTTTGCCAACGGCTGTGACTGGCCCTGATTTGCCTCTGGCGTCTGCCATCATCATCGGCATGGGACGGCTGCTGCCGTTGGTGGAGATGGATTTCACCTCTCCACAGCTCTGGTTCAGGCGCTTGGCAATGAATTCACACTGTGCTTTTGCATCGTCAATGGCGTGGCCCAGGGCCTGCTGCTGGAGGCTATCTTCTTTGGAGTGATAGAAGTTGCCGTCTCCTATGTGATATTCCAGATCACTGTCCTGAGCCGCTTCGAGCACCGGGTTGAGTGTGTCCAGCGCTGAAAGCGTGAAGCTGACGGTTTGCGAAGCAACGGAACGGACCTGAGGCTCACCGCCTTCTTTCTGGGGCGGGATGCGCTGAGTGTAAAGGTTCAGCGTTGCATTGTTGTAGTCGTCAAGCTGATTGCGGTAGGCCTTGATGTTTTCTTCCCAGTTGGCAATGGCCTCTCTCACGGCTTGTGTCGCCTTTTGCGGGTCGGCATTCTCCGCGCGGGCACTAAACTGGAGTCGCACGCTATCCGGCGTATACTGAACATTGCCTTCGCCGGTCACGCTCAGCTCACCTGCAAAGGCGAGTGTGGGCGCCAGTGCCGCTGCCAGGACAGCAGTGCGGGCGATTGAGGGCAGATGGCGATAGCTTATAAAACGCATGGCACAATTCCTTGTTTGTGATTGGGATGCCTCTGACCAAGTCTTGCAGAATCGCAAACAAACGTCATCAGAGGTTTCAGGATTCGCCCGACACTTCGTGAACAGGGCTATGGCATAAGATGGATCAGGACGGAGTAAGTTTCATGCTGGTACATGAACAGCAGGTACGCCTCACTCAGCGCGAACGGCAGGTCCTGCTTGAATTGACAGGGCAGGACCCCTCCGGGATTCGCACCCGGGAAGAGTTGCGAGACTACGCTGAAACTTACCTTGCAGAAGCCGATCAGGATGCGGATACACTCAAACGCCTGAAGGCCGTGTTAACCAAATACCTGATGGCAATCTAACGCGGTTCAGAGGAGGTCACCTCCTCTTTTACCGGTGCATCCCGGTCATAGCACCGGGCCTTCGCTGTGGCCAAGTCGCATCAGTTTGTGCTCCCTCACGGCATCAACAAAGCGCTCAAACAAGCGTCGGTGCAGTGGGTGGTACAGCAGATATTCCGGATGCCACTGCACCCCGAGCTGCCATTGCCCGCCTTCATTTTCGATGGCCTGCACAAACAGGTCGTTATCCACCGCCACCACGCGCAAGTCTTTACCCAGCTGTTTGATGGCCTGGCTGTGGATGCGGTTGGCACCAATCGAAGGGTGCTTCATGATCCGCCCCAGCCGGCTGGGTAGAACCAGCCTGACCCGTTGCAGTGGCAACAAAAGAGGCCGATGCCGGGTATTGACCCGCAACGGCGTGACGTCCTGACACAATGACCCGCCACGGAAGATATTAATCAGCTGAGCGCCACGACAGATACCCAGAACCGGCAGATTGAGGGCCTGGGCTTCGCTTAGCAAACGCCAGTCAGTGTTGTCCCGTACACGATCATAGCGGGCCTTTACCTGAGGCTTCTGGCCGTAGCGCTCGGGGTGGACGTGGGTACCACCGGCAAAGACCACCCCGTCAAGCATGGCGACGTTTACCTTGGAGCCGGGGCGGATGAAAATGGTTTCTGCGCCATAGAACCGGAGCGCCAGCCGCATGAGTCGATGTGACAGGCGCTGGCGAGCCGGCCCGCTGACGCCAATCGTCAGACCAGGTTTGTCTGCAGCCATGTGTCGCAGCGTTCCTTCCAGCTAGTAGTGAGGTTCTTTAACGAGAATGTCCGGCTTTCACGGTACAGCGCCATAAGTTCATGCAGTTTTGGCGCATCTGCTGCCAGTTCCTCGACTTTGACCCAATCATTCCAGACCGTCGAGAAGTGCCATTCAGGGTTGTCGATATCACAATCCGGAAGGCGATAGTGCAGAGTGGGGCGCGACTTCACGCGAGGGTCGTCAACATGCCGGCGCAGCAGCTCTTCATCAAGGTGCGCAAACAGCGGCAGCAGGTCCAGAGCGCGGTTGCGGGTAGGATTGTACTTCAGGTAGTCCTCCATCAACTGTTGCTGATCGGGCGCGTAATCTTCCTTCATGATGAGGTCCACATACTCAGTGGCCCAGGGCTCGATATAGGGCGTGAACTTGCGGCTGATATCAAGCTGATGGCGGGCCTTCAGCCACTCATACAACAGGGCAAAAGCGCGGAAATAACTGACCAGTGTGGCGGGCTCAAGATTCGGCAACTCAGGGTTCAGTTGCAGGCCGAAGGCGTATATCAGCGCCTCACGGCTTCCCAGCGCACCGGCTTCGCGAAGACGATTGCACAGGTCTTCCATGGTTTCTAGAGCAGACATGGGCAGCGGAGGCCCAATGATTTCCAGCGGTACGATGCGCTCGGCGGCGGCATCGATCACTTCCATTGCATGGCCACCCAGCTCGCGGATGGCGTCGGGCAGGCTGGGATCCTGCAGGTCCAGCTCCTTGATCGGATCGGAGTCGAGCTCAATAACAAACTCACCTAGTGACGTGTCGAGTTTGCTGACGTAGCGGGACGTAAGTTTAGCCTCTCCGCCCAGCAGCTCAGCGCATAGCGCAACCAGTCGCTCGTATGACAGCCCCGAAATTTCGATTTCAACGCCCACCCGTCGCTCGTCACCGGTGTGGGTATTTTTAATACTGGGCATTCGGCATGCGCTTTCAGACGCCATAGCAGCTCCTTGAAAATAAATCGGATTCTCTGTTGCCACTGTATCACGGCAAACGCTACGTCTCCCGTGAAGCGGGTTTAACCTGACCCATTATGCAGGATGAAGTGGTTTGAGCTGCAAAAGACTTTATGGATGGATGGCCGACCATTAAGATCATTTTAACCTCCGACAAGCCCGCAAGGACCCAACATGCTACTGACGACACTGGAACAATTGCTGGCTGACAATCAGCCTGAAAGATTAATTGTCGCTGGCCAGACAGCGCAGAAAGTAGGGCAGGCCTGGTGTGGGCATACGGACGCGGAGCTGGTTGATCTCACCAATCGTATTGCTGAAGCGCCATCAGAACAGCTTGTGGTGGCGGAACTGGCTTTGGTCACTGAGGTGATGGATACCGTTGATCGTGAACAGGCGCGGCAGTTTATCGGCTGGCTACGCAATGCTGGCGCCCTGAAGGTGGCGGTCTGTGTTGCGGATAGTGAAGACTGGTCATTCAATGACATGCTTGCCCTTGGTTTTGAGCGCTATGCCTCGTTTGATGATCAGTCCGCGCTCTACACCTACGATATCGAGACTTATAACCGGGCCCGTGACTGGAATAATCCAAAGCACTGGGCGAATCCCGAAAACTGGGGAAAATACCGCTGGTAGCCTCTGCGTGATCATCCCGTTGGTACGACCCGATACCCCTACTGCGTGGCGACGAGCATCGAAAAACGCCCCAGCAATGAGTGTGCGTCCGGGGTGGCGTCCACCTCGGCAAGTAACTGGGCTGAATCGACATTTTCATTGTTCAGGATGTCGGTGAGGCGCTGAATATAAGCGGTCATGATGCGGGCGCTGAATTCAGGGTGAAACTGCAGGCCCCATGCGCAATCACCGTAACGAAAGGCCTGGTGTGGCTCATGGTCCGAATACGCAAGTAGTTCTGCCCCATCGGGCAATGCCAGAACGGATTGCATATGCGTCAGATTGGCGCTAAACGTGTCCGGCAGGTCGCGTAGCAGGCGGTCATTCTGACAGGCGTCTGTCTTGCGCACCTTCAGTGTGCCGATTTCCCTTCCACCGGGGTGGTAGTCCACTCTGCCGCCGAGGGCGTGTGCCAATAGCTGGTGTCCATAGCAAACACCGAGTACGGGGGTTTCCATTTTGACCTGCGCCTTGAGCCAGGCAGCTGTTTGTTCACTCCACTCGGCGCGGTCCGATACCATGGCCGGCGATCCCGTCACTACAACGCCATCGGGCGATTCGGGCAGCGGATGACCGGCAGTAACATCCACAACGCAGACATCGAGATCCGGTCGTGACAATGCGCTGATGAACCAATCGTCAAAGTCGCCGTGGAGGTCGCGGATTTCAGGGTAGGTTGTACCTGTCTTAACAATACACAGTGATTTCATAAGGAGCCTGCCGGGTGGAAATGACATCTTTTTCAGCAGACATTTAGGACGGTAAGGTGTAACACATAACCTTATAAAGGGGCGTGCCTGCCCGGACATTTTAAGAATTATGGAGGATGGTGCAATGGCAGAACAAACGATCAGGGCTTATATATCAGGCAAAGTGCAAGGTGTGGGTTTTCGTGCTGCGGTAAAAACCGAAGCTGAAAGCCGGGGCATCACGGGCTATGTGAAGAATCTTGCGGATGGCAGGGTCAAGGTGATTGCGAGCGGCGACGAGAGTGGCGTGGAGGGTTTGGTGATGTGGCTCCACAAAGGTCCCGCACAAGCGAAAGTAGAGAATGTGGAAGTTGGCTCAGTGGAGGGTGAAAAGCTGGAAAAATTCGAGATCAGGTAACCGTTTCTGCTGTCAGAAATATCCGGATGCTGCAGGCTTTACACTGGATGAAATACTGTATATAGTCGGTTTTACTGTATAAAAAGACAGGTAAATCGGCATGAAGCTGACAGCAAGACAAGAACAGGTTCTCGAGGTTATCCGGAAGTCTCTGGATGACACAGGCTATCCGCCGACACGTGCAGAAATCGCGCGTGAGTTGGGCTTCAAGTCTGCTAATGCGGCGGAAGAGCATCTTCGTGCGCTGGCTCGCAAAGGGGCTATCGAGATGGTGCCTGGCGCCAGCCGGGGGATTCGTCTGCCTGAAGCAGAAGAAGACCTGGGGCTTCCGATCGTGGGTCAGGTTGCAGCGGGCAGCCCGATTCTCGCCCAGGAACATATCGACGATTACTGCGCACTTCAGCCCGCCTTTTTCTCTCCGTCAGCGGATTACCTGCTTCGTGTTCGCGGTATGAGCATGAAAGATATTGGCATACTGGACGGCGACCTGTTGGCGGTCCACCGCACTCAGGAAGTCCGTAACGGTCAGGTGGTCGTGGCTCGCGTTGGTGAGAACGTGACCGTCAAACGGTACAAGCGTGACGGCGCGAAAGTCTATCTGCTCCCCGAGAACGACGAGTTTGAGCCAATCGAAGTCGATCTGGCTGAAGAGGAGTTGTTCATAGAAGGGTTGGGCGTAGGCGTTATTCGACGTTCGGACATGCACTGAGCCGCAGGCCAGTGACTTTACAAGATTCGGAGGTGTCTCATGGAGCAGCTCAGCTTTCACCAGAATTTATCTCATCCGGCTTTGGCGCTGGCAAATATTCACGTCGAGGCAACTGAACGGCGTGTTGCGCGCCGTGTAGAAAGCCCCATAGCGCTGAATGAAAGTCGTCGGTTTCAGGAGCCTGTTGCCCAGAATGCCAGCGCGCTGCCAGATGAGTCGGCGCAGGGTAATGTGACAGAAATCATCATGCCCGCAGGTCAGGTGGAAAACATGCAGCTGTTGTTGCCCATGCTGACTCAGCTGAATCAGGAACGACGCTGGCTGGCCTGGATCGATCCCCCACAGGCGTTGATGCACAAGTGGCAGCAGATGCATGGGATTGTGGCGGGCGAGCTGCTGGTCTTGCGCTCAAGTGATCAGCATGATGCACTCACGATCGCCGAGCGTGCGCTGGCGGCCGGAACATGTCATGCGGTGGTGATGTGGACGGCAGGCGCGCTGGGCGCACCTGCTTTCAGTAAGCTGCAATCCGCTTCTGCGGTGGGTAACAGCCACGGTGTGGTGTTGCGTCAGCGCTAACGATTGCTTGATTGAAGGCGTTTCGGCAACAGGCACGGCGAAAAGTGATCTGTTGCCTGATGGTGTAGATGTTTTGAGTTGCCTTTTTCTTTTTCAGATTTTAGAAATCGACTGATTAAAGGCCTGCTTCTGGGTCAGGTCAGTATTCCGGCTGATTAAAGCTGCACTGGCGTCAGCCGGTTCGCGAGTTTAGTGCAGGGTGCGCGAGCTGGCAGCAGGGGCGATATCCATCTCGTCTTCTTCCTCCAGATCGATGTCTTGTGCGATGTTCCCAACTGCCTCAATACCGGCGGTCATCATGGCTTTCGCTACAGACAGATCCTTCTTTTCCATCATGTCCCGCGCTTCCTGGGAAAATGAAATCCGAACCAGTGGCGCATCTTCATCATCGGATCGACGTAACGCGAAGTCACCGTCTGGCAGTTCGACAATTTCAAGAATTGAAGTTGACATAATAATGCTTTGTCCCCGAAGGCTCGCGGCCTCCTGAAAAAATGATTTGACTGCGTCTTCACCACTCGGCGTGGCGTTCCACAATACTCTCTATATAGAGTTTCAGCGCTTGGGCTGATGCCTGCAGTGCGTCCAGGCTCCGGTCAGGGCCGGTGTCTGCTGATACCGCAATCAGGTTGTCCTGGGCGGCTGCTTTATGCGACGTCTTTGTTGGCCGCTGCTGGCGTGAGGCCAGTTGCTCAATATGCTGCCACCAGGAGGTGTGATCTCCTGCGAGCCGGCGCAGCTCATCCAGCTCTGCACAGTTGTTGTCGAGCAGAGCTTCAAGCTCGTCCAGTGTTTGTGGCTGGGCGTTGCGCACTTGATAAACGTCGGCAATGAGCCCCAGCAGCGACTTTCTGGCTTCTCCGAGCAGCGCTACTGCGCCCTGAATAACCGACTCCCGGCTTGGCGCATCGGTTTGCCCGGTGGAAAGGCGCAATAAGGATGAGGCGAGATAAATTTTCTGCTTTGCAAAGGACGGCCAGTCTGATGCCATGCGGTGCTTTTCCTCATCGTTGAACTGTTGCCTATTCTATCAGATTGGTTTCCGGGTTTCGCGGCGAACATAGTCGTAGATGAGTGATGGCTGCTGCGGAAAACGGGGACCTGTAAAAGCCTTAACTCTCTGGACTTTAACAACTTCCTACAATTAATAACTTGTCATTCGCATACTAATCAGGCAAATAAGCGTCCTGACAACGAAATTTTCCGGCAACTCTCCGGACGCCAGCGCTGTGTATTCGGATTATTTACCGACAGTGCTTTTGCTCTTGTGACGTCAATGCCGTTTAGAGGACATCTCATCATGCGTAACCGTTTATTAGTTGCGATCACGCTGCTGCCACTGATGTGGCACGCCGGCGCACAGGCAAAAGTTTCCGAAGGGCAGGCCGCTCGTCTGGATACCGATCTGACACCTGTTGGCGCTGTGCGTGCTGGCAATGAAGCAGGGACTATTCCGGCCTGGACCGGCGGGCTATCGACGCCTCCGCCAAGCTATCAGGAAGGTGAGATCGAGACTGATCCGTTCCCTGATGACAAGCCGCTGTTTGTCATCAACAGCCAGAACGTGGATGAGTATAAAGATAATCTGACAGCCGGTCAGATCCAGATGATCAAGCAGTATGCGCCGGAATATGTTTTGCCGGTGTACAAGACCCGCCGCACGGCAGCATACCCTGAGCGGATCTATCAAAGCTCCAAGGACAATGCACGGACTGCAACGCTGCTTGAAAATGGCAACGGTGTGAAAGACGCCATTGCAACCAGCCCGTTCCCCATACCCGAGAACGGTGTGGAAGTGATCTGGAACCACATCCTGCGTTACCGCGGCAATGAGGTGTCATTCCGGTCCGCATTCGCAACGCCGACTACAGATGGCTCATTCGTGCCGGTTTTGACCGAGTACGACTACTTCTTTGCTTACGCAGAGCCGGGCGTGAAGCTGAAGGATATTGATAACAAGATCTTCTACCTGAAGACCCGGATCATGTCGCCGTCCAGCCTGGCGGGCACACTCAACCTGGTTCACGAAACCCTTGACCAGGTCCGCTCTCCGCGTCTTGCATGGCGTTATCAGGCAGGTGAGCGTCGTCTGCGTCGCTCACCGAATCTGGCCTATGGCACTGATTTACCCAACAGCTCCTCGTTGCGCTCGGTAGACCAGAAAGACATGTATAACGGCGCCCCTAACCAGTACGACTGGAAACTGCTGGGTAAGCGCGAAATGTATGTGCCTTATAACGCATACAAGCTGCATGAGCCGTCCGCAACCGCTGACGATATTATCCAGGCTCGCCATATCAACCAGTCACTGACCCGCTACGAACTGCATCGAGTGTGGGTAATAGAGGCCAATCTACGCACCGGTCTGAACCACATCTTCAGTCGACGGGTGTTCTATATCGACGAGGACAGCTGGGCGATCCTGGCATCCGATGAATACGACGATGACGGCAATCTCTGGCGGGTATCAGAGGGCCATAACATCAGCTACTACACCGTACCCACGTTCTGGACCACCATTGAGCTGACATACGATCTGAAGCAGGAACGCTACTATATCGATGGTCTCGATGATGGTCAGGAGCCTTACGATTTCAACCCCGGCTTCCGTGGGAATGAGTTTACGGCTTCTGCAGTACGTCGCTCGGCACGTCGCTAGAGGTATGCAATCCCCCGGATGTTTGTCTGGCATCACGGTAAGTGGATTGACATAAGGTTCGAGGCCCGTCAGGTTTACCTGTCGGGCTTTTTTTCGGGCAATGATTCCTGGGGGTGCAAAACGTGAGTTCTGCTATCGAGGCGCTGGATAGGTTAATTGATGACTACCGTCATGCGTTATCAATCGAAGATTGGGACGGGTTGAATGTGATTACCGAATCGGTGCAGCCTTGTGTCGATGCTGCCGTGGCGGAGGTCCGTGCCGGAGATGTCAGTGCTGATTTGCTGACAGAGCGGTTGCTGGACTTGCGGCGAATCGCGGAAGAGGTGGCCCAGGGTGCCGGTGTCGCGCGCCAGACGGCTGCCGACGGACTGAAAGAAGTGGGCCGCAGTCGCAGTGCGGTCAATGCTTACGCCGATGTCAGCCACCGAAAACCGCGCTAGGGCGCGTCGCTGGATGCCCGGGATCACCTGAAGAGTTTCTTTTTCTGCGTCATAAAATTGACTCTTGTTAATTCTGCGTCTTAAATACGCGTCATAAAACAGACAACGCGCTCTACGCCCAACGCTCTGCCAAGCCTCCGGAGATAGTTACTGCATGTCCGCCAATAACAACAAGATACTGGTGCTCGCCGAAGATCAGAACAGATGTCGTGATCTGACCACGATTCTGGACTTCCTGGGAGAACAGGTCTGGGAAGTCGATCATGCCGCTCTGGATAAAATGACCGAACTGAACGATGTGGCCGCCGTTATTCTTAATGGCAGCGATCCTGATGTAGTGCCTGCGCTTGAGAAGCTCGTCGCGCTGGATCAGGGAATACCCGTGTTGATGATCGGAGACCCCGATTTATCCGATCTGGATGCTGGCATTTCGGGCCATGTGATCGCGCGCATGGACTGGCCTCTGAATTACACCAAGTTTGTTGATTCCCTCTACCGTGCTCAGGTTTTCCGCGATCAGTATGCTCGATCGCAGGAACGTGGCCAGCAGCGGGCTTTGCAGTTGTTCAGAAGCCTGGTGGGCACGAGTCGAAGCGTGCAGCAGGTGCGGCAGTTGATGAGCCAGGTCGCGGATAAAGAGGTGAGTGTGTTGATCACTGGGGAGTCCGGCACAGGCAAGGAAGTGGTCGCTCGCAACCTTCACTATCATTCGCCCCGCCGGGACAAACCGTTCGTGCCGGTCAATTGTGGCGCCATTCCCGGCGAACTGCTGGAGAGTGAGCTTTTCGGGCATGAGAAAGGTGCCTTCACTGGCGCGATTACGGCTCGTGTAGGGCGCTTTGAGTTGGCTGAAGGGGGCACGCTGTTTCTTGACGAGATTGGCGATATGCCGCTTAGCATGCAGGTCAAGATTCTGCGGGTGTTGCAGGAAAAGACCTTCGAGCGGGTGGGCAGCAATCGCACTGTTAACGCTGATGTGCGGGTCATTGCGGCGACACACAAGAACCTGGAGGACATGATCCAGGGAGGAGAGTTCCGGGAAGATCTCTACTACCGCCTGAATGTATTCCCCATCGAAATGCCTGCTTTGCGGGAGCGGGTCGAAGATATTCCGCTTCTCGTACATGAGTTGGTCGCTCGGATGGAGAAGGAAAAGCGTGGATCACTGCGATTGAACTCTGCCGCCATCATGAGTCTTTGCCGTCATGACTGGCCCGGTAATGTGCGGGAGCTGGCTAACCTTGTCGAGCGACTGGCTATCATGCATCCCTACGGTGTTATCGGTGTTCAGGAGCTGCCCAAGAAATTCCGTTATGTGGATGATTTCGACGAAAACCGGCCGGTAGACGATGTTGGCATGCCCGGAGTACCGGGGCTGATAGGGCTGGATGCGCCGGCGTTGCTGCCGGTCAATGGTATCGATCTGAAAGATTATCTCGGAAATCTGGAGAAGCAACTGATCCAGCAGGCTCTGGATGAAGCTGGCGGTGTGGTGGCCCGGGCCGCGGAGAAACTGCGTATCCGCAGAACGACGCTGGTTGAAAAGGTTCGCAAGTATGGTTTACGTGATGATACGGCGGACGAGGGTGTCTGATGCCGCGATCTGCCACTGACGTGACCTGATAAATCAAAACCCGCAAATGCGGGTTTTTTTATGCCTGTCTCATTTTGATGCTGTGGCGGAGGATGTCATGAAGGCTGCTTCGGTGTCATGACGTCACGCCGTCAATTTCCCGTTGTCGACATATCCCTCGCCAGTATTAACCGCCGGTAATCTGTCATGTTGTTCTTTTGGTTCGGGCTAATAAGCTGAAATAACTGAATAAATTAAATATGGCACAGGAATCGCTTATCTGATCTTAAAGCCATCTGTCCAGAGAGCATCGATGGGATAGTCCTGTCGTCACTTTCGGAGGTCAAGCATGAGTCAGTTGCAGTTTACCGTCGAGTCGTCTGTTCGGGAGGAGTTCTCCAATGCAGCGGCCGATGCCAATGAAAAAGTCACCGCCCTGTTTCCGTCGTCACCGGATGACGCGGCGGTGGATTCTGCGCTTGACCTGTTCAATCAGATGTCCCGTCAGATTACTGATTCCTATCGCACGCTTGAGTCTCGCGTAAATCAGCTTTCAGGCGAGTTGACAGCCGAATCCCGTCAGCGCCAGCAGGAGCTCGAAGAGAAAGAGCGTCTGGCTGATCGCCTGACAACGCTGCTCTCAGTCATGCCTGCAGGTGTGGTGGTACTCGACAGCAAAGGCGCGGTCAGCCAATGCAACCCGGCTGCTGTGTCATTGCTGGGGCAGCCGCTGGAAGGTGAGGCCTGGGTTGATGTGATTCGCCGCTGCTTTGCCCCACGCCGGGATGATGGTCACGAAGTGTCATTGCGTGATGGGCGCCGTGTCAGCATTGAAATCCGCTCGATGGAAAACGAGCCGGGGCAGCTGATTTTGCTGACAGACCTTACCGAAACACGCAAGCTTCAGGGCCAACTCGCCCACGCGCAGCGTCTGTCGTCGATGGGCAAGATGGTGGCTTCACTGGCTCACCAGATTCGGACACCCTTGTCCGCAGCCATTTTGTACGGTGGCCATCTGTCACAACCCGATCTTGATGACGAGTTGCGTGCGCGTTGTGTTGATCGCCTGATGTCGCGTTTGACGCATCTTGAGCAGCAAGTGCGTGACATGCTTGTTTTTGCTCGCGGTGAAACCCGGCTGGCAGAGCAGTTGCCGCTCGCAGCCTTGGGGAGCAGCCTTAAATCAGCGGTTGAAGGGCTCACATTGCGCAATGGCAGCCAGATCCATTGGCAGCTTGAAGATGAAGACAGCCGCGCCGCAGTCCTGTGTAACCGCGATGCGCTGGTCGGTGCATGCGTGAACCTTGTGAACAATAGCCTCGAGGCGGGGGCAACGCAGGTCACGATTGCAATGAAGACGGATGAGGTGACACCTGGCGCAGGTGGCCAACCCAATCAGATGATATTGACAGTGACTGATAACGGGCCTGGCTTTGAGCCCGCCCAGCGTGAACAGTTGCTGGAAGCATTCTATACCACCAAATCCCATGGCACCGGGCTGGGGCTGGCCGTCGTTCAGGCTGTTGTGAAAGCCCATCATGGTGAATTTGTGCTTGAATCCGTGGCGTCCGGAGGCGCGCAGGCCTGCCTGCGTCTGCCACTGGCGCCGCTGGATACGGGCACCTACAGAACTGAGCAGCAGTGAGGCGGAGGCAGCTATGGCCAAATCAACCGTATTGATCGTCGAGGATGACCAGGACCTGCGTGAAGCGCTGGTGACCACCCTGGAGCTCGCAAAATTTCAGGTTCGCGAAGCGGATTGTGCTGAGCAGGCGCTTGAGCGACTGGCAGAAGGTGCTGTCGATCTGGTTGTCAGCGACGTCAACATGCCGGGACTTTCCGGTCACCAACTGCTTGCAGAGGTGCAGCGTCTGTATCCGGGGCTGCCGATGATGCTGATCACGGCTTACGGCCAGATCAGCCACGCAGTATCCGCCATGCAGTCCGGTGCAATCGATTATCTGGTCAAGCCTTTTGAGTCACAGGTGCTGGTTGATGCGGTGTCCCGCGTGGTTGGCGGCACAACGCGCAAGAGTGCCGATGAGCCGGTGGCGGAAGATCCTGTCAGCCAGCGCATGTTCCAGCTGGCGCGCAAGGTAGCCGCAGGCGATTCGACCGTGATGATTTCCGGTGAGAGTGGCACCGGTAAAGAGGTGCTGGCGCGTTATATCCATCAACACTCTCCGCGCGCAAATGCACCGTTTATCGCGATTAACTGTGCGGCCATTCCGGAGAACATGCTTGAAGCCATTCTGTTTGGCCACGAGAAAGGCGCTTTCACCGGTGCCCACGCCTCGTCGCCGGGTAAGTTCGAGCAGGCCAACGGTGGCACGATACTGCTTGATGAAATATCAGAAATGGATCCGGGATTGCAGTCAAAGCTGCTGCGGGTGTTGCAGGAGCGCGAAGTGGAGCGTGTGGGCGGTCGCAAAACCATCCAGCTTGATGTTCGTGTGCTGGCGACCACCAACCGTGATCTTGCCGAATATGTCCGGGAAGGTCAGTTCCGCGAGGATCTGTATTATCGACTGAGCGTTTTCCCGATGCAGTGGCAGCCGTTGCGGGAGCGCCCAAGGGATATAATGCCGCTGGCGAGGCACCTGTTGAAGCAACATTGCAGGAAAATGAAACTCAACGGCATCAGCTTTGGTCGCGACGCAGAGCAGGCGCTTAGCGCCCATCCCTGGCCGGGTAACGTGCGGGAGCTGGATAATGCTATTCAGCGCGCACTGGTGCTACTGCAGGGTCAGACCATAGTGGCTGATGATCTCTGTCTTGATATGGGAATTACCGGCCTGGCGCCGCGCAACCCGGCTCCGGAAGCGGTCAGGCCCGTACTGGCATCAGTGCAATCTTCACCCGATGAAGGCGCGGCGGCTGATGCGGAATCGGCAGCGATGTTAGTTGACGCCGAGGCGGATAGCGGTTCCCTGGGGCAGGAGATCAAGCAGCGCGAGTTCCGGATTATTATTGATGCGCTGCGCCGTGAGCGTGGCCGTCGTAATCGTGCAGCTGAACAGCTGGGGATTAGCCCGCGAACCCTGCGCTACAAGTTGGCCCAGATGCGTGACTACGGTATTGATCTGGAATCCGAACTGGCGATGGCCTGAGCCAGTTTTGATGTGGATGTGTCGCTGAATCCAGAGATTGTGTTGTGATGTTATACCTTTTGAACTAACTCCTTCGTACGGCACCTTCGGGTGCCGTTTTTTTGTTGCCCAAATTCGCCCACCGAAAGATTCTGGCGGTTGCCAGTCAATATATTGTCGTGCGGCTGGGTCGAGAAGCTCTGTTCTTGTTTAAGGCTATGAAATAAATAGTAAAAATAATAGTGGCCCACCAATTGCTTTTAGTTCATTAACACTCGTTCATCGTCGGGCCGGGCACATAGCGTGCGCGACCAGGGGGAATCAAGCATGGTCCAGCGGACAGACATCAACAGCGTACTCTCTGACATCCGTTCTCTGCGGTCGCAGATGATGCAAAATCAGCGCATTGAACATGACAACAACATCAACGGTGCCGTTGACAATGTTCGTAAAACGGATAAATCCCAGCAGCCGCCGGGGTTTGGCGAGATGCTCAGTCAGGCGGTCAATCAGGTCAACGACTTGCAGTCCACCTCAACAGCAATGGCGACTGCATATGAACAGGGTGATCCGAATGTGGATATCACACGGGTCATGATCGCATCACAAAAAGCATCAGTGTCTTTCGAAGCGCTGACCCAGGTGAGAAACCGGGTTGTGCAGGCTTATGAAGACATCATGAAAATGCCGGTTTAATAGCGGAGCACTCCCATGGCAACCCTACCCGCTGAAGCTACAGTCAATACGCCGATGGCCAGCAGTGATGATGGTTCGGAAAGCCAGAGCGATCTGTTGTTCGGTTTCAATCGTCTGACGCTGTTCCGCCAGATTGGCCTGATGATCGGCCTCGCCGCCAGTGTCGCCCTCGGTGTGGCGGTGGTGCTGTGGGCGCAGGAACCGAACTACCAACCCGTGGTGGGTGATCTGTCGGCCTACAATCCGCAGGAAGTCACTGACATTCTGGATCAGGCTGGCATCGAGTATCGGATGGAGCCGCGTTCAGGTGCTCTATTGGTTGCGGCGGATGATGTCTATAGCGCCCGCCTGAAACTTGCAGCTGCCGGTGTCACCGACGAGAAGACCCTGGGTTATGAAATACTGGACCAGGAGCGGGGACTGGGAACCTCCCAGTTTATGGAGAAAATAAGCTATCGTCGTGGGCTCGAAGGCGAGCTCGCCAGAACGATTGCCAGCATGAAAGGGGTGCGCAGCGCCCGTGTACATCTGGCCATTCCGGAGCGGTCCGTATTTGTTCGTGATGCCCGTCAACCGACCGCATCGGTCTTCCTCGATGTGTTCACCGGTCGTCGTCTCGGTGAAGAGCAGATCTCGGCTATCGTCAATATGGTGGCGGGCAGCGTTGCGGAAATGAATGATGCGGATGTCACCGTTGTCGACCAGTCCGGCAACCTGCTCACCCAGCGGGAATCAGACAACAACCGTCAGCAGATGCAGGACCAGTACGAGTATGGCTCGCGGGTGGAGGACAAGCTCACCAAGCGCGTGGCGAGTATTGTCAGTCCGATTGTCGGCGAAGGCCGGTTCCGTGCCGAGGTATCCGCCGATCTGGACTTCGCGGCAGTCGAGAAAGCCGAGGAGCTCTATAATCCCGAGCAGAAAGCCGTTCGCTCAGAGCGTGAGTTGACCGAGCAGCGTGTCAACGGCGGCGCCGGCGGTATTCCCGGTGCGCTCAGTAACCAGCCTCCGGGAGCGGCAACCGCACCGGAAGTCGCGGGTACTGCTGCTAACGGACCGGATGCTGCCCAACCGGCACCGCCGGTGAATACCCGGACCGAGTCTACCCGTAACTACGAAATGGACCGGACTGTCAGCTATGTTCGCCATGAGCAGGGCAAAATCGAGCGATTGACTGTCGCCGTTGCAGTTGATGACATGAAGGTGGTGGATCCGGCTACCGGTGATGTCAGTTATCAGCCCTGGCCCGAAGCTGACTTGCAGCGTCTGACATTCCTGATTCGTGATGCCGTAGGCTATTCCGCAGCCAGAGGCGACAGCGTGACGGTAATGAACACTGCATTTGCCCAGGAAGCGGAAGTGCAGTTCTCTGAGCCGTCATTCTGGGAGCAGCCCTGGTTCTGGAACCTGATGAAGCAGGTGCTGGCGGGGCTGGTTATACTGGTCCTGGTACTTGGATTGCTCCGTCCGACGCTGAAGAGTCTCTCCGGAGGTGGTCGCCAGGGTCGCGATCGGTCACTGGAGGACGATGACGGGTATGATGGTCTTGAAGGCGCGGATAGCGATAGCGCATTGCGCAGCGCTATGGATCGCAGTGATGACCTGCTGTTGCCGAGCGCCGGTGGCGGCTATGATAGTCAACTGAACGCGTTGAAAGGCGTTATCGCTGAAGACCCGGCACGGGTTGCACAGGTCATGCGCCAATGGGTGAATGTTGATGAGTGAGAACAATACTCAAGCCGCACCGGCTGAGTCAGCGCCGGCCAAGCCCCGGCGCAAGATTCCGCGGGTCGAGCAGGCCGCGATTTTGCTGATGTCTCTGGGCGAAGCGGATGCTGCCCAGATCCTCAAGCACATGGGGCCGAAAGAGGTTCAGCGTGTGGGCGTTGCCATGGCGCAGATGAAAGACGTGAGCCGGGACGACGTCAAATATGTGCTGGATGAATTTGTCGAGGCCGTTGGCGGGCAGACAGGTCTGGGGGTCGGCAACGACGACTATATCCGGGCGATGCTGACCCAGGCACTGGGTGACGACAAAGCATCCAGCCTGATCGACCGTATCCTGATCGGCGGCAATACGACCGGTCTGGATACTCTCAAATGGATGGAGCCCCGCGCCGTCGGCGATATCATTCGTTATGAGCACCCTCAGATTCAGGCGATTGTGGTGTCCTATCTGGACCCGGACCAGGCCGCCGAAATTCTGGCAACACTGGACGATAAGGTGCGCCTTGACGTCATGATGCGTGTGGCCTCGCTTGAAAGTATTCAGCCTCAGGCCCTCCAGGAATTGAACGACATCCTTGAGAAACAGTTCTCCGGTGGCTCAGCCGCCCAGACCAGCCGTATCGGCGGGGTCAAGCGTGCTGCGGATATCATGAACTTCATGGATCGCAGTATTGAAGGCGGCCTCATGGATTCCATCAAGGGGATGGATCCGGATCTGGCGACCACCATCGAAGATCTCATGTTTGTCTTCGACAACCTCAAGGATATTGATGATCGGGGCATACAGGCCCTGTTGCGTGAAGTATCCTCGGAGGTTCTGGTGATTGCGCTGAAGGGGTCCGACGAGGAAGTGAAAGACAAGATCTTCAAGAACATGTCCAAACGGGCTGCTGAATTGCTGGCAGACGACCTCGAAGCCAAGGGGCCGGTGCGTGTCAGTGAAGTTGAATCTGCCCAGAAAGACATCATCACGATTGCCCGCCGTATGGCAGAAGCGGGTGAAATCACCCTTGGTGGTTCCGGCGAAGAAATGATGTGATGAAGAATAAAAGTCATCGCGATCGCATTCCGTCTGAAGAGCTGACCGCTTACGAGCGCTGGGAACTGCCCTTGCTCGATGAGCATGGCAACCAGCGCCCGCATTCGCGCGAAGAGGAGCGGGAAGTCAAACCCCTGACGGCGGCTGATCTTGAGGCGATTCGTCAGGAAGCCTGGCAGGATGGTCACAAAGAAGGGCGTGAAGCCGGCTATGCTGAAGGCCTGGAATCGGGGCGCAATGACGGCCTCGCCGCAGGGCGCGAAGAAGGCACTGTTGAGGGACGCGAACAGGGCCACAGCGCCGCCCTGGATCAGACCCGTGATGAAGTGCAGCAACGCCTCGCCCAGCTTGAATCTGTCATGGCTGAGTTGGTTGACCCTATCCAGCGCCATGAAGATGAACTCGAAATCGCGTTGTTTAACCTGGCGACCGTCCTGGCCCGCGCAGTGGTTTACCGTGAACTTAAAACGGACTCGTCCCAGATAAAAAAAGTCGTTCACGACGCCTTGTCCAGTTTGCCATCAACCCGTGAAAATGTGCTTATCCGCGTCAACCCGGCAGATCGTGAATGGGTGGCGGAAGTGGCGGATCGCTTCGAAGCAGAGTCCCGCATTACCGAAGATGACGCTATTTTACCGGGCGGCTGCAAGGTGGAAACCCGGCATAGTCTGGTCGATTTCACTATAGAGAAGCGTTTTCAGAAAGCCGTCCAGCGCATGCTGGATCAACAGCTTGATGGCGATCCGTCGGGCGACAACGCCGAGCTGGACGCCATGATGGGTGACCTGACCGACTTTCATGGTGATCTGCTTCAGCAACCGGAGGAAGCGTCGGAAGCCCCACCTTCGGAGACCTCAACAACACCTCCTGAGCACCCATCCATAGACGATAGCGAAGCCACTGAATCCCGGGAGCGTGATCGTGACGAGCCCATTGGCTGACCGGCTGCGCCGGCTTCAAAGCTTTTTACCTCAGGATATCGAACCCGAACTTTCTGGCCGATTGACTCGAATGGTCGGGCTGACCCTCGAATGCGTCGGCTGCCCCATGGTTGTCGGGGACCGCTGCGTGATCCAGGGGCAGGGCACAGGCAGTGTTGAGGCTGAAGTGGTCGGGTTTGAGGACGATCGGGTCTATTTGATGCCGCTCACGGCTATCGAAGGCCTAAGACCGGGGGCCAGAGTGGTGCCGCTTTCCGCTGCCAGTCGTGTCCCGGTTGGGCCAGAATTGCTGGGGCGCGTCGTGAACGGCACGGGCGCGCCTCTGGACGGTAAAGGTGCGCTCAGGGCCGAGTCGCAGGTCGGCCTGAGCGGCGATATCATCAACCCGCTCCACCGCGCACCCGTGCGTCAATCCCTTGACGTGGGAATTCGGGCCATCAATTCGCTGTTGACGGTGGGGCAGGGCCAGCGTCTGGGGCTTTTTGCCGGTAGTGGTGTTGGCAAGAGTATGCTGCTGGGAATGATGACCCGCTTCACCGACGCCGATATTACAGTCGTTGGACTGATCGGCGAGCGGGGTCGTGAGGTCAAGGAATTTATTGAGGACATCCTCGGGGAAGAAGGTCTTGAGCGATCGGTCGTGGTCGCATCTCCGGCGGATGATTCACCGCTGATGCGTTTGCGTGCTGCGATGCTGACGACTCGCATTGCTGAATACTTCAGAGACCAGGGCAAACGTGTGCTCTTGTTGATGGACTCGTTGACCCGCTATGCCCAGGCACAGCGGGAGATTGCGCTGGCCGTCGGCGAACCGCCGGCCACAAAAGGCTATCCACCCTCGGTGTTCGCCAAGCTCCCACAACTGGTTGAGCGCACCGGTAACGGCAAGCCCGGTGGAGGTTCCATAACCGCTTTTTATACCGTGTTGACCGAAGGTGATGACCAGCAGGATCCGATTGCCGACGCCGCACGGGCGATACTGGATGGCCACATCGTCCTGTCCCGACGGTTGGCGGAAGAGGGGCATTATCCGGCGATCGATGTGGAAGCCTCTGTCAGTCGGGTGATGCCGCAAGTCACCGCCACTGACCATTTCAAAAAGGCTCAGGCCTTCAAGCAGACCTTTGCCCGCTATCAGCAGGCCCGAGACCTGATCAGCGTCGGCGCCTACGTGCCCGGATCGGATCCGGAAACAGACTACGCGATTGAGCGAATCGACGATATGCGCGCCTTTCTGCAGCAGGGCCTGAAAGAAAGCGCGCCGCTGAATGAGTGCATTGCCCAGCTCAAAGCCGTGTTGCCGGACAGGAAAAATGCCGGCGACGCCCGGCAGGGGGCTGAATGAAACCCCGGTCTGAACGCTTGAAAGTCGTTCTGGCGCTCGAGCAGCGCAAGGAAGATCAGGCACTGACGGTCCTCACAGCGGCTCGCCAAAAACTGCAATCACACCAGCAACAGCTTGATGATTTGAAGCGTTACCAGGCGGATTACCGTCAACAGATGCGTCAGGGGCAGCAGGGTGTTGTATCCGTGGCCAAGCTACAGGGTTGGCAGGCATTCATTGCCCAGCTGGACGTGGCTATCAGCCAGCAGGAAAAGCAGGTTCAGCAGGCGACGGTGGCCTTCGAGAAGGCGCGTGCCGGCTGGCGCGAGGCGTACGAGCGCAAGCAGGGGATGTCCCGTCATATTGATGCCTGCAAAGCCCAGGAGCTGCGCGAGCGGGATCAGCACGAGCAGAAGCAGGCGGACGAAGCAGCCGGTCGCATGCACGCCCGCCGTCGCTGATCCCGACAGGTTTGCTCATTACCTTGATGTCGCTCATTTCTTCCCGGCAAACTCACGGTGCATTTACTTGAGTTTTAGCTATTCTCACAATTACGCTTGTTCAATTAATCTCAGAATCAGCGCTTTTACTAACATCACCCTCTCGCCAAAGAGGAAGACGGAGGATATGGCATGGCGATTCAATCGCGGCGCAGTGAGGACGGCCGAACACTGGTTATCAGTATTGATGGCCGATTTGATTTCAGCTCTCACCAGAGTTTTCGCGATGCCTATGAACATGGCGATCAGCAAGTGAACGATTATGTGATCGACATGTCAGACACAACCTACCTCGACAGCTCGGCTCTGGGCATGTTGTTGTTGCTCAGGGATTATGCCGGCGGGGATGCCGGTCGGGTACGCATCGAAAACTGCAACAGTGATGTAAAACGCATTCTGTCGATTTCGAACTTCGAGCAGTTATTTTCCATAAAGTAGACCTGAGAGGCGCCGATTGGAAAGTCCGGACATGGATGAAAGGGCAAACAGCGTCGACGCGGCATCGGAGGCAGACGAGGCGGATGGCGATCCGCTAAGGATCATCATCGCTGATGACAGTCACAGTGATCGCCTGATCCTGCAGGCGATGGTGCGCCGGCTCGGGCACCAGGTCATACTGGCTGAAGACGGCTACGAAGCCGTGGAGCTTTTCCGCGAACACCATCCCCAAATTGTATTGCTTGATGTGATGATGCCGCGCATGGACGGGATGGACGCGGCCCGCCATATTAAAGCGCTGGCGGGTGACACGCTGGTTCCGGTGATTTTTCTCACATCCCTGTCTGATGCCGATGCGCTGGCCCGCTGCCTTGAAGCGGGCGGCGACGACTTTCTGTCCAAGCCTTACAACCGCACCATCATCGAAGCCAAAATCAACGCCTTCAACCGGATGCGCTTGATGCACCGGACCCTGAGTGTTCAGCGTGATCTTATCCGGGCTCACAATGAGCAATTGCTGACAGAGCAGGATATCGCACGCAGGGTATTCGAGAATATTGCGCACACCGGTTGTCTGGATGCGCCGAATATCAACTATCACGTTTCCCCAATGTCGGTTTTCAACGGCGATATCCTCTTCGCCTGTCCTCGGCCATCTGGCGGAATGAATGTGCTCATTGGTGACTTTACCGGTCATGGCTTGCCAGCCGCGATTGGGGCAATGCCGGTTGCCGAAATATTCTATGGCATGACCAGCAAGGGTTTTCACAGCGGAGATGTGCTTCGGGAAATCAACCAGAAGCTCGTCCGGATCCTGCCCAGTGATATGTTCTGTTGTGCTGCGTTTATGGAGTTCGATTTCCACAGCGGCAGCGTGAATGTCTGGAACGGTGGCCTGCCAGCCGGCTTCCTGCTGCGCAAAAATGGCCGCCGCGATTCGCTGCCCTCTACCCATCTTCCTCTTGGCGTGCTGTCGCCTGAACGCTTTTCAGCGGAGGTCCAGCAATACCGGGTCAATGTGGGCGATACGGTATTGTTTGCAACAGATGGCGTACTGGAAGCGGAGAACCATGACGCGGATATGTTCGGTGATGCCCGCTTGCATGCGGCGCTGGATAGCGCGTCGGGCCAGCGTCCGCCGCTCAGGGCCTTGTTGGACAGTGTCAGCGACTTTACCGGTGACCAGCAAAGCAGTGATGACCTGACGCTGGTCTCCGTTGATATTGTGCCGGCAGCTGATCTTGAAGAATTGCCTTTGCGGGTAGCCGCTTCAGCGCTGAGCGGCCCTGCACACTGGGTATGCGAGTATGAAGTCACCGGCGAGACTCTGGCGAACTTCAATCCCTTACCGCTGTTGCTTCACATCTGCATGGAAGTACCGGCCTTGCGACGCAGCAGTGGGGAGGTGTATACGGTCTTGTCAGAGCTTTATACCAACGCCCTTGAGCACGGGGTTCTGGAGCTGCCATCTGACTGGAAGGATTCAGCTGAGGGCTTCGGGCGCTACTATGCAGAGCGCGAACGCAGGTTGAAATCGACTGGCGGACATCGTATCCGCTTCCGGCTGGAACATGAGACCACGGGGAAAGAAGGGCGCCTTAAAGTAATCTGTCAGGATACCGGCGCCGGCTTTAACTATACTGACCAAAAGAGATCCGCTCTGGATCATGATGGATACACAGGGCGGGGCCTCGCGCTGGTGCGACATCTGTGTACAAGTGTCCGCCACCTGGGCGCGGGGAACGAAGTTGAGGCAGAATATCACTGGTCATTGAACCGGCAGCCGGATGTTAAGGGATCGCCGGATAACGAGTCCCGATAGCTCGCCTTGTTTGCAAATTGAGCTGGCCGAAGAGTCGGGACGATAATGTGGAGGTGATCATGAATAAAAAACCGCATCTCGATGATGAAGCGCTATCAGAGCTGCGCGATGTCATGGAGGACGAGTTTGATGTGTTGATCAGAACCTACCTGTCAGATTCCGGCGAACGTATCGATATCTTGCGTTCGGCCCTTTCCAGCCGTGATTCACAGGCGTTCACCCACTCCGCACACAGCTTCAAGGGTAGTTGTATCAACATCGGTGCCCCCCGCTTGGGCGCACTCTGCTCCGAGGCGGAGATTGCCGGCAGGGAAGAGCGCATTGATGATGCTGCCCACCTGCTGGATGATATCCAAAGTGAGTTTCTGACCGTTCGCCAGTTACTTGAACAAACCCTTCTGCGATAACCACCCTCTGGTCCGTACCTTGTTACGGTGTTGGCACCCTAATTGCTGAACTCTGAATAATCGTCTTTATCTGAGCCCAAGCGGCAAGGGGTTGCCATGTCTGGAATATTGCTGACGCCAGCAAGTCTGAAACCCGAGCAAAATCTCGACCGACCGCGCCAGGATCTGGCTTCCGATCAGGCCTCCGAGGGATTTGATGCGGTTTCAGCCCGAGAGAAGCAGCGTCTCGAAGACCGCGCGACCGAAAGCCGGCGCGCTGATCAGCGAGCGCAGGATGCCCGTATTGAAGATCAGCGCCTTGCCGACAGGCGAGCGGCACGCGACGATCAAAGGGATGCAATTGCTGACAAACGAGCGGATGCCAAAACGAAAGGCGCATCCGATAGCAATGCGCGGGACGAAGCGCGGCCCGCAGCGGAATCACGGCAACCCGAAGACACGTCGCGGCAGGAATCTGCCGAGACCCGGGCAGAGAAAGAGGATACCGAAGCCACTGAAGCCCAGGGCCAGGCCGTGGCTGAGGGCGATCAGGAAAAACCTGAGTCTCCGGATGATGAAACCGTGGTGCCTTTGTTTATGAACAGCCCCACGCAACTGACGAACGGGCAGACCGGCAAAATCGCAACCGGCACCACGCCAACGGGTAGTGCGGCGATGGCCCCTATGGCTGCCGGCACCACCCAGCAGTCTCCAGTTGCTATGGCGCTGAAAGCGGGTAAAGGCGGTGGCGAAGGCTTGCCATCCGAATCGGGCGAAACTCTCAAAGGCCTTCTGGGCAAATCAACCGCGGCTGGAGAGGGCAAGGGAATTGAATTTTCCGCTCAGCTTAATCGGCTTCAGGGAGGTGCTGAGTCCGCGTCAAAGTCTGGCCCTGCATCCTTGCAGCAGGCGCAGGGAGCCAAGGAAGTACTGGCGCCACTGAAAAGCTATTCCACCAGCATCGACCTGCCGGTTCAGCATGCTGAATGGGGCGAGAAAGTGGCCGGTAAGCTGGCCTGGCTGACCACTCAGCGTATGTCAGTGGCAGAAATACACATTACGCCCCCGGATTTCGGGCCTATGGAAGTACGGGTTCAGGTTCACAACGATCAGGCTAACGTCGCTATCCACGCGAGTCATTCAGTGGTCAGGGATCAACTTGAGCTTAACGGTCACCGTCTGCGGGATATGCTGCAGGACAGTGGCCTGACGCTCGAGCGTTTTGAGGTTTCTGTTGATGCCTCGGGTCAGGGCCAGCGAGACAGTGCCGGAGAAGGCACCGGGACACACGGCGAAGGTGTTGTGGGTAATGGCGATATGGCAGCACTCGACCAGGATGATGGCGCCGCACTTTCCGGATCGCTGGATTTGAGCTGGCGCGGAGAGGTTGACCTGTACGCCTGATCGCAGCCGATTGCCTGGCTGGGCCACTCAGCTGATCCATCCCGCCCGAAAGGCGATGACCCACCCCATATTACCAACCCGATTCAGGTTTCTGACTCGGGTTTTGTTTTTTCTCTGCGCGGTTCTTTCATTCGGGCGGTTTATGTCTGATGATTCAGACGCTAAACTTCTGTTTTCAATAAGTGTCTGGCATCAAAGCACGTGTGGCTGCGAGTCTCATGGATAAGGGCCGTCTGGTATTTTTCCTTCAACATCGAAGACTGGCCCGTAACTTGCTGCTACCTTGTTAAATAGCCCTTCATTCGCCCGAAAGTGACGGAAAACTGACTGACCACTATGGCCGAAAATAAAGAGAACGCGCCGGCAGGCGGCAAGAGCAAACTGAAGCTCATTATTATTCTGACGCTGGTGGTGCTGATGGCCGTTGGCTTATCGGTTGCCGGTACATACTGGCTTCTGAAAGGGGATTCAGATAGCGGAAGTGATGCGGCTGACAGCGACGAGCCGGCGGAAGAAGTATTTGTTCCCAGCCGGTACCTGACGATCGAAAAGCCCTTCATCGTTACCTTGACGGCTGACGGACGTCAGCGTTACATGCAGATATTTGTTGCTTTCCAAAGCCGGGACCAGGCTGCACTGGATGCGGCAGAAACGCACATGCCACTGATTCGCAGCCGGTTGTTGAGTTTATTTGGTGGTCAGGATTTTGCGGCGATGCAAACGGTTGAGGGTAAGCAGCAACTGCTGGCCGATACGCTATCCGCCGTCAACGGTGTACTTGAACAGGAAGGCGCGTCGCCTGTTGACCGTATTCTGTTCGAGAACTTTGTACTGCAATAATTATTCACCCGGTCCGTCCGTTTTGGATGAACCTGTGAGGTCGGGAATCAGGTATGCAGGATTTACTGTCACAAGATGAAATCGACGCGCTACTCCATGGTGTCGATGATGGTGACATCGACACCTACGATGAGGCCGATGAAGCTGGCGTAAAAGACTACGATCTTGCCAGTCAGGATCGTATTGTTCGTGGCCGGATGCCAACGCTTGAAATGATCAATGAGCGTTTTGCCCGTTACACCCGAATCAGTCTTTTCAATCTGTTGCGTCGTAACGCCGATGTGTCCACCGGCGGTATTCAGATCATGAAGTTCGGCGAGTATGTCCATACCCTTTATGTGCCGACCAGTCTGAACCTGATAAAAATGCGGCCCCTTCGCGGCACAGGTTTGTTTATCCTCGATGCCAAGCTGGTGTTCAAGCTGGTTGATAATTTCTTTGGTGGGGAAGGCCGGCACGCGAAGATCGAGGGCCGGGAGTTTACTCCGACAGAGATTCGCATCGTCCAGATGATGCTGGACCAGGTTTTCATTGATATGCGGGAAGCCTGGAGCGCGGTGCTCAAAATTGATTTCGAATACCTCAGTTCTGAGGTGAATCCGGCGATGGCCAATATCGTCAGCCCCAGCGAAGTGGTGGTCGTCAGTACTTTCCATATCGAGCTGGACGGTGGCGGTGGCGAGCTGCACATGGCATTTCCCTATTCGATGATCGAGCCCATCCGTGATGTGCTGGACGCTGGCGTGCAGAGTGACGTTGATGATGTCGATGAACGTTGGGTTAACGCCCTTCAGGAAGATGTCAGAGCGGTCAGCGTGCCGATTAATACCACGGTTTGCAGGCGAAAAATGTCGTTGCGGGAGCTGGCAAAGCTAAAAGCCGGTGATGTGATTCCGGTTGAGATGCCCGAAGACCTCACGGTCACCGCCAATGGTATTCCCATTTACCGTGCCCAACTGGGTACGCGCGACGGTAATCTGGCACTGAGAATTACCGGCAAGACCCCTCGGCCCCAGGTCAAAAAACAATTGAAGGTGAATAGAGATGGCTGAAGATGACAAAAAGAACGCCGAAGAGATGAGCGAAGACGAGAAGCTCGCGGCGGAGTGGGAGGCAGCCATGACCGAGTCCGGTGACGAGAGTGAGGGATCCGATGCATCCGGAACCGGTGAGCTTGGTGATGAGTGGGCAGCCGCAATGGAAGAAGCCGGTGAAGGTAAGAGCGGCGCCTCGGCCGTGAAGGCAGCTCCCATGGAAGAGTTTGCTGAAGAGGAAGCCTCAGTCGGGCACGGCCCTTCGCCCGATCTTGACGTGATACTGGATATTCCGGTCACTATTTCGATGGAAGTGGGCAATACCCAGATTCCGATCCGCAACCTGCTGCAGCTCAACCAGGGGTCTGTGATCGAACTGGACCGGCTGGCGGGCGAGCCACTTGACGTCTTGGTCAACGGTACGCTGATCGCTCACGGCGAAGTGGTCATGGTAAACGAAAAGTTCGGCATCCGGCTGACGGACGTCATCAGTCCGGGTGAGCGCATCAAGCGACTTTCAAAATAACAATTCACGACCATTAGCCCGCCCACAGCGTCACTGTATTAGTTCGGGGGTGGGCTAGCGGATCGGAGGAACGACATTGCAACGGATCTTCTCGCTCGGTTTACTGCTTGCCAGCCTGCCGGCATGGGCCGAGGAAACCGCGACGCTTGCCGCAAAGGCAGGCGAGCCACCTGTACGTCATGGTCCCGACAACCTTGTTTCGATGTTAAGCCTCGGGTTGGGGCTGGTCGCTGTTATTGCCCTGATATTCATATGCGCCTGGCTGGTTAAGCGCATGACCGGTCTGACGGGCATGAATAACCAGGCTATGAAAATTGTGAGCGTGCTGGCCGTTGGTGCCCGTGAAAGAATTGCACTGGTCGATGTCGGTGGTACCCAGATTCTGGTAGGCATCACGCCATCGGCGATCCGGACCCTTCATGTATTTGATGAGCCGGTGGTGACCAAAGGCGGTTCGCCGGCCGACAGCGATTTTGCCAAACGTCTGCAGGCGATGGTGGGCCGCCACTGGCAAGGCAAGTCTGCAAGTGATTCCCCAATTGACGACGATCCACGCGGAGGCAAGGCATGAGCCGCTTGAGTCGCCTGTTGCCTCTGATCCTGACGTCGCTCCCACTGTTGCTTCTGGCTATGCCGGCACAAGCGGACATGCCCGGCATTCCTGCAATCACCATGACACCGGGTGAAGGCGAGGCACAGGAATATTCGGTGACCCTGCAGGTGTTGGCGCTGATGACCGCGCTGACTTTCCTGCCAGCGATGCTGATGATGATGACGTCGTTTACCCGGATCATCATCGTGTTTTCGATTTTGCGGCAGGCGCTGGGTCTGCAGTCCACTCCATCCAACCAGATTCTTCTGGGGCTTACCCTGTTCCTCACTATATTTATCATGGCGCCGGTATTTCAGGAGGTTAACAGGGCAGCCCTGCAGCCGTATCTGGCAGAAGAAATGGCGCCGCTTGAGGCAGTAGAAGCCGCCAGTGAGCCGTTCCGCAAGTTCATGCTGGCCCAAACACGGGAAAGTGACCTTGCCCTGTTCACCCGAATGGCAGACGTCACCTACCAGACGCCGGATGATGTCGACTTCTTTGTGTTGATGCCGGCTTTCGTGACCAGTGAGTTGAAAACCGCGTTCCAGATTGGCTTTATTCTGTTTATTCCGTTTCTGATTATCGACATGGTGGTCGCCAGCGTACTCATGGCGATGGGTATGATGATGCTGTCGCCCATCATTATTTCCTTACCATTCAAAATCATGCTTTTCGTGTTGGTAGATGGCTGGGCGCTCATCATGGGTACACTGGCGGCCAGTTATGGTTTATAGCCAGCAACAGGAGACTGGACAATGACTCCGGAAACCGTAATCGACATAATGCGTCAGGCGCTGTGGATGATCGTTCTGCTCTCAGCGGTGATTATAGGGCCGGGGCTGGTCGTCGGTCTTATCGTCAGTACCTTCCAGGCGGCTACGCAGATTAACGAGCAGACACTCAGTTTTCTGCCGCGTTTGCTGATCACGCTGATGATGATTATTTTCGCCGGCCCCTGGATGCTGACGCAGCTGCTGGACCATGCCCGCACGCTGATCATGAATATCCCTTATCTGATTGGCTGACCTGATGGGCTTCGAAGTCAGTGCCGATATGGTCGGTCAGTGGGTCGGGCAGCATCTTTGGCCATTGTTCCGGATTGCCAGTTTCATGATGGTGATCCCGTTTGTGGGCTCGGGGCTGGTGCCGACGCGAATCCGGCTCGGTCTGGCACTGCTGATGACCATTCTCATCGTGCCGATGATTGGCGATGTTCCCCGTGTCGATGCGCTGAGTGCCGATGCAGTGGTGATCACCATCAATCAGGTGATGATCGGCGCGGGCATGGGGTTTGCGCTGACCGTGCTGTTCCAGTTGTTTGTGGTGGCCGGTCAGATGATAGCCATGCAGATGGGGCTCGGTTTCGCCTCCATGGTGGACCCGGCAAACGGCATCAACGTGCCCATACTGGCCCAGATTTATACCATCACCATCACCTTGCTGTTTTTGGCCATGAATGGCCATCTGGTGGCGTTCGAGGTTTTTATCGAAAGCTTCAGAACCATCCCTATCGGCATGTCAGGTCTGGGGCCGGACGCCTTTTGGGCATTGGCACACCGGGTCAGTTGGATGTTTGTATCGGCCATGTTGCTGGCGCTGCCAGCGGTAACCGCCGTGCTGATCGTCACTATCTCGTTTGGTGTCATGACCCGTGCGGCCCCGCAAATGAACATCTTTTCGCTCGGTTTCCCGATAGGTTTGTTGTTTGGTCTGTTTGCCATCTGGGTACTGCATACCAACTTTGTGCCTCACTTCGAACAATACACATCTGAAACGTTTGACTTCATGCGTTCGTTACAGGGGCTACCCTGAATGAACAGGTTCACTCTGTCTTTCAACGACCGGTGTGTCCGTCATGGCTGAAGAAAACGACAACAGTCAGGAAAAGACCGAAGAGGCCACCCCCCGAAGGCTTGAAAAGTCCCGGGAGGATGGCCAGACGGCGCGTTCCAAAGAACTGGCGACCATGGCGGTACTGCTGGCCGGTGCCGCGAGTCTGTTGATATTTGGCAGCAGCCTCGGGGCCTCACTCGAGAGCATCATGCGCCACAGCTTCGAGTTTGAGCGCCTGGTGGCATTTGACACCAACTACATGGCGCTCTTTCTGCTGCAGTCCGCAAAAGAGGCCGCATGGGCGTTGGCGCCCATCATGCTGGTGTTATTGATTGCGGCGATAGTGGGGCCGATCGGCATTGGTGGTCTGTTATTCAGTGGCAAGGCGATTGCGCCCAAACTGAACCGCATGGACCCGATGAAAGGTCTGAAGCGAATGTTCTCCGCAAGGGCTCTGGTGGAGCTGGTCAAGGCAGTCGCCAAAGTCGCGTTGGTGCTGGTGATAGCCATTGTTATTCTGGATCTGCGCACTGAAGATTTACTGGCGATCGCTGAAGAGCCAGCCGTTCCGGCGATGGAGCATGTGCTTTGGACGCTGGGCTGGAGTTTCTTTTTGCTGTCCTGCGCGACCATCATTATCGCGGCGATTGATGTACCGTTTCAGATCTATGATCACAACAAAAAGCTGCGGATGACCAAGCAGGAAGTCAAAGACGAGTTCAAGGACACGGAAGGCAAGCCGGAAGTAAAAGGCCGTATTCGTCAGTTGCAACGCGAAATGGCACAGCGCCGGATGATGCAGGATGTGCCGACGGCTGATGTGGTGATCACCAACCCGACCCACTATGCGGTTGCCCTGAAATACGATCAGAGCAAGATGGCGGCGCCGATTGTGGTCGCCAAAGGCGCCGATCAGGTGGCATTCAAAATTATGGAGATCGCCCGCGAACACAAGGTCGATATCATGCGCACGCCACCGCTGACGCGAGCGGTCTATCATAACACGGCCATTGGAGGTGAAATTCCTGCGGGGCTTTATGTTGCGATCGCGCAGGTGCTTGCTTATCTCTATCAGCTGCGTCGCTTCCGCCGCGGGCAGGGCGAACGACCGGGAATGCCGGACCTGCCTATCCCGGGTGATTTGCGCAGTGATACGTAAGAGGGCGACCAACCTGTGACGAACGTCTCCGCATCAGGTTTCAGACGGCGGCTCTGATTACCCGGACCAGTGGCTCGCCGCGACTGTGAGGAATGGCTAATCGGTCATACCAGTTTTCCGGATTAATCACCGAGACATCTGAAAATCCCAACTCTGTCAGGTGGCGCTTTGCGCTGTCCTCATCACTGAAATGAAAGCTGACCTGGGCTCTGGTGATAGTCCCAAGTGCCGATTTGAGCAAATTCAAGCCGGTTCCAAACAGGCTGGGCCCGGGTTGCAGGTAAGTCTCTGACAGGTACTCAGACCCCCTGCGCTGTTCAAGCACTGGTACCAGGCGCTGCCAGAAGCGACTGATGTTCTCTAAAGAGAAATAGCTCGTCAGGCCCTCAGTAATTATCAGCACCGGGCCATCTGCATCGAATTCGGCTTTGATGAGCGCTTCGATGCTGAGCGGGCCGGATTCTGCAAAAATATCGACCGGCCGAACCTGGTGTTGCGCATCAAGATAACCCTCGCTGCGCAGATAGGCTTCCTTTCGCGCTGCCATGGCGGGCAGGTCCGCTTCGACCATATGGATCTGAGGGAAACGTTTGCGCAAGCGAATGCCGCGAGGGGACAGTCCGCATGCCACTTCAAGGACCTGGGTGACCTGACGGTTGTTGATAGCGTCGGCAATCAGTTCATCGATAATCAAATGGCGCTGGAGCAGAAAAATGCGGATATTGCCGCCGGCAAGCATCTGACTTGCGCCTTCGAACGGCGTAAGCAGGCTGTAGAGGGCGTGGCCAGTGGTGGGCGTGAGGCCGGCTTCCGACAATCCGTTGTGTTGCCAGACGGCGCTGGTGTATAGCGCAGTAAAACTGATGCCGGTGCTTTTTATAGGTGGGTGCATAGCAGGTGCTCCTTGAGAGTCCGGCGTCCATGAGCATGGGGTGTCTTTTCCCCATGCGCAGGACGCCGAAGGATACCGCTATTCTGACTGAGCGTTGCCGGGTTCCGGAATGGTTTCATCGCCCCAGCCGCTGCGGCTGCCGGGCAAAATCAGGTTCAGGGCAATCGCGACCAGGCCGCAAAGGGCGATCCCTTCTACCTGGCCAATGACCATGCCACCGATCCCGAATACCAGCGTCACGCCGGTGATTACCAGATTACGGGCTTCCGAAAGGTCAACCTGGTGGCGGATCAGCGTATTCAGGCCAACAACCGCAATAGAGCCAAACAGCAGGCACAGGATGCCACCCATAACAGGGACGGGAATGGTCTGCAGCGCTGCACCGAACTTGCCGATAAAGGCCAGAACGACCGCCGTTACCGCTGCCCACACCATAATGCGGGGGTTGAAATTGCGGGTTAGCATGACCGCGCCGGTGACTTCGGAGTAAGTGGTATTAGGCGGCCCACCTACCAGTGCTGCAGCGCTTGTCGCAACGCCATCACCCAGCAAGGTGCGATGCAGCCCGGGCTTCTTGAGGTAGTCCTTGCCGGTAACCGTGCCAATCGCCAACACATCGCCGATATGTTCAATGGCAGGGGCGATAGCGACCGGAATCATGAACAGAATCGCAGCCCAGCTGAACTCCGGTGCCGCAAACGCAGGAATGCCGAGCCATGGCGCAGCCTGAATCGCCGAGGTATCTACAATACCCATGATAGCCGATAGCGCGTAGCCGGTGATGACACCGAACATAATCGGAATCAGGCGGAAGATACCTTTGGCCATCACAGCGAAAGCGACAGTGGTGGCCAGTGAGATCATCGCAATCCAGATCGCAATATCGTAAGGCACGAGCTGCGCGCTGCCATCGCCGGCTTTGCCCATTGCCATATTGACGGCGACTGGCGCCAGTCCGAGACCAATCACCATAATCACCGGGCCGATTACAACCGGTGGTAACAAGCGGTTCAGAAACCCGGTGCCTTTAAGACGCACCAGACCGCTCAGGATCATATAGAGCACACCGGCGGCGACCAGCCCGCCCATGGTTTCCTCAATGCCAAACCGGGCCTTGGAGGCAATGATCGGCGCGATAAAGGCGAACGACGAGGCGAGGAAAATCGGAATCTGACCGCCGGTAATCAGTTGGAAGAGCAGGGTGCCGACACCGGCGGTGAACAAAGCCACGTTGGGGTCCATACCGGTGATAAGGGGCATCAGCACCAATGCGCCAAACGCAACCAGCAACATCTGGGATCCGGCAAGTGCCTCTCGCCATACGGGTTCGTTGGAAGTTTGCTGCATGCTTAGCTGTCCTTTTGTTTGGTGCCGAAGATCTTGTCACCGGCATCGCCGAGACCCGGAAGAATGTATCCCTTTTCATTAAGCCGCTGATCGACCGAAGCGGTATAGATGGACACATCAGGATGGGCTTCCAGCACTTTGGCTACACCTTCCGGTGCGGCGACAAGGATCAGCGCCCGGATTTCAGTGCTGCCGGCCTTTTTGAGTAGGTCGATTGTTGAAATCAGTGAACCGCCCGTTGCCAGCATGGGGTCGATAATGACCGCCATCCGCTGATCCAGTTCGCCCACCAGCTTTTCCAGATAGGTGCTGGCTTCAAGGGTTTCTTCGTTACGCACCTGGCCGACCACACTGACGCGTGCTCCGGGAATCAGTGACAGTACGCCATCCAGCATGCCCATGCCCGCCCGCAGGATCGGTACGATGGTGACCTTTTTACCGCGCAGGCGTTCGACTTCTACCGGTCCGGCCCAGCCTTCAATCGTTTCTTTTTCAAGCTCAAAGTCTTTGGTGGCCTCATAGGTCAGCAGGGCGCCGACCTCCTGAGCCAACTCGCGAAAGTTTTTGGTGCTGATGTCGGCGCGGCGCATCAGGCCAAGTTTATGGCGGATCAGGGGGTGTTGAACCTCATGGACGGGCATGGCTCACCTTATGTTCAGGAGTACGTGGGGATGTCTGGTCATGACACCTGCTGATGGCAATCAGATGGCGTTATGACTCGAATTGGCGTCAAGGATACCGCACTTGTGATGGTTTCGTCAGCGGCCGGTTTTCCGAAGGTTCGCTCGCGTTGGTATGGATCGTGCAATCACCTGTCGGTATGCAGGTATGTCGTCAAAAAAACGACAGACCAAACGCTGGCAATCGTTGTAACCGGAGATAAACAGGGAATGGACAGAGCGCTCGTCCTGAATAACGTCAAATCTATGGCGAACGGCAGTCTCGGTATTCCGATACTGCTGATGGCGCTGCTCGGCATGATGATTCTGCCGATGCCGGTCTTCCTGCTGGACGTGCTGTTTACCTTCAATATCACCCTGTCTATCGTCATTCTGCTGGTTGGTGTGTATGCACTGCGCCCAATGGAATTTGCGGCCTTTCCGACGGTTCTGCTGGTAGCCACGTTGCTGCGTCTGGCGTTGAACGTTGCCTCTACGCGAATTGTTCTGCTGCACGGCCATGAAGGCGGCGCTTCTGCCGGTAAGGTGATCGAGTCCTTTGGTGAAGTGCTCATCGGCGGCAACTATGCGGTCGGTATCGTGGTGTTTGCGATCCTGATGATCATCAACTTCATGGTTGTCACCAAAGGCGCTGGCCGGGTGTCGGAAGTGAGCGCCCGATTTACCCTGGATGCCATGCCCGGCAAGCAGATGGCTATCGACGCTGACCTGAACGCCGGCCTGATTAATCAGGACGACGCAAAGGCCCGCCGGTCCGAGATCGCGCAGGAAGCTGACTTCTACGGTTCAATGGACGGTGCCAGCAAGTTCGTAAAAGGTGACGCAGTTGCAGGCCTGCTGATTCTGGCGATCAACCTTGTAGGTGGTGTCGCCATTGGCATGATGCAACACGATCTGTCGTTCGCTGACGCCATGCGCAATTATGCACTTCTGACCATTGGTGACGGTCTGGTCGCCCAGATTCCGTCGCTGTTGCTGTCGACTGCAGCTGCCATCATGGTGACGCGCGTCACCTCCAGTCAGGACATGGGTCAGCAGATCCTGTCCCAGATGTTCACAGCACCTCGGGCTTTGGCTATTGCCGCTGCCATCCTTATTATTCTGGGTGTCATTCCGGGTATGCCGCACATTGCGTTTCTCGGCCTGGGTTTTCTTTCCGCTGGTACGGCATACCTGATCTGGAAGAAGCAGGCCCAGACCGAAGAAGACGACAGCGTATTCCCGGCCCGCGGCGGAACCGGTGTACCCCGCACAGCATCGCCGGCAGCGGGACCTCACGGTGGCGAAGGCGCACCCCATGCATTGCCCGGGCCTTCTGAAAATAGAGAGCTGGGTTGGGATGATGTCGCCACGGTCGATATCGTTGGGCTTGAGGTGGGGTATCGCCTCATTCCGCTGGTGGACAAGACCCAGGGTGGGCAACTGCTGACCCGTATTAAAGGTGTGCGCAAGAAGCTGTCGCAGGATCTCGGCTTTTTGATGCCTTCGGTTCATATTCGCGACAACCTGGACCTGATGCCAAACGTTTACCGCATTACGTTGATGGGGGTCACGCTGGCTGAAGCCGAGATTCATCCTGATCGCGAACTGGCGATCGACCCGGGGCAGGTGTTCGGCAAAATTGAGGGCATCGAAGGCAAAGATCCGGCGTTTGGTCTGGATGCCTCGTGGATTGAACCGGACAAAAAAGATCAGGCGCAAACGCTGGGGTATACCGTAGTGGATGCCAGCACCGTGGTGGCGACGCACCTCAACCAGATCCTTCAGAAGCATGCCCATGAGCTGCTGGGACATGAAGAGGTCCAGAAGTGGCTGGAACAACTTGAAAAAATCTCGCCAAAGCTTGCAGAGGAATTGGTTCCAACCACGCTCACCATCAGTCTGCTGCTGAAAGTACTGCAAAGCCTGCTGAAAGAAGAAGTGCCGATCCGCGACATGCGCTCGATTGCCGAGGCCATCGTTAACGTGCAGCCGAAAACCCAGGACGCACGTGTACTGACTACAGCCGCCCGCCAGGCACTGCGGCGGATGATCGTCCAGAGCATCAGCGGCAGTGATTCTGAAATCCCTGTGATCACGCTAGATCCAGAGTTGGAACAGATGTTGCTGAAGTCAGTGCAACAGAGTCAACAATCTGGCGGCCAGGATGATATTGGCCTGGTGCTTGAGCCCAATATGGTTGAAAAGCTGCAGCGGTCATTACAGGACGCCGCCCAGCGCCAGGAAATGATGGGCAAGCCAGCAATACTGCTGGTCTCGGCCCCGCTCAGGCATGCGATGGCGCGGTTCGCCAGCTACGGAATTGAACGCCTGCACGTTCTGTCTTATCAGGAAGTGCCGGATAACAAACAGATTACGATTGTCGCATCGGTCGGCCAGTAAAAGGTCGTAAAGAACAGCGGCGCCGGATAACCGGCACCACCGGAGGTAGCTCACCATGAAAGTAAAACGGTTCTTTGCATCAACTATGACAGAAGCCCTGAAGATGGTGCGTCTGGATATGGGCGAAGACGCAGTTATTCTTTCAAACCGTCGGGTAGACGGTGGCGTCGAAATTGTGACGGCACTGAACTACGACGAAAATCTGGCGCGTCAGCGTTTGGGCAGCGCCGCCATGGAAGCGACCAACGGCTCGCAACTGGCGGAAATGCAGGCTGACCAGCACCTGCGGCTGGAGCAGGAGCTCGAGCGCTCGCGGGATCGCATTCGCGATATTCGTGGGCGTCGTCAGATCAAGCAACCCGTGCCGGACTTCTCAATGCCGGAGGATAACGCGCCTGCTGCGCCTGAACCCCAGCAGGATGCGACCCAGGTTGCACTCGAGGCCATGCGGGCAGAGCTGCACAATCTGCGGGACATGGTCAGCGGTCGTGCGCCCGACTCTTCCGCCACCCAACCCGCATCCGTCTCCAAGGCGCTTGATGCCAGTCAGCAGCGATTGCGTGAGCGTCTGGAAGAGTTCGGTCTTTCGTCCAAGCTGGCGGCGACCCTCTCGCACAATCACGGTTCCGGTCGTCTTGACGAAGGTTGGAAGAAAGCGCTGAGAACACTGGCCGCCGGGGTTAAAACCCAGCAGCAGGAAGTCATTGAAGAGGGCGGTATTGTGGCACTGGTCGGCCCTACCGGTTCCGGCAAGACGACAACTATCGGCAAGATGGCGGCACGTTACGTGTTGCGTCACGGTGCTGACTCAATTGCACTGGTCACTACCGATCGCTACCGGGTCGCGGCCCACGAGCAGTTATTTGTGTTTGGCCGCATACTGAACGTGCCGGTAAGGGTTGTTGACGAAAGCCACTCGCTGGATCAGATTCTTGATGACCTGTCGGATAAACGACTGGTCTTGATTGACACTGCAGGCCTGACTCAATCAGACCGGGGGCACCAGGAGCAACTGAATGAACTTGCTTCCAGCTACCACCCGGTGCGCCCATACCTGGTGCTGGCGGCGACCAGTCAGCCGCGTATTATGAAATCCACATGGCATTGCTATAAGATGGCGAATCCGGCGGGCTGCATCATGACCAAACTTGATGAAGCACTGACACTTGGCGAAGTACTTGGATTTGCTATGGAAACCGGGCTTCGGGTGGCGTACTTTACAGATGGCCAGAAGATTCCGGAGGATATCCATTCGGCGCAGGCCGTATCGCTCGTCAAGTTGGGTGTCGAAAGGTTGCGCGAAGCGCGGGAGCTTGCGCCTGCCGCCGAAGGTGCCTGACCGGAAACAATGATGGCGCAGAAACAGAACGTACAGGGATAAAGTACAGGAATAACGCCGGCTGACAGATATCGGATGTCTGGAGTAAAACAGGCGCGAGACTACAAAAGTAGCTGGCACAGCGCCGGCCATATGGATCCAATTCGTCGTGAGAGACCGCATCCGGTATGAGTAGAGCAAACCCGGTTCAGGTAATCGCCGTATCAGGCGGCAAGGGAGGCGTTGGCAAGAGCAATGTCTCTGTCAATCTGGCTATTGCACTGGCCCAGATGGGGCGCAGGGTTGTCGTACTGGATGCTGATCTTGGCCTGGGAAATATCGACGTACTGCTGGGTGTCACCGCAACGCACAATCTCTCTGACGTCCTGTCGGGGGAGTGCAGCCTGAAGGATGTCCTGGTTGATGGCCCGGGCGGTATAAAAATTGTGCCGGCCTCGTCAGGCACTCAGCGCATGACGCAGCTGTCATCCATGGAGCACGCCGGACTGATTAATGCTTTTAGCGAATTGGGCGATCAGATCGATGTTCTGATTGTTGACACCGCTGCCGGTATTTCCGAATCTGTAGTGAGTTTTCTGCGTGCCTCGCAGGAACTTCTGCTGGTCGTCTGCGATGAACCCACTTCCATTACTGATGCCTACGCCTTGATAAAGCTGATGAATCGGGATTACGGCACCAACCGTTTTCGTATTCTTGCCAATCAGGTACGCAATGAGCAGGAAGGAAAGCACCTCTATGAAAAGCTCACGCGGGTAACCGAACGTTTCCTTGATGTTGGGCTACAATATGTAGGCATAGTGCCTTATGACGAGGCGGTCAAAAAATCGGTGCAACGTCAACGCGCAGTGCTTGACGCCTATCCTCGCGCCAAAGCCTCACTTGCTATCAAGGCGCTGGCCCAAAAGGTGGACGCATGGCCATTGCCATCCTCGCCGCGCGGGCATCTTGAGTTCTTCATTGAACGTCTGGTAGATGCCTGAGACTGTGCCCCATCCCAAGAGCACAGCCGCATGAAGGTCGTCTGAACAATAACAGGTAATCCGGACTCATGACGTTGGTAAAAAGCCTGGGAATCTATAATCGTACCGGCGAACGCGGTCCCCATCAGCTCGTTGAGCAACATGCGCCGCTCGTCAAAAAAATCGCCCTTCACCTGCTCGCCCGTTTGCCGGCGTCAGTGCAGCTTGAAGACCTCATGCAGGCCGGAATGATCGGCTTGCTTGAAGCCGCCCAGAAATACGAGGCAACCAAAGGCGCCTCTTTCGAAACCTATGCCGGCATCCGCATTCGCGGTTCCATTGTTGACGAAATCCGCAAAGGCGATTGGGTGCCTCGTTCCGTCCATCGCAATGCCCGTCGTGTCGCCCAGGCTATCCGCACCGTTGAAAACCGCAAAGGGCGTGAAGCCCAGGATGCTGAAGTGGCGGACGAGCTGGAAATGTCCCTCGACGAATACTACTCATGCCTCGCTGATAGCAGCGGCGGCCGATTATTTAGTCTCGATGAGCTAAATGAATCGGGCGAGCTGCCGATAGACGATGTAGATGCCGTTGCGGATGCGCCCTACGAAAACATTTCTTCAGGTGCGTTTCGCAAGAATCTGGCCGAGGCTATTGATGAGCTTCCCGAGCGGGAGAAGCTGGTGCTCAATCTTTATTATCAGGAAGAACTGAACCTGAAAGAGATTGGTGCTGTTATCGGGGTCAGTGAGAGTCGGGTAAGTCAGATACACAGCCAGGCGGCTTTGAGGCTCAAGTCCAGGCTGGCGGATTGGCAAGACGAATTAAGTACCTGAAATTTTTAGCGTTTGGTAACTAATTTCATACAGATTGCACTGCTCTTAACGAATAGACTGTGCTTTTGGATATGACTGCTAGACTTGGTTGCAAGGTCATAACCCCTTGCATTGCGGACTGTAATCAGTGGAGGTCCCATTGGACAAGAACATGAAAATACTCATCGTGGACGACTTTTCCACGATGCGTCGGATCATCAAGAACCTGCTGCGGGATCTTGGCTTTACCAATACCGATGAAGCCGATGATGGCAACACCGCGCTGCCGATGCTGAAAAGCGGCAAGTATGATTTCCTGGTGACCGACTGGAATATGCCCGGCATGTCCGGCTTCGAGTTGCTGGAAGCGGTAAGGGCTGATGATGCTTTGAAAAGCTTGCCAGTGCTGATGGTAACGGCAGAAGCCAAGCGCGATCAGATCGTTGCGGCGGCGCAGGCGGGGGTCAACGGTTATGTGGTCAAGCCATTTACGGCCGCTGTGCTGAAGGAAAAGATCGAGAAGATCTTCGAACGAATCCAGTCGTAAGCTGAGCGTCGATCATGAGCAAAAAAACGAACAATAAAGGCGCGCTTGATGCTGACGTTGTTGCAAAGCTGCACCTTCAGGCCGATCAGCTCAAAGAGCAGGTTGACGCCGGCAATTATGCTGCAGCGATGGGCCTGATCAACGAATTGAATGATGTGCGCGATCAGAGCCTTTATCAGGAAGTGGGGCGACTGACCCGGAGTCTGCACGAAGCCATTCGCAATTTTCAGATTGATCCGCAGAACGCCGAACAGGACGAAGCACTGTCGAAGATGTCAGATGCGTCCGATCGCCTTGCATACGTGGTGCAGATGACAGGCAAAGCGGCCAACCGCACGATGGATCTGGTCGAAGAGGCGATGCCCAAGGCGCAGGCCATGATCGAGCAGTCGCGAGCCTTTCGCGAAGAGTGGGCAAAGTTGCGCCGGCGTGAAATGAAAGCAGACGAGTTTCGCGAACTCTACCACCGCCTCGATCTTTATTTCGAGAAAACGGCGACTGACGCAGAAGTACTCTATGGCCACCTCTCCGAAATACTGCTGGCTCAGGATTTTCAGGACCTGACAGGTCAGGTGATTCAGAAAGTCACCGCGCTGGTGAAAGAAGTGGAAGATCAGATGTTGAGCCTGGTGGTGATGGCCAGCCATGTCGACAAGATCACCGGCACCGTGCATGAACTTGGCCCCGATGCATCCAAAAAATCGGGTATCGAGAAGGGCGAAGGCCCGCAAATGAATGCCGAAGTGCGCGAAGACGTCGTATCCGGGCAAGACGATGTTGATGACCTGCTGTCCAGTCTGGGATTTTGAGTGAGGATTCCGCATGGCGTTTGATGCTGACGAAGAAATTCTTCAGGACTTTCTGGTAGAAGCTGGCGAGATACTGGAGAAGTTGTCTGAACAACTGGTCGATCTGGAACGCAATCCGGACGACGGTGAGTTGCTGAATGCCATTTTCCGCGGTTTCCACACGGTAAAAGGCGGCGCCGGCTTTTTGCAGCTTGATGCGCTGGTGGGTTGCTGCCATTCCGCCGAGAACGTGTTTGACACACTGCGTAATCGTAAACGCAGAGTGACCTCTGAATTAATGGACGTGGTGCTTGAGGCACTGGACAACGTCAACCTGATGTTTGATCAGGTCCGCAACCAGGAAGACCCTACACCCGCCGCTCCCGAACTGATACAAGCGCTTGACGCGCTGGCCGAACCTGAGGTCGAGGGCGAGTCGGCTGCTGAAGTTGAGGCTGAGCCTGAATCTGTTGTGGCCGAAGAAGCCTCAGAGCCTGAGCAACCGGCTGCCGAGAACGGGGATATTACCGACGACGAGTTTGAACAGCTGCTGGATGCGCTTCAGGGTAAGGATGCGCCGGCAGCAACGCCGGAACCTGCAACCGGTGGTGGCGCAGACGAGATCTCCGATGACGAGTTCGAAAGCCTGCTTGACGATCTGCATGGTAAAGGGAAGCACTCCGGCGGCGCGCCTGCATCAAAGCCTGCGACTGAATCCAGTGCGCCAGCGGCGGGCGGCGACGAGATTTCCGATGACGAGTTTGAGTCGCTGCTTGATGAGCTTCATGGCAAAGGCCAGTTCAAGGCTGCGGCAGCCGAGCCTGAAGCCAGTGCAGCAGGCGGCAACGACGACCTGATCAGCGATGACGAATTCGAGTCACTGTTGGACGACCTGCACGGAAAAGGTAAAAAGCCTGAGGCGCCAAAACCTGCGCCAAAAGTGGCCAAGCCGGCTCCCGAGAAGAAAGCGGAGCCAGCGAAAAAAGTTGAGCCTGCCAAACAACCGGCTGCGCCCGCTGCGCGTGGCGATGAACCCGACGCCAAAACTGCGCCTGCGGCGGCTGGCGAGACGACGGTGCGGGTTGATACCAAACGCCTCGATGACATCATGAATATGGTGGGCGAGCTGGTGTTGGTGCGTAATCGTCTTCAGCGTCTGGGGGGAGCAAGTGAAGACGAGCACATGCAAAAAGCCGTCTCCAACCTGGACGTGGTTACAACCGATCTCCAGTCGGCGGTAATGCAGACCCGGATGCAGCCAATCAAAAAGGTGTTTGGCCGTTTCCCCCGTGTTGTCCGGGACCTGGCGCGAAACCTCAAAAAAGAAATCAATCTGGTGATGCACGGTGAAGACACCGATCTCGACAAAAACCTTGTTGAGGCCTTGTCGGATCCGCTTGTTCACTTGGTGCGCAACTCGGTCGACCACGGCATCGAGCTGCCAGATGTGCGGGAAAAAGCGGGCAAGCCGCGTACCGGCCTTGTCACCCTGTCTGCAGAGCAGGAAGGTGATCACATACTGCTGGTGATTGAAGACGATGGCGCGGGGATGGATCCGAATGTCCTGCGCCGAAAGGCGGTTGAGAAAGGGCTGTTTGAGCAGGATGTCGCAGATCGCCTGACAGAAACCGAATGCTTTAACCTGATTTTTGCGCCCGGCTTTTCAACCAAGGAGCAGATTTCAGATGTGTCCGGCCGTGGCGTTGGCATGGATGTGGTCAAAACCAAAATTGGCCAGCTCAACGGTATGATCAACATCGAGTCGTCGATGGGCAAGGGCTCCCGCATTGTCATCAAGGTGCCCTTGACGCTGGCGATCATGCCGACGCTGATGATCATGCTGGGAGACCAGTCGTTTGCTCTGCCGCTGGTGAACGTGGTTGAGATATTCCACCTTGATCTGACCAAGAAGAACATTGTCGATGGGCGCGAATGTATTGTGGTCCGGGACAAGGTGTTCCCACTGTTCTATATCAAGAAGTGGCTGGTGCATGGCGCCAGCAGTGAGCCTGAAACGACCGAAAGCCATGTGGTCATTGTGGCAATGGGTACCAAACGGGTGGGCTTTGTGGTGGATCAGCTGGTTGGCCAGGAGGAGGTCGTAATCAAGCCTCTGGGCCGCATGCTGAACGGCACCCCTGGTATGTCAGGCGCCACCATCACCGGAGACGGCAGAATCGCACTGATTCTTGATGTACCCAGTCTGCTTCAACACTACGGCTAATCTGATAAGGCTCCTGCATGACGATTTCTGTCCTCGTCGTTGATGATTCGGGTTTTTTCCGCAAGCGGCTGACCGAGATACTGAATGCGTCTGGCAACATTCGGGTTATCGGTGCGGCGACCAACGGTCGTGAAGCCGTTGAGATGGCGGAATCGCTCAAGCCAGACGTGATCACCATGGATTATGAGATGCCGATTATGGATGGCATCTCCGCGGTTCGTGAGATCATGAGCCGGCGTCCGGTGCCGGTGCTGATGTTTTCGTCGCTGACCTACGAAGGCGCCCGGGTCACCCTTGATGCGCTTGATGCCGGCGCTGTCGATTTCCTGCCCAAGAATTTTGAAGAAATTGCCCGCGACTCCAGCGACCTGCAGCGCATCCTGAAAGACCGGATTGTCAGTGTTGCCCGCAGTCGACCCGGCACCAGCGCGGCGCCGTCACCTGCAGCCCGCTCCGCTCCTGGCAGAACACCTCCGCCGCAAGCACCGGAACGACCGGTTGCGCCGGTTCGCCGGGCGTCCGCAGCTGCGAACCCTGAACCGGCGCGCCCTGGCCGGCGGGCGGCACCACGGCACTTCAGTGTTGTGGCAATCGGCACGTCAACCGGTGGACCGATCGCGCTTCAGCGGGTGCTCACCGGATTACGTTCAAATTTTCCTGCGCCCATCGTGCTGGTTCAGCATATGCCTGCCAGCTTTACTCCAGCCTTTGCAGACCGCCTCAACAAGCTTTGCCAGATCGAGGTCCGACAGGCAGAAGACGGCGATAGCCTCAGGCCCGGGCTTGCGTTGCTGGCGCCGGGTGGCACGCAGATGATGATCGAAAACAAGGGGCCTCACGGCCGTGTCCGGATATTGCCGGGTGATGACCGCCTGACGTACAAGCCCTGTGTAGATGTCACGTTTGGGTCCCTGGCTCGCAGCTATCCCGGTAAAACCCTGGGCATCATCCTGACCGGGATGGGCGCCGACGGAAAAGAAGGTTGCCGGATGGTGAAGCAGGGCGGCGGTGTTGTCTGGTCGCAGGATGAGAAATCATCCGTCATTTATGGCATGCCGATGGCTGTAGCGAAGGCGGGACTGAGCGATGAAGTGCTGTCGCTGGAAGAGTTTTGTCCACGGCTGACCGAAGGCGTGAGCTGATGGATTTTCTCAGCATACTGGGTGTCATTCTCGCATTCGCAGCCTTGCTTGGCGGTAACCTGTTGGAAGGCGGTGCTCTTGGTTCGCTGTTCAACGGCCCCGCGGCCCTGATTGTGATTGGCGGTACGCTGGCAGCAACCATTCTGCAAACCTCATGGCCCATACTCAAACGGGCTGCGGGGATCTCTCGCTGGGTATTTGTGCCACCTTATATCGGTCTCGAAGACGGGATCGACAAGGTCATCAGTTGGAGCGTTCGGGCTCGCAAACAGGGTTTGCTGGGGCTGGAAGGGCTGGCAGAGAAAGAACCGGAGAAGTTTGCCCGCAAAGGCCTGCAATTGCTGGTCGATGGTGCGGAACCTGAATCCATACGCAATATTATGGAAGTTGATCTGGATTCGCGCGAACAGAGCGATCTGGAAGCTGCACGGGTGTTCGAAGCCATGGGAGGCTATTCACCAACGATCGGCATCATCGGTGCGGTTATGGGTCTGATTCAGGTCATGACCAATCTGGAAGATCCCAGCACGCTCGGCGCCGGCATCGCAACCGCATTTGTGGCGACGATTTACGGGGTCGCCCTCGCCAACCTGTTGTTTTTTCCTGTTGCTAACAAGCTGCGGTCTATCGTCCGTCAGCGGTCCCGTTATGAGGACATGATGATAGACGGGATTATCGCGATCGCAGAGGGGGAGAATCCCCGCTCCATTGAACTCCGCCTGCGCGGGTTTATCCAGTAAACCGGAGTGATCGCAATGCGGCAACGGCGGCGTAGACAAGAACAGGATATGCATAACAGCGAGCGCTGGCTGATCTCCTACGCTGATTTTATAACCCTGCTGTTCGCATTCTTTGTGGTGATGTATTCCGTTTCTTCGGTCAACGAGGGCAAGTACAAAGTGCTGTCTGAAACACTGACCGGCGTGTTCAATGCCCCCCAACGTTCGGTAGTTCCCATTGCCGTGGGCGAACGCGTTTCTCAGCCCGACAATCGTCCCGACGAGTCCGTTATCAGGCCGCCAGTCGCCCAGTCTCCGGCGAATACCGCCGAGGAAGAAGCGGAGCGAACCGACGCCCTCAGGACAATGGCGAACCAGTTGAGCGATACCTTTGAGGAGTTGATTAATCAGGGGCTGATATCGGTCGAAACCAATGATGAGTGGATCGAACTGACGCTGAGAAACAGCCTGCTGTTCGGTTCAGGCGATGCGGAACCCCATTACGACGCGTTTCCGGTGATTGAGTCTATCGCGAAAGTGCTGGCGGACAAGGACAATGCCATTCGCGTTGAGGGCTTTACCGATGATCGCCCAATCCAGACCCGGGCATTTCCGTCAAACTGGGAGTTGTCCGCTGCCAGGGCGGCAGCGGTTGTGCGTCTGTTGAGCATGAACAAAGTTGACCCGCAGCGCATGGCGGCCATTGGCTACGGGCAGTTTCAGCCGGTGGCGAGAAATGATACGACCGAAGGCCGCAAGCGGAACCGTCGGGTTGTATTGCTGATATCCCGGGATGCCAGTATCAGGGGCGCAGTACGCTAAATTTCGCCCATCCAGGAAGCTGGCACAAAATCTGTATTAGTCCTAAGTAGAAAGCCCGGTTAAAGGCAAATCTTTGCCCTTCATTGGGTAAAGTCGTCAGTGTGGTGTCATAAACGGACGTTGTTTGCCGGCATGAGACCTTTTCCGCTGTCGGGCTTCAATCTTCTAAAGTTTCCGGGGTATCTGTCGATACCCATTCAAGGTCTTCCACGGATTCGGCGGGCTGCAATCTATCGGGCTGGTGACAACATTAGCGGTGTCAGGAGAATTCAACGTGCGAATCTGGGCGGTCGCCAATCAAAAAGGCGGTGTCGGTAAAACAACGTCTGTGGTGACGCTGGGCGGGCTGCTCGCAGAATCCGGCAAACGTGTGCTCGTTGTCGACCTGGATCCCCATGGCTCACTGACCAGCTGGTTCGGCTATGATCCGGATCGTCTCGCCCACAGTGCCTTTGATCTGTTCCAGCATCAGGGAAAAGTACCCGAAGGCTTGCCTGCCCAGCTGCTTCAGCCGACAAGTTGCGAACGCTTGTCGATTTTGCCTGCCAGTGCGGCACTGGCCACGCTTGAGCGCAAAATGGCCGGCGTTGAAGGTATGGGGCTGATTATTTCCCGCTCACTCGCTCAGCTTTGGGATGATTTCGATTACGTGCTGCTGGACAACACCCCGTCACTGGGCGTGTTGATGGTCAATGCTCTGGCGGCATCGCAGCGGCTTATTGTGCCGGTACAGACCGAGTTCCTTGCGATGAAAGGCCTGGAGCGGATGATCAACACGCTGCAAATGATTATGCGCTCCCGGAACAACCCGCTGCCATATACGATCGTGCCGACATTATTTGATCGCCGCACCCAGGCGTCGATGCACAGCCTGAACGCACTGCGCAAAGCCTATCCGGACGAACTCTGGCGCTTTGCCGTTCCGGTTGATACCAAGTTCCGGGATGCCAGTGAACAAGGGCAGGTACCTTCTGCGCTTTACGCTGACACCCACGGCGTTCGTGCCTATCGACGCCTGCTGGACGACTTGCTTTCGCAGGAGAAGGAGCGGGCATGATGTCTCGGCGTCATATTGTTGACGGTATAGCAGAATGACGGGCGCCTGGTGATGGAAAAACAGCATCAGAAGACAGCCTATGCCGACCCTACGTCGGCACTGACGCACTATCTGGATGAGCTGCTACATTCGGCGACAACCCAGTCTGTGGACACGGTTGTGCCGGAAGAGGCTGCTTCTGATTCAGCGGAGCGCGTTGATGTTGGCGATATAGCGGATAGCGCTGAGGCGAAACCCGTTGTTGATGAGGGTCTTCGCGCCGATCGCGTTCTGGCTGAGCAGCAGCGGGTAGCATTGTTACAGGCCGAGCAGCAGCGCCGACGTGAAGAATCGCTGGCGGTCGAAAGGGCTGCACGTCGTGAACGGGCCCGCCAGGCTGCCGCAGCTATCAAGGCGCGACGCGAGGCTGAGAAGCAGAGGGTTGTTGTCGCAGAAAAGCCGCAGCCAGCCCCGGTCGCCATGCCGGAAACCCAGGGCCGTCCAGAATGGGCAGAGAATGCATTCGAGTGTTTGATCTTCCGGGTTGCGGGGCTACAGTTAGCGGTGCCTCTGGTATTACTGGGTGCGATCCATCCGATGGAAGCCGAATTGCACGAGATTCCCGGGCGGCCACGCTGGTTTATGGGAATGATGCCGTTTGGAGGGCGCAACCTGCGGGTGGTGGATACCGCTGAGTGGGTCATGGCGGGACGTGTCCCCGACGATGCGCGCGATGGTTATCGTTTTGTGATCAGGCTGGATGACAGTGACTGGGGACTGGCATGTGATAATGTGGCGCAGTCGTTCAGGTTGCATCCGGATGATGTGAAGTGGCGCTCTGAGCGCAGCCGGCGGCCTTGGCTTGCGGGCACGGTGATTGATCAGATGTGTGCCTTGCTGGATGTCAGGGCGATGTCGCACCTACTGTCCCGCGCCGAGACTGAACACCAGCTCGATCTGAGCTGAACCGAATTAATGCGTCAGCCTTCGATGAGGCTGGCACGCTTTGTGCCCTGTTCTATAGTAAGGGGCATACGTGTTGGAATTTTGACAGTTCATATGCGGTGCCCCCGGGGCGCCCGTGACGGAGACGTAGCACTATGGCAGCCCCAAGCGGACAGCAGACCCAAAGCCAGGAAAACAAAGTACTCCAGTACGTTACTTTCCGGCTTGATGACGAAACTTACGGTATTGATGTAATGCAGATCCAGGAAGTGCTGCGTTACACGGAAATCGCACCTGTACCGGGTGCGCCGGATTATGTACTGGGCATCATCAACCTGCGCGGCAACGTGGTGACGGTGATTGATACCCGCCGGCGCTTTGGCCTAATGGATGCTGAAGTCACCGATGCAACGCGCATTGTCGTGATGGAGTCTTCCCAGCAGGTGATGGGTATTCTGGTGGATTCGGTAGCCGAAGTGGTTTACCTGAAATCCAGCGAGATCGAGACTGCACCCAACGTGGGGAACGAGGAGAGCGCCAAGTTCATCCAGGGTGTATGCAACAAAAACGGTGAACTCATCATACTGGTTGAGTTCGACAAAATGCTGGCAGGTCACGAGTGGGCGGAAATCGCCTCGCTCTGACACCCCCGATACCCCGGGTGTGATGCTGCCAGATCAGGAGAAGAGAGATGGCAGACTGGCAAAGCATGGCACCCTGGGCACTCACCGCAATTGTGATGACACTGCTTGGCATTCAGACAGTGCTCAACCGCCGGCGCATCCAGCGTCTGGAAGCACGTTTTCGTGATAGCTTCGAAACCTTCGGGCGTGAACTGCATGCGACCAGCAGCGGCAGCATGGGCGTAGGGCAGCGGGTTATTGCCTGCGAGCGTGGTGTTCATGAGTTGCGTCGTGCAATGGAAGAAATGCGTCAGAATGATCCGTTGCGCGTCTCTTATGACGAAGCATCGCGACTTGTCGATCTTGGTGCCAACGTTGATGAACTGATGAACAACTGCGGCATTTCCCGCCCTGAAGCGGAGTTGGTCTCGGCGTTGCGCAAGCGTCAGGTTGCCTGATAGGGCGGGTCGAATAGCACAAGCGGGCGGAGCGCTAGGTCTCGGATCTGACGTTGTCCGGTGTTCGGCCCTGCAAGTGGAAAGCGAATGACAGAATTTCGGCGATCACCCGGTACAGGGTTTCCGGAATTTCAGCATCAAGATCCAGCCGGGCAAGAATGCCCGCCAGTTCGGCGTTCTCGAAAAGCGGAACGCCATTCTCTTTTGCGATCCGAATGATCTCTCTCGCCAACTCGTCGGTGCCGGTAGCGGCAATCGTCGGGGCGCGTTTGCCGTCATACTTGAGCGCAACCGCCGAATCCCGACGATACGCTTTGTCATCTGTCTGATGTGTCATGCCTTGATATCCACCAATCGATGATCCAACTGGGTCCGCGCAGTTTGCGGCTGACCACGCCGGCATTCCAGCTCTACCACTTCTAGTCCCAGCTCGGTCAGCCTTTTCCGCAGTGCCGGTAACTCTTCATTTGCCTGTCGCAAGGTATCCGTCTTGTCTGCCCATATGCGGGTTGAAATCTGCTGGTGCTGAAGGGCTGCCTCGAAAGTTACAGCGCCGGCTTCGTCCAGATCGAGAGACAGCGTTAACCGCCATTCGGTTACCTTGCGACGCGCGCGCTGAGCCTGGTTGTTGTCGTCAGGGTCGTGGCGTTCGAGACGCAGCTGTGCTGTCCGGGGCTGCTCCTGGGTATCCAGCCATGGAAGCTCCAGTAGCCAGGTGGGTGCGGCCGGGCCATCTACCGTGGTGCGCGTGGTCAGTGTCTGGCTGTGAAGCTGATTAACCGTAATACGGTTCAGCATGCCGGCGAGCAAACGCAGCATCTGGCCGGTCGTCATGGTGTCCTGACGGGTGACGGGCATCTGCGTGGAGACAGCCTGGGGGAACTGCAGTGGTGACTGCACCAGATCGTCACTGGTCATTGGGGTATAGCGGTTGAAAGCTTCGGGCTGTTCGCCCTGAGCTGTCAGCAATGCTGCCACCACTCGGCCCAGTGCCAGCTTGAGGTCGGTCTGGGCGCCTTCGGGCGAGCGCGTCAGCCTGGATTCGGCAAACAGGCCGCTATCCTGCACCCATTTGCGCAACGTCTGAATTGGATCGCTATTGGTGCCGGGCGTGAGTTCCCCTGCTTTGGGCAGGTGCTGGACCAGCGATTGCAGTGCACTGCGTACGGATTCCAGTGCGCTGGCATTGAGCTGTTGCAGGGGGCTTGCCTGCGAGGCGCTGCTGTTAAGCAGTTGAGATAGCTGTGCCAACCCCTGATCAAGTCGGTGCTGCCACGGCAAGTGTTGGGCAAGTTGCTGGGCTATGCGGGCCTGAGGGGTATTGCCGCCTTGAAGCTGCTCCATCAGTCGCAACTCGTTGCCGATTCTCACCATGCTGAGCCAGTCGCCGGGCTGAAGCTTGGCATCACTGTTGACGACCAGCGGCTTGCCGCGCACATCCAGTAGCAGCTGCTCAGGTAACGAGCCTGTTTTCTCAAGCACCCGGGTGACCTTGGCCAGCACCTGCTGGCTTTGACGAAGCTGCAGCTGATCCAGTAGCTGACGTGCATCAAGGGCCTCGCCCGCCACTTTTCCTGTGGCGGTTGCGGCTGCACTTTTGGCGGGTGTTGGCTCCGGTGTTGGCCGGGGCTGACCGGAATCCGGTAATTTCATCTGCTGTCTTCTGTTCGCTTGGTCATTGCACCGCAGGGTGAGCCCGGGACGGCGCTCTATTGTTCTTCAGTTTCAGGCTTCTAGAGTACGCTAATCCGGCTTTCTTTGCCCATTGGCCGTGCCCCCTTCTGTTAACGAATTAATCCGGCGGGATATCGCGCTGTCTGTTGCTCTGGCGGGGCTTTAAAGCCTCGCTCGTGACGTTTTGTAATATCACCCCAACAATCGGCGACGGGGCAAGGCAAACTGGTGTCAGTTTCGTTATAATTTGCGACGCATATTTTCCGCCCCTGTCGTCAGTATAGTGAATATGACGCGTGGCCATTCCTCGCTATTCAGGATCCCCAATGCCAGTTCCACTTCTACAAGCCAGCGGCCTTTCCTGTGAGCGGGACGACCGGCTGCTTTTTGTCGATCTGGAGCTGGCGGTTGCGCCTGGCGATTTGCTACAGATCGAGGGCCCCAACGGGTCGGGGAAAACCACCTTGTTGCGTATGCTTGCGGGTCTGCATACAGGGTTTGAAGGTGAGATTCGATGGTGTGGCGAACCCCTTGCACGGCAGCGGGAGCATTTTTTGCGCAACCTGCTTTATATTGGCCATCGCCCGGGGATCAAGCCTTTGCTGACGCCGCTGGAGAATCTCCGCGCCCAGCTTTCCGGCAAGCCCGGTGTAGGTGACGAACAGCTCGAATCAGCTCTGGATGCGGTGGCGTTGTTCCCGTTTATTCATGTCCCTTGTCATCATCTTTCAGCAGGGCAGCAGCGGCGTGTCGCACTGGCTGCGTTGTATCTCTCGGATGAGCCGTTGTGGATTCTGGACGAGGCCTTTACCGCCATCGACAAGGATGGCGTGGCATCGCTCGAACGCCTGCTGCATAAACGTATGTCGGCTGGCGGTGCGGTTATTCTGACGACACACCACCCGCTGCATGTAGACGGTGCCCGTTCACTGTCGCTGGCCAGGTTTGCGCCTGCAGCTGAGGATTCATTTTGAGCGCGATGCTGAAATTACCTCGTCTTACCCCCCGTCAGGAAAGCCAGCCTGTTTTACCGGCACTGCTGGGCGTGTTGCGCCGTGATCTGCTGGCCAATTTCCGCCGTCGTCAGGAACTGTTCAATCCGCTGATCTTCTTTGTGATGGTGGTGGCGCTATTTCCGCTTGGCGTCAGTCCGGAGGTTGAGTTTTTACGCCAGTCCGGTGCCGGTATCCTTTGGGTTGCGGCATTGCTGTCGACCTTGTTGTCGCTCGATCATCTGTTTCGTCATGATTTTGACGAAGGGGTACTCGAGCAAATGTTGCTTCAGCCACAGCCGCTCTACCTGATGGTATTGGTCAAGGTGTTCAGTCACTGGCTGGTTACCGGGCTGCCGCTGGTGTTGATGACGCCGGTGCTCGGGGTAATGTTGCATCTCGACGGGAACTCTATCGGGTACCTGTGTCTAACCTTGCTGGTCGGAACACCGGTGTTGAGTTTTATCGGGGCTATTGGTGCGGCACTGACTCTGGGTCTCAGGTCGGCTGGCATACTGCTTTCTTTGTTGATTATTCCGCTTTATATCCCGGTCCTTATTTTCGGTACCGGCACGGTTACGGCAGTGGCAGCCGGTTTACCGGTGGGGAGCTATATCGCGCTGCTGGGGGCTTTGCTGGTCGTCGCTATTACCTGTGCCCCTTTTGCGACCGCTGCTGCACTGCGCATCAGTGTTTCGAACAGTTGATTGGAGTCTGAACAGATGTGGCAGTTTTTTCACAAGCTGGGTTCGCCCAAATGGTTCTACGGTATCGCATCGCGTTTCATGCCGTGGCTGTTGGGCTCCAGCCTTCTGCTTATGGTGGCAGGGATGGTCTGGGGGCTGGCATTTGCACCGCCTGACTACCTGCAGGGCAACAGTTACCGAATCATTTTCATTCATGTACCCACGGCCTTTCTTGCACAGTCTGCCTACGTGATGATGGCAGTTGCCGGCATTGTGACGCTGGTCTGGCGCATGAAGCTGGCGGATGTGTTCGTCAAGGCGGTGGCGCCGGTGGGCGCAGTGCTGACATTTCTGGCGCTGTTTACAGGTGCGGTATGGGGCAAACCAACCTGGGGCACCTGGTGGATCTGGGACGCCCGACTAACCTCCATGCTGATCTTGCTCTTTCTCTACTGCGGCGTAATTGCGCTGGGTAATGCGATTGCTGACGAAAAATCGTCGGCCCGCGCTGTGGCAGTGCTGGTATTGGTTGGCGTCGTCAACATACCGATTATCAAATACTCCGTAGAGTGGTGGAACACGCTGCATCAGCCCGCCACTTTCAAGCTGACCGAGAAACCCAGCATGCCACCGGAAATGTGGGTGCCGCTGCTGGTGATGGTGTTGGCGCTCTATCTTTTCTTTGGCTGGATCGCATGTTTACGTATGCAGAATGAAATTCTTTATCGGGAACGCCGGTCGAGCTGGGTCAAAGCCATCATGGGCACCGGTAACTCCCGCGCGTCGGCCAAGGTGACAGACTGATGGCTTTTGATTCCCTTCAACAGTTTTGGGAAATGGGCGGGCATGGTCCTTACGTGTGGACCTGCTATGGCGTATTCGTTGTGGCCATCGTCGCACTGGTGATCTGGTCGCGGGCACAGCGTCGACAGGTGATTCGCCGTGAACAGTGGCAGCAGCGTCTGCGCAGCCATCAGCAGGCAAAGGCCGCTGAACCGTCCCCCGTATCTGCTTCAGACTTAGACAACGAGACGCTGTAATGCACCCACAACGCAAACGACGACTGACCATTATTCTGTTTCTCCTGATAGGGCTGGGTATCGCGGTCGGGCTGGTCACCTATGCATTTCGCCAGAATATCAACCTGTTCTACGATCCCAGTCAGATAGCGGCAGGAGAGGCGCCGGCTGATGTGCGTATCCGCGCCGGCGGCATGGTCGAGGAGGGCAGTGTTGAACGTGATCCGGACAGCCTTCTGGTGAGTTTTAATGTCACCGATTTCAAACACTCGGTGACCATGCAGTACACCGGTATCCTGCCGGATCTGTTTGCAGAAGGTCAGGGCATCGTGGCGATGGGAAAAATGAATAATGATGGCGTGTTTGTGGCGGACCAGGTGTTGGCCAAACACGACGAGAATTACATGCCGCCGGAAGTTGCCAAAGCAATGAAAGGTAAATCGCCTGCGGCGGATACGTCTACCAACTGAGCTGTGGGCCTTTATCGGGCCGTCAACACAACAAATACATCGTTTTGGAGAAGTGAATGGTTCCCGAGTTTGGCCATTTCGCACTGATACTCGCGTTGCTGCTGGCAGGATTGCTCGCCGTTATTCCCATGGCCGGATCCCTGACGGGGCGGCCGGCGCTGCTGGCATTTGCCCGCCCGCTTGCGTGTGGACAGTTTGTTTTTGTGGCGATTGCGTTCGCAGCATTGACGCAGGCCTTCCTCACGGATGATTTCTCAGTGGCCTATGTGGCCAATAACAGCAACAGCATGATGCCCTGGTACTATAAATTCAGTGCAGTCTGGGGCAGTCACGAAGGTTCTTTGTTGTTGTGGATTCTGATTCTCGCTGGCTGGACTCTGGCCGTTGCCGCCTTTAGCCGCAAGCTGCCATCGGACCTTGTTGCTCAGGTGTTGTCGATTATGGGCGTGATCAGCGTGGGGTTCTTGCTGTTCAGCCTGGTGACCTCCAATCCGTTTGAGCGCCTGTTGCCGAATATCCCCACTGATGGTGCAGATCTGAACCCGCTATTGCAGGATTTTGGTCTGGTCGTGCATCCGCCTATGCTCTACATGGGGTACGTCGGCTTCTCGGTGGCGTTCGCGTTCGCTATCGCCGCCTTGATTAACGGCCGGCTCGATGCTGCCTGGGCTCGCTGGTCGCGCCCCTGGACAACGGTTGCCTGGTGTTTTCTGACCGTCGGCATTGCGCTGGGTAGCTGGTGGGCCTATTACGAGTTGGGCTGGGGCGGCTGGTGGTTCTGGGACCCGGTTGAAAACGCATCATTACTGCCCTGGCTTGCGGGCACTGCGCTCATGCATTCACTTGCGGTGACAGAAAAGCGGGGCGTGTTTAAAAGCTGGACCGTGCTGCTCGCAATTATCACCTTCTCGCTTAGCTTGCTGGGGGCTTTCCTTGTACGCTCGGGCGTTTTGACGTCGGTTCACGCCTTTGCGTCGGACCCGGAGCGCGGTCAGTTCCTGATCGCACTATTGGCGATTACCATAATCACATCGCTCACACTCTACGCGTTCCGTGCACCGGTGGTGCATACCCGCGTGCGCTACGGCTCGATGTCCCGCGAGATTTTCCTGTTACTCAACAATGTACTGCTGATGGCGGCGATGTTGCTGGTGCTGGTTGGAACACTCTACCCGCTGGTACTCGACTATCTCGACGCAGGCTCTCTGTCAGTCGGTGAACCCTTCTTCAACCTTACCTTCAGCCCGGTTGCGATAGCGATATCACTGTTGATGGGTGCGGGCATCTTCTCTCGCTGGAAGAAAACGGATGGCGGCTGGCTAGGGCGCCAGGTGCTCTGGCCGGCATCGATCAGCCTGCTGCTGGCGGTTGCCGTTCCATTGTGGATGGGCGAGCTCAAACCCTGGGCCTTTGCGGGTTGCTTCGCAGCGGCATGGATTCTGGTCGCCACCGGTCGCGATCTGTGGATGAAATCGTCTTCCAAACAGGGGCATTGGCATGGCCTCAAACGTCTTACCCGCAGTTATTACGGCATGGTGATCGGTCATCTGGGTGTGGCCGTCATTATGGCCGGCGCAACCGTGGTGACCGGCTATGGTATTGAGCGGGATGTGCGGATGGTGGAGGGCGATACCACCTCAATCGGTGATCTTACATTCCGTTTCTCAGGTATCAGCCACCATGAAGGACCGAATTACTCTGCCGAGCGCGGCACCTTTGATATCACCCGCGATGGCGAGCCTGTGGCCACCCTGTATCCGGAAAAGCGGGTATACCGTGTTCAGCGGAGCGTGATGACCGAGGCAGGTATTGATGCCGGATTATTCCGCGACCTGTTTGTGGCACTCGGAGAACCTGTAGGTGACGATGCCTGGGCCGTTCGGGTGCAATACAAACCGCTGATGCGCTGGGTATGGTTGGGCGCATTGCTGATGGCGCTGGGTGGTGCGCTGGCAATTTCTGATAAGCGTTACCGGATTCGGGTTAAGCAGAATGCCGCGAAAACCAGTGCTGTATCCTCAAACGACCCGAAATCAGAGCCGGTTACAGGAAACGCCTCATGAAGCGGTTGCTACTGTTTATTCCCTTGTTGTTGGCGGTTGGTCTTGGTGTGGTGTTGTTTGCCGGTATCGGCAAAGACAAGTCGGCGCTTGAGTCCGCGTTGATTGGCAAACCCATGCCGGAATTCGAGTTGGCGTCGTTGCAGAACCCGGACCAGCGATACCGTTCGGATGTATTTGAACAGAAGGTGGTGTTGCTGAATGTGTGGGGCACCTGGTGTCCGTCATGTCGGGTTGAGCATCCGGATCTGGTGCGCCTTGCCCGCGATGAGGGTGTGCCCATATATGGCCTGAATTACAAGGATAACCGTGACGCTGCTTTGCAGTGGTTGGATGAGCTGGGCAATCCTTATGAACTGGTGTTGTTTGATCCCCAGGGCAAACTGGGTTTTGACCTCGGCGTTTACGGTGCCCCCGAAACCTACATTATTGATTCAAAAGGAATCGTCCGGTTCCGTCATGTTGGCGTGGTTGACAATGAGCTCTGGGAAACTGAACTTGAGCCCCGAATCCGCGAATTACGGGAGGACAGTTAATTGAGACCCCTGATTCTTGTGATTCTCCTGTGCGTTGTGGGTACAGTCCAGGCCAGTACGGAGTCTTATCCGTTGGCGTCTGATGCTGACCGCGAGCGGTTTCAGGAGCTGACCAAAGAACTGCGTTGCCCCAAGTGCCAGAACCAGAGTATTGCCGATTCCAATGCGCCAATTGCCAGCGACATGCGCGAGGCTGTGCATAAGCTGGTGCAGGAAGGGCAGAGCAATGAAGACATCATGCTGGCGATGACCTCCCGGTTTGGTGAATTTGTGCGCTATCGGCCTGAACTGGACCCTCGCACCTTCCTGCTCTGGTTTACGCCGTTGATTGTGATTGTTCTGGGTTTGATCGCCGTGGCGATCGTCGTCATAAGGTCGCGCCGGAATGCGACATCAGAACCGGTTTTAACCGAGGACGAGCGCAGTAAGGTGGATGCCATGCTGGCGCAGGTTGACGACCCCGATGCGCCGGACAATGGCCGTTAATGGCGCTGGCGCCTCGAAAGATTAATGATAACCGTGCCAGAAGCGCCCGGTTATCCCTGACTCCTAAATCCTCTGAATGGTTTGATTTATGACAACCGCTTTCTGGCTGGCCATCGTGGCATTGATCGGGCTGGCACTGGTTTTTGTGCTGTATCCGCTGTTTTTCTACCGCCCTGAAAAAGAAGCCGTCAATGATATTCGCCATCAAAATCTGCTGGCCTATCGCTCCCGTATCGCCGAACTGGAGGCCGAAAAGGAAGCCGGTAACCTGGATGACGCGACCTATCAGCAAATGAAAGAAGAACTGGCTGGCAGCCTGCTGGATGATGTCGACAAGACGGCGGGCCGCAAGGTGCCGGCAGGAAAGCGACCGGTGGGGCGTCGCTCGGCGATTGCGATCGGGCTGGCAAGTGTTGTGGCGATCCCGGCGCTGGCGTTCTATCTGTATGACAATTGGGGTGCTGTGCCGCAGATTGAACAATGGCAAACCATGCGCGATATGCAGGCGTCGTCTCAGCCCGAGGGGCAACAGATGGCAGCGCTGGCACAAAAACTCCGGGAGCGGCTTGAAGAGCAGCCCGACAATCTTCAGGGCTGGGCGATGCTGGGCCGGACCTACATGAACCTTGAAAACTATGGCGAGGCAGCCTGGGCTTTCGAGCGTCTGGCCGGGCAGGTCGAGGGGGCACCGAATGAAGCCGCGACGGCCTGGGGTCTGGTAGCGCAGGCGCGATTCTTCGATAGTAAGGGCAAAATGACAGCCCCGGTGACGACGGCAATAGCAAATGCCCAGCAGCGCAACCCTGATGAAGTGAATGCGCTGGGTTTGCTGGGTATCAACGCGTTTGAGAGTGGCGAATACCAGCAATCGATTGATTACTGGGGGCGCATTGTCAAAGCAGCGCCGGACCACCCGCAACTGCCTTCGATTCGCAGTGGTATTGCTGAAGCCTATCGTCGGCTGGGTAAGCCGTTACCCCAGGAGCTGGCGGCACCGGAAGGCGCCAAAGTGACGGTAAGTGTCTCTTTGGCAGAGGTCTTCCAGGATCAGGTGGCACCGCAAACGACGCTATTTATCTTCGCCCAGAATGCCGAGGGTTCGCCGATGCCACTGGCGGTTGCGCGATTACAGGCATCCGATCTCCCTGCGACCGTGACACTGGATGACAGCATGGCCATGGCGCCTACCGCTCAGTTGTCAGATGCCAGCAAGGTAATACTTACGGCACGTCTGTCCCCCGCGGGTTCAGCGCAACCGCAAACCGGCGATTGGCAGGGGCAGATTGGGCAGCCGCTGGTGCTGGCCGACTATGACGGTCAACCCGTGAAACTGGTGATTGATCAGCAACTGCAATAAGACAGAGCGGTAATGTAGCTGCCGAAGCGGGGCTGTTGATCGCCGCATCAGCGGCTGTTGATGTGATAACCGGCCCCGGCGGAGAGGCTGCGGAGCCGGTTTATGCTGATCCCTGTCAGCGTGAACCTGATGCGCTGTGAAGGGCTTGCGGGTAGAGCGGCGCCAGTGACTCATCTTCGGTTGTCGTCTGCGCCTGCTCTCTCAGCGCGTTCAGCTTTTCTTTCAGACCGCTTCCGTCCCATGGGGAGGCCGCTGCGTCCCTGGCGTAAAGGTGCCGCTGCAGCTTGTTCAGTGCAGCTTCAAGTTCGTTATCGCCGCTAAAGCGAGCCACATCTCCAGCACTCCTGAACCTGTGACCGTCAAAACGTGCCGCGGCCCATTGGGGCATCAGCGTCAGCGCTTCGTCGCTTCCCGCTTCAACTGCGCTGGTAAGTTTTTTGAACAATGTGGGTTCGCTGTTGTTCTGAACAGGGCGTTCAGTGCCACCGTCTGCGCTCTGCTTGTGCTTTCTGTTCAGCCACCAGAACAGCACAGTCAGCGCCCAGCCCGTTGCCAATATGAGGCTTATCCAAAGCCAGAGGTTGGCGGATTCAACATTGTTGGCGGTCGTTGTTTGTTCAACCTTGTTCCCTGAAGATGGCGGGGCAGGTGTGCCGGCCTGGTCGGATTTCGCCGGTGGCACGGCTGCGGGCGCCCCTTTACCGGGGGTAATCGTCAGGGTTTGTTCGGGTATAACCGCAACCCGCTCCTGATCATTTACGGTGTCCCACCAGGGCACGCGGGTTTCTGGCAGCGTAATCTTGCCAGGGCTTACCGCCACCAGTGCGGTGGATTGCGTGCGGGACGAGGTTACCGTGCGACTGTCGACGCTGGAGTCCAGCTCGGGGCTGTCCGGATAGCTTCGCACGGCATCCGGATACTGCATCTCCAGCGGGGGCAGAGCCGACCCCAGAAGCCCGAGCGCGCTGAGTTCTACCGTGCGCGTGATGCTCTTGCCCGCTGCGATCGAACGCCCGGGATCGCTCCAGGTTTCATTCAGCTCAAGGCTCGATGCAGGTAGCCAGGTCTTACCTGTGAATGATGCCGGAATATCCTTGACCGGGATATCCAATGGCGCAGAGGTATCACGCAGGAAGTTGAGCCGACCATCGGGACCTCGTGCCTGTCCGTTGAAAGCAATACCTTTGATATGGAGGGTGCCTGCGGTTTGCGGATAGATCACATACTTCCGCTCGACCACATGGTAATTGGCGTTGCTGTGGATGCGGGAATATTCCTTCTGTTCCCCCATGGTTTCAATGATGGCGTCATCCTGCTCGGGCTGGGCAAGGTCACCTCGAATCAGATTGCCCTGGTAATACAATTGCACGGTGAGGATCAGTTGTTCCTGCACATAGACATCAGACTTGTCGGCAGTGACTTCGACAAAAGCGGGCGGCGCTGTGCCATCTGGCGGCGGCGCTGCGCCAGGTCGCACGGTAATCGTTAGTGGGCTCGACTGGGCATCGCGGAAATTGAGCGAGGGTACGGTGAGCGTGCCCGCCTTTTTCGGAACCAGCTGGTAGGTCCAGGTAATGGTCGCGGTTGCATCACCATTGACAGAATTGAGGCTGTATTTCTGATGGTTGCCGACGATTTCGAAGTCTTGTTGCAGTGCCTTGATTTCAGGCTCGGGTAGCTGCAGGTCGTTGAGGTTGAAAAGCGTGTCGAGATCCATCGTGAATGGCATCTGGCCTGTCACTGTCATCGTCAGTGTCTGATTTTCGTGAAGTGTGGTGCGATCCACCTGAACGTCCAGTTGCTCCGCTGCCAGCGCATTGGTGGTCAGCACCAGACCAACGATCAGCGCAATCTGTCGAAACAGAGAGATAAGAGGGCTGCGGGCCCACTGCCTTGCGTGCCTTACCATGGTGTATCGCCTTCCGCTTGTTGCTGATTGCTGCGTTCCCGGTACTGCAGCAGGAATTTTCGGCGCATCAGGCCCGACGGGTCGTCGGGGATGCGTCTGAGCCATTGTTCTTCGCTCTGGGACAGCGGCTGCGTCTCCAGTGGCTCTGCGCTGGAGGCTTGTGATTGTTGCTCTGCACTGTCGCCATTTGCCTGCTCTCCCTGGCCATTTTGTGGCTGGGACGGCTGCTGAGCCTGCGAATCGTCATCCTGCTGGGTCTGGCCGTTTGAGTCAGCCTGGTTTTGAGGGTCTTGCTGATCCTGTCCATCAGAAGACTGGCTTTGGCTGTTGTCCTGCTGCTGATCGCCGTTCTGACCCTGCTGGTTTTGTTGCCCTTGCTGATCGTTTCCGGATTCCGAACTGTCTTGTTGTTGCTTGCCGTCGCCATTTTGTTGCTGGTCTGACTGGTTTTTCGAATTCTTGTTCTCGTCATCCTGCTGCTGTTCTTTTTGTTGTTCCAGTAGCTTCTTCACAAGATCGCGATTGAAGGTTGCGTCGGCATGGTCGGGCTGTTTCGCCAGAGCATCATCGTACGCATCGATGGCCGCCTGGAGTTTGCCCTCGCGGGCGAGGGCATTGCCCCGGTTGTATTCAGCTTCCGCAGTGTCGCTCTGGCTGAAGCGTTCGTTAGCCTTGCTGAAATCACCAGCCCGGTATAGCGCAGAACCTTGCCATTGGGGATCAGTGAATTTGTCAGCTGCAGCCGCTGGATCGTCTGCAATCAGTTGCTCGCCGCGCTGATCCGGTCGGGACCAGAGATCATCCCAATCCATGGCATGGGCCGGTTGCGGAATCAATGGCAACAGCATCAGCGGAACCAGCAGAAGGGCGCCCCGGCGCCAGGCGATGAGTGCCAGAGGCAGCATCAGCCAGAGCAGCCAGTATCCGTCGTCCTGCCAACGCTGGACAGACAGGTCACGATCACTTTTTTGCCAGTCGTCGCTATCGGCCGCCCGAAGGCCCAGCGAGCGTATGTCGGTGTCATCAAGGGTGATTTTCATCCCTGTCCCGCCTAACGACTGAGCCAGCTGATTCATGGGTCCGGATTCGGCTTTCGCGATGACCACCTTGTCCTGATCACGGATAAATCCGCGCTTGGGCAGCGGAATCGGGCCACCCTGTTCGGTGCCGACCGTAATGGCATTGAGGCTGTAGCCGGTGCCTTTGAGTGTCCGCCTGATACTGTCGGGATCATCATCCCGGATGCCATCGGATACCAGCAGTATGCGACCGGCGCCCGGAGCGCCTTGAGCAAGCAGCGTTTTTGCCTGCGCGACCCCCAGATCAGCGCGATTGCCACTGGCGGGCATCATCAGGGGGTCAATAACTCCCAGAAGGCTTTCGATGGTCTTGCGGTCGTCCGTCAATGGAGTAACAACATGGGCGTCGGCGGCGTATACCACCAGCCCGGTGAAGCTGCCTTCGCGCTGGCTCAGAATATCGCGGATTTTGCGTTTGGCCTGGGTGAGGCGATCCGGTTCAACATCGGTTGCCAGCATCGACAATGACATGTCCAGCACAATCACCAGGCTGTCATTCTGCTGCTGCAGCGGGGTAGGTGCCTCCCGCCAACTGGGGCCGGCAAGACTGACCGCGCTCACCAGAATCAGAATGGCCAACAGAATCCCGGGCCGCCGCTGCTTCTGAGTCACCGCATCGGCATCACCAACAAGAGGCGCCAATAGTGCAGCAGGAATGATGCGGTGCCAGCCACTCTGGCCATGGCCCCGGTGACGCATCACCAGTGGAATCAGCGGCAACAGCAGAAGCAACAGCAGGCCCAGTGGGCGCAGGAAATGGAAATCACTCATGCGTGCCCCCCGGTTTTGCGATCGCTGACAAAGGTGATGGCATAACCCAACACTAACAGCGCCAGGGCGATGCCTGCCGGCCAATAGTAGAGCGCCTTGGTCGGGCGGTAATGCTTGCCTTCGAGCTCAATCGGCTCCAGTTGATTGATGTTCTCGTAGATTAACTCAAGCTCGGGGGTGCTGCGGGCGCGAAAATATTGTCCACCGGTTTTGTCAGCAATACGCTTGAGCAGGGCTTCATCCAGATCTCGTGAGGGGTTGACTCGTCGGGAGCCCAAAAATCCTCGCTGTATCATGGATTCCGCGCCCATGCCGATGGTGTAGACCCGCACGCCGGCCGACGCTGCAATATCGGCGGCCTTGTCCGGACTGACCTCGCCAGCCGTGTTGGCACCGTCTGTCAGCAGAATGAGCACACGCTGTTCCTGGGGGCGATTGCGAAGGCGTTTGACGGCCAGTCCAATGGCGTCGCCGATGGCGGTTGCGCGGCCCGCCATCCCGATCTGCGCTTCCTGCAACAGGGTGCGAATCGTATCGTGATCAAACGACAACGGCGCCTGAATATAGGGCTGGGTACCGAAAAGCAGCAATCCCAGGCGATCGCCTTCACGTTGGGTGATGAAACTGTTCAGTACATTTTTGACCGCGATCAGTCGGTTCACCTGGCGCTGGCCCAGCACCATGTCCTCTTCCTCCATACTTGGCGAAATATCAACCGCGAGCAGCAGGTCGCGACCGGTGACCGGGAGTTCTACCGCTTCGCCGATGTATTGCGGGCGGGCCAGGGCGACAACCAGAAGTGTCCATGCCGCCAGGAGCATCAGCGAGTGCCAGATTGAGCGCCGGTTTCCGGAGCGACTGACGCCGGGTAAGTCGCTCAGCCAATGGCCCACAGGGATTTCGGGAGCGGCGACCTGATCGGCCTGGTGCCGTCGCCTGCGCCACCAGAGTAGCGGCAGGAGTATGAGTAATAAGAACCAGGGATAGGCGAGCTCTAGCATCTCTGAGCCCCCAGCCAGGTTTCAGCGACTTTGCAAGCGGTCTCTGTAGAAATTGTGGGCACCGGTTGCCAGCTGCTGGCCACCAGTCCCTGCACCTCTTCTGGCGTCAGCGCCGGTTGGGTTTCCAGCAGGAACTGGCGCCAGCAATCCCCTGACAGGCTCTGCGGATGAGCGTCAGGGTAGCGCTGGCGCGCGCAGCGTTTCAGCAAGGCGTTGAGGTCAGTGAACCATCCGGGATCGGCGGATTGTCGTTGCTTAAGCATTTTCAGTTCGGCGCGAGCGGTTTTAATCCAGCGATTGCGTTGCTGGCGTCGCCGTAGAAATACCGCGAGACAAATCAATGCCACCAGCACCAGCGCCGCCAGAATCCACCAACCCGGGGCTGGTGGCCAGAAACCACCGGGATCGGGTAAGTGGATGTCCCGCAGATTGGCTAGTGGGTCGGGTTGTGCTGTTGGTTGTGTCATTCGTTATCTTTCATTATTGGTTCGATTGGCTGTAGCCACGATCTGCCGGTCGATTTTCACCACAGACGAACGTTTATCCGATTCGGCCCCGAGGGCCCAGAATACTTTTAAGCACGTGTGAGGGCTGCTGGCCCGTGTACAGGTTGCTCACGCCAACGCCCGCCCTGCGAAAACAGTGGCTGATGTCCCGTTCGTGCTGCGCGACTTTTTCTGCAAACGCCCTGCGGAAAGCGGGGTTGCCCGCATCAAACCAAAGAGGGCCATTGGCGCCGGCAACGGCAAAACGGCCCTTTTCCGGCAGCTGCTGTTCCAGCGGATCAATTATCCGCAGCGCACTGACAGTATTGTGCCGCGAAATCTGGGCAATCAGGGCGGGGGTCTCGCTGGAGATGTTCATAAAGTCGCTGATGATGAAGATACGACTCCCGGTGTGGGCGATCCGGCGGGTTTCCTGCAGGGCGTGATCCAGTGCCAGAGCCCGCCCGGCTGGCGCCTCGGCGCTCACGGAGTGTCCGGGCTGGTGATCGTCCTGGCGCTGCACCATTGAATCGAGTAAACGCACGACAGCCTTGCGCCGCCGCTCCGGGCGCAGCACATCGCAGTGGTGGTCCGAAAATACGATCCCGCCCACCTGATCGCCTGCGTGTAAGCCCAGCCACGCAAGAATGCCAGTGACCTGTGCTGCCCGTACCCGTTTGTAGGCGCCTTCGCTACCAAAAAACAGGGAGTCGCCCAGATCGCAAAGCAGGAGTATGGGCCGCTCCCGTTCCTCTTCGTAAAGTTTGGTATGAGGGGATTGGCGGCGGGCTGTAACCCGCCAGTCGATACTGCGGATATCGTCACCGGGCTGGTAAAGGCGCACCTCGGCGAACGCCATACCGCGGCCTTTTTGGGCTGACTTGGCAAGCCCGGCTTTGCGGGTGGCGACCGGCCGGGAGCCTGGCAGTCTTAACGCACGCGCATCAGCCTGCAGTCGGATCAATGCCGGCAGATCAATGCGGGTTAAAGGTGAAGCGTCAGTCATTATGTTAAGCCGGTGATTATGCGGATACAGGGACGCGCTCAATCAGGCGCTGGATCACGTCGTCTGGTGTGATGCCATCGGCTTCGGCTTCAAAGGTCAGGAGTACCCGGTGGCGCAGCACATCAAAGGCGATGCTGCGGACGTCTTCGGGGCTGACAAAGTCGCGACCATCCAGCCAGGCTTTGGCCCGGGCGCAGCGATCCAGGGCAATGGTGCCGCGGGGGCTGGCACCAAAGGCTATCCAGCGTTCGAGCTCGGCGTCCACCGCACCCGGGTTGCGAGTCGCCAGCACCAGCGCGACCAGATAATCCTCAACAGCATCCGCCATAAAGAGTTCGCTGGCATCAAGCCGTGCCTGGAATATATCGTCAGGGCTCAGCCGCAGGTCGCTGGGGGCAATGCCATGCTGATAATCCCGCCGGGCGAGATGCAGGATGTCGCGCTCGGCACCGGCACTCGGGTAGTCAATGGTGACGTGCATCAGGAAGCGGTCGAGCTGTGCTTCCGGCAGGGGATAGGTGCCTTCCTGCTCAATTGGATTCTGGGTTGCCATAACAAGAAACAGCCGGTCCAGCGGAAAGGTTTTCATGCCCACGCTGACCTGGCGCTCACCCATCGCCTCAAGCAAAGCCGACTGAACTTTTGCCGGTGCCCGGTTGATTTCATCTGCCAGCACCAGATTGTGAAAGATAGGGCCTTTCTGGAATTCGAAGAGTCCGGTTTCAGCCCGGTAAATCTCGCTACCGGTGACGTCGGATGGCAGCAGATCCGGGGTGAACTGGATCCTGTGGAAATCACCTACGATGTGATCGGCCAGGGTCTTGATGGCTGTCGTCTTGGCCAGTCCTGGCGCGCCTTCAACCAGCAAGTGTCCGTCGGCAAGAAGGGCAATGAGCAAGCGGTCAACAAGCTTTTCCTGACCTATGATCCTTTTCGCTAATTGGGTTCGTAATTCGCCGAAGATACGCTGTTGAGACATTGATCCTTCCATTTGTATGAACTGCCTGGATGTTTGGGCTGACGCGCTGTGAACGTTATCAGGATTGACACCAATGCCGGCATTCGCTCGTAGCGCCGAAAAACGCTCAGTGTTTGTAACCTGCCGGCAAAAATCAAGGGTTTGACTATGCTAGTGACTATACATGGGACGAAGCCGTTCAGGTGTTTCGGCAGTCTGTCACATTAATGCTGGCTGGGCCGTCAAATGAGACAGGTTTAAGCCAATTTTGTTTATTACCATTCATTCAGAAAGTCGGGGTCGAACATGAATGCGCTGACAGTCGCCAGCAAAGAACAGTTCCACGATCTGCTGGCTGAGGCCATTGCTGAAAAGATTGCCAAATCGGATGCTAAAAAGATCAGTGATTTTGCTGTGCAGCAACTTGCACATCTGCCGCTCAACGAGTTGTTGTCCCGACGATTTTCCGATGTTTACGGTTCGGTGTTGGCCGCCTGGCAGTTTCTTCAGCAGCGCGCGCCCGGTGACACCTCAGTGTCGGTGTTTAATCCCGATCTTGAAAGTGACGGTTGGCAGTCCACCCATTCCGTGGTGTTTATTCTGCATCCCAATATTCCGTTTCTGATCGACTCGATTCGCATTGCTATCAATCAGGAAGAAATTGGCACCCATACGCTCTACCACTCCATTCTGCAGGTTGAACGCGATCGCTCTGGCAAGCTCAAAAAACTGCACAATCGCGACAAAGCCTCGAAAAAGGGTGAGTTTGAAGCACTGATCGTGTTGGAAATTGATCGTCACAGCGATCAGGAGGAACTGCGAGGCCTGGAGCAACAGCTGCAGAACGTGCTGGAGGAAGTGCGTATCGCGGTAGACGACTTCCCCAAAATGAAGACCAAAGCGGCGGAGATTCTGAAGGAGCTGGACAACTGCAAAGCCAAAATCAGTGACGATGATATCGCTGAGGCACACAGCTTTCTTCAATGGCTGGGAGATGACCACTTTACCTTTCTCGGGTACGACGAATACGATTTCGTGAAAGAGAAGGATGGCATTCTGGTCAAGCAGGTGCCCCATTCTGAACTGGGTATTCTGCGGGTTCACAACGAGCGTCCGGCCAAGGTGCGACTTGAGGAGTTGCCTCAGCGCACACGCACGGAGATGACCCGCACAGACGATATCTTTATTTTCGCCAAGTCCGCCCAGCGCTCCCGGGTTCACCGGCCGGCGTATCCGGACTACATCGCGGTCAAAAAATTCAACGCCAAGGGAGAGGTGATCGGTGAACGTCGTTTCCTTGGGCTTTATACCTCACGGGTTTATCAGGAACGCCCTGATGAGATTCCGCTGCTGCGCCGGAAAGTAAATGAGGTGCTTGATCGGTCGGGGTTCCTCCGTGATGACTATGCCGGAAAGGAACTGGACCAGATTCTCGCCGTTTACCCGCGCGATGAATTGTTCCAGATAGAAACGGATAAACTCTATCGTACCGCACTCGACATTCTGTACATCCAGGAACGCCGCATGTTGCGGGTCTTCATGCGGGAGGATGTCTATGGCCAGTTTGTGAACTGCCTGGCGTTCTTCCCGCGTGATATCTACAACACCGAATTGCGCCTGAAGGTTGAGGAAGTATTGATACGCAGTCTCGAGGCGGAAGATATCGAGTTTGTCACCCATTTCTCCGAATCGGTGCTGGCGCGGGTCCAGTTCACCATTCGTGTGCCTCAGGTCGAAAATCGGCAGATACCAGTTGCCGAAATTCAGGAGCAGACGATTGCACTGGCCCAATCCTGGCGCGATGGCCTGTCAGAAGCATTGCATGAAACCTACGGTGAAGAGCGCGGCAACGAATTGATCCGGCTGTATCACAATGCGTTCCCCGGCAGTTACCAGGACATGTTTTCACCCCGTCGTGCGGCGATTGATCTGGAGCACATCGTCAATGTGGCGGACTCTGACCGCATCGGCATGAGTTTTTACCGTGCGTTGGAGGAAGACGAAAGCACGCTCCACTTCAAGCTGTTTGCGCCCAATTCCCAGCTCCCTCTATCCGATGTGATGCCGATCTTCGGCAATCTGGGTTTCCGGGTGATCGGCGAGCATCCTTTCGAGATTGTGGATCGCAGTGGCAAACGTGTCTGGATCCATGATTTCTCACTGCAGGCCTACTCCGGCAAAGTGGTGGACATTCACCGTATTCGTCCGATATTTGAAGATCTGTTCGAGCGGGTCTGGTACGGAGAGGCGGAGAATGACAGCTTCAACCGGCTGGTGCTGGCGTCCTATTTCGACTGGCGCCAGATCGCCACGCTGCGTTCTTACGCGCGCTATATGCGCCAGATCAGAATCTCGAACAGCCAGACCTTTATTGCAACGACGCTTGTTAATCATGTCTCGCTGGCCCAGACCCTGCTGGAATTTTTCAGTGTCCGTTTCGATCCCGAACGCAATCAGAGCCCGGGTAAGAGCGCTGCCGCCCAGCAGAAGCTGGAGCTGGAGTTCAACGCCGGTCTGGACGAGGTTGATAACCTCAGTGAGGACAGGGTGCTGCGCTTGTTCCTTGATCTGATCAAGGCAACCCTGCGCACCAACTATTACCAGCCGGATGCAGACGGCAACGCCAAAACCTATATCAGCTTCAAGTTCCGGCCCACAGATATTCCGGATATGCCGCTGCCGCTGCCAATGTTCGAGATCTTCGTGTACTCGCCGAGAGTCGAAGGTGTGCATTTGCGAGGCGGTAAAGTGGCTCGTGGCGGCTTGCGCTGGTCTGATCGGTTTGAAGATTACCGCACCGAAATACTGGGGCTGGTCAAAGCTCAACAGGTCAAAAACGCGGTGATTGTGCCGGTCGGCGCCAAGGGCGGCTTTGTCGCCAAGCAGTTGCCGGACAGCGGTGATCGCGACGCGTTCCAGAAAGAAGGTATCGAGTCCTACAAGACTTTTATTCGCGGCTTGCTGGATGTCACGGACAATCTCGTGGGTGGCGAAATCAGCCCTCCTGAAAAGGTCATTCGCCACGACGAGGATGATCACTATCTGGTGGTTGCGGCCGACAAGGGCACCGCGACTTTCTCGGATATCGCCAACGGCCTGGCCTCGGATTACAACTTCTGGCTCGGGGATGCATTCGCTTCCGGTGGCAGTCAGGGTTATGACCACAAGAAAATGGGCATTACCGCAAAAGGGGCATGGGTTTCGGTTGAGCGCCACTTCCGTGAGCTGGGCATTAATCCGGCCAAGGATGATTTCACGGTCATCGGGATTGGCGATATGGCCGGGGATGTCTTCGGTAACGGGCTGCTTCGCTCCGATCATGCCAAGCTGATCGCAGCATTCAACCACATGCATATCTTTGTCGATCCGTCACCTGACCCTGCCCGCAGCTTCAAGGAGCGGGAGCGGATGTTCGCGTTACCGCGTTCTGCATGGACGGATTACGACGAAAGCCTGATATCTGAAGGGGGCGGGGTATTTGCCCGCAGTGCCAAATCGATCCCGGTCAGCCCCCAGATGAAAAAACTGTTTGGTATCAAGTCGGATCGTGTACCGCCGAACATGCTGATCAGCCATATTCTGCGCACCCAGGCCGATCTGTTGTGGTTTGGTGGCATCGGCACCTACGTCAAAGGCAGTCAGGAATCCCACAGTGATGTGGGGGACAAGGCCAACGACGGCTTGCGGGTTAACGGCAAAGAACTGCAATGCAAGGTGATCGGTGAGGGCGGTAATCTGGGGATGACCCAGCTGGGCCGTATTGAGTTCGGTCTCACCGGCGGGCGGCTTAATACTGACTTTATTGATAACGCGGGTGGGGTGGACTGCTCTGACCACGAAGTCAACATGAAAATCCTGCTCAATCGGGTTGTAGCTGCCGGCGATCTTACCGAGAAGCAGCGCAATACTATGCTCGAGAAAATGACTGATGACGTCAGCGAACTGGTGTTGCTTAACAACTACCGCCAGACCCAGGCGCTGAGTATTGCCAATACGGAAGCAATCACGCGGCTTGAGGAATATCGCCGGCTGATTATCAATATGGAGTCTGCCGGCAAGCTGAACCGGGAGCTGGAATTCCTCCCGGATGAAGAAACGCTCGCCGAGCGGAAAGTGAAAAAGCAGGGGCTTACCCGTCCCGAATTGTCAGTGCTGATCTCCTACGTGAAAGGGGGTCTCAAACAGGAGCTGATCGAAAGCGACTTGCCGGATGAGCCGTCATTGGCGTCGGAAATGAACAAGGTCTTCCCGACAGCACTGACCAAAAAATTCGGCAAGGAATTGAGCGAACACCAGTTGCGGCGCGAAATTATCGCCACCCAGATCGCCAACGACATGGTGAACCACATGGGGATTACCTTTGTGGATCGGCTGGAGCAATCCACCGGCGCGTCACCTTCGGCTATTGCCCAGGCCTGGATCATCGCCCGGGATATTTACCGTGTAGACGAGTGGTGGAACAAGATTGAGGCGCTCGATTACAAGGTGCCGGCCTCGCTCCAGCTTGAATTGATGAACGATTTGATACGGCTGGTGCGCAGGGCGGTGCGGTGGCTGCTACGCAACCATCGCAGTGAGCTGAGTATTCAGCCCCATGTTGACCGGTTTGCCACGGACATCGCGGATATCAGCAGCCAGCTGCCGGATTATCTGGCCGACCAGTCCCGTGCCGAATGGAAAAAGCGGTTTGATGATCTGGTCACCAAGTCGGTGCCTGAGGATGTTGCGTCGGTAACAGCCGGCATCTCCTATCTTTATTCTGCTTTGGGTATTATTGAGGTTCACGAGCGCACCGAGGTACCGCTGAAGCAGGTCGCGAACCTGTATTACAGTCTTGGTGAAAAGCTGGATCTCAACTGGTTTGCAGGCGCTGTCGTCAAGCTTTCCCCGACCTCCCATTGGGAAGCGCTGGCAAGGGAGAGCTTCCGGGAAGATCTGGACTGGCAGCAGCGTGCGCTAACGTCCGGCGTACTCCGGCTCAGTGGTAAACAGGGCGATGTCGATGCCGCCATCGTTGAGTGGATGGCTCGCAATAAGCCGCTGCTGATGCGCTGGCGGGCGATGCTATCCGAACTGCGAGCCGCACGAGAGCCTGAATATGCGATGTTTTCAGTGGCGCTCAGGGAGCTGCTGGACCTGGCGCAGTCATCGATTCACACGCCAGTGGATGATCAGGGTAATTGAGGGTGCTTGCCCCGGGCTTGAGAATGACGTTCAATCATCGGGGTTTGGCATTGCGGGACGCAATGTCTGATAGCGGACTGGTTTGCCGATAAGACCGTCAGATCAGCCGGTGCCGTCTTATATAGTGTCAACAGTGCAGAAGGATACCATGCGAAAACTGAAACATATCTTCGAAAGCAATCAATCCTGGGCCGACAAGATCAAGCGGGATGATCCGCAGTTTTTCGAACGATTGTCGAATCAGCAAGCACCGGAATACCTCTGGATCGGCTGTGCAGATAGTCGTGTGCCCGCCAACCAGATCGTCGATCTGATGCCGGGCGAGCTGTTCGTTCATCGTAACGTTGCAAACGTTGTTGTTCACACTGACTTTAACTGTTTGTCGGTGCTTCAGTTCGCCGTTGACGTGCTCAAGGTGAAGCATGTGATGGTGGTGGGGCATTACGGCTGCGGTGGTGTTAAAGCGGCGCTCAAGAACGAAGGCCATGGGCTTATCAAAAACTGGCTGCGCCATGTGCAGGACGTAAGGGACAAGTATCAGCCTGTACTGACCGCATTGCCATCAGAGCGGGAACAGATTGACCGGCTGTGCGAACTGAATGTCATGGAGCAGGTGCGGCATGTCTGCCAGACCTCCACCATGCAGGATGCCTGGGCGCGAGGCCAGGAAATATCCGTGCATGGCTGGGTTTATGATGTTGCCGATGGCCTGTTGCGGGATATGGGGCTGACGATTACCACTGAGGCCGAACGCGATGAGCTGTACGACCGCAGTGTTGAATCACTGGTTAAACGGCCGGTACGGTCATTCGACGCTGGCTGAGCCGTCGAACACCTGAACCTGGTTGCGGCCGCTCTCTTTCGCAGTATAGAGGGCGGCATCTGCCTGCTTGAGCCAGTCAAGATAGTGGTCAGTATCCAGCAATATCGGCGCGACGCCCATGCTGATAGTGTATTGGATCGTGCCATCACTGGTGACCACTTCCGCCTTTTCTATTGCTTTTCGAATGCGTTCACAGAGCGCAACGGCACCTTCCACATCAGTTTCCGGCAACAGCATCCCGAACTCTTCTCCGCCGTAGCGACCTGCCACATCGGCCTGGCGCATTGACTGTGTAAGGGTGCTGGCGGTGTGACGGATAACCTCATCCCCCGCCACGTGGCCATAGGTGTCGTTAACGCGCTTGAAATGGTCAATATCAAACATGACCAGTGCAGCGTTGTTTCCGTATCTACGGATCCGCTCAAATTCGCCGGCGAGCTGCTTTTCCCAGGTGACGCGGTTGAGCAGGCCTGTGAGCCCATCGACTTCACTCATCATCGTTAACTGCTTGTTGACCCGCTCGAGCGCCTGACGGCTGGCTGCTATATCCGTGACGTCGTAAATCATCAGGCAAACCTGTTGCACAACGCCGTCGGAGGCCGTCAGAGGGCTGATGGTCAGATTCTGGTACATATAGGGTGCCGTGCCCGTGATGGGGCGCGTATTACCGAAGTGGAACAGGTAAGGCCGTTGCTCCCATGTTGTAAACGCTCGGGTTTTCAGCAGGCGTACCGTTTCGACTTTCCGTTTCAGCCACTTCTCGGGCAAATCAGGAAAGAACTCAAACAGGTTTTTCTCCTTGATGCTTGAGGCTGTGATACCGCTATTGTTCTCCATGAACCCGTTCCAGACGGAAACCCGGTAGTCCATATCGAGAACGACCAGGCCGACCTCTACGGACTCGAGCATGTCCATGAGCCAGTGAAACTCGATCATGCCGGATTGATTGTCTGCCATGAATTACTCCACCAGATACGCAAGTGCTTGCTCGAGCCGCGGCACAGAGTCAGCGGTGAGCAGGATCAGAAGATCGCATACAACGTTGTGGTCTTCGATTTCGTAGTTAATCTCGATAGATAGCAATTGCTGGTCCTGATGCTGATGGTGTTCCAGAAGATCGGCTATCTGGCGATGTTGCCCCAGTACCGTGGGGTGACTGAGACCAAACTTGATATCCATTTGGTCCCCAAGCCCCTTGAGAAACGCGCCGAACAGAATGCTGGACATATCCATCAGCACTTCGACTTCCAACGCATCGCGATTGGCGTCTTCGTATTGCAGTAGCGCGGCCATGTCGTCAAAGCTTGAGTCGGAAAAAAGCAGCAGGGCCTCACCGGCAATGCTGGCACCTGTGAATCCTTGGCAGACGGCTGAATAACTGCGCTGTGAGGCCGCTGCATTGAGCGCCATCGCCAGTTCGCTGTGAGCTATCATGGCAACCCGCGGCACCGGAAGGGTTATGAATACATCCAGTAAGCGGGCCAGCAGGTCGGCCGCCTGGCCCATGGCGACGTTGGCCATTTCCTGCAGGCAGCCGGTGAGAGAAATGTTTTCGACGGACACACTTTCGTCCGCCGGTTCGGGCTTCTGGGCAATCACATCGTCCGGGCGGTAAAGCCCGTATTCGCTGAGGATATCGAGGATTTTCTCGGGCGATGTCGGCTTCTTGATGAAGTCCATAGCGCCGAGTTTCTTTACCCGGTCCCGAGCTTGCGGCTGGATATCCCCCGAAACGACGATCGTCATCACGGGAAGATCATGCCGGTTGATTTCCTCAAGCACGCCGTAGCCGTCAAGCACGGGCATATTGAGATCCAGGAACAGAATATCGCCGGCGCCTTCGCGGATTTTCTCCAGCGCGTCCTCGCCGTGCTCCGCAAACGCGATGTCAATGTCCCAGCCGTCGGGAAGGGCGCGAACCATCTGTTTTCGCGCCATATTGGAGTCATCACAGATCAATACTTTATAGGTCATGTACTCAGCTTCGATGGACGTGTTTCTTCAGTCTAGCAGTCGGAAAAGAGGGGGACCGTAAAATATTCAAAAACTCAACTATTTGAGACGCGATGTTAACGCGTTATCGACAATGCTTACCGGCCGGGCCATTTCGGTTACATCAGGCTTTGAGGAATGTAAATAACTGTAAGACACCGATCACAATCCTGCGCAATATGGCCGGGTTGTAATGGCCTATTGTGACATGCCTCACTCAAATCATTCGGGACCCCACCTATAGTTGGCGGGCAAATGGAAACTGCATGGCGGACCCAAGACCAATAATAAAAGGCCGTCGGTGTTTGCAGTGACTGTAGGACGCAGTCAAATTCACTCAGAGACACTCTCGCCTATGATCGGTGGCATGCGAAATCGCTTGGCATTGGCTGGAATGCTGCTGTTTTCGGCAGCGACGGCTCACGCTGAGCTGAAACCTATTTCCGACGATGAAATGGCGTCCGTTAGCGGGCAGGCCATGATCGCAGTGGATGTCGACGGCACAGCAGCGGAGCGCTTTACGCGCATCACAATGGGCCTGGATGCCGAAATCCAGACCAATATTGATAACGTCGTGTTCGGGGATACCGGCGATGGCAGTGATGTTGCCATCAGTCAGCTTTCGCTGGGCCACATTTCAACGGACGCTGCCAAGATTCAGCTTGATGGTCAGACCTACGCGGTTAATGACATCGTACCTTTCCTGGGATCGGATCCCTATTTTGAGCTTGCTGAGCAGAACGGTGAAATCATCGGTTTCCGGATGGGGTTTAATGAAGCCAGAGGGACGCTGTCAGGCGATATCGACAGTTTCAGTGGCCAGCTGGGGCTTCAGCTGGTTGACGATGCGGGTAACGTGTCGGATGCACAGTTGTTCGGCGCTGATGGTGTGGCAACGTCGCTTCGCGCAACTCACATCGGGTTGAATGATGCTGCGACAGATTGCAGCACCGGTGCGCAATGTACGGCGCTGTCAAACCTCAAAACCCTTGATATTGGCAAGGCCAACGAAGACGGTACTGTCGATGTCGCCACGAACCTGTTTTTTTCTTTCCAGAAAGAAGCCGTTGACTGGACGTCTACCGACGGCACCGGCGACATTATCAGCGCGAACCCTGGCGTGTTCCTGAATATCCCCACCGCCATGCAGCTTGATATTCAGACTCTGCAAAACGGTATTCCCCGAGCGCGAACCGAATACATTGATCGTGGCGTTGGTTTATTCTGACTCCCGCTCCTGATAGACCCGCTGGGGCGCGGTGGCGCTGTCTGATACACTCGACAGCCTTCAATGACATAGCGCTGGGGTCTGAACGCAGTGATCAAAAGTTTTTACTGGCACGACTACGAAACCTTCGGTGTGGACCCCGTCCATGATCGGCCTTCACAGTTTGCGGGTGTGCGCACTGACGCTGACCTGAACATCATCGAAGACCCTCTCGTTATTTACTGCCAGTTGGCAGAAGACTACGTGCCTGACCCGGTGGCCTGTCTGATTACCGGAATCACTCCCCAGAGAACCCGTGCCGAAGGCTATAACGAAGCAGAATTCATGGGCATGATCCATGATGCCTTCAGCCAGCCAGGCACCTGCGTTGTAGGCTACAACAGCCTTCGCTTTGATGATGAAGTGACACGCAATACGCTTTACCGCAATCTGCGCGACCCCTATGGGCGGGAATGGCAGAACGGCAATTCTCGCTGGGATATTATTGATATGGTGCGGCTGACCTATGCGCTGCGCCCTGAGGGAATCGTCTGGCCAAAGAAGGAAGACGGCACGCCGAGTTTCCGCCTTGAGGAACTCACCGCGGCTAACGGGATCGCACATGAAGCCGCGCATGACGCCATGTCCGATGTCGAGGCAACAATCGCGCTGGCCCGTCTGATACGAGACAAGCAGCCAAAGCTGTTTAACTACGTGCTTGAAAACAAGGATAAACACTCGGCTCGCGCCATGCTGGATCTGGCGACATTCAAGCCGGTGTTTCATGTGTCCAGCAAATACCCTGCATCCATCGGATGCTGTGCTCTGGTAGCACCGGTTGCCCAGCACCCGGTGAATCGCAATGCTGTGGTGGTTTTTGATCTGCGTCAGGACCCTGATGAATTGATCAATGCCAGTCCGGAGACCATTCGTCAGCGTGTTTTCTCGTCGCAGGCCGATCTCGGTGAGACTCCGCGCTTTGCTCTCAAGGCGGTACATATCAACAAGTGCCCGGTTCTGGCTCCGGCGACCATGCTGAAGTCGTTGTCGCCGAAGCGGCTTGAGGCGCTGCACCTGAATGGCGAGGTTCTGCGTGCGCACCTCCAGAAACTGCGCAAGGCTCCTGGCCTTTCTGAGCGTATTGCCGAGGCTTTCGCCCCCCAGGATGAGGGGGCTGGTGATCTGACGGATCCTGATGAGCAGCTCTACGCCGGGGGCTTTTTGACCCCTGCCGATCGCAAACGTCTGGATCAGCTGCTCAGGGAACCGGTTGCCCAAATGGCCGAAGCTACGCCGGAGTTCGACGATGAACGGCTTGAGGAAATGGTGTTTCGTTTCAGGGCCAGAAATTACCCTGATACCCTGCAGGATGAAGAGCAGGAGCGCTGGGAAACCTTCCGTCAGGCGCGACTTTTGAATCCGAAGAAGGGGTGGCGATCGCTTGAGGTATTCTTTGCGGACATTCAGACACGGTTACAGGCAGAAGATCTTTCATCCAAAGACCGGACCTTGTTGGAAGAGCTGGCGCTATACGGTGAGTCTATAATTCCTTATGCCTGACTGGCGCTTTGAAACAGGGAGCGGGGAGGTTGCAAAATATCTCCGGCTCCCCGACCTTGTCGCCGAAGCTTTAGCTTTGGTGGGGGCGCAAGGCTCCTGAATTGCCCGCGAGCGCTGGCGCTACTTACTGGCAGCGCTGCGAGCTGCACGAAAGCTCAAGCTTCCGCTACAGTGACGCCCCATCTCCACCTAGCCTCATTTTTTTCTTAACCTGCGTTGAGCTTATTTCTTGCGGGGTGATCGAGGCTTGCTGGCAGGCGCCTTTTTGCGGTCTGCTTTCTTTGCCGTAGTTTTCGGTTTTTTCGCCGCAGGCTTTGCGAGCGTTTCCCGCAACTCTTGGGTTTCCTTCTCCTGTTCGGCAATAAAGTGCAGCGACATTTCAAAGCTCTGGCGCGTGAACGCCAGTACCTTTTCGAAGCCTTCGTCAGACAGTTCCCGCGCGGCATCATGGCTACGGAAGATGTTAATAAACTGTCGTTCTCTTTCGAACTGGAGTGGTAATCGGCCGATTCCCCAGTCATGCAACAATTGCCAGACTTCAGGGTTGTAGTTCCGGGTGTAGCGCATGATGAAGGGCACAGGGTCATTGCGGGCGACCAGGGCGGCGAGCCTCAGGATCAGCTCGAACGACAGTGTTTTGGTGCCGTTCTCAACCGCGGCCAGCATGTCCTTGTCCCGCAGATTCAGCGCTTCGCTCATTTCCGACAGCGTCAACCCGGCCACCTCACGGATATCCCGGAGCGAATCACCCGCCGCAAGCATCATCCTCAGTTTGTCCTGCGAGTTGATCAGTACCTGGGCTGCCTTGCGGGACGTTTCGGTAGTGCGTTGAGCAAGGCGGAAGGCCGACCCTGTAAGACTGGAAAGACGATCAAGTAACGACTCTTCGGTCGCATCGGTAAGGTTGCCGGCAATATCAGAGCTGCTTCCTGAATCGGTGGCAAGTGGTGTGCTGGTTTCAGAGAGGGGAGGTAAGCCCGCCTCTTCAGCCTGATTCATGGACTGGATCGCGTGTAGCGTATCCATGATCAGGCTTTCGAGGGCCCGGGCCTTTTCCTGTTTGCTGCTGGCGTCCTTGCCGTTAGTCATGAGACGTCCCGATGGGAAGGTAAGCCGTCAGAACTTGCTTTCGGCCTGAGCGGTAACTGGCTCAGGTCGGTTGATGGAGGCCATGCGCGAATCAAGCTCGATCATATCCGTCATGATATGACCGCCTTCACGGACGATGAAGTCACTTGAGCTTTCCTTGTCCGGATCAATCGCCTCGGCTTCCTGGTAGTCCTCAAACGCTTTCCAGTCTTTGAACGGCTCTTCGCCTTTCAATTGACGGCGGGCATTGGCGATTTTGAGCTGACGCGTTTCCAGATCGTCCTGATAGGCTTCACGCTCTTTCAGGTTCAGGCTGACGTACTTGCGATCGCGCTGGCTGTCGAGCAACTGGATCTCCTCTTCCAGCAACTGGAAGTCCGGGCTCTTTTCGAAGCGCTTGTCGTGGCGGGTACGCAGCTCATCAATAACGGTACTGAAATCATAGTAACGCTGATGAGGCACTGCTTCGATCTGATCCCAGGGCAGGGCGTCATCTAGTGCGTCTTCACCAATTTCATCCTTGTTGATACGGGTTGGAATAGTGATGTCGGGGATAACACCCTTGTGCTGGGTGGAGCCGCCGGAGACCCGGTAGAACTTGGACTGGGTGATTTTCAGCTGGCCGTGGTTCAGCGGGCGTACGGCCTGAACGGTGCCTTTGCCAAATGTCTGCGAACCGACAACCAGCCCGCGACCGTAGTCCTGAATGGCACCGGCAAAGATCTCCGAAGCCGAAGCGCTCATGCGGTTCACAAGAATGATCAACGGGCCATCGTAAGCGACAGAGGGATCGTCATCTGTGAGTACGTTAACGTCGTTGTCGGCGTTACGGATCTGGACGGTCGGGCCTTCATCTATAAACAGGCCGACAAGGTCGTTGGCTTCCTGCAAGGCGCCGCCGCCGTTGTTGCGCAGGTCAATGACCAGGCCTTCCATGCCGTCGGTTTTAAGCTTTTCGAGCAGCTTGCGCACGTCGCGCGTGGTGCTCTTGTAATTGGGGTCGCCCGCTTGCATGCCTTTAAAGTCGGCATAAAAGGTCGGGATATCAATAACCCCGATCTTGTGGGATTTGCCACCCTGTTCGATCTCGATCATGTTGCTTTTGGCGGACTGCTCTTCGAGCTTCACCTCGTCACGGGTAATGTTGATCGTGCGGGTGATGGTTTCGTCCGAGGCATTTGCCGGGATCACTTCCAGACGAACCATTGACTCCCGAGGCCCGCGAATCAGGTCAACCACCTCATCCAGGCGCCAGCCTATGACATTCACGATGTCTTCGTCTTTGCCCTGTCCAACACCCACGATACGATCCGCCGGTTTGAGCTGCCCTTGCTTGGATGCAGGGCCGCCAGGTACCAGACGAACGACTTTGGTGTATTCGTTATCGCCCTGCAGCACGGCACCAATACCTTCAAGCGACAAGCTCATGTTGATATTGAAGTTCTCGGAGGTGCGCGGCGAGAAGTAGGACGTGTGCGGATCCCAGACACTGGCAAATGCGTTCATATAACTCTGGAAAGCATCTTCACTGCGTGCCTGGTGGGCACGTTTAAGCTGGCTTTCATAACGCCGGGTCAGTGATGTGGTGATCTCTTCGTCAGTTTTGCCATTCAGGCGCTGGGCCAGAACAGCATTTTTGATGCGTCGGGTCCAGATCTGGTCGAGTTCGTTCTGATCTGACGCCCAGGGCTCTTCGGAGCGATCAAGCTCGATCTTTTCATCGTCGTCGAATGAAAACTGGTCGACACCGTCATTAATCAGGCTGAGCGCGAATTCGAGTCGCTCAATAACGCGATGCTGGAACTGGTTATAAATATGGAATGCCGGGTCCAGTTGACCGGTTTTCAGAGCCGAATCCAGCTTGGCACGCCAGGGAGTGAACTCCTCAATATCGCTTTTGAGGAAGTAGATGCGCTGGCTATCAAGCTGATCAAGGTAGCCATCAAATACTCTGGCTGAAAGCTTGCTATCGATGCGCTGGTCCAGAAAATGAGTGAACTGGAGCTGACGCGCAATAAGGATATTCGCCCGGGCCTGATCAATCGTTGGGGTGACCGGTTCGAAGTTTTCACTCTTCCGGGGCTCGTTTGCGGCAATCGCCGCCGAGGAAGAGAGTATGAGTCCCATGGCCAGTGCGGCACCGGAAGAGCGGAGGCAGGTCCGGAACATCCCTGACTTAAGACGGGGAAGAATAGGCTTTCGGATCGTCATTGGCATGTTGTCTGATCTATGCAGGTTAGGGTTTAGGCCATACGTGGATGGCACGCGCCCGGGTTCACATCTTCCCGCAATTCGGTCAACAGGGAAATATGGTGCACGGTAAAACCGGGAACTCCTGATTTCATTGTAGGCAAGCCGGCAATACGTTGCTACCGAAGATCATGAGGAGGGGCATGACAATCTGTCCATGATGCAGACAAGTTTTGCCTGGAAGATGCAGGCGGGAGAGCGAGGGCCTCCCGCCAGATCCTGATTAGAACGGCGTGCCGGACTCCGCATGTTTCAGCAGAAGACCTGGGGGCGTGAAGCGCTCGCCGAACTGGTCTGCCAGCGTTTGTGCCCGTTCTGCAAACTGGCGCACACCGTATTGATTGATGTACTGGATGGCGCCGCCAGTCCAGGGGGCAAACCCGATACCGAAAATACTGCCGATGTTGGCGTCTTCGACGGTGCGCAATACACCTTCTTCCAGACAGCGCACGGTCTCGATGGCCTGAATAAACAGCAACCGGTCTTTCAGTGTTTGCAGGTCGGCTGTCTGTGTGGCCCCGGGTTGGGTGAACAGGGCTGCCAGTTCTGGCCAGAGGTGCTTTTTACCGGAAGCAGGGTAATCGTAAAAGCCGCCACCGGCCGCTTTCCCCTTGCGATCGTGCTCGTTGACCAACGCATCTATCACCGATTCCGCCGGGTGGGCCTGCCAATTCTGGCCTGTTGCCTCGATATCCTTGCGGCTTTGGTTCCGGACGTGCTGAATCAGGGTCAGGCTGACTTCATCACATACCGCAAGCGGCCCGACCGGCATGCCGGCAAGCAGCCCCGCATTTTCAATGCTGGCAGGGTGTATGCCTTCACGCACCATCGCCACCCCTTCATTGACGAAAGTGCCAAACACCCGTGATGTAAAGAATCCACGGCTATCGTTAACGACAATCGGGATCTTGCCGATCTGCTGAACATAATCGAATGCCCGGGCCAGCGTCTCGTCTGAGGTTTTATCGCCCACGATAATTTCAACCAGCTGCATTTTGTCGACTGGTGAGAAGAAGTGCAGGCCGATGAACTGCTCTGGCCGTGCTGAAGCTTTGGCGAGCTGAGTGATGGGGATGGTGGAGGTATTGGACGCGAAGATACCACCTTCCATCAGCTGCGGTTCGGCTTCTTCAGTGACACGTGCCTTGAGAGCGCTGTCTTCAAAAACCGCCTCGATAATCAGGTCACAGCCCGCCAGGTCAGCGGCGGATGCCGTTGCTGTGATTCGGCTGAGCGCTTCTTCCTGAGCTTCTGTGGTCATGCGGCCGCGGCTGACCTTCTTGTCCAGCAGCTTGCGGGAATAGTCTTTGCCTTTCTCAGCGTTTTCCGTGCTGACGTCTTTGAGCACGACGGACACCCCGCGGCTGGCCGTTGAGTATGCGATACCCGCGCCCATCATGCCGGCACCCAGAATACCCACCTTACTGAATTTTGCGGGCTTAATACCTTTGGGCCGGCTTTCGCCTGCCTTGATGGCATTGAGCTGGAACCAGAAGGTGCCGGTCATGTTCTTGGCGACCTGGCCGGTGACCAGTTCGGCAAAGTATCGGGTCTCGATTTTTTCACCGTTATCGTAATCCACCTGAACCCCTTCCACCGCGGCAGACAGGATGGCCTCGGGCGCCGGGTAACAGCCCCGGGTTTTCTGGCGCAGGATGGCGGGTGCGATGGCGAGCTTTTGCGCCATTGCCGGGTGTTGCGGGCCGCCGCCCGGGATCTTGAAGCCTTTTTTGTCCCAGGGCTGAGTGGCTTTCGGGTTGGCTTCGATAAACGCGCGGGCTTGCCGGAGAAGGTCGTCGGTATCGCTGGCAATCGCATCGACAATGCCCGCTTTTAATGCCGCCTGAGGGTTGGCTTTTTTGCCTTCCATCAGATACGGAAAAGCGGCTTCCAGTCCAATCATGCGAGGGAGACGCTGGGTGCCGCCACCACCGGGCAGTAGGCCAAGTGTCACTTCAGGCAGGCCGAGCTGAATGGTGTCGTCATCGAGCACGACCCTGTGGTGGCAGGCAAGGCAAAGCTCAAGGCCGCCACCGAGTGCGGAGCCGTTGATCGCCGCGACCACAGGTTTGCCGCTGGTCTCGAGGATACGCATCTGGCGCTTTAGACTGTTGACCATGTCCTCAAATTCGCCGGCCTGATCCGGTGTAACCCGGAAGAGCTCGTTCAGGTCTCCGCCGGCAAAAAAAGTGCGCTTGCCGGAAGTCAGAATGATGCCGCTGATGTTGGCGAGATCCTGCTGAACGCGCGACACGGTGTCGCTCAGCGCTGCGCGGAAGTCGCTGTTCATGGTGTTGGCAGATTGCCCCGGCATATCGATGGTCAGGGTCAGGATCTTGTTTTCGTCAATGTCGTAACGGATAGCACTCATGTCTTAAATCCTTTGTCTGGCAGTGTCGGCCCGGAATCAGCAGCGTTCAATAATGGTTGCGATACCCATGCCACCACCGACGCAAAGCGTGGCCAGACCGTATCGTTGCTCGCGGCGCTCCAGCTCATCGAGCAGGGTGCCGAGGATCATCGCGCCGGTTGCCCCCAGTGGGTGTCCCATTGCGATGGCGCCGCCGTTAACGTTGACCTTGTCATCAGGCACGTTCAGTTCTTTCTGAAAACGCATCACCACAGAGGCAAAGGCTTCGTTGACTTCGAACAGGTCAATGTCGTCCACCGAAAGGCCTGCTTTCGCAAGTGCTTTACGCGCAGCGGGAGCGGGGCCGGTAAGCATGATGGTGGGGTCTGTGCTGGTGACAGCCGTTGCAATAATGCGCGCCCGTGGTGTGAGTCCCAGTGATTCACCTTTGGCCTTGCTGCCTATAAGCATGGCGGTTGCGCCATCGACCATGCCTGAGGAGTTGCCGGCGTGATGCACGTGATTAATGCGTTCCACTGCGTGGTATTTCTCCCGGGCGACGCTATCGAACCCCATATCGCCGATCATCTGGAACGATGGGTTGAGCTTGCCGAGAGATTCCGCTGTTGTTTCCGGGCGAACATGCTCGTCACGATCCAGAATGACCACGCCATTCTGATCCGTTACCGGCACAATGGATTTCGCGAAGTAGCCGTTGTCCCAGGCGGCACCTGCCTTGCGCTGGGAGTTGGCGGCAAACTGGTCAACGTCGGCACGACTGAAGCCTTCTAGCGTCGCGATCAAATCCGCCCCAATACCTTGCGGCATAAAGCCAGTGTGGAGATTAGTCGCCGGATCTGTTGCCCAGGCGCCGCCGTCGGAGCCCATCGGGACGCGGGACATGGATTCCACGCCGCCGGCAACCACCAGATCTTCCCAGCCGGAGCGAACTTTCATGGCCGCAAGATTGACGGCCTCGAGACCGGATGCGCAGAACCGGTTCAGTGTCACGCCCGCGACTACCTCGTCCCAATCGGCCGCAAGCGCAGCGGTTTTGGCGATATCTGCGCCCTGATCGCCTACTGCTGTCACGCAACCCATGACGATGTCGTCAACTTGTGATGTGTCGAGGTTGTTGCGGGTTTGAAGCGCTTTGAGCACCGTTGTCAGCAAGCTGATGGGTTTGACGCTATGCAGCGAACCATCCTTTTTGCCGCGCCCTCTGGGCGTGCGAACGGCGTCAAATATGTAAGCATCGGTAGTCATGGGGAATCCTCGGAATTGAATGCGCAGCAGGATCTGTCTTTGGCACAGGTCGCGCGCTTGTCGCTTTTGTTATCGGCTTAGTGTGCCCGTAATTGCCTGACGACGCATGGGTAAATCAGCACCTTAACGGCGTGCTGTCTGGCAGGTAATGGCGGGGCCTGCCAATTCGACTGGCGAAATCGCTCACCCGATTGGCAATTATCGATAGGCGAGACTGACAGGGATGCAATCTCCTTCTAATCTAGGAAGACATTGAGGCTGAAAGCCCAGCCTGCGCCAATCTTGCCTGGGCCCCTGTTTCGTCTGTGTTGCTTCATCCTCTGCAGTTGCAAAGAGGAAAGGCAACGCGCTATTTGATCTGAGAGGTTGTTGCGATGTCCCTGTTGGATAACATCAATAATTTTTACGAGCGACTTGTGCTGGAAGCGATCGATGATTCGATGCAGGAAGGCGAGGATGAAGAATTCCTGTCGGATGTCATGTGTGTGGCACTGAACCGGTTGCCGCCCCGATACTACCGCCACAAGATCGATATCATGTTCTACATGGCTGATCCGGAGTTGCAGGAAATGAGGGAGAAGGTGGCCAACGTGGTAGCTGAAGCCAAAACCTTTGTGAAAAGCCGGGGTTCCCATTGAGCGCTTGTGAGTGAAAGTGAATCACTCTGCGATCATCGCGTGGAGGAGATGAGGTGTGCCACCGGCCCTTGAAACCGGAACCGGTGGTATTAATAAAGCTTTTTAACTATCCCGCCACTGGTTCAGGGCGTCGGCCATGCGTGATCGAAGCGCCTCGGCTTCATCTTGTGTAACGTCCTGTACCTGCCAGCAACGAGCCAGCGTATCAATTTCCTGTTCGGTCGATGTTGCGGCACTGCTGCTCGCCATGCCAGCGGCGAGACGCGCAACTTGCTGCTGCATCCGCAACGCCTGATCTTCTTCCGGTGACGAGGCGCCAGTCAGAATCTCAAGCCGAACGGCAATGTCCCGGGGTGATGGTAGAGGTGAGGGCAGGTCGCTCTGCTTCACGTTTTGATCGGCATCGTGACTGCTGAATTGTTCCAGCCATTTGTTGACCTGTTGCTGACGGGATGCGGCATCGACCATGCTCTGCAAGGCTTGGCGTTCGTCGTGCAACGCCTGCTTGAGGTTGTCTGGAAGTCGGCGCGGTAATGTCACCTGCTTTAGCGTCTTCAGCATGTCGGCGCATGCCTCTGGCGATGTATCGCCTTCATTGCGCATTGTCACACTGGTTTCAAGGGCCGCTTTCAGTTCTTCGATTGCGGCTGTATCCTCTTCTGCCTGCTCTTCGCGGCGGGCATCACGACGTGCAAAAATACCGTCGCATGCAGCGCGGAACGCTTGCCACATTTTGCGGTCTTCGCGATGATGTGTAATGCCGATCTGTTCCCACTCTTTCTGCAATGATTTCGCCTGCGTCATCGCATCGCTGAGGGGCTCGTGGGTCAGCAAATCTTCAGCCTGTTTTACAATGTCCAGTTTGAGGGCTTCGTTTTTCTGACGCGCCTCTTCAAGCGGCGCTTCGACTTGCTTTAGCAACCCGTCAAATCGCTTTTGTAGCCCACGATTTGCCTTGAAATCAACTGGCCATGCCTGGCGCCATTCTTCACGTGCAACCCGGTGGATCTGTTCGACGGCTTTCCAGTCCATACTTGACCAATTGGCATTTTCAACAAACTCTGCCAGTTGATCGCAGATGGCTTTACGTGTTTGGAGGTTCGCATCCTTGAGTTCTGATTTCGCCTCGAAATAAGCTTGGCAGGGCGCATATGCTGCATCGGATGCGGCTTTGAATCGCTGCCACAGCGACTGATCGGATGACCCGCCGAGCTCTCGCCACTCCTTTTGCAACTCTTTTATACGCTCGGCTTTCGCTTCGGGCTCCATGTGCTGGTCAGCCAGGTATTCCATGGCGCCGCATAGCTCTTCCTGCTTCGGACGGGTTGCGAAACCACGCCAGTCCTGCAAGTCGTGTAGCTGTCGACCGAGCAGCGTCAGACGAGCTTGGCGGGCACTGGCGTGACGGCGATCCAGGCTGTTGAACGCATGTTGTGCCTGTTTGTGCAATTGAGAGGATTCCTTGAACAGATTCTGCTCGAGGCTCTTCTCCAGTCGGTCCAACAACGAGTCCAGCGCACTGATTTGTTCGCTCTGATCTGCGATTTCTTCCTTGCGGGCCTGCCGCGTTTCGCCTAGCTTGCGCGACAGGTTTTCCAGTGCTTGAGGGCGAGCGAAGCCGGCTGGCCAGTCCACCGTGTTGGCAAGTTCATGGAGCCGAGCTGGCGCCGCGTCTGCAACATCCGGGGAATCCAGCTCTTCGGCCACGGCAAGAAAACGTTGCACGGCTGCGATGTAGTTTCGCAGGCTCAGCATCAGGTTTTGATAGTCCTTTTGCTCAGCTTTGCTCACCTCGGCGTCGCGGGTAGCTTCCAGCCATCGGTTTTCCTGGGTTTTTTGCAGAGCATCAAGCGCGGACAGTGACGGCCCGCGCTCGGGGATTTCCTGCTCAAGGCTGCCCAGCGTTTCCTTCAGAAGCGCGAGTGTGCCGGCTCTTTCTTCCTGCTTCTGTTTTGACGCCTGTTCGGCAAGTGCATCTGCTTCGAGTGCTTTCACTCGTTTCAGGCAAATGTCCAGAGCGGAAAGGAATTGGGTTTGCTGCTCGGTTGATGCGTTGGCTTTGGTGTCACGCCATTGAGCCTGAAGGCTTTCAACCTTGGCGGTATAGAGTCGCATATTGTCGGTTCTGGCGTGTTCTTCAGCGACCCGAACAAGATCTGAAACGGCTTGCTGCTTTTCACGTTCCGCTTCCTGTGCTTCACGCACAGCTTGCAGCTTCTTCTTGACGAGTTGATAGACGCCCTTGTCACGGCCTTTTGCCGATTTCTGGATCTGCTGCAGGCCCGCTTCGTCCTGAACGTGATCGGCTGCTGCGAGGCGAACGGCAGCTGTTTTGCCTTCGATGGCATAGCGTATCAGCTGTTCGGGATCCGTCGCTGCCGAGATTTGATCGACACTGTTGGTGCCGGCGAGGCAAAGCTGTTCAATCAGGGCTTGCTGTGTCGGATCGGTCAAGTGACGCCGGGCTTCCTCAACCTGGTGCGGCGAGGCCTTGGCCAGTTGATTGATGCGTTGGGCGATTCGACCGCGAACAGAGGACGAAACGTCAGGGTAGAGGGGGATCAGCTGCTGAATATGATTGAGTTGTTCCACTGCGGCGTTACGCACCGTGGGATCATCGTTTTCGCGAATGCGCTTTTGCAGGGTCAGCAGGTCCTCCGGGCTATTCGGATCCAATTGACGCGCGGGGCTGGGCTTGCTGGCCGGGCGGTTGGTGTCCGGTTTTTTTGCCTTGAAAAACTTCTTGATGAATGCCGCCATAAAAAAGACTTCCTGTTGATAAGCGCAGTTAGCTGATCGCAGTCTGAAACTGGTCAGAAGCGGTTGGCCCGAAAGGTGTCGGACGCCGGTAGCCAGACTCGCCCGGATCGACGGGCAAGTTGGTGGTGGGTTAGTCTAATAGTTTTGATAAGCCCCTGCACAGGCTTGCGCTTCAAATTTCCGGTGAGAGCCTGAGTGGCGCAGCTCGCGACTCTTGCGTCGGTTCTGCTGTCATTGTGAGCCACTCGTCTGACTTATATTGAAAAACGGATTAATAGAGGGCACCGATGGCATCAGGATTCAAGTCTTCTGCAGATGACGATCCCGAATACCGCACCCGATCCCTGGCACTGAAACTTTTGGCTCGCCGCGAGCATAGCCGCCAGGAATTGTCGCTTAAATTGCTGAAGCGAAAGCTGCCGCGCGATTTGATCGAGGTTGTGCTGGATGAGTATGAAGCGAATGGTTGGCTGGACGACCTTCGATTTGCCGACATCTATGCGCGCCAGCGAATGGAGTCAGGCTATGGGCCTCTGAAAATTGAGAGCGAGCTGCAGAAGCGGGGTATCTTCAGCCGGCCGGAATGTATGCGGGAAGCATCTGACCGCGACTGGTTCATGCTGGCGTTGAACGCCAGGCGCCGGCGTTTTGGTATTGCGGATGAGGCGTTGGAGTGGGATCAGAAAGTGAAGCAGGGGCGTTTCCTGGCCCAGCGCGGCTTTACTGGGGAGCAGGCTGAACAGGCGCTGTCGGCACGTTCGGAGGATCATGTTGAGGAGGATTGAGACTATCGCCGCCAACGGCCGGGTCAGAGCGTCGGCGGTGCGATAGAGAGGGCGCTGGGAATGCTGCCCTGACTCATGGGCGGGCTTGCGGGCGTCGCGCCGTCCGAGGGCAGCGACGGGATGTCATCCTGCTGGGCTAGTTGCTCATGGCTACTCAGGGGCTGCTTCATCCAGGCCAGGACGTCGAAGTAACGTCTGATATTTTGCACGTAGACCACCGGTTCATGGCCGCGGGCATAACCATACTTGGTTTTTGAATACCATTTCTTCTGCGACAGCAGTGGCAGGTACTCCATGACGTCAATCCACCTGTCCGGATTGGCGCCGGCCCCTTCAGCCAGGCGACGGGCATCTTCAAGGTGGCCGTAGCCTACGTTGTAAGATGCCAGGGCAAACCAGGTCCGGTCTGGTTCAGGGATATCCGCTGGAATCTGGTCATGCACCATCTGGAAGTATCGGGCGCCACCATCAATACTTTTCTCAGGGTCCAGCCGGTTGTCGATACCGACATATTGCGCTGTATTGCGTGTGAGCATCATCATGCCGCGCACGCCGGTAGGGGAGACGGCATTCGGTCGCCAATGCGATTCCTGATAACCAATGGCAGCAAGCAGGCGCCAGTCCATGTCGTACTTGCTGGCTGTCGTCTGGAAGCTCAGCTCATAGGTCGGCAGGCGATTCCGCACGTGATAGACAAAGGTGCGGGCACCAACATAGTTGAGTCGGTCCAGGTGGCCGTAGAATCGTTCCTTGAGTTGATCAAGCTTGCCGTTGGCCTGCAGTTTCGAAAAGAACTGACGCGCGGCATTAACGAGCGTGTCATCCTGCTGTGATGGGAATAGCCAGGCAATGGGCTGTGGCTTGTTCAGGTTGAATCCCTTTTTAACGTTCGGGAAAAAGACCTGATTTAAAGCCAGCTCGGTTGAATCAATAACCGCTACCTTGAACTTGCCTGACTCCACACGTTCGAGAATACCGGCAGTATCGAGATCTGGGTGGGCCTCGAACTTGAGTTCCGGGTATAGCTGAGTCAGTTCGGCGATGAACTTGGGGTGATTGCTGTCCGCCACATAGTGAACAGTGCGCGTTCCGATAGATTCGACGTCTCTGGCAGAGTCGGACTTGCGGTTGTAGATCAATGTGGACTGGACGGTCAGCGAAGTTGGAACTGTTTTGAGCTTTTCAGTATTCGCTGCGCTGGAAGCCAGGCCGGCAAGCCCGATGTGGGCGTATCCACGGTTCAGCACGGACAGGATCTGACCATTATTTTCAGCGACGCGCACTCGTAGCTCGACACCCAGTTCCGCTGCAAAGCGTTTGGCGAGCTCATATTCGAAACCGCTCGGGCCGTCACGGCCTTCGTAGTAAACGGAGGTGGAGGGGCGGGCGATTACGTGAAGCACGCCTTCCTGCTTGAGCTCGTCCAGAGTGGAGGGTTTCGAGCAGGCACCCAGAATGCCTGCCAGGCTGAGCACAAACGCGTATCGCAGCCGTCGGATTGCCGATGGCCGAAACAGGCGTCTGATGGGCCTTACCTGTACGACAGGCACGAGGCTGTATTGATTTACTGACAAATCCCTGGTCTCCCGTACTGCGAACCCACTCAGACGCCGGTTTTACCGGGAAGCAATATGCTGATCTGAACGGGCTACTGCCCTATGGGGGTGTGATGCCTGCGACACGCCGGCAGTACCGTCCATTGTCCCTGGACATCATATTTGTTGATCAGGTACACAGAGCTGTTGAAAAATCGATCAACTAACCATCACGCCATAATCTCGAAATCCGTGTGTGCGGTCAATTAGCTATCGGTCCAATGCTGCAAAAGCTTGTAAATTTTAATGATTGATATCTCTCGCTCAATAGGCTGGTCAGAGGGTTGAACAGGCCCTTGAAAAGCCCGCAATTGCAGACGGCTCAGATGGTTGCGGTGCTTGAAGGGAGCATGGGGCGACCATCGGATTGCACAGGCCAACCTGAAATTTCATTAAGTTGTCGAAAAAGCGGTTTCAGGAGCGCTGCCATATCTGTATCCGGGGGCTGCTTTCCGGTATCATTCCGGCCGTTTCTAACGCGGCCAGGTCTTCCATATTGATGGGGACAAGCCCGATTTCACTAGATCAGCGCGATACAGGTTGTTGCCATGCTGGAACTTCGCGGTGCCCCCGCACTCTCATCATTCCGCTCCCAAAAACTGCTGTCCCAGATTCAGTCTGTTGTACCGGGAGTTTCACGGATTTATGCGGAGTTCATGCACTTCGTCGATGTGCCCGACGCTCTCCTTGAAGACGAGCAGGTGATCCTTGATCGCTTGCTGACCTACGGGCCTGCGACAGAAACGCAGGCCGTTGAAGGTGTGCTGTTCCTGGTGGTGCCTCGGCCGGGCACGATCTCACCCTGGTCTACCAAGGCTACCGATATTGCGCGCATCTGCGGGCTTCGACAGATACGTCGTATTGAGCGTGGCACTGCTTTCTATGTGCATGCTGATACCAAGTTAAAGCTTGAACAGCGCGAAGCAATCGCTCGCCTGTTACACGATCGCATGACGCAGCGAGTGTTCCATGAAATGGGCGGCGCAGAGTTGCTGTTCCATCGCGAAGAACCGCGCACCTCCAACCGGATTCCGGTGCTGACGGGCGGTCGTCCTGCATTGGCAGAGGCCAACCAGGCGTTGGGGCTGGCGCTCGCTGATGATGAGATTGATTATCTGGTCAAGTCGTTTACCCAGCTCGAGCGGGACCCAACTGACGTCGAACTGATGATGTTTGCCCAGGCAAACTCTGAGCACTGTCGACACAAAATTTTCAATGCTTCCTGGGATATCAATGGCGAAGGCCAGGAGAAATCCCTGTTTGCGATGATCCGCAACACCTTTGAAATGAACAGCGAGGGTGTGCTCTCAGCCTATAAAGACAATGCCTCGGTTATTCGAGGCAGCCATGCTGGCCGTTTTTATCCGGACCCCGAAACGGGCAGCTACGGTTACCACCCGGAAGATATCCATATCCTGATGAAGGTGGAGACGCACAATCATCCTACGGCTATTTCTCCCTACGCGGGTGCTGCAACCGGTTCCGGTGGTGAAATTCGTGATGAGGGGGCGACCGGTCGAGGCTCCAAGCCCAAGGCGGGTCTCTCCGGGTTTACAGTCTCTAACCTGAATATCCCGGGAGATGAGCAGCCCTGGGAGGAGCATTACGGTAAGCCGGATCGCATCGCCTCTGCGCTCGACATCATGATTGAAGGCCCAATCGGTGGCGCTTCTTTCAATAACGAGTTCGGGCGACCCAATCTGACCGGTTACTTCCGTACCTTCGAGCAAAAGGTTATGGGTGCAGCTGGCGAAGAGGTGCGTGGCTACCACAAGCCGATCATGATCGCCGGCGGCCTTGGCAATATCCGCCCGGATCATATTGAAAAAGGCGAAATCCCTGTTGGCGCCAAACTGATCGTTTTGGGTGGCCCTGCCATGCTGATCGGCCTGGGTGGCAGTGCGGCTTCCTCAATGGACTCCGGTAGCAGTCATGAGGATCTGGACTTCGCATCGGTCCAGCGTGAAAACCCGGAAATGGAGCGCCGTTGCCAGGAAGTGATCGATCGTTGCTGGCAGTTGGGTGATGACAATCCTATTGCCTTTATCCACGACGTCGGGGCTGGTGGTTTGTCCAACGCCATGCCTGAGCTGGTCAAAGATGGCGGTCGTGGCGGGCGCTTTGAGCTGCGCGATATCCCGAGTGATGAGCCGGGCATGTCGCCGCTGGAAATCTGGTGTAACGAATCCCAGGAACGTTATGTCATGGCGGTAGCGCCAGAGAATCTGGAGCGGTTTGACGCCATTTGCAGACGTGAACGTTGTCCATATGCCGTGATGGGCGAAGCGACTGAGGCGCACCATCTGGAGCTGGCGGATGCCTACTTTGATGATCAGCCCGTTGATCTGTCGATGGATGTGTTGTTCGGTAAGCCGCCGAGAATGCATCGAAGTGTCGAGCGTTCGTCGTTTACAAAGCCTATTTTTGACTCCCGCGAGATTGATGTTAACGAAGCGGCTCGCCGTGTTCTGCGGTTGCCGTCCGTCGGCAGCAAGAGCTTCCTGATTACCATCGGCGACCGCACTATTACCGGTCTGGTTGCTCGTGACCAGATGGTCGGGCCCTGGCAGGTGCCAGTGAGTGACGTTGCGGTAACCGCGACATCATTCGACACCCTGGCCGGTGAAGCCATGGCGATGGGGGAGCGCACGCCAGTTGCATCAATTGACGCGCCGGCATCCGGTCGCATGTCCGTAGGTGAAGTCATCACCAATCTTGCAGCTGCGCGGATTGAGAAGTTGTCCGATATCCGGCTGTCTGCAAACTGGATGGCGGCGGCCGGTCACCCCGGCGAAGATGAAAACCTTTACGAAACAGTGCGGGCGGTAGGGATGGAGCTTTGCCCCAAACTGGGCATCACTATCCCGGTTGGCAAAGACTCGATGTCGATGAAGACCGCCTGGGAAGAGGATAGTGGGGAACAGAAGAGTGTAACGGCTCCTCTATCACTGATAATCAGTGGCTTTGCGCCGGTGACGAACGTTCGTAGCACGTTGACACCTGAGCTCAAAACCGACGCAGGCGAGACTGACCTGATTCTTGTTGATTTGGCGGCTGGCCAGAATCGACTCGGTGGGTCAGCGCTCGCACAAGTGTATGGTCAGATGGGCGCAGTTGCGCCGGATCTTGACGACCCTGAAGACATCAAAGCATTTTTCGCTGTTATTCAGGGCTTGAGCGGTGATGACAAGCTGCTCGCTTATCACGATCGTTCGGACGGCGGTGTCTTCACCACATTAGTGGAAATGGCGTTCGCAGGCCGCACCGGTATTGAAATCAAGCTTGACGGGTTGGCAGAGGAGCGCAGCCAGTTTGCGCGGGAACTGTTCAATGAAGAGCTGGGCGCCGTTATTCAGGTGCGCCGTGACGACACCCCGTTCGTGCTCCAGCAATTCACGGCAGCAGGGCTTGGAGAGCATGTTGCGGTGATTGGTACCACAAGTGCTGATGATCGCGTTCGCTTTACGTTTGAGGGGCAGGCCGTGATTGACGCGAGTCGCTCCGAGTATCAACGCCTGTGGTCCGAAACCAGCTATCAGATTCAGTCCTTGAGGGACAATGCCGATTGCGCCAAGCAGGAGTTTGATAACATTCTGGCATCAGGTACGCCGGGCTTGCATGCGAAGTTGAGTTTTGATCCTACCAAAGACATTGCTGCGCCGTACATCAACAGCGGTGCGCGACCCAAAATTGCCGTGTTGCGGGAGCAAGGTGTCAATGGTCAGGTCGAGATGGCAGCGGCGTTCGATCGTGCCGGTTTCGAAGCGACCGATGTCCATATGAGTGATGTGCTTTCAGGTCGAGTGACCCTCGAGAGCTTCAAGGCGTTGGTGGCGTGCGGTGGTTTCTCCTACGGCGATGTCCTGGGAGCAGGCGAAGGCTGGGCTAAATCAATTCTCTTCAATGAGCGTGTCCGCGAACAGTTCTCCGGCTTTTTCTCGCGAAATGACACCATAGCATTGGGTGTCTGCAATGGCTGTCAGATGCTATCGAATCTGCATGAGTTGATCCCGGGTACAGACGGCTGGCCGCGCTTTGTCCGAAATGAATCGGATCAATTTGAGGCGCGTCTGGTGATGGTCGAGGTGGAGCGATCGTCCTCCGTTTTCCTTGATGGTATGGCGGGCTCGCGTATGCCTATCGCTGTCGCCCACGGTGAAGGGCGGGTTGAGTTTGCCAGCGCTGAATCGCCGTCCAACCTGCAGCAAAACGGTATGATCGCATTGCGTTATGTCAGCAACGATGGGCATGCCACCGAACGCTATCCATTCAACCCGAACGGATCGGTATCGGGTATTACCGGCCTGTCCTCCAGGGATGGAAGGGTGACGATCATGATGCCTCACCCGGAGCGGGTGTTCCGCACGGTTCAGCATTCCTGGCATCCGGCTGAGTGGGGTGAGGATGCGCCGTGGCTGCGAATGTTCCGTAATGCACGTAAGCATCTTGGCTGAGTATCTGTCGTCGCGGGATTATTGTTGGCAACGATAGATATATAGAGTGCTGCTCTAATCTCCGGCAACTTTTAAAAACCGGCTCCAATCCTGGAGTCGGTTTTTTTGTATCTGGGCATCAGATGAGCTTCAAATGGTAACGTTTCATGTTACGGCTCGTTACGGGTTATCCACTTTGGTGACAGAGCTGTCATGAAAGTCAGTTTGTTGGCTTCGTTTACCTAACTTTTGCGCCAACTTAAAGATGTAAAATTGTAGTTTCAACGCATTTTTTCTCTTGACTTCATTTTTTTATGCACACATGCGCCTAGCTGTTGTACGCGAGCTGAACAATTCCTTCAAATCAATCGAAAATTTTACTTGAAACATATAACTAATTGAAAAATAACAGTTAATTTGATTAGGTGATTTTGTCGCCAATTTGAGGTGAGGTCTGTAACCACAGGGTCTCGGGGCATGTTCCCAAAATGTTTCCCCAGAGTTATCCACAGTTTCTGTGGGTAAGTGTTACGAGTGTTTGAATCGCTTAATATTTGCGCTTTCTGGTTGTTTTGTACACATTTTGGCGAACATATAGAGATGCCTGATGCAGTTTCAGGCTGAACGTGTCTAAGTATTTGAGGTGCTATAAGGAGACGTTATGTTCAAGTTGTGCTTTTTTGTGCCGGAGTCTCATCTTGAGTCGACCAAGCGGGCAATATTTGATGCCGGCGCCGGGAAAATCGGAGATTACGATAGTTGTGCATGGCAGTGCGCTGGACAGGGTCAGTTTCGGCCGCTTGAAGGAAGTCAGCCCTTCCTGGGGAAACAAGGTGAGGTTGAATGCGTGGATGAGTTCAAAGTCGAAATAGTATGCGCAGACGACAGGATTAAAGAGGCGCTTGCAGCCTTGCGGCGAGCCCATCCTTATGAGGAGCCCGCCTTTGAGGTTTTCAGGATGGAGTCGCTGGACTGACGTCTGACTGATGAGGAATTTTGCGGCGAATGTCGTCTACATGAACCGGAAAAGTGCCCGACTCGATATCCGCCACGAAAAGCTCGAGGGTATCTCTGATGGTGGGGAACGCGAGTTCGGCCCATGGGATCTCGTCCAGGTCGAAAAGTCGGGATTCCAGTGATTCTTCACCGACACCAAACTCGCCGTTGATCATGGTAGCCCGGTAAAATATGTGCACCTGATCAATATGCGGCACATGAAGGATGGTATATATCCCATCTACTTCCACCGGCGCGAGTGCTTCCTCCAGGGTTTCCCTGACCGCTGCCTCCAGGGTGGTTTCCGAGTTTTCCATAAAGCCGGCAGGCAGCGTCCAATAACCCTTGCGGGGCTCAATGGCGCGACGGCACAACAGGACCTGGTTGTTCCAGATCGGAACAGTGCCGGCAACAATTTTGGGGTTCTGGTAATGGATCGTGTCGCAATGATCACAAATATAGCGGGGCCGGTTGTCGCCGGCAGGAATACGATGTGCGACCGGATTGCCGCAATGACTGCAATAATTCATTCGCCACCTCAATTCTGTATTATCCCAGTATACTTGGGCGAGCGATGGCGTCGACCCGAAAAATGAAACCGCTGATCGTTCTCCGTTCTGCCGGTCGACCTGTCAGGCCGTCTGCGCAGCGAATATGAAGTAGGGATCCGAATTTTGCTAAACCATTTCAAGCGGCGCCTAGATCGCTATGTGCCGAAGTTGCTGACGCTGGACTACCCGGAGGCCGGGGTGCTGGTGCCTGTCACAGACAACGCCTCAAACCCTGAATTGATTCTCACGCAACGGGCTGCTCATCTGAAAACTCATAGAGGGCAGGTCGCTTTTCCCGGCGGTAAGCGTGACCTGACCGATAGCTCTCTTGAATACACGGCTTTGCGCGAGACGCATGAAGAGATCGGATTGCTGCCGTCGTACGTTCAGGTTGCAGGGCCATTGAGTCAGGTTGTTTCGCGTCACCGGATACTCGTAACCCCATTTGTAGGGATTGTTCCGGAGCATGCGCCGCTGGAACCGAATTTTGGGGAAATTGACAGCATCTTCCGGACGCCTGTGAGTTTCTTTATGGAGGATCGGCGTTTTCGCACGGATGAAATATCGTTTCAGGGCGAAACCTTGTATGTGCCCTGCTATGAATGGGAGGGGTACCATATTTGGGGGCTGTCGGCTGTCATTCTGGTCGATTTTCTGAATGCTGTGTACGATGCCGGCATTGATATCCTTGAGCCGCAAAAGTGAGGGCGCTATGAAATACCGTTTGGGCAAGCATGAACCGCAGCTGGAAGGTGAGGGTCAATTTATTGCGGATAACGCCACAGTTATTGGTCAGGTGGTGTTGCAGGAAAAGAGCAGTATCTGGTTCAACGTTGTGATACGCGGGGATAATGACCTGATTACTGTTGGGCCAGAAACGAATGTTCAGGACGGTAGCGTGCTTCATACTGACTCGGGTATCCGGCTGACGCTGGGGCGGGGAGTGACGGTTGGGCACAAGGTGATGCTGCATGGCTGTGAAGTGGGCGACTATTCCCTGATTGGCATTAATGCTGTTGTTCTCAATGGTGCAAAGATTGGTAAGCATTGCCTGATCGGGGCGAATACTTTGATCCCGGAAGGCATGGTGGTGCCGGATGGATCAATGGTTGTTGGGTCGCCGGGGAAAGTGAAGCGAGAGCTCAATGACAACCAGAAAAAAATGCTTGAACTCAGTGCGGCCCATTATGTCCACAATGCACAGCGTTACCTCTCCGATTTTGAGGCTGTAGACTGAGTATGGTGGCAAGAAAAGATCGTGTTCGATCACCCTGTGTCAGTATTTGTGCGCTCGACAGCGATGACATATGCATCGGGTGCCAGCGTTCCGTGGAAGAGATAACCCGTTGGAGTCAAATGTCCGATGCTGAGCGTTCTGAGGTTCTGAAGCTCGTGGCGGAGCGGGAAGAGAAAGTGGCGCTTTAGCTTTAGCGCAGTCCAATATTCGTAATAGGTGAGTATTCATGGTCAGTATTGGTACGCCATTAACCGACACCGCTTTTCGAGTCCTTTTTTGTGGCGCTGGCGAGCTCGGCAAGGAAGTCGTCATTGAGTTGCAGCGGTTGGGTGTCGAGGTAATCGCTGTCGATCGCTATGCTAATGCGCCCGCAATGCAGGTGGCACACAGAAGTCATGTTGTCGATATGCTCGATTCCAAAGCGCTGCGTCAGATCATCGAGCGCGAGAGACCGCACCTTGTAGTGCCCGAAATTGAGGCTATTGCAACGCCAGAGTTGGTCGAGCTGGAGAAAGAGGGGGTGCGAGTCATCCCGACCGCCCGCGCAGTGAATCTGACAATGAACCGGGAAGGTATTCGTCGCCTTGCTGCTGAAGAGTTGGGGTTGCCGACGTCCCCTTATCAATTTGCTGATTCTATAGAAGCCTATCGTGCAGCAGTAGCCGAAGTGGGGTTACCGCTGGTCGTTAAGCCGGTCATGAGTTCAAGTGGAAAAGGGCAAAGTACAGTAAGGCAGGAAGATGAAGTTGATGCTGCCTGGGAGTATGCGCAATCCGGTGGCCGTGCCGGTAAAGGGCGGGTCATTGTTGAGGGGTTTGTCGAATTCGATTACGAAATCACCTTGCTGACGGTGCGTCATGCAGGTGGAGTTTCATTTTGTGCTCCCATCGGCCATACACAGGAGGATGGTGATTATCGGGAGTCCTGGCAGCCTCATCCGATGACGACCCTTGCTCTGGCCAGGTCAAAGGAAATTGCAGAAAAGGTCACCGGTAATCTGGGCGGCTTTGGCGTTTTTGGTGTCGAGCTTTTTGTAAAAGGGGACGACGTCTACTTTTCTGAAGTCTCTCCGCGCCCTCATGACACCGGGCTGGTGACGCTTGTGTCTCAGGATTTGTCGGAGTTTGCTTTACATGCCCGTGCAATTCTTGGTCTTCCTGTGCCCGCCATTCGCCAGCAAGGGGCAAGTGCAAGCGCGGTTATTTTGCCATCCGGTACGTCTGCAGCCCCGGTGTTTCATTATCTGGAGAAAGCGCTGGAAACGCCGGATACCTTTATTCGCCTGTTCGGTAAGCCTGAAATAGCGGGTCGTCGCCGCATGGGTGTGGCGCTGGCGCATGGTGCGGATATAGAGGAGGCAAGAGCAAAGGCGCGAGCGGTCGTAGCGGCCATTGATGTCAGCTTCTGAAAACTTTTTCGCTTTTTTTAAATAACGCGTTGACACCGTCAGGGTAGTCTGTAGAATGCGCATCTCTTTCGGGGGTAACGGCCTTCAAGGCAACACCGAAAGAGTCGTTAACTGACTGATTTGAAAAGAATTAAAGAGTTTCAAATTAGTGGTTGACAAGGTTGAGGATCGCTGTAGAATACGCGCTCTCAACAGGGCTACACGCCCCGCTCTTTAAAAAGTTGACCAAGTAA
>NZ_JBQXYE010000003.1:0-450135 GCF_052645435.1 Marinobacter sp. V032 | reverse complement strand
CATTCCTAAAAAGAGTCTGTACTTACCCCGGCCGTTTAATGCAAAGCCAATCTCTTCATGAAAAGGCCCCTTTCCCAATGGAAGAGCGGATCTTTAGAAAGCGCTGACTAATGTCCGCTTTTGTTTAAGAGCTTGAGCTTAACTGAACGTCCAGAAAGGTCCGCTTTGAAAACAGAGTGGACGCAAAAGTGGGGTGATTTTTTTGCGTGCTACTACATGAACAGAAGTCACGCCATGGTTTCTTTCAGCTAACTTTTAGGATTTTAGATTAGTATGCTTACTAAACCTAAAATCGCTTATTCACTCACTCACACGATCATTTGGGATGTTTTATATTGTTATAGGCAGCAAAGGAGCCAAAGGACCCAACGAATGGTTGCCGCCTAACGGCCAGAGCGTTTATGTCGCTCGCTTCTTTCGGATTGTGAAGGTCTACAAACTTGAGCCGCGACTGGCTGAGAATGAGTGGATACTAGCATTCCTGAATGACTGCCGAAGCTGAACATCTGTGACATTGGGAGTAACCTTGTCATCAAAGCAGTGAAGGAGGGTGATTTATGTCTATCAAGCGAATGACTGAAAAAGAACTTCTCGACGGTCTCGACGCCAAGGGTGCCCATGCCGATGAAGTGGCTAAACCGCTCCCACAGGAACTAACGCCATTGGAACGACTCAAGGGGTCGGTTAAACGCTATGAGCGACCAACCGATCCTGTATGGGAAGAATACGTTGATTCTGATGAGGGTGTGAGTGACGATTTCATGGAAGATCGAGATCAGTTGTCGCCGAGTCCAGGAAAGGACTAAGGGCAATGGCTACCCCCTACATCACAGGCATGACCGCTCTGTGCCTATTTCATCCGGGGCGGACCTGGAAACCCTTTTGGCATTCCGCCGGATCACCTGATAGGTGGCTCATCGCGGGCCAACATTATCCTGACACCTCGTCCTTTTTTGGTGATCAAGAACTCGTTGATTTATCTGAACTTCTGGCTGAATGGAGTATCGAGGCGCCGATCTGTATCAGTGCCAGCTACGAGCGAGCCGTTTTTGAAATTCTGTACAACCACATTGAACTTAACAATCAAATGGTACCAAACGTGCAGCCGTCAGATATTGATGACGTTGTAGATTTCAGTCGTGTTTCGGGCTGGGTGTCAGAGTGGGAACGGTCTGGCCGGCTAAAACGCGGGCCCGCCTTACGGGCATGGCTAGAAACCAAGCGCACTTGGTAAACAGGCTGACCATACTAAGCTTGCCAAAGGGTAATACCCTCACGAGCAATAGACCTCAAAAGATTTGGGTCAACAACTCGTGCGCCCTCAGGCTCTAGCCGTTCGACCTCCCAGACTGGATATGGCCGAATACGAACATCTGTGATTAGCAAACTATCATAAGCCACGCTCGCCAAGGCAAGCTTCATATCAACAAACGCTCCGAGCCGTGGCATTCTCCACGCAATAGAACCGCAACGTTGGTGTCGCTTTCCGCGCGGTAATCACCACGAGCCCGGCTGCCATACGGAATGACCTGCACAGCTTCGTATTGACCATCCAGTTTCTCCACAAACGCTAAAATGGCTTTTCGGATATCCACCCGTTCATTCATCACAGCTTGCACTATTGTTGCAGAGGGCATTTCATCGCTATTCAACATATAACTTACCTGGCCGTTTCGCTGATTATTAGGTTGGGATGCCGTGCTTCAATCGACCAATCAGAGTTCTAACCGTATCGATGCCTTTTGGCGAGTTAAGCAGTTCACTTGGAGCCCTATAGTTTAAACCCCTTACTTGTGAGCATACCCAGTGATCCGCTGCGCTTTTGTTGCCGTTGAAAAGATCCAAAATTTCAGCATAGGCTTGGCTGCGCAGTTGGTCGAGCCCGGCATTACTCATGGACGCATATTCCAAACCAGCGGGCTCGGCGTTTTCCCAAGCTTGCAACTCTTCTGGCATGGGTGCATCGGGATCGCACTGAGCAATTAGCTCATCAAGACTGAAACGCTGTCCCTGACCGGCATCCAGTTCTTCCATGGCCTTAACGATGGTGACGTTGGCCACCTGAACTTTTCTCAAGTATCCTCGGCGACCAAAAATGAGCACGGCCGAGAAGGCACTATTTTCGGTGTCAGAGAATTTTTCCGATGCTTGATACTCGCCATCCCAGTCCTGTGCATTTCGGTACCGGGTGACCTTCAGTGGCTTTAAGCCGGCAATGTCGTCGTAACCTGTTTCATAGCCCTCTACCAACACAGGCGTCTCGGGAGGTAAAGTTTTCAGTCGTTTGATCAGTTCCTCAGTTGTCATCGCTCGATCTCCTGCGTTATTCAATATCCAGCACTATCGGTGGGTTTGTAGGCTCATACCGGACGGTGCAGGTACTGGCATTGATCAGCCGAGCCTTACCCAGAAGATACTCTCCGTATCCTTCGTGGATGTGGCCAAAAACATGCGCTTTCAGGGACAACTGTGTGATTCGATGGAGCAGGTCTACGCACCCAACATTCTGGCAGCGGAATCCCATTTGTGCCTCATCTCCAACGCCCTTTGGTGGGCCATGGGTAATAAGCACATCGGTGTTTTCTGGAATTTTCTTCCAGCGATCGTGAAGCGCTCGTCCGCGATCCAGCATGAATGCCCAGTCCAGAAACGTCGGTGTCCAGGGAGAGCCCCAGAATCGAATCCCCTCGATTTCAACGCCGTTATCCTCAAGATATATGGCATTTGTCAAAGCTTCTCGTGCGAGATCTGGCGCTTCCTGAAACACCCAGTCATGGTTGCCAGCGATGACGATCTTATATCGGTGGGTCAGAGCACCCAACCAGTCGTTGAGATCCTCCACATTGTCCAGTGTGCCGGCGCCCAAGCAGTCGCCAGCATGGATTAATACATCACCCTCTGGAATCTCAGGTATCTGACGATGCAGGCTATGGGTGTCAGAAATACAAACGATCTTCACAGCCCTTCTCCAAGGCGTTTAATACCAATTAGTAACGCAAAATACTAATTAGTAATTCGCGTTACTAATTAGTATTAAAGGTGAGATTTCACTCAAAAATCTTACCTGCGTTTTCTCGGATAGCTTGTTCCATTTCTTCAATACTGATGACTTTACCCGACGTAACGAGGCCTTTCAGGCGCTCGACTCCGGGCCAGGTCAACAACTCCGCTTCCAATGACCAATCCATGAAGGGAAGCAAACGGACCATGTTGCGGGCATCGTCCACACCGCGATGGTGGCGCCCCTCTAATGCCAGTCCGTGATACTCCAAAGCATGGATCATTCCATTCTTGCGCTTCTGTCCCGTTGTTCTGCGCCAAATGCGTTTCAGGTTCAGGTGCGGATACTTCATTATCATCGGAAACGCGCCATATTTCTCACCTTCTGCCTGAATATGCAGGCGATCGTAGTTACCCCAACTGCACCAAATAAAATCGTCATGGGGTTTCCCCAGCCACGCATCGATCATCCGACAGGCTTCCGGAAGATTCGGAGCGGCATCAACCATAGGTTGGGTGATGCCGGTTAACGATGTACAGAATTCGCTTAGCTCTGGGTTCACCGTTGGTCGTACCAAAAATGACTGGCTATCCAGTAGTTCTCCATTCCGTTTGGCCAAGGCACAACCAAACTCAATGATTTCCATGTTGTGATTGGTCTGGGGTTCGCCGGCCGGAGTTTTTCGGTTCTCCCAGCACGTTGCCTCCAGATCGACAACCAACAGAGGACGGTTATCCATACGATGTTCAGCTCCCAACTCAGTCAAAAATCTCGTTAGCTCGCACCAGCACTTTTGCTTCAGAATGTCCGCGTGATATTGAAATCTTAGGGCCTTTGCTCCATGTGAACCTAGGCAAGATGCAAAACGCTATGTAGGCCTCCTCGTTTCAGCATTTTCAGCGGCGTATCGTCAGTATGCTCGGGGTTGTGTCTCACTAGTAAAAACCGGATAAGCTCCTCTGGCACCCAAGATGCTGTCTCGACCAGCAAAGTTTGAAGTCCTGAAAGCACCCGCCCTTTGGGTTCATCAAACTGAAACCGTGGAAAATTTAGCTCTCCGGAGGCCGTGCGTCGGGCAATCAGCGCGTTTTGCAGTGTAAGTGTTCTAACATCGTTTTCACTGATCTCTAGCAGTTGCGCGACCCATTGTAATCCCCCAAGGGACTGACTTTTCCAAAGTTACCCAGCGGGCGCTCAATCAGGTGGTCGAGGAACTGAATAACCGACCCCGGAAACGACTGGGCTACCGCACACCGGCAGAGGTCTTCTGGGGCGAATACTCAGGAGCTCTCAAAACAAGCGGTGCTGCACTTATTACTTGAACTCAGGAAAAAAGCAAACGGCTCTTCAACAAAGGCTCACCAGAAGACTTAACTGGATGCGATGGCGTGGCGAAATACTAACCGGTAAAGAACGTTAGTCAGCGCCGCAACTAAAAAGGGATACTTTCAAAGTAGAGGGGAGCAGATCAAAGAAGCTATTTGGAGTTATTAAATATTATCAGCCCCCTCTGTCAGTCTGGGGTGGATGGTTTAGCGGGATTAAAAGCCAAAGAACCTCTTACGTAAAGAGATCCTCTCGGGCACGTCGGGGGCATGTTCTGGAGAGGAGGGTTCGACATTTTCCCGAGCTTGTATTTTTTCTTTTTCTGCGACCTTTACTTGTGAACTAATGAAGTCAGTAAACTGGACGGTAGAACCGAGATAATTAGGGTAAGCTTTTTCGAGGTTCTTTACATCAGTCGCTGAAACGAGCACAGAGACCAAAACGTCATCTTTTAATTCACTTTCCTCTAATGCTTTCAAAGCATCATCAGACTCGTTCTCTTCAAAGGGCGTGAGTTCGACATCCAAATTAATTGCTTCTTTAATATTTTCTGATCTTTTCATGATGATTAGAAACATTCCCTTATGGTTCTTTATATCTCTGTTATTATTTATATCTCCATATGTCATTACTTTTATGGCAAGACCAAATTTGCCTAACGCTTTCCTTACTTCCAGTTGGCTCTCTAATTCAGTAAACTCCGCAATATACCCGCTGATTTCATCTTCAGGAATCGAAAAAGCGTTTTCTTCATGAGCAACTAAACGGCCTGCGATGTAAAAAAAACGTCTCCAATTATCATGTCCTGAAATTGAGGTTTTAAGGCTAAGATTCTCCAAGGTATCAATGATCTCTAGCGAAGTTGCCCATGCGTGCTGAAGTTCCGTTCTCAATTGAACTTCAATTTTCGAGCCCTTCCAATCACTGTCTCCTTCCTTGCCAGAAAAACAGCTATAAACAAGATGCACTCCGAGGTATCCACTATCCTTTGGATTGGACAAATAGTCGACGGTTTTTATTATCTGATGAACAGATTTGCTCGACTCAAGGCTTTCTTTTAGTTTGTACAAATGCCTCAGCTTTGGAAGTATTACTCTACATCCTCCAATATCCTGCATCCGCGTTAGCCGGATCTTGTTAGTTTGCTTGCCATCTAAAGTGGGCCGTTCAAGCTTATTGATGATGGTGGCTAGGCGTTTAAGACGGCGAACTATAATCGCCTGCTTGGAAACCTTTCGTACTGGATGGGAGAGATGATTTCTTATCAGCATTAACGGATAAAGATGAGTTTCCCTATAGTTTTGAATAACTTTTATTGATTCGTTTCTCAACTCCCCTGTGCAGCCTTGCCGAATATCTCTACTGGCTTTATCGACGCGTTTTTTTGAAAATCTAAGCTTCTTTTTCTGATTGTTGTATGTGTTGCTCGCCATTTTAGGCTCCGGGCTTAGGGGGGGTGCACGTTGCGTCTGTTCAGGGCGATGGATGAAACAATTAACGATGAGCCTTCGCCCTAGTTCAGGGACCTTGCGTAAAAGTCGATGTCCGTGGAGCGTTTATGGTTACGATTGCTTGTACGCCTCATCGTAGATTTCTCTGAGGCGTTTGCCTTGATATCGCCAGCGAGGTAAGTCGCTGAAGTGTATCATCTATATTCAATAAACTCTTGTTAACGCAGTAATCGATTAAGCTTCGCCTTCAAACACCACACTTACTCAGCTAGGTGTGATACGCCCCAGGCTCAAACGGATATCGTCTCAAAGGCTCCAATGCGTTCCTCTGAATGTCCGCTTTGCGACCATTTTTGACAACTTTCTGTGATGTGTTCGGAAAACAGCAGAGGTCACCCTCGGCGGCATCGATACCCGCCAGCTGTCATCAAAAACCATGGCAGTAACCGACAAACCCAACCTGTTCTTTATCGGCGAAGTCGTCGACGTCACCGGTCATCTTGGCGGGCATAATTTCAATTGGGCATGGGCGTCGGGTGTGGCGGCGGGGAATGCCGCCTGATCTCTGGCCTCGGATAATTCGACTTAAGACAACCACAATTGTTTCGATACAAACAAAACCCATTAATAATAATCTTTGGACATTCCCGAGGAGCCGGGGCCTGTCCATAGATCTGAACTCCTGAAAACTCGCCTCTCGGCAAAAGACATGAAATGGCATCGACCTGACATATTGTTGTGGTATCGGGCATTTTTCCGCGATAAAATCTTTGCTTCCTATGAATTGGCTCAGACGTGCGTCCCGTGCATAACGTCTCCGGTAATCGACGCCCCGTTACCCATGCGGAAGACCGTAGTTACGCCAGTTATTCATTTCTTGCCCCTTAGTGCATGTTGCTATTTCCAAAAATGAAACATCAGTCCCGCTTTCGTCAGCTGTCATTGTTTTTATTCCAGTGTTTTCTATTTTCCTTCAGCATACTGATGGTTTCACGCTACGTGTTTTTTATGCATATACAGGATGTGTTGCCGGAAACAGGGGTTGGTGATGACATCTGGAGGGCTTTCTTTGTTGGTGGACGCTTTGATGCCAAGGTAACTGCGATTGCCTATTCACCCCTTTTGTTAAGCGGCACTATCGCCGCTGCATTCCATGGAGCTTACCAGCGCTGGTTAAGATTTGCGGTCAGCTATCATACGGTTGTAGCGGCACTCTATGTGGTTGGTTGCATATGCAATTTCTATTACTACACGACCTACGGCAGTTATGTTGACCTATTTGTTTTCGGGCTATGGGAAGACGACTCTACCGCAGTGCTTATCAATATCTGGGAAGACTATCCCGTGGTACGCAGTTTTCTTGCGGCGTTCATTGTCGGTGTGCTGGCATACCTGACCTCCCGTTGGTTCCTCCGCAGCCGACTGGGTAAAATAAACCCGCGAGCCTATTGGCACTGGAGCGTTACATCGCTGGCGGTAGTCACAATTTTTCTGTCCACCTTTGTGACAGCGCGGGGCACCCTCGACAATCACCCGCTCAAGCGCTATCACGCCAGCGTTTCCCACTACAAACCGCTGAATATGATCACTCCGAATGTATTCATGGCACTGGACTGGGCGACCTCTGATTACGAGGAACAGCGGAGCTTTGAGCCGATTGCTGAAGCCACACTGACCGCCCAGATGGAGAAAGTGCTCGGCCAGCCGACCCCGGTTTACCACACGCCTGAAAACAATTACCTCCAACAGAATCCGCCCCATGTGGTTGTGGCCATGATGGAAGGGATGGGCATGAATATTATGGTGGAAGACAAACTCCCAGGTAACGACCTGCTGGGAAGCCTTCGCCCCCATTTCGCAGACGGTTTTCTTTTTCAGCGCTTTTTGGCGGGCACTTCCGGGACGATCGACAGCATTGTAATGACACTGTTTCATAGTCCCGTGGCGACCATCAGTCATTCCTCGGCCCAGAATACCGCCTTGCCAGGTTCTGCTGTTCTACCCTACAAGCAGGCAGGATATGAAGTGGCGTTCCTGTACGGTGGAAATGGCATGTGGCGTAACTTGGCCAGCTACCTGCCAGTACAGGGGTTTGATCGTGTCTATGATGAAAATGACATTATTGAAGCGATTCCGGAAGCGGCTGAATATTCAGGTACCTGGGGCGTACCTGACAGCTTTCTGTTCCAGTTTGCCAACAAGGTAATGGAAGAAGCGGATAAGCCAACCCTGCTCTTTATTATGAGCACCACCAATCATTCGCCTTACAAAGTGCCGGAGAACTATGAGCCCGGGCCGACGGAAATCAGCGACCGGTTTGCCGCCAGGACCGAGTATGAAGGCGAGCAAGCCAAGGTGCTTCTTGAGACTTTTCAGTACGCCTCTGATGCACTGGGTCAGTTCATCAACCGTATCAAGCAATCATCGGCTCTGCGCGACAAGACTATCGTTGCAGTAACCGGCGACCACCGCGTGCGGAACCTGAGTACAGATGAACCAACGGAGTTTGGCCTTAGTTACGCGGTACCATTCTTCCTGCACGTGCCGGACCCGATCCTTGAAAACACGCCACACAGATATGACCCGATGCGCATCGGGTCTCACCGGGATATTTTCCCGACTCTGTATCATTTCAGCCTGTCAGACCAAGACTACATTACCCTCGGTGGCGAAAACCTGCTGAGCCCGGACGGGATCAGTAACGTGGGGTACAACCTGAAGCGCAGTATCAATGAACATGGAGCGTTCAGTAACAACAAGTCCGGACTGTATTATCCCTGGCAGGAAGATGATCCCCTCCTCAACCATCAGCAGCCGGAGGAGAGCCGGCCATTCGATGCTGGGTGGCCAGAGGAATATCATCGGTTGATGGATTATTATCTTCGGTCCCAAGTACAGGCCTCGACTGGCCCAGAGTCCCCATAGCTATCCAGCAACCTGCCAGCGATTTAATTATTACCAGGGCAAGTCAGAGAAAGTTTTAAGTTACTTTTCAATGAATTATGCCGGGCAAGATTTCTAACCAACCGGCACAAAGCCTTCACGACGTCGCCGCCTGCAGCTCCCGCACCCGGCTTTCCCGAATGGGCCAGTGCAGCAGGACGGCCACGATACTCAGCGCCACGCCCGTCCACCAGACCAGATCGTAGTTGCCTGTACGTTCGTAGATCCAGCCGCCCAGCCACACGCCGGTAAAGCTGCCCACCTGGTGCCCGAGAAACACCACGCCATAGAGCGTTGCCATATAACGCGTACCAAACATGGTGGCCACCAGCCCGGTTGTGGGCGGAACGGTTGCCAGCCACAGAAAGCCTGTCAGGCAGCTGAACAGTAATACGGTGGTGAGCGACAGGGGCAGCAGAAGCAGGCCAACGGTGACGACCGCTCGACTGAGGTAGATAAACATCAGCACCCGCTTCATCGATACCCGCCCGGATATATAACCTGACGCCATCGCACCGATCACATTGCACAGCCCGATCAGCGCGATTGCCCAGGCCGCCACATCGGGGTCAAAGCCGTTATCGGTGAGGTAGCCCGGGAAATGCACAGTGATGAAGGCCAGGTGGAAACCACAGACGAAAAAGCCAACGGTCAGCAGCCAGTACGAGAGATGGCCGCGAGCCAGGCCGATAGTGGTCGCGAGTGAGTCTTCCGTTGCAGAGGAAAGCACGCCGGTTGCAGCCGGTTTTGCCATCCGGGCTAACGGCATGGCCAGAATCACGATGGCAAGGGCCATCAGGCCCATCGCGTTCAGAGCACCGCTCCAGCCGAACAGATCGATAAACTGCTGAGCCAGCGGCACAATCAGGAATTGCCCCATTGAACCGGCTGCGGTGCCGACGCCCAACACCCACTGACGGTCGTCTTCGCTGACCGCCTTGGCCATCAGCGGCAGCACAATGCCGAATCCGGTGCCCGCGATACCCGCTCCCACAAGCAACCCGGCCCCCATTTGCAGCGACCAGACCGAATCAACACCAGCGGTCAGCCATAGGCCCACTGCATATAAAACAGCCCCCACAACAATCACCCGCGTATTGCCAAAGCGGTCGGCCAGACCACCCGCCAGCACGGCAATAATGCCCCACGCCAGATTCTGGATTGCCAGGGCCAGACCAATAACATCCCGCCCCCAGTCGTTGGCAGCGGATATCGGCTGAACAAACAACCCGAAGCTGGCCCGAAAGCCAAACGCCAGCATCAGAATCAGGCAACCTGCGATCAGAATCGTCCAGGCAGATGGCGTTAATCGCGCAGCACTCATCGGTCAGAATCCTTAAAGGTTCGGGGCCTCAGATCCGGTCAGGCTCGGAGGTTTTCAGGTTTCGTGGAATTATCCACGATTGTGAGTCAGATAACGCTCAGCTCTTTGGCCAATTGCACGACCAGTTCACCTGCGGGCAACTCCCGGGCAAGCGCCGCGCCCTGCCCAGCCCAGTGGGCGTTGAAGCCATTATGGCCCGCGTGACGCGCAGCAGCTTTTAATGCCTTTCCGGCAGAATAGGCAATCGGGTAGGCCGGCAAATGGTGAGCCGCCACGCCCTCCACTTCCAACCACCAACGATCGACGATGCCACGGGCGGGCCTACCGGAGATCACCGAGGTAATCCGTGTTTCGAGGGTCTGGGCCTGCTTGAGAGATTTCCGGTAGGTGTCATCGGCGGCTGATTCCGGACACAAAATGAACGCTGTACCCATCTGCACGCCGCTGGCGCCCAGTGCCATAGCGGCGCGAATGCCCCGCCCATCCATGATGCCACCGGCTGCAATCACAGAAATTTCACAGGATGCACTGATCTGCCGCACCAACGGCAAGGTACTGATATCCGGATCCCCTGTCGTCGGCTCAAATACGCCGCTATGGCCTCCTGCCTCCTGACCTTGTGCAATCACCGCGTGCAGACCGGCCCGCTCAATCGCCAGCGCCTCGCTCAGCGTGGTTGCCGTGGCCAGCAGGCGGATGCCTGCAGCTTTCAAGTCGTCAATCCACGCCTGCGGGGGTAATCCAAAATGAAAACTGACAACAGCCGGTCGCTCCATCAGCAACATATCGAGCATGGCCCTGTTTTCGACAAAGCTGGGATAGGGCAAATCAAGCGTTGCCGGTGGCTCTGCATCAAACTCGACGAAGAGATGGGCAAGGTGCCCAAGCCATGCATTTTCCAGCGATGCGTCGGCATGCGCAGGCCGGTGGCAGAACAGATTGACGTTGAATGCTTCAGACGTGAGCGCGCGTGTTTGCCCGATCATAGCCCGCGCCTGCTCAACCGTACTGGCACCCAATCCGATAGAACCCAGCCCACCTGCAGCGGATACGGCTGCCGCCAGCCGTGGTGTTGAAACCCCGACCATAGGCGCCTGAATAATCGGGTGAGCAATTCCGAAAAGGTCTTCCAACTGGCTCATCATCCACTCTCCACATCCAACGTATGAGCTGAAAATAGCACTCGCACAGCATTAGCTGTAGGTCAGCCGCGTTATCTTCATTATTGATCTGATGAATGCAGCGTCTTAGCGGCTATGAGAGCGCCTGGAACAACGGTGGCCGCCCAGCCATGTTCAAGATGGGCCACAAACAGCGAAGGCCCCGAAGGGCCTTCTCGTGAATCATAAGTGGTAAACCAGCGCGTCAAAATTCCATAAGACGCTGGTAAATAAAGTCGAATGAAAAGCTTTTGCTCCGCATCCGGCGCTCTATAAGGTCGGCGAGTTTATCCAGCCGCGCAGGCACGGCCATCATCTTGTCCTGAGCCTCCCGGCCGGCGGCATCGTCTGGCGTCAGATCGGCGATACCCCAGGCATCGAGACACTCCTGCACCACCTTGCGGTAATCTCGTGGCCCATAAATCCCCGCGCGGTGCACGACATCCGCCATATCGCTGTAACCCGCAATATTGTGCCCAGGCATAGCCAGACGCGGCATGACCTTGAGAGCCGACTCCATTGCCCGCGTGCTATCAATGTTGAGCAAGCCAATAAAAGCATCCCGGTAAAAGCGGAAGTGGCGGGATTCATCTGCCGCAATGTGGCCGAGAATCCGCTGGATAATCGGTTCATGCTGCGCCGCCAGTTTGCCGGTGTTGGCATGGGCCGCCTGCGTCGCCCGCTCCTGCAGGCTGGTGTAGGCGAGCAACTGATAAGGATCGTCATGCCACGCCGGATCAAAGCCGGCCTCGATGTATTGATACTGAAGCTGCTCAAAGGCGCGCATATCGAACAAACGAGTATCGCGAACATAATCGTGAAGCACATTACCGTGTCGGTCTTCTTCCGCAGTCCACATGAAGTTCCAGCGGGACCAGGCGTTTTCGCTACCCAAGTGAACTGCGATCAACCGATGAAAATGAGGAAGCCCTTCTTCCGTCAGCAGGTTGAGCGCCAGGGACACCCGCACAGGGTCTGGTACACCGCGCACCCGATCCTGCAGTTCCGACATTGTCTTGATATCTTCGCCCGTCATCTGCTCGCTGGCGGGCAGAAAATCGCTGGGCATCCACAATTTACGGTCACTGAGATGTCTGGCCGTCAACTCTTCGACCAGAGGCTCCAGTGCCGCTAAAGCCTCCGCTTTGCCAGCATGGCCGGTTGCAGTTGCCATTACCTGTTCCTCCGAAAATGGGAAAGTATCAGGGCGAATCTTCCGTCAGGTATGTTCAGTAACCAGACGGAATGCCCAGTCTGGCAGTCTGATATGACAGCAGGACGACCCCTGATCATCTTTGATCAAAACGTATGTCATTCAAACTACCACTGCAGGCGATTCCCCGGCAATGTGTTCAGACTAAAGGATAAGTCATATCAGCCGCTTTCCCGGCGACGCTGTCTTAAACGACATGCGCTACGCGCGTAGGTCGCACCTACTTAAACATCAGGCCTTTTCCCTTTACTTACAATTCTCTACGAAACCTTCATAAAAACGTCACACGATTGTAGTTAGCTTGCTGTCTATCAAACCCTATCGGAGAACGTTTCGTGCCTTACGCCCCTGCCCGCTATCTGAGCGCCGCCCTCGCGACGGTTACCCTCATCACCTTGAGCGCCACTGCGCGGGCCAACGAGCTTGAAATCCATGGCTCAAACACCATTGGTGCCCGCCTTGCACCAGCATTGATCGAAGGCTACCTGGAGGCGCAAGGAGGCACGGGTATCGCAACGCGCCCAGGCAAAGTCGACAATGAACAGGTCGTCACAGGCAACCTCGCCGGCAGGCCATTCGAGGCAAAGGTTGCTGCACACGGCTCAGGCACCGGCTTTAGCGGCTTGAAAAGTGGTGAGTCTGATATTGCGGCCGCATCCCGCCCAGCCAAGGAAAAGGAAGTCGCACTGCTGGCCGGCATGGCGGACCTGCGAGACAAAGCCAGCGAACATGTCATCGCGATTGATGGACTGGCTATTCTGGTGCATCCCGATAACCCGATCGCTGCTCTGGACAAGAAAACGCTGGCCCGCATTTTTGCTGGCGAGACCACCAACTGGAAAATGCTGGGCGGCCCCGATCGCGCTATTCAAGTCTATGCCCGGGATGAGAATTCCGGCACCTGGGATACCTTCAAGAGTCTGGTGCTGGGCAAAGCCTTTCCGCTTTCACCAAAAGCAAAGCGCTATGAATCGAACGATCTGCTTTCTGACGATGTCAGTCGTGACCCTGAAGGCATCGGCTTTACCGGTCTGGCGTCAGTGCGGCAGAGCAAGGTGCTGGCCATTTCCGATGGCGACTCGGCCCCATTACTGCCAAGCCAACTGAATGTTGCGACCGAGGATTATCCGTTGTCCCGTCGTTTGTTCTTTTATTCTCTGGGCGCCAAAGACAAGCGCCCTACTACAGATTTTCTGACATTCAGCCAGGGCCAGCGCGGCCAGGAAATCGTCGAGGAAACGGGTTATGTCTCCCAGAACATTCAGGCGGTTGACGCGACTTTCGATGCTCAGGTTCCGGCGTCATTGAAAAGCCTGACCCGCAATTACCAGCGCCTGAGTGTCAACTTTCGATTTTCAGAGGGCCGCACAAAGCTCGACAACAAAGCAAACCGCGATCTTGAGCGCCTGAAACAGTTCCTTGAAATGAACAATGCCTCCGGCAGCGATCTGATGCTGATCGGCTATGCCGACAAACAATCCAATGAGCTGCGGGCACAGATGATTTCCGAACTCAGGGCATTGTCGGTCAAGAAGGCTTTACGCAAGGAACAGAATATCGAGTTAAAAGCGTACACCGGTTATGGCCAGTACGTGCCCGTTGGTGACAGCGGCGGCGAAACCGGGGCCAACCGCAATGGCCGCGTAGAAGTCTGGTTCCGGACCTCTAACTGATCAAGACGCGGTGTCGTCTGGGTCATACCGCTCGATCAGCAACCTGCGCGTGGTTTTCAGCAACCGGTCTGATAGTTCAGGGTCGTGGGCACTGCGTGATAGTACCAGTGCTCCAACGGCTGCAGACAGCAGCAGAACACTCTCGTCTTTAGACGCGTCGCCCACCATATTATTTTCAATGGCCGCAAGCCGGTTGAGGATCAACTGATCAGTTGTGGCACTGGACTCACCCCGCTGCCCCAGCTCGGCTGACATGGTTGGCAATGGACAGCCCTCGCCAGGTTCATTCCGGTGAGAGGACGACAGATACCCGGTGATAAATGCTTTAAGCGGCCGGTCCGACTCAAAGGCGCGGGCCGACGCATCCTTAAGCTGGTCGGCGGCACGGCGCAACGCGGATTCAACCAACTCGCCTTTCGACTTGAAGTGCGCGTAGAAACCGCCATGGGTCAGCCCCAGCGCCTTCATCAATGGTTGCAAGCCGGTGGCGCCAACACCATCACGCCGAAAACGCCGGGCGGCCTCATCGACGATTTTCTCGTGCGTTCGCGCTTTGTGATCTTCTGAATATCGCAACAGGCACCTCCGGCTCCACAAATTTACATGCCACTCATCATACTATAGCCTTGATGGATACGCAGTGCGGCAAGGTTCCACTGTGCCGAATTTGCCGCTGATGGCTACGTCATTCTTTCCAGCAAGGTCGCAACACCCTGCCCGCCGGCTATGCACTGGGTCGAAATGGCAAATCGACCACCGGTGCGCTGCAACAGGGACGCAGCCTTACCGGTAATGCGGGCGCCGGTCGCACCCAACGGATGCCCCATCGCCAGTGCGCCACCATCAATATTCACCCGGGCTTCGTCGAGGCCAAGTTCATTGAGGCAGGCAATCGACTGGCTGGCAAAGGCTTCATTGATTTCCACCAGATCAATATCGCTCATGACCAGACCGCTACGCTCAAGCACCTTGCGGGTCGCATTCACCGGCCCCATGCCCATGATGTCCGGCGCACAACCCGCAACCGCAACAGCTCGCACGGCAGCAAGCACCGGCAACCCGTGCTCACGCGCAAACGCGTCAGTACACACCAGCACCGCAGCGGAGCCATCAGTGAGAGGTGAAGACGTTGCCGCCGTGACAGATCCACCAAACGCAGGCGGCAGCCCTGCGAGCGTCTCGGGATCGGTCCCCGGACGGATGCAGCCGTCCGCTTCGACAACCCCGTCTGGCGTGGTGACCGGCACTATCTCGTCATCAAAGAAGCCTTGCTCCCGGGCGCTGGCCGCCTTGATGTGGGAACGCACGGCGAAAGCCTCCTGATCACCACGGGTAATGCCATAGCGAAGAGCAACTTCCTCGGCTGTCTGCCCCATGGACCAGTAAACCTCGGGAAAAGATTCCAGCAAGGTTGGGTTGGGAGACGGGTTGAATCCACCTTGCGGCACTCGTGTCATCGACTCCACACCACCGCAGATAAACGCATCCCCGGCTCCAAGCAAAATTTGACCTGCCGCAAAGTGAATCGCGGTCATGGATGATCCACAGAAACGGTTCACCGTCACCCCGCCAAGGGTTTCGGGGAAGCCCGCACGAAAGCTGGCAATTCGTGCGATATTCGCGCCTTGCTCTGCTTCGGGATAGGCGCAGCCCATGATCACGTCTTCGATCAGCACCGGATCGATATCAAGCCTTTCAACCAGAGCTTTCAGGACCTGCGCGGCCATGTCGTCGGAACGCAAATTGATCAAGCCGCCTTTGCGGGCAAACTGAAAGGGTGTCCGGGCGTAGCCGGCAATCACGATGTTATTCATTCAGACTCTCCTTTTTGTTGATCTGGGCGGGCCGCCCACCTCCATTAAATGTCGACCGACATTCTATTGATCACAATGAGTTGGGCATTTGCAGGATCAGACAGGTGGTCGAGCCAACCGCATACAGCCGATCGTCGACGTCATAAATACGTCCTTCGGCGATGGCAGTAGACCGACCCACATGCACCACCTTACCTTCCGCCCGCACCGGCCCCATATCTCCTCGTAAGGCGCGCACATAGCTGACTCTCAGGTCCGTCGTGGTGTATCCCTGCCCGGGTTTGAGCATCGTATGTATTGCGCAACCCATGCATGAATCCAGCAATGTCGCGGCATAACCACCGTGTACTGAGCCCAGCGGGTTGTAGTGGCGACCGTCCGGTGTGCCCTGAAAGACAAAGCGGCCGTCGGAAAATTCGATCGGAATAAAATCGACCAAAGCGCCAAAGGGCGGATGTGGAAACTCACCCCGGGAAATGCCATTAAAGAAATCTGCGGGCTTCATTCCAGCGACCTGGGCAAGCGTCATAGTCCCCGGTGTTGAGAGGTGATCTCTCATCGCCCTTTCTTCGGCTTTCCAGACGGCCAACAGCTCTTCTCTTGATGGTGATTGCATTGCGCTCTCCTTGTGGGTGCTGAACGGCGTACCGATCTGACAGGGTGCTGCCGATCTTTATATTATGACCATAATTCAAATTATATTAAGACTATAATTTAATTACAGCAAGCACAACCTGGAATCATGAAAAGCTTCCATAGCCTGATTCACAGAGGCATCAAAACAATCACTTACAAAAAGCCATCAAGTCTCTACACCCCTCGACAGCTACACTTTTTAGAATCCGCAGAGGCGCTTGAACTCTATTTTACGGAGATTGCATTATTCGCTTCCTGCTTTCGCACCTGTTCAGCCTGCGCCTGATCGTGTTGGCGCTGGGTCTGGTCATTGCTTTGACTGGTGTCGCCTTGCCAGTTTTCCAGCTTATCGATCACACCCTGCTCAGTGCTCTCTGGGGAACGCCTGCCAGCGGAAGCAATCCGGTCGTGGCCTTTTCCGGCAATGGCTTTCACGCCTATCTGCAACAACATCACGTTAAACAGCCCATCTGGATAGCGCCGGCTACCAATGCAGCCCTGATCGCCATCCTCGCACTAATGACGCTGGTGATTCCGGGGCTGAAAGCGATTCAGAAAGACCCGGCCAAGCGCTTTGCCAGTGCATCAGCCATGACCGATGAACTGCGCAGAATCACATCGCGATCAGGCACTCAACAGGAAATACGCAAGGAGCACAGTTAATGCCGCTGCAAGTTACCGGGATCACAGATACCGGCGTAAAGCGCACCAGCAATCAGGATTCAATCGCCTGGTATACCTCCAGGACTAATGACAACGTTATGGGCATCGTGGCTGATGGCATGGGCGGGTATAAGGGTGGCGAAATTGCCAGCCAGATCGCCGTCAACACCGTCACCGACGAACTGATAACACATCTCGAGCACGGCCCCCAACCGACAGAGACACGCATCGAAGCGGTCCGGACGGCGCTGGCGCTGGCCAACGAACAAATTCAGGCTTTACGGTATGAAGACGCCATCCTGTCGCAGATGGGCACCACCGTAGCCTTGTGCTGGGTGCAGGGTAGCGAGGCCATCATCGCCCACATCGGCGACTCGCGATGCTACCTGTTGTCAAAAGGTGAGTTGACCTTGCAGACCCGTGACGACACCGTACTCCAGAGCATGCTCGACGGTGGCAGCATTACCCAGACCGACGCACCACACACGCCTTTTCGTAACGTGCTGACCCGTGCGCTCGGCTCGACAGCTTCCATGAACGCTACCATCCAGACGCTGACCCTGGCACAGGGTGATCAACTCATACTCTGCTCGGACGGACTGACCGATGCCGTGCCGGACCAGCAATGGCCTGGCTTGCTAACGCCCAGCCACACCCTCGATCAACATGCCAGAACACTAATGGATACCAGCCTTGAAAACCGGGCAGCAGACAATGTCTCCGTCGTTCTTATTCGCATGGCGCCATAAACTGACCGCCCCGGAACCTGCATCGGCTGGAGCCTATTTCGGTTTACTGATGAAGAGGAAAGTACACTCGAGAAGACAGCGTTTATTCTGGAGGAATAACCGGACCCGCAGGCCCGGTTTACAACAAAGACTGCAGTGCGATCGGACTTATTGCGCTGCCGCCTCATCAAACATCCGCAGACGTTCTTCTGTCATGGGATGTGATGACACCAGGGCGCCCAGGTCAGACAGCCAGCTATCATCGCTGCTGTCCTCATCTTCCTGTGAAGCCCTGTCGTCAACCTCATCATTATGCTCATGGCTCGCTGACATCCGGCGCATGATGCGCGAGAAATTAGCAGGATCAATCCCCTGCTGCTGCATGGAAGTGAGCGCGAACTGATCCGCTTCCCTTTCCATATCCCGCGAATACGCCAGATTCATAAGTACCGCAGGGCCCGCCACCGTTGAGTCAGCAAATGACGACAAATCGCCTGTCATGATCACGATCAGCCAAAGCGTCAGTGAGGAATGCACCACACCTTTCATGCCATGGTTATGCACCACATGCCCGAGCTCATGGGCCAGCACCGCTTTGAGTTCGTCATCGCTCTGTGCGAGGTTCACCATGTCATCAGTAAAGATGATGGTGCCGTTCGGCAACGCCATTGCATTGGCTCCAATAGCTGGGCTGCTGCGAAAGTTGATATCAACCGGCACCGGCGAAGCCGACGCCAAATAGGTTTCAAAATGCGCCTTGAGTTCGGCCTGTCGGTCCGAACCCAGCTCGGACGGCTCCATCCAGCCTGAATCCAGCGTATCAAGCGTCGCCTGCCCCAACTGCTCAACAATTGACTGGGGCATCCATTCAGCAATGACCCGCGAGGCAAAAGGCACCCCGTAAACAAACGTACCCGCAATCGTCAGGCCGGCCACCACGACCGCCACCAGAATCAGACCGAGGTTATTCTCGAGCCGGTGAAGCATTCGAGCGCCGATGCCGCGCTTGAACTGGCGAGCCAGCTGGTCGACGCCATCGTTGTCCGTTGTTTCGAACACACCGTCATCCGGAAGATGAATGTAGCGCGGTGTGTTCCCCACTCGAGGCATCACGGTGACCGATTCCCAGTCCAGCAACCAGGCATCGGTTTCCGTCTTCAGCGCCAGCTGACCCTCGGCCAGCGACAGGCGAGCCTGCTGCCGGCGCGAAGTAGACCCACTGTAAAAATCACCTTCGATCTGCACCTCAGAATGCCGCAATGCCAACATCGAAAGCATCGCCCAACTCCTGACCAATGGCACTGGTACGACGATTCTCAGCAGCGATAAAGCCATCAAGATCACCCTCAATCACCATCGTTGTGCAGGAGGCGCGATAGCGTGCCATCCGGACCTTGGCCCAGGGGACAAACAGACCCAACGTCAGCGCGACCAGAATGCCATTGCTGATGTAAATCCAGATCATCTGCCCTGGCTGCAAGTCAGACTCGAAGCCGTGTCCTTTGAGAGTTGCGCCGTTCATGAAGATGTTAGACAGTCCTGCCATGAAGTAACCGAACACCGTAATGTAGCCCGCCACGAGCACCAGAGTGAACATGACCTGCCCGAACATCTTTGCACTGATAAAAGTCCCCACCGCAAAGGCAATGGCAATCAGCAACCCCTTACCAAAGAAGGCGTAATACTCACTGTTGGTATTGTGCAGCTTGAATGGCGTCGTGCCATAGCGCATACCATGCGCAATGAACTTGTGAGACTTCAGCACACTGAACGGCGTCAGCAACAGAATGGTCAGCACGTTCAATACCGGCCAGACCACCATTACCATCAAGGCATCGGCATAGCTCGCCTGAAAATCAAACCGGACATTGCGATACGCACTGTTGATGGCCCTGAAGCGAAGCGACCGGATCACGATCCAGGGCACAGCAAACAGGAAGCCGATACCCAATATGATGGCCAGCGGCTGATAAAGCTCGGTGAGCAAGCTGTAGAGGATAAAAATACCGACGGCGAGCAGACGACCTTTGAGGATCGTGACCGGATTAGCCAGATACTGAAAGCTGGCGTCATCCAGCCGGGTGTTTCCGTAGAAATACTGGTTGTTGCGCACGGTCGCCCAAGCAGAATAAATGCCCAGTGTCACGATCGTCAGCAGGATGTTCACAATCCAGATACCGAAGTATTCGCCGCCCCGCCCTACAAACTCGAACGGCGCCTGACGGATATCCTCAGGCTCGACCTCTTTCTTTACCGGTCGGCTTTGAGGCGTTGAACCCACTGGACGGGCTTCAAAACGCGCAGGACCTGTCGATGACGTCTCATCGGCCGCATTTGCGGCCATCGCTGCGGCAGGCGCTTCGCTATCGGCTTGAGACTTATCAGACTCAATTGGCTCAACCGCCAACTCGCTCATTTTGGTCGCATGAACCGGTGGTTTTTCACCTGCAGGTTCGGGTGCAGCAGGCGCTGCTGCCGCCTCATCCTTCATTGTCAGCTCGGGCTTTGGCGCGGCAACTGGCGTTACCCGGGCGTCAGCCCCGGCCTTCATCAGGCGATCACGATAGGCATTGGCGTCATCAAACGAAAGGTCGCTTTTGATCGTTCTAAGTGAACCATCAAACAGCGTTTCGATGCGGTCTGGAGAAAGCCGAAACAACGCTTGCAGGTTCTGTTTCACCAGATCCGGCGAAAATCCCTGAAGCACACGGCCCTCGAACTGAATACGGTAGCGCTCGGTGGTCATAATCAACCCTGTCATCGTCCATAAAAAGGCGCGCTCCGGGAGTGATCTCCTTCACGCGCCGCACGTGCTTCCTTGCTTGCGCAACGGCTGCATTTGGAAAAGTTACCAGAAATTCATGTCAGTGAATTGGCTTCTGCGCGTAATTTTGTCAAATCTCATAAAATCTCGTTACATTGTGTTATAAACACAACACGTAAACTTCAAAATGTTGATAACAAACAGTTAATTGCTGAACATCTGTTCGTTAATTTATCTTGAAATGGGCTCGTTTGCCTGATGAACTGACGGGCGTTGCTTGCATTTCCAAACCGTCACATCCCTTCCATTGATTGAGCCGTACCCCGTCCCCAGAGTATTAATAAGTTCAACGCACATTCTGAAAAGACATTCCGCGCAAAACGGGAGGCACGATGAAAACCAGAACGTTTGGCAATACGGATATTGAAGTTACCCCGGTTGGCCTGGGCACCTGGGCCATTGGTGGCTGGATGTGGGGCGGCACTGATGAGAGTGAATCCATCGACACGATCCACGCAGCTATCGACAAAGGAATTGGCCTGATCGATACCGCGCCGGTGTACGGTTTTGGCCGCTCGGAGGAAATTGTGGGCAAGGCGCTCGCGAATGGCCATCGTGACAAGGTGGCGCTTGCAACCAAAGTCGCCATGAACTGGAGTGACGATGCCGACAACCGGCAAGTCTGGCGCGACGCTTCCGCGGCCCGCATCGAGCGGGAGCTTGAAGACTCCCTGCGCCGGCTCAACACCGATCACATCGATATCTATCAGGTGCATTGGCCTGATCCGCAAACACCGATGGAAGAAACCGCCAGAGCAATGGAAAACCTGCTCAAAGCCGGCAAAATCCGGGCAGTGGGCGTGAGTAACTTTTCGGTGGATCAATTGGACGAATTCCGCAAATTCGCTCCTTTGCACAGCCTCCAGCCGCCTTACAACCTGTTTGAACGGGACATTGAGCAGAATGTTCTGCCCTACTGTCATGACAATGACCTCGCCACCATCACATACGGCGGTCTGTGTCGTGGACTGTTGAGCGGCAAGATGAATGCGGCCAGCGAGTTTGAAGGCGATGATCTGCGCAATAACGACCCCAAGTTTCAAGGGGAACGTTTTGAGCAATACCTGAATGCCGTTGCCGCGCTTGATGAGTACGCTCGCGATCACTTTGGCAAAAGCGTGCTCGCACTGTCATTGCGCTGGCTGATTGATCAACCCGGTGTCACAACAGCACTTTGGGGTGCCCGCCGGCCCGACCAGCTGGATCCGGTCAGCAACGTGGAAGGCTGGTCACTGAACGAGCAGGCGATGAAAGACATCGACGCCATACTGGCGGAACATATCAAGGACCCCGTTGGCCCCGAGTTCATGGCGCCACCTTCACGGGATAGCAAATAAAACGCTGAGCGCAGGCCGGGTCCCTGGTGGGTCCGGTCAATCTGCTGCTTTGAAATCATCCTCCCCGTCACACTTACCCTGCCCGCGTTATACTGATCAATGGCACTGGGAAAACACCCAAGGAGAGGTCCATTCGAGCTCGACTGAAATCGATTCTGATGGTGACCGCTGAAATCGCGATGCCGCTACTCGTACTCGGCATACTGGCCTGGTTGATCGGTGGTTACCGAATTCTGGTACCGCCCCCGCCGACAAATCAGAATGATGTCTGCGAGATTTTCCGGGAGCACCCGCAATGGTATGACTATGCCGTGGAATCAGAAGCGCGCTGGGGCACGCCTGTCGCCACGCAAATGGCATTTGTTCGCCAGGAGTCGGCATTTCAAAGCCATATCCGACCACCACGAACCCGGCTTTGGGATGTCATTCCCTGGCGCCGTCCATCCTCGGCCTATGGCTATGCGCAGGCGCAAGATCCGGCCTGGGCAGACTACATGGAGGATGCAGGCAGTCTCTTCGCCCAGCGTACACAAATGAATCATGCACTGGACTTTATCGGCTGGTATAACGCGCTCTCCCATCAATACGTCGGCATCTCGCTCAACAACCCCGAAGCGCTTTATCTCGCCTATCATGAGGGGCGGACGGGTTACCGGCGTGGGGATTATAAAAAGCGGCCCTGGGTGCAGAAAATCGCCCGCAAGGTTGCCAACCGTGCATCGGTTTATGATGGCCAGCTGCAGGAATGCAGGCAGGAGTTTGAGTGTCGACATTTTTACGAAATCTGGCCGTTCTGCCCGTAAACTCGATGGGTACAAAGGCTGCCACAGGGAGTACCTGTACACTCCCGTGATATGTGATCAACCACAAAAAAAGCGAAGGGCCAGCAATGCCCTGCCGACCCTTCGCTTTCTGTTCAAATCCATTGATTCCGTTTAGTCTTCAGTCGTTCCCTGTCACATCCTGTGACTCCATCTTCCGAACGATTGCCAATGCAATCGCGCCAACTTCCCTGTCAGGCCGAAACGCCTCAGGCTTCATGGGGACAGCGCATCAAGCCCTGCCCCATGTCCTGCGAGAGACGCTCCAAACCTTTAATCAGCTATCTGCTCAGGTGAATGATCAGAACATCACCCGCATACCAACCCGAGCCGTATCAAACTCAGGTCCGTCGTTGGTTACCTGACCGTTGAAGTCGTCTTCATCGATATCGACGTTGTAACGGTCATACTCTGCATAAGCACTCAGCATTTCAGAGATACGGAAGTCGACACCCGCACCTACGAACGGGCTGACCTCGTCATAGGTTTCGTCTTCATCGAATGCATCAACATCGAGCGCTGAAGCGAATGCACCGGCTTTGGCATAAACGCCGAAGCTGTCAGTGATTGGCAGGCGGCCACGAACAGCAAGGCCGAGGCCCTTGAGATCACCATTCACCTCGTCATCTTCACCGAACTCACCAAAATCGAGGTAGTCCGCTTCCAGTGCGAAATATTCGTTGAACTGATACCCCACTTGTCCGCCAAACAGGTCGTTCTTGTCGTCAAACTCACCACCATGGGATTTGTAGCCACCGTAGCTACCGCCCACATAGAAACCCGAATCATTTTCGTACTTGTCAGCCCAAACACTCGGCGCTGCGAATACAGTTGCTGTGAGCAAGGTTGCGGTTGCCAGTCTAGTTTTATGGCTCATAACGATCGGTTCCTTTTATCCAGTATCAATTCAGCTATCAGGCTCAGAGACTTCATAGAGCACCGGGTCGTCTTACGGGAGACCAACGAAAGTTGGAGGGCCCGAATCAGATGACTAAAGCGTACCTAATGTTCTGAATGAAAGGGATTAAATGAGGAATACTATTTCTTAATCGAATGGTTAGGTATGCCTTGCCCTTTCGGGCCAGGTTAGCCGTCACAACCGGTCAGCAGAGGGCTGAAGGAACAACCAATACATTGCAGGAAATTAAAACATGTCGCTTTAGTTGTCATTAACAACAAACTGCACACAGCTCAACAAGTTCAGCACGTTCAACTGCTGATGGGCGAGATACTAAAGGCAAGCACTGATTCATTTTGCTCAAGGGTTTGCGCAAGACGTGAAGCACTGTGCTGGTCAGTTGAACACAACACCATCTTGTGCCTGCGCATACGTGATTTTTCAGCGTAGAGGCGGTAACTGAAGTTGGCGATACTGAACCCGTGACTTTCAATAAAGGCCCGAAGCGCCCCCTCATCCATATCTTTCGTCGGGCTGAACTGGATATCGCAGTGGTAAAAAACCTGAGCAGGCACACGACTTTCAATCCACCGGAAGAGCGACAGAATGGAGAATGTAATCACCACCGACACCACCAGAGGGAAGTAGAAACCGATGCCAGCGAGGATGCCAATAGCAGCGGTGATCCAGATAGACGCGGCGGTTGTCAGGCCCCGCACCGAGAGACCTTCCTTGACGATGACGCCAGCGCCAAGAAAACCGATACCCGTCATGATGCCCTGCGCCATGCGAGTCGGGTCCAGCCTCACCATCGCCTGGGGCACGGTGACCCAATGGGATTCGTATACGGTTACCAGCATCAGCAAACTGGACGCGACACACACCAGTGCATGAGTTCGAAAACCTGCCGGCCGACCGTGATAGGAGCGCTCGTATCCCACCACAGCACCAGCTATGAGTGCGACCAGAAGCCGCAATAGCATTTCCAGCTGGTCACCTGTCAGCATCGGTGTTATTCCTCCGGATCAAGGCGTCATGACCCACGCCAACCGCATGGTGCATTCAGGGCAATCGCAACATCCGCACAAGATTGTCCCTCAGTGCTTCGGCCGCTTCACGCCCTGCGACGCTCTCTGCAATGCGTACCTGCTTACCGCCGGTTTTCACTTCAAGATGTACGTACTCGGTCATCTTGTGGCCTTGCGTCATCTTGCCGCCACTCTCAAGCACCAATTGGTCTGCCCTCTCGAGCTGCCCGGATCTTCGCCAAAGACCCAGCCCGCACCAATAACGGGTAACGTTGATCCGCTGACTCGTAACGCGAGCGTCCAGAGCCCTGCCAGCAACGAACACACCACCAATAAACATGGGGAAACCAAAGAGCCCGAAAACAAAAGACATCACGTATAACATGAAGCCTTCGGTTGCTGCAGCAATCCAGAGTCCGATAGATGCTCCGCCGAAGACGAGACCAAACAACGCCAGACCAAAGGTCATACCGGCGTTGCGGCCGATACGACTGTAGATCCGCATGCCATCACCCATCGGTTCGACATCGATTTGCTCTGCTGCAGAGCTAGCTGCCTGCACGCGGGCCATGCGCTCATATCGCTCAAGATGCGCTTCCGGTAGCGCGATATCCGATTTCAGGCTGCCCGTTACCGCTGGTAGCTCATAGGTGCGCTCCAGTTTTACCGGAGTCGATGGGCCCTCCAGAACCAGACGCCAGAGCACCTGATTACTGCCCTCATCGTCGGTTGCCGGCAAGTCTGCTGATGGCTCAAAACGAAATTGAAGGTGTGCGCCTTCGCCCTTCGGCACCAGATAAGGCGTCTGATGCGCCTGCCAAACAATGCTTTCACTGCGGCTGCTGTTTTTGCCTTTGCTGATACGCACCCGCACACATTGCAGCGTAAATTTCCAGGCCGCATCACCGGTGTCAGCCGTCAGCTTTTTGAGTGTCACTACACCGGCAACATCACCACCAATCTGCCCCGGAAACGGCTCCAGCTTCAGCGGGAGGGGGCCGTAATAACGCCAGTTTCGGCGCATAACCCAACCCATCCGTCCCATCACCACACCCACCACGGGAAATAGCAGTACCACCAGAATCAACCAGTTTTCTTTGCCGATTTCCTTCGGCACTGCCATGACACCGGGAAGGCTGATGGCAATAAACATGAACGACATAAACCAGAGGATCCAATGGCCATGGCGCTCCGATGAGTAGATCACGTCCTGGTTGTTGATCTTTTCCCTGTTACGCAACCGGAACAGAAATATGACACCTGCGCCGGCGCCAGCGAATGTGATCCCGAATAATGTCATGAATGCTATCTTCTTCCAGCGCAGCTCCCGCACCAGATAGCTTTCGGAAGGCGCCTGCGGATCAACCCACACGTGCAGATCCTGCTGGCTAGCCGCTTGTCGCATCCGCCACACCAGGTTTTGCTGGTAATCGCTAAGGTTGTCGCTGCCCCAGTCATAGCCCACACGATCGCCAATATATTGCTGGCCGTTATAGTCATAACGATAGCGCGCTTCCACCGAATAAGTGGGCGAGTTTTCGCCTTGGTGACGACGCAGATCAATCATCTCCAGCGTCGCTGGCACCTGCTGCCAGTTCGATGTCATCAAATGCCGATAAACTGATTCCAACGGGCCAAACACGACGACACCAAGCCCCACCAACAGAAAGATGCCACCGAAAAGAGTGACCCATAAGCGGCCCTTTTTGCTTTCAGTTCCCGAAGTTCCGGGACCTGTGACGGTTACGGCCACAACCTGTTTCTCCGATTGCCGGCCTGGAGGTTCACACCTTTCATGCTTTTTCCTTTGCTGTCGGGTCAGTGTCGCGCGTGACCCACCGGTAACGGCGCTCCGGACGACCTACCGCACCGTAATTCACCTCGGCAGAAAGTTCGCCGGCGCTCACCAGATGCTCCAGATAACGACGCGCCGTTGTGCGCGACGCTCCGATCTCCGCGCCGGCGGCTTCAGCACTCCAGCCGTCGCAACCATCATTGTGGCGCAGGACGTCACGAATTTTATCCAGCGTCAGCGCATCAATGCCCTTGGGCAAGCGCGGCGAGGCGTCCTGGGTCGGTTCGGGTTGAGTGCGAGGCAGTAGTGCATCGACTTCTTTCTGGGCCACATTGTCCAGTCGCTCCAAAGCACTCAGATGCGTGCGATAACGCTGAAGTGCTTCCTGCAGACGCTCAAACACCAGCGGCTTGAGAATATAGTCAAAAACGCCCCCTCTCAGGGCGCTGCGCAGGGTATCCACTTCTTTGGCAGCAGTGATCAGGATAACGTCGGTCGCACTATCGCCGGCGCGTAATTCGCGCAACAGGTCAAGCCCGCTACCATCGGGAAAGTAGACATCCAGCAACACCAGGTCTGGCTTGAGTACGTCAATCTGGTCACGGGCATCAGCCAGTGAGTGAGCAATACCGCAGAGTTCGACATAATCAACGCGCTCGACAAAGCGACGCTGGATCTCGGCAATCTGGCGGTCATCTTCGACGATCAGCAGACGGATGGACTTCAATTGCAGGTCTCCGGTTATCCGGTTGTTTTTGTTTGTTATCTGTTGGGTTGCGACAACTTTGATAACGATAACTTGGGTAAATACAGTGTAAACCGGCTTCCGGCTGGCTGCAGGTTTTCTATCGTAACGGAGCCGCCCCAACGCTCAACAAACTGGCGCACCAGATAAAGCCCGATTCCGTGATCGCCATCAGGTTTATTGGTCACGCCACGCTCGAAGATCCGCTCCTGTTGGGCGGGCTCAACTCCCGGCCCCTGATCCTCTATTTCAAAGATCAGGTCATTGCCCAGATCAGTCATACTCAGGTGCACGATACCGCCCTCGCCGCACTGAAAACGCGTGGCCTCCAGGGCATTATCAATAACGTTGCCCAAGGCGCTCACCAGTTGATCCCTCGGTAACTCTGGCGGCACATCGGCCATTTGGCTACCGGGGTCGATCACCAGCTTCAGCCCCATCTCCCGGGCGCGGTTGTATTTACCCAGCAGACAACCCGCCAACACCGGGTCCGGAACTGAATCCAGTAACAGATGAATGAGCGCCTGGTGATCACTGACCTCACTGCCAATCAGCGCCAGCGCTTCGTCATTGGCGCCAATCTGGATCAAACCTGCGATGGTATGCAGCTTGTTGGAGTATTCGTGGGTCTGGCTGCGCAGGGTATCGGCATACTGCTGGATACGGGTCAGTTGCCGACTTACCTGATCCAGCTCGTCGCGCAGACGGAAACTGGCGACAACACCGATGATCTCACTTCCCTGCTTCACAGGTAGCCGGTTCACGATCATCTGGCGGCCCTGTAACCATATTTCCTTGTCAAAATCAGGCTCGCCACTCTCCAGCACCGACATCAGATCATTTTCTGGCAACACGGATGAAATCGGCTGCCCCGCCAGACGGGTGGCAGGTTCAAGCCCAAGGGTTTCGATAGCGGTGCGGTTGAAGGTGGTGATGACGCCATCGCGATTGATCGCGATTATGCCTTCCCGGACAGATTGCAGCGTGGCGTCACGCTCCTGGAATAGCGCGGCGATTTCCTCCGGCTCCAGTCCGAAAATAGCCTGTTTGAAGCGTCCTGCGATGACAATGGCCGCAATAACGCTACCCAGCAGCATCAGCCCCATGACCGAATAGAGCACCATATTGTAGCGCTGGATAGTGGTAAAGACCTGGTCCAGCGAATAGCCCACCGACACAATGCCTATAATCTCGCCATCGCTGATATCAACGATAGGCGCCTTGCCCCGCATTGAGAGGCCCATACTGCCCAACGCCTTGGCAACGTAACCTTGCCCGTCCCGAAGCGCCAGCAAGCCGTCATCACCGTCGTCGTCAGCCATGCTTTTTCCCAGGCGCCGAGGGTCGGGATGCGCCAGACGAATCGCCTGGTGATCCCCGATCACGATAAACAGCGCTTCGTTGGTGGCCGCTACCCTTTTGCTTAGCACCATCAGAGCCTCGGTGTCCCGCGACCTGACGCCATCGATCACCGACGGCATTGCCGCAACGGTTTTGGCAACCATTAGCGCGCGTTGGCCAATCTGATCGTAGAGCGATTCGCTCAGGTAATAACCGGCAAATGCGCCAATCAACCCCGTCTGCAAGGCGCTGACCAGCCCCAGCACGATGATCATGCGGGTTTTGAGTTTCAGTTTTCGGTAGGAAAAAGCCATGCGAAATACAGTGTTAAGTCTTTGTACTCAGGTTAATGTAGCGCGCACTCCTTTGCCCGTGAACTTTATGCACAAAATGCCCTTTAAGTTCTTTAAAGGCATTACGCCCAAAAACTTCAGGTCAACCGCGTCGCTCCCTAGTCTGGTTGTTACGCCGTCCGAGGGTACACCTGCCCTCTCCAAATTAAACGGCCACAAAAACAAACCAGAGGTGACAACGATGCTTATTAAACGATGCCTGTCTTTCGTGGCAACCGCCGCATTCAGCCTGTCAGCAATGGCATGGCAACCCACCGGAAAAGTCGAATGTATTGCGCCTTCCGATCCTGGCGGTGGATGGGATTTCACCTGCCGCAGTGCCGGCAACGTCCTGAAAGACCTTGATCTGGTGCCAGGCACTGTCCAGACCACCAACATGGCCGGCGCCGGTGGTGGGGTGGCTTTCGCACACACGATCAGCAAGCGCTCCGAAGATGACAAGCTGCTGGTTGCCGCCTCCACCGCCACCACAACGCGCCTTGCCCAGCAGCAGTTCCCGGGAATGGACGCCAGCATGGTGAAATGGGTCGGTGCACTCGGCGCTGATTATGGCGTCATCGCAGTTGGCAAGGATTCGCGCTTCAAGACACTCAAGCAGCTGATGGATGGCATGAAGGAAAACCCCCGTTCGGTTAAATTCGCCGGTGGTAGCGCCCGCGGTGGCTGGGATCACCTCAAGGTGCTGATTGCGGCAAAGGCCGCTGGTGTAGACAAGCTCCCGTCGGTCCCCTACCTGTCCTACAACAACGGTGGCGAAGCGCTGACTCAGGTCATCGGTGGTCAGGTCGATGCCTTCACGGGCGACATTTCAGAAGCGACGGGGTTTATGGATTCCGGCGATCTCCGCATACTCGCCGTGCTTTCTAACGAGCGCCTGCCAGGAAAATTCAGCGAGATTCCCACAGCGAAGGAACAGGGCATTGATGCCGTTGCGCCCAACTGGCGCGGTTTCTACATGCCTAAAGATACCTCCGACGAAGCGCAGGAATACTGGACTGATGCACTGGAGAAGGTCTACGCCAGTGATGAATGGAAAGCCGTCATGAAGAAAAACGGTCTGATTCCGTTCCAGCCCGAGTCCGGCACATTTGAAGAGTTCATCAATAAGCAGGTTGCCGATATTGAGCAGTTGTCCCGTGAAATAGGGCTGCTGAAATGACAGCCCGCGGTGACCGCATACTGGGTATCGGTCTGCTGGTTCTCTCTGTTGCCTACGGCTGGGTTGCCCAAGGGTGGCCCGAGCCGTTCGGCGGCGCCGAGACCGTCGGCCCGGAGACCTTCCCTACCCTGCTGGCAGTCGTGCTAGGGCTCTCCAGCGTCTACCTGATTCTCAAGCCTGATCCTGACACGAAATGGCCTATGGGGCGCACCGGGGCCGAAATTCTGCTGTCGATCGTTATCCTTGCACTCTATGCCTTTCTGCTGGAGCCGCTGGGGTTCGTCATCTCAACAACGCTGGCAGTAAGTGCTCTGTGCTGGCGCATGGGCGCACGTCCGGTCTCTGCTTTTCTGACCGGCCTGATCAGCGCCGTTGTTGTATTCGTTCTGTTCAACTACGCGCTTGAGCTGAGTCTGCCCGCCGGGCTGCTGGAGTTCGAATAATGGATACGCTTCAGTTCTTAATGGATGGCTTTGCCGTCGCGTTGACCCCGACTAATCTGCTGTTTGCACTGTTCGGCGCCTTTATTGGCACCTTGATCGGTGCATTACCAGGTCTGGGCCCCGCCAACGGTGTGGCGATTCTGATTCCGCTGGCATTCACACTGGGCCTGCCACCAGAAACCGCCATGATCCTGCTGACATCGGTCTATGCCGGTGCCATGTACGGTGGCCGCATATCGTCGATTCTGCTCAATATTCCCGGCGACGAGCCGGCGATGATGACCTGTCTCGATGGCTATCCGATGGCACAGAAAGGCAAGGCCACAGAAGCATTGGCCATGTCGGCAATCGCCTCGTTTGCAGGCAGCCTGATCGGCACTATCGGCCTTATTCTTCTTGCACCGGTGCTGGCGCGCTTCGCGCTGACCTTCGGCCCTGCCGAGTATTTCGCGCTATTTATGCTGGCCTTTGCAACGCTTGGCGGTATCACCGGCAAGAATCCAATGAAGACGGTTGTTGCTGCCACCATCGGCATCATGATCTCCACAGTGGGCATCGATATCGCCACCGGCACTCAGCGCTATACCTTTGGTGTGCTGAAGCTCTACGAGGGGATCGATTTCATTCTGGCGATAGTCGGTCTGTTCGCTATTTCAGAGTTGCTGTTCTTCATTGAGGAACGCGCCGGAGCCGGACGCAAGATGATCAAGGTGGGCAAGCTGATGCTGCGCCCCAAAGAGATTCTGGCGGCAGTTCCCACCATGTTCCGTGGCGGCATACTGGGCTTTATCGCCGGCGTTCTGCCTGGCGCAGGGGCTTCTCTGGGCAGTTTTATCAGCTACACCATGGAAAAGCAGTACCTGGGCAAGAAAGCGCACTTCGGCGATGGCGACCCCCGAGGCGTAGCAGCACCTGAAGCCGGCAACAACGGCGCTGCATCCGGCGCACTGGTACCAATGCTGACACTGGGTGTTCCCGGTAGCGGTACAACTGCCGTTCTGCTGGCGATGCTGATCTCCCTCAACATCACCCCCGGCCCCCTGATGTTCACCCAGAACGCGGACATTGTCTGGGGTGTGATCGCGGCACTGCTCATAGGCAACGTGCTGCTGTTGCTGCTGAACATCCCGCTGGTCGGCTTCTTCGTCAAACTGCTGTCAGTGCCGCCGATGTATCTGCTGCCTATTGTGACGATGGTCGCGTTCGTCGGCATCTACTCAATCAGTCACAGCGCCTTTGATCTCTATTTCATGATCGCCTTCGGCGTCGCCGGGTACGTTCTGCGGAAGCTGGAGATACCGATGGTGCCGATCATACTCGGTATGTTGCTGGGGCCCGAAATGGAGAAAAACCTGGGGCACGCGCTGGTTATATCCGACGGCGAATGGAGCATCCTCTGGGCCAGCCCGCTTGCACTGGGGCTATGGATTGTCGCCGGTCTGGGCCTGATCCTGCCCTACATCATCGGCCCGATCCTGCGGCGCCGCATGAACAACGCCATGAAGGAATCACCCACATCTGACTAATCCCGATGATCTGCAGCGGGCTTATTTTGGGGTATCGGGCTTTGCCTGATACCCCTTTTTTTAAATCACAAGTCTTCGAAAACCATGACGTGGCAGCATTTCCTGAGTTAGGCTGACAAGACTACGAAGTTTTCGTTTTACACAAAGCGCGAACAGGGAGGCACCATGTACCTGTCAGTCCAGCTTAGTTATTACCCCCTCACAGATGACTACAAACCACCCATCAAGGCGCTGATTGAGCGGCTCGAAAAAAGTGGTCTGGAAGTGCACTCTAACCGGATGAGTACCCAGGTTTTCGGTGAGTACGATAGCGTGATGACAGTATTTTCCGACACGCTCAGGTGGTCGTTTGAAACTTATGGCAAGGCGGTGTTCACTGCGAACTTTATTGAAGGTGATCGTCGGCCCCGTGATTGAGCTATCGGGTCAGGCACACTCAATGCCGTTGCTCTTCGCGAACCCATGAAAAAACCGGCGCGTGGCATCGTCTACCGGGAAGTAGCTCTCGACCAACAACTCCTGCGCGCCAACATCCAGCGCGGTCCCGAATCGGCTAAGCGTCGAGAACAGACTTAGCCGCTGACCGCCGATTGCCATGTCAAAGGTGATCATTGGCCCTTCGATTCCATCCTCATTCGGTTGCTGCCAGTTAGCAGGCGGATCCATTGCGAGCAACCGGGATAAGAGCCGTCGCATGCTCTCGTCCGGAAATGCGGTCAATTGCCGGCGCAATCGCCTCAACATCCAACTGGCGAGCATTTCCCAATTCGTCACCAATGGTCTGAATGCCTGCGGGTCGAATAACAACTCCAGCACATTCAGCCTGCCCTGGCGTTTTTGTTCAGGAACAATCGCATCCAGCAGTGCAGAATGAACACGGTTGCCCATCAGGATATTCCAGCTGCCATCCACTACCGTTGCGGGAAACGGCTCCTGATTACGCAGCATAACCATTAGCGCATCACGTATCGTTTTCATTTCAGGGCTTGAAAGGTCCGCGTCCGAATATGCAGGCGTAAAACCTCCGGCTGTCAGCAGCATGTTGGTTTCCCTGTGAGGCAGATCCAGCACGTCCGCCAGCCGCATCAACATATCCCGGCTGGGGCTCGCCCGCCCTGTTTCGACAAAGCTGACATGGCGGGTAGACACATTTGCCTGAAGCCCCAGATCAAGCTGCGACATGCGACGGGCTCTGCGGTATTCGGCTAGCAATTGGCCGGCTGACATCGTTGATCTCCTTTGCGCCTCTCACCTGGTTCCATCATTTTCCGGTAGCAGCTTCCAACGTGCCATTACCTCCGGGGTAATTGAGAGCATAACCTTACCGCGCGATTCTAGCCTTGAACTTACAATCAAAAGGAATCGATGCCATGCAAACGATCACACTTAAAACACTCAAAGCCACGCTCTACATCAACGCAATGTCATCAGCGGCGATCGGCCTGCTGCTTGCGGCAGCATCCGGCCCAATCGCATCGCTGATGGGCGGTTTCAATCCAGCCATCGCTTTCTGGGTCGGCGTCGCTCTTATACCATTTGCAGCAGGGGTCGCGTGGGTTGCCAGAGCCCTTCCGAGCGCCCGTTTCTGGGTAAAGGAAATTATGCTTGCAGATATCGCGTGGGTCGCAGCAACGCCCATTGTACTGGTCGTGTTTTCAAATCAGCTCAGCGTGCTGGGCCAGCTTCTGATCGCTGGCGTCGGATTGGTTGTCGCGGGCTTCGCCGCTATCGAATGGCTGGGGACGCGACAGAAAATGCAGACAGCGTGATTGGTTGGCCGACAAAAAAAGCCCGCGCTCAAAGAGTGCGGGCTTTTGGTTTTGCGATGTTCAGTGAATCCGTTACTGATCCACAATCATCACCGACTTCACGTTCACGAATTCCTTGATACCGAAGCCGCCGTGCTCACGGCCATAGCCACTGTCCTTAACACCACCAAACGGCAGTTGAGGTTGAGCCAAGCGGTAACCATTAATGTTGACCATCCCGGTATCGAACAGGTCGCGGGCAATGGTAATGGCCCGATCTTCGTCTTTCGAGAAGATACCACCGCCAAGACCGTAACGTGAGTCATTGGCGACCTCGATTGCCTCTGCCTCGTTTTTAACCCGGATCAACGACGCTACAGGGCCAAACAGCTCCTCATCGTATGCCGGCATGCCGGGCTTGAGATCTTCCAGCACTGTTGCCGGGTAATAGTACCCAGGACCATCCGGAACCTTGCCGCCGGTCAGGCACTTGGCGCCCTTTTCAATAGACTTGCTGACCAGGTCATGCAGCGTGTCCCTAAGATCACCCCGGGCAATGGGCCCAAGCGTGGTGTTCTGATCAGTTGGATCGCCATATTTAACCTGACTCATCTGCGCTACAAAGGAATCACGGAACTGCTCGTAAACCGAGTCCACGACAATAAAGCGTTTGGCCGCAACACAGGTTTCACCGTTGTTGTACATCCGGGCCTGAACACAGGTATTAACCGCTTTTTCGATGTCGGCGTCTTCCAGCACCAGATAGGCATCGTTGCTACCCAATTCCAGCACCGTTTTCTTGAGACATTCGCCAGCTTTCGCGGCTACAGTTGCGCCCGCTCGCGGGCTGCCTGTCAGCGTTACACCGCGGACGTGTTTGTGCTCAATCAACTCGTTTATCTGGTCGTGGTCTGCCAGCAACACAGTGAACACGTTCTCTGGCAAGCCTGCATCTCGATAGATTTTCTCGAGCGCAAGAGCTGAACCCCAGACGTTGGCGGCGTGCTTCAACAGCACCGTGTTACCCGCCATGATGTTCGCAATACTGTAGCGGACCACCTGATAAAGCGGGAAGTTCCAGGGTTGGATCCCCAGAATGACACCAATCGGCTGGTAGCTGACCAGTGCGCGACCACCGTCGAGAGGCCGCTCCTCATCGGCGAGCATTTCATCTGCATTGTCAGCGGTGTATTCGCAGATGGCGGCGCAAAGCTCTACTTCATCTCCGCCTTGGGAAATCGGCTTGCCCATTTCAGTGGTCATCAGACTGACCAGCGAGGACTTGTTCTCGCGGAGCTGTTTGGCGATGGCCCGCAGTATCTTGCCACGCTCATCCAGGTCGGTTTTCTTCCACTCCTGAAAGGCGTCATGGGTTGCCGCCAGCAATGAACGTACTTTGTCGTCGCTCATCATCTCGTAGGTCTGAATTACTTCACCCGTAGCCGGGTTAATCGTCTGGTGCTGTCCACTCATGTTAAACCTCCTCAGATTCACATTGGATATTCGGTGGTTTTACATCTGGTAGTGGGATCATTCTACGAGCAAATACAGAATTAGACCACTCGGTCTAATTTTTCGTAACCTGAGGCGACTAAACAAAACGTAATCATCTGAAGCCTGCACTGCTATGAGGCATTAACATGCACTTCCGGGCATTAACTATCAGACATGATCGATCTCACACAAAACGACCGGCAGTTTATTCAATTGGAATAGTTCGGATAGACACGCGAAGTCAGACGCCTTCTTGCTGCGAGGCCCAGCGTTACTTTTTGGCATTCGATTAATAACCGGATTTAGATTGCATCGCCCATAGATGGGCAGCGACCAGCGCCCGCCAGGGAGAGAACTCCTCAAGCCAACGACGTGTTTCATCCTCCGTCAGCTTTTCGGACTTCCCCAGCAGTGTTTGCAGGTTGCGACGCACGGCCACATCACCATGCAAGGAACCGTCGAGCCAACCAAACCCTCTTAGAAGCGCGTAACTGACGGTCCAGGGCCCGATACCGCGAATAGCCAGCAATTCGTTGCGAATGTCATCAACCGGCAGCGTGTCATCTGCCCAGGACTCGAGCGGGAGCGGTGCCTCTATCACCCGTTCACTCAGAGCGATCAAGGTAGCGGCTTTGGTTGTCGACAAGCCTGCACTACGCAAATCATCCATTCGCTGCGATATCAGCTGCTCGGCTTCCGGGTGGCACCACAGGCCACCAGAATGCTGTTGACCGGCCATCTGAATCAGACGGCGGCGAATAGATACCGCCGCGCTGACACTTATCTGCTGACCGATAACGGCCCAAACAATCGCTTCAAAAGGTGTGATCGCCTGCGGCACACGCAACCCGCTATTGCGCCCCACCACGGCGCCCAACTGCGAATGCCCGGCATACGACTGCTCGAACACATCGATCGGCTGATTCAGCCCCAGCATTCGCTTGAGTCTGCGCAGCAACAGCGCCGAGTCACCAGAGGCAAACACGCCGTCAGAGGTAACCTGCGCGGTCGCGCAACTCTCTTCGAAGCGGATGCTCAGGCAGGCAGGGGACCCGTTCCATATCACACCCTTTTGCATCTGCGCCTGCTCGACCCTTTCCGAGACTTCCTGCTGATCACGACGATGAAAATTCAAAACATCGTTCGCGCGAAAGCCGGCAGGCAGATCAACGCGGCATTGCAGTAACGTTTCCGGCATACCGGTTTCCCTCTTCGATCTCTTGAATTGGCATGACTGCCTGGTGAATGAGGATGGCAAACTCGAACCCAACTGAGCATCGCCCCCTCAAGCGTCGGGAAGTGACAATAAAACGGGGATGGTCTGCATCAGAAATTCGCGAAACCACCGATGGGCTTTATCCTTCTCCAGTGCAATCGGCCAGAACAGATAGATCGGCACATTGGGTGTCGCAACCGGGAAAGAAAAAACCTGCAGATCCAGGTTAGCGGCCATTCTCTCGGCCATCCGCGCAGGGACAGTTGCAATCAGATCAGAACTGCTGGCGACCGACAGCAGGTTGCTGAAGTGCATGACCTGCGCTCCAATCTTACGCTGCCAGCCAGGGTGGCCAAGAATCTGATCCAGAGGCAATGTGTGGCGTTCACGCTCTGGCAGCACGACATGCTCGGCCTCAAGAAACTGCGCCATGGTCAGCTCGCCTGAAATCACCGGATGCCCTTTTCTCGCCACCACTGAAATCTGCTCGTAGCCGATCACAATGCCATTGAGCCGCTCGCTCTCGGGCATCATTGAATCCATGCCGAAGTCCAGCTCGGCGCTGATGAGCTGTCGGTGCCAATTCCCTTGCTGGGGCACTATTTTGATCCCGATTGAACGACTCTGCTGCCGCAAAAAGGCCATCAGCGAGCCCAGCATCAGTGTCTCGAAATAATCGACAGCACATATCTGAAAGACGCGATTGGCCGTACCAGGGTCAAACTGCCGGCCTGGATCCAGTGCATCAGCAATGATGTTCAGCCCGCCGGCAATCTGGTCGCAAAGCTCCCGCGCGCGGGGCGTGGGCACGAGCCCTGTCCGGGAGCGTGTGAACAGCGGATCGCCCGCAGTCACGCGCAGCCTTTGCAGTGCAGCGCTCACAGCAGGCTGGCTCATGCCCAGACGATCTGCAGCCCGCGACAATTGCCCTTCTTCGACGACGGCGACAAACACGGGTAACAGGTTGAGGTCGATAGATCTTAAATTCAGCTTCATGGATATTATATATACAGCATATTCATTAGACGAAAAAGACAACACTGGACATGATGAGCTCAGGTTTAATAAAGCGGAGAACAATAATGGACCTGAACGATCTCGTTGGCGCTGCGGTACTTGGATATATTTTTCTCGCGGCGATCTATGAATGGGCAAGCGGGCGCAGCGCCAACGGTGTGCGCACAGCACAGGACTGGAAAATTGCCGGTCTTACTACCGTAATGATGGTGGTTATTCAGCGGCCGCTGGTACTGCTGATTATCAGCTACACCCTCACATTACTGGTTCCGGGTAGTGCGGGTTCACTGGCATGGCTTGATAACCAGTACTTCTGGCCAACAGTGATTGCCTTTTTCTGTCTTGAAGAACTGATTCACGGTGCCGGTCACTATTTTGCGCATTGCAAGCGCCCAAAGCATCGCTGGGCGCAAGCCATCCAGGCCGTCTACAAACTCTCGCACCGGCCGCATCATTTCAGTGGCGATGATGAACGCGGAAAAGTCACCGTGACACAGACCTTCACCAACGGCTGGCTGTGGTGGCTGATCATGCCCAACTACTGGTTTCAGCTGCTGGCACTCTATCTGGGACTGGTCGACGTCTTTCTCTGGGGCACTGTCGCAAAAGGACTTTGGGCGGCCCATACCCATACGCAATGGAACTACGACCTTTATTTCCATAATCACCGCTGGGCCTGGGTTCGCAAAACCATGTGGGCATTGGCGCATGTGATCACGTTTCCAACCCAACACCATCAGCACCATGCCCGGGGCCGGAACTCTGCAAAAAATGTCTGCGGCTCGCTCGCTCTCTACGACTGGCTGATTTTCGACACGCTAGCAATCGAAACCAAAAAGCCCGAAATCTACGGTTGGCGGCAATCCGAACGGGAACAGAAAAGTGTGCTCTACCGGTATTTCAATACCGACCTGAAGAAATACCTGAAGACCTGAAAGTCACCCGTCTATAACCCACGCACAAAAAAATGCCGCAGCGTAAACTGCGGCATTTTGGTTTCTCACGCTTTACGTGAACATTCAGGACATCACAATCAGCGCAGTTTATACGCCATCACGTAATCGCCAATGGTGGTGCCAATTGAACCATGACCACCTGCAACGATGACCACCATCTGCTCACCTTTACTGTTCAGGTACGTCATGGGTGTAGCCTGACCACCAGCTGGAAGCCGTGCTTCCCAGAGCTGCTCACCATCGGTCACGTTGTAGGCCCGCAGGTAGTTGTCTACCGTAGCCCCGAGAAACGCAACGCCACCGCCGGTAATGATCGGACCGCCGATACCGGGCACACCAAGCTTCAACGGAATCGACAAGGGCGTCATATCCTTGATGGTGCCGTTCTTGTGCTTCCATTTAATCTCGCCACTACGCAGGTCTGCGCCCGCAACATAGCCCCAGGGTGGCTGTTGACAGGGCACACCCACCGGCGACATGAAAGGTTTGAGCTCGACTGAGTACTCAGCCCCTGCGTTCTCGTTAAGGCCCTGTTCTCCCACGTTCATAGGCCCCGTTGGCTCGCCGCCATCTTTAGGCACAAGCCGTGAGGTGAAGGCCATGTACAGCGGCATGCCGAACATCACCTGACGCTCGGGATCAACTGCAATACCGCCCCAGTTGAAGACACCAAAGTTGCCAGGGTACACGATAGTGCCCTGCTCCGAGGGCGGCGTATAACGGCCGTCGTATCGGAGACTGCGGAACTGGATACGACAAATCATCTGATCGATTGCTGACGCCCCCCACATGTCCGATTCAGTCAGCTTGGGCGGCGTGAAGCTCAGGCCGGAAACCGGTTGGGTTTCAGCCGTATGATCGCCGGGAATCGCACCCTTGGGAGCGGGTTTTTCGGTGATGGGGATGATGGGCTCACCGGTTTTGCGGTTGAGCACATACACGTCGCCCTGCTTGGTCGGCACCACCAGCCCGGGCTCTACGCCATTGGCGGTTTTGATATCCACCAGACTGGGTTGGGCCGGTGTATCCATATCCCACAGATCGTGATGGACAAACTGCTGTACCCAGGCGGGCTTGCCGGTTTCAAGGCTAAGTGCCACCACAGAGGTCGCGTATTTCTCTTCTGCCGGCGAGCGGTACATGCCGAGCTGATCCGGCGTGCGATTCCCCATGGGCAGATAGATCAACCCGAGCTCTTCATCCGCACTGGCGACTGACCAGCTATTGGGTGAGCTGGTGGCATAGGTTTCGCCTTCGCCAATCGGCGCGGTTTCATCGGGATTACCGGAATCCCAGTTCCATTGCAGCTCGCCTGTTTTGACATCGTAGGCACGGATAACACCCGATGGCGAGTTGATGTCGTAGTTGTCGTTGACCGACCCGGCCACCACTATTTTCCCGTTCGCCACCACCGGCGGCGAAGTCGCATAGTAGTAACCATTTTGTTTGAACGGCATGTTATGCATCAGATCGAGCACGCCGTCTTCGGCAAAATTGCTGCAACGAGCGCCGGTAGCAGGATCAACCGCGATCAGGCGGGCATCAGATGTGGGCATGAACAACTGCGCGTCGCAGACTTTGCTGTCCAGCGCCTCGGCTGGTGTTAAGGCTTGAGCCTCGCTGTTACCCGCTGCCGCGACTGCTGTCGTTGAATCCGCCGGGGGCAGATAGGACACGCCTCGGCAAGTCTGGTGCTGACGCTGGCTTTCAGCCGGCACTTTGGCGTCATAAACCCAGCGCTTTTTACCGGTGTCCGCGTCCAGCGCCACCAACCAGTTGTGAGGCGTGCAAAGATACAACGTGTTGCCAACCTTCAGCGGCGTCGCTTCATAGGTCGTCTCAGTGACGTCATTCGGCCCTTTGCGATCTCCGGTGCGGTATTGCCACGCCAATTCAAGCTGGCCGACATTTTCCGGGGTAATCTGATCCAGCGGCGAATAGCGCTGACCAAGGTTGCTGCGACCGTAACTGATCCAGTCCCCTTCCGGGACATTGCCCGTATCCGGGTTCTCAATGACACGCTCGGTAGTCAGCTGGCCTTCAATGCGGTGAACATCAGTGAACAGCGTGGAGACGGTTATCAAGCCAACCACCACCCAGACTGACGCCAGCGCGAACACTCCACCCCGGCCGCCGTAACGGGCAGGAAACAGCAACGGAATCGCCAGCAGCAGGAAGACACCGAGGCGGGCTGCCAACGGCCACCAGTCCAGTCCGGATTCCCATATTGCCCAAACCGCTGAAAACAGCAGGAACAGGGCGTAGACCAGCTGCGCACTGGTGCGTTTGCGCATCACCAGACAGCCGGTTACCACCAGCGCGATACCGGCGGGGGCGTAATACCAGCTTCCGCCCAGTGTGATAAGCCACGCGCCACCCGCAAGCAACGTCACGCCCATCAAGACGAAAATAATCGCCATAATGATCATAAGATCAATCCTTTGTAATGAATCTGCGTGAAAGAGGCTACGCATCATAGAGCGACAGTGCGACCAGCCCGGTTGAGACAGCTCATCTCAAGCATAGCCCTGATGACAGAATTTTCCCCGTCAGTCAGGGCGTCACCTGGCTGTCAGTTACCTTCCAGACATCCTTTCTGGCAAACACCGTCTTCATCAAATGACATGGTGGCATCACTTAACGGGATGTAGACCGGCACCTGAGTCGCAGCCGCGAATTCTGCCGTCCTTGAGTCCGGCAGCACTTTGCCCTCTTTGGTAGACGGTTGATTCGCATGGGACGGGATGACAGCAGCGGGCTGGACCAACTCGTTAACAACATGAGCCGCCTCTGTTGGCCCGGTGGTGTAAGTGTCGCCAATGTTCATGACGGCCAACTTCGCTTTGTAGAAGTCATGCACGACCAGCTTCTGGTCGGCAGTAATCCCCGTGTCTCCGGAAAGATAGACCACAAGGCCATTACTGAATTTGAGAATATAGCCGGTCGGTGGTCCAACATAGGCATTCACGCCCGCCTGCTTGAGGTGGTCAGCCAGCGGACCGGTCAAGAACCCCGGCGCAAGTCCGTTGCTGTGCACCGCCGGCACGGTTGTAATGCCTACACCGCCTACCGTCTGCATGGCGCCGAATCGCACCAGTACCGAGTCTTCGGCTTTACCGCCTGCGGCGGTCAGCTTGGTCGCAAAGAAGCTTGGCATCTCACTACCGGTCAGTATTTTAGCCCCCTTCCCGACTGCAATATCGACACTGTTTGAATTGGGCGTTGCGTCAACAGAGGCTTCCGGACTGGCACACGTGCCGGCACCCTGCTCGGCAATCCGTCGATCACCAATGTGATCACCATGAACATGGGACACCAGAACAACATCGATATCACCAAGGCGCGGATCATCCGGCCCGGCGACGGTACGCCCTGCATCGTAAAGGATACGGGTACCGTTCGGATCCTCGAAAACCATGGCCCGGTCCAGTGAACAGAACTCGCCCTTGTGGCTACCAAGCGGTGTAACCCTGACATGATCCTCTGCCGCAGCTTGTGCACTCAGACTTGCCAAACTGACGGTCAGCGCCGCACTCCACCAATGTTTCCAATTCATGACCTATGCTCCTTGCTGCAAACGTTTTAAGAACTGTCAGTATAGCTACGACGCATAACCTGACATGTATCAGACAATGGGAATGCCATTGCAGACCCGATTGTGGCGCTTCAGGGTGCTCGCCAAAGAGTGCTTCAATGGCTGTCGGTGTAATGCCATAGTATCCTCCAAGGCATGCCTTACCCATTGTCCGGGCACACTTCGAATGATCCTGGGTCATTCATCCAACAACAATTCTCACAACAAGGGAAACAACGCAATGAAAGCTGAAACGCTTGCCCTGCACGCCGGGTTCAGCGGCGATCCTACAACCCATGCCGCCACAACCCCGATATACCAGACCACGTCTTACACATTCGACGATACCCAGCACGGCGCTGATCTGTTCGATCTGAAAGTGCCCGGCAATATTTACACCCGCATAATGAACCCGACCAATGCGGTGCTTGAAGAGCGCATGGCAGCGCTTGAAGGCGGTATCGGCGCGCTAGCGGTTGCCTCGGGCATGGCGGCCATCACCTATGCCCTGCAAACCATCTGCCGGGTGGGCAGCAACATCATCAGCACCAGCCAGCTGTATGGCGGAACTTACAATCTGTTTGCGCATTCCCTGCCTAACCAGGGTATTGAGTGCCGTTTTGTCCGGCATGATGATTTTGATGCGATAGAGAAAGCGATTGACGACAACACCCGTGCGCTGTTCTGCGAATCCATAGGCAACCCGGCGGGTAATATCGTCGATATCCAGCAATGGGCCGACATTGCTCACCGGCACGGCGTACCGCTGATCGTGGACAACACCGTAGCCACGCCCTTCCTGTGCCGTCCTTTTGAGCACGGTGCCGACATTGTCGTGCACTCCCTGACCAAATATATCGGAGGCCACGGCACAACCGTCGCCGGTATAGTGGTGGATTCAGGAAAATTCGACTGGGCCGCCAACAAGCAGCGCTTCCCGATGCTTAATGAACCGGACCCTTCCTATCATGGCGTGGTCTATACCGAAGCGCTCGGCGCTGCCGCATTTATCGGTCGATGCCGGGTGGTGCCTCTTCGTAACACCGGCGCTGCGCTATCCCCATTCAATGCGTTCCTGATCATGCAGGGCATGGAAACCCTCGCACTAAGGATGGAACGGCACTGCGAGAATGCCGAAAAAGTGGCAAGCTTTCTGGAAAACCACCCCCTCGTTGAGTGGGTCAACTACGCCACATTGTCCTCCAGCCCCTACAAGGCAACCTGCGACAAAATTTGCGGCGGGCGCGCATCCGGCATTCTCAGCTTTGGTATAAAGGGAGGCAAAGAAGCCGGCGCACGGTTTATCGACGCGTTGCAGCTGATCTACCGACTGGTGAACATTGGCGATGCCAAATCCCTGGCCTGTCATCCGGCGACCACAACCCACCGCCAGCTTAACCCTGAAGAGTTGAAGAGTGCAGGCGTGAGCGAAGACCTGGTCCGCCTCTCCATTGGTATTGAGCATGTCGAGGATATTATTGCCGACGTCGAACAGGCACTGAAGGTGGCTTGTCCATAACTCATAAAGCCGGACATCAGTGGACTGGTTTCAATTGACCCCGTCCCTGTAGCCAAAACTGAAACTTCGGCTACAGGGGCGCTGAACGTCGTTTGGATTAGCCTCTATCGCTTGAATTTGGTTTCCAGCACGACAGCCGAGTTCGTGCGCTCAACACCGTCCAGGTTGCCAATATCATCCAGCACGGCGCTTAACTCCTCCAAAGATTGAGCCTGTACAATCGCCAGTAAATCGTATTCACCACTGACAGAGTAGAGCTGCACCACCTGCCCTATTTGTTCCAGCGCGATATTGGTTTTTGCGGTGAGCTTCTGATGCACTTTGATCGATACATGCGCCTCGACCTTGTTCGCCGAATACTCCCCTCCCACGTCCAGCGAATATCCCCGGATAATCCCCGCAGCCTCCAGTCGGGCGATGCGATTTTGTACCGTCGACCGCGACAGACTCAATTCCCGCGCAAGATCAGAAATACTGGCCCGGGCATTCTGACGCAGCAGAAATAACAACTGCTGATCCTGTTTTTTTATCATAGCGCCACTCTACTAAATCATTTTAACCAATATTCTCATCAATTCGCTCATTTTGACACTGCAAATTAGCCAGCACGCTGTTCATACTGACCGAAATGCGGCTGGATAAAAGGTCACCCTGTTGGAGTCGGCAAGACCAACGGAGACAATCGGCGCGCTCACATAAGATTTTTACGGCGGGGAGTACAGCTGATGTTCATTCGTCCAATAGCCCACAAGGATCTAGACGTCCTGCAGGAGATTGCGGTTGAATCCGGTCCCGGCTTCACGTCGTTGGTTGATGATCGTGACTTTCTCACCCAGAAAATCCAGCACTCCATTGATAGCTTTGCCAGCTCGGTGACGCAACCCTGCAGCGAAAGTTATCTGTTTGTGCTTGAAGATCCGGATACCGGTGATGTTATTGGCACCACCGGAATTGAAGCTTCCGTCGGTATGGACAGCCCGCTTTACCATTACCACAAGAGCCAGGTGGTGCATCACTCCCGTGAGCTTTCGCTATTCAAGCGCGTTGATGTGCTCAACATGTGCAATCACTACACCGGTTGCACCGAGATCTGCACGCTGTTTCTGCGGCCACAGTTCCGCCGCGCCTACGCTGGCAAGTTATTATCAAAAGTGCGCTTCCTGTTTATGGCGCAGCATCCCCAGCGCTTTGCCAACACCGTGATTGCCGAAATGCGCGGGGTTTCCTGTGACGATGGCCGTTCGCCATTCTGGACCTGGTTGCGCGACCACTTTGTTGATCTCGACTTTGCCACAGTGACCGGCCTGGTGGGGTCGGGTAACAATCGGTTCATCGCCGAGCTCATGCCCAAGTATCCGCTCTATACTCATTTGTTGAGTCCCGAGGCCCAACAGGTGATCGGTCAGGTCCACGACAAAACCCGGCCTGCCCTGCATATGCTGGAGTCCGAGGGCTTCCGCCATAAAGGCTACGTGGATCTATTCGACGCCGGCCCAACCGTCGAGGCTGAGCTGAGCCAGATCCGCAGTATCGCAGGCTCAATTGAATGCCGTGTTCAGGTCATTGATGCGGAAACTCCGATATTTAATCGAGGTCAAAAGCAGGATCAGCACGAGGTTCTGGCCATTGCCAATACGGCGACTGCGGATTTCCGCGCCACAGTCACCGAAGAGGCGACGTATCTGCCGCAGCATAACCTGCTACAAATACCGTCAGCGCTTTGCGAATCACTGGGCCTGACGGATGGCGCCACGGCGCGCTTCGTTCAACTGGCGGCCGCCAAATCAGCGACCGCAACCGAGACGCAAACATACGAACTTAAAACCGCCCACAGACACCAACAGGAGTTTTTGTATGCACTCTGATATCCAGTCCTTGTTCAGCAACCTGTGGGACAACTACAAGGCCGTCACGCCATCCGCCCAGGAGATTCACTGTATTCTCGGCGGCACTCAGGGCCACAAGATCATTAACGATCATATTGCCCTGCGCACATTCAATCTGGAAAAAGTGAATCTCGACAAGCTGGCCGCTCATTTTCTGGCGTTGGGTTATACCGAAGGCGGGGACTACAATTTCGAAGCGAAGAAGCTCTATGCCAAGCATTATGAGCATCCGGATCCAGCAGCACCCAAGGTCTTTATCTCGGAATTGCTGGTTGAGAAGTTCTCGCCTGAGCTTCAGGCCGTGGTCCGTGACATCGTTGATCAGGTCGATCCGGACGCCGTGACCGCCGATAACTTCCTCTACTCCGGCACTCATTGGAAAGTGGATTACGCCACGTACAAAGCTCTGCTGGCTGAAAGTGAGTATGCGGCCTGGGTGGCAGCCTGGGGATATCGCGCCAACCACTTCACGGTCAATGTGAACCAACTGGAGCAATTCGACAGTGTCGAAGCTATCAATGAGGTGCTGAAAGAAAACGGCTACAACGTCAACACGTCAGGTGGCGAAGTAAAAGGGTCGCCGGCCGACATGCTGGAACAATCATCAACTATGGCCGACAGGGCAGATGCGCGCTTTGCCGACCAGACCGTATCGATCCCAAGCTGCTTCTACGAATTTGCCAAACGTTATCCAACTGCTGATGGCAGCCTTTACACAGGATTCGTCGCGGCCTCTGCGGACAAGATTTTCGAGAGCACAGACGCCAGAATGTAAAACGCCTGGCCACGCGCTCTAACTTCCGAAGATTGCTCAGGGACGAGCAACATCTTAATCGGCTTTTCCATCATCCGGCTGCTCAACCCGATTCCTTGCGACGTATTCGTCTACTGTATCTTCAATGATCCGATCGTACTCACCACCCCGCTTCATGGCGGAGAGCTGTTGTGACAAACAGGGCACGCTCGCAGCTCTGGTTTCATGTACAAAGTGATACAGCGTCACATGACCAACCGGTTCCCCGACTTCAAGGCCCTTGTCGATTCTGGAATAGACCCGGGCGTCGAATGCCATCATAAGCGCCGCATCAATGCGATGCCGATCAAGCAGGTCGTACAACTGCTTTGTACCCCGCACAGGCACCGCCGTTACTTCAGAGGGCAGCATTCCGGCGAAACGGCGATAACCTTGCAAGACGCCCCACCTTTCACCCGATGCTCCCGTCGGCGGCGACCGATCATTAGCTGAATACACTGGCACCAGCGGCAGTTCGAGCAAGATCTCAGTGAGTGACCGCAATGGTGCTCCGGGTTTTACGGCTTCTTTCGCCCGGGCAAGCTCACCATCAGACTGCCCGGCTTCTGCCATCACAAAAGCCCTGGCCGCCGGCACCTCGAGGAAATGAACGTCGTCGCCGCAGTGCCGATACATGGCACTGACAATGCGTTGCCCTACATTCACAGAGACTTCCCCGGTCGAGGATGGCGAGGTGATAACGCGCTGATCCGCAGCCAGCATCGGGGCGCCCAAAACCGTCATGCTGCAAAATAACCAGCGCACCAGCAAAGCTTGCGCCCTCTGGAGGTAATGATAAATAAGGCTGAACTGGGTATCGCTGTGTTGGGTTGTCGACATGGACATGCCACCCATCTCCCTGAATTACAGATCAAGCTTTTTCCATCAAGCCTGCCGGTACGTACTTCCTGAATTGTAGCAGCCACTCCGAAAAGCGGCACTCAAGGGTTCAACAACAAGCGTCTACGACTTTAGTATCGTTTTTTGTGACATATCATGAAATATGGGCAAGTGGCGTCGAAACCGCGCCGTAACAATCCTTGTTTTCTTGTGTTTGGAGGTAGCGTCTATTAACTTCAGAATGGCAATGACGCATTCCGGACTCCTCAGATGGATATCTCCGAAACGAGCCTTAAACTGGCTCGGCCACATCGTAAAGCCGTGCTGGTTTCCCTTCTATGGCTAACCGCCATAGCCGGCATCATTTTCGGGATAGGGAATATATTTCGCGGCAACATCATGCTGTCTGTCGCTGAACTATGCATGGCAGCCTATTCGATTTTCCTGATGATTGCTGGCCGCAACACCAAGAACCTGCAACGCTGGATTTTCTGTTACACCATACCATTCTTCTGCGTCATGATGTTCGCCATGACCACTCCCCGTGCCACCCTCTCCGTCTTCGGGTGGGTGCTCCTGATCCCACTACTTTCTCATCTTCTGCACGGTCGCAAAACCGGGCTCGTTATGTCCATCACTTTCACACTGATCGCCGGCATTATTTTCGTTATGAAGTACCATGACTCTGCTGAATTGATGCAGCCTATGCCATTGATGAATATTGCTATATTGTCAATCTGCATCGTCACCTTCTCTCATGTTTATGAAGTCAGCCGAGAGCGCACCGAGCTAAGCCTGCTGCAAATGGCGCGCACTGATTTCCTGACCGCCCTGCCCAATCGCGCGATGTTCAGGGAAGTATTTGAGCAGCAAAAGGCGCAGGCGACCCGAAACGCCAGACCACTGACGCTGTTCGTGATCGATCTCGACTATTTCAAGGAAGTTAACGACCAGTATGGGCATGATGTCGGCGACCAGGCGCTCATTCATGTGGCGCGCCTGCTGGAGAAGAACCTGCGTGCAGGGGATCTGGCCTGCCGTCTTGGCGGCGAAGAATTCGGCGTGCTGCTGCCGGGCACCAACAGCTTGCAGGCCCGCACTGTATGCGAACACCTGCGGGACACCCTGGCGAACACCCCATTAACTTTTGAAGACAAAACCATTTCGCTGACAATGAGCGTCGGTATCGCTGAAATCGGCGCCGACGGCAACAGCCTTCGAAGCCTGCTCACCCGGGCAGACCATCGCCTCTATACCGCCAAAGCTGAAGGCAGAAACCGTGTTGTAGGACCCGAGGTCGACGGGCACATGCCCGTACCCGAAACGACGACGTCTCAAACCGCCTGAATTGGCGCCTCCCGTCATTATGACAGCAGTTGCTCCAGAGCACGGGCGCTTGAGCCACATCAATTCCGGTATTAGCCATTAGGCGCAGATCCATTGAATTTTTCAGCCCCAACGCCGAGCATGGCAGTTCTGACTGACCTATCTTTAATAGAACCCTCGCACAACAAACCAACCAACTCTTCAGGAAACTGTGATGAGCGCCATACTGCTGCTGATTATCGGACTGGGAGCGATGGCTGCGGGTTATTTCATTTACTCCCGTTTTCTCGCCAAAGTCATTTTCAAACTGGATGACAAATTCAAAACGCCGGCTCATGAGTTTGAAGACGGCGTCGATTTTGTTCCCACAAACAAATTCGTTCTGTGGGGGCATCACTTCACCTCGGTTGCCGGTGCCGCGCCGATTGTCGGACCGGCCATTGCGGTTATATGGGGTTGGTTGCCCGCTTTCCTGTGGGTCACTATCGGCACTATTTTCTTTGCCGGCATTCATGATTTTGGCGCCATCTGGGCCAGCGTGCGCAACAAGGCAAAGTCAGTAGGGACGCTCACAGGCGAAGTTGTCAGCAACCGCACACGATCAATATTCATGATTGTGATTTTCCTGGTTCTGTTGATGGTCAACGGCGTCTTTGGTGTGGTGATTGCCAAGTTGCTGATCAACAACCCGGGCTCGGTAGTGCCGGTATGGGGCGCTATTGCGGTGGCACTGGTTATTGGCCAGTTGATCTACCGCGCCAAGATGAGCCTGCCCATCGTGTCGCTTCTGGGCGTCACCGCACTTTATTTCCTGATCTACATCGGGCCTTCCGTGCCTGTCGCCCTGCCCGAACAGGTTATGGGCATGTCTGACAACGCAGCCTGGATTCTCATCCTCTTCGCTTACGCCGCCGTGGCGTCACTGCTGCCCGTCTGGATGCTGCTGCAACCCAGGGACTACATCAACGGTCTTCAGTTGTTTGTGGGGCTTATCGCACTTTATGCCGCAGTTCTGATTGGCAACCCGACCGTCGTTGCTCCGATGATCAACAACAACTTGCCGGCGGATACCCCCTCCATGATTCCGCTGCTGTTCGTGACCATAGCCTGCGGCGCAATCTCAGGCTTCCACGGGCTTGTCGCATCCGGCACCACCTCGAAGCAGCTCAACCGGGAATCCGATGCCCGCTTTGTGGGTTACTTTGGTGCCACTGGTGAGGGGGCGCTGGCACTGGCGGCTATCATCGCCGGTACAGCCGGATTTGCTTCGCTGGCCGATTGGCAGGCGGTCTACACCGCGTTTGGCCAGGGCGGTGTATTGGCATTCGTCAATGGCGGCGCGACCATCCTGAGCCAGGGCACAGGTATGGATGCAGCGGTAGCCGGCACCATGCTGACGGTTATGGCGGCACTTTTCGCCGGTACCACGATGGATACCGGTCTTCGCCTGCAACGCTACATTTTCCAGGAGTGGGGCGAGATCTACGACATCAAGTGGATGGCCAAAGCAGCGCCCGCAACACTGCTATCCGTGGGCTCATGCCTGCTGTTGGCGTTCGGTGCGGGAGGCGCAGATGGCTCCGGTGGGCTGCTGATCTGGCCGCTGTTCGGCACAACTAACCAGCTGCTGGCCGGGCTCACGCTACTCGTCGTGACGGTGATGCTGGTACGCCGCGGTTCGCCGACGATTTACGCGCTGGTGCCGCTGATTTTTCTGCTGTCGATGACCCTCTACGCGCTACTGCTGCAACTTAAAGGCTTCTACCTCAAGAGCGACTGGTTCCTCTTTGGTCTTGATCTTGTGGTGTTGGTTGCAGCGGTGCTGGTCACGCTAGAGTGCACCGCCACGCTGCGCAGGGTTAAGCGCGAGAAAAAAGCAGAAGCAGGCAACACCTGACGATACGTCAGCGACTATTCCAATATAAGGTGTAGTCGCTGACAATACCCTTTTTCCAATAACCTGTGCCCTGTCGCGGGCTTGCCGGAACGGAGCGCACCATGAATAAAACCCTGGCTCGTTTCAAATACTGGTACAGGCGCGCCAGCGCGGCAGGTACCGAGTATTACAACGCGCCATACCGTGCCGCAATCGCCCGCGCTCAACGGGACGAAGATGATCTCTTCATGCTACTGGTATTCGGTGAAATGATGGGAATTCCCAACCCTGCCAGCTGGTATTGTCTTGAGCTGCAGCCCCTGTTGCTGGAACGTTTCCATGACTGGCATACCCGCATGGGAATGGAGCGCTCGCCACTTGATAATATGCGCTGCTGCTAATCGCTTACCTGAGGCCTTTATGCTCAATATTCCGGATCTGATTGCAAACCGGCAGCTGCTGATGGTCGGGGGCAAAGGCGGTGTCGGAAAAACCACCGTCGCTTCGGCTATGGCCGTGGCCGCAGCTGATGCCGGACGGCGTGTACTGCTGATCTCAACTGACCCGGCTCACAGCCTGTCCGATGCGTTTGATCGCCCGATCGGCAACCGGCCAACCCGCGTCTGGCCGAACCTGACCGCGCTGGAGCTGGATCCTGACACCGAGGTTGACGCCTACCTCGAGCGTGTTTTTTCTCAGATGAAGCGCTACGTCGGGCCGGATCATGTCAAAGAGCTGCAACGTCAATTGCGGCTGAGCAGCCAGTCTCCGGGCGCTCAGGAAGCCGCACTACTTGAACGCATGTCCCGCCTGATCGAGGACAGCCAGAACGACTACGACCTGTTGATCTTCGACACCGCCCCAACCGGCCATACCTTGCGGCTGCTCAGCCTTCCCGAAGTGATGGCCGCCTGGACAGACGGCCTGCTCAAACACAACAAACGCTCTGAAAAACTCGGCAAGGCGCTGGCGCACCTGACACCAGGCCGTAGCCTGGACAACCCCATGTCCGATCCTTCGGAAAACGCCCTCGAAGGTCTGGACGACCGAAGCCGTGAACTCACCGAGACGCTGCTAGCGCGCCAACGGCTCTTCCATCGCACCCGACGATTGTTAAACGACGCATCCCACACCGCTTTTCTATTCGTGCTGACGCCCGAGCGATTGCCAATTCTGGAGACTGAACGGGCCGTGAATGCCTTGAAAAGTGCCGCTATTCCGGTGGCCGGCGCTATCATCAACCGGCTTTTACCAGAGGACGATGATAGTGCATTCTGGGCGACCCGAAGGGAGAGACAGAGCCGCCACCTGGCGGACATTGATCAACGTCTGAAAGGCATCAAACAACTGAGGCTGCCACTATTCGAGGATGATATTCAGGGTGGTGACGCGCTGCAGGCCTTTGCGGCAAAACTTGTTGATCCGGCGTAAAATTCACGAGCTTGCCCAATTGAGCGCCTGGCCAATACGGAGGCTTTATGAAATACATTTTCGAAGTGCACATCAAGGACGGCCACACCGCAGAGGAGTATGCCGACGCCTGGGTTCGCGCCAGCGAGATCATCCAGCGAGCGCCCGGTGCCCGGGGTACTCGATTGCACCGAAAGCTCGACGATCCGAATGTACTGATTGCCATCGCCAGCTGGGACACCAAGGCTCAAAGAGATGCGATGGAAGGCCAGCACAACCCCGACGTTGCCGAAATCATTCGCAGCGCTGCACCCTTTTGCGATATCCGACCGATCGGGGCTTTTGATGAGCCTGAATGGGTCGTATTGCCGCCGGAGCAATCCTGACGAATACCACTGCTGCGCAGAACATCGCGTTCTGGCAGCGCCTCTCTGGGCGCCTCAGGCCCAATCGATTGTTGCCTCGCACAAATAAATACCCAGCCAATTCGATCCGCATTTTGCTGATGGCCCCGCGCGCCTGAACCGCACTGCAAGAACCTGCTACACACCACCCTCAATGCGACAAAACGTGACAGATTAGACATAACAATTGACACCACCGGCAAGGCCCGTCTATTTTCGTAAATGGATAACAAAATGTTATTTCGCATTGCGAAACGCAGACCCATAAATACAAACACAGGACTGTCTAATGTTACGTGTCTTTCGGTGCTTACTGGCTACAGCCGTTGCAGCCTCTCCCCTGTCCGCAATCAGCGCGGAAAAAGTAGACCTCCCCAACACCCTTGCCATGACCGCTTATGGCACAGGATCAGCCGGTTACAGCCAGATGGTGTCTATCGGCAACCTGTTGCAGAACGAATATGGTACAGCGGTACGTATTCTGCCTGGTGAAAACGACGTCTCCCGTATGACGCCGCTCAAAACCGGCCGTGTGCCACTTTGCGCATGCGGTATCGCGAGCTACTACGGCTCTGAAGGCGTTCTGATGTTTGCTGACCCCAATTGGGGGCCGCAACCCATTCGCGTCATTACAACGTCGATCGCCAGCTTTGGCCTGGGTATCGCCGTCGCAGGCGACATCGACGTCAAATCACCGAAGGATCTGAAAGGCAAGCGCGTCTCCTGGATACGCGGTGATGACGCTCTGAACCTTGGCACTGAAGCATACCTGGCGTTTGGCGGCCTCACCTGGGATGACGTCGAGAAAGTCGAGTTCCCGGGTTACGGTCGTGCGTTCGAAGGCATTATCTCGGATCAGGTCGATACCGCCTTTACCGTCAGCGTCGCACCGCCACCTCAACAACTGGCCGCCAGCCCTCGCGGTATCGTATGGCCCGAGCTGGACCCGAACGACAAAGAAGGATGGAAGCGCCTGCAAGCGGTCGCACCTTACTTCCAGCCGCATAAAGTCACGTCAGCAGCGGGCGAATACAGCAAAGACAACCCATGGATCGGAGCGAGCTACCCGTACCCGATTCTGGTAGCAAACGCCGACACTGATCCCAAGCTTGCTGACAGCCTGATCCGCGTCTTCCACGAAGACTTCGATAAATATAAGGACGCAGCTCCCGGAAACGGCGGCTATAGCCTGGACAGCCAGAATTTGGAATGGGTCATTCCCTTCCACGATGCCGTCGTCGCCTATTACAAGGAAATCGGTGAATGGACCGATGCTATGCAAGCACATCAGGACAAGCTGGTTAAGCGCCAGAACATTCTGATGAAAACCTGGAAGACTTACACCGGCAACAACCCACCTTCCGATGAAGAAGCCTTTCGTGACGGCTGGATGGACGCCCGCGCAACCGCTCTTGAAGCTGCGGGCATGAACCCCGTATTCCGCTAAGCCAGCACCCCGGGTGAGTCAGCCATGACTCACCCGTTCTATTGCTTGACCACCTCTTTGTTCACTTCTACTTCGGAGCAGTGTTACCGATGAATGTTCCTCAAGAGACCGCCAGTCCACCGGAAAACATTTCCGGTATTCGCCAGTTAACCGGTTTCTGGCTTTGGGTACCCCGTGTTGCCACCGTCGTGATGACCCTCATCACCATCGATTACCTGTTCAACCTGCAGCTCATCGGGTTTATCACGCAGGTCGAAAGTCAGTTTTTCTACATGGTCGTCGCGCTCATGCTGCCACTGGTCTACGTCCTGTGGCCGATGAACAAACATGCGTCGCGAACACAAGTTCCCTGGTACGACGTGCTTTTGTTCCTTGCGACGACGGGCATCTGTGGGTTCTTCGTTTATAACGCCGAACAGATTCTCGATCGGGGCTGGGAGTATGAGGCACCGCAATACGCGATGGTCGTGAGTTTCATGCTTTGGGCCACTATTGTTGAGGCCGTTCGCCGGGCCGGCGGACTTCCCATCGCCATCATTGTCGGCATCGCCAGCCTCTATCCCATTTTTGCCGATTTGGTGCCCGGTCCGATTCAGGGCTTTCCCTCTTCGCCAACCCAGACCGCGATTTACCATGCCATGAGTCGCGAAAGCATCATGGGCATTCCGCTGCAGGCCTTTGCCAATCTTGTCATCGGCTTCCTTTTGTTCGGCGTAGCGCTGCAGCAAACCGGCGGCGGCAAATTTTTTATCAATCTGGCCTTTGCCCTGCTTGGAAACGTCAGGGGCGGACCGGCCAAAGTGGCCGTGTTCTCCAGTGGTCTCATGGGGTCCATGAGCGGCAGCGTCATCACGAACGTGCTCACGACCGGTGTGTTGTCGATTCCGGCCATGCGGCGGGTCGGCTTCAGCCGTTCCTATGCCGCAGGTGTTGAAGCCTGTGCATCAACAGGTGGCGTGCTCATGCCGCCCGTGATGGGCGCTACCGCCTTTATCATGGCAGCGTTCCTCAACATTCCCTACGGCACTATTGCGCTCGCCGCCGCGGTGCCGTCGGTGCTTTACTTCCTGGGGCTGTTTATCCAGATCGATGCCTACGCAGCTCGCCACAAACTTGAAGGTCTGCCGGTCGATGAGTTGCCATCCATCAAGCAAACCCTGAAAGAAGGCTGGTACTTCATTTTCGTTTTCGTGCTGCTGATCTGGCTGCTGTTTTTCTTGCGGCGTGAAGCGACCGCGCCCTTTTACGCAACAGCATTGCTCATCGCAATCAATCAGATTCTGCCCTACCAGCGGTGGGGCTGGCAGGATGTAAAAGACTTCTTCTCGAACTCGGGCAAGTTGTTTGCTGAATTGATCGCGATTCTGGGCGGTGTCGGCCTCTTGGTGGGGGCGCTATCCGTAACCGGGTTATCAGGGACAATCGCCAACGATCTGATCTTTCTTGCCGGCGGGAACACTCTGGTATTGCTGCTGATGGGCGCTTTAACCAGCTTCATTCTCGGCATAGGCATGACTGTCACCGCAGCCTACATATTCCTCGCTGTCGCTTTGGCACCCGCATTGATTAACGGCGGGGGTATGGATCCGCTCGCAGTGCACCTGTTCATTCTGTACTGGGGCATGCTCAGCTTTATCACGCCCCCGGTAGCATTGGGTGCATTCGCTGCAGCGACTGTGGCGGGAGCACGACCGATGGAAACAGGTGTGCAGGCGATGCGTCTGGGCAGTGTTATTTACTTCATTCCGTTCCTGTTTGTGCTTAATCCCGCGCTGATCTTTCAGGGCAACTGGAATGAAATCGCTATTGTGATTGCTCAGGCACTCGTTGGCATCACGCTCATAGCCGGATCGATGCAAGGCTATTTGCTGGGCGTGGGCGATCTCAGTGCGAGCAAACTGCTGCAGTGGCCGATACGACTCGCGCTTATTCTGGGGGGCATGTTGCTGGCCATTCCCGGTGGCGGGCCTGTGCCGCTGAGCAACGGGGAACTGTCACTGGCCAGTGCCATCTTGATAGTCCCCGCAATAGCCGCCGCGTGGCTGGCGACAAAGAAACAACCGGCGATAGCCTGAAAAGATGGTTTATCGGGAAGCGTGAGGTGCTGAGCCTGAGATCAATACCGTCGCTTCCCACGGAACCTCAAATACAACTGAGGCCGGTTTCCCGGCCTCAGCGTTAACCTGAAAACACGCGCCACTGATTCAGTGGAACGGGAACAGGTAGTTCATCCAGGCGGACATTCGAAGCAGTATCTGCCGCATAATCGCAATATGGTGGAAATGATCGCTGTAAAGCGCCATTTGACCGTAAGCGCCGGCAGGAACCTGGCTCCGATACTGGTCAAATGAAGGATCAGTGATCCGGATGGTCACCGGAATCCGACCCGGCCCGGCGTCATCCTTGGCGAGAGTACCCGATGGCTGCAACTGCCCTTCTGCAAGAATAGGCAGAACTGAGTCGACCTCCCCGGAAAACACCTTCCCCGGAATACCATCCAGCGCAATCTCTGCTTCGTCACCCACTTCCAGTCTCAACAAGCTGTTCTGCCGGAACCAGCCGGTATAGATATCAGCCTCCTGATGTACAAAAATCATGGATGGACGTAATGGAAGACTGACGGCAATCATGCCCGGGCGCAAAAACACCTGGGATACGTAGCCCCGCGTCGGCGCGCGCACCACGGTCTCATCAAGATTGAACTGCGCAGCAACAAGCTGGTTTTTCAGATCGTCGTAACGCGCCTGGGCCAGATCCCGATCCCTGCGTGAACCCGCCCCGGTGCGCGCCAGTTTCGTGGCACGATCAAGGTCAAGCTTGGCAGACGTTAACTGAGCCGTCAGAGAATCCACAATTGCCCGGTATTTGGTCTGATCGAGCGTGAAGAGCACATCGCCTTTCTCAAGCAACACGTTCGCGGGCGCTTCAACGGAGTCAACGCGGCCTGAAATGGTCGGCACAATCGGCGTTGTGCGGGCATACTTGCGGGCCTGCTCGGAATACGGATGGTTGTAATTCATTATCACGATCAGCGAGCCCAGCAGAAAAATACCGCCAAGAACCGCTGTCGGTACCGTCCATTTGTTCAGGGGCACCTTGAACACTTTGAAAACGGCAATACTAAAAGCGGTGTAGGTCAGAATCAGGAGTACATCCACGATCAGTTCTCCTGGTCGTTGCTGGAAGAAGGTGACGCTTCAACCCGATCCAGCCGGGCTTTCAACTCTGCAACCTGCACTTCCAGATCTGCGAGATGGGTATGATCGGACCTGCCGTCCTGAAATCCCCAACCCCGATCCTTTCGGTAGAGCGTTGCCCAAACCCAAAGAAACGGCCACAGGATATGCAAGGTCAGCAGACTGACCCAGCCGGCAACATGAATCGCATCCTGATGGGGATGATTTCTGTGTTTGGCAATATCGTATGGAATATCGTGAATCACGATAACGCCGTAAAACAGCACGATCGCAACAAAGAACAGCAAGCAAAGCGCTACATAGTCGAGCATAGAAACCTCAGCCACTACCGAAAATTATTATGGATTTATGCGAACCCGAAACCCGGGTATTAAACCATAGATGTATTCTGGCAGGGATTGGCAAGTAATCTGAAAAATTACCGGAATGCTAGCCGATCTCTATTGGCATAACGTCTGTCGCCTGTGCCGCCCAGCCCGTACCTGGCTCAACTTTCACTTCCCTGGCACTAACGGGCTCACCGCATTCGGAACACACCATCACCGGCCGCATGACTTCGCCACAACCCTTGTGAATCCTGACGATGGGGGCACCACGATCATCTGCCATATGATGATCGCCCCAACTGACCAAGGCCATCAGGACCGGATGCAGATCAAGTCCTTTATCTGTCAGCCGGTACTCTTCCCGCCGCGGTTTATCCTGGTATGGCGCCTTGTACAACACCCCTTCATGAACCAGCTTCTTTAGCCGATCGGTCAGCACGTGGCGGGTAATCCCCAAACGTTTTTCGAACGCATCGAACCGCCGCACTCCGAGAAAACAATCCCGCAGCACCAGCAACGTCCAACGGTCACCCACCACCGACAAAGCCCGGGCAACGGAACAGGGCTGTTGATCCAGTTCTTCCCAACGCATGCTTCACCCTCCTTTTAGCGACAGCGATAGAATAACTTGACAAGTTCCAAAAAGGAACTGAGTATCAAGGTTCCAAAAAAGAACCTATGGAGATATGCCATGCCCAACTCACAAAACAGGCCACAGGTCGCCGTCATTATCGGCGCTGGTGACGCGACCGGTGGCGCCATTGCTCGCCGGTTCGCCCGGGAGGGTTTCACCGTCGCAGCCACCCGGCGTCAGGCTGATGCACTGCAGCCCCTCGTCGACACTATTGAGTCGGAAGGCGGCATCGCCCATGCCTTCGGTTGCGATGCGCGCGAGGAAAGCGCCATGGTCGATCTGTTCAACACGATCGAGCGGGATATAGGTGAGGTCGGTGTGGTGGTATTCAATATTGGCGCCAACGTGCGCTTTTCAATTACCGAAACCACTGCCCGGGTTTACCGCAAGGTCTGGGAAATGGCGGCGCTGGCAGGCTTCTTCACCGGGCGCGAAGCAGCCAGAGTGATGCTGCCCCGCAACCGCGGCACCATCATTTTTACCGGAGCAACGGCCTCACTTCGAGGGAGTAGTGGCTTTTCAGCATTCTCAGGCGCCAAATTCGCGTTACGGGCACTGGCCCAAAGCATGGCGAGAGAGCTTGGACCGCAGGGCATCCATGTGGCACATCCGATTATCGACGGTGCTATAGATACCGCATTTATTCGCGACAATTTCCCTGATCGCTATGCCCTGAAAGATCAGGACGGCATTCTCAACCCTGATCATATCGCAGAGCAGTACTGGCAGATTCACCGCCAGCCAAAGGACAGCTGGACCCACGAACTCGACCTACGCCCCTGGATGGAAACCTTTTGATTCCCTTAAATCAAACCTGTCCCGGATCTGCGCAAAAATGCACAAGAAATAGGAGCCACAAATGAGCAAGCGTATTGAGTTTTTCTTCGACGTTGGCAGCCCTGCCAGTTATATCGGCTGGACCCAAATTGCAGCCATTGCAGAGCGAAACAACGCCGAACTCGAGTGGAAGCCCATGCTTCTCGGTGCTGTATTTCAGGCCACTGGCAACCAGTCCCCTGCTGCTGTTCCCGCCAAAGGTCGCTACAGCCGGATGGACCTCCAACGCTACGCCCAGGACTATGGGGTCACGCTGAACTTCAATCCTTTCTTCCCGGTTAACACTTTGCTGCTGATGCGAGGCGCTGTGGCCTATATGGATACACCCCGTTTTCAGGACTACCTGAACGCCGTCTTCACCGGCCTCTGGATCGACGAGCTTGACATGGGTCAACCTGAAGTCGTCGCCAAGGTGCTGTCCAAAGCCGGCTTTGATCCACAAGAAGTACTGGTTAAATGCAACGATCAGGCGACCAAGGACAAGCTCAAGGCCATCACGTCAGAAGCAATCGAGCGTGGCGTATTCGGTGCGCCCACCACCTTTGTCGGTGATGAGATGTTCTTCGGTCAGGATCGATTGAATTTTGCAGAAAAAGCACTGAAGGCAGACTAAACTCAGGGCCAGTGGCGTCAGTCACTCTCCTGATAGGTCTTCAGTCGATTCAACCACCCCGGCAACCACTGTTCGCGTTCAATGGCTTTTTCGGCATTGGTTGCCCGGCGGGTCAGCACCGCTGCGGCGGCTTCCTGAAACTGGCCGAGGGCCGTATCGGCGTCGCTTTCACGCATTTGCTGCAATACCTGCAGCAAGCCCCAGCCCTGACCATTATAAGTCTCGGTTGGTGACAGTCCCTCGCCCTTGAAATTCACATAGTCCATTAACGCGTAGGCACCACCGGGTGTGGTACTGAGTGCGTCAATTCGTTGCCGGATTGCGTCCTGCTGATCCTCAGGGGCTGCACTGATCACCCGCTCGAGCGAAGATTGCGCACGCCTGAACATGAAATCGGCCTGCAGTCCCTGTGTCTGTTCCAGAAAACCCCGTAATTCGACAACTCGAGGGCTTCCTTCCTGCTCCAGAAAAGCGCTCCGGTCCGGCCAGGGTGCATCAAGCGGCTCCATTTCATCCAACCACTTCGGCAGCGTGGTTCCTCGCTTTCGCATAAAAGCGATCAGCTCCGGAAAGCTCTCCACAAACCGGCCATCAACGTCCTTCGGATACCAGATGAAGTGCCCTATTCCCAATGAGGGAAAGGCTTCGCCCTGATTCCAGTGGACCAGACATACAATCTTGCCTGCGCATTCATTCTGGAAGATCTTTTGCCCGACCTGTTGCAGCTGGGTGTCGGTCAGCGTGATTTTCGACAAAGGCTCATCTTCCGAGCAGCCGGCAAGCGACAAAGTCAGCAAGGCTATCAAAACAACCAGAAAGGGTGCACGCATGAAGGACTCGGTTTTACCTAACGGAATGGCCGCAGGACGATCTGAAGGCCGGAAACAATTGCGCAACAGTATGCGTGCCCGCGCATCGCTATGCACCTTGTGAGGCGTGAAAATTGTTTAACGGATAATCCAGAGGGGGAAGGAGAAGCTATCAGCCCCGCCGTTAACGAGGCTGATAGTTTGCGCGGGCGTTACCCGCGAATCAGGATCAAAGCTTAACGATCAGCTTGCCCTTGTTTTCACCCGTGAAGAACAGGTTCAGGCCGGTCATTGCAGACTCCAGTCCCTCCAGGATATGAGAGCGGTATTTGATCTGCCCTTTCTGCACGTAGGGCGTGATCTTTTCCAGCAGCTGCGGCGTTTTGTGGCGATGATCCGGCATTGTGAAGCCCTTGATCGTCAAGCGCTTGCGGATAATGTTCATCCAGTTTGGACCAGCGCTGGGCTGCTTGGCGGTGTAATCAGAGATCATCCCGCACACTACGATGCGGCCATGGGCGTTCATGCGTTCGAACACACGGTGCTGAATCGGGCCCCCGGTATTTTCGAAGTAGAGATCGATACCGTCTTTGGCCAGTTCGTTCAGTTTGGCCCCGATATCGTCTGTCTTGTAGTTGATCGCACCGTCGAAGCCCAGTTCGTTGACGATCCAGTCTGCTTTCTCGTCGGATCCGACAACACCAATGACTTTCAGGCCATCCGCCTTCGCCAACTGTCCGACGATGGAACCGACCGAGCCCGCGGCGCCTGAGACAACCAGGGTTTCACCCGGTTTCGGATCGCCTTCGCCATAGAGGCCCTGGGTTGCAGTCAGGCCCGGCAATGCGAAAACGGACAACACCATTTCGGGATCAAGATTGGAATCCACCTTGTTGACGCCTTTGCCATCACTGAGCGCATATTCCTGCCAGCCAAACATACCCATCACCTGATCGCCTTCGGCAAAATCAGGGTTGCGCGATTCAACCACTTTGCCCACGCCGGATGAACGCATCACATCGCCCAGCTCCACAGGCGGGATATAACTCTTGGTATCGGGCGACATCCAACCCAGCATCGCCGGATCCAGCGACATGTGGGTCTGTTTGACCAGGAATTGTCCGTCTTCCAACTGGGGCACTGTCTTTTCGACGACTTCAAACAGCTCCGGCCCAATGGATCCGGATGGACGTTTGACGAGATTGATTGCGGTATAAGTGCTCATAAACAGGTCTCTTTGGTCGAGTGCGTGTGTATACCACCATTATTGATGCCCATTTAGGTGCCTTAAAGTGCCATAAAAGCTAAACTTTATTGTCTTTAAGACAACAGTTGTGCGTTTAGCACTTTTAAAACCGACAAACAGGAGCCCCAATGGATCAGCTGCGCGCTATCCGGTACTTCGTAAAAGTCGCTGAAAGCGGCAGCTTCAGCCGGGCGGCGGAACATTTCGATGTGCCGCCCTCTTCACTGTCCCGCCGGGTTTCAGATCTGGAGGCAGCATTGGGCGCCACGCTGCTGAAACGCTCGACCCGCGTCGTAAAGCTCACGGAAATCGGTCAGCGTTACTATGCAGACGTCACCAACATTCTGCTTCAGCTTGAGGCCACCCACGAATCAATCAGCCAGTATCAAACCAGACCTATGGGGCAGCTTCGCATCAGCAGCCTGGCAGGCTTTGGTGATACCGTCGTTCTGCCGCTGATGGACCGCTTCAGTCTGTTATATCCGGACATTACGCTGGATATCACGCTCAGCGATTCACTCAGTGTACTGGGGCGGGATGAAGTCGATCTGGCGATTCGCGGGGGTTTTGCGCCGGATGAGCGGGTCGTAGCCCACCGACTGATGGACAATGAGTTTATTGCGGTTGCCTCACCGGCCTATCTCGAACGCTACGGTACACCCACGCACCCATCCGAACTGCAGCACCACAAAGGCCTGTTCTTTCGAACGCCTAACGGCCCCAACCCCTGGATGTGCGAGCTGGATGGCCGTTGGCAGGAGGTATCGGCTCCAGCTGTTGCGATCAGCAATGCCGGACGCTGGCTGATACAACGGGCAGAACGGGGTGAAGGGATTCTGATGCTGCCACGCTGGACACTGGGGCCCGCGCTGAAGGCAGGCACGCTGGTGCCACTGGAGATGGATATTCCGCTCAAGGTAACCCGAAACCCGAATCTGGCGATCTATCTGCTATACCAGAAAACGCGGTATCAGGTACCCAAGATCAAAGTGGCAGTGGATTTTCTGATGCGCGAAATTCCGAATCAGCTGGCGCTTTGAGGTCGCTCAACACTCTCGGCTGAGCGGCCCCTGATCTACTGTTCCTGCATATAGGATTTCTTGTTGAGCCAAAGCACCCCGAGTGTGCACAAGGCTCCGGATAGCAGGTAAAAAGTGACCGCTGACAGGCCGAACTCTACCGACAAACCCAGAGCGACCAGAGGCGCAAACGCAGCACCAGCCAGCCAGGCAAGATCTGCCGTCAACGCAGCGCCGGTATAACGGTACCTGGGTTCAAAGTTCGACGTTACCGCGCCCGATGCCTGACCGTATGACAGTCCCAGCAGAATAAAGCCGATAATGATGAACGCATCCTGACCGAACTCACCGCCCCCGATCATCATCGGCACAAACCCGCTGAACAGGGCTATCAGGAAGGCCAGCGAGCCCAGCATGGTGCGACGCCCCACCTTGTCTGCCAGTTTGCCCGAAAGAATGACGCAAACAGCAGCAAGGGCCGCGCCGACGATCTGGATAATGAGGACATCGCTGACGGTTCGCTCGGAATACAGCGTCATCCACGACAACGGAAATACGGTGACCATGTGAAACAACGCATAGCTCGCCAGCGCAGCGAGTGCGCCGATCAGAATCACACTGCCCTGAGACTTGGTGAGACGCGTCACGCTGGAGGGCTCAAGTTCCTTTTCATCCAGCAATTCCGAATAGTCATCGGTAGCAACCAGACGCAACCGCGCAAACAGGGCAACCACATTGATCGCGAAGGCGACGTAGAACGGGTAGCGCCAGCCCCACTCAAGAAACTCTTTCTGGGAGACGTTGACCAGCAGATAGGCAAACAGGCTGGCCGCCACCAGAAAGCCCACTGGCGCTCCTAACTGACCCAGCATCGCGTACCAGCCCCGTCGGCTAGGCGGTGCATTGAGCGCAAGGAGCGACGGCAAGCCGTCCCAGGAGCCCCCGAGAGCAACGCCTTGAGCGATACGGAACAGCGATAACAAAATGACAGCGGCGAAACCGATGTCCTGATAACCCGGCAGAAAGGCGATACCCGCTGTCGCAACCCCAAGGGCAAACAACGCGACGGTCAGCTTCACTTCACGCCCGAAACGGCGCTGCAGTTTCATAAAGATAACTGTACCAAACGGTCGCGCGATGAACGCAAACGAGAAAATCAGGAACGAGTAAAGAATTCCTGTCAGCTGTGACTCAAAAGGAAAGAAAACAGCCGGAAAAACCAACACCGACGCAATGGCGTAAACAAAGAAATCGAAATACTCCGACGCACGACCTATGCTGACGCCTATGGCGATCTCTCCGGGGGTGATCGGAGCATGGTCGTGAGAAACATCCGGGGGCATGGCACCACTTTGCACGTGGGTACTCGTCATGATCATCGCCTCTTTATTTGTCATTGTTGGCAATTGAACCTGCTATCGCTATCGCCTCTTCCTGATCAGTGTCCCCTCAAAGAGGGGGGGGGAGGACAAAGCGTCCAATCGCCGACTCAAATCAGATTTCGTACAATACGCAACTCTCAATCTCTATACTGGACCTGCTTGCATGTCTTTTCCAATACCTCGACGTGGATTACTTCTATTACCTCTCGCCCTCCTTGGAGGCTGTGACATGGTAGTAATGGACCCATCCGGTGATATCGCTTCCCAGCAAGCCCAGCTGATCGTTGTTTCAACGCTGCTGATGCTGCTGGTTATCGTGCCCGTCATCTTCCTGACTTTCTTCTTCGCATGGCGTTACCGTCAAAATAACACCGAGGCGACCTACGATCCTGAATGGGATCACTCAACCAAGCTTGAACTGGTCATCTGGGGAGCGCCACTGCTGATTATCATCGCGCTTGGCCTGATCACCTGGATCAGCACTCACAAGCTCGATCCCTACCGTCCACTGGACCGCATTGACGCTGAGCGTTCGATTCCCGAAGGCGTTGAGCCTATGACGGTCGAAGTGGTCTCGCTCGACTGGAAATGGCTGTTCATCTATCCAGAACAGGGCGTGGCCTCGGTCAACGAGCTGGTGACGCCGATTGACGTCCCCATCCGTTTCCAGCTCACTTCCGCCCGGGCGATGAATTCGTTCTATATTCCCGCGCTGGCCGGCCAGATCTATACCATGCCCGGCATGCGGACAACGCTTAACGCGGTGATCAACGAAACCGGCACCTTCAAGGGCTTCTCTGCAAACTACAGCGGTGCCGGCTTCTCGCACATGAACTTCGAATACCATGGCGTGTCAGATGGCGACTTTGAGGAATGGGTCAACAAGGTGCGATCCAATGGTGGGACCCTTGATCGGGATGAATACCAAGAGCTCGAGAAACCAAGCGAGAAAGACCCTGTCAGCTACTACGGCATGGTTGCCCCCGATCTTTACCACGCAATAGTCAATCGCTGTGTTGAAGAAGGCAGTGTCTGTATGGATGAGATGATGTCTCATCACAGCCACAGCAAACAGGCAAGCGCGGACACGATAACGCCTAATTTCTGCCTGGCTGAGTCACAACCTGGCACCGCGGTAAACACCCCGTCTCCATTTATTCAAGAGACTGAAAATGCAAGATAATACTGACCTGACTACGCTAATCTTCGGTCGTCTCACCTGGGAGTCGATTCCGTATCACGAACCCATCCTGGTAGCGACTTTCATCGCTGTCGCCATCGGCGGCATCGCTGTTCTCGGCGCCATGACTTACTACAAGTTCTGGGGCACGCTGTGGCGCGACTGGATCACCAGCATCGACCACAAGAAAATCGGCATCATGTATGTCATCCTTGGCCTTGTCATGCTGCTGCGAGGCTTCGCTGACGCCTTGATGATGCGCGGCCAACAGGCCATGGCGTTCGGTGAGTCAACCGGATACCTGCCGCCCGAACACTATGACCAGATCTTCACCGCCCACGGCGTGATCATGATCTTCTTCGTTGCCATGCCACTGGTCACCGGCCTGATGAACTATATCGTGCCTCTGCAGATCGGTGCCCGCGACGTTGCCTTCCCTTTCCTGAACAACTTCAGTTTCTGGATGACCACTTTTGGCGCCATGCTGACCATGATTTCCCTGTTCATCGGTGAGTTCGCCAAAACAGGCTGGCTGGCTTATCCGCCACTCTCCGGCATCCTCGGCAGTCCGGGGGTCGGCGTTGACTACTACATATGGTCACTTCAGATAGCCGGGATAGGCACATTACTATCCGGCGTCAACCTGATAGTGACCATCGTTAAAATGCGCGCACCGGGCATGTCCCTGATGAAAATGCCGGTCTTCACCTGGACAGCGCTGTGCACCAACGTCCTGATCGTTGCCGCCTTCCCGGTTCTGACCGCTGTTCTGGGCATGCTGTCCATGGATCGCATGCTGGGCACCCATTTCTTCACGAATGACATGGGTGGCAACATGATGATGTATGTCAACCTGATCTGGATCTGGGGCCACCCTGAAGTCTACATCCTGATTCTGCCGGCATTCGGCATCTTCTCTGAAGTGGTCGCCACCTTCTGCAGAAAGCGTCTGTTTGGCTACACCTCCATGGTCTACGCGACGGTGGTCATCACCATCCTGTCGTACCTGGTGTGGTTGCATCACTTCTTTACTATGGGATCCGGCGCCAGCGTTAACTCGTTCTTCGGGATAACAACGATGATTATCTCGATACCGACCGGTGCGAAGATATTCAACTGGCTGTTCACCATGTACCGCGGTCGTATTCGCTTCGAACTGCCGATGATGTGGACCATCTCGTTCATGATCACCTTCGTTATCGGTGGCATGACAGGCGTTCTGCTGGCTGTTCCATCTGCGGACTTCGTCCTGCACAACAGCCTGTTCCTGATTGCCCACTTCCATAACGTGATCATCGGTGGTGTGCTGTTCGGCATGTTTGCCGGCATCAACTTCTGGTTCCCGAAGGCATTCGGCTTCAAGCTCGATACCTACTGGGGCAAGTGGTCATTCTGGCTGTGGACCATCGGTTTCTACGTCGCCTTTATGCCACTTTACGTCCTGGGTCTGATGGGCGTGACACGTCGCCTCAGCCAGTTTGCTGACCCGTCACTGCAGATCTGGTTCCAGGTTGCCGCATTCGGCGCCGTATTGATCCTGGGCGGCATCCTGACATTCATCATCCAGCTGGTGGTCAGTTTCCGCCGTCGCGAAGCACTGAAAGATGTGACCGGCGATCCGTGGGAAGGCCGCACTCTGGAGTGGTCGACATCGTCACCACCGCCAGAATACAACTTCGCTTTCACCCCGGTTGTGCACGATACCGATGCGTGGGCAGACATGAAAAAGCACGGTTACGAGCGTCCGAAGGACAATTTCGTACCGATTCATATGCCCAAAAACACAGGCGCCGGTTTTGTTCTGGCAGCCATGAGTTTCGTCTGTGGCTTTGCTCTGATCTGGCACATGTGGCCACTGGCCTGGCTGTCATTCGGCGCCATTGTGATTAGCGCGATTGTTCACACGTTTAACTACAACCGTGACTACCATATCCCCGTGGAAGAAGTTGTCCGCGTAGAGGATGAACGCACACGTTTGCTGGACGGGTATGCCTGATATGACAACCACTACCGCCGGCACGAACAAAGTTCTGCCAAGCACTCACTTCTACGTTCGGGAACATCACCCCGAGCAAGGCACCCTGCTGGGGTTCTGGCTCTACCTGATGAGCGATTGCCTCATCTTCGCGAGCCTGTTTGCCACCTACGCTGTATTGGGCCAAAGCTTTGCCGGCGGCCCAAGCGGCAAGGAAATCTTTGAACTCCCACTGGTGGCGCTTAACACCGGTTTCCTGCTGATCTCATCAATTACCTACGGGTTCGCGATGCTGGAGATGCAGCGTAAGCGTGTGAACGCCACACTCCTGTGGTTGGCCGTCACAGGCCTGTTGGGTGCAGGCTTTATCGGCCTTGAGCTCTATGAGTTCACCCACCTGATCAACGAGGGCTATGGCCCTCAGCGCAGTGGCTTCCTTACCGCGTTTTTCGCGCTGGTCGGCACCCACGGCCTGCACGTCACCTTCGGCATTATCTGGCTGATCACGCTGATGATTCAGGTCAAGCGATTCGGTCTGACTACGGAGAACGGCCGCCGCCTGATGTGCCTGTCGATGTTCTGGCACTTCCTGGACGTGGTCTGGATCGGCGTTTTCACCTTCGTCTACCTGATGGGAGTTTTGTGATGAGCGAACATAATGCACACCCGGCTCATGGCGACGACCATAATCATGGTCACGATCATCATGACGACCACGCCAGTCACGGCAGCCTGAAGGACTACACCATCGGGTTTGTGCTGTCGGTAATCCTGACAGCCATCCCCTTCTGGCTGGTGATGGGCGATGTCATCGCAGATCCCGGCGTGACAGCCATCGTGATTCTGGCCTTTGCCGCAGTCCAGATCGTCGTTCACATGATCTACTTCCTGCATATGAACACGGAGTCAGAAGGCGGCTGGAATATGCTGGCGCTGATCTTCACCGTGATGCTGGTCGCGATCACCCTGATCGGCTCTATCTGGGTTATGTACCATCTGAACACCAATATGATGCCCGGCATGATGTCCGAGCCCACCCAGAAGATGTAATGGTTAATCAGCCGCACTCCGGCCCTGCCTCGTCACCCGGCGACGCAGGGCCACTTCCCCACTCGGTGACCAAGGTCGCCGTTTGGGCATTTCTCATACTTCTCGTCTTTGCCGGCTTTCTGGCACTCGGTACCTGGCAGGTCCAACGCCTGCACTGGAAACTCGATCTGATCGAGCGGGTTAATCAACGGGTCAATGCCCCTGCTGTAGACGCACCCGGCCCAAAAAAGTGGCCTGACATAACCGCAAAGAGCGATGAATACCGCCATGTCACAGCGACTGGCACATTCCTCTACGACCTTACGGCCCGGGTTCAGGCAACAACGGAGCTTGGCAGCGGTTTCTGGCTGCTGACACCACTGAAGCAGGCTGATGGCTCTATCATTCTCGTCAATCGCGGCTTTGTGTCGACCGGCACAACAGAATCACCCAAGCCGAAGAAGAACGAGGCAAACGGGATGACCCAGGTCACCGGTCTGCTGCGTATAACAGAGCCCGGTGGTGGCTTTTTGAGGGACAATGATCCGGCAACTGATCGCTGGCATTCCCGCGATGTCGCCGCTATTGCGGCGTCACGGGGACTCACTCAGGTTGCACCCTATTTCATTGATGCCGATGCAGGGCCTAACCCACCGGATCTCAATGCACTGAAAACGACCTGGTCAGAGCCTGTAGGGGGCCTCACCGTGATCTCGTTCCACAACAACCACCTTGGCTACGCGTTCACTTGGTATACTCTCGCACTGATGGTGGCCGCAGGCGGTTTGTGGGTTGGCAGTGAAGAACGCCGGCGCTGGCGTCGCCGTGCAGCGTCCAATTCCAGCAGTCACACCTCCCCGGAGCAGCCAGGTGACTGATTCTGCCAACACTCTGGCAAGCGAGAGCAGTTTGAAATCACGTTGGATAGCCGCTCATGGCGCAGGCATTTCGGGCGGCCGCAAGAACATGCAACTGCTCATCCAGTTACGCTGGATTGCAGTTGTCGGACAAATCACAACCATTTCGGTCGTCAGTCTGGCTTTCGGCTTCAAGCTCCCGCTACTGCCGATGATGACGGTTGTCGCCTGGCTGGTCATTTTTAACCTGTTCAGCCAGTGGCGCCTGGGCGCCGAACAAGCCGTGACCAACCGCCAGCTGTTCTCCGCCCTGCTACTGGACGTTGTCAGCCTGACACTGCAACTGTATTTCAGTGGCGGCGCTACCAATCCCTTTACCTTCCTGTATCTGCTTCAGGTCATCCTGAGCGCGGTCTTGCTTGAAGTCTGGTCGACCTGGATTGTTGTCGGGATTGCCGGGCTTTGCCTGTCGGGCCTGGCCGTGTTTTACATTCCGCTGCACCCTATGGTCGACAGCACTCACCCCTACTCTGCCCTCTATGTCGAAGGCATGTTGATCAGCTTCCTGCTGAACGCCATTCTGGTCGCCGTTGTGATCACCCGTATCACCCGCAACATGCGTTCCGGCGACGCCCAACTGGCCGACATGCGACAACGCGCAGCTGAGGAAGAGCACATTGTCCGAATGGGCTTGCTGGCTTCCGGCGCAGCCCATGAGCTTGGCACGCCGCTGGCAACTCTGTCGGTCATTCTGGGAGACTGGCGGCGAATGCCTGAACTCGAGCACAACGCCGAAATGCAGGAAGAAATCACCGAGATGCAGACACAGCTTCAGCGCTGTAAAACCATTGTCAGCGGCATCCTGCTGTCGGCCGGCGAGACGCGGGGTGAGTCATCGATGAAAACCACGCTCTGCACTTTTCTGGATGATCTTGTGCACGAGTGGCGTGCAATCAGGCCTATTGAGGTTTTTCTTTACGACAACCGCATCGAAGCCGACGTGCCTGTGGTTTTTGATACCGCGCTGAAGCAGATGATCTGGAACGTTCTTGATAACGCCCTTGAGGCCTCACCCCACTGGGTCAGGCTTGATGTCAGCCGCGAGAGCGACACCCTCAGACTGGTTATCACGGATACCGGCCCGGGCTTCCCCTCCGCTATGCTGGCCGAGTTCGGCAAACCTTACCAGTCGAGCAAAGGCAGGCCTGGCGGAGGCCTGGGCCTGTTTCTCAGCGTCAATGTTGCCCGTACACTGGGCGGCACGGTGACCGCGCGCAATCGCCCGGAAGGCGGCGCAGTGGTGCAATTGACCTTGCCTCTTGTGGCGATATCTCTCGAACAGGACCCAAGACATGGTATCTGAACGATTGCTGCTGATAATCGAAGATGACGAAGCATTTGCCCGCACACTGGCGCGTTCTTTCCGCCGCCGGGACTATGATGTACTGATCGCCTCCACCCGCGACGATGCCGTCGAACTGCTCAAACAACATTCTCCCGGTTATGCGGTGGTGGATCTCAAGTTAAGCGGCAGCTCCTCGGGGCTCGAATGTGTGCAGCTTCTGCACCAGCACGACCCCAAAATGCTGATAGTCGTACTAACTGGATTTGCCAGCATCAACACGGCTGTCGAAGCCGTCAAACTCGGCGCCTGCCAATACCTCGCAAAACCCTCGAACACCGACGATATCGAAGCAGCTTTCGGCCATGTGGCGGGCTCGGGCGAAGTAGAACTGACTAACCGCCCTACCTCCATCAAAACCCTGGAATGGGAACGCATTCATCAGGTACTGGCCGAAACCGACTTCAATATTTCCGAAACCGCTCGCCGGCTCGGCATGCACCGCCGCACGCTGGCCCGGAAGCTTGAAAAACAGCGAGTCAAATAAGCTAAACTCAAACCCATGCCCCCCCATGCTCCGCAATGGCGGCCTCCCCTATACCGAAATGCATCACATTTTCCGCTTGCCATTTATTACATATATAAACTATATTTAGTTCACACGTGTAGTAAATGGTAGAACAAATGGATCAGCGACTTTTCTATCTTCTCAATATCGCCCGTCACAAGGTGTACAAGTATGCAGACCAACAGAGCGAGGATGCCCTCGGGGTCTCAGTCACCCAGCTCGGCGCGCTAATGTTGATCGATCAGGATGATGGCTGCCTTCTCAAGGATGTCGCCAAGCGGCTCCACCTCAACAATTCAGCCCTTACCGGGTTGGCCACGCGCATGGTACAGAACGGGCTTGTAGAGCGTCGCGCCTGCGACAAAGACGGTCGCGCATCCCGCCTGCATCTGACCGAATTGGGGCGCAGCAAGATCGAAGAAGCCAAGCCACTGATCACGCAGTTGAATGCCGTTATGAAAGAAGGCTTCAGCGAAGACGAGGTGCAGGTCATTCTGCGTTTTCTAAACCGCCTGGTTACCGCCTTCTAACCCGATAAGCCTTCAGGAGCCTCCATGTCAGCTCAGGAGCAATCAATCGTCCAGAACGATTTTCAGACCCTTTCGCTGAATACACCGGCCGGTCACAAGATCAGCCTGCGCCTGTTTGCTGCCGATCGGCCCCGCTCGGTCGTCATCATCGCCGGCGCCATGGGCATCGCCCAGCGCTACTATGAAAAGTTCGCCCGCTATCTGTGCTCGCAGGGGTTTACTGCCATCACCTTCGATTATTTCGGTATGGGGGCATCCCTCGAGACGCACCTACGGGAGTGCGATACCTCGGTAATTGAATGGGCGACGGAAGACTGCAACTCGGTGATCGGATTTGCCCGCGAGCATTATCCTGAGCTTCGGTTGCAGTGGATTGGCCACAGCGTGGGCGGGCAGTTACTGGGCATGACACCTCGCGTCAACGAGTTAGATAATATTGTGACGATGGCGTGCGGCAGTGGCTACTGGCTTAAGAATTCGCCACCAACCAAGCGTGTGGCGTGGCTACTCTGGTATGTACTGGCTCCGATCAGCGTGCCGCTTTGCGGCTACTTTCCCGGCGTTCGGCTGAAAATGGTAGGCGACCTTCCGGCCAACGTGATGCGCCAATGGCGCCGCTGGTGCCTGAACCCGGAATATGCCGTTGGGGCCGAAGGCACCGTTATACGCAATCAGTTTGCTGCCGTTACTGTCCCGATCACCTCTGTCGCTTTTACCGATGACGAGATGATGTCCCGGCACAACGTGGAATCCCTTCACAGCTTCTACAGCAACGCACCCGTCACCCTGAAGCGCATAGCGCCGCAGGATATCGGCGAGCAGCACATTGGCCATCTGGGCTGGTTCCGTGAGCGCTATCGCGAATCCATCTGGGCGGGGCAACTGCTGCCGCTGCTCAGCTGAGTCCCGTTGCTATCACTGGCAAAACACCATAAAACCAAAAAGGAAATACACCATGAGTCAGTTTCTGAAGATGTTCGAACAGATGGGACCAGAGCAGTTTTCGGCCGGTATCGGTACGATTGCGCCCTACTTCTCTACAATTGATCCTGAAGTCACGGCACTTCGCCAGGGCTACGCCGCGCTGACCTTGCGGAACCAGAAGAAAGTGCACAACCACATTGGTACAGTCCACGCGATCGCCATGTGCAACGCCGCCGAACTGGTTGCCGGCATGGTGACCGACGCCAGCATTCCGGCAGGTGCGCGCTGGATTCCCCAGGGGATGACGGTGAAATATCTGGCCAAGGCTAAAACAGACCTGAACGTGGTTGCTGATGGCAGCGAGGTCGATTTCAGCAAGGAAGGAGACATTATCGTGACTGTCGGCGCCTACGACACCGACGATACACTGTGCTTTACAGCCGAGATCAACATGAATGTTAAGCACGGCTGAACACAGGTCCTTGTTACAACGTAAATACGATTCGGCCGCCGCCACTCCCGGTCCAGGCCGTCTCGACATCCGTCAGTGGCACTGCCATGGCATCAACCTGCAGGTTGGCAGAGTGAATGACCTTGAACATCTCACCAATGCATTTGACCAGTGCCGCATTGGAGACGCTACCAAGGCCACTGCCCATCAATTCAAGCCCGCTGCTGCGTAACGCGGCGGCAGGCAGATCAATGACGGCACCCCCCAAACCTCCGATATTCACGAAACGGATCCGTCTTCCGGCTTCACCCTCAGCATGATCAGCAGCAGCTGTCATCAGCGCCACGGCCGTTGGCCCCCACAGGTAATCAAGCACCACATCGACGCCTTCGGCGATTTCCCTGCGGAAGCAGTCCGTCAAAGCCTCAGGTGATTGGGCCAGCGGCACAAAGGTATCAGCGCCCAATGCCAGCAGCTCAGCCTCATAGTCCGGGTTGCGTCCGGTTGCAATCACCCGACCGGCGCCCAATTGTTTCGCGATCTGAATTGCCAGCCTGCCGGATGCGCCTGTGGCACCATTGACCAGAACCGACTCGCCCTTCTTCAGAAACGCACGTTCGGTCAGCGCGGCCCAGGAAGACATTCCCGGATTGGCGATTGCCGCAGCCATAACGTTATCGACTTCGTCCGGTAACGCCACGGTATAGTCTTTCTGGACAGCAACCTTCTCCGCCATTGCGCCAGCCGGTGCTTTCGGGAACGCAAAGTACACCCGTTGCCCGTTCTCGAGCGTCCCCACGCCATCAACTCCGGGAACAAAAGGCACCGTGGGGCTACTGTAGTGTTTGCCCAATGACTGGGCCCGAACCAGCTGACTTAATGCTGCGGCAGCCACTGTCACCACCACTTCATTGTCACCGGCAATGGGGTCATCGCATTCGGTGTATCGGGGCGGACGTTTGTAATCTTCCACAATGGCAGCTTTCATTTGTCAGCTCTCCTCCAATAATCCGTGACGCAGCCCTTGCTGCGAAATTGTGAAGACAATTATGGCACGGGTACTGACGCTGCCACTCTATTCGTCAGCCGTCGCGATGCTCTGTAGCAAGATTCTGCTCGTCGGGTGAAGAGCACTTTCACACTCAACGAGACCTGTCGCCAGGTACGGGCTATGCTTAAGGCGTCTCTCTGAATCAAGGGACGGCAACATGAACAAATCACCACTGGACAAAAGATCACTTATCTTTCAGTTTGTTGCAGAAATATCACCCCGTTTTCCGCTTTGGACCTGGCGGCGCATTCGGCTTTCAGGGAGCGCCCCGGCGGGCAGCCTTTTAGAGTCATAATCAGAGGTTTCCGGATCTGATCCGATGAGTTATCCGTCTGACATTATTATTTGCGAGTACTGCGATTCGGCCTACCACCGGCCACAACTCGCCCGTAACCAGAAAGCGACCTGTCAGCGTTGCGGCGGCATCATTGCGCGTCACCGGATGCTTTCGATTGACCAGGCTCTGGCTCTGAGCGTGACAGCGGCGCTGATGATGGCGGTCGTATGCTTTGTACCGGTGCTGTTCATTCGGGTTCAGGGGCAAGTGCACTCTGCCACCCTTCTGGATGCAAGCCTTGCGCTGGCTCAAGGCCCGATAGGTCTTATGGCGTTGACGGTTGCTTTCGCGACCCTGACAGTACCGATACTGCAGGTTTCGATGATGACCTGGCTATTTGCTTTTGCCCGTAAACATCAGCGGGCACCCGGCTTTCGTTGGCAGATGCGCGCGCTGGAAGCATTGCGACCCTGGAGCATGCTTGAGGTATTCCTGCTCGGCGCTCTGGTCAGCGTCGTGAAACTGTCGGGGCGACTGGATGTCTTTCCGGCAGTCGGCCTGTTTGCTCTGGCCGCGCTGAGTATGTTGATCATCGGCCTGGCAGGTCGCGACCTGCCGCTGCTATGGAACGACGCCCGATGAATCCGCCATTTGCCGCTGATCTGAATCTTCGCTTATGCCACAGCTGCAAGCTGAGCTGCTCACTGGATCAGTCCCCAGATAGCTGCCCTCGTTGTGGAGCCAGGCTCCATCACCGCAAGCCCAACGCGCTGTCCCGCACCTGGGCGCTGATGATTGCTGCGCTGGTGCTCTATATTCCAGCCAACCTGCTGCCCATCATGCACACCAGCTCTCTTTATAAAGAGTCGTCGCCCACCATACTGGGAAGCGTCGTGCAGCTCTGGCGGGGCGGTTCCTGGGACATTGCCGCCATCATATTCATTGCCAGCATTGGCGTACCGGTCACCAAGTTTCTGGTATTGACGCTCCTGCTGGTCACCGTCCAGACACGTCGCAATCTGGCGTCCTGTCGGGACCGGACCCGTCTGTTCCGTGCGCTTGAGCTGATAGGCTACTGGTCTATGCTCGATGTATTCGTGGCCGGACTGCTAAGCGCTCTGGTCCAGTTTGGCGTATTTGGCGTTATTGAGCCCCGGCTTGGTATTCTCTTCTTCGGTATAGTGGTCATATTAACAATGCTGGCGACACTGTCCTTTGATCCACGATTGATATGGGATAACAATCACGACCATGAATGATGGCCGAACGAACAACCAGGCAGGTGATGCCGATATCCGCACCCGACGCTGGGGACTTTCGCTGGTCTGGCTGGTGCCCATTGTCGCGGTGCTGATTGGGCTGTCCATGCTGTACCAGTCCTGGCAGCAGTCCGGCCCCACCATCAAAATCACGTTCCAGACTGCCGGCAGCCTGACCGCAGAAAAATCGCCAATCAAGTATCGCAACGTGGTGATTGGCGAAGTCACCGACGTCACACTCAGCAAGGATCACAAAAACGTCATTGTCACCGCTGAACTGAACCGCGAGGCGGCATCGTTTACCCGGGAAGATTCCCGCTACTGGGTCGTGCGACCGCGCGTCGGCGCCGAAGGGGTCTCCGGCCTCGATACCCTGCTTTCCGGTGATTTTATTGCTGCGGATCCTGGCACATCATCCAAGCGCTCGGAGACGTTCAGCGGTCTTGAGTCTCCGCCACCGGTCACCTACGGCGAGCCCGGCACCCGGTTTCGGCTGAAAGCCCGCAACCTTGGCTCGCTGGATATCGGATCCCCTGTCTACTTCAGAAAGGTGCGGGTGGGCCAGGTCGTCTCATTCAAGCTCGATGAATCCGGTGACGGCGTAAATCTCGATATTTTCGTCAACGCGCCAAACGACAAGTTCGTCACGTCGGATACCCGGTTCTGGAATGCCAGCGGCATCAAGGTCGGCGTCAACGCAAACGGACTTGAAGTGAACTCTGAATCGCTACTATCAGTGCTCTCCGGAGGTGTCGCCTTTGGCTCCCCCCCGAAGTCCGACGACACACCGGCTGACCCGGTCGTTACGAGCGACAACCAGTTTCAGTTATTTGATGATCAGGACACCGCATTCGCCCCTGGAAAAGGACCTTCACAGGCTATCAGCATGCGGTTTGATCAGTCGCTAAGAGGCCTGAGCAGTGACGCACCAGTGTATTTCATGGGTAAGAAAATCGGCGAAGTGAGTACAGTTTCACTGGATTACGACGAACAGAACAGAACCTTCCCCGTCATTGTGGAAGCCGATGTGTATCCGCGACTGATGGGCAAAGCCTATCGCAAACTGACCCAGTCGCAATCAGGCAAGAACAGCCAGAAAGACGCCGTTCTGATGATGTTCGACCAGTTTGTTAAACAAGGCCTGAAGGCAGAGGCACGCAAAAGTAACCTGCTAACCGGCCAACTGCATATAGCACTCGAGTTTCACCCGGACGACGCATCAGAAACCGTCCGGATGGACACCAGTGGCAAGGTGGCGGTGATTCCCACCCGCGCCACCAGTCTCGACAAGCTGCAAGATCAGCTCGCTGACCTGGTTGAGCGATTCAGCGCTATTCCGTTTGAGAGCATGGCCGCCAACCTTGACGGCAGTCTGGCCGAACTCAAGAAGACATTAGCCAGCGTCAACAATGACGTGCTGCCTTCAACCCGCACAACGCTGGAAGGCATCGATGAACTGATGTCCCAAATGAAAACCACCTTGCAAACAGCGACCGACAGCTTTGCTTACGACTCGCCCGAGCGTCAGCGCATTGGCCAGGCGCTCGATGAGCTGGAACGTATGTCCCGCTCGGTTCGCGAACTGTCTGACTATCTGCGCCGGCACCCGGAAGCGCTGATTCGAGGCCGGCCAGAGCAAGACTCGACAGGAGTAACCCGATGACAGCGGCAAATCCAAACGGCCTCTATCGCGCAGCCTGTGCCGCCTTCGCCGCTGCACTGCTATTAATGGCAGGCTGCAGTAGCAGCCCGCAACTGCACTATCACACGCTGGTGCCCTTGCCTCAGACTTCTACGGAAAGTGATACCGGCAACGGGATCTCTATCGACAATGTGAGCGTGCCGCCACAGGTGGACCGCAGCGAACTGGTCATACGCCGGGATGTTAGCGGCCTTGTTGTGCTGGAATCCGAGTGGTGGGGAGCGCCGCTGGCAGACGAAATCCGTAGCGCACTGGCGACCCGATTCTCCAGAGCGGGTAGCCAAACGACCTCCATGAGCGTTTCGGTTACCGTCACTCGGTTCGATTCGGTGCCCGGGCAATACGCCTGGCTCGACGCCCGCTATCTGCTTATCGATCACGAAACCGAAGGAGGTTCCCGCCTGACGTGCAATACCCGCTTACGAAAAACGGCACCGGACGGCATAGACCCGCTGGTAAAAGCCCATCAGGACAATATCCAACAGCTTGCCGATCACATCATTGCTGCGGCGGGCCGGCTGCAAGCCGACGGTGCGACAGCGCCCTGCCCTTAACGGCTAAGTCTGACAGGCAGTGAAGCTGAATCTGGATAGCTGCCGATGCCCGGCAGCTTCAGACTCACTGAGTCGCCGCTTCCGCGAACTTGCCAAGCGCACCGTCTATCTTTTTGAGCACGGCATCGCAGCCCTCAATAGCGTGGCGCTTGCGCAAAAACTCGGGATCGTTATACCCCAGCCAGACCTGCCCGTCAGCGTCTTCCCAGATCAGCGCTTTTTGCGGCAAATCAATGGCGACACTTTGTTCGCACTGCATCAGTGGCGTGCCGACTTTCGGGTTACCGAAAATCACCAGTTCCGTCGGCCGCAAATCCAGGCCGGCTTTTTTGGCGCCTTCAGTATGATTTACACGCGTAAAGACCGTCATTCCCTTCTGGTTGAGAACAGTCTCCAGCTTGTCAGCCGTCTCTTTGACACTGTGCTGACTCTTGACCGTCACCAGGCCTGCGGCGGCCAGTGTGAAAGGTGAAACGAGGAATAGAACGGTAAATACGAGCAGATGTTGGCGCATGGGGATTCTTCCTGAAGATAGAGTCGAGGTGTTGCTAAAGCGTAGTTGAAGCTCCATAGGTCTCAAGCCACAGGGAATTCAAAGCCGCCTGTTCGCACAAGACTGTTACCGGAGCCAGACTAGCTCAGCAGATCACTCCCCCACGAATCTAACGGCCACATTTTCTGCTGCGGCGCCAAAGACCAGCATACCGCCAACGTCATCAGGTATGAAGATGCCCGTACCCTCATATTGTCCATTGCGAGGATCCGGCTCGGTTCCACTCTTACAGCCCGACGCAGTGAAATCCACCAGAATGATATTAACAGAGGGGTCCGGCACGGTTAACGCACCGTCGAAAGCGCATGCACTACCGTCACTCCCAGACAGATCGCCATTTGATTCAACCGTAAAGGCAATGGCCGGGTTAGCACCATCATCCATCATATAGGTGCCCTGGGCAGCAATTGCATCGAGCGTCACGCCAATATCAGATGCGTCGTTATCGCGCTTAAAATCGAATGTCAGGGATGTCCCATCTGATTCGGTTTTAAGTATCATCGTTTGCGGGGAAGTCACCGTACCGGTCGTTGGCAGATCGGCCGAAACACCACTTCCGCCTGACAGAAAGGCTCGCCCCGTTGCCGTCAAAGTACCGTCACCTTTGAACGTGATGTCTCCTGCAATGAATCCGCCACCGACCGATGTTAAATACCGGCCCGTAGGACTCAAAAACAACAAAGATTCGGCCGTGGAATCATCATTCCCATTGGTAGCAACACCTTCATAAACGCCGGCGCGGGGAGCAGGCGTCACATTGCTCTCATTGTTATTATCGCTACTACCACTGCCTCCCCCACCACACGCACCCAAGAAAAGCAGCGCGCCAAACAACCCAACACGCACGAAAAAAGCATTCAGTGATCGAAGCATTAACACCTATCCTCGCCAAACATCATGACGGCTAATCGAAGCCAATAGCGCAGCACGGCAACAGCCACGACAGCGCCGTAAAGTGGCGCTCGTCTGACTGTCATCGTTCTGTAAACTATAGACGAAGAGCGGGATTGGCGATGTTAAACATCGTCTAACAATGCGAAATTGGGCGCCAGTCATCAATACCGGCGACGTTTTCAGGACGGATCGGGACCGATCCAGACAAACGGGTTATGGGCGATCTCCCAGAGGTAGCCGTCCGGGTCTGAAAAGTAGCCGGAGTAGCCTCCCCAGAACACTTTCTGTGGCTTTTTAATCTCCGTCGCCCCGGCTGCGATAGCGTCTGCCATCATGGCATCAACTGCCTGTTCCGAATCGAGGTTATGGGCAATGGTGAAACCGGGGAACGCTGCCTTTTCGCCTACAGGTACGCCCACATCTTCTGCCAGCGAGGCTCTGTTAAAGAGCCCCAGCCAGGTGCCATTAAGGGTGAAAAAGGCGACTGAAGGGGGTGAATCCAGTTGCGGCAGCCCCAGGCCATCGCGGTAAAAGCTGACCGCGCGCGCAAGATCATCTACTCCCAGGGTTAACATGCTCATTCGGGGATCCATAAACGCCATCCTTGTTAATGTCGGAGTACGGGTTGCACCGGCAGCCCACCTGTCCGGGCCTCAGCAATGCCCCGGTACAGGGCAGCCTGATTGATCACGCTCCCACTGAATGGTGACGTGCGTGATATTAAACGTGCTGCGCAGCTGTTTCTGGATGTCATCCAGCAGCACATCGTCGGAATCCGGTTCAGGCTTCACCAGATGCGCCGTTAACGCATTCTCGGTGGTGCTCATGGCCCATATATGCACGTGGTGAACGCCATCGACACCCGGCGATTCCCGCAGCACCCGGTGGACCTCATCGGGATCAATGCCCGCAGGTACCGCATCCAGACTTAGATTCAAAGACTCCCGCAGAAGCCCCCAGGTGCCCACCAGGATCACCATTACGATCGCCAGGCTCACGACCGGATCGATCCATGTAGCGCCGGTCCAAAGGATCAGCACACCGGCCAGGGCTACGCCAACGGACACGCCCGCATCAGCGGCCATGTGCAGAAAAGCGCCCCGGATATTAAGATCCTCTTTCTGCCCGGCCATAAACAGCATCATCGTCGCCGCGTTGATCACAACGCCGACCAGGGCCACCACAATAACCGTCACGCCTGCGACATCCTGAGGCTCGGTAAACCGGCGAATCGACTCCCAGGCGATACCGCCTACCGCCACCATCAGGATCAGCGCGTTGAGAAGTGCGGCCAGAATTGTGCTTTTCTTCATGCCGTAAGTGCGCCACTTGGTGGCCTTGCGCTGAGCCAGCCACGCGGCACCCCACGCCAGCGCCAGCCCCATTACATCACTCAGGTTGTGGCCGGCATCCGCCAGCAACGCCATTGACTCGGCCATCACCCCGTATACCGCTTCGACAACCACGAAGACGAGATTCAGGATAATACCGATCGCAAAGGCGCGATTATGTGTCACACCATGGGCGTGTCCGCCGTGGCTGTGACCTGCGTGTGAATGGCCGTGGCTATGCCCCATGAAACGCTCCCCTTTCAAATGATGTGGCGCTATCTATAAAGGTTGTAACCACTTCAGGGTCAAGGCTTTGCTGAAAGCGACAGATTATTCCTCTTCCATTTTCTCGGCGCAGGCCACGCACACTGTCGATTGGGGCAGCACTTTCAAACGCTCGGGATTAATCACTTCACCGCAGAGTTCACAGCCATCGCCATCACCGTTTTCAATCCGCTGCAGCGCCTTTTCAACCTGTATCAGCTCTTCCCGTGCTTCGAGATCGAGCCCGTCCACCACTTCATCGTTCTGACGCTGTACCGCCTGTTCTGCAAAATCAGCCTCCAACGCACCATCATCACGATGCTGATGGGCTGAATAGCGCTCTATCCTCTCTTTCAGCTCCTTTCGGAGCGCTTCGAGAAACCCTTTGCGATCTGGCATGGTAGGATCCTTTTCAACGTTATCATCAAACGACTCCTTTATAAGAATAGGTCGATTTCAGCCAAACGATACAGTTTTCGGCCAAGCACGCGGGCCTGTCCCGGAGGAACCGAATGATCCCTTTGAAGCACCTGTTGACCGGCATTCTCGCCGGACTGATGACCGCCTGCGCCAGCACCCAAAATCCTGATCCTGATTCCGACATGAGGCAGCTGACCGGGCTCTATGACTATCGCATCATCGACCCGGACACGGACAAAACGCTCAGCGTCACCGCATTGGCCGATCAGTGGCAGGATGCAGACGTGATCATCATCGGCGAGTTTCATGGCCATAACGGCGCCCACCTGCTTGAAGCCCAGCTGCAAAGCGCGCTCTATAAGTTGAGACCCAACCAGGTACTGTCGATGGAACAGTTCACAGTCGATCATCAAACGGCCGTCGATCGTTACCTTGCAGGAGAAACGGGTGAAGAAGAACTCATCAAAGAAGGTGCGGCATGGAACAACTACAAGGCCTCTTACCGCCCCCTGGTCGCATTTGCTGCAGACCATCACTTACCTGTCGTTGGGGCCAATGCGCCGGCAGACATGGCCAGATGCGTCGGACGAGAGGGAAAGCAGGCTATCGACGGGATATCGGCAGATAAGCAACAGTGGTTGCCAACGAACCCCCTATTCAGCCCGCCGGGTTACCGGGAGCGCTTCTTTGGCGCAATGGGCGGGCATCATGGTAATACCGGGGACCCGCGACTGGAGAACAGCTATCTGGCGCAGTTGCTGCGGGACAACACCATGGCAACGAGCATCGAACGAGCACTGGCCGAGCAGCCCGGCGACCAGGTGATTCACCTTACCGGCACCTTCCACAGTGAAGGTCGCTCGGGCACGGTGGCCGCCCTGCTCCATCGTTCCCCTTCACTCAATATAAAGGTACTGAGCCCTGTGATCGCAGACGATCCGCGGGTCCCCGCACTGGAAAAAGCAGATCGGGTAAAAGGCGATGCCGTCTACCTGCTCTATCCTCTACCAGACGAATACAAAAGTGATGACGCCAGAAACGCGGCCATTGCAGAAAGGTTCAAGCAGGCCCCGCAACCGGCGTGTGACTGATTTACGCAGGCAGGGTTGGCAAACGACGCCGGATACGACCCAGGCCCGCCATTAGCAACCCCAAAGCCAGCAATAAACCGCTGGCCGGCTCTGATACCTGCGCAATAATTCCTTTGGTGAATTCGCCCTGGAAAAACCAGGTGCGATCACTGTTAGCCAGATAATTATATTGCTCTACTGCGTTCTCAAAGTAATCAAGCGGGTTACCTTCGGTTGGCACAAAAAACAGATCGAGGAACATCTCCACACTGTATCCGGAATCCGTCACCACGAAGTTTGTAGACATCAGGTCGCCGTCATCAACCGACCACCCATCGGCGTAGGGCGTGAGCTGAAGGCTGCCCGACCAGTTCACATCAAAATCGGCGGATGATAGCGACAAGGCCAGAAGCGTATTCTGATCCGTATCCAGCAGAAGACTACCCACTCCAGCCTCGGGGGCAGGCGAACAGCCAGTATTGCAGTCCGTCACATCGGTATAGGCAAATGCGTAGTCATACTGAATCATGGACGCCGATACAGGACCGCCAACAAGCAAAAGAAGAAAACTCACTAACCGAAACATGGTTCCATCCTTGAAACATTCGATATCAACATTGATCAATTAATATACCACCCTGCCACGAATGCGTCCTGTTAAAACATTATTTCTACCTCACCATTACATGAGTTAATTATGTAAAATTGAGCGTCACTCCAGTTCGCCATCGATAATGGTGAGCGCATCAGGCAGAGCACTCTGGCAATTGTCTGCGCCTGAACCATACTTTCATCAAGTCAATCTGACTCACAGCCACCACCGCGCCAAGGGCTCGATATCAACATGCGCTGCATAGCCTTCGGATCAATGATTGTCAGTATGCTCTGGTCACTGACGCTGCAGGCACAGCAAAATCGATCGCTTACCTGCCTCAGTGCCGCCTACCCGCCTTATGTTATCGACGATGACGGGCTGACCGGCATCGATGTTGATGTCGTGCGTGAAGCAGGTAGACGGCTGGGGCTTGATATCAAAATCCGGCTGGAGCCCTGGAAACGTCTCGAAGAGGCTCTTTCCGCAGGCTTGCGGGACTGCGTGTTTTCCTACTTCAAAACAGATCCCCGCAAAGCCTACGCGATGTACACCAGCGTGCCGCTGCATATCACCCAGTACACACTGTTTGTCAGAACAGACCAGGCACCACAAACCAGAACGCTTCAAGACTTGTTCGGCAAAACCATTGCAGTAAACAGGGGCTTTCAGACCACAACGGAGTTCGAGAGCGCAAGGCGGCAGGGCCAGATCAAGGTCATTGAGGTCGGCAGGGATGAACAAAGTATGAAAATGCTGGCGCTGGGTCGCGTTCATGCAGTGCTGACCAACGCCGATGTTGGCCAGCATGTGATCCGGAAACTGGGACTCGACGATATCGAGCCGTTGATGCCACCAATGTCGATTACACCAGCCTATCTGGTGCTGCGAAAAGCGTCCGAATTCGAGACCCTTCGAGATCAATTCAACTGGGCCCTGTTCGAGATTCTCAAAGATGGCACCTACGAGCGTATCCGCGAACGCTACATTGATGAAACTGGATCGGACTGACACGACCAGCGACCGCACAGGTACGCAGCACACTTTCCATTTGCCAACTTATCAGGTGCACGAACAAAAAGAGCCCGAGGCTTACGCTCCGGGCTCAATAACGACCTGATAATGTTGTTTTACAGGATCATGTCAGGGGGTGCAGGCCGGCGCACTCGGCATGCCGCGATTGATCCACTCGGAAATCAGCTCAACACCTTCTTCATGCACCGATGTACGGCCAATCTCAGGCATTTTGTCGCCTGGTTTGGTGGTGTTCATCCTGAAGTGAATGATGGAGTTCTCCGCATCTCCCGGCACGACGTCATAACTCAGGCTGCCGCCGCCATAGGCGACAGGCTTCTTGCAGACACCGTGATGACTCAAGTTGGCGGCGAACTCACGCCAGTATTCCAGATGCAGCCCGGTATTGCTGGCGCCGCCTTCCGGCCGATGGCAATGGGAGCAGTTGATGTCCAGATAGCCTTTTGCCAACGCCATTAGCTCAGTATCACTTTTTCCTGACAGCAAGCTGGCGTCTGCATCGGTGTATGCAGGGATCGTATCAATTCCGAATTTATCAGCAGGTGCTCCATCAAGGATGCCGGCTGCTTCCCAGTGCGAGAGCTGGTTCTCCTCACCGGATGGGTAGTTGAAATTACGGTTAAGCAAACGCGCTTTGGGGCCGATCGGTGAAATTTCTGACGCCGATTCCGAAGCCACCTTTACCTGATGACACTGCTTGCATTGGGTTTTATCCGGCACACGGTAGTTGATTTCCATCTGATTACCATTGTGGACGGTTGTGACCGGAACGGCTCCGCCCGCAATTTGCAGTGTTGCATCGGAGAAGTCATCGTTCCAGATATAGGGCAGCGTAGCCCAACCATCGGCGCGACGAATCATCAGACGGGTCTCAATCAACCTTTCATTTTTGAATCCCCGGAACGCGGTATCCGCTGGCATGCTGAAGGTTTTAGATATAACCGTGCCCACCGGAAAATCAAATGCTTCTTTCTCGCTGTATTGCGCCTGCTTACCCTCTGGCACGAAAACAAACCGGTATTTGCTGCTGTAGTCCGTAAAAAGGGGCGTGGTGAGATCATAGGGAATACCCGTGCCGTTTGGTGCAGTCGTCGGGTTGGTCTCATCGCCAAACAGACGATAGCTGCTCAGGTACTGGCAGTCCGCGGTTTCAAGCGCAGACTGATTAATATCGCCAGCCAACTGACCACAAACGCCCGTCTCCTTACCCGTTTCAGGCATGGCGCTGTCATCATCGCCACTGCCACCACCGCCGCAGGCAGACAACACCGCCGCACAGGCCAAAGCTCCCAGCGCGCCCCGATAAGTCTTCAGGAAATGCATACTGTTGTACTCCTTGAAGTACCCCGTGGCTTGCGCCACGAGGTGTCATAACAGGTGAGGTTAAAGTGCGCAGGATGCCGCGCTGGAATCGCCGGATTCACTGGAACCACAACCGTAGGACTTACCGTTGATCGTGGCTTTAGCAGCGCTGAGGCGTGGTAGTGGGGTAGCGCAGTTCAGCAAGGCGGACTGTGTAGTCTCAAAAAGCAGGCGAGCTTTGGGGCCCGAGCCATCTATGTTCGCAGGATTCGACGGGTCAGTACCGTAAACTTGACCGTAACTGGCCACATTATTCTCAGCGCAGACTCGATCGCCATCGGCGAATGGTGCGCCAGCGACTTGCGGATCAGCACCAGCGTTCGCCAGCAATTCACCCAAACCGTCGTATAGCAGCGCGGGGACAGCGCCAGCAGTCGCAACATAACCGTTAATAATATCCTCTATCAGCTTACCTTCAGGCGCGGAACCCGACGTTGAGATCGCGTTGTCGTGAACATGAATATTGCGCGGAACAGGATCCCAACCATCATCAATCACATTTTGGTGGGTTGCATAGCTAAGCGTTTCATCTGCAAGGTAATAACTGGTAATCGCCACAGATGTGGTTTTGTGGTCGCTGATTTCATTTTTGTAGATTTCCACATCACTGGTAGACAGCACGATCACCCCGGTTCCTGGCGGCACGATATGCACACCGGCAGGGTTGGAGCTGGCATTAGCGAAGTTGGCCGCATTGTTCTTGCTAACTTCGTTATCGAACACCCGCACTGTAGAGCCGTACAGGTGGTTACCGATAGGCAGGTCAAATACCAGGATACCGCCGGTATTGCCGGTCGCGACGTTATCGTAGACATCCGCGTTTGTGGAGTTTTCGATTTCGATGCCGGCAACGTTTTCCACGGCCTCATTGCGACGCAATACGATGTTGCTGGACTGGCCGACATAGACCCCTGCATCCGCTGACCCGCGCACGTATGAATCTTCAATCAGGATATTCTGGGATTCGACCGGATAAAGGCCGTAAGCGCCATTGTCCTGATCCAGCGCCCCTTCCCAGACTGTTGCTACCGACTGGATGTGGATACCGTCAGTATTTTTCAGCTTGATGCCGTTGTTAGCCGCTTCGTATACACCGATGTTCTTGATGGTGACATTCATGCCGTTCTGGATGTAAATCCCGTCGCCACCGGCTGAGCCGGAGAAGTCCAGAATGGTCTTATCCTTGCCGTAACCCGTGATGGTGATGTTTTCAATTGAAGTGCCGCTGGTACTGGCATCGAAGCCGAGCGTATCGTCAATATCGAAACGGCCTTCAGGAAAAACGATAACGTCACCGGACTTGGCGTTGATAAACGCCTCTTTGGCGCTTTGGGTAAGGTTGCCCGCATCCAGCATGACCGCACCTTCGGGGAACTGCGGGGTGCTGCTGGTATCGTCGCTATCTGAACTGCCGCCACAACCGGCGAGTATGCCGGTCAGCGCTACCGCACCGATGACAAGGCCTGTCTTTACAGCACTGTGCGGGAAACCCGCGTTCTTTCGTATTGTCATTATTAGCCACTCCGCTGACTGCTTTCTTATTGTGATTAGGGGATCGGGCTCTATCCGGCCCGACCAGACACCACAATAGGAAGCCGCCATCACAGCAGCGAGTGGAACCTGTGTGCAGATTCATTCAGACACTGTGCAATTCATGCAAAGCCTTGCAAGACAAGACATACAGACTATCTTTATCAATGAATTTTCGCTGTGCAAATAACACAATTTGATTATTTAATCGGTTGGATCTGCGCGTTATTTGCCGCTTTTGGCAGGTCCTGTCTGTTGGCGATAGGCTGTCGGCGTAGTGCCTGTAATTTCACGAAATGCACGATTAAACGAACTCAACGTTCGGTACCCAACATCCAGGGAAATATTCAGTACCGGCGTTTCCGGTTCGCAGACCAGTCGCGTAGCAGCATCCGCGATACGTAGCTGATTGATATAATCGTTGAAGTTGCGGTAGCCCAGAGTCTTGTTAATCATGCTGCGCAAGCGGTATTCCGGTAGTTCTGTTTCGGCCGCCAGCATCGCCAGCGTCAGTCGCTCGGTCCGGTAATAACCTTTTGCCATAACTTCCTGCAGGCGCTTTTCATCCGCTGTATTAACCGGTTTATCTTCTTGAACTATTGCCTCGACTTCAGGGTCAGGCTCATTTGGCGACCGCACATCAGCGTTGGCAACTTCAAGCACGCCCGCCCGACCCTGCAGCAGAAAAAAAGCGGTCGAAAAAGCGGCAATAGCAACGATAACGCTATTGGTGTAATACCCGGAGAACCCCATATTCAGCGATACTGCAGCCCAACCCACCGCACCACCGACAATCAGCAACAGAATCAGTCTCGCACGGCGGCGCGCCTCGACCAGATCGTCTCGCCAGTGTGATACCACATGCCAGAACCCCCTGAGCATGATCACGTACTCCAGCAACCGCCCCAGCGTCCAGCCGAGAAAAAGCCCAACACCCTCCTCTGCATCCGGCGGAATAAACAATCGGGCGATCGCCGGCGCAATGAACGTATAAGCCGCCATGCAACTCCAGACGCTCAACAACCGCGGGCGACGAGCAAACGTCAGTTCACAAAGCAGCCAGAACAGGCCCGGCAATGCAGTCTGTATATCAGAGGTCAGCCAACGGAAACCCGGAGCCACAAGCGGGTCGAGCAGGAACGCGATAGAAGCTACCACAATCAGCAGGAACACCTGACCAATCAGCAGGTGCCTGAAGTCACGGTACAGAATAACTAACAGAAGACAGAGACAACTCAACCCAAATCCGGTGAGCAATAACACAGCGTACGTCCATTATTGTTGTTGATTTTCAGGGAAAGCCCGAATCACCAATCGCCTTGATCCCTTCGATTTCCGGATTCGGGTGAAGAGTAAACCCCATCGCAAGAATAACGGCAAGTGAGACAAGTTACTGAATCCATACTAGTCTGAGGAGGCAACCGGCAAACATAGCGTCATAAAGTGCCGCAGAACCATAAGGACTGGAGTTCATGAAGCGGAGACCCGCTCGGTTTTCCCTTGCGTTGCTTATAGCATTAGCCATCACTACCGGAATGATCACGCTGACCAGCATCCTGGTATTCCAGGGATACCGCGGCATGGAATCTGCGAAACTGGCGGCGACTGCGCAATCCGTCGATGAACTGGTGATGTCGGTGAATGACCGCATCAAGACATTGACCGATCCGCCCATTACTTCGCTGCTGCTGCTCAAAGACAGCATGCTGCTTCACGCGGACACACTGGAGGAGCGCGTCCGACGCCTGCCGGTGCTGGCCGACATTCTGCGGATTAACAACATCGTCGACGCGGTATATGTCGGCTATCCAAGTGGCGATTTTTTCCTCTTACGTCGGCTTGAATCGCGGGCAAAATCGCTGTTTTCTGCCCCGCAGAGCAGTCGATTCATGCTGCAAACTACCTCCCGAAATGACAAAGCGGAGCAGGTCGCCGAGTTGCGGTTCTACGATGATCGCCTGCGATTACTGGAAACCCGCCAGAATCCGGACAATACCTACGACCCCAGAAGCCGTGACTGGTATACCTCAGCCAGCCTGACAGACGATATCACCCTCACCACACCCTATGTATTCTTCACCACCCGCGAAATCGGCATTACACTTGCCCAGCGGGGTAACAACACGCCAGCCATCGTCGGTCTTGATGTCACCGTCAGTGCGCTCAACAGCCAACTGGAGAGCCTGAAGTTCACGCCGTCCACCGAAATTGCCATCATCAACAGCGACAACGAAGTACTGGCATATCCCGGCAGTGAGCACATCACCTACCCCGCTGAAAACAGACCTGCACTGGCAACATTAGACACGTTGGGGGCCACCCCGCTACAAAACGTCGAGTCGATGAAAGCCGACGCTCACGCCCGGTATTTCGAGGCAGCCAATCAGGAATGGTATGGCACCAGCGCCTCTCTCACTTCAGCCTATGCCAATGATCTGAAGGTGCTCATCGCGATTCCAGCAGATGAACTGCTATCCGACGTGTGGACTGTCATGAGGCAACAAATTGCGATCGGTGGCGCAGTCGTATTGCTTTTGATCGCGGTGGGCTGGCAGATCGGCAAGCGCTTGGGGGCTTCGCTACAAGAGCTCACCGGGCAAGTGCGGGCGCTGTCCTGGTTTCGCTTTGACACCCCCATCGGGGTTGAATCCAATATCCGCGAGGCACAGAAACTCGGCAGCGCGCTGAACAACATGACGTCCACTGTTCGCAGTTTCAAGGCGATCTCCCTGACGCTGAACCGGGGACAGGATCTGGATGCGCTGCTGCGGGACATTCTTCACGAGCTGATCAGCATCATCGGTCAGCAGCACGGTGCGGTCTACCTGTATTCGTTTAAATCCCGGGCAATGGAATTGGCCGTTTCCGAAGGCCATGACCACCTCCCGCGACTCGACAATGTGGTGAAGGCGGACAGCGACGACGACATAATCCAACGCTTTCGCAAGACCGGGTCCGACCATGCGGTTTACACCGTGCTGCGCAACCGCAGCAATCAGCTGGTTGGCGCCCTGATGATTGACCTGGACGAACGCCAGTTCGCGCGGCTTGATAAAAACCTGATCCAGTTTGTCTCGGAAATCGGCGGTTCGGCGGCGGTTGCAATCGAGACCCGGCAATTGATCGAAAGCCAAAAAGCTATGCTCAACGGCGTTATCGAACTTATCGCAGGCGCCATTGACGCAAAATCACCCTACACCAGCGGCCACTGTGAGCGGGTACCTCGACTGGCACAAATGATCGTAGCGCAAGCCGAACAATCGGATCAGCCGCCGTTTGCCGGTTTCAGCATGACCGAGGATGAGCACTACGAGTTCAATCTGGCAGCATGGCTGCACGATTGCGGTAAGATCACCAGTCCGGAATATGTCGTCGACAAAGCCACCAAACTGGAAACCATCTATAACCGCATCCACGAAATCAGGACGCGATTTGAGGTACTCCACCGCGATCTAGAAGTTGCCTGCCTGCAACAACAGCTGGAAGGTGCCGACCCGGAAGCAGCAGTTGCCGCGCGGGACCACGCCCAACAGCAGTTGCAGGACGATTTTGCTTTCCTGGCGCAGGCGAACCTGGGCGGCGAATTCATGAGCGACGAGGCCATTGAACGCATCAACAGCATTGGTGACAGGACCTGGCAACGGTATTTCAGTAATCGGCTGGGCCTGTCCCAGGACGAGCAGTCACGGCTCGAAGGCTTCCCTGAGCCCGCCATACCGGCCAATGAGTCTCTGCTATCTGACAAACCGGAACACATCATTCCCTGGGGCACACGCAAGCCCCCCGTTACAGCCGACGATCCCGACAATCGCTGGGGGTTCGATATGGACTTGCCAGCGCAGGCATACAATTACGGCGAGCGGTATAACCTGGTCATAAGACGGGGCACCCTGACGCCTGAAGAACGATTCAAAATCAACGATCACATCGTCCAGACCATCATCATGCTGGAAGCACTCCCCCTGCCACAGCGACTCTCGAACGTGCCGCGCCTGGCCGGCAGCCACCACGAAAAGATGGACGGCACCGGCTATCCGAGGCGCTTGCCAGGCGACGCCCTGAGCGTTCCGGAAAAAGCGATGATGATAGCCGATATATTCGAAGCCCTGACCGCGATTGACCGGCCCTACAAAGAAGGCAAAACCGTAAGTCAGGCGCTGGGTATATTATCGGCTATGGCCAAAGACGGTCATATTGATATTGAGACCTACAATCTCTTTGTGACATCCGGCATACCCGTCGAGTATGCAAGGCAATTTCTGCGCGAGAGCCAGATCGACGATGTCGACCTTAACGCCTTTGTGGTCGACGCCGGGTGATCGCACAGAAAACTCAAAAAGAATGCAACGACCCAACACAAGAAGCCGTATTCATTATGGCCACTCCAAAACTGCGATCAGCAGGGGTGATAGCGTCATGATACTAAAGCGATGCAGCGACACCCTGATTTCAGGCATCAGGATTCTTCAGATATTCATGCTGGCCACGATAGCGAGTGGCGCTCTGGCGGCTGATACTTCCGAACCTGTCAGAATCACCAACGGAGACTGGCCGCCATACCTTGTCGCAGAGCCACCGCACGGTGTCATTTCTCGCATTGTCAGTAGCGCTTTCAAGGCTGAAGGGCTCTCTACCGAGTTCGGCTTTTTCCCCTGGTCACGCTCTTTCGCGCTTGCCCAAAATGGCACCTGGGATGGCAGCGTAGCCTGGTCCTGCAATCTGAACCGCCTGAAAGACTTCTATTTCAGTATGCCCGTCTTCCCGGCCACTATTGTGTTGTTTCATCGGACGAGCAAGCCCGTCGACTGGGAAACGCTCGAAGATCTGAGCCAATACCGCATCGGCACAAGCCAAGGGTACTTCTACGGCAACCCGTTCATGGAAGCGGTCAAATCAGGCATGTTAAAAACCGAAACGGCCACCTCAGACACTATCAATTTTCGTAAATTGCTCGCCGGAAGAATTGATGCATTTCCAGTTGACGTGGTGGTCGGTAATGAAATATTGCGTGAAACCTTCACTGAAGAAGAGCGCAAGCGCCTGACCTTCGATGTAAAAGAGGTGTTTGTCGGGGATCTACATTTAATGCTGTCACGCCAGGTGCCGGGTAACGCCGCTTTGCTCAAAAAATTCAACCACGGGCTGGAAACCATCAGACACTCGGGCGAAATGGCCCACATCATCCGTACGTCGCTGGGGTTCGTGCCGCCGCAATCCAGTCACCCGGAACTGGCATACACCGATGCCAGTTGCCGCGAAGCCATTCTTAACGGCACCTGAGCGGGCTTGAAGGTGTAACCCAATGTGGCAGAATGAGTGAGCTCACGCGCACCTCTGCAGGACCCACAACGCTCATGTCACACAATACAGTGGAAATGAACAGACAGCGCCACCGTTTCGATGGCCGTGAATCTGTCTGGCTGTTCGGCTACGGCTCTTTGATATTCAAGGCTGACTTCCCCTTTCTCGAACAGCGGCCAGCCGAAATCCGCGGCTGGCAAAGGCGTTTCTGGCAAGGGTCCCATGATCACAGGGGAACGGTTGAAACACCCGGGCGCGTCGCCACGCTGATTGAGGCCAGCGGCGCGAACTGCAAAGGCATGGCCTACCTGATTTCACCGACGGTGTTTGAACATCTCGATTTTCGGGAAAAGAACGGCTATCTGCGGTTTCTGACCACCATGACGTTTGACAATGGTGAGCATGCGGAAGGCCTGGTGTATATCGCCACCCCTGAGAATAGCGCGTTTCTCGGACCCGCCGCTGAGCGGGATATCGCGCGGCAGATTGCCAATGCCAGAGGCCCCAGCGGGCCTAATGACGAATACCTGTTAAGACTCGCCGACGCGCTGCGGGCACTTGCAGATCCTGACCCTCACGTCTTCGAAATCGAGCGCCACCTCAAAACCATTCCGGGACCTGAATAAGTGGCGACTTGTCAGATATCACCACATTCGGACTGATAGCGCTGGCGAAATGCCTCACGGTGGCGATTGCCTGTTTCGTCGTCGAGAAACACCCGTTCGCCCTGCTCATTGAGTTCATAAAATCTCGTCACCCGCTCAGTGTGGCGCAACTGTGACAACATCTTGCGGCAGTGCTCCTTACGGGCTTGCCGGCGTTTATCGGCCTGTTCCTGTACTTTTTCGTCAGCCAGCCGCTCGTTCTGGCGGCGTTCGAAAAAACTGTCGACTTCACGCTGGCGCTCGCCAGCGGCCTCCCTGTCAGAGTTCAGATGGGTAGGAGGCTTGATTTGCATCGGCTTTGCCCCTACATCTTCCGGCGGACGGTCTCCAAAATGCACCCGCCCCTGTGCATCTTTCCATTGGTAAACTCCCGCACTGACCTGGAGCGGTAAAACACATATGATGATCCACACAAATCCCTTTAACACGATCAGACTTCCTTCTGGTTCGACAATTCATCCTGACCGCTAATTTATCGCAAGCGCCGGTCTGGCTCAAAAGACGAAAGGAAACTTCATGTTTTTCTCTGTATTTATTGGCGGTCTGATTGGTTTCCAGATCGGAAAAGTGACCGGACTGCTCATCGGCGCCGTCATTGGTTATCTGATCAGCACAACGCTGCGCAAAAAGCTGACTGGCGGACTGCTTCAGGTGCAGAAGCAGTTTCTGGAATCCACCTTTGCCGTCATGGGTGCCATGTGCAAAGCCGACGGTGTGGTGACCCAGGACGAAATTCAGGTCGCCGAAACCCTGTTCACCAAGCTCAGGCTATCCCCGGAACAAAGAGAAACAGCCAAGGCCGCATTTGGTCGGGGCAAAGCGGACGGATTCGACCTGGATGCCGAGCTCGCGCAACTATTGAAAGTCACCCGAGGCCAGCGCGCCTTGCTGCAGATGTTCCTGCAGGTGCAGATGTCCGCCGTAGCAGCCGATGGTCAGATCCACCCGGCTGAGCACGACATGCTGATGCGGATTGCCCGTCAGCTCGGGCTTCCTGATGCCCAGATCGAACAGCTTGAGGCCATGCTGCGAGGCGCATACACCGGCCAGGCGGGCGGTGCCGGCGGCGTGTCAAGCGAACAGAAACTGAACGATGCCTATAAAGTGCTAGGGGTCGACCCTTCTGCCAGCGATGCCGAACTCAAGAAGGCCTATCGCAAGCTGATGAGCCAAAACCACCCGGACAAACTCGCGGGTCGCGGTTTGCCGGACAGCATGCGTGAAATGGCAGAAGAAAAAACGCAGGAAATCAGTAACGCGTACGACATCATCAAGACTGCGCGTCAGTAAGCAGGCGAGTATTTTGCGATAATCCAGACCACACAGTGGTGTGGCTGGATTTGAAGGTGCTCAGGCAAGCCAATAGCGCACCAGCCCCGCCGCCAGAATACCCCCGGCGATCGCGGGCAACGGTTTCCTGAGCGTGAGCATCAACAATGCTGTGGTGCCCAGTGCCGCGCGGGCACCCCAATCGCCCTCAACCGCCATTGGCGTGAGGATTGCGATAAGCACCGAGCTGGCCATGGTGTTGATAAAGCTTTCGATGCGCGGGCTGATGGTCACGTAAGACATCAGAAACGGACCGCCGAACCGGGTCAGCAATGTCACTAATGTCATCACTGCGATAATCATCAGTACGCCGGTGCTTGTGGTTTCGATACTCATGCCGGTGTTTTCTCCAGCCAGAAGTAACCCACTGCTCCACCAGCCAACGCGCCCGCCACCACATGTGTATGCGGGGGCAACCACCAATAAGCCACCATGGCGGCACCAGCAGCCACCATCCAGGCCAACAGCACCCTTGGTGACTTGCGCCCTCCCAGCGCCATTGCCAGCAGAAAACAGCCCAGTACCATATCCATGCCGAGGCTGGCCGGATCCTGAATCAGGCCGCCGAAGTATACGCCCAGCAAGGTCCCCACCAGCCACGCGATCCAGAGAACAGCGCCGCCTCCCAGAATCACTTCCAGGTTACGGTGACCGTTCTGGTAATCCTGCGCAGCGACCGCCCAGTTGGCATCGGTCAATACCAGCAAAATACCGTAGCGCTGGCCTACCGGGAGGTCTCTTAGCATGGGATAGAGCGAAGCGCCCATCAGGATGTGTCGCGAGTTGATCGCAAAGGTAATGGCCACCAGCGGTAGCAGCGCCACCTGATCGCCCCAGAGTTCAAGTGCGGCAAACTGGGAGGCACCGGCGAACACCGCTGCGCTCATCAGGGTCACCTCGAGCGGAATGATCCCCGTTTGTACGGCTGCCAAACCAAAGGCAGCGCCAAACGCCACCACGAAAAGCGAGATGGGAAGCAGTCTGATAAATTCAGAACGGACCCGGGACGGGTCAAGCCGATAAGGCACAGATTGGGAAGGCATCACAGGAAACTAGTTAAATGCGGTTAATAAGCGTATCAGTAGTTTCCACATCAACTACCTGGAGGTCACGACAGAGTCGCGTATCAATCGTGCAGGGTCGCGTTAGAGGTCAGGATACACCGCATCCAGCGGACTGCTTCCGGAAAGGCTTGGGTATCCAGTACAAACTCCTGACCGCGCGAAACAGCCTGCAGCACAACCTGATGCGTATCACGCCGCCAGCGATCCGTTCTTCCATGGTAGCTTAGCGGCACTTCTCCCGAAGCCTTGGGAAAACACCAGCGTGGCAATGCCCATATTCCCGGCCGCTCTGCGCGCCGATCAGTCAGCTGCAGGGACGAGCTGAAATGTTTGAAACATCCGGAACCGGACAGTGACGTCCCGCCCCCCATTTCGAGCCTGTTCTGCGGCAGATAAAGGGTGTTGCTCGGGTCATCGTTCCAGCGGAAATGCGGGTGATACTCTGCCCAGTGGCGCAGGTTTTCATCTGCCTGATCGACTTTCAGAATATCGCCGACCTGCAACCAGCCCCATATCACATGGCGCGCCGGGCTTGCGGGATCAAATCGCCAGCCGTCGCCTTCCCTGAGAACCGGACGGAACAGACCAAAAAATACAAATAAATCGCCTGCGCCAACTTGCTGGTTATGCAGATGTCCCTGAGCCGCCCCCGACTGCCCAAATACCGGTCGCCAGCCGGGTTGCCGCGCTATGGCAGTTACATTCAGGTCCGGGTCGATATGCGCACCGCTGGCACTGTCAAGCCTACCCTTGGTCAATGCTGTGACGGGGTCCGCCAGATTGATGCCGCAGTGTTCAATATCGCCAAAACGTACCTTCGAACGGGTATCCGGGATGGGTAGCGACAGCAAACGACCGTCCGGCAGGATCGGGCTGGGGCAACCACCGGAACTGGTGTCGAACCCCTTGCGACTGAAGATGATTTTGCGCGGCTTCAACACCTCAGAACCACCGGGGTACACGCGCGAGATAGGCACTATAGTCATCACCGTACAGGCGGCTGAGTGCATGCTCTTCTGCCCTCGCCTGCCGAACGATAACGACCATCCCGACAACCAGACATACCAGTGAAAACACGCTGGGTAACGCCAGGAAGAAGCCCACCTGCCCCAACATAATGGCCATGAACAACGGATTCCGCGAACGGCGGAAAGGCCCTGTGGAAATCAGTTCCCCCTGCTGCTTCTCATCGATACCGGTGCGCCAATCCTTGTGCATGTACGCCTGCACATAATCAATCAGACTGAACGACGCCAGCAGCAACACAACACCGGCAACGAGTATCGGCGCCTGGAACATATCGCCAAACCGCCCCAGCCAGGGATCAATATCAAAAAACACGCGGGCGACGCAGACCCCAAGAATGGAAGCCCGGAACACATTAAACAGATGACGGTGCCACCAGACACCCGAGCCACGCACGCCGTAATGGATATGGGAAAACCGCATACGCTCAAACAGACCGAGACTGCGACTGGTGTAGTGCAGGCCAATCATCAAAAAGTAAATCGCCAGAAAATGCCTGACGAAAAGATCAACTGAACTCATCAATGAGCCTATTGCCGTTTGGTCTGGGGAGGATCCGTAAGTCATTGAGCAAAAAGCTTAACCTCACGTCACAGAATGAACAAGAGACACCGGATTTTCCTGATATGACATTCCGTCAGCTTTGGCCCTGCGCTAGAGTGCCTGAACACCCACGGAAACGGATCCCCGTATGAGCGCATTTGAGCAACTAGGCCCGATACACGCATTTACCGACGATGTGATGGGAGACCATGACGCCACTGCGCTGGCAGCGCTCATCCGCAGCGGTGATATCAGCCCACAGGAGGTTCTGAATGCCGCCGTTGCCAGGGCAAAGCAGGTGGAGGACAAGCTCAATGGCATCGTGACACCGGCGTTTGATTTCGATGCCCCGCCTGCGATTGCGCCTTCACGTGGATTCTTCGCCGGCGTGCCGACGCTGATCAAAGACAATACGGACCTTGCCGGGCTCCCCACGCTGCACGGATCAAAAGCTGTCGCCCATCACCTGGCCGGCCAGTCCAGCCCATTTGCCCGGCAATACATGGCTCAGGGCTTCGTTGCGTTGGGCAAGAGTAGCCTGCCCGAATTCGGTTTCAACGCGTCAACCGAACCGGCGCACGCGCGAGCGACCCGCAATCCCTGGAACCCGGCCTTTTCTTCAGGTGCTTCGTCCGGCGGCTCTGCAGCACTGGTTGCCGCAGGTGTCGTGCCGATCGCTCACGCCAACGATGGCGGCGGTTCAATCCGCATACCCGCTGCATGCTGCGGTTTGGTGGGCCTGAAGCCCTCCCGGAACCGTATGGTAAACAACCCTGCTACCAAGGCGTTGCCCATCAACATTATCGGCGAAGGTGTGGTGACCCGCAGCGTGCGCGATACCGCTCACTTTTTTGCAGAAGCCGAAAAGTACACCTGCAACCCTCGCCTGCCGGCTGTTGGGGAAGTCCGTGGGCCTGCCGCGAAACGTTTACGAATCGGCCTGGTAATGGATTCCATCACAGGCCAGGCAACGGATCACGCCACCCGCCAGGCAGTTGAGAAAACGGCCGCCCTGCTGGAATCCCTGGGCCACACCATCAAACCCATGGAAGTGCCGATACACCCCTTGTTTGCAGAAGACTTTGCGCACTACTGGTCAATGCTGGCGTTCCTGCTTAGTAAAGCGGGCAAGCACGCGATCGGTGCGGGTTTCGACGCCCGCGCGGTTGATGGCCTGACGACCGGTCTGGCACGACGCTTCAGATCAAATTTGAGAAAAACGCCCGGCATGCTTTGGCGCCTGAGTCGCTCACATGCGGCTTACACTCAAGGCATGGACGGCGCCGGCGTCGATCTGGTGCTTTCCCCGACGCTTGCACATACCACCCCTAAACTGGGCTACCTGAGCCCGGAGCAGCCATTCGATGAATTGTTTGAGCGGCTGATGCAGTACGCTGCTTTTACTCCGCTGGCTAACGCGACAGGTGCGCCGGCCCTGTCGCTGCCAATGGGAATGACTGACCACAATCTGCCCGTTGGTGTGCATTTCTCAGCTCACCACGGCAGGGAAAGAACATTGCTGGAACTGGCTTTCGAGCTTGAGGAGGCGGCGCCCTGGAGGCGGATCCAGGACAGGTAAACGGCCCTGCCGATGCTCAGTGTGGCACGGGTCGAAGCTTGGTCACTTTGTCAGCGCGATCCCCGCCGCGATAGACCGACACGCGATTGCGGCCACTGCCTTTGGCTTCGTAGAGCGCTTCGTCAGCTTGACGGAACAGCTCCCTGGCCGCTTCAGCATGGGAAGGAATCAGGCTCCGCACGCCAATGCTGATGGTCAGTCTGACCACCTCGTCTGACACCCGAAAGTCGGTATTTTCGATCTGCTGACGAATTTTCTCCGCCACCCGGACTGCACCGTTTTCCGGTGTATTCGGCAGCAGAATAACAAACTCTTCGCCACCGTAGCGGGCCGCCAGATCCTGTGGTCGAGTGACAAATTCACTGATCCCCGACGCCACCATCTGCAGACAATCATCGCCCACCAGATGTCCAAAAGTATCGTTGAACTGTTTGAAGTGGTCGATATCCACCATCAACAGCGACAGCGGCTGACCAAAACGATAGGCCCTGACGCAGGCTGACTCGAACGTCCGGTCAAAATGGCCGCGGTTCTTGAGACCCGTCAGGGCATCAGTGGAACTGAGTTCAAGCAACTGTTCATTAACGCTTTCCAGATCTCGGGTACGCTCCTGCACTCTCGCTTCCAGCAGGGTATTGGCTTCCTGCTGGGTCTGCAGGTTTTTCTCCTGGACCAGACGTGCTTTGCGCTCCTGCCGGTACAACTGCTCCTGCGCCATGAACGCTTTGCGCTTTTCCTTGTTCAGCCTTTCTGCCAACGCGATCGATAGCAGGATCACACCGAGGGCCGATCCCACCTGCGCCGCATTCTCGGTCAACACGTTTTGCGGCAGGATGGTGAATTTATTGAGGGCCAGCACAATGCCGCCAAGCAACATGCAAAACCAGGCGAGCAAATAGTAACGGGCGGCGGGGTCTTTCTCACGCAAGCGCACCACGCTCATCAGCATCAAACCGGAACACCCCAGTACTGCCAATACTATCGTGGGCATAATCATCAGGTGATAGGGCGCGATGCAGGACAACACGCTAAACATCACAGAGGTTGCGATAATGGCGATAGCCAATCGTGACAATCTGGGATGAGTCGCCGGCAGCACCGATAGAAAGCGCATTGCGAAAAGACCGCCGAAAGCAATTGTCAAATTGAGGAAGAACACGATTGCCTGATCATTCCACCAGGTCGCTTCGGGCCACAGGTATTGGAACGCCACACCATGCAGGCTGGTCAGGAATAGCGGCATCGCCATGATGTAACCGACGTAAAACAGAAAACTACGTTCGCCCACAGCGAGATAAACGAACAGGTTGTACAGCACCATCACAAGAATAATGCCGTAATACAGACCTTCCATCAGCAGCCTGGGCTGTTCCGCCGAGAAAAACGCCGTTTGCCTCCACAGCACCAGAGGTAACTGCATTGAACTGCTCGTATGCACTTTAAGGTAAAGCGTACCGCTGCTATTGGCATCAAGCCTCAGGGGAAGGAGAAAATTCCGGTGATCGACGGGACGATCATGGAACGACTGTTTGTCTCCCAGGAGCCACTCTTTGCGCACCTCGCCGTCGACGACATCGTAGGCGGCGACATGATCCAGAACAGGGTAAGCCAGCTCTATCAGGAAGTTATCGTTGCTGGCGTAGGGGTTCGTAATCGTCATCCGGAACCAATAGGTGTCATCGGTGTAGCCCAGATTCACATCATCGCCGCCATTGGGGACCCAGTCTGATTCCGGCACCGTGAGAACATCGGCCAGTTCAGTCTGCGTGTCCGGGGCTTTCCAGTAGGAAACATGCGGCGCCAGGCGCTCTTTCTGGGTCAACGGGCCTACCACCAATGGGTCAGCAAACCCATTGGTGACGATGCCTGCCAGCAATAAGACACACAACCACCACCTGTTCATAAGATACTTTACACAGCCACAGTCACGGGATTCAGCTCCACCTTGAGTATGGAACAATTAGCAAAGCCGACCAGATCAGTTTTGTAACCAACTGTTTTATCTTACAAACGTTAAGAAAGCCTTTATTGCGAGCCGCAATAGGGCCTGAGCACGACGTTTACTCGCCCTGCAGCGTGGCAATGATTGTGCGCCCACTGGCATGATCCCTGTGTTCGCACAGATAAATGCCTTGCCAGGTCCCCAGAAGCAAACGCCCTTCACTCACAGGAAGGGTCAAAGAGCTGCCGAGCAGCACACTCTTGATGTGGGCGGGCATGTCGTCGGGGCCTTCGAGTGTATGCTGATAATGCGGGGCATTCTCGGGCACCATCACGTTGAAGTGCCGCTCCAGATCTCCGCGAACATCTGGGTCTGCGTTTTCGTTTACCGCCAGGGACGCTGACGTGTGCTGGATAAAAAGGTGGAGCAAACCAACCTGCAGTTGATGAAGGTCATCAATACCTCGAAGAATATCCGCTGTGATCAGGTGAAAGCCCCGGGGCATTGCCCCCAGCTCGATGCGGTTCTGATACCAGACCATAGACGCCCTCCGGTTTCATTGGTGCTTATCGAAATGTGGCCCGAAATGACACAACGCACGCCTTTGGAGGCCATTTCGCCAATTGGACAACTGTTCCACCGGTTGCCATGATTAAAGGATCCTGTTTGCCCCATTCTGCCTGTGACGGTGCGAACAAATGAATTGGCAGCGGTGAATCTTTCCATGTCCGAAAACACGATATTTATCGAGTTTCATGAGGCCCTGGCGAAACTGAGTCATTCCCAGGACTTTATCAACGACAATCGAGAGAGAAAACTGACCCTGCTCACCGAGCTGGTTAGTCGGCTCCTGAATGCCGGTCGCGTCAGTGTCTGGCAGCTCAATACCGCGAGAAATCAGATCACCAGTGAGATCCTGTTCGTCGCGAAGCCCGGCTCAACGACCGGAACGGTTGATACGACTTCGAGCGTCCTGAACTCTACCGATAACCCGGCATACTTCGAGGCACTTACCACCGCCCGCGTTATCGACGCCAGCTCGGCACGCTCTGACCCGCGCACCCAGGCGTTCACCAAAGGCTATTTTGATGTGCTCGACATCCACTCGTTACTGGATGCCCCGATTTTCGATGGCAGCCGACTGAGCGGCGTCGTATGCATCGAGTCGCATACACTACGTCGCTGGACCCTGCCTGAAATATCGTTTGTGATCGCGATTGCCGATACCATCAGCCTGATCAACACCCACGACAACTGGCAGCGTTCCCAACGCCAATTAGATTACGTCACCCACTACGACAGCCTGACAGGGCTGCCTAACCTGCAATCTATCCGCGAACGCCTGACCCAGCTTATCCGCAAATCCAGAACGGACGATCAGCGGCGCATCACCCTCATCTGGATCGACCTGGATCGACTCAAAACGGTAAACGATGGTCTGGGCGCGACAGCCGGCAACATGATTATCGCGGAAATAGCCAATCGGTTGCGGAGCCTTTACGTCAAAGGGCGCGATAAACTGGCGCGCATTGGCGGTGACGAGTTTGCGTTGCTTCTGCGGAACGCTGAATCCGATTGCACCGTTTCAGACGCACTGCAGCGGATACAGAGCTGCATCAACGAACCGATTCATGTGGAGAACCGGACGGTCTCAATGACCGCCAGCGTCGGTGTGTGTCATTACCCGGTCGACGGTCAAGACGGCGAAGCACTGTTGCGATCCGGCGAAACCGCGATGTATCACGCGAAATCATCTGGCCGGGCGCAGATCCAATATTTCAATGCGGATATTGACACCTCTGCACGGTCACGCTTTGTGCTTGAGAGCGAACTGCGTAATGCCATTCGGGAACGCCAACTGGAGGTGTACTACCAGCCGATTATGGACACTAAAACAGGCAGGTTTGTGTCCAATGAAGCATTAGTGCGCTGGCATCATCCTGAACGGGGCTGGCTCTCCCCTATCGAGTTTCTGGATGTCGCCCGCAACGCCGGTCTGATGCTGGAGCTTGGCAACGCCGTCATTGAACGGGTCTGCGAACACCGCAGGGAAGCTGCACGGCGCAAACAACCCATGGCGCCCACAGCGGTCAACCTGGCATCGGAACAGGTGCTGGATGACCAGCTCGCGCACAAAATTGGCAAGACACTGCGTCAATACGGAGTGAATGGCAACGAACTCCACTTTGAGGTGACCGAGGATGCCATCAAAGGCGACTCCAATACGTTAAAAACCAGCCTAAATGCTTTAGTGGCACTGGGTTGTCAGCTCTCTATTGATGATTTCGGCACCGGTTATTCTTCTCTGTCACGCCTGAAGCATCTGCCTTTTTCCAAACTCAAGATTGACCGCTCGTTTATTCAGGATATCCCCGCCGACAAGGACGACTGCGCCATCACCCTATCGATTCTGGGTCTCGCCCGCGGACTGGGGATGCAGGTCGTCGCCGAAGGTGTCGAAACAGAGGCTCACAAGCACTGGCTTGAAGCGGAAGGTTGCGACCATCTGCAGGGCTACCTGTTCAGCCGACCCTTGCCATTTGAGCAGCTACTGCAATCATTTCCCGTTGCTGTAGACGCCCTCTCTTGAGCTCGCCCCAGGCAGCCTTGACCCAAGATCAGATGAAAACGCCCTTGAAACCGGTAAATACCGGACGAATATATAAAGGTTAACCCTGAAACGAATCCATACTTTCTATTCAATCGCATAACGGCCTGGAGACAAAGATGAAAACGCTTTTGTTAAGCATGATCACTGCTCTCACCCTGGTCACGAGCCCAATGGCTCTGGCACAGGACAAAACACTGCGTGTTGGCATGTCGGGGCAGTATTTCCCGTTCACCTTTGTTGAACAGGATCAGCTGAAAGGCTTTGAAGTCGACGTCATGAACGCCATCGGAAAAGAACTCGGACGCGACGTAAAATACTCGACCGCTGCGTTTTCCGGCCTGTTCGGCATGCTGGGATCCGGTCGCATCGATACCGTCGCCAACCAGATCACCATCACGGATGCGCGCAAGCAGAAGTATGTGTTCACCCAGCCTTACGTCTATGACGGCGCGCAAGTGGTGGTCAAAAAAGGCAACGACGACATCAAAGGCGTGGAAGACCTCAAAGGCAAGAAAGTGGCGGTCAACCTGGGCTCCAACTACGAGGCCCTTTTGAAAGATCTGCCTTACGCCGATGAAATCGATATCCGCACCTACGAGAGCAATATCGAGCAGGACACCGCGCTTGGTCGTGTTGATGCGTTTGTGATGGATAGAATCAGCGCCAGCCAGGTCATCAAGGAAAAGCCATTGCCGCTGGCACTGGCCGGTAAAACCTTCTCGAAAATTGAAAACGCCTACCCCTTCCCGGATACCGAAGAGGGTCGAGCGCTACGTGACGAAGTGGATCAAGCCATCACCACCCTGCGTGAAAACGGTACCCTGAAGAAAATATCCGAAACCTGGTTTGGGAGTGACATCACCACACCCTGAATCAGGACACATTAATGGATATTCTGAACGTCACTTATATGGTGGAGCTGGTTCCTATCCTGCTCCGCTATCTTCCGTTGACCCTGCAGATGGCGACGCTTGGCATGGCGCTCGCCCTCATACTGGCGTGCGGTCTTGCGGTGGTGCGGGTGTTGGAGATTCCGGTTATCAACCGGCTGACGATACTCTTCATCTCGTTTTTCCGTGGCACACCGCTGCTGGTTCAGTTGTTCCTGTTCTACTACGGGTTGCCGCAGCTGATGAGTTCGATGACATCCATCGACGGCGTCACCGCCACCATCATGGGGCTGACAATGCATTTCTCCGCCTACATGGCTGAGTCCATAAGGGCCGCTATCGTAGGTGTGGACCGCAACCAGACGGAAGCGGCGCTGTCTATTGGCATGACCAACGCCCAGTTGATGCGACGTATTATCCTGCCGCAGGCCACCCGGGTGGCTGTGCCGACGCTGATGAACTACTTCATCGACATGATCAAATCCACGTCACTGGCCTTTACACTGGGGGTAACCGAGCTGATGGGTGCAACCCAGAAAGAAGCGGCCAGCAGTTTTCTTTATCTGGAAGCCTTTATCGTCGTCGCCATCTTCTACTGGGTCATTGTGGAAATGCTGTCATGGGTCCAGCACCATCTTGAACACCGTTTAAACAAGGCCTACAGCCGATGATTAAATTAGAAGGGCTGAGCAAGAAGTTCGGCAATACGTCTGTTCTGAACGGTATCGACATGACGATTGCGCAAGGCGAGATTGTAGTCATCATTGGTCCGTCCGGCACCGGCAAGTCAACACTGCTGCGTTGCATCAACTTTCTGGAGCAACCGTCGGGCGGCGAGATCACCGTCGGTAATCTGAAGGTTGATGTCTGCAAGGCAACCCGCAAGGACATTCTCGCACTGCGTCGCGCCACCGCTTTCGTTTTTCAGAACTACGCACTATTTGCCAACAAAACGGCACTCGACAACATTGCCGAGCGGCTGATTGTGGTCGATCGCTGGCCCAAAGAAAAAGCCAAAAAGCGGGCGATGGAGATTCTCCAACGTATCGGTATGGAAACGAAAGCTGACGCCTACCCCGCCTCACTCTCCGGCGGACAGCAACAACGGGTGGGCATTGGCCGTGCAATGGCAACCGGCGCAGAGGTCATTCTATTCGACGAACCCACTTCGTCACTGGATCCAGAGTGGGTCGACGAAGTGCTGTCACTGATGAAGCAACTGGCTCAGGAACGCCAGACCATGCTGGTCGTCACCCATGAAATGGCGTTTGCCCGCGACGTGGCCGACCGGGTGGTCTTTATTGACGAAGGCCGCATTGTTGAACAGGGACCGCCATCGGAACTGTTCTCCAATCCGCAAGACCCGCGTACACGGGACTTTCTGAAGAAAATCCTGGCTGACCAGCCGCCATCCTGACCGATCGGCTGCGGTGTGGGACAAGTGTAAAGTCCACCCATTTTACAGCGCTCGGGTCAGAACCGGCTGCGCAGTATAGCCCCCCAGCCCAGGTGATCGGCCACTGCGACAAAACCGGCCTCAGGCATCACCGATAACATCAGGCGCTCGCCGGTCACCGGATGATCCAGCGCCATATCGGTTGCAGCCAGCAACAACCGGGCCTCGCCAAAATGATGGGCAAAGAAACGATTATGCCGACCACGGCCGTGATTGGCGTCGCCGATGATGGGGTGACTGATGTGTTTCATGTGACGGCGCAGTTGATGTTTACGCCCGGTCTGCGGTGACAACGCCATCAGCGCATAGCGGCTGGTGGGATAACCTTCAATCTCAAACGGCAACTCGCCCGTGCCCAGGCACTGAAAATCAGTGACCGCATCCCGCGACACCTGAGGCTGATGTTTCTGCCGCCGGTCCTCCGGCTCATCCCGCAACGCGTAATCAATGCGCCCTTCGTCGGCCGGCCAGCCTCGCACGATGGCCAGATACGTCTTTTTGACCTGCCGTCCCATCATCTGTTCGCCCAGTTGGCGTGCGATATCCGGACTGCGGGCAAACAGCAACAGCCCAGAGGTTGGCCGATCAAGCCGATGCACGGGGTACACGTGGTCACCACCATTGAGTGCCCGGGCATATTGCAGTGCAAATTCGGTTTCATGGCGATCAATCGGACTGCGGTGCACCAGCAGGCCGGCCGGCTTATGCACCGCAAGCAAGGCATCGTCCTGATAGAGCAGTGTCAGGGGATTGGATGGCACTGCCGGTTCAGTTACGGTCACAAGTCGTTCCTGTTGTCATACGCTAAAGACCCCGGATTGAGCATAATCATCAAACTCTGCCAGAATGACATCACAACCCTGCGCAAGGACACCGAAGCACAATGGCCGTGAAAACTCCGGGTAATCCGACCGACAACCTGCAAGTTGAGCAAATGGAAGTGCGCGAGCATCTGTCGCGGTTTGCGCCGTTCGATCACCTTCCGGAAGAGACCCTCAGCCAACTCGCAATGAATGTTGAAGTCGCCTACTTCAGGGCAGGGTCGACCATTCTGACCTATGGCCAGGGGATCAAAGACCTTCACTTCATTCGCAGCGGCGCGGTGGAAGTCTACCTGCGCAACGGCGATCTCTACAATCGCCTGGCAGAGGGGGACATTTTCGGTCAGCTGGGCATGATGCACAAAAAGAAAGTGCGTTTCCCCGCCACAGCCATCGAAGACACCCTGATTTACCTGATTCCCGATGCCCTGTTTACCGAACTTTGGGCCAATGACGAAGACTTCGCCGACTTTGTAGAAACCGAAGACCAGTCCCGCCTGCGAGCGGCGGTATCAAAGCAGGAAGCAGACAACCCCCTGATGACCTCCCGGGTTGCCCGGCTCATACCGAGAGCGCCGGTCACCGCTTCCTCCTCCGTTTCAATCCGCGAGGCCGCCTCGCTGATGACTGAAGAGCATGTGTCTGCACTCGTGCTATTGCATCCCGGCGCTGATATCGAACAGAACTGGCAGCCGGGTGATCCGCCGTTGGTCGCCGGCATCATTACCGATCGCGACCTGCGCACCCGTGCACTGGCACCGGGGTTGCCTTACGACACCCCGGTGAGCGAGATCATGTCGTCGGATATCGTGTATATCCCGTCTGACGCTTTCGTGTTCGAGGCCATGCTCACCATGCTCCGACACAATGTCCACCACTTGCCGGTGCTGCAGAAACACAAGCCGGTCGGCGTTATCGGGCTATCTGACATTGTCCAGTATGAGTCCCAGAGCGGGCTGTATCTGGTCAGCAACATTCATCAGCAAACCAGCGTTTCAGGTTTGAAGAGCCTGTCCAAAGATGTGCGGGCAACTTTCGTTCGCATGGTCAACGAAGGGGCAAATTCACACATGGTGGGCAGCGCCATGGCGGGCATTGGTCGTGCCATCTCCCAGCGTTTGCTCGAACTGGGCGAAGAGAAGCTCGGGCCGCCACCTGTGCCCTACTGTTTTATGGCACTGGGGTCGATGGCCCGGGACGAACAACTGATCGTCACCGATCAGGACAATGCCCTGATTCTCGACGACAGTTTTGATCCCAATCAGCACGACGCCTATTTTCTCGAGCTGGCCACATTCGTCAGCGATGGTCTGGCCGCCTGCGGCTACACCTATTGCACCGGCGATATCATGGCGACCAACCCGAAATGGCGCCAGCCACTGAAAGTGTGGAAAGAATACTTCACTGAGTGGATCAGAAACCCCAGCGCCCAGGCGCTGCTGCACAGTGCCATCTTTTTTGATCTGGATGGTATTGCCGGCGAAATCGAGTTTGCTGAAACGCTGAAAACACTCGTGGCCGAGCGGGCGAAGCGCGACGCCGTCTTTCTCGCGTATCTTTCACGTGCGGCACTCAACCGCACGCCGCCACTCGGCTTCTTCCGCGATTTTGTAATGGAGAAAGACGGCAAGCACAATAACTCGATCAACCTGAAACGCCGGGGCACTGCACCGCTTTCAGACCTGATTCGAGTGCACGCGCTGGCCTGTGGATCCAGGGCCCAGAATACCTTCGATCGCCTGAATGCCATCGCTGAAACCAAACTGCTCGGGGATGGTGTTGCCAATAACCTGCGGGATGCGCTGGAGTTTCTAGCCATTGTGCGGATCCGTCACCAGGCGATGGACGTTGAAGCAGGCCGCGATCCTGATAACAACATTGAACCCGAGAATCTCAGTCCGTTTGAGCGACGCAACCTCAAGGATGCATTCCTGGTGCTGAGCAACGCCCAGAAATTCCTTCGCCATCGCTACCACGCCAGTAGCGGCGGCATTATCAACTGAACCCGTCTATGTCCCAGAACACGCCTGACAACGCCGCTTCGGGAACGCCTGAATGGCCAACCCGGTTTGCCGAACTGGCCCAGTCAGCCCAGGATACCCGGCTTATCCGTTACTACAGCGCAGGCTGTGTATCCGGCGATACGCCTATTGGGGACACCCCGATGGTGTCACTCGATTTCGAGACAACCGGCCTGGACCCGTCCTTCCACTCGATTGTCAGTATCGGCCTGGTGCCGTTTGATGCCCAAAGGATTCGCTGCCGGGAATCCCGGCACTGGATTGTGCGTCCTGTGTTGCCATTGCATCGTGAGTCCGTCACCTTTCACGGCATCACTCACTCGGAAATCAGCGCGGCACCCGATCTGCGAGAGATCCTGGATGAAGTGCTGGAAGCTTTAGCCGGCAAGATTGTGGTGGTGCACTATCGCAGTATTGAGCGTCAGTTTCTGGACCAGGCTCTGCGCTGGCGACTGAACGAAGGCATAGAGTTCCCAGTGATCGATACCATGGCACTTGAAGCCCGGTTGCATCGTAACAAACGGCCAGGCCTGCTGGACTGGGTGCGCAAACGCAAGCCTGTATCGATCAGGCTTGCTGACAGCCGAACCCGCTACGGCCTGCCCTACTACGCGCCTCACCATGCGCTCACTGATGCGCTGGCAACGGCCGAGTTACTCCAGGCCCAGCTGCAATATCACTACTCGCCGGAGACGCCACTGCGGGAGTTGTGGTACTGAGACCCGGGCTTTTAAGCGCTAGTCCAGAAACCGGCCCCGATCCTCTGCACGGGGAATCGAGCATTGGTCATACCGGCCAAACCATTGATACCGGCGCTTGCCAATCGCATCATAAACGGCGTCCCGCAGCCGGCGGGGTATCCATTTCAGTACGCCAAGCCAGCACCAGGGCGCAGGCAGCGCCGCCAGAATCCCCAATACAGCGTCACTGCGCCGGTAAGCGTGATCACCAGCGACCAGCACGACGCTGTCCAGTTCATCGGTGGACAAGCCAAAGTGCCGGAATATGCGCTCGCCCGTCGCCGACTGGATATGACACAGCACAAACCGATGCTGCCGGTCGTGACGCATGACAAAACGGCTCCAGAAATTGCAGAAGGCACAGACGCCGTCAAACAGAATCACCTGTTTGTCCGCCGGTATATCAGCTGATTTCGGGTTCATTCCCACTCCTGGCCTATCGCTATTGAGCTTTCAGGTAACCACAACGGTTCATCGCTGACCTTAACACGCCAAAGAAAGGCCCATCCTGCCCACGCTCAAAATCTCGAGGCACGGTAAGGTACAGGCTAAATGCGAGTAAAAGAGGCACCGAAAATGGCAAGGCAGCAGCAATGGGTAAACAGCGACGGCACACGACTTAACGTTGTCACCGAAGGTCATCCGGCGTCGCCTGTCATTGTGCTGGTGCACGGGTATCCCGATAACCTGACCGTATGGGACAAGGTCGCCGAGACGCTCTCAGCCCAGTGGTATGTTATCCGCTACGACGTGCGCGGCGCGGGCCGCTCCGATCGCCCGGCCCGCTCATCCGCATACCGGCTACCACAGCTTTCCCGGGATCTGGAAGCGGTTGTAGATGCGGTAATCCCCGATCAGACGTTTCACCTTGCCGGCCACGACTGGGGCTCCATTCAAAGCTGGGAATCTGTGACCTCGGGTCCACTACAAGAACGAATCCAGTCCTACACCACCATCTCCGGCCCCTGCCTGGACCATGTCGGTTACTGGATGCGCAAACGCTTCAGGCAACCATCGGTCAAACGTGCACGGCAACTAGCGAAACAAATGGCCAGCTCCTGGTATATCGCCGCATTCCATGTTCCGCTGCTGGCCCCGTTACTCTGGACAGGGTTTGTAGGCAAACGCTGGGATCAATATCTTGCCCGAACAGAACAGGTCACTGAGATATCCGACAACCCCTGGCAAACTGCCGATGGACGCGATGGTGTTCGCCTGTATCGCGCCAACATGCTGCCGCGCCTGACTCGCCCCAACCTGCGCTACGCCCGCTGTCCGGTGCAACTGATCGTGCCCGAAAACGATCGTTATGTCGGCACCCAGCTCGCTGAAGACCTCAACAAATGGGTACCTGAACTCTACCGCCGCGATATAGAAGCGGGTCATTGGGTGCTGCTGACACAGCCAGCCCGGATTGCCGGTTTCATTGACCAGTTTGCGCGGCGTTATGAGGGCGCTGTTGTTCAAACAGGGCTGGAAGAGATTCGGGTTTAACAGGACGGGACCGCTAAACATATTGAGAGCGCTCAAATGGGGCGCTCAACAACTTCCACCGATGCAAATCCCCCATTAACAGTTTCTACACCAAAAAAAACACGCAGTTGGCCGGCAATCGACCTAAACTGTCATCGAGCTTTATAAGCTCCTGCACCGCAGACATTACCTCTTCCCGCCCTAACTCTGGAGCACACTCGATGCAGTGGTATTCCCGTAGCATCCTCAACCGGATTCTTTCCGTTGTTCTCGCCATCAATTTACTGATTGCAGCCGTCGCCGGTTACTATTTTGTGTATACCATCGAGGTAAAGGATAGCTACTCTTCGTTAGCATCTGATGATCTTGGGCAGGCAATCACCTCGCTGGACGTGCTCACTGATTTCAAGACGCAGGTTCAGGAATGGAAGAACGTGCTGATCAGGGGCGGGGACACCAGCCAGCGAGAGAAATACTGGGCGCGTTTCAAAGATACTGAAGCCAACATCCAAGATGAGCTCAAGAGCTTGATTCCTGAGGTCACCAATGCCGAGGCGAAATCGCTTCTGCAACGTTTTCAGTCCGCGCACAAAAAAATGGGCGACAGCTACCGCGACGGATATCAATCGTTTATCAACTCCGGCTTTGACGCCTCTGCCGGCGATACGGCTGTGCAAGGCATCGATCGGGAGCCAGCCGAGCTGATTGAAAAGGCCACCGAATCGATTCGTAAAGCTGCCGATGCGCATCTCGAAAAGCTAAACGAAGAGGTCACTGACAGAACATTCTTCACCGGTTCACTACTCATGCTGGCGATTGTGACTGGAACCATCGTCTGCGTGCTCGTGTTGCTGCGCTCGATTATTACGCCTACGCGCACTCTGATCGCGAACATCCAGAAACTCGGTAATGGCGATACCACTGAGGCTGTGACGATCAAGCGATCTGACGAACTGGGGCGTCTGGCCGATGCAGCGCGCCAGCTGCATGAGTTTCTGGTCACCACCAGCGTTTTGCTATCGGACAATGCCGGCAAATTGAACACCACCCGCGAGACCATCAGAGACAGTGCCAGCCAGGTATCCGACCAATCGCAGGATGCCCATGAACGCATTGACCAGATCGCCACGGCGATGAATGAGATGTCAGCGACTGCGCAGGATGTTGCGCAACACGCCGCCACTGTGGCCAGCCAGGTACAGGAAACGTCCGCCCAGACTGACGACGCCGATCAACAGATACACAAAGCCGTCAACAGCATGGAAAGACTGATCGCGCAGATCAAATCATCCAGTGAAACCGTTGCGCGCCTTGCCGACAGCAGCCAGAAAGTCGGCAAGGTTATGGAAGTCATTCGCGAAATAGCGGATCAGACCAACCTGCTCGCACTGAACGCGGCCATTGAAGCCGCCCGGGCTGGCGAAGCCGGACGCGGCTTTGCGGTAGTCGCAGATGAAGTGCGAACACTGGCTTCCAAAACACAGGACGCCACAGTCGAAATCGACAAAATCATCGAATCGATCAGCTCCGGTTCGCGGGATGCGGTCGAGTTCATGCAGGCCAGTGAAATCGTCGGCCAGGAGAGCAGCGAAGCTGTGATCGCCGTTCGGCAAACGCTTGGCGGAATACACGAACGCATGACGCGAATCAACGAAGCGACGGTTCAGGTCGCGACTGCAGCCGAAGAACAAACCAGCGTGTGCGAAGAAATTAACCGTAACGTTTCAGATGTCGCGGAAATTTCGGTGACCATGAGTGAAGTGGCACAGAGCAATCTGGCAACAGTGCCTGAGCTTGAGCATATGGCGCAGGAAGCGAATCAGTTGGCGGCTCGTATCAAGCGCTAGTATCCATAGAAACATGGCCTCTCGCACACGGACCATCACCCGCGAGAGGCCTTTTAGCTCCGGCCACCGGAGTGTCACACTGATATAATTGCGCCTCTAAAAAAAATACAATACGTCGCCTTTTTGAGCCTACCCTTCTCTTCCACTTTACGTTAAGGTCAACCTTTACCATTTCTGCACAGGTTCACCCAACCGCCGCAGATTGGCTAAGATATAGACAATGGCGCCCCCACAAAGGGTGCTCGTTCCTCAAGCCATCACCCCAGGAAGAGGATTATGACAACAACAAAATCCAAAGTTGTTTACTCCCCGACATTCACTGACGGTGCGGAGTTTCAGATTCCCACCTTCAAGTTATTGAAGCAGGACGGTTCGCTCTATAAAGGCGGCAAAGCCCCTGCCCTCAAAAAAGACAAAGCCCTGCGCATCTACAAGGCCATGGTGACCACCCGGGTGCTGGATGAGCGTATGCTCGCCGCGCAGCGTCAGGGGCGCCTCAGCTTTTACATGCAGTGCACCGGTGAGGAAGCCTCTGTTGTAGGCAGCACCGCAGCGCTGGATGATGCTGACATGATCATGGCGCAGTACCGTGAGCAAGGGTCGCTGGCCTATCGTGGTTTCACCATCGACGAGTTCATGAACCAGCTGTTCGGCAACGAGATGGATTACGGCAAGGGCCGCCAGATGCCGGTGCATTACGGCTCAAGCAAGCTCAATTACATGACCATCTCGTCGCCCCTGGCCACCCAGATTCCCCAGGCGACCGGTTATGCCTATGGCCAGAAGCTGGCAGGCAAAGGTCACTGCACCATTACCTATTTCGGCGAAGGCGCCGCCTCGGAAGGCGATTTCCACGCCGCGCTGAACATGGCGACGGTGCACCGCGTGCCGGTTATTTTCCTGTGTCGTAACAATGGGTATGCGATCTCCACCCCGTCGGTTGAGCAGTTTGCCGCTGACGGTGTCGCTCCGCGTGCCTACGGCTACAAGATGGATGTGATCCGGGTTGACGGTAACGACATTCTGGCCGTTTACGAAGCCACCCAGGCAGCCCGTAAAATGGCGGTGGAAGAAAATCGCCCGGTGCTGATTGAAGCCATGACCTACCGGCTCGCGGCGCACTCGTCATCAGATGATCCATCCGGTTATCGCAGTAAAGATGAAGAAGCCGTGTGGCGTGAGAAGGACCCCATCCTGAGGATGCAGCGCTGGCTGCAAAAGAAGAAGTGGTGGAGCGAAGACGAAGAGAAGCAACTCCAGGAAGGCCTGCGCAAGGAAGTGCTGGAAACCATGAAGCGCGCCCAGAAGCGATCACCACCGCCTCTGGAGTCCCTCATCACTGACGTGTATGACCAGGTGCCTCCCGCTCTGAACGCACAGTTCGAGAAGCTGAAGACACATATCCGCAAGTATCCGGAGGCGTATCCGAAGAGCGCCAACGACGCGGCGATCACGTCGAAAGGAGGGGCATAACATGGCGAAGATGAACATGCTGCAGGCCATCAATGATGCGCTTGATATCGCGATGGCCGCGAATGACAAAGTTTTGTGTTTCGGTGAAGACGTGGGGGTTTTTGGCGGTGTTTTTCGCGCCACCAGTAACCTGCAACAGAAGTACGGTAAAGACCGCTGCTTCAATACACCGCTGGTTGAGCAAGGCATCATCGGTTTTGCTAATGGCCTGGCCGCTCAGGGCTCCGTGCCAGTCGCCGAGATCCAGTTTGCGGATTATATCTTTCCGGCGTTTGACCAGATCGTTAACGAATCGGCCAAGTTCCGCTATCGCTCCGGCGATCTGTTCAACGTGGGCGGGCTGACCATTCGTGCGCCCTACGGCGGCGGCATTGCCGGTGGTCTGTATCACTCCCAGTCACCGGAAGCCTATTTTGCCCACACGCCGGGTCTGAAAATCGTGGTGCCGCGTAATCCGCATCAGGCCAAAGGCCTGCTTTTAGGCTCGATTCATGACCCCAACCCTACCCTGTTTTTCGAGCCCAAGCGGCTGTATCGCGCCTCTGTCGGCGAAGTGCCGGAAGGCGAGTACCAGCTGCCAATAGGTGAAGCGGAAGTCCTCAAGGAAGGCTCTGACATCACGGTTCTGGGCTGGGGCGCACAGATGGAAGTCATCGAACAGGCTGTCGAGATGGCTGAAAAAGAAGGCATCTCCTGCGAAGTCATCGACCTGCGCACGATTCTGCCCTGGGATGTGGAAACGGTTGCCGAATCGGTACTCAAGACCGGGCGACTGGTCGTCACTCACGAAGCCCCGCTGACCGGCGGCTTTGCCGGTGAAATCGCGGCTACGATTCAGGAACGCTGCTTCCTCTATCTGGAATCTCCGATCGCACGGGTTACGGGGATGGATACTCCCTTCCCGCTGGTGCTGGAAAAAGAGCACTTCCCCAACCACCTGAAGGTCTATGAGGCCATCAGGGAAAGCGTCGAATTCTAGATTGATATCAGGACAGGAGAGTAACCATGAGTGATTTTATTCTGCCCGATATCGGCGAAGGTATCGTGGAGTGCGAGCTGGTCAAATGGCTGGTGAGCGAAGGTGACATGATCGAAGAAGATCAGCCTGTTGCCGAAGTGATGACCGACAAGGCGCTGGTCGAAATCCCCGCCCCCTACAAAGGCCGCGTGACGCGTCTTTATCATAAGGAAGGCGACATTGCGAAAGTCCACGCTCCTTTATTCGAGTTGGTGGAAGAAGGCGGCGAACAGAACAGTGCCAGCGAGACAAAACCTGAGGCCGCACCTGCAAAACAGGATGCCACGGCGGCTGACGACAAGCAGCCAGAAGCCGAACACCAGGGCGAGACAGTCGCACACGACGATGGCGAAACCGAAGATTTTATCCTGCCGGATATCGGCGAAGGTATCGTCGAGTGCGAAGTGGTGGAATGGCGTATTGCCGAAGGCGATGAAATCGAGGAAGACCAGCCGGTTGTGGATGTGATGACCGACAAGGCCATGGTCGAGATCACCGCGCCCAAAGCCGGCCGCGTGACCCAGCTCTATTACCAGAAAGAGACGCTGGCCAAGGTGCACTCGCCGCTGTTTGCGTTTATTCCCCGTGAACGGGACGATGCTCCCGCTCCCGCAGCAAAACAGACTGCACCTTCAAAAAGCGCAGAAACTGCTCCCGCGACGGCTTCAAAATCAACATCATCCAACGACCGACAGCGCATTCCGGCAAGCCCGGCAGTTCGTCGGCTGGTGCGGGAGCATGAACTGACGCTGGCCAATATCGACGGTTCAGGCAAAGACGGGCGGGTACTGAAAGCAGACGTACTGGCCCACCTCGAAAAGCCCGCCGATACCGCTAAAGCAGGCCAGAGCAGCGATGCCACAACCACGCGTTCTCGCCGCGCCCCACAGCAGGATCACGAAGTTCGGGTTGAACCGATCCGTGGCATGCAGGCGGCGATGGCCAAACGTATGGTGCAATCCGCTTCGACCATTCCTCACTTCAATTTCAGTGAAGATATCGATGTCACGGACCTGCTGGCACTGCGTCAGCAACTCAAGCCCGAAGCAGAAGCCCGTAATACGCGACTAACGCTGATGCCGTTCATCATGAAGGCGATGGCGCTGGCTGTTCAGGAATTCCCGATTCTCAACAGCCGCATCAATGATGACGTCACCGAGATTCACTACCAGCCCCAATGCAATATCGGCATGGCGGTGGACAGCAAGATCGGCCTGATCGTGCCCAATGTAAAAGGCGTTGAGCAGCTCACCCTGCTGGAAGTGGCCGATGAGGTCGCCCGCCTGACCGAAGCGGCCCGTGAAGGCCGTGTCAGCCAGGAAGATCTGAAAGGCGGCACCATCACCATATCCAACATCGGCGCGTTGGGTGGCACATATGCGGCGCCCATTATCAATCCGCCGGAGGTGGCGATCGTGGCGCTGGGCCGCACCCAGAAACTGCCGCGTTTCGATGCCAACGGACAGGTGGTTGAGCGTGCGATCATGTCAATCAGTTGGGCGGGCGACCATCGCATTATTGATGGCGGCACCATTGCCCGGTTCAACAATCTGTGGAAAAGCTATCTTGAGTCGCCACAGTCCATGCTGCTGCACTTGAGCTGATTGCATGGCGCCACCTTCTCAGCCTTCACAGCTACAGCAGTTCTACATCCCGGAAGAGCAGTCGATTTATCTGCTCAGCCACGACGATGCGAGAAAGCTGAAGGATTGGGTGGCGCTCTGCACGGACCAGCTCCGGCAACTGGGTTACCACGATATCGAAATGATCGGCAAAGGCGCCTACGGTTTTGTGTTTTCAGGCCGGCCGGCACTGGAGCGTGCAGGTGAGACCGAACACGTGTTCAAGTTCACCCGCATCAACCTGCCCCAACACCTGCAAGACCGGCTCGAAGACGAGGCCTATATTCTGGAACAGGTGGAGCATCCACGGGTGCCCCGCCTGATCGCCTTTCAGCGGGCCCGCAATCAGCCAATACTGGTAATGGAGCGCGCGGCCGGGCTTAACCTTGAAGAAGTCTCGCTGCTAGAAGGCCGCTTGAAGCCCAGGCTGGTCATTCGTATTGCAGACCAGATCGCCGATATCCTGCGCAACCTGCGCCGCGAAAACGGCCCTTCCGGGCGCCCGATCGTGCACGGCGATATCAAACCGTCCAACCTTGTATTTGATGCGGCGACTGAAAACGTCGCCCTGATCGATTGGGGCTCATCAGTATTTGCTCAACTGGACGCCAATCAGCAGTTCCTCTCCCCCAATGTAATGGAACTGATGTCCGACAACCTCCAGCAAACCAATGCCCGGTTGGGGGATGTCTACTTTATCGGTGACGAGCAGCTCTACGGCGGACTGTCTTCGCCTCGCTTTGACGAACAGGGCGCAGCCGGCACGCTTTACGCCCTCGCATCCGGGCAATCCTGCCGCTTTGGCCACCGGGCAATTCCCGCTTCCGCACTGGGTCTGCCAATGGAGTTTGCCCGCATGCTCGACGGCATGCTCGACCCGGACCCGGAAAAGCGGCGTGAAGCCGGCGATTACTATCTGCGGGAGATGCCCCGACTGGCGCGCACCGTCATGATCGATCTGCCAGAGCCCGCGCCGACACCGCTGGTACCGGTGTGGACCCGGCAATCGGATCGGGAGATCGATACTGTAGTCTACAGTTCGCGCAAATCATTCCTGCGACAGGAAGGCGCCCCAGAGACCCTTAACGACGTCAACGATGTCCAGCTTGATCGCTACTACAAGAACTTCATGCAGGGCATGGGCGAGACCGAGAAAGCGTTTCTCGCGGCGGTGAGCCGACTGGGGCGCTATCCCGTGGAGGGCGGACTTGCGGTGCGCTGGGAGGCCGATGGCATATACGTCGACACGTCGCTGAATCTTCATGACCCGTCACTGAAAACAGCCTTCACCACCGCTGTTAACAACATGGTGAATCTGGCGCAGGCGATCTACCGTCAGGGGATTTTCAAAAGCTGCCTGTTCAACGCCCGCGATACCCTCCACATCGACCGTGATGAGCCAGACCAGCCCTTTGTAGTAACCCCCGACATGCAACTGCCCTATCAGGTCAGCGCGGCGCCGGAAGTGGAAGACCGCTCCCGGGTGCATTCCTACTTCGAAGACGGGCCAGACCCGGAAGAATTCCTGGTCCTGCCCTACACCATTATCAAATCCCTCGAAGCCCTCAACAGCATCCATCACACCGGGATGATTATTTTCGAAGCACTCCCCCGCCACCTGAAAATCCACAGCCACTACCGATTGCTGGACCCGGATAAAGAAGCGGAATTCAGCCAGCGGTTGGACGAAATCCTGTCAGCGGTGAATCAGATTACCGGGCTTGGCGTTTCCGGCTTCATGAAAATGCCCTACAAAGACACCCGGTTCTTCCCGCATATTGAGCGACTGCCCGAGCGGTATTATCCAAGGAATCCAAGAGCCGAAGAGGCGTAGGATCACGCAAACTCCCCTTCACTCAATACCCACTCCCTGAAGCAATTCACTGTCTCGTCATCTTTCCGATGGTCGGGTAGTGCAAAGTAATAGCCGCCACGATTCTGAAAGCTGTGGGAAACCGGCACAATCAATTGCCCGGACTCGAGTTCCCGCTCGATCAGGAACGGTGGTATCAGCGCAATCCCCATCCCGTGAGTCGCCGCTTCTGCAAGCATTGTGAACAACTCATAACGCTGGCCGGACATGTCTCGTTCAACCCGCATATCCAGCGAACGAAACCATTCCCGCCAGGCATACGGACGCGTTGTTTGCTGCAATAGCGGGTAGTTCACGATCTCATCATAGGAAAGCGTGGCTCTGCCTTCGATCAGATCGGGACTGCAGACCGGTACCGGCCGCTCGTGCATGAATAATGTCGTTTCAGTACCCGACCAGGCGCCATCACCAAAATAGATCGCAGCATCAAACGGCGTATCCGAGAACAGGAACGGCCGCGTCTTGTTGGTCATATTAACGGTAATGTGCGGATGCAACGCCTTGAACCGGCGCAAACGGGGAATCAGCCAGCGCGTGCCGAACGTCGGCACAACGGCTAGCTCAAGTGCGTTTTCTGTACCATGATTTCCCATGACGGACAGCGTGTCGCGCTCTATCTCATTCAGCCGCTGAGCCACCTGGCGATGATAGTTGTAACCGGCATCCGTCAGACGCACGCCCTGGCGGCCACGCCGGAACAACTTGACGCCAAGGAACTCCTCCAGCGAAGCAATCTGACGACAGATCGCACTCTGGGTCAGGGACAGCTCCTGGGCAGCCTCGGTAAAGCTGACGTGTCGTGCAGCGGCCTCAAACCCCATCAACACGGTTGTGCTGGGCACCTTGCGACGCATGCCATTTCTCCCGTTATTAATCGATAGCGTTATTATGAAGTGAGTTTTATGCACAATGAAATGAAATATTATCGTTTGAGCCAACACGGGGTAATTCATTAGCATGTTCCAATGCTTAATTTACCAACGATCTCGCGCATTTAATCACCCAGCGAGACACCGCCAACAACATTAAATGTGAGGTTACCGAACAATGAGCCGCCATGAAGCCGAGTTTGACTGGTTAAGCCCCCTTCGCCTGGATGACCAACTGGAAGAAGATGAGCGCATGGTGCGGGATACCGCCCACAACTACGCTCAGGACAAGCTGGCCACCCGCGTACTGGAAGCCTTCCGCCACGAAAAAACCGACCCGGCCATCTTCCGCGAAATGGGCGAACTCGGCCTGCTGGGCGCCACTATTCCTGAAGAATACGGCGGAGCGGGCCTGAACTACGTGTCATATGGTCTGATCGCCCGGGAAGTCGAGCGGGTCGATTCCGGCTACCGCTCCATGATGAGCGTTCAGTCATCACTGGTTATGGTGCCAATTAACGAATTCGGCTCCGAAGAGCAGAAACAGAAGTACCTGCCAAAACTGGCCAGCGGTGAGTGGATCGGCTGTTTCGGCCTGACTGAGCCAAACCACGGCTCTGACCCCGGCAGCATGGAAACCCGCGCCAAGAAAGTCGACGGCGGTTACAAGCTGAGCGGCGCCAAGATCTGGATTACCAACAGCCCTATCGCTGATGTTTTTGTTGTCTGGGGCAAAACCGAAGACGGCAAGATCCGCGGCTTTATCCTCGACAAGGGCATGAAAGGTCTGAGCGCACCCGCGATTCACGGCAAAGTCAGCCTGCGCGCATCGATTACCGGCGAGATCGTGATGGATGAGGTTTTTGTACCTGAAGAAAACCTGCTGCCGGGCGTCACCGGTCTGCGCGGACCTTTCACCTGTCTGAACTCAGCCCGCTACGGTATCGCCTGGGGTGCCCTGGGCTCAGCGGAATTCTGCTGGACCGCGGCGCGCCAGTACGTTCTGGATCGCAAACAGTTCGGGCGCCCTCTTGCTGCTAACCAGCTGATCCAGAAGAAGCTGGCCGATATGCAGACCGAAATCACTCTGGGGCTTCAGGGTTGCCTGCGCCTGGGCCGCATGAAAGATGAACACGCAGCTGCAGTGGAAATCACCTCACTGATGAAGCGCAACTCGTGTGGTAAAGCACTGGATATCGCCCGTACCGCCCGCGACATGCTGGGTGGCAACGGTGTTTCTGACGAATACGGTGTTATTCGCCACATGGTCAACCTGGAAGCCGTCAACACCTACGAGGGCACACACGACGTGCACGCACTGATTCTCGGGCGGGCACAGACCGGTATTCAAGCCTTCACCGGCTGAATCCAGGTTAAGTGATACACCGACAGGCCCCGACCACAGCGCACCATGCTGGTCGGGGCCCGTTTGTGCACCCTCCCATTCGACAGAGGCAGCCCTATGCCCGACCACGCCCCCTCCGGAACCGACACCTCCCGAACCGGCCCTTTAAGCCACCTGACCGTTCTTGATCTCAGCCGCATACTGGCCGGCCCCTGGACCACCCAGATCCTTGCCGACCTCGGCGCCCGCGTTATCAAAATTGAAAGTATTTCCGGCGACGACACACGACGCTGGGGCCCGCCATTTCTCCACAATGAAGCAGAACAGCCTTCAGATGCCGCCTACTTCACCTGCTGCAACCGCAACAAGGAGTCTGTCTGCGTCGATTTTTCCAATCCGGAAGGCGCCGAGCTGATACGTACACTCGCCAAGTCAGCGGATATCCTGGTCGAGAACTTCAAAGTTGACGGCCTGAAAAAGTACGGGCTGGACTACGCCAGCTTGCACAAGATGAATCCGAGACTGGTGTACTGCTCAATTACCGGCTTTGGCCAGACCGGCCCCTACTCTGCCCGTGCAGGCTACGATTTCCTGATTCAGGGCATGGGTGGGTTGATGAGCATTACCGGACAGCCTGAAACTGCAGCGCAACCAGCCGAACCTCTGAAAACCGGCGTTGCGATCGCAGATGAGTTCACCGGCATGTACGCCGCCACTTCGATATTGGCCGCTATTGCCCACCGGGATCGCACCGGCGAAGGTCAGCATATCGACTGCGCCCTGTTCGACTGCCAGGTCGCCATGCTTGCCAATCAGGGTTCTAACTGGCTCGTGGGCAAACGCACCCCTCGTCCTATGGGAAACAACCATCCCAATCTGGTGCCGTATCGCGCATACCCAGTGCAAGACGGCCACGTGATTATCGCCTGCGGCAACGATCGTCAGTTTCAGTCGCTCTGCAATGTTCTGGAACTCAGCACGATTGGCACAGATCCGCAGTTCCAGACAAACGCCAATCGTGTAGCCAACCGCGATCAACTGGAATCCATACTGGAAGATCGCCTCTCTCACTACTCCCGAGAACAGATCATCAAAGCTCTGGAAGCCGCCAGCGTGCCCTGCGGCCCCATTAACACAATTCCGGACGTCTTCGATGATCCACAAGTGGCAGCCCGCGAGATGGTCGTCCCCATGACCCGGAGCGATGGTTCTGACATTCCGACCGTCGCCTACCCCGCCAAGTTCAGCGCGACACCTGCAACCTATCGCTCAGCGCCGCCCAAGCTCGGCGATCATACAAGGGCGTTGCTGGAGCATGACCTGAACCTGGACGCCCGCTCGATCGAGGCATTAGTGCAGGCAGGCGTCGTCGCGTAGCAGGTTGCTCTACCCTCGACAGTTTGCATCCCCAGGCCGGTATCGCTACATTCCCATAGCGCCAAGGATTGGCGTGACGATAACGACGCAAAGGAAATGCGCCCATGCAGATCAAAAAGCCCCGCGACTTGTCGCTTGGGGACCTCCCTCATATTGAGTCCCCTTTCAGCGCTGGCGCGATTGTCAGCCAGCAAACCAACGAACTTACCTCCTCTCTTCGATGGCAACCGACCGACGTGCCCGGCTATGAGCCCAATAGACCGTTGCCGAGGCACCTCGCGCTTCCGATTCTGGTCTCAGAGCTCAGAGCCGGCGAACTGTTCCTGGTGCTCGGCACCGCCGACGGCAAGCCATTCGATCCGGTTATCATCTGGCAAGAAGGCAACGCGCTTCCAGGCCGCTGGGCCCTCACCCGCAAAGTATTCGGCCAGAACCTGGAGCAGTTAGTCGCCCGACTCAATGACTGGCAAATCACACCAGAACAGATCCACACCCTCGGCCCTGGCGGCGTCGGCAGTCTGAGCGCCTCGTCATTCGACTCAGACCTCCGCGCCCGCCAGAATCGTGAACGGGAAAACGCAAAGCAGGCCAACGGCAACAACCTGAAACTCCCTCTTGGCGCAGCCGCAGCAATCGCACCTCTGGCAGCCCAAGCGACCGCCGCGTCCACCAAAGAGGAAAAGCCCAGGAAAGCACTTCACCTCGAAGTAGGCCTGTTTCTGGACGGTACCCTGAACAACGCCGGCAACATTGAGATGTTCAACCAAGAAGTTGAAAAAACCTGCCTTGCCCCGCGCCGTCGAGGCGAAATTGATGATGCTGAGTGTGAGAAACGGCTGGCGTTGATGATGGGTGGGAGTTATGGGAATGCCGAGACAAATATCGTCAAACTTTTTAGTCTTTATAAAGAGGAGAATAGTGGTAATGATCGAGTGCTCGTAAGACGTGCGAGCATTTATAGCCCTGGGGTCGGCACAACTACCGGGCAAAGCGACTCCCTGATTAGTTCCGCTACGGGCTTATGGGGTGCTGGCATACTGAAGCAAGTTCAAAATGCATTTAAAGAAACAACCAGACGCGCTCGATTGATCAACAATGGTGAACGGATACATAGGTTAACCATTGATTTGTTTGGTTTCAGTCGTGGAGCAGCAGCGGCCCGCCACGCTGCATCAGAAATTGGTTTAGGGGAAACTGGATTGCTTGCTCGAGAGTTCCGCGATGCAGGTATTTCATGGCCGAAAGAGGTCGTAATCCGCTTCGTTGGACTGTTCGATACCGTCGCCGGTATCGTCAATATCCTGGAGGGTGATTTTTCGGCATCTAATAACAAAACCACACCCATTGCTCTCTACCTGAATCCCCGCAAAGTGCAGACTGCCATACACCTCACAGCGTCCGACGAGTGCAGAGAAACGTTTTCTCTTAGTAGTTTGCGTAGCGCGGATGGCAGTTTACCGGACAATTTCCGTGAAATTGCCCTACCCGGAGCTCACTCAGATATTGGTGGAGGCTACCCAGAAGTTGATCTGGAACATGTTCAGCTCGCTCGGAAACTTTCTATCTCAGATGGGCGAACGGAGCACCCAAGAAGTACCCTCGAATGGGACAATTTAAAAATGCAGTTGGATAAAGTTATTTCAGAAGGCTGGGTAGGCGAACACTCGATTGAATCAGCAACTGGCGGAACGCCATACATCGGAATCAAAGAAGCCATCAGACACCATCCATCTCCCTATGGAAGGGTCGACCTGAGTCTCGAAATGCGCCGTCAGCTGCGCGGTGAGTACTCTCGTATTGGGTTGAGATTAATGCAGGCTTTAGCTATTCAATCAAAAGTACCGCTCGATGACCCAAGTGAGCTCGAACACCAATCTGCTCTTCCCGATGAACTCAGAGACATTCATCGGATCTTGTCAGAACAAATTGTTGACGAAGGCCTATCAAGCCCAAGTTTAGATACCACGCATATTGCGTTGCTCAAGCAGCGCTATATTCATCACTCAGACAACTTCAATTCAATTGAATTTCTTGCAGGAAAATCTGTATCAGGAATCGAGATGCCTTTCGAACCGCTCATGCCTTTTACTCCATCAGAAAACCGGGCGCGCATAGTGCACCCAAACACACCGGAGGCTTCGTGAAGCGAATTCTATCATTTGGTTGTATTGTTCTTTCAACGTTACTGCTATCTGGGTGCGCCGCCTCCAAGAGCCAAGAAGAAAGTTGGTCTTTTTCTATAGCCGCACCAAAACATTACGAGGTATGGGTTCAACACTTGGAGTTTGAGAAATCCGATGAGCGACACTGGCGAATGCCAATAGGCGGAGTCAGTTGCTGCTGGAAAGGCTCGGAAGGACCCAGAGGTCCTGGAGGGTTGATGACGCCTTGGCCAGACTACATTGGGGTCCAGTGGTACTCTTACGCAGAGCAAAAAATCTACCAGAGGATCTTCTCTGTTCCCAAAGAAATCCGAAAAAAAATGAAGCAACCCGTTGAATACAGAACAAGTAACGGAGCCTTTGAAGCACCAAGAGACATGTTGGTCATTGGCCTAGCTCCGGGGGGCACAATCGTTCTCTGGATCATGAATCAGATTGGGAACGAAGTAGAGGTCGCTCGCCTAAAAGCCAACGAAATCAATCGCGACAAAAGCGGGTTTGAAATTGGAACTGAAAGGTACTTGGAAGAAAACAGCGCCTACCTCGAAAAACACGGCATCCCAACTGAGGGCTGGTAGCAAACTTATCAATGCAGCCGCTGCTCGTTAAATCGATCCGGCTGCTGAAACCAGACCTATCACCAATGCGATCGCAAGGGCCATGCCGGCCAGCTTGGCGCCTTCCAGAATTTCGGCGTCTCGAGGCTCGACTTCCCTGTCTTCTTTAACTGAGGCATAACGGGCGGGCTGCGACATGGGTATCTCCTGATATAAAGCGCTAGCAAATCCTTCAATTGATAATAGTTATCATTTGCATAAACTGCAAGCTATGGAGATGCCGTTTTTAGGGCGAAAGACTTAACGTCGGAAGATGTGAGCAACCAGGTTGCTGAGCACCCTCTCACACAGCGAGAGAGGGGCGACAGGAAGGGTTCTTGCGCTGAAGCAGGGTATTTGCGCTCTCGTTTACCACTGCTTGTAGGGGAGGAATTTACCGTTCATGGTGACCACTACCCGGTCGCCTGCGGGATTCTCTTCCTTGTCGACGGACATAGTGAAGTCAATTGCACTCATGATACCGTCACCAAATTTTTCGTGGATCAGGGTTTTGAGGGTATCGCCATAGACGCCGGTCACTTCGTAGAACCGGTAGAGCAATGGATCCTGCGGCACGGCCCAGTCCCAGCTTTTGTAAGGGCATTCCTGCAGCATGTCCGACACATCCTGATCCAGCCCCAGGAACTCGCAAACGGCATTCGCTTTGTCTTCAGGCATGCCGTTGGCGCCGAGACAACAGGATGTTGTCCATACCGGTGATCTGCCTATTGCCTCTGCAATCGCCTCCCAGGAGGTTCCTTTAAGCGCTTTGGCTTCCAGTATGCGGGCAGTCATCAGTTCTTTATTCATCTCGCTCTCCCTCAATAAGAATAAGTTGTCCAGGGGCAGCACGACGCCATACCCCGGTGCAGTCAAAACCCGCACACGCACTCAATTGGTGCCAGTCCAATCTGCCAGTAGCAGATTGAAAGACGTGCGGAAAGGTTCTGAAGAGGTTGAGCAGGACTCATGCCAGCTTTCAGGCGGGTTTGAGGTTGAGCGAACGTTTCGGAGAGTACGGTCATGCTGACCGCACTCTCCGTTAGATTTAAGGCGACTTGTCGAGCACGCCTTCGAGATCGGTACTGTCAATCAACGGATCATCAAGGTCGACCACTACTTCAGAACGGGCCAGAGTCCAGGCTTTGCCGGTAATATTACTGTGCATCGCCCGATGCCCCGCCACATTGGCCTCTCCCAACACTGTGCCGATGAAGCTGCTGCCGCGGGGAGAAATGGTTTCAATCCACTGACCATCCTTGATCTCGCCACCGTCGTACATCAGCGCAAGGCGAGCGGAGGTGCCGGTGCCGGTCGGACTTCGACAGATGACACCCGGATGAACGTAGGTCGCGGAGCGCGAGCGATAGCCCTCATTGCCAACGGATTCCAGTGGCCCCATCAAGTGGGCGAACGGCAAAGGGCCCACTTCCCCCAATTCAGGATGCTCATGCGTCACGATGGGGCGCGCTGCCGTCACCAGCGCATGACCGAAAGCCGCCAGCGCCGGCATCTCGTCTGCTATCAGTTTGAAACCATGACGCCCCGCATCGACCATCGCAAAGTAGGCGCCACTCCACACCAGATCAAACGTCACCTTGCCGTAGTGCGGCACCTCCACCACTTGATCGCGGGCCGCCACATAGGCGGGTTCGCCCTGTGTGGTGATTGACTCGACCCGCCCGTTCCGGTTCGTAGCCTTGATGTGGGCAAGCCCGGCCGGTGATTCAAGAATCAACGACTGCTCGCCTTCCTCCATCGGCACGATGCCGGTCTGCAATACGGCCGTTGCGGTGCAGATGGTATTGGAGCCGGAGTAAAGCGGGTACCCCATGGCTTCCATGATGATATAGCCCGCCTGGGCCTTGGGGTTGTCCGGCGGCACGATCAGGTCCAGTGACATAAACGGATCGCCGTAGGGCTCCGACAACAGCAACCGGCGGAAACCATCACCGTGTTTCTGGATATAGCGCATTTGCTCCAGCACCGTTCCACCGGGCAAGTGCCCGACACCGCTGGTAATAATGCGGCTTACATCACCCCCGGATTGCATATCGACAAGGCCGATTGAGCGCATGCGCCCATGCTGGCTACTGGGCATAAGGCGCACCTACTTCATCCCACTTGTGATCAGGGACGACTACCAGCTTGCCAATATAGGCTTTCGACATGAACGCGGTCTGAGCGGCATGGAAATCCGACAGTTTGAAGGTGCGATCCAGCAACGGGCGAATCTTGCCGTCCTCGATATATTTCAGCAGCCGGCGAAAAGCCACACGAGTGCCCTGCGACGAACCGTGCAGCTCCAACTGTTTGAGATACATGGTGCGCAGATCCAGCTGGACAACCGGCCCGCCTATGGCGCCTGCCGTGGTGTACCGGCCTTCGGGTTTGAGGATGCGAAGCAGGTCGTTAAACATGGGGCCAGCTACCAGATCGGCCACGACATCAATCGGGTAGCCACCCGCAACGTCTTCCGCCTGCTCTACCAGATCGCCCTCGCCCCGCAAGATAACGCCTTCGGCGCCGATTTCTTTCATCGCGGCTGCTTTTTCCCGCGTGGTTACGGCATAGGGAATGGCCCCACGGGCGCGGGCCAGCTGGATGATGGCAGAGCCGACACCGCCTGAAGCACCGGTAACCAGAACACGCTCCCCGGCATCCAGCCGGGCACGATCGATCATCTGTTCACCGGTCAGGTAAGCGCAGCAGAAAGTTGCAAGCTCGGCGTCGCTCAAATCAGAGGTCGTGGCATAGGCGCTTTCAGAAGGCACAACCGTGTATTCTGCGTAACCACCGTCGCGGCCGTGGCCGATGTAATCAATGTCCGCCAGACTGTTGTCGCCTTCCGGGCGGTTATAGATACTGAAATCTACAATGACACGCTCGCCGATACGGCTGTCCGGTACACTTTCGCCCACCGCGACAATATGACCGACCGTGTCCGTGCCCTGAATGCGGGGAAACTCCAGCGTTGAGCGGCCGCGACGCCAGGTGGATACCGAGTCTGGATCTGTATCACTGCCATAGGCGCCCTCGCGCACCCACACGTCGGTGTTGTTCATGCCACAGGCGCTTACCTCAATCAGCACTTCTCCCTTGCCGGGTTGAGGAACAAACACATCTTCGCTGTACACCAGTTTATCAAGACCGCCATGCCCTACCAGCTGCACGGCCTTCATGGTTTGCGGAATCATTGCGCCCTCCTGTCCGGAACGGATCCGGGTTGCAGTGTGTAAATAACAATGCGTGTCCGAACAGGTTAGGTTATTTTTTGAGCAGAGTCAGTGCAGCCGGCCTGTCAATTAGTACAAGGCACGACACTTTTTGGATGAGGCCCGCAGAGGGCGAAAGTCACTCTACTGTCGCGAAGGCTTCAGCTTTCGCGCAGCACGCAAGGCTGCCGGTGCCGGACACCGGCATTGGCGGGAAATTCAGGCGCCTTTCGGCTCCACCAGAACTGAAGCTTCGGCTGCAGGAGCAGCCGAAGAACCGAGCAGGAATACATCGTCAGGCTATCGCGCGATGACTTTGTATATCGGCTTGAGGCGAGGAATCTGGCGCAGTACCACCTGAATCACTGTCATCAGGGGAACAGCCATCACAACGCCAACCGGGCCCCACAGCCACCCCCAGAAGAAGATCGAAATAAAGATAACGATCGGGTTGATCTGCATGCGGAAGCCATGAATATAGGGCTCCACGAAGAAACCCACCAGCGATGTCAGCGCGAGGTAGCCGATAGGCGCAATCGCCATCATCCATAAGGTATCCAGCGATGTGAGCGACACAACGCCCAGCATCAGCACCGTAAGGATGACGCCCAGGTAGGGAATAAACCGCGCCAGACCTGCAATCAGCCCCCATACAGCAGGCGAAGGCAATCCAAGCGCCCAACACCCGAGCCCTGTAATCAACCCGACCAGCGAGTTGCTGGCGGTGATCACGGCCAGGTACTGGGCAATCTGGTGCTGCGAATCGCCAACCACACTGAGCGCCATGCGCCGATGATGGCGTGGCAACTGACGCACAAAATTCTTGATCAACCGGTCACCACTGACCAGCAGGAAGTAGCTGAGTGCCAATGCCAGCGCCAGCCCACTCACGCCATTACGGGCCTTGGTAAACAGGGTTTGCTGCCAGGAGTTCGATTCCACCACAACCTGCGTCGGCTCATCTTCGGAGAATTCCATCATCTTCTCCTCAACTTTCTTGGCCGACTCCGTCACCTTTTCGATATTGGCGGTAATCTCACTACTACCGGACATCAGGCGTGTCATGCCGTCGGGTATTTTTTCAACCCAGTCCAACATCGGTGTCGCTACAGCCCAACCGACGCCGACCATCCCTGCCAGCATGGCCAAAATAAGCACGAGTGCCGAAACCGCTGGAGGAATACGCCAGTGACTGCGGGCATAGAAAACCGCAGGTGCAAGCAGCAGACTGGCCAGAATCGCTAGTACGATGGGTAATACAATCTGGTGTGCAAGGTAGAAGGTGTACAGAATGCCCAACGCAAACAAGCCGTAAACCGGTGTCTTGAGATTGGCGTAAGCAGAGGGTGCAGTCGATTCGGGGCGATCAGCTTCGGGTTGCTGTTCAGGGGCGGACGGCAATGTCATGTTGTGGTCTCGATTATCAGGCATCCGCACAGTCTATCGAAGCAAACCGCCACTCACCATGACACATGATAATAAATGGCTCCACCAGTCTCGCGATTGGTAGAGCCGGTTCACTTTTACTGGCTTTCGTCGCCCCGGTAAAACCGCTGGATACTTGAAAAATCCAAGCGACCATTGCCTTGCTGGCCATGGAGTGCGTACATGTTTCGGGCGAGCGACCCCATTGGAATCGGTGCGTGATTGCGCACAGCGTTATCAAACGCCAGCCCCAGATCCTTGCTCATCAGGTCAACGAGGAAGCCGCCCTGATAGTCATTCGATGCGGGCACGTTTTCCATAACCCCGGGCCAGGGGTTGTAGACGTTCAGCGCCCAGTTGCCGCCGGAACTCTGGCGCATGATTTCAGACAACACCGAAGGATCCAGGCCATTTTTCGCGCCCAGCGCCAGCGCTTCACATGTGCCGTTCATCAGGATCGCCAGCAGCATGTTATTGCATAGCTTGGCAACCTGCCCCGCACCGCTGGGACCCGCCAGGAAGATGTTTTTCCCCATGCATTCCAGCACCGGTTTGGCTTGCTCAAACACTGCGTCTTCGCCGCCGCAGATAAAGGTCAGGGTGCCGGCTTTTGCCCCGCCGACGCCGCCTGATACAGGCGCATCCATGAACCGGATACCCTTCTGTGCAGCAACTTCAGCCACACCTCGCGCAGTTTCTGGCGCGATAGTGGACGAATCGATCACCAGCGTATTTTCAGGCAGACGGGCCAGCAGCCCTTCGTCGCCAAGGTAAACCGCTTCCACATGCTTCCCGGCAGGCAGCATGGTGATGACGCACTCCGCGCCTTCGACTGCTTCGGCTGCCGAGCCGGCTGCACTGGCGCCGGCATCTGTTGCCACTTTGATCGCGGCTTCCGACAGATCAAATACGGTCACATCATGGCCGGACTTGATCAGGTTGAGTACCATCGGCCCGCCCATATTGCCGAGCCCGATAAAAGTAATTGCTGACATTTGGCTGTTCCTTTTGTTGTTGTGTATCGGCCGTTTTATATCGGCTACTGTCTATCGATGGATGCGTTCAGGCGTGATCGAAAAAACCGTCGATCCAGTTCTGATCCATGCCTTCCAGCGAGGAATAACGCCAACGTGGCTGTTTGTCTTTATCAATCAGCAGCGCACGTACACCTTCCGCAAATTCGCCTTTCTCGAGGCAGCGGATTGACAACTTCAGCTCCTTTTCAAATACCTGAGCCAAACTGTCATGACGGGTTTCCTGTAGCTGTCGCTCGAAAATCGCCATGGACGTCGGGGAGCCTGCACTCACGACCTTGGCCGCCTTCTGGAAGAGCGGTTCGTCGCCATCGTAAGCAGCAATCCGGGCCGCAATTTCGCTTAGTGTATTGGCATCCGTCAGTCGGTTGATGTCATCCAGCAGACGCCGCAGTTCAGATTCAGGTCGAACGCGCGCAGACTCCTGCTCAAATTCGCGCAACACATCACTGACGGCGAGATGGGCGCGATCAGCCAGCATCTCTGAGCGCTGCAAGCTATCCAGCACCTGTGCCTTGTGATCATGGGCAATCACCCGATCCGCAAACCCGGCAAAACAGGCGTCAGCCGCATTCATATGGGCACCGGTCAGGCCAAGGAACAAACCGGAACGCCCCGGCATCCGGTTCAGAAACCAGCTGGCGCCAACATCCGGATACAAGCCGATGGTAACTTCGGGCATCGCGACCCTGGAGTTTTCAGTTACGACGCGATAGGACGCGCCCGCCAGCAAACCGACACCGCCGCCCATCACAATACCGTTGCCCCAGACAATGATCGGCTTGGTATAGGTATGGATCTGGTAATCCAGTTCGTATTCCTCGGTGAAAAAAGCCACGCCCTCATCGGACTGGCGATGATCACTGTGTTCGGTCATGGAGCGGTAGAGCGCAACGATATCTCCACCGGCACAGAAAGCCTTCTCTCCCGCGCCTTCAAGCCAAACCGCAGCGATATCCGGGCGGTTTTCCCACTGGTTCAGCTTTTCATGCAGCGCCCGGATCATGGCCAGCGAGATGGAATTCAATGCTTTCGGCTGGTTCAGTCGTGCCAGACCGATGACCTTGCCACCGCTGGCCTGCAACTCTTCAAATTCAATCGACTGATCGTTCATGGTGTCTCCTGCCTGCGGCATTTATCGGTTCTTCCATTCCGGTGTGCGTTTGTCCAGAAACGCATTGACGCCTTCGCGCTGGTCTTCGGTGGAGAACAGCTCGATGAACAACTCGCGCTCCATGCGCCAACCGTCGGACTGGGACCGGCCTTCACGAGCGCTCATAATCAGTGTTTTGCTGCGCGCGATCGACGACGGACTCTGCTTACAAGCGCCTTCTGCCAGTTTCAGCGCACTCTCGAGCGACTGTCCGGTCGGCACGACTTCTTCCACCAGCCCGATTGCCAGGGCTTTGTTAGCCTTCACGCGCTCGCCGCACAGAATCATCCGTTTGGCCCAGCCTTCGCCAACCAGCAGGGGCAGGTTCTGGGTGCCGCCGGCACATGGCAGCAGGCCAACGCCGGCTTCCGGCAGCGCCATCTGCGCCTGCTCTTCAGCAATCCGGAGATCACAGGCCAGTGCGCACTCAAGCCCGCCGCCCATGGCATAGCCGTTGATAGCCGCAATTGAAACACCACGGAACCGGGTCAGGGTCGCGAACGCCTTGCCAAAGGCCTGCGCCATGCGGTTGGCCCGGTCAATGTCGCCATCGGCAAAGGATTTGAGATCGGCACCGGCCGAGAAGAATTTCTCCCCCTGCCCGGTGACGACCAGCGCGAACACATCGCGATCCGTGTTCAGGGATTCGATGGTTTCGGTCAGTGCCGCCAACGACTCCTCAGTCCAGGTGTTGGCCGGCGGATTGTTAATGGTCAGCACGGCGATGTGGCCGCGTTTTTCCAGCTGAATCATGTCACTCATTCAATGACTCCCTTATCGGATAGCTTCAACCACGCCCGTGTCCAATGCTCGACGGGCAATGATCAAACGCATAATTTCGTTGGTGCCTTCCAGAATCTGATGAACACGCAAATCCCGAACATAACGTTCAAGTGGGTATTCGCGGATATAGCCATAGCCCCCGTGCAACTGCAGGGCTTCGTTGCAGACATCAAAACAGGCATCGGTCGCGAAACGCTTGGCCATGGCGCAATGAAGCGTCGCTTCCGGATCGGCTTGATCCAGCTTCCAGGCCCCCAAACGGACCATCTGCCGCGCCGCAACGAGATGCGTCACCATATCCGCCAGCCGGAACTGCAACGCCTGGAAGGTGGCCAGCGGCGCCCCGAACTGGGAGCGCTCCTGCAGATAATCCCGGGACCGCTGCAATGCAGCCTGAGCGCCACCGAGCGAGCAGGTCGCGATATTCAGACGACCGCCGTCCAGGCCTTTCATGGCAATACGGAAGCCTTCGCCTTCGTCACCAAGACGATTCATCGCGGGCACTTCAACATTGTCGAAACTGATCTGGCGGGTGGGCTGGCTGTGCCATCCCATCTTGTCTTCTGATTTACCGTAGTGAATGCCATCGGAATCCGCAGGCACAACAAAGGCCGAGATACCTTTGGCTCCGCTGCCCTGCTCGCCCGTGCGTGCCATAACCACCAGCATCTGGGTGGCGCCACCGCCGGATATGAACACCTTGGAGCCGGTCAACCGGTAGACATCACCATCGCGAACCGCTTTGGTTTGCAGGTTGGCCGCGTCCGATCCCGCGCCGGGCTCCGTCAGGCAATAAGACGCGAGCCATTCGCCGCTGGCCATGCGCGGCGCAATGTCATTCTGCACGGTCTCGTTGCCGAACTTGGCCACCATCCAGGTGGCCATGTTGTGAATGGTGATGTACGCCGCTGTTGACGGGCAGGCCGCTGCCAGCTCTTCAACAATGACCGACGTATCCAGCCGTGACAGGCCCATGCCACCCTGGGCTTCAGGCGTGTAGATGCCACAAAACCCCAGCTGGCCCGCCTCGCGGATCACATCAACCGGAAAGGTATGGTCGATATCCCAGTCCGCAGCGTGGGGCGCCATTGCCTTCTCAGCGAAGGCTTTGGCGGCATCCCGGTAGGCGATCTGGTCTTCGTTAAGTTCGAAATCCATCGCTCTTACCTGCTGTTACTGCATTTTGATCGAAAAGTTGGGTCCGTCCACCGCTTCGCTCGAGAACCAGCGTGCGGTGATGGTTTTGGTTTCGGTGTAGAACTTCACCGCCTGTTTGCCGTAGGCATGCTGGTCGCCGTAGAACGATCCTTTCCAGCCGGTGAACGAGAAGAACGGCAGCGGCACAGGAATCGGAATATTGATCCCGACCTGCCCTACTTCGATTTCGTGCTGATAACGACGCGCCGCACCGCCGGAGCTGGTGAAGATTGAGGTGCCATTGCCGTATGGGCTGTCGTTGACCAGGCTGATCGCCTCTTCAAGGCTGCCAACTTCCATGCAGTTCAGCACCGGCCCGAAGATTTCTTCCTTGTAGATGCTCATTTCCGGCTTCACACCGGCAAACAGCGTTGGGCCAACCCAGTTGCCGTCTGGCAGGCCATCAACCTGACAGTTACGGCCATCCAGCAACAGACGGGCACCTTCCGCTTCACCCTGGCTGATCAACTGCTCCACACGCTCTTTCGCTTTCGGGCTGATGACCGGGCCGTAGCTGGCGCCCGCATCGTCCCAGGCTCCGGGGCGCACTTTGGCAAGGGCTTCCTTCACTTCAGGAATCCACTCTTGTGCAGCACCCACAAACACCGCCACCGAAATCGCCATGCAACGCTGGCCCGCAGCGCCGACAGACGCGCCGACCAAGGCATTGACCACTTGCTGCTTGTCAGCGTCCGGCATGATAACCATGTGGTTTTTGGCACCGGCAAAGCTCTGGACCCGTTTCATGTTGCGGGTACCGGTTTCGTAGATATAACGACCGACAGGTACGGAGCCGACAAATGACACGGCCTTGATCGCCGGGTCCGTCAGCAGTGTGTCTACCTGAGCCTTGGCGCCGTGCACCACCTGGAGTACGCCTTTAGGCGCGCCGGCTTGTTCAAACAGCTCCGCCAGTCGCGTCGGCGTCAGTGGATCCTGCTCGGACGGTTTCAGGATAAAGGTGTTACCGCTGGCGATGGCCATTGGGAACATCCACAGCGGAATCATTGCAGGGAAGTTGAAAGGCGTAATACCGGCGCACACACCCAGAGGCTGGGTAAACGAGTAGGTATCAATTTCGCGGGCAACATTCTCTACGGTTTCGCCCATCATCATGGATGGAATATTAGCCGCGTGCTCGACCACTTCGATACCGCGCCAGACGTCGCCTTTCGCGTCTTCGAAGGTTTTACCGGTTTCCTGGGATAGGATTTCGGCAATCTCGTCGTGATGTTCCTTGAGAAGTGCCTGGTAACGCATCATCAGACGGGCCCGCTCGGATACCGGAACCTCACGCCATGCCTTGAACGCTTCACCGGCATTCTTGATCGCCAGCTGCATCTCATCATCTGTGGCACAAGGCACCTGCGCGATCACCTCGTTGGTAGCCGGATTGGTAACGTCAATCCATTCCTGCGTGGTGCTCTGGCGGAATTCACCTTCAATAAAAAGTGGCACTTTCTTCATGATCCAACCCCTGATTGTTTTTGTCGATGGCAATGGTGGGCTGGCCCGGACAAGCCTGTGCAAGGCACCGGATCAGCCTGAACTTTCACTGATGCTAGCACAGGAATTCGCCACCAAAGATTGACTAAATTTCGCTCGTGATGGACTATTTTTAGATTACAGAGCAACCGGAGTTTCTATGGCCCAGATCTCACAATGGCCATTGCCACGGGATAGTATCCGCTACATTATTCCGCCCCGACTGGCGCAGATGCTGGCTATTCACCCGCTGACAAAAGATCTGTATCCACTCGCTTTCGGCCACTACCGGCAGGCGCTGGGGCACCATATGCACCGCCAGCACCACACCGATCACCTGATGATTTACTGCACTGAGGGGCGCGCGTTTGTCAGCGTAGAAGATCAACCCTACGTGATGCACGCCGGCGATCTTCTGTTGATTCCGGAGGGCGCCGCCCACCGTTATTCAGCTGATCCGGACGCGCCCTGGACGCTGCACTGGGTGCATTTTACCGGCGCACTGGCACCGGCCTTTCGCGAGCAGATGGGGTTTTCCGATCAGGTGCTGATCCGTCACGTTGGCCAGCAGCCGCGCCTGCTGGTGGATTTTAACGGGCTGCTCAGCGTGCAACAGACCGGCTTTCGCCCTAACGGCCTTATCCACGCTGCCAACAGGCTAAGGCAGCTACTCGCAGCTGTGCCGCTGTGCGCCGACGTGCAGGAGCAGCAACATACCCTGGATCTGGACAGCATCCACGGCTTCATGAAGGAGAGATTGGGCGAACGGATAAAACTGGAGCAACTGGCCGATCTGGCGGGCCTGTCCCCTGCCCATTTTGCAACCCGATACCGGGAAGTCACCGGTGTAGCGCCGATTCAGCATCTGATTCATTTGAAGGTCGAGCGCGCCTGCCAACTACTGGATACAACTGACCTGACTTTTCGCGCGGTCAGCGAATCGCTCGGCTATGACGACAGCTACTATTTTTCGCGCATGTTCAAGAAAGTCATGGGCGAGTCGCCCCGGGCTTACCGGCATACGCACCGGCATTGAGGGCCAAGTTAAGATGACCACTTTTGTTCAACTGCAGAACTGGGTAGGCTCAGACATGCTCTAACAACGTTGCGACACCGCAGCGTCATAACAACAATGGACACCACTATGGCGAAGTACAGCATCAGGATTCAGGAACAGACCAGCGTCCCGCGCGAGAAGGTTTTTGCACTATTCGCGGATCACCAGCGTTTCGGCAAATTGCTGGGCGCACCGGTTAAACGTATCAGGGACAGTGATCAGGCGGACCCCAACGGCGTCGGCTCGGTTCGCAAGATCGGCATTGGTCCAATCGGTTTGGAAGAAACCGTTACACTGTTCGAGCCAGACCAGCGGATCGAGTACACCATCACCAGCCTCAGCCCGATACGGCACCATATCGGCCGTATCCTGTTCTCGGACATCGACGGTCAGACCTTTGTGGACTACACCATTGAGTTTGAAGATATTGTGCCGTTCAGTGGCAAGGTCATCAGTGCAGCACTGGACCAGGCCATCCGTAACGGCATGAAGCGGATTCCAAAGCTGGCCTGATCAGGCCTTCTGCGGTTTCTGGAACAGGGCGACGTCTTTGGCCGGTATTTCCAGCGTCCAGCCCATGGCCTGGGCAATCCGCGCCAGCGTCGCCTCCCGGTAAAACACCACATGGGTCGGGTCGCGGCGATAATGCCAGTTGGCGAAACGGGCATCGTCAGTCTGAAAGCAGGTCATCACGCCCAGCCACCCGCCAGGCTTCAGTAACCCGTCCAGTTGCTCGAACGTCGCTTTCGGGTCGTGCAGATGCTCAGCCACTTCGGTACAGGTGATGAAATCGAACTGGCGCTCCAGCACGTCAGTTGCCGGCTGATACACCGGATCGTAAAGCGAGACTTCCATCCCCTCACTGCACAGCATCTGCGCCAGCGCAGGGCCGGGTCCGCAGCCAAAATCCAGTCCATGCACTTCATCCGGCAAACGGTCCACCAGAGGCACCATCAACTTCTCCAGAAACCGCTGGTATCCTGGATCGTCCAGCTTGTTGTCGTGTAGATCGTATACCGCTTTTTCTTCCGCTGCCGATAGCCAGTGACGGGCGTCCATCATCGTGGCTTCACAGACACTGCATCGCCAATAGGGCACCTCGGAAATAACGTCCAGCAGTGTCAACTGTTCAGCATGACAAACGGTGCAGCGTTCAGGTGTATTGGGTGTAGATGCGGAAGTTTGCATTCGGCTTTCGATAGCTCCTGGTTAAAAAGTGATCCGGGCAGCGACCCGGCGGCACAGTGTCATGATCACAGGCTCCGGTTACAAGTCCGCGAAACCCGTGAGGTTAAAATGCCCGCAACACTGGCCGGGAATATCCGGAAACACCCCCTGCGCTACAGGAATGGCGGCGAAAAGCGTATCCTGACGCTGTTTTCTATCAGGAGAGTTCATTATGCCAGTCTGGGTTGACGCCGATGCCTGTCCGGTGGTGATCAAGGAAATGCTGTGTCGCGCCGCGAACCGCTGGAAAATCGAAGTGACATTTGTCGCCAATCAGTCTGTAAGCGTGCCGCCCTCCGCTTATATCAAAACACGACAAGTCCCTCAGGGGTTCGACGTGGCCGACAATGAGATCGTGGCCTTGCTGGCGACTGGCGATCTGGTGGTCACCCAGGATATTCCGTTGGCCGCCGATGCTATCAAAAACGGAGCCGATGCCATCAGCCCAAGAGGCGAAATGTTCACGCCTGACAATATTCGCCAACGGCTGGCGATGCGCAATTTTATGGAAGAGATGCGTAACGCCGGCCAGATGACCGGCGGCCCGTCCAGCTTTTCACAGTCTGATCGCAAAGCCTTCGCAGACAAGCTTGACAGCTGGATGCAAAAACACGCAAACCAGCGCCAGGGCTGATTATCATTCGCTTTTAAGGCTGTCTGTTTTCCGCTAGGCTTACCGGCTTCCAACGTTTCCCCTATGCCTGTCTTTTTGCGGCCTCAGTTTGCTGGCGTCAGCGGCGGCTCATTTTCCGGAGATACCATGTCCAGTACCAACAGTTTTCAGGCGCTCGGTCGATTGCTGCGCTATGCCAGGGGCTACCGCCGCCATATTATCGCCGCAACCACCTGCTCCATCATTAACAAGCTGTTCGATATCGCGCCGGAAATCCTGATCGGGGTTGCGATTGATGTGGTGGTCAATAAGGAAGAGAGCTTTGTCGCCCATCTTGGCTTCACCTCCGCTGAAGAGCAGATCCTGGTTCTGGGCGGCCTGACCTTTATCATCTGGGCCGGGGAATCACTGTTTGAGTACCTGTTCCAGATTCTTTGGCGCAATCTGGCGCAACGTCTGCAATCTGATCTGCGCCAGGATGCCTATGAGCACGCCCAACGGCTCGACATGCACTTCTTCGAGTCACGCAGCTCCGGCCAGCTGGTCGCCACCATGAATGACGACGTCAATCAGCTTGAGCGCTTCCTGGATGGCGGTGCCAACGCAATGATTCAGGTACTGGTAACCGTCATTGCGGTCGGTGCCGTATTCTTCGTGATTTCGCCACTGGTTGCCGTACTGGCTTTTACACCGGTGCCGGTGATCATCTGGGGCGCCTATTATTTCCAACGCAAGGCCGGACCGGTTTACGCCGATGTGCGCGAAAAGGTGGGCGACCTGTCCAGCCGCCTCGCCAACAACCTGGGCGGCATCGCGACCATCAAAAGCTTCACCTCCGAACAGCGTGAAGCAGACCGGCTGCGCGCCAGCAGTGAGGCCTACGTGGAGGCCAACCGCAAGGCTATCCGCATCAGCTCCGCGTTTATCCCGGTTATCCGGATGGCGGTGCTGGCCGGCTTTCTGGCCACGTTTATCGTTGGCGGAATGATGGCGATCGAAGGCTCGCTGAATGTGGGCGCTTATGGTGTGCTCGTCTTTCTGACCCAGCGTCTGCTCTGGCCGATGACGGGGCTTGCCCAGGTGATTGATCTTTTCGAGCGCGCCATGGCCAGCACACGTCGTATTCTGGATCTGCTGGCCGAGCCGGTGCACGTGATCGATCAGGCAGACAAGCCACTGACTCAACCCGTAAAAGGCACTGTCAGCTTCGATAACGTTGCCTTCGAATATGCCAACAGCGGCGCCGGTGTCCGGGGTATCAGCCTTGACGTACCCGCCGGCCATACGCTTGCCCTGGTTGGCGCAACCGGCTCCGGCAAGTCGACGCTCATCAAGCTATTATTGCGTTTCTACGACGCCAAGAGCGGTCGCATCAGCATCGATGGACAGGATATCCACGATGTCAGCCTTCAATCGGTAAGGCAGTCCATCGGGCTGGTCAGTCAGGATGTCTACCTGTTCGAGGGATCGATTGGCGACAACATCGCCTACGGCAAGCCCGACGCAACGGAAGAAGAGATAATCGAAGCCGCTCGCACAGCCGAAGCCTGGGGATTTATCAGTGGCCTGCAGGACGGCCTCAATACAGCGGTCGGTGAACGCGGCGTGCGAATGTCCGGCGGGCAACGCCAGCGCTTGTCACTCGCCCGGGCACTGCTCAAAAACCCACCCATTCTGGTGCTCGACGAAGCCACCAGCGCCGTTGATAACGAAACCGAAGCTGCCATCCAGCGCTCGCTCCGCCGCATCGGTAACCACTGCACGGTGATCATGATCGCCCATCGCCTGTCGACAATTGTTCACGCAGATCAGATCGCGGTTATCGACGACGGCCAGGTGAAGGAACGGGGCACTCACAATGAACTCATCGCCCTGGGTGGCCGCTACGCCGCCCAATGGCAGGTACAAACCGGCGCTATGGACCCAATGAATCAGCCCGAAGCGCAATAACAAAGCTTTCAACCACACGCGCTCGGATGAGACGTGTGGTTGAAGCGCTTGACCGGATCAACTGCTCTGAATCCGGAACCCTACCTTCATGACCACCTGATAATGCCCGACCTTGCCACCTTCCACGTGGCCTCGGGTTTCGATCACTTCAAACCACTCGATGTTCTTGATGCTTTTGCTGCACTCCTCCAGCCCGTTGTTGATGGCCTCTTCAATGCTGGTGCGTGATGAGCCGACAATTTCCACTTTCTTGTAGACGTGATGATCTGACATAGACACCTCCATCCGAGAACAGGTTCAATAGGTGATGATGTGCACTTTCAGTATGGCACAGGGGTCACGAGACTCTTCAAGTGAGCACTTTTTAACCCAACGGCGTTTACAGCACGTACACTGAATGGACAAGAATGGTAGCGAACGTCTCTCTGGCGTCGAACACACAGGAGGCACCCGGCATGCTCAATTATCACCACCCGATTTTCTTTTCGTTTTTTTCACGGCTTCTTTCCGGATTATGTCTGGGGGCAGCGCTTCCTGTGGTCGCAGACACCCTGTCGTCTGATCATCAGCGGTATCAGGTTCAGACAATTGCTGATGGGCTCGACTATCCCTGGAGCATCACGTTTCTGCCGAACGGCGAGGCGCTGGTAACCGAGCGGGCCGGGCAACTCAGGCGACTGGTCGACAACCAGCTTCAAGAAGCGCCTGTGAGCGGTGTTCCAGAAGTTGCCGTTGGTGGTCAGGGTGGCTTGTTTGACGTGATCGCCGATCCGGATTTTGCAGACAACAGAAGAATCTATCTGAGCTATGCCCATGGCACAGACGAGGGCAAAACCACGCGTGTCGCAAGGGCTCAATACCGCGACGGAGCCCTCAGCAACTTGAAGGTAATTTTCGAGGCCCTGCCCCGCTCCGGCACCAGCCGGCACTTTGGCGGCAGAATGGCCTTCGATGATGGGGGGCACCTGTACATTTCAGTCGGTGATCGCGGACAGAAATCCCGGGCGCAGGATACCGCTAATGATGCCGGCGGCGTGCACCGCATTACCATTGATGGCGAGCCGGCCATGGGCAACCCGTTCCTGTTTGACGACGGCGCCAGGGATACGCTTTTCACCTACGGCAATCGCAACATACAGGGTATGACCCGTCATCCGCAGACCAATGACATCTGGACGCATGAACACGGTCCCCGGGGTGGTGACGAGGTCAACATCCTGCAATCCGGCACCAATTATGGGTGGCCTGCCATCACTTATGGCATTGATTACGGTGGCAAGCCCATTACTGACAAAACAGCCCTTCCCGGCATGGCTCAACCGCTACATTACTGGGACCCGTCTATCGCGCCTTCCGGCATGGCCTTTTACACCGGCGAGCAGCTGCCAGGCTGGCAAGGCGATCTGTTCGTCGGGGCGTTGAAGTTCCAGAAGATTGTGCGTTTGCGCATCAATGACAAACAGCAGGTCACTGAAGAGGAAGATTTGCTGGCAGATGCGGGACACCGGATCCGGGATATACGCCAGGGCCCGGACGGCGCGCTATGGGTATTAACTGATGCCAGCAATGGTAAGGTTCTGAAAATTACGGCGCCTTGACCCGAACCAGCGCAGCGATGTTTCTCGCTGTGCGGCGAATGTTACTCCCGGCTTGCTCCAGCGCCTCATCAAGCGCCATTGGAGAAGGCGTGATGCTGAAGACAGCGGTGATGCCACAAGCCAGAGCTTCCTTGTAGTCCTCGCCGACACTGCCTGCCAATGCAATAACCGGCACCCCGGCCTGCGCTGCTTCCCGCGCCACGCCCGCCAGCGTTTTTCCGTGGGCGGTCTGGGCATCAATCCGGCCCTCACCCGTTATCACCAGATCGACGCCCTTGATCTGTTCACGGAACCTCACCGCATCCATCACCACATCAATGCCGGGCTCAAGTCGAGCGCCCAGAAAACCACAGGCGGCAGCTCCCATACCACCGGCCGCCCCTGCTCCGGGCATCTCCATTAGCTTGACCGACGTGACCTGTTCCAACAGACGACCATAGCGCGCCATACCCTGATCCAGCGCAATCAGCATGTCCGGCGTTGCCCCTTTTTGGGGCCCGAACACATGCGTCGCCCCATGCGGACCGGTTAATGGATTCACAACATCACAGATCACGCGAAAGCGAGTGGCGGGAATGCGGGTATCCAGTTCGTGCAGATTCAACGACGCCAGATTCAGCAAGCCCTGACCACCAGGGCCGATGGGCTGGCCGCTGGCATCAAGCGCTTTGACTCCCAGCGCCTGCGCCATTCCCAGGCCACCATCGTTGGTTGCGCTGCCACCGAGCGTGAGAATCACCTGCTCCACGTCTGCGTCGAGAGCTTCCAGAATCAGTTCGCCGGTACCACGACTGGTGGTTTTCATCGGGTTGCGACGAGCAACTGGCAGGCGCTGCAGACCGCTGGCCTCCGCCATCTCGATCACAGCCGTGCGGTCGTCATGGATGAGGCCAAACCGCGCCTGCACCGGTGAACCGTCAGGGCCGGTCACTTGAACGGTGACGTAGCGCCCGCCAGCGGCGATCACCAGCGCTTCCATGGTGCCTTCACCACCGTCGGCCAGTGGCAACAACGTGTAGGCGGCATCGGTCAGCACCTCTGCCATACCATCACGTATGGCGTCAGCCACTTCGGCGGCGGACAGGCTTTCCTTGAAAGAATCGGGGGCAACCAGAATAGTGTGCACGGCATGTCCTCTGACGGTCGCATGATCAAAATGCAGTATGGTCAAAGTCAAAGCAACAAGCGTGCACGGTTTTGAAGGTTTTCAGAACTAATTGGGGTCGCCGGTCCTGACGCGCTTTTCGTATTGCGGCACATCATCGGTGATGGTGAACCAGTCGGACTTGGATCCGACAAATACATGAGCAACGGGCGATACATTGACCGGCTCATCCAGTGCGCCCATCGGCAGACGGATAATCCCGGGAATCGCATCCAGCCGACTGTATAACGGGCTGCCACAATTGCGGCAAAACGCCCGATACTTGCCGGGCCGGGATTCGTATTCGTTAACCAGCTCGTCACCCGCCGTCAGCTGGAAATGCACCTTCTGCACCGGCGAACTGGCCGCAAAGGCGCTCCCCTGTGCCTGCCGGCACTGGCTGCAATGGCACAACTCAACGGGGCCCAGGCGTCCGGCGTATTCAAACCGGACGCCTCCACACAAACACTGACCGGTAATCATGGCGATCCTCAATTAAAAGCGGAATATCACGAGGCATCAGTACCGGCACCATTTGCACTTCAGGCCGGTACGATCAGGATTTTTCCATCCCGCTCACCGAATGCCGCAGCGGCGACCGCCTCGCTTATTTGAGCCACATCATACTCTCCCGCAATCCGCGCCTGAAGCTCTCCGGTGGCAATCAGCTTGGTCAGTTGGCCAAACACCTTCATTTGCTGTTCCTGACTGGCATTCTCGAACCATTTTGCCAACCAGAAACCTTTCACGGTGACATTGCGGAAAACGATATTGCGAGGCGACACATGGCAGGGTTCGCCGCTCATCATGCCGTAGTTCACCACGGTTCCGCCCTCGGAAAGACAATCTGCGATGTGATCAGTCGCGGCGCCACCAACCGCGTCGATAGCCAGTTTCACCTGACCGTCACCCACGATCTCCCGCACCTGGCGGGCCAGATCCGGCCCGTCTACCAGCACCACATCGGCGCCCTGAGCCTTGACCCCGTCGATTGCTGACTCGCGACGCACCACGTTGATGGTGTTGATACCCTGTTTTTTGGCCAACTGAACCAGATAGCCTCCCACGCCGGAGTTCGCCGCGTTCTGGACTACCCAGTCCCCGGCCTTCAGATCGACAAATTCCGACAGCATCAGCAGCGCTGTCGGCGGATTGATCGTCATCATCGCCAGCTGTCGCGGGTCGGCTTCATTCGGCAGCGGTATCAGCTTGCGTGCATTAACCAGCGCGTGACTGACCCAAGTGCCTAATCCCACAGGCAACAGCACTGTCTGCCCCACTTCCGGCCCCTTGGTATCAGGCCCGAGCGCGACGACTTTACCAACTCCTTCGTTGCCGCCAATGGCCGGCAGCGAAGGCAACATGCCGTACTCCCCAGTCAAGGTCAGCACATCGGAAGGGTTGATTGGCGATGCGAGCACCTTGACCAGCGCCTGGCCGGGGCCGGGCTCCGGTGTCGCCACTTCCACGGCGCTGATGACATCCTGAGGCACTGGCCCGCGGGTTTCATATTTTGCCTGTAACATGACGATTTCCTTCTGCTGTGCGTTTGAATTCTGTGAGTTCGACTCATCAGCTTAGCCCTGTCCTGTCGATCCGGACAGAGCGAAATTAGCCAATCCACTGGTGACAAATGCCAGAGATTTAATTCACCCTTTGACTTGAAGATCCCTCCGACCTGCCCCAACGTAGTCTCATCAGATTCTTCGGTTATCAGGCCATTTTTCCTGATGCTGACATTTGAATGGCTGAGCAGGCCTGATGCCGATTCAGACATTCCCTACTGCAGACGAGGATGATGTTATGTCATTGGACACACTACCCGACATCGGGATGGGCACATTCAGACTCAAGGGTGATACCGCGCGGGATGCGGTCAGAAGCGCCCTTTCACTGGGTTATCGCCACATTGATACCGCCCAGATGTACGGCAACGAATCCGAGGTGGGTGACGGGATCACCTCAAGCGGCATTCCCCGTCGCGATATCTTTTTGACCACCAAAATCTGGCACGACAATCTCAAATCCAGCGATTTGATCAACAGCCTGAAAGACAGTCTTCAACGCCTTAAAACCGATCACGTCGACCTGGCGCTTATTCACTGGCCGTCACCTGACGATGCTGTGCCGATGGAAGAATATCTGGGCGCGCTACAAGCCGCTCACCGCGAAGGTCTGGCCCGTCATGTGGGGGTCTCCAACTTCACCAACGCCCAGCTCGACGATGCGAAAGTCATCCTGGGTGATACACCTATCCTGACCAATCAGGTTGAAGTGCACCCGTTCCTCAACAACCGCAAGGTGGTCGGTCATATTCAGGAACAGGGCATCAAGGTAACGGGCTATATGCCGCTCGCCGTTGGACGGGTAATGGACGATGAAGTGCTGAACCGCATTGCCCGCACCCACAACGTCAGCCCGGCGCAGGTTGCCATCGCCTGGGTAGCCAATCAGGGCATTGTGCCGATTCCATCATCCACCCGCCCGGATCATCAGAAGGCTAATCTGGAGGCGCTCGAAATCGAACTTTCGGTGGACGAAATGGACCAGATCGACCATCTCGATCGCAATGACCGAATCGCTGATCCGGATTTCGCCCCAGTCTGGGACTGAACCTTTCAGGCGGTCAGCGATCGCATTCGATCCGATACAAAAAAGCCGCGCACTGAGTCCAGTGGGCGGCTTTTTTTATGCTGCGCAGCGGAAGCATCCACTACACGTCATGATGGTTCTTCAATCAACGCTGCCCGAAGCCCATGCTTCAGAGCGCATACGTCTCGTCCAGATACCGCAGAATACGGGCGGATTCGAACAGTGATTCGCCGGTATTGGGATCTTCAAGGTAAGGCACCTGAACCCGTTGGTGTTGCTGATAGAACGCATCCCGCTTGCCGCCCGGCTCAGGCACGTACGGACCGGGCTTGATCCGCTGTCGGGCTGGACCGATTTCAGTCCAGTGTTCCTTGCCCAGATTATGCAGGCGATACGGAATTTCCAGTTCACACAATCGCTCACGTACCAGCCGGGCATAGGGGCTGCCCTCAAAGCTCCAGAGTTGCAGTGGCTGCGCCGGCGCTTTTGACGGGTGGGCACGCATTCCTTTCAGGCCGCGAACAGCAGAGGCCAGACTGCCCAGCACCGGCTGATAAGGCTTGGACCGATAGTAACCGGGTACTGATCGCTCACCGTAGGTATTGAACAGGTATTCCACGATATCTGTTGATTCGTAGAGCACATCGCCTGTGTTTTCATCCACCAGCATCGGAAACAGTTGTTTGCCGCCGGCTGCCTGCGCCTCATCACGGTAGCGTTTGCCCCCTTTCGGACAGGGCCGGATTTCCACATCCAGATGCAATGCCGTCAGGGCTTCGCGCACTCGCCGGCAATAGGGGCAGGCCTCCATATCGTACAGAATCAGCGGTTTCTCCGGCTGCAACGCCGGCTTGACGACCAGGCAGCCGCGCCAGGCCACCAGGCTTGAGGTTGCAACAGAGCCCAAAACGCCCAGATTAAACATCAGTGCATTGGTCATACGGATCCCTGGATACGGTTATTAAGAAAATTTGGGTTCGAGTCATTTCAACCGCTATGAAGCCCGACTTTAGAGCCTGATGCAGTGGCTGAAGTGCCGATAAGTGCACGTTATCAATGCATTGGCATCTTGTGTGTTTACAACGGCGTACAGCCCTGCCGCGTCAGGCGACATAAGACTGCTTACAATGTTACGCAAAACCCTGACAAAAGATGACCTTAGTACCACTATTTAACGTTATGTATAAAAATCAGTCATAGGCGAAGACGACCAATGTGAGCTATTTTAGGGAATATTGCCGATCGTTTATTTTCGCCCTGGTTTCAGAGGATGTTTGAGTATGCTGCCCGTTGCCCGTTTACTTCGGAACAGCGCGCCCGTGCGCCGTGTTTGCCTGACGTTCCTGTTGCTGGGCAGCACCGGGATACAGCCGGTATTTGCTGACGGCTCCACTGCCAAAGGGGAGCTATCTTCAGCCTGGTCAGAAAATATCGTGGCGGCCACCGTCAAGGCGATGGAAACCGAGGATGCGGTCAGCGTGGTCGCGGTGCCGCTCAACGGCCCCGGCCTGCCCCAATACATCAATGCCGATTCCCAGATGAGCCCCGGCTCGATCATGAAACTGGTCACCACCTACGCTGCGCTGGAAATTCTCGGGCCGACGTACCAGTGGCAAACCCGCTTTTCGACCGATGGTCAGATGATCGGTAAAACCCTTAAGGGCAATCTGTATGTCACCATGTCCGGCGATCCCCGTCTGACGTTGGAGCGCCTGTGGTCGGTGATGCAGGAACTGCGCGGCATGGGTATCGATACGATCGAGGGCGATCTGGTGCTGGACGGACACGCCTTCAATCTGCCCGATGGCCTTCCGCGGTTCGTGGATAACGGCAACAACCCCTACGCGCCGTTTCTGGTTGAGCCCTCTCCCTATCTGACCAACTTCAACCTGGTTCATTTTCAGGTACGGGCTGATGAGCGTGGCACCACAGCCTGGGCCACGCCGGCGCTCAACCCGATTGTGATCGACAACCGGGTTACTGCCCTTCCTGAAGGCCGCTGCCCCTCGCGTCGCGGCTTTGACTGGACACCGAACTTTCATGACGATGGCACCATAACCATCAGCGTTACCGGTAAGTTGCCTCGCGGCTGCCGCACGACAGCCTATCTGTCCCTGCTTTCGCCCGACAAATACACACTGGCCACAATCCGCTCGACCTGGGCCGAAATGGGTGGGCTGATCACTGGCGCCAGCCGGGTCGGTGAAACACCGGACGACACACGTCTGATAATGACCACCGAATCACCGGATCTGGTTTCTACCATCCGCGATATCAACAAATGGAGCAACAACGTGATGGCGCGTCAGTTGCTGCTGGCCATTGGCGCTGAAAAGCGCACAGCCGAAGATGCGGATGACCGGCAAGCGGGAGTAAGGGCTATCAGCGAATGGCTGGCAACGAAAGGCGTTGATACAGAGGGGCTGGTGATCGAGAACGGTTCAGGACTGTCACGAGACAGCCGCATCACCGCGCGCCAGGGCGCCCAGATACTGCAGGTTGCATGGAAAAGCCCCTACGCCTCCGACCTTCTTGCGTCACTGCCACTGATCGCAATGGATGGCACAATGTACAGACGGCTGCGCAATACCGGTATGGCTGGGCTGGGACGTATCAAAACCGGTTATCTGGAGGGTGTCCGTTCAATTGCCGGGTTCTCCCGTGACATCAATGACACAACCTGGGCCGTTGTCGCCATGGTCAACCATGATCCTGCGTGGAATGGTCAGGCCCTGCTTGATCGGGTGCTCTACTCGCTCTACCACCAGCCCCCGGTGGGCACAGCATTCTCGAAAGCCACGCTAAATGAAAAAACGGGGATTCGCTAGAACCCCCGTTTCACAGACGAATGTGGTGCCAGGCTTGGCGCCCGGCATCACATCTTCCATTACATTGTCAGATAACCACCATCAACATTAATGCAGGTACCGGTAGTGTAACTGGACGCACCAGAGGCCAGATACAGTACTGTGCCGGCCATTTCGTCGGGCTCGGCCATCCGGTTCATCGGGATATGCATCAGCGCCTGCTTCTTGATCGCATCGTTTGTTGTCAGTGCACTGGCGAATTTGGTATCCGTCAGGCCCGGCAGCAATGCGTTCACCCGGATATTCTGCTGCCCCAACTCCTTCGCAAATGCCTTGGTCATCGAAATAACCGACGCCTTGGTGATCGAGTAAATGCCCTGGAAGTGGCCCGGGGAGACACCGTTTACTGATGCCACGTTGATGATGGAGCCACCACCGGATTTCTTCATCAGCTGCGCCGCTTTAGAGCACATAAAGAAATAACCGCGAATGTTCACGTCCACCGTTTTCTGGAACGCCGACACATCGGTCGTCTCAATCGGCCCGAAATGAGGATTGGTGGCGGCATTGTTCACCAGAATATCCAGCTTGCCATGGGTCGATTCGATGTATTCCCAGGCATTGTCGATCTGATCCATCTCGCCGATATGGCAAGCAAAGGCCTCTGCCTTGCCACCGTGTTCGCGAATGCTGCTGGCAACCGCCTCGCAACCTTCAATCTTGCGACTGCTGACAATCACATGCGCACCATAGGCCGCCAGCGTACGGGCCACACTTTCGCCAATACCCCGGCTCGCGCCCGTCACCAGCGCCACCTTACCAGTCAGATCAAACAGATCCTTATGGTTCATTTCGTTCTCCCTTGTCGACAGGCAACGCCTAAAACCCCGATGCCTGAATTATTTGGTTGCTGCACACGCACAGCGGCGTGCTGAGGTATTGATTATCGAAAGGTCACCAATGCCGGTGACTCATTCTCAAGATGCTCGTAACTGTTGAACACTGACAGGCTCATGCGTTCACCGGAAAACAGCAAACGGGTTACGCTGGTGTTGGCGATGACTTCATTCAGCGCCAACGCGCGATCATCAGTCAGGCCCAGCACCGCTTGCATGACCACTGCGATCGGCCCGCCCGAGCTGACAACGAGAATATCGCCGCCGTTGGCCGCGGCAGTTGCCTGACGTAATGCAGTCAGCACGCGCTCGCGGAATGCGGACCAGCTTTCCGGATAATCCGCCGCGTTCTCGTCGCTGACCCAGCGTCGCACCGCCTCGGCAAACATCAACTGAAAGGCTTTGGCGGGATGGTCATGGCCGGCCAGCTCTTGCGCCATAGCCTCACGATCAGCCCAGGCCGGCTTGAGTGCTTCAATCACGCGGGTGTGGTCAAATTCATTCAGTCCCGGCAACTGACTCAACTCTGGCAATTCGGCCCCAAAGCCCTCGGCGATGGCGTCAAATGTCTGCTGATGCCGCTTGAGGTCGCCCGCAAACACGGCCGAGGGCTTGACCTTCCCTGCCAGCCAGCGGCCCAATACCCGGCCCTGTTCCCAGCCACGATCTGAGAGCTGGTCATAATCAGCCTTGCCGAAACTGGCCTGGCCGTGACGAATCAGATAAAGGGTCGCCATTACAGTGCGCTTGCCTTGATCAGTTTCAGGCAGCGTTGCTCGAGGTAATTGATCGCCTGGCCAAACATCGCGAACCGTTTGTCCTTCGTCTGACCGTGGTAAAAACGATAGTAAATCTGCTGCATAATCACCGCCAGGCGGAACAGTCCGTAGATTTCGTAGTAATCAAACTGCTCCGCCCGGTAGCCGGATTTTTCCATGTAGTAGTCCACAACTTCCTTGCGAGTGAGCATGCCGGGGCGGTGCGTCGGCTGACGTCGCATGGTACGGAAGACATCATCGTCGCCCGCTTCAATCCAGTACGCCAGGCTGTTGCCCAGGTCCATCAGCGGGTCGCCGATGGTGGCCATTTCCCAGTCCAGCACACCGATCACTTCAAACGGGTTGTCAGGGTTGAGCACCACATTATCGAAACGGAAATCATTGTGGATCAGGCACTGAGCCACATCCGCCGGCATCTTGTCATCCAGCCAGGTCATCACCGTCTCGAAGTCGCCCACATCGTCGGTTTTGGCTTTGCGGAAGCGGTTGCTCCAGCCACCAATCTGGCGTTCGACGTAACCGGCACCTTTGCCAAGCTGATCAAGCCCGGCCGCTGCCGTATCGACCTTATGAAGATCCACCAGCTTGTCGATCACGTTCAGGCAGAGCTTGCGGGTGTCGGCTTCGTTCAGGTCGAGATCTTCAGGGAAATCCTGACGCAGGATGATGCCTTTCAGCCGTTCCATCACATAAAAATCGCAACCGAGTACGGCATGATCGTCGCAGATCGCGATAATATCTGGCACGTAGGGATATACGGGCTTCAGCGCCTTCATGACCCGCGCTTCCCGCATCATGTCGTGAGCTGATTTGGCGATCTGGCCAAATGGAGGGCGGCGCAGCACAAATGAACGGTCATCGTAATCAACCTGATAGGTCAGGTTGGACGCGCCTCCCGGATACTGGAGGATAACCGGCTGCCCGGTAAGACCGGGGATTGCCTGCTTCATGAACTGATCGACGACAGCTGCATCCAGCTCTTCGCCTTCGCGGATACTGATCGCCTGGTCAATCTGTGTCATCAATTGCTCCTGTCTGTTCCTGCAATAAAAATCCGGGTCCGGCTATCAGGCGGCTCCGCCGAACTTCTTCATCCAGCGCTTGCTTTCCTGCTGCATCAACCAGTCAAACGCCCAGGGCGCATGGCGCTTGAGCATCCACATCCGGCGTTCTTTGACATGCGGCAACACCCAGAAATCGCCGTTGGTCTGGGCGCGGTAGATATCGTCTGCTACATCATCCGCGGTCACGCCGGATCGCTTCATCAGCTTGTTGACGTTCATTCCCATATTCGGGTTTTCAGAACGCATGGTTGCCGTCAGATTGGTCGGGAAAAATGCCGGACACACGCAGCTTGTGGTGATACCGGATCCGCGCAGTTCCTGGCTCAGGGTTTCTGACAATGCGATAACACCGGCTTTCGATACGTTGTAGCTACTCATCAGCGGCGCCAGCATCAGACCTGCCATGGAAGCAACGTTCACAAAGGAGCCGAAACCCTGCTGCTTGAACATAGGGGTAAAGACTTTGCACCCACGGACCACGCCCATGACGTTGATGTCGAGAATCCACTCCCAGTCGGCAATCGTCGAACCTTCAATGCTGCCGCTCGTCGCAACGCCGGCATTGTTGACGACAACATCGACACCACCCCACTTGCTCTTGAGGTCATCCCGAACCTTCTCCAGATCGCTAAGACGGCGCACGTCGCAATCCACGTAATAGCTTTCGCCTCCGGCAGCAGCAATTTCCTTTTCGACAACCGCACCCTGATCGGGATTGATATCGCCGATGCAGACACGGGCACCTTCCCGGGCATAACGCAACGCGATTGCTCGCCCCAAACCACTGGCACCACCGGTAATAAAGACTCGATTGCTCATGTTTTATTCCACTGTTTCAGATGCGTTAAATGCATTACTTGTTCATGTACTTTTTAGCTTCAAGCTTCGCCACTGTCGCACGATGCACTTCATCAGGGCCGTCAGCCAGGCGCAATACCCTGGCGTACGCGAACAGCCCCGTGAGCGCAAAATCATCGTCGCTAACCCCAGCGCCACCGTGGATCTGGATCGTCTGATCGACAATGGTCTGCAACATCTGGGGAATGACGGCCTTGATCATCGAGACCTCACTCATCGCGCCTTTGACGCCCTGGGTATCCAGAAGCCACGCGCACTTCAATGTCAGTAGCCGGGCCTGCTCGATCGACATACGGGCATTGGCAATAATATCCGGATTGCCACCGAGTTTAGCCAATGGGCGCCCAAATGCCTCACGGGACAGGGCGCGCTTCATCATCAGCTCAAGCGTACGTTCTGCAGCACCGATCGCCCGCATGCAATGGTGAACCCGGCCAGGCCCCAAGCGCCCCTGAGCAATTTCAAAACCGCGACCTGCGCCGGCAATGATCGCCGTCTTGGGCAGGCGTACATCGGTAAAACTGACCTCGCCGTGACCATAAGGCTCATCATACTCGCCAAATACAGGCAGCATGCGTTCGACCTTAACACCCGGCGTATCTTTCGGCACCAGGACCATCGAATGCTGCTGGTGTTTGGGCGCATCGGGGTGACTGAGTCCCATAAAGACAAGCACTTTGCAGTCGGGATGACCAATACCGGTGCTCCACCATTTGACGCCGTTGAGGACGACTTCATCACCCTCGACAATTGCCGTCGCTTCCATGTTGGTGGCATCAGATGACGCAACACCGGGCTCCGTCATACAAAACGCAGAACGCACCTCACCGGCCAGCAAACGACCCAGCCAGGCGTCTTTCTGCTCGTCAGAACCGTACTTGATCAGCACTTCCATATTGCCGGTGTCGGGCGCATTGCAGTTGAAAATTTCCGGCGCAATAAAGCTGCGGCCCGTCTCTTCAGCAATCAGGGCATAGTCGGAATTGAGTAGACCGCAGCCATGCTCATCATCTGGCAGAAACATATTCCAGAGGCCCTGGGCTTTGGCCTTTTCCTTGAGTTCGCGAATAACCGGGAGCACGACCCAGCGGTTGTCCAGTGACGAAAGCTCGCTGAAATAGGCTTGCTCGATCGGAAAGATCTCGTCACGCATAAAGGCTTTAACGCGGGCAAGATAGTCCTGACCTTTCGCTGAAATAGTAAAGTCCATAGCTGGATCTCCGAAGCCGTTGGTATAAAGACGGGGGGCAGACAAGCCCTGTTCATGCAGTCTACGTTCAGGCCTCAGTATTACGCGACTGAATTATTCTAATCGTTTACTATAAGCCTCACTTATTAAGCTGTGCACACGCATTCTCTGAAAACGTCCTCACAGGCAGACCACTCCATGGCAATGAACCGGCTCGATCTGAACCTGCTACACGTCTTCGAAACCATCTATCGTGAGGGCAGTCTGACCCGCGCGGCAAGGGCTCTTCATCTGACGCAGCCGGCGGTCAGCCATTCACTGGCGCGCCTGCGGGCCCATTTCGACGACCCGCTGTTTATAAGGCAAGGGAATGAGATGGTCGCCACACCGCTAGCCCGCCGCTTTGCCGACACCATGAGACCCGGGCTTACCCAGATCCAGAGCGCGGTCAACCAGTTTCATTCATTTGATCCGGTCAGTCAGCACAAGGTGTTCGCGTTGGGATTGCGGGACATTCTCGAGTCCACCTTTCTCCCCCACCTGATGCAGAGTCTGGATCAGTACCCCGAGATTGAGGTTGTCAGCCAGCGCATTCCAAGGCGGGATATGGAAACGCATCTGGCGGCCGGAAAACTCGATTTTGCGGTTGATGTTCTGCTGCCCGTCAGCAGCCAGACATCGCATGAATTGCTTCGGCGGGACACGTTGGTTGTGGTCGCCGGCCCGAAGTTTGATGGTATCGAAAACGGGTTGAGCCTGGAGACCTACCTTGCGGCCCGGCATGTGCTGGTGTCATCACGAACAGAAGGGCCCGGCATCGAGGATTTCGAATTGTCCCGCCTTGGCGTGCACCGGCGCATTGCCCTCCGGTGCCAGCACTACTACGCCGCCTGTCGGGTTGCCGAGGCAACGGACTTACTGGTCACCATGCCAGAAACCTACGCCCGGATGATTATCCAACAGACCAGCCTACGGGTACTGCCGTTACCAACGAACATGCCACCACTGAATGTTCACCTGTACTGGCACACCCCCTATGAAAAAGAGCCTGCGCTAAAATGGTTCCGCGAATTGCTGCACCAGGTCGCGGCTCATTGAGCGCCTGGTCAGAACACACCGAACAAGGACAGCAGCGCGGCCAGACCGCCACCGGCGATCAGCAAACTGACCAGCACAATCAGAAAGCCCCAGCCAATAGCCGCCGCATCTGATACCGCCACCTGATGAGCGCGAGCCGTGCGATAGAAAGCCCAGGGGCCCAACACAAACGCCCCCATGACAACGAACACCAATCCCACCGCTACCCCGGCAAATGTCCAGGTCGCCAGAGCAGAAGCGCGATCGGATAGCGCCTCTGTAACACCATGACGCTGCAAAAACTGGCGGCAGCATAGCCAGATCACACCATAGAGGGCGGCCACAAGAATGATTCCGGCCAATACAACGACTGCGCGATACGCCATAAATAACTTACTTCTCAGTGGTTAAAATGATCAGTCAGGATAATAGGGCTCGGGCAAACACTCAAAACCGGGTTTCGCAAAAAGGTACCCCTGATACAGCGAGATCCCCTGCTCCTTCAGCCAATCATACTCACCCTGAGTTTCAACACCCTCGGCAATGACCCGCACATTTAAATGGCGCATGGTTTCAAGAATCCCCCTGATCACGGCCTGTTTATTGGGTTGCTGATCAATATCCCGGATCAATGACATATCCAGCTTGAGGAAATGGGGTGGGCTGGCAATCAAAAGGCTAAAACGGGAGTAACCAGCACCGAAATCATCCAGCGCCGTCTGAAACCCCATCCCGTTATAGGCGTCCATAATGGAAATCAGGTGTTCCGCCGACGTCAGCGCCTCGTCCTCTATCATCTCAAAGATGATTTTTCGGGTATCAAACTTATATTTCTTCGCCGCAGCGAGTGTAGTGCGAATGCAGTATTCTGCCTTGTAGACAGCGTTGGGCATGAAGTTAATGCTCAGGTAAGTTTGCATATTGAGCCTTGCAGCCAATGCCACTGCTCTTACCCTGCAAACCTGGTCGAACGCATAGCGGTTTTTCTTGTCAACTTTCTGCAGTATCTCCCACGCTCCCTGACCCTCAGGTCCACGAACCAGCGCTTCGTAGGCAAATACACTGCGGGTCGCCATATCAACAATCGGCTGAAACGCGAATGTCAGGCGAAAGTCGAGTCCTTCTCCGCATGCGCATTGCTCGCAGTGGGACTCGTCAAATAGAACTGCAGGGCGATTCATGGGATCTCCAGCTTCGGAATATTCATTGAATCTATATCAAATAAGCCTAACACAGTGAGTATCGTGAATAATTTGAGGATGAACTGAGTTATGACTGATCCGGTGCTACCCTGTGGAGGAATGCTACCCACACAATTCAGACTCAGGAGTTGCTCATGACGACGACCAAGCGCATCGCGATTACTCCAGGCGATGGCATCGGACCCGAAGTGATTGACCAGGCCGTTGCGTGCCTGACCGCTCTGAAAACAAAATTCAATCTTGATCTGGAGTGGGACAGCTTCGAATGGCCATCACACCGCTGGCACCAGCAGCACGGCGAAGTGATGCCCGAGGATGCGCTGAACCGGCTGCGCCCTTACAACGCGATTTTGTTGGGCGCGCTCGGTGACCCGGGACCGGTCAGCGATCCTGATCGCTACCTGCTGCCAGACAGCATCTCACTCGCCCCGCTGCTGCAAATGCGCAAAGGCTTCGATCAATGGGTCTGCGAAAGACCTGCCCGCCTGCTACCCGGCGCACGACAATTCCTGGCTGATGATCGCGCCCGCGATATCGACATGCTGGTGATACGGGAAAACAGCGAAGGTGAATATGTGGCACAGGGCGGTCGCCTGCGACCGGGCCAGCCTGATGAAGTCGCCACCCAGATGGAAGTGTTCACCCGCAAGGCGACTGACCGCATCATTCGCTACGGATTTGAGCAGGCGCGCCAGCGGGCAGCGCTGCGTCAGGCAGAAGGCAAAAGCCGGGAGTTCAAAACCCTTGATGGACGCACTTGCGCCAGCCAGGTCTGCATTATTACCAAGCGCAATGCCTTGCGCTATTGGGGCGACATGTACACCGAGGCATTTGACGCCATCGCCGCGGAGTACCCGGATGTCGCCACCCACCATGAGCTTGTAGATGCCGCTTGCATGAAGTTTGTCCAGTGCCCCTGGCTGTTTGACGTCGTCGTAGCGAGCAACCTGCAGGGCGACATCCTGACGGACCTGGCGGCGGTGCTATCAGGCGGCATGGGCGTGGCGCCTTCGTGCAACCTGAACCCGGATGATCGTAGCGTACCGTCCATGTTTGAGCCTACCCACGGCAGCGCACCGGATATTGCCGGTCAGGGGCTGGCTGATCCAACTGCCATGTTATTTACCACTGCCAGAATGCTGCAATGGCTGGCGCAGGACGACGACAGCATGCAGGCAGCGGGCGATGCTCTGTTTGAGGCTGTAGCGGCTGATCTTGCTGACAACGGCAGCGTGCGACGTAAAACGCGAGACATTACGGACGCGGTCCTCAGTCGGATTTAAACCACGGCGGGATATCCCCATAAAAAAAACCGGCATGATCGCCGGTTTTTTTGTTTTAACTTTGGTTTCGCCAGCCATCCCCTGCTATTTGGCAGCGTAGCCCAGCTTTTTATCGACACTGTTAAACAGACTCTCTCCGCGTTGCCAGCGATCAAAATTATCCAGAAACTGATCGGTAAGCGCCTGCCGCCAGCCAATAAAGTCGCCAGACATATGGGCGGTGATCAGTACGTTCTCCATATCCCACAAAGGGTGATCAGGACGCAGTGGTTCTTCCTCGAAAACATCGAGCCCGGCACCGGCAATATCACCGGCCTTCAAAGCGGCGACCAGGTCATCGGTTTTAACAATAGGGCCACGTCCGATGTTGATGAACCGGGCCTCCGGCTTCATGTTTTGGAATGCCGCACGGTCAAACATACCTTCTGTCTGGGCCGTCAGCGGCGCAGCAACCACAACAAAGTCCGCCAGCCCAAGTTGCTCTGTCAGGCTATCGTTGCCATGTACTGCCTCAAAATCAGGGTCGTGCTCCCGGGCGGCTCGGGCAATACCGTGCGGCTTCAGGCCTATGGCAGCCGTCAGGCGGGCTATCTGCCTGCCAATTGAACCTGCACCTACAATCAGAACCCGCTTGCCCTGGGCACGCTCGGTGTCCCGATGCTTCCACTGATGGTTCTGCTGCAGACGAATGGAATTGGGGAAATCCTTGCTGAACATCAGGATCGTACACACGACATATTCAGCAATCGTACGGTCAAAAACACCCTGGGCATTGGTGACCTTTACCGGCCCATCGGTCAGTGCCGGAAACATCAGCGCATCAACACCGGCGCTGGTGGCATGGATCCATTCCAGCCGGTCCGCTTTGGGCCATGCAGCTGCAAGGGCCTCCGTGCGAAAATCCGTCACCATCATCACCCGGGTTCCTGGCAGCGCCTCATTCAAGGTCGCTTCATCGGAAGCAAAACGCACCTCTGCCTGAGCACGCAATGCGTCGAGTCCGGGCGGCTCGGCATCACCGGGGGCAGTTAACACAGTTACTATCGGCTTTCCTGAATCACGGGTCATTATCAGCCTCACCAGTCGGTCGTCTGTCGTTCCGTTCTGCCACGGGCAATAACGGCTGGAAACCACCTGAGTGTGTAATCTCAGAGGGCATCGGTCAACCCGCCCCAAAAACATCACATTTTCAACTAAAAACGATCCATTTTCACAAGGCTTGCTCAAGCCCCGTATAAAAACTAATCTCCCAAGGTGTGCTGAAAAAGTGTGCCCGCTCTGCGTTCCCCCGCGAGCCCTTCGCAAAGGTGACGTGCGAATACACAACCCGTGTCAACGTATTCAGTCAGGAGATGCTTATGGCCGATGGCGCAAAGCTCAACCAAGCTAGCGACACCGCTCCCCGCAAGGTGAAGTACCGCAAGACAAAAGCACGCTGGCACCCGGCGATGCAGGCGATCCCGGTACCCGGTATTCGTCGTATGGTGAACATGGCAGCGACCATGAAAGATGTGATTCACCTGTCCATTGGCCAGCCGGATCTGCCTACTCCCAAACACGTCATTGACGCCTATATTGACGCGCTCAATGCCGGTCAGACCGGTTACACGATGGACGCAGGGCTGCCCGAACTTCTGGTGGCTCTCAGGGACTATTACGGCAAGCGCTATGACCGCAAGCTGACGCGGGACAATATCCTGATCACCTCAGGGGCGACCGAAGCCATGTACCTTGCCCTGTCCGCGACATCCGCTCCGGGCCGGCAGTTTATTGTAACCGACCCGTCGTTCCTGCTTTACGCGCCGCTGATACGAATGAACGGCGGCGAAGTGAAATTTGTGTCTACCCGTCGTGAAAATGATCATCAGCTCGACCCGGACGAAGTGATCGCCGCTATGGGGCCTCGCACCTTTGCTGTGGTTCTGAACTCCCCCAACAACCCGACCGGTGCAGTCTATCCCCGCAGTACCATCGAAACGATTGTTGAGGAATGCGCCTATCGCGGCATTCAGGTCTTCAGCGACGAGGTCTACGACCACCTTATTCTGGATGATCAGGAATATGCCAGCGTGCTGCGCTGCAGCGTCGATCTCGATAACATCATGTGCATCAGCAGCTTTTCCAAAACCTTCAGCATGGCGGGGCTTCGCGTTGGCTGGGTTATTTCCAGTCAGGCGACAATCAAGTCGCTGAGGCGATACCACATGTTCACCACCTCTGTGGCCAATACCCCGTCACAGTATGCAGGTGTTGCAGCACTCACAGGTGACCAGCAGTGCATTCGGGATATGGTCTCGATCTACCGGGAACGCAGGGACAGGATCGTTGATCTGGTGGCACAAACGCCTCATCTGTCCGGCTATCATCCTGGCGGCGCATTCTATATTTTCCCGGATCTGCCCAAGCATGTGGACGGCTCGGATCTGGCGCTGCGAATGCTCAAGGAAACCGGTGTCTGCGTTGTGCCCGGCGACGCCTTCGGCGAGCACACGGCAAATGCGTTGCGGTTCAGTTTCTCGGCTTCGGTGGAAACGATTGAAGAAGCCTTCGACCGGATTATTCCGTGGATGGCCAAACAGCCGTTCTGAAAAGGATAATCCGAAAATTCAGGAATACGGAATCACGCGTGATAGTAAAAGGGGTGCGGGCAAGTTCGGCCGCGCACCCCGCCACCGACCCGGGCGGAGAAGCCATAATGCTCGAGCCTGCCAACATCCAGTGCCCCTATTGCTGGGAGATGCTGGGTATCAGTGTTGACCCGTCAGTACGGGAACAGAGCTACGTGGAAGACTGCCAGGTCTGCTGCCAGCCCATTCTCATTCACGTCGTTTTCGAAGATTCGGGCGAACTTAGCGTCAGCGCTCATGCAGAGAATGAGTAACCGCTAAACACCTGTCCTGAGTAAAAGCTCACCCTTGAGCCCATTCTAGTCCCAAAGCAGACGCAGCTCGTCAAAGTGATGAATCACATAATCTGCCTGATCCGCGTAGCGCTCGTTTTTGGCATTCCGGTAAAGACCCGCCAGCATGCCCGCTCCCTTGGCAGCCGTCAGATCATCAATAAAATCCCCCACGTAGGTCATTTTGTCCGGCGCCACATCCAGCTTGCTCGCGATACTCAGGAGACCGGCGGGATCCGGTTTCGGTGGTCCGTCTTCCCGGGTCACCACCAAATCGATCCCCAACCCCAGCACCCTGTCTGTTTCCTCTACCGCATGACGGCTGTTGCGCGTCAAAATCGCAACTGGCACCGAACGCTCTCTCAGGATCTGCAGCAACTCCCTTGCCCCCGGCATCCAGCGGGCAGACGCAGCACCGACCATCTCAAACCGGTGAACGATCGCATGTGCCTCCGCTTCGGCCTCCGCGTCCTGCAACGACGCAATGAACTCGAGCAACCCGAGACCGGAAGGGCAGCCGATTTCACGCCGAATGGCAGCAAAATCCAGAGCGGAGTCCACCAGGGTTCCATCCAGATCAAACGCTACCGCTTCAAAACGCCGGGCAATTCCGGGAACCGCATTGAGCATACAACACCCTCAAAACACTGAATTTCATCCGCCTTGCGCGACCTCTGCGCATCGGGCAGGATAAGTTACGGTGGCGCAGCATGCGGAATAACATGAGCTTATCATGCATGTCTGTATGGATTTTCGACACCCCGCCTGCACTGACGTGTTGTCAGTGGCTATTCATTTTACGCTCGCACCCAGTCACCAGACCTGCAGGTGGCGCGAATATCGCCCGATAGTTTTTCAGGAGTTCATTGAATGTCATACCGATCAACGGTTATCCGGCTCAAAGCAGTGCTGCTTGGTGCTGCACTACTGGCACTTTCAGGTTGTGCCGCGCTGTCTCCCTATTCTGTTAGCGAAAGCACCCTTGAGGGCTATCTCCAGAATGCCGTTGCTGACTTTGATCGCTCGCAACTCAAAGCCGGATCCCCGATCAGCGTGTCACTCTCGGAGGCCGATATCACACTAGGCCCGGACGGTCGCGAAGTCGCCGTGCTAGACATTCAGGGACAAGTCGCTGTCAACGCGTTCATGGCCAAGCTGCCGGTTGATCTTGCCCTCAAGGTAGAGGGTGTGCCGATCTACGACCGCGAGCAAAAGGCCGTCTTCATTCGGCGGCTGAAACTGCTCGATAGCCGTATCGACTCTCCATATTTCAGCGGTGATCTCAAACCCGTCACCGACAACGTGATGCGACTGGTTGCCCAGTGGCTTGAAACCGTCCCTGTCTACCGACTGGACGAGAATGACCTCGGCCAGCGTCTGTTTGGCATGGCGCCAGTCGATGTGAAGGTGGGTTCCGGCAAGCTGATTCTGGTACCGGCAAAATAGGCGTGGACACCCTCACCCTTACCGACATATTACTCGCCAATTTTTTTCTGCTACTGGGCGCCAGCCTGCAGGGCGTGGCAGGGTATGGCATCGGCACGCTGTCAGCGCCCCTGCTGTTCCTGATCAGCCCGCTGTTTATACCGGGCACTCTCGTGCTGAATGCCATCGTGCTGACCGTAATGATGCTCGCCCGCAACCGCGCGGGCATCAGCTTCCGGGAAGTCAAATTCGCTATCGGCGGCAATGTTGTCGGCACTACGCTTGCCGGCGCCACGTTTCTGGTGATCACCAGCGGGGCCTTTGACATCGTTTTTGGCGCCCTTATCATTTTCGGCGTCATATTGAGTGTTGCCGGAATCCGGCCAAAACTGACACCCCGCAACAGCGTGATAGCCGGCGCCGCAAGCGGCTACATGGGCACTCTTGTCGCCGTCGGCGGCCCGCCAATCGCCCTGATTTACCAGAACGAAAAAGGCCCGCTGGTGCGGGCCAATATGTCAGCATTCTTCCTGTTTTCCAGCTGCGCGAGTATCGTGGCGCTCATATTTGCCGGCCAGATCGGCATGCTGGAACTTACATTGTTTGCCGTCACCTTTCCCGGCGTGCTGATCGGCTTTCTGCTCTCGGCGCTGCTGGTTCGGCGTCTGCCATTTGAGGCCATGCGCCCCCTAATCCTGGTGATTGCGGCCTTGGCAGGCGCAGGCGCTCTGGCCCGGGGCTTTCTGGGCTAGATCGGGCGTAGCCCAGCCTTTCGCCCTGTCACGTTCATTTTCCCCTGCAACGGCAGCAAATCGAAGGTCCGGTCAGGATGGTTAGGATCACCCAGCTCCGTGGCCGAGGCGTATACCCGCGGAGTGGAATAAAGCAACCGGATCGCCTCCCAGTGAGTCGGGCAAACATAGCGCTCGGGGTAGTGAGTCTCCAACCATTCCCGCAACCGCGGCGCCTTGTTTGACGCCAGCTTCGGGAAGAAATGATGCTCCACATGATGACTGAACCGAAAGTGCAAACGATCCAGAACCGGTAACGTACGCACACTCATGGAATTATCCAGCGGATTGTTGGTTGCGGTCTGGGGCCGCAGGAAGTGATTGGTCAGGATGTACCCCTGCCCCAGCGCATTCGCCACCATAAACGGTATCACCACGGTAAACACCGCCAGAGGGCCGGACACAACGGCAAGCGTTAGCCATCCCGCAATACAAAGCAACGACTGGACAATAGCCTTGCGGCGATTGAAACCACGGAATTGCTTGCGACGCTTCGCCTGCTTCCAAAGCACCAATTGCGCATGGAAGGTGAAGGAATACGTCAGGAACAGGTAGCTGTACCAGGTGCGTGACCCCGGAGCGAGCTTGGTGAACCGCTTTTGTTTGGGATCGACACGATAGCGACGCATGGTGCCAAAGCTGTCCGGATCGGCATCCCCCATATTGGTATGGGCGTGATGCACCGAGTTATGCCATTTGCGCCAGAACTCCGGCGGCGCAACCATCGGACCGAAACCCAACCAACCGAAGAAATTCTGCCAGCGACGACTCATACCCATCGCACCGTGCAACACCTCGTGAGCGAGCAGTGCCTGAGATCCAACGGTATGGCCCACCAACAGACCCAATGCGAGATTGGCATACCAGGGCAGGCCCGCAAGCAAAATGGTCGCGATGCCGCCCCAGATTACCAGTTGCAACGGCAGGAACCAGATTACTCGCCAGCGCTGGGTTTGAAACGTATCCGCCGGCAAATCCTTGCGCATCTGATCGCGCAGCGCACGCTCATCCTGTTCGCCAAACATCGGTTGGCGTATTGATTCGGGTTGTACAGCCGCGTTCATCAAACACTCCTGAATTTAAGCTTACATTTGTACGCTGAATCTACAGAATGAACTAAAGCAGATCAATGACATTTTCTTTAAATTAATAAGAAATGTTCACGCAATGCCTTTATATCCCGTATTGGCGCAGGTTTCGGAAGGTCATAAGAGACTTCACCTATTGGTGTACAGGCGTGCCTTTATTCGAATATCCAAGCAAGATGAGCGTTTAGCTGGCGCCAGGCTCTAACGCAAAACGCCGCCCACAAGGGACGGCGCATAAAAGAGTGGCTTCACTGGAACCTGCCCGTTACCGGGCCAGAATCAAGAGCCTGAAAGGGAGGTATCAGAGGGGTCGATTTCCATCTGCTGTATCGCGATCACGGCCTGGGTGCGATTACGCACTCCCAGCTTACGGAATACCGCAGTTATATGGGCTTTCACCGTGGCTTCGGAGACATCAAGGTCGTAGGCAATCTGCTTGTTGAGCAAACCTTCCGCCAGCATACCCAGCACCCGGAACTGTTGTGGCGTAAGGGATGCCAGCTTGTCCGAGAAATCCGTAACATCGGCATGCATGCGATCAATCTTGTCAGCGACACCGGGCGGCAGCCATACCTCGCCATCAAGCACATCCTGTATCGCCGCGGTGATAGTGGGCAACGGTGCTGATTTTGGAATGAAACCGGAAGCACCATAGTCGATAGAACGACGCATCACCTGCAGTTCTTCAGAACCGGACACCACCACTACCGGTAACCCCGGATATTGCCCGCGCATAAACACCAGCCCTGAAAACCCATGCGCGCCCGGCATGTTGAGATCCAGCAAAACCAGATCGGCATCAGGATGCTCCACGATAGAGGCCTGCAGGGTTTTAATGCTGTCGACTTCGATCATCTGGGCATCGGGAACCGCTTCTGAAACTGCCTGGCGCAAGGCAGCCCTGAAGAGCGGGTGATCATCGGCAATGATAATTTGCTGAACCATCTGGCGCAGTGTCCTCCATAAAGTGTAATCATCGACAGCGGCCAGTCACTGACATACCACCGATGATCTGCAGAATCCTGTTACAAGGATAGCATGCACAATAGAAAAGCCAGCGAACCGCGTTTTACGCAGCCGCTGGCTCGGTTTAATCCTGTCGCCAGTTAGCTCTTTAACAGCAGCCCTGCATCACGCAGACTGCCGTGCTTTTACCTGGCGATCTACTTGAACTCGCGCTGGGAGATCAAATCGTCCACTACGCCCGGGTCGGCAAGAGTGGAGGTATCGCCCAACTGGTCGTGTTCGTTGGCGGCAATCTTGCGCAAAATGCGGCGCATGATTTTACCTGAGCGGGTTTTCGGCAGTCCCGGCGCCCACTGGATCACATCCGGCGAAGCAATCGGGCCAATTTCCTTTCGCACCCACTGGACCAGCTCTTTCTTGAGCTCATCCGATGGCGATTCGCCCTGCATCAGGGTGACGTAGACATAAATGCCCTGCCCCTTGATGTCGTGGGGATAGCCCACCACAGCAGCCTCGGCAACCTTGTCATGGGCAACCAGCGCGCTTTCCACTTCAGCCGTACCCAACCGGTGTCCGGACACGTTCAGCACATCGTCCACACGTCCGGTTATCCAGTAGTAACCGTCTTCATCCCGACGCACACCATCGCCGGTAAAATAGCGTCCGGGATAAGTGCTGAAGTAGGTCTGGCGGAATCTTTCGTGGTCGCCAAAGATAGTGCGCATCTGGCCTGGCCAGCTATCCAGAATCACCAGATTACCCTCGGTTGCGCCTTCGAGAATATTGCCGTCGTTGTCCACCACAGCAGGTTGGACACCGAAGAACGGCAGGGTTGCCGAGCCGGGCTTGAGATCCGTTGCACCCGGTAGCGGCGAAATCAGAATGCCGCCGGTTTCAGTTTGCCACCAGGTATCCACGACCGGGCATTTTGAATTACCAACAACCCGGTAGTACCACTCCCAGGCTTCAGGGTTGATAGGCTCACCCACCGACCCCAGCAAGTGCAGACTGCTGCGCTGGGTGCTCGCCATGCAGGATTCGCCCTCGGCCATAAGTGCCCGAATCGCGGTAGGCGCGGTGTAAAGCACGTTCACTTTGTGCTTATCGACAACCTGCCCCATCCGCGAGGAATCCGGATAATTCGGCACCCCTTCAAACAACACAGTAACGGCTCCGTTTGCCAGCGGCCCATAAAGGATATAGCTGTGACCGGTGATCCAGCCAAAGTCGGCCGTACACCAGTAAACATCGCCATCCTGATAGTCGAACACATACTCGTGCGTCATGGCCACGTAAGTCAGATAACCACCGGAGGTATGCAGAACGCCCTTGGGCGCACCTGTCGAACCCGAGGTATACAGCATGAACAGCGGATCTTCCGCATTCATAGGTTCCGGCGGGCATTCAGCCGATGCAGATGCCATCAGATCTTCGTAGCGCGCGTCCCGGCTTTCGTCCCAGGGCACATCGCCCCCTGTGCGGGTAACCACGATAACACGCTCAACGTCAGCGCCCTTTTCCCTGGTCAACGCCTGATCCACGTTCTTTTTCAATGGAATCGTGCGCCCTCCACGAACCCCCTCATCCGCGGTTACAACAAATCGTGATTTGCCGTTTTCGATCCGGGCACCCAACGCTTCGGGCGAAAAGCCACCGAATACGACCGAATGGATAGCACCGATCCGGGCACACGCCAGCATCGCGACCGCTGTCTCGACAATCATTGGCATGTAAATAGTCACGACGTCGCCTTTGCTCACACCCAGTGTCTTGAGCACATTGGCAAACTTGGAGGTTTCGGCGTGCAATTCGCGGTAGGAAACATGGCGGGAATTGCCCGGCTCATCGCCTTCAAAAATGATGGCCGTCTGGTCACCCCGGGTTTCGAGATGACGGTCAAGGCAGTTGGCGGCAACGTTCAGTTCGCCGTCCTCGAACCACTTGATCGAGAGGTTATCGTAGTCGTACGTGGTGTTTTTCACCTTGGTGTACGGCTTGATCCAGTCGAGGCGTTTGCCATGCTCACCCCAGAAGGCTTCTGGATCGTCGACTGATTGCTTGTACATGGCCTCGTATTTGGCCTTATCTACAAGTGTCCGTTTTTTAAAGGATTCCGTCACCGGATACACATGTGGTTGTGTCATAGTGCTCCCCTCGATTTCGTGGATTTATTTTCGTTATTGGAATCAGTGAACCCACTGCTAAACCTGTGCGAGGTCGTATGTCAGAACTGATTTCTGGCGTTCAGAGGTTCGAATTCGGGGCGACCCTAACTGCCTCTCTTATTCTGGACAGCCGGCATCATCAATATGCTGACAGTTCACCACGGCACAACCGCCCTGTTGAATTAGACTAATGTCCTATTATTGTCCCGGGTCAGCACAAAACGGATGAACACGCCCTGTTCTGCACTACCTCAACACATAAAACGTGCTTTAAAAAGCTTAGCGGATCCAGAAGGAAGCTCAACCAGAGGGAATGACTTGAAGGAAATGGAGAATAGAGGGGCAGAAAACCAAAAAAGCACTGCCCGGCCGTTGAAAACCGGGCAGTCCCTGGAACATCAGGCAGCCTGACGCTCTTTGCGGGTTTTGAGCCGGTAGAGCTTTCGCTCACTCAGCGCATACTTGTTCAGACCCGCCATGTGGATTTTTCTGAGATAGATCGGCCAGTCAATCTGTCGTGCATCGACCGGAAACAGAAGCTTGTCCTCCGGCCCCATGCGCTCTGCCAGATCGAGCAACTTGTCATTGTGGAAGATGTAATCCGGCGCTGTGTAAAAACCGAAAATCGTAGCCAGCGACATTGTGGTATCGATGTTGCGCAGCACTTTGAGTTCGCGATCGCTACCGGCAATTTTCATTGCCCGATCCAGCACGCTCAGGGGTAGCCTTACGCCTCCCATCACTGTATCGAACAGCCGGCGACCCACTGCGATAAAGGGCTTGCGTGGCCGACGATAGAACAACCGGTCATAGGCAGCGTGATTTTCTTTCGCCTCAGTCATCAAATGATCAATAAACTCGCCCAACGTAATCGGATTACCCGAGCCGCTGCAGCACTGGTAAATTCTGTGGCGGATGGGCTCAACAAAAAGCTCGGCCAGCGACATGATAATGCTGTTTGCGACCAGATCCGCGGGAATCACGTCGATAACACCACTGCGTTTGCCGGGGAAGACCGCTACTTTTTCGCGAGCATAAGCAAGAATAATGGCATCTGCCACCTTCACCCCTTCGATCCAGCCCGGCGCCGGCTCTTCAAGTGCACTTTCGATAATGGAAGGTCGCAGAATCGTCAGCGGCGCGCCTTTAAGGCCTTTGTTGAGAAGCTGCTCCCCCATCCATTTGGTAAAGGTATAGGTATCACTCCAGCCGTACCGGTTTGCTTCACAAATACCGAGTTCAACCAGCTTTTTCTCCAGCTTCGCGCCGGAGTACCGCGATTTAACATCGGCAATTTTGTCCTGCAGTACGGGTATCAGTTCATCAACGTCATAATAGCCATCTTCGTGACGGGTCACGCCGCCCTTGGCGGGGCGCGCGACATCTTCATGAGCCTGCCCTGCATTCATCCCGTTGACGTAGCAGGTCGACACCTGCACCACCGGAAGATTCCCCCCCGCTTCAGACAGCGCGACGATGTTTCGCAGGCACAAGGCGTTAATCTCCAGCGCCTTATCCAGCTCCTCGCGGAAATTCACACTGGCAGCAGAGTTAATGATGGCATCAATCTGGCCGGACAGCTGCTCAAACCGCGCCTGGGTCAAACCAAACTGCGGGGCAGTGACTTCGCCCGTAACGCAATGCACTTTATTTTCAATAAAAGCATCAAATGCATCCGCGTCATCAAGCTTGAGACGCTCGAATACTGACGAGCAGGCAATCTCATTGATAAACCGGTCATGCGCCTTGGGATGACGACGGTTACCACGAATCATGAGATGAATGCCGCCAATATCCGGCACCGTGCGAATCAGTTTTTCCAGAACGACCTTCCCCAGAAACCCGGTAGTGCCGGTAATGAGGACATGTTTGCCTCTGAGGGACGTGAGTATCTTTGAACTTTCGGGCTCAACGGCTTGTGGCATGATGAAACTCCTTCTCAACAATGACGATTCAGCAGTAGTAAAAGTGGAATGCATCAAGCACGCCAACTGCAGCGTAGCGACACATCAATGCAATGATCGGTTATTAAGTCGTTGAATTTTTTAAGAGAAGAAAAACCCTGACCGGTCTGACCCATACATCACGACTCAAACTCAGCGACCGTCAATATCCTTTGACGCCATTTTAGAGTGCACTGCATGACAAATGGGTGATCTGAAGCAAGAAAACAACACAAAGGTACAGCAAACCCATCGTCGTGTACGTGAGCATTTTTCAATGTGCTACCCCCCGGGCGGGGCGCCGATCAAATCAAAGCAGACTCTATAGTCACAAGACGGGCCAGACAATCAACAGAACTTACTTTCGGGAACGGCCGCCCGTCAGGGTGTCCAGCAGCGTATCCAGTGACACGTTGTCCGGTTGTTCCCGCAAAGCCCGTAACAGCGAATCCTGATGTCCGAACCGCACCTCATCATAACGTGGTTCTGGCACCTGACGTCTTCGCTTTGCTGGTGCAGCCGGCCGGGCGGGTTCACGCCGTGGTGGCGAGATCTGATCGGCGAGGTGACGCAGATGTGCCGCGAAGTGCTCGCGCTGCGCGCCGGGCAATCGCTCCCAGGGCATGGAAGCCAGCCCGGTCTGGATAATCTCGATCGTGTCTTCGTTAATGGTTTCACCCAACTGAACGAAGCAACTGGTCAGCGCGTTGTATTGCTGTATAGACGTGCTATCCGGATGATTGATCAGGGCTTGAAGCTGATTTGACCAGTCGAGCCATCGTTGCTCGATCGCAACAGGCGCGACCTTCACTTGCGGCGCCGAACCCTGACGTTCGGCGACCCGATTCCAGTAAGCGGCAAATCCCGAGCGCCGGGGCTCCAATTGGTTGAAGCGGACCTTGAGCATATCGGCCAGGACCCGGAACTGTCGGTAACAGGGGTCAGATGGCGCCGATAGCGACACCGGCCGCTGCAGTCGCACTGATTCGCGCAGAGTGTCGTCACGCCAGATCGCGCCCAGATAATGAGGCGTCACATCCAGATGCTTCTGAAGCGCGGTGTAGAAGCGCTGGAAGATGCCCTGGGCCTGCCCCGCATTCTTCGCCATGTTGATCAGCACGCTCGGGGTGCGCCGGTAGCCTCGCCTGCGAAGTACCTTTATCAATGAAAAGGCATCCGTCAGCGAAGTCGGATCCGGCGTCACCACCACGCACGCCAGCGCCGCACTGGCAATCATGTGGATCACATTGTCCTGCAGCCCTGCTGCAGTATCGATCAGAATATAGTCATAGTGCTTTTCGAAGGACGCCAACCCGCGCATGACGGCCAGACGATCTGATGGAGCAATCCCCATGCAGCGCTCAACACCCGAAGCACCGGGCAGAATATGCAGCCCGTATGGCGCTTCGAAGATCGCCTGCTCCAGTGTGCAAGTGCCTGCCAGCACGTCTGCAAGACTCAATCGGGGGTATTGGCCCAGCATAATCGTGACGTTGGCCAGATCTGTGTCACCATCAAGCAATAACACCCGGTTACCCTGACGGCTGAGGGCCAACGCCAGATTAAGGGAAACGGAGGTTTTACCGATACCACCCTTGCCACCGGTAACAGCAAGGATGCGGGGGTGGCGGGGCGCTTGCGCACTTGATTCGCTCATGAATGACAACATGCCCGTTTGACGGAGATCGAAAACACGATTGTACCGTCGCCAAGGAGGTGGTTGACAGACGAAAAACGCGCCTGATGACGCAACAACCCGAAGATTTACCGTATTTTACATGCAAAATTGAGAGAAACAGGCCAATAATTGGCCAGATACTGGTTGCTTATATCTTTTATTTGTCTAAGCTCCTCTGAAAAGAACTATAAATGACTAAAGCGTCATAAATATGACCCGGGCTCCAATGGCACTACCGGCAAACAGCGATTTGCCCAGTTTGCCGCAAGTCGTCTTGCGCGCAATGGAAGCATGTCGTAATGATTGTGACTATCGTGAGATAGGCCGCATCATCAGCGCTGACACAGCACTTTGTGGCCGTGTGCTCGCGCTCGCCAATTCGGCGCTCTACGGACGCCCCGGAGAAGTCACTGCGATCGAGCACGCATTGCTCCGGCTGGGTACTCACCGCTTACAGACGCTTATCATCACGGCCTCACTGCAACATTTGCTGCTGGATCTCGGCGCCGAACGATGGCAGCAGATTCGGGATTTCTGGCGGCATTCCCTGACCACAGCCCTCACCGCCCGCGCACTCGCCAAACTCACCGGATACCCGGATACCGAAGAAGCCTTCATGGTGGGCATGCTGCATAATGCCGGTGAGCTGATCGCCCTGCGCGCAACAGACAGCGAAAACTACCAGGCGATCCTCGATCAGCAGATCGATATTGCAGCAAGGCTCGCAGGACATTGGGGGCTGGGACAGATGGCGACTGATGCCATTCGCTATCAGCAAGCCCCTGCGCGGGACATTCGCGACGCCGCTCACCTGGTCAAGTTGATCAACCTTTCTACACGTTTGGCACTCTCGGATTCGGGTGGCTTCGATGCCGCGCATACCATCTTCGGACTCACCGGCGCTCTCGCCAAAGAGATCAGCACCCGCATTGATCGCGAAGTGGCATCCATTGCCAGTGATTTCGGTATCCCACTGGATGGCACATTCGATGCGCTTGCAGTCCAGCGCCAACTGTTTCATGAAGTGATTCGCTCAGCGGTCATTGAGCAGGCCATCGGCAGCCTTCCCGATGTCGCAACGGAAGCAGAGCTGCTTAGCGGTGCACTTGGCAATCTCAGCGCGGTTACCGACCGGCCCGGACTCGCGTTTATTCGCCGGGATGACGAACTGTCGCTGCTGGCCGCAACACGGGTATCACCTCCGGCGATCCATGTGCCACTGGATGATCCGGCCAGTCTGATCACCTATATTGCGACAGACAATAACGCTCAGGTGCTTCAGAGCGACGCCGTTTCCATACTCGACCAGCAGCTACTGGGTCTGTTGAACACGCCGAGCATGATGGGCGTGCCGGTCTGTCATCAGGGCCACTGCTTCGGGCTATACGTTATCGGACTGGAATCGGCTGGCGAATTTGCTGACTTTGAAAGCCTCGTGACGTTGTTTGCTCACCGGGTTGCCGTGCTGGGGGGTCATCTGGATCCCTACCAGCAGCACCACGTCCAGCAAGGCGAATCGCTCGAGCAACTGACACATCGAATTGAGCTCCGCAAGCGCGTTCACGAGGTCAGCAATCCGCTGACAATTGTCAGCCAATACATTCATCAGCTGCAGAAAAAACTGAAAACCCTTGAAGGCAGTGATTTGGTGGATGCCGATCTTCAGGTGGTCCGGGAGGAGCTTGAGCGTGCAGCAGGACTGCTTGAAAGAATCAGCTCGGCTGGACTGCCTGAAAATGAGTCAGCTCAAGACAGCAACAGCGAAGGCCTCAGCCTCAACGACGAACTGAATCTACTCAGTGACCTGTTTGACGAGGCGCTGTTCCTGCCCAACGAAATTTCGAGTGAATTGCGACTGACATCGGCCCCGACATTCATCAAGGCAACACGGGGACCGGTTCGCCAACTCATTATGAACCTGGTCCGAAATGCCGTTGAATCCATGCCGAAAGGTGGACGTGTGCAGTTTCAAACCGCAGCGCCGGTCTGGCAGGATGGTCGCCAATGGGTAGAATTAACAATTGAAGACTCCGGGAACGGAATACCCGAGTCGATCCGGAATGCCCTGTTCAAACCGGTGCATTCCACTAAAGGCCCGGGCCACAGTGGCCTTGGACTGAGCATAGTAAAACAACTTACTGATGACATGGAGGGCATCATCAGCTGCAGGACAGGACCGGAAGGCACCAGTTTTCGCCTCCTGCTGCCAGCAACCACATACACCAGAAGCGATAACCGGGAAGAACCCGCTGCCACGATCTGAGAAACTGGCAACGGAGCCCCCAATGAGGATGGGCAAACACAATGATGCTGGACCGACAAAACGAGCCACTGGCTGCTGACGCACGCATTCTGGTCGTCGATGATGAGCCTCGTCTGCTTGAAAGCCTTGTCGATCTGCTCGAGGAGCATGGCTTTAACGCCTGCCCTGCCCTGGGCGGTCGGGCTGCCTGCGAAAGCCTCAAGAAGGAGTCATTCAATCTGGTGATGCTGGATCTACGCATGCCGGATGTGGATGGCCATGCCGTCATGCAGTTCATCCAGGACGAAAAAATAAACGTTCCGGTGGTCGTGGTTAGCGGAGAATCATCGTTTTCAGCGGTTAGCCGGGCGTTGCGGCGCGGCGCAGAAGATTACATTCGCAAACCGTTTGATCCGGATGCACTGCTCGCCACGGTAGGAAATGTTCTGCGCAAGCAGGCTCTGGAATATGCACACGAGAACGTGCAGCAGCGCCTTAAAAAGTCGGAAGAACTGCACCGCTACATCGTCAACTCCTCCCCCGACATCGTCTTCATGCTGGATCAGGAAGGCCGCATCTGTTTTGTAAACCATAAGGTCGAAGCGCTGCTCGGGTATCAGTCAACAGAGTTAATCGGTCGACACTTTCGCCATCTGATTGAAGAGCAGGACATCAGTCGTGGCACCTATGCGCTTCAAGATCCTGCAATCAGCGCAGAAAATCCGCGAACTTTCGAAATACGCCTGAAAACCCGTGGCAGCCGTCAGGCCAATCGTTTCTTCGAAATCACCGCCTTTCCGATTGGTGATGAAGGGGCTCAGTTTCTACCTCAGGGCAGTGTCCGGCGCCGCATCGGGGAAGCCCGCATCTACGGCTCGGCCCGCGATATTACCGAGCGCAAGGAAGCCGAAGCCTTTATCAACTTCCAGGCCTACCACGACCTTCTGACCCGTCTGCCCAACAGGGCCCTGTTCAAGGATCGCCTGATGCTGGCGATTACCCAGGCCCAGCGCACCGATCAGAAACTCGCCGTCATGTTCCTTGATCTTGACCGCTTCAAGGTCGTCAACGACACCCTGGGTCACGCCATGGGAGACCGCCTGCTTCAGGCAGTTACCCAGCGTCTGGAAAGCTGCCTGCGCAAGGGAGATACCCTGTCCCGCTTTGGTGGTGATGAATTTACCCTGTTGCTACCTGCCATCTCGGGCAATGAAGACGCCCGCAAGATCGCCCGTAAACTGATACACGTGCTAAAGGCTCCCTTTCAGCTGGGTGAGCACGAGGTGTTTGTGGGTGTCAGTGTCGGTATCGCCATTTTCCCCGAGGGCGGTGAATCGATGGATCAGCTCATTCAGTGCGCTGACATCGCGATGTACCACGTCAAGGCAAGCGGCAAGGACGGTTATCGCTTCTACAGCGACACCATGAGCATCGACACAGCCAACCGCCTCAGTCTCGAACGCGACTTGCGACAGGCGCTGGTCAATGGCGAACTCTGCGTGCACTACCAACCGCAGGTTGCAGCTGATACCGGTCAGATACTCGGGCTTGAAGCGCTGGTGAGATGGCATCATCCCGAGCGGGGATTACTCTACCCCCGGGACTTCCTGCCGCTGGCAGAGGAAACCAAACTGATTACCGAATTGAGCGATCAGGTTCTCGAAACCGCATGCCGGCAGACCAAGAACTGGATCAAACAGGGCAACAAGAACCTTCGACTAGCGGTGAATCTTTCGCCACTTCAGGTCGAACAACCGCGATTTGTGCCCAACCTGATTGCCAAACTGAAAGCTGCCGATTTCCCGCCCGAGAATCTTGAAATCGAAATCACCGAAAATGTGATCATGAATGACCTCGAACAGATCAGTCGCAAGTTGAAGGCGCTGGCTGCTCACGGCATCCGGATCGCGATTGATGACTTCGGCACAGGTTACTCGTCCCTGAACTACCTCCATCGCCTCCCTATCCACACGCTGAAGGTCGATCAGTCTTTTGTTAAGACGATTCGCAGCGACGACGACGGGGCATGCATCGTTAACGCCATAGTGGCCATGGCGCATGGCTTGCAGCTGGATATTGTTGCTGAAGGGGTTGAGAACGACGTTCAACTGGCCTACCTGAAAAACCTGGGCTGCCAGCAGATGCAGGGCTTCTTCTACGGTCCCGCCGTGCCGGCTGCCGAGATAGACGCTTTACTGTGTCGAAAACTCCGTGCCCGGGCTGCGGTTTAATTCGGTTCCTTGCAGATAACGGCGTTGTATCGCGGCAAGCTCGCCGCTCTGACGCAATTCGCGTATGCGCTGCGCCACAAAGTCCCTGAAGCCCCTGGACCAACGCATATCAACACTCAGATAGATCGGGTAGTCTGGAATAATCCGGCTGAAGTCGACCATTCGCAGGCATGACGCATTGCTCTCGCCGGCGAGAGCCTCCGCCACGTGATAGCTTAGCCGGCTCTGCATTTCCACAAAGCCATCGGCCCGGCCCATTCTCACCAGATCGATACCGGCATCATAGCGATCAATCGAAAGCTCCTTTATGCCCTCATCCGAGGCAGCTTTGCCAAGTTCAGGATAGGAAAAGTTGCGCAAGGTAAGTATTTTCATTCCCTTGAGGTCCGCCAGACTGGTGAGCGGATCAGGAATATCCTGGCGGCAGGTGAGCATGACGTGGTGCGTCTCAAATAGCGGCTCCTCAATCATCAACCCCCGATTGCCGAAGGTATGCCACTGAACAGCCTCATAGGCAATCCAGCCCGCTACCTTGTCGTCAGCGACAACCTGGCGCAAACGATTCACCGGGTACACCTGATGCTTGACGCTGTATCGGGAACCTTGAAATATCGCATCCACCATTTCAGATACGATGCCCCCGGCACTCTTCCCGTTGACCACAATCTGAAACGGCCGCGATTTGTCTTCCACTATCAGGTAAGTCACCGTTTCACCGGCAATTGAAACGGCGTCACTATCGGCCTGATCGCCGTCTGCAGCAAGCGCCGGAAACGCCAAAACAATGGCGACCAACCAGCTTGCCGATTGTCTCCCGAATGCCGTCAGAGCCACTTCTTGCACTTTTTGAAATACCACCTTACAGACATGCCAGCCATCCTCTGTATCCAGATTCATCGCCATCAATCATTGGCATTTGCCCAGTGTACTGAATCAGTTTTGCACCAATCCTTCAAATACGCGAACAAACAAGAGAAATCACAACAGTGCCACAAAACTGATTGTCAGACAGTCTGATCTTGTTTTTTGATTTGGTTTGCAAAGCGTAGCAATAAGTAACCGTATGTAGCCCGAAATGAGGGTTGCACCACAAAACCGGCTGCCGGACTTCACTAAGCTTTTCCCAGAACAATAAACACCCGCACTCCGGCACAAAGTTCCACAAGAGCTGCTACAAAGCAGCCTGCCTCAGCGGGAACTCTCTGACTTGGACAGGCACGGAACAGACCATGCGCGACAAATATAAATATATCGGCCCCGTCTACGATTTTCTGAGCAACCTTTATAGCGGCAAAAACATCCATCACTGCAAAACGGCAATGCTGGATGTCGAGACCATCAAACCCGGCACCCGGGTTCTGTTCGCTGGTGTAGGTCATGGCCGTGACGCCATCCGCGCCGCAGAACTTGGCGCGGACGTGACGGTCGTCGACCTGTCGGAAACCATGTTGCGCAAGTTCGGAGAAGCACTTGAGAGCGAAGCGCCCGGCCTCGAGATCCGCCGAATCCACAGTGACATCATGAAAGTGGACACCACGAATCATTACGACATGGTGGTTGCCAACTTTTTCCTCAATGTGTTCGAGGAAAACATGATGGTGAACGTACTCGAACACCTGATCAGCCTGGCAAAAGATGATGGCAAAGTGGTCGTCGGCGACTTCTGCTACCCCACCGGCAACATTTTCGCGCGGATGTTCAAGAAGCTGTATTGGTACGGCGCTGTGTTTGTCTTCTGGCTGTTCGCCAACAATGCCTTCCACAAAATTTACAACTATCCGGAACACATGCAACGCCTGGGTCTTCAGGTAACTGAGAAGAAACACTTCAAGCTGCTCAACATGAATTGTTACTGGTCCATTCTGGGACAAAAGCAGGCGTAAGTCAGACCAGGGACAGCAATCTGTATTTCGGGAGGCAACACAATGACAGATCAACTGATTACGCTGGAACGCTTTGCCGGTACTGAGTCAGCCGCGTTCACATTCTCGCAGCGAGTCGACTACCTGAAGCGCTTCGGAACTCATTCGCAATCATTCTCGACCCTGCAGCCGAACATGGATTACTTCGATCTGCCCGGGGTTGGCTACATCGGGTTCATGCGCAAATGGGGCATGGCCTTTGTACTGTCAGACCCGGTCTGTGCACCCGAAAACTTCGAACTGATGATTGAGCGCTTTCACGCGCGCCATCCCAATGCCAACTATGTCCAGGTGTCCAAGCCGGTCGTCGACATTCTGCACCGTCGCTATGGTCTCTATGGCACCCAGTTTGGCAGCGAGGCCCGCATCGACCTCCAGAAATGGTCCCTGAAAGGCAAAAAGAAGCAGATTATCCGCACAGCGCTGAACCAGGCAGAACGCAATGGCATTGAAGTGATGGAGCGTTTCAGCGATGACCACACCCGTGAGATATCCGAAGCATGGATCCGCACACGCAAGGTCAAAAGCAACGAAATCCGCTTTCTGATCCGCCCCATGGAAATGGATTACCGGGAGAACGAACGGCACTTTTACGCCTACGAGGATGGCAAAGCCGTCGGCTTTATCTATTTCGACCCTATTTACCAAAACAACAAGATCATCAGTTACGTGCCGAACATTTCCCGTGCAAATGCTGATTTCAAGCAGGGTATTTTTTATACGCTGATGGCCCATGCCATGGAAGTATTCCAGTCAGAAGGCGTGCCCTTCCTGGATCTTGGTCTGATTCCGCTGTCGCTGGATCGCGAAACCGAATCCCAGGAAAGCAGCATTCTCAAGAAGACATTTCATTGGCTGTACGCGAAGTGCAACTTTATATACAACTTCAAGGGACTGGAGTTCACCAAATCACGGTTCCGCGGTGACACAATCAAAACCTACTGTTGCCATCGTCGTACGATTCCCGCACTCGAGTTTGCCGCCATGCTGAAGCTCACTCGCGTTATCTGAGAATCGATCAACTAACGCCAAATCGCTATCGATGACCGGCGAAACCGACAACAAACCCGCCAATGGCGGGTTTTTTTATGGCCAGGGCGAGTAAACCCGTCCTACTTCAAGCCCCAGTTCCTGCATGAATGCAGCCAGACCGTCAGGCGCAGCGCCTGACAAATAGGCGGTCACCGGATTGCTACCAGCACTCTCAAGCGATGCCTGGGTAAAGCCCGCTTCTACAAGCAAATGGCGAACGCGTCGGGCGATTGCCTCCCCCGAGTCCACCCAGAATCTGACGTCAGGCATCAGATTCTGCAGTTCCGCTTTTATCAATGGATAATGCGTACAACCGAGCACGACGGTATCGACATCGACCTCCAGCAATGGCGTCAGAACCTCTTCCAGCAGGTCCATCGGAACCGCTTTGCCGGAGACTTTTTCTTCAGCCCAACGCACCAGGTCAGGGTGTCCGACGCGGGTAACCTGACAGTCCGCTGCAAACTGTTGAATCAGTTCGTCGGTATAACGGCGCTGAACCGTTGCAGGGGTGGCCAGAATGCCAATACGGCGGCTAACAGACATTTCCGCTGCCGGCTTGATAGCGGGCACGACACCCACCACCGGTATCTGAACCTCTTGCCTCAGCTCCGGTAACACCACCGTGCTGGCTGTGTTGCACGCCACAACAATCAGATCGGCATTGACCAAAGCCTGGGCACGAGCGATAAGCGACGTGCAGCGCTCATTTACCTGCATTTCCGAGAGCGCACCGTACGGAAAGCATGCGGTATCGGCCAGGTAGATCTGCTCCGCACCTGGCATCGTCTGGCGCAGGATACCCGCGATACTGAGACCACCGACACCCGAGTCAAATATCAGAATCCTGGGAGTGTTCACTTGCCTGAATCACCTCTGTCAGATTGCTCAATAATGGCACAGGCTGATTCTATCAACCGGCCCGCGATCGTTGTATCCGGTGGAACCGGCGGCATATCGGCCGGGTGGTACCAGCCCGCCTCAGCCAGCTCGTCTTCCTGCAGACAAATATCACCGCCATCATAATCCGCCAGAAAGCCCAACATAAGCTGATGTGGGAACGGCCAGTGCTGGGAACACTGGTAGCGGATGTTACGCAACCTCAGGCCGGTTTCTTCCAGGGTTTCCCGGGCTACCGCCTGCTCGGCTGTTTCGCCGGGCTCAATGAAGCCTGCGATCAGACTGAAGTAATGCATGCGATGACGGCTGGAGCGTGCTAGGAAAAGAGTGTCACCATCCATGATCTGAACAATCACGCAGGGTGCAATCCGGGGGTAAAAGGGAATCTCGCAGTTTTCACACCATTTGGCGCGCTCCAGCGCGTGATCCCGTGTTGGCGAGCCGCAGCGCCCGCAAAACCGATGATCCTGTTGCCAGTGCAGCACCTGACACGCGGTACTGGCGAGAGTAGCCCGCACCGGGTCATCCCCCAACATCGCACCTCGCAATCCCAGCAGCTCTTCTTCGGGCAGTGCTTGGTTCTGTGGTCGCGCGACGAAAATACGCCTTCCATCAAGCTCACCGAGAAACACCGGCTTACTGGTTTCCGATAGCGGCACACCTGGCGCCATTGCGTCATGTAACCAGCCAGACCCCGAACGCACCAGCGCCTGTCCGGTGGCGATAACCAGACCGTCGCCCTGCCGTGGTGGTTGATCGGAATAGCTGGAAACCCAGCCCGGTATCGCGTCGTTGGCTTCAGTCATAAAACGTGTCCGTCCAGTCTGTCAGTCAGAGAGCCTCCGGATAGGTCAGAGATTCCTTGGCAAAAGGTATCATAGCAGCAGTCCGACAGGGACATTTTGCAGCTAACGCCGCTTGGCGCTTTGCGCAGGATGGGTGACCAAGTAAACTTAGCGCACCAAAAGTGATACTGGAGATGGCATGCGCATTTTTCCGGGGCTGAGTTCCCTGTTCTTTAACCTGTTGCGGAAGATTCTTTTCCTGTGGGTACGTACCGATGTAATGGGTGCTGAGAAGGACCAACTCGAACTCGATCCCGATAAACCTGTGTGTTATGTCCTGCAATACAGCTCATTATCTTCGCGACTGGTGCTGGAGCAGGAAGTAAAACGGGCGGGCCTACCCTCGTCCCAGGCACCACTACCGGTGCCGAACGGCCCCCGCCGTTCGTTTTTCTTTCTTTATCAGCGTGCCGGTGGTCTGTTTAATCGGCGCCACACGCCCGCTCTGACGCCACGCATAAAGCAAGTCACGTCACTTGCACTGCACGACCCATCGAGCGACATCCAGATAGTACCCGTGACACTGTTCTGGGGGCGCTCGCCAGACAAAGAGAAGTCCCTGTTCAAACTGCTACTATCCGATACCTGGTCGGTCGCCGGCAGGCTTCAGAAACTCCTGATCATTCTGGTTCATGGCCGTAACACCTACGTGCAGTTTAACAAGCCGATTTCCCTTCAGCATGTGGTCAACGAATTCCGCGACAACGAGGAACGCGCCACCCGTAAACTGGCTCGCATTCTGAGAACGCATTTCCGGCGCGTCCGTCAGGCGGTGTTGGGACCTGACCTTTCACACCGTCGCACTCTGGTGGCCTCGCTGGTCCGGACCACGGCGGTAAAGGATGCTATACGGGAAACCGCCCGCGAGAAGGATATCCCGCCGGAGAAAGTGCGCGCCAAGGCCTTGAAGTACGGTGACGAGATTGCCGCCAGCATGTCGGTGGTGACGATTCGGATTCTTGAGGTTGCCCTGTCCTGGCTGTGGAACCGTATTTACAACGGTGTCGCCGTCAATAACATTCAGGTGGCTCAGGATGCAGCGAAAGATAACGCGGTAATTTATGTGCCCTGTCACCGGTCACATATCGACTATCTGCTTCTCTCCTACGTGCTCTACCGCAACGGCCTGATGCCACCCCACATTGCCGCCGGCATCAATCTCAACATGCCAGTGGTGGGCCCTATCCTGCGCCGTGGCGGTGCTTTCTTCATGCGCCGCAGCTTCAGGGATAATCCGCTTTACGCTGCTGTTTTTAATGAGTACATGCACGTCATGTTTTCCCGTGGGTACTCGGTTGAATACTTCGTGGAAGGCGGGCGCAGTCGCACCGGGCGAATGCTTCAGCCACGCCCTGGGATGCTGTCGATGACTGTCCGCAGCTACCTGCGCGATCACCGCAAGCCCATTGTCTTCATACCTGTTTACATCGGGTACGAGAAGGTCATGGAGGGCCGCAGTTATCTGGGTGAGCTACGCGGCAAGAAAAAGCAGAAGGAAAGTATTTTCTCGCTGGCCAAGAGCGCCAAAAATCTGCGCAGTTCATTTGGGCGCGTCGCCGTTAACTTCGGCGAGCCGATTCAGCTCAGCAACGTACTCAACGACGTCCGCCCACAATGGCGGGAAGAAGCTTACGGTGGAGACTATCGGCCGGAGTGGCTGAACACGGCGGTTGAGAGCCTCTCTGATCAGGTTGCGGTCAATATCAATGCCGCGGTCAGCGTCAATCCTATCGGCATGCTGGCGACCGTGCTGCTGTCGACACAGAAGCTGACAATGGACGAGCGCCTCCTGATCCGTTTGATGAATGAATTCTGCGACCTGATCCGGAGCGCCCCCTACTCCGAGCACGTCACCTACCCTGAGGGCGATGGCGCGGATTGGGTCGCCTACGGCGAGAGCATGGGACTGATCTCCCGGGTGCATCAGGATCTCGGCGATATCATCTCGCTGGAAGGCAACAATGCGATTCTGATGACCTATTATCGCAACAACATTCAACACCTGTTTGCCTTGCCAGCACTGATCGCCAGCCTGTTCGAGAACTTCTCGTCATTGGAACGTGAAAAGGTCGTCTTTCTCGCCAGCGCCGTTTACCCCTATATCAAGTCCGAGCTTTTCCTGCGTTACCCCGATGAAGATGTCGATCCGGTCATCGAGCAGTGGATTGATGTGCTGATAGAGCGGGACCTGCTGCGACTGGATGGAGACAGGATTTGCCGACCGGCCGATGGCTCTGAAGCGGCGCTGCGGTTGCGGGCACTTTCCAAGTTCGTAATCCAGACACTCGAGCGCTACCACATCTCGATCGCGATCCTGCGGAAGTATGGCTCAGGCCGTATCGGTGCGAAGGAACTGGAAGAGCAGAGCACTTTGATGGCCCAGCGCATGTCGATTCTGTTTGGCGTCAACGCGCCCGAGTTTTTCGACAAGATGCTGTTCAGAAACTTCATTGAGAATCTCCAGAAAACAGAGATTCTGACCCAGGACGAGGAAGGCATGCTCTGCTACACCGAGGGTCTGGATGAAGTGGCAGAAGATGCCCGACTGGTGTTGAACATGGAAATGCGCCAGGCCATCCAGCAAGTCACAATGTTGGGCGCCTGAGCGCGACCAGGGATACCTGAGCCTAAGGAAGGGCCTTCAGGGCATAGATATCGTAGCGACTGCTTTTACCCTCAAGTTGTGTCGTCGGCTTAGGCCCGCTCACCGGCGGCGCCTTTCGGGGGCGCTTGACCACAACCCGGTATTCCGCTTTCTCCAACGCCGCTGACAACAGATCCGCGGCGTCCTCATCTGCGCCAACTACAGGCCGGAACAACTCCATTTCCTTTTTAACCCGTGCACTTTTGTCTCGATGGGGAAACATGGGGTCGAGATAGATAACATCGGCAACAGGCCCCGGTTGTTCGCGAAGCCAGAGAATACTGTCGCCTGCCAGCAAGGTCATTTTCGACGTCAGCGCCACCGCCTCCGGACTTGCAGCCGCGCGGGCCAACCCATCCTCCAGCAAAGCATGGATCACCGGCGAGCGCTCCAGCAACTGCAATTCGCAGCCCAGACCTGCCAGTACATACGCATCCTGACCGAGGCCTGCTGTGGCATCCAGTACACGCAGTGTCTGCCGTGTGCGCTGCAAACCGACGGCCCGGGCAATCATCTGCCCGGAGCCGCCACCATGGTCACGGCGATAACCGGCCTTGCCAGTGACAAATTCCGCCCTCACCGGGCCGGGCGCCTTCTTGCCGGTCGCCCGCAACGACAAGCCGTCTTTTCCACGCCAAAGCAGCAAGTCGAAATCAGAGACAAAACGGGGATCCACCACACCCAGAGACGGCAGAGTGAGCCGCTCGGCAAGATCGTCAGAAAGCTGGGAGTAAACCCGATCTTCGCAGGCACAGGCTAGCACGTGAAAAAATACCTTGAGGTTGATGCTGAGACTGTCAGTTCAGGCTCATATCAGATGCGGATGTCGATACCGGCAAGTTCAACGTCGTCGTCAGGCTGGCTGGCGATACCGGTAAACACTTCAAGTGCTTTGGCATTGGCAAACGGGACATCATCAACCCGGAACTGCTCCAGGCGCACATCCTCCGCAGCCTTGCGGGCTTGTACCCGACGCTCCAGCAGCTGGGGATCAACAATGTCAGCACTCGACCCGGCCTCCACCACTCGGGTTGCACGGGTATTGCTGTCGTCAGTGCGACCCTGATCGGCACGCTCACGCTGAACCGAGCGATCCGGAACCAGAGGGCCATAGCCATTAGAGGAAATACCACCAATCATGTTTTGCTATATCTCGGACAGATATCGGAAAACCTGTAAGAAACGGTCAAATTTCGAACAGACTGAACCTACAATAACACCACTAACAGCACCGCGCCCAGTAACAAACGGTAAATGACATACGGCATCAGGCCCAGGCGATCCAGAAAACGCAGAAACAGATGGATACAGATCACAGCACTGACAAACGAAACCGCCGTGCCGATCAGAATATCGGACCAGTGAGCATCACTTCCTGCCTGTATTAGCTCAATGGTTTTCAGCAGACCGGCGGCTGTGATCAGAGGAATAGACAAAAGAAACGAAAACTTGGCCGCCGCTTCACGCTGATACCCCAGAAACAGCGCCGCTGTCATTGTAATCCCCGAACGCGAAGTGCCGGGGATCAACGCAAGAGCCTGTGCCAGGCCGATTATTAAAGCATCCCGCCAGCCAATTGCTGCGATGCCCTTTTGTTGTCGGCCTACCGCATCTGACCACCAGAGTACCAGACCAAAAATGATGGTTGATGCGGCGATCACCAGTCCAGAACGAAGCTCCGATTCAATAATATCGTTAAACACAATGCCGGCCAGCCCCGCCGGAATTGTCGCCAGAATAATGGCCCAGGCCAGACGACTGTCGGGGCCGGTCCGACGATTGACAGAATCCGTGACCCAGGCGGCCGTCAGGCGCCCCACATCGCGACGGAAATACCAGACAACAGCTGCGAGCGTCCCCACGTGCACTGCAACATCAAATGCCAACCCCTGATCGACCCACCCCAACAACTGGGACGGCAGAATAAGATGGGCAGAACTACTGATGGGGAGGAATTCGGTGAGGCCCTGAATAATCGACAGGACAATGGTTTGCCACAGCTCCATGCATGACTCCGTGCGATACGACTCAAGCTTTCGGGGGTATCAGACCGTTAACGGCCTGGCAGTTTCTTCCAGGTTATTTCGTTTCTGACATACACAGGTGCAGCATCGGCTGCACTCACCTGCTCGCCCCGCTGCCAGGCTGCAGCGCCGAGAATGGCGACGTCAGAGGCAAGAGGATACAGCTCGGGGAAGGAAGATTTGATGACAGATGAGACAGATTCAGGCATTTGGGCGCCAAAGTGCCAGCCGGAACCGGCGCCAATCCAGTGATCTGCAGCCGATGCGGGCAAAACCACTGATCCAGGTGCTGTCACGCATTCGTCACCAAGAGCCACCACTGTGCCCTCTTGCGAAACGAAACAGCCCCAATAGACTTCACCCATCCGCGCATCAAAAGCCACCGCAATACCCTGGGCCTCTGCATCAGCATAGCCCAGGCGAACAGCCTGCATGGCAACAGCCGCCAGAGAAGACACCGGCACCACAGGAATAGCCAGCCCGTAAGCCAGCCCCTGCACAACACCGGTGGCAATACGCAGTCCGGTAAAGGATCCCGGCCCACGACCAAAAGCCACTGCGTCCAGATCCGAAAGCGGAATGCCACTTTCAGCCACCAGCTCCTTCACCATCGGCAATAGATAGCGAGTGTGTCCACGAGGAGCCAAGGTGCTTTGCTCGTACAAAGTACCGTCGTGCCAGAGCGCTGCAGAGCAGCCCTCGGCAGTGGTATCCAGAGCAAGTAATTTCATTGGTCAGGCAGCCTGGTCAGCGACGTGTTTAAGCGCTTCTGTTACTGAAGCTGTGACAATATCTGGTCGCGAATATTGTCCATCGAGCCTACGCCTTCAACACGCACATACTTCGGTGCAGCAGCGGCGTCATGAGCAGCCCAGTCCTGGTAGTAGCCGATCAGCGGTGCTGTTTGGTTGTGGTAGATCTTGAGCCGGTTGCGCACGGTGCTCTCGGAATCATCGGTACGCTGGATCAGCGCATCACCGGTTTCGTCGTCTTTGCCTTCAACCTTAGGTGGATCGTATTTAACGTGGTAGATGCGGCCACTGGCCTCATGCACACGACGACCTGACAGGCGGGTCACGATCTCTTCATCGTCGACCGCAATCTCAACTACGTAATCAATGACCACGCCCTCTTCCTTCAGCGATTCAGCCTGGGGAATGGTGCGAGGAAAACCGTCAAGCAGGAATCCATTCTTGCAGTCTTCAGCCTGAATGCGATCCTTGATCAGTGCGATGATAATCTCATCGGATACCAGCCCACCGGTGGACATGATTTCTTTCACTTCAAGACCGAGCGGTGATTCTGCTTTTACAGCTGCACGCAGCATGTCGCCGGTAGAAATCTGGGGAATCCCGAACTTACCGGTAATGAACTGTGCCTGGGTGCCTTTACCCGCGCCCGGCGCGCCCAACAGAATGATTCTCATAATGGAAATGCTCCGTTTATCGATGAAATCGTTGTGCAGCGGAGACGCGGCCTGGGCGTTCATCCTGCTGGCACTTGCCGGGACCGCTCGTTTGTAAGCGAGCCAGCTTTATTATTTGTTGGTCATCTAAACGAACGGTGGAGGCCTGAAAAACACCGTTTATGACTCTGCAGATTGTGTGTCGCGTCGCCTGAGGGATCTGTTCTGCGCGCTGCGCGCCGCTCACGCGGCAAAATGATCGGGCATTATACGAAGTCGTGACGCCCTAAGAAAGGGCGGGTTGACCTAAGGAATCTCTGATCACGCCCGTTGATGGCTTCTGCCGGCCTGTCAGGCAGACAATGAACGCGCCAAGGCGTCCAGATCATCCGCCACCGCATCCACCGATGCAATAAAGGAATCCGCGTCAGACTGGGAGTACCCCAGGGTTTCCAGCAGCGGCGCTGAATCCGCCGGATTGAATTCGTCTCCAATCCCTTTTTCCTTCAACAATTCGTTTGCCAGCTGCACCATATGAACATAAGTGGCTTCATCGCCCTCGTACTGGGCACTCTGATGCACGCCTGCCGCCTTCACCACGGCGTCCGGTAGTTGCCATAACCGGTGCAGAATTCCCCCAATCGCGCCATGGCCGACGGAGAGGTATTCCTGCCCAGCGCCAAACACCTGCAACTCCAGCGTTCGCATACTCTGCTCCGGGTTAGCTTCCCGTAACCGGTTGAGCTGCTCAAATTCCGACGGAAACAGATGGCCGATCAAGAGTAAGCCAAAGTTGTGCAGCAAACCGCACAGGTAGGCGAGCCCTTTGTCAGCTTTCGATTTTATCGCCATCTGCTGACAAAGAAATGCGCAATATAGCGAATGCCGCCAGAACGCATCCATACCCAATGCACCTTGCCTGGGCACATCAAACGCCCGGACAGAGGCAATCCCCATGGCAACGTGTGCAACCCGGTCAAATCCCAGTACACGGCTCACAGCCTCCTGAACCGAGTTGATTTGACCGGGATAGTTAAACAGCGCCGATCGGGCATAGCGCATGACCTGTGCGGTCAGGCTCGGATCATACTCAATGAGGTCTGCCAACTCTTTGGCGGTGGCCTCAGGATGAGCAGTGAGGCGCAATATGCGCAATGCCAGGGCTGGCATTGGCGGCAAACGATTCAGTTTCTGCAGGCGTTGAGCGACTTCTTCGAGGGTAATGCCCTCGGCGTTGACCGGGCTGATATCCTGAGCCTGATCGATAATGCCAATCTTGCCTGACTTGGCTCCGGCCAGCGCCAGTCGCAATGCGCGATCATCCATCCGGATCAGACAGTTGCTGGCACCTGACGCCATATAGGCCTGGCTGAACTTTAACACCGGTGTATCGACAATCACCGGTACGTCATAGGCCCCGCCAATCGGTGGATGAAAGCCGGCTTCGCAATCAGCAAACAGGCGGTCGGCCTGACGGGCTGTCAGCAACTGCATTCTTCGACCGGTCAGGTCCGCAACGGCATCAACATCAATCGCGGTATGAAAGCCGTGAACCGCCATCACAACGCCCTGCAAATCAATCAACAGGGTCGCGCGAACCACTTCATCCTGCGATACGCCCGCGCCGGACACCGCAACATCAAAGGTTTGCACTTCGTCGTGGGGCAAGGTGTCGTACACAATACCCTTGCGATTCAGAAACACTTCCAGCCTGGCTGACACCGCCACTCACGCTACCTCAATCAAACATTATTCGTTCAGCTGACGGCCGCCTTTCGCAACCGTCATGCCCCAGCAAATCAACCGGTATTGCGCATGCCTGCGGCGATGCCTGCCATGCTGACCTTAAGCGCACGCTCGACCTGTTCTGGCACCTCGCCGCGCTGCTCACCTTCGCGATCACGCCGGAGCAGCTCCGCCTGCAGGTAATGCAATGGATCGGTATAGGGGTTGCGCACTCTCAGCGAATGCGCAAACACCGGCTCGTCAATCAGCAGTTCATCCTGCTGTTTTAGCAGTTTCACCTGTTCAATACAGGTGCCAAGGCGTTGACGCAACTCCTCGCCCAACCCTCTCAATTCAGGCTCAACCAATGTCTGCTCGTAGTAGTTAGCAATCCGAAGGTCGGACTTGGCCAACACCATTTCCAGCATATCGACGTAAGTTTTAAAGAATGGCCAGCGCGCCATCATATCGCGAAGTAGTGGTTCGTGGCCCGCTTTTGCTGCTTCACTAAGGGCAACATCGCTTCCCAGCCAGCTGGGCAGCATCAATCGCATCTGGGTCCAGGCGAAGATCCATGGAATCGCTCGCAGACTTTCAACGCCTCCGGACGCTTTGCGCCGAGCCGGGCGACTGCCCAGCGCCAGCTTGCCAAGCGCCTGCTCTGGCGTTGCCTGCCTGAAATAAGGCACGAAATCCGGGTTCTCGCGTACCACTTCACGATAGGCTTTCAAGGACCGCTCAGTCAGCCAGTCCATCATCTCCCGCCACTGTTTTTCCGGCCCCGGTGGCGGCGCCAGCGTGGCTTCTATTACGGCCGTGGCATAGAGCGTCAGGCTTTGTTCCGCCAGACGTGGCAAGCCGAACTTGAAGCGGATCATCTCCCCTTGCTCGGTGATCCGGAAACTGCCGTTTACCGATCCCGGCGGCTGCGACAAAATCGCTCTGTTAGCCGGACCACCGCCGCGTCCAACCGTACCGCCCCGACCGTGAAACAGGGTTAGATGAACACCATATTCGCCAGCAACATCGGTGAGCTTTTCCTGCGCCTGGTACTGTGCCCAGGCCGCCATCATCTGACCGGCATCCTTGGCAGAATCGGAGTAACCTATCATCACTTCCTGACGGTCCTTGCAATAGCTGCGATACCAATCGATCTGAAACAGTGCGGACATGGTCGCAGGCGCCAAGCGAAGGTCATCCAGCGTTTCAAACAACGGCACTATCCGCAACGGATTGGTCATCCCCGCTTCCTGCAGCAGCAGGATCACGCTCAACACGTCCGATGGCTGACTGGCCATGGAAATAACGTAGGAGCCCAATGATTCGGGCGTTTGCTCCGCCACTACAGCGCAGGTATCCAATACTTCCCGGACGGGGTCCGATGCCTGCCAATTACGGGGGATCAGTGGTCGACGGCTTTGGAGCTCCTTCACCAGGAATGCCTGGCGCTCGCTCTCTGTCCAGTTGCTGTAGTCGCCCAATCCCAGGAAATCAACGATTTCGCCAACGGCATCAGCATGTCGTGTAGCTTCCTGACGAATATCCAGCCGCACAAGCGGAAGACCAAAGGTATGGACCCGGCGCAAGGTATCAAGCAGTAAACCATCAGCGATGGTCTCGAGACCTGAGGCAACAAGCGAGTCATAACATAGCTGCAAGGGGCGAACCAGATCCGCATTCTCAAACAGAATCCCGGCGCTGTCTGCGGGTTCTCCATTAATGCAGGCCTCAGCCCAGTCCCGGGTTTTCAGTAATTTTTCGCGTAATCTCGCCAGCACCGTACGGTAAGGTTCCCGTGAATGGCCGGCCTCTTCAAGCAACTCATCGCTGGCCTCCCACATGGAAAGCTCGGCGCGCAATGTCTGGACATCACGCAGGTACAAATCGGCAGCCATCCAGCGTCCCAGCCAGAATACCTCTCTCGTTACTTCGTGGGTCACATTGGGGTTACCGTCCCGGTCGCCCCCCATCCACGAGGCGATCTTCATCGGCGTGGCATCAATCGGCAAGCCTTTTCCTGTTGCCTCTATCAAGGACTGATCAAGGCTACGAAGAAAGCGGGGAAGCGCCTGCCACAGACTGTTTTCAATAACAGCAAAGCCCCACTTTGCTTCGTCAACTGCGGTGGGACGCTGGTGACGAATTTCATCGGTGTGCCAGGCCTCAGTCACTAACTGACGCAAACGGCTGATGATTTCGTTGCGTTCGGCTAGCAACAAATCCGAGTGGTCCAATTGACCAAGCGCATTGGATATTTCATCGTACTTGAGTATCAACGTTCGACGGGTGACCTCAGTCGGGTGTGCCGTCAACACGAACTCTACGCTTAATTCCGTAACGCGTTTGTGCAGTTCTTCCGCCGAAATCCCCTGATCCTTGAGTCGCTTGAAAACATCACCCAGTGATTCGACCATTACGTCAGCGTGGTGGCCCTGTTTACGCCGAATACCATGGTACTGCTCTGCAAGGTTGGCGAGATTGAGGAACTGACTGAACGCCCGGGTAACGGGAAGCAGCTGATCTTCCGTCAACTGCGACAGCAGATTGACCAACCGCTGGTCGGATCCACTCTCCTGGCGCCGGTCGGCCTTGGCCGCTGCCCGGATTTCCTCTATCAGATCAAAACAATCCTGGCCTGGATGCTTTCTGATGCTTTCGCCCAGCAACTCGCCGAGCATTCTGACATTGTCCCGAAGTTCAGGGTGCAGCTCTGTCATCGACTCTTCCCGTCCTTGTCCCGCTAATGGGTGTGTAGTGAAACAGATCTTAATATAACAGCAGGTTAGCCGATATAAACCCGACCTTCATCGGTAAAGCTCATTAGACTTGATCGCAGGCGCCCTGCAGCCTCCATTGCTATGATTTAAACAGGGTTACTCTGAATAAGGATTGAAATTGCATAACCAAAGGTGTTTATTGATATTCAGAATCCGTTCACTGATGCCTGTTGCCACTGGCGGCGATTTTAAGGAGTGTTTATGAAAGTAACTGATTTGCCCAAATACTGGGAAGACAAAAAGCAGGAGACCGACCGTCCCGAGAGCTATTCGCTCAAGCTTCCGCTGGAAGACGCTGCCCGCATCGCCGCGCTGGCTGAGCTTTACCCTGATCGCAGCGAAACTGACATTCTCAATGACATGATCGGAGCCGCTCTGGACGACCTGACTCGCCAGACACCCCTTAAAGGCAAACTCGAAGCCGTAAAGAAATAATTCCGGAAGGCCCGCCCAATGGATGGCATGGTGGGCCTTTCCAGTGTATCCCGCACGCTACTCACCCGCCCAACGCAGGCTGCCGCGAAAAGAATCGGGAATGAAAGGCCGTCGACGGTGTCGAAATAAATCGGGGAGTCAGGGGGTCTTTGGCCGGCAAAACCTGGCGGGTCGCCAACCAGCTCATTCAGAATAGTCGTCTACGCCGCGCGCTTGTTAACCTGTTCTACCGAACACGCGCACGACGTTACCATGACCGGATCGTCAGGCCGCTGTCTCGAGCTGGCGCAGTTTCAGATCCTGCATATGCTTCTGGCTCAGACTGACAAAACGAGGGGTCAAGCCGGCATCTTCATAAATCTCGAAGCCATCCTCGTCAAACGCTACAACCCGTGAACCCTGAACATAGGGAAAGCTTGTTTCCAAATCGTCCAGTGCGGCCGATATCAGGTCACGAATCAGATCTTGCGGCGACTTAAGGGGATATAGCTCGGCGAGTTTTTCCATCCGTGCCATGTGTTGCTCAGACAACGCAGCGACGTAATCGTCACGAGTCAGACGACCGCGTGCGTGTTTATCCCAATATCTCACCAGATCCTTGATCTTCATGGTCAACGCTCCCGCTTTTTGCTTTGTCGCATTTTATTCGCTGCGCTCCATGCCTTTTGAGCATGCTGGCAGCCACTGCCAAAACCGAGCGTTGCGCCAACAGTTACTGTGCTGGCGTAACGTAAGAAAGAATCTGCAATCCTGACGGATCTTATTCCTTCCATTGAAAGTGTAGCTTAACGTATATCGCCTTACTGCGTGAAATCGTTACGGATTGTACCTACCGTAACCAACTGTTCTCGCGCTGTTTCACTGCTGTCAGTCCGTTTTTTCAACGCCTTTAACCGACTGCCAGATTGCATCCAGGTCCGACAGGCTTTGCGCATCAAAATCGCGACCTTGTGCCGCAAGAACCCGCTCGATGGCCCGAAATCGTGCATCAAACTTTCTATTGGTACGCCTTAAAGCCTGGTCAGGATTAACCTTCAGGAAACGTGCCAGGTTGACGCAGACAAACATCAGGTCGCCCAATTCATCTTCCAGCGCATCGCGGTCGTCCGGTTGAGATTGGGTGTGTTCCCAGGCTTCTTTAAGTTCTTCGATTTCTTCATGCAGCTTATCGAATACCGGCGTGATATCGGGCCAGTCAAAACCATGACTGGCTGCCCGGCGCTGCAGTTTTTCAGCACGCACCATTGCCGGTAACGAGGCGGCGATCCCATCCAACCGGCTCTCGTCTTGTGATGTTGCGCCGCTCCCTATGCCCGTCTCTGAGGCTCTTTCTTCAGCTTTTATCCGCTCCCAGTTGGCCTTGATCTCGGCATCATCAGGTCGATTGGCCGGATCGACGATGCTTGCCAATGTCCCGTCAGGGAAAACATGGGGGTGTCGACGGATAAGCTTGCGCACCTGCTGATCAACAATACCGTCGAAGTCGAAATGCGCAACCTCATTACCCAATTGGGCATAGAAAATAACCTGAAACAGCAGATCGCCCAGTTCATCTTTCAGGTTCACGTAGTCGGCCCGCTCAATGGCGTCGGCAACTTCGTGGGCCTCTTCGAGGGTATGCGGCACGATGCTGCGGTAGTCCTGCTTACAATCCCAGGGGCAACCGGTTTCAGGATCCCGCAGCCGGGACATCAGTGTTTTCAGGTCTTCAATGGTGTAGCGGTCTGACATAGCGGCTCCATAAAACCTGACGCGGCAACCTCTCAGTTGCCACGTTTACGGCGTACTTCAAGGATGTTGGGTAGATTGCGAATCTGTGCCAGCAGTTTGGCCAACTGTTCAAGGCTGGAAATCTCCACGGTAACCCGCATGGTGGCAGTGTTATCGTCCTGATTGGAGATCGTATTCAGCGACAGCACGTTGCATCGTGATGAAGCCAGCACAGTGGTGATATCCCGCAACAGGCCCGACCGGTCATAGGCTTCAATCTCGATATCAACCGGATAGACAGACTCCTGCCGACCACCCCAGTTTACTTCGATGATACGGTTGGGCTCGTACTCCCGCAGATGCAGGAAGGTGATGCAGTCCTGCCGGTGCACGGTTACTCCCCGGCCAACAGTGATATAGCCGCCGATAGGATCGCCGGGTAGCGGTTTGCAGCACTTGGCCACCTGGGTTTTGAGCTTGCCGACACCCTGAATCTGAATATCCGATTCAGTGTCATATTCTTTTGCCCTGGGCGCAGCCAGCTTCAGGTCAAGTTGTTCCGTTTTTGGTTCAAGCAGGTGCTGGGCAACATTGGCCACGTGAGTAGGCCGAAGATCACCCGCGCCAATAGCGGCAAACATATCGTCCGCCATTGGATAATTAACCTTTCGCGCCAATTCGTTCAGATCGATGTCATAGATCGACAACCGCTTGAACTCGTCTTCAAGAATCGCCCGGCCGTCAATCACATTGCGGTCGCGGTTCTGCTCCTTGAACCAGTGGGTCACTTTGGCCCGGGCCCGGGAAGTCTGGATATACCCCAGGCTGGGGTTCATCCAGTCACGGCTGGGAGCCGGATTGTTGGAGGTGAGGATAAACACCTGATCCCCGGTTTTCAGCGGATAAGTGAGCGGCACAATACGGCCATTCACCTTGGCACCGCGGCAGGCGTGCCCGACCTCGGTATGGACACGATAGGCAAAATCCACCGGCGTTGCGCCCTGGGGCATGTCCACCACGTGACCTTCAGGGGTGAATACGTACACGCGATCCGGCGTGACATCCGCCTTTAGCTGATCAACCAGACCGGAAAGATCGCCCAGATCTTCCTGCCACTCCAGCACCTGGCGCAGCCAGTTTATCTTCGCTTCGTACCCGGTAGATTTGTTGCCTGTGTCCGTACCTTTGTACAACCAGTGCGCACAGACGCCGAGCTCTGCGTCTTCATGCATGGCGTGGGTGCGGATCTGCACTTCCATTACCTTTCCTTCCGGGCCGATAACCGCCGTATGCAACGACTGGTATCCGTTCTCCTTGGGGCTGGCAATATAATCGTCAAATTCATTGGGAATATGGCGCCAGAGGCTGTGCACGATCCCGAGCGCGGAGTAGCAGTCTCGCAATTCAGGCACCAATATCCGAAATGCTCGCACGTCATAAACCTGCGAGAAATCGATGCCTTTGCGGCGCATTTTCCGCCAGATGCTGTAGATGTGCTTGGCGCGGCCAGAGATATCCCCCTTGATGCCTGCCTTGTCGAGCTCGGTTTTCATCGCTGTGACTACGCGTTTCACGTAGTCGTCCCGATCCAGCCGCTTTTCATCCAGCAACTTGGCAATTTTCTTGTACGCTGACTCGTGCAGGTACCGGAAAGACAGGTCTTCCAGTTCCCACTTGATGTGGCCGATACCCAGCCGGTGAGCCAGCGGTGCGTAGATATCGAAGACTTCCCGGGCGACCCGCATCCGCTTCTCCGGAGGCGCACTCTTGACCGCCCGAATCGCACAGGTTCGCTCCGCCAGCTTAATGAGCGCGACGCGGACGTCATCAATCATCGTCACCAGCATTTTGCGGACGTTATCTAGTTGGCCCTGGCTTTGGCCCAGCACATTGCCTTTAAGGGGATGGTGAATTGACGAGATGGCAGCCATGTTCTGCACGCCGTCGATCAGCTTGGCGACTTCTGCACCAAATTCCTGCTCGACATCCGTCAATGCAATGCGCTCCTCGCGCACCGCGCGATAGAGTATGGCCGCGACCAGGCAGGTCTGATCCAGATGGAGCTCTGCCAGCACCTGAGCCATTTCGATGCCGGTTTGAAAACTGCTAGAACCAGGCGCCCACAGCCGGTCTTCACGCACAGCCTTGAGGTCGATAACGGCGCTTAATTCACAGGCACGGCGAAACTGATCAACATCGGCAAGCGTCGTCTGCGCCTGAATCTGGCGAACCCAACCCTCGATATCGACCTGACCATCCATGGTCAACGCATAATCTTCACGAACCTTTACCATAGCGGCAGCCGCTCTCCCTCGTGCCTGTCCAGCCGGCGCATCTAGCCGGTATATCTAGCCGAATACCCTACAGGGTCAGATGCGCTCAAACAGCGCCATTGACTCAACGTGCGTGGTATGTGGAAACATGTCCATCACGCCGGCTTTCACCAGGCGATACCCCTTGCTAACCAATACGCCGGCGTCCCGTGCCAAAGTCGCGGGATTGCAGGACACATACACAATGCGGTGTGCGCCAAATGCCGCCAGATACTCACAGACTTCCTGCGCACCGGAGCGAGGTGGATCGATCAGGATACGATCAAAGCCCTCGGCCGCCCAGGATTCAGAAGTGAAATCCCCCTGCAGGTTGGCACCGTAGAAACGGACACTGTCGATCCCGTTAAGTTCCGCATTTTCGCGCCCCCTGACAACCATCGACTCGTCCCCCTCAACACCAACGACGGATGATGACCGACGCGCCAGCGGCAAGGTGAAATTGCCCAGTCCGCAGAACAGATCCAGTACCCGGTCATCCGGCTGGGGATCAAGCCATTCGATGGCACGATGCACCATGGCCTGATTCATCTGGGCGTTGACCTGCGTGAAATCCATCGGGTGGAACTTCATCGTGAGGTCAAACTCTTCAAGCCGGTAACTCAGCCGCTCTTCACCTTCGGCCGGCCAAATGCGATGCACGGTATCCGGGCCCTTCGGTTGCAGATAGATATGCAAATCGTGCGCCTGACCAAAGGCCAGGAGTTTTTCAGTATCGCTATCGGACAGCGTCACCATGTTCCGGAACACCATGGCAGCCACATCGTCACCACATGCGACTTCGATCTGGGCAATGTTGCTATGCGCTTCCAGGGTGTACAGAAACGACCGGAGCGCGGTAATCCGTTCACCTATACGTGGGTCAAGGACGGCACAGCTGTCGATGTCTGCCAGGAAGCTATTGCGCTTTTCACGGAAGCCGACCAGCACCGAATCACGCTTGGATACAAACCGCACCCCCATACGTGCTTTGCGGCGATAGCCCAGCTCTTGCGAACGCATCGGCGCGACCCATTCCTCGGGCTCGATGCCCCCAAAATGGGCAAAATGTTCCCGCAGGGTGTTTTCCTTGAACGCGATCTGGGCGTCCGGCGACATGTGCTGGAGACTGCAGCCGCCGCATAAGTCGGCATATTCGCAAGGTGGCTCTACCCGGTCTGGTGCGCCTGTGACAACGTCTGTTGTTCTGAGCTCGTCAAAACTCTTGCGGCTACCGACATACTTGGCCATCACGGTTTCGCCCGGCAGTGCACCATCCACAAACTGGATCTTGCCGTCCAGGTGCGCTATGCCACGACCATCGTGGCTCAGCTTTTCAACCTCGCAACTGATCGGTTCAGCTGGGAGTACTTTTCTTCTGTTACGTCTGCTCATCAGAACTTCCGGTCTTTATCGTTTGCAATAGGCTTTGCTGTCAGCTGGGAAATACGCCGGTAGACAGGTAACGGTCACCCCGGTCACAGATAATGGCGACGATAATCGCATTCTCAACATGCTGGGAAAGTCGCAGCGCGGCAGCAATCGCCCCACCTGAAGATACCCCGCAGAAGATACCTTCCTCGCGAGCCAGTGCCTGCATGGTCTCCTCGGCTTCCTGCTGACCAACATCCAGTACCTGATCGACCCGGGTGGCATCAAAAATTTTCGGCAGATAGGCTTCCGGCCAGCGACGGATACCCGGGATAGACGAGCCGTCCGCAGGCTGCAATCCGATGATCCGGATATCGGGATTGCGCTCCTTCAGGTAACGCGACACCCCCATAATGGTGCCGGTCGTCCCCATCGAGCTGACAAAGTGCGTCACCTTGCCTTCGGTTTGCTCCCAGATCTCCGGCCCGGTTGTGCGGTAGTGCGCCAGCGGGTTATCCATGTTGCCGAACTGGTCCAGCACCACACCCTTGCCTTCGCGATGCATTTTCTCGGCGAGATCCCGGGCATACTCCATGCCCTCTTCCTTGCTAACAGTAATCAGCTCTGCTCCGTAGGCGCGCATGGATGCCCGGCGCTCTTCACTCATGTTCGCAGGCATAATCAGGACCATGCGATAGCCCTTGATCGCCGCTGCCATCGCCAGTGCAATACCGGTATTGCCACTGGTGGCTTCAATCAGCGTGTCACCCGGCTTTATATCGCCGCGTCTCTCGGCTTCCTGAATCATGCTGATCGCCGGACGGTCCTTTACAGAACCTGCGGGATTATTACCTTCCAGTTTGGCTAGTACGACGTTGCTGGTATTGCCCGGCAATCGCTGCAGGCGCACCAACGGTGTATGACCAACATAGTCTTCAATCGTAGGAAAATTCATGGATCCACAGGCTCCTGAAAGCAAGCTAAAAATCGAATTCATTACTTTGGATTCTACTGATCAATTCACCGGAATTGATTCGTAGCTTCCGTCGCCCGAAGGCGGTCAACAAAGCTGTGATACACTCTGGATCGCATCATACGCGCTTCGCGCAGACGATCCCAATACGGCTGGTTATAACGCTATTCCAATGCCGTCGATCGCGACTAGAATGGTGCTATAAAGGATCATATTCCCGATTCTGTCGGGTTCACGATTGTGAGGTTTGGCGGCAATTCGGCTTGCGGCCAATATTGATCAGGGACGGTGTCTTTGGTGCCGCTACAGAGCCCGTAAGGGAACTAGCAAGGCGCCGGACGATTGACGGAATCAGGAAGCGCACCATCATGCGACGCTGGGGTATTCGCAAAAAAGTACTGTTTGTCACACTGGTACCGACCATTCTGACAACCTTGCTGCTCGGTCTGTTTTTTACCCAGAGCTGGGTGGGCAACATCAACCAGCTGCTGCGCGACCGGGGAGAATCACTTTCCCGACAGCTGGCGTCCGCCTCCGAGTACGGCATGTTCACGGCCAACCGCAGCCTGCTGAACAGCCTGTCCAACGCCCTGCTTGAAGAACAGGATGTGCGCTCGATAACCTTCTTTAACGCGCACGGCCATCGCCTGCTTCATACCGGCCCCAGTCTTACCCAGGAAATTACCAGGGAACAGCTGACGGCCGAGCGAACGCTCACCCTTCACACCGAAAATAACACGCTGTTTATTACGCCGGTGTTCCTGCAGGACCTGATGCTCGACAGCCTGCTACAGATCGAATCCAGGCAAACCGCACCCAGCGCAGTTGAACCGATCGGCTGGTCCGCCGTTGAAATGTCACACGTGCGTACTGACAAAGAGCGCTACAAGGCCCTCCTGATCAGCCTGCTGCTGATTCTCGCCGGTGTGATCTTCAATATTCTGATTGCCCTGCGAATGAGCCGCACCGTCACCGACCCTATTTTTGAGCTCAACAACGCCGTCGCACGACTGAAGCAAGGCAAGCTGGAAACCCGGGTTTATACCGAAGCAGGTCCTGAGTTTGAACAGCTGGAATCCGGTCTGAACGCAATGGCTCAGGAACTGAGCGAAGCCCAGGCCGAGATGCAGCAGAATATTGATCAGGCCACCGAAGACCTGCGTGAGACGCTGGAAACCATCGAGATACAGAACATTGAACTCGATCTGGCCCGCAAAGAAGCACTGGAAGCCAGCCGGATCAAATCGGAATTTCTGGCGAACATGTCCCACGAAATCCGCACGCCACTGAACGGCATTATCGGCTTTACCGAATTACTGCTGAAAACCCCCTTGCCACGCCAGCAGCGGGACCACCTGAACACCATACGCAAGTCGTCTGAAATCCTGCTCACCATTATCAATGACATTCTCGACTTCTCGAAAATCGAGGCCGGCAAGCTGGTACTCGACCGTATTCCGTTCGGGCTGCGCGACACGATTGAAGAAGTCATGGTGATGCTCGCGCCCTCCGCCCATAGCAAGAATCTCGATCTGGTGCCGCTGATCTACAGTGACGTGCCGGATGCGATTCTCGGCGACCCATTGCGGGTCAAACAGGTCATCACCAATCTGGTCAACAACGCCATCAAGTTCACCCAGACCGGCGAAGTGGTGATGCGCGCAAGCCTGGAAGAAGAAGACGCCGAAGGGTCACGCGTTGTACTTCGCTTCAGCGTCAGCGACTCGGGTGTCGGCCTGTCCCGTGCTCAACAGCAATCACTGTTCAATGCATTCAGTCAGGCCGATGCATCTACCGCCCGGCAATACGGTGGTACCGGTCTTGGTCTGGTCATATCAAAACGCCTTGTAGAGGAAATGGGGGGCGAAATAGGCCTTGAAAGCGAACTGGGCAAGGGCTCGACCTTCTGGTTTACCCTATCGACAGAAATCGCCCACAATGCCGAGCTTCCGGCTCCAAGGGATGGACTCAAGCAGGAACGGGTCATCTACCTGGAGCAACAGAAAACAACCGCCCTCTCCGTTACCCACTTGCTGCGGGACTGGGGGATGAACATTGATAGCGCCAGTTCCCCCAGCGACATGCTGGAAAAAGTCGAGCAGGCCCAGTATGAAAACCGCGGCTACGCGGTGGCCATGATCGGCGTCACCCGCCACCTGGTGCACTCCAGCCAATACCGGGAACTGTTCCGGAAGCTGGAATTGGAACGGGATTGTCGCACGCTACTGCTGACCCCAACGCTGGAAAATCAGGAAGGCGGCCTGGCAGCCATTACCAGCGGCCACATCGCCAAACCGGTCTGTCGCGATCGTCTCTACGACGAGTTGTTTATGCTGATTCACGGCGCCCATGCTCCAGACCAGACCACAACTGACCTGCCAGATGATGCGCTACCTGCGCGCAGCCCGGGCTCAGCACCACGGGTGCTGGCTGTAGACGACAACGATGCGAATCTTAAACTTGTCATGACTCTGCTGGCCGACTGCAGGGTTCAGGCAGAAGGTGCTTCGAGTGGATTTGAAGCGCTCAGCAAGGCACGGCAAAGACGGTTTGATCTGGTTTTCATGGATCTGCAGATGCCCGGCATGGATGGCGTGGAAACGACCGAAAGGCTGCGCGCACTTGATGAGCCTGACCAGCCGACCCCCATCATCGCACTGACAGCTCACGCCCTGTCCGAAGAAAAAGATCGCCTGTTGCGCCAAGGTTTCGACGGCTACCTGGCAAAACCCGTCAGCAGCCAACAGTTGATGGACACCGTGTTCAAGCACACCGGTTATCGGTTTGCCGTACCTTCCGGCCAGACCGCAACCATCGAAAACGAAAACCGGCAACGCGGCTTTCGCCCTTCTACCCGTGAAAAGCAGTTGCCTTGCGTTGATGTCGATGAAGGTATTTCATTGGCTGCGGGCAAGCAGGATCTGGCGGAAGAACTCTTCAGCATGTTGCTGGAACAGGTTGTCTCTGACCGGGAGGCCATCGCCGAGTTGCTTGAACGTAACGACCAGACTGACGCCTTACTGGAGAAAGTACATAAACTTCATGGCGCCACTCGCTACTGCGGTGTACCTGAATTACGCAGCCTGTCAGAAAAACTCGAAACAGCTATCAAACGCAAAACAGAAGACGAGCTTCCGCTCACCCGTTCTCTTTTGTCTGCGATTGATCGCCTGCTGATCTGGGCAGAAGAAACCGAATGGCAGGCGATGTTCAGGAAAGGTCCACTCGGCTAAAGCCGCACCTTGAGCCGAGTGCTGGCATTCAGTTGGAGTGGGCAATCGCCCGATCAAGAATGGCGCGCATGTCCCGCACTGCTTCTTTCATTCCGGTAAACAGCGCACGGGCGATAATGCTATGCCCGATATTCAACTCGTTGATGCCCGCAATGGCCGCGACACGTTCGGTATTGTGATAATGCAGGCCGTGTCCGGCGTTGACAATCAATCCCTTGTCGCGGGCATACGCCACGCCGTCCACAAGCAGACGAAAAGCGGATTCAAGTTCTGCCGGGGTTTTCGCGTCGGCATAGTGGCCGGTGTGAATCTCGATGACCGGCGCGCCGCAGCGCACGGCCGCATCAATCTGGGCAAAATCCGCATCGATAAACAGTGACACATCCGCATCGATTTTTGCCATCCGCTCACACGCTCGTGCAATACGGGTTTCCTGGGCAACGACGTCCAGTCCGCCCTCTGTTGTCAGCTCTTCGCGCTTTTCCGGTACAAGGCAGATGCATTCGGGCTTTATTGTCTCGGCAAAAGCCAGCATGGCATCCGTCACCGCCATTTCGAGGTTCATGCGAGTGTTCATCATATCCCGAAGCAGTAGCACGTCCCGATCCTGAATGTGGCGGCGATCCTCACGAGGGTGGATCGTAATACCATCAGCGCCCGCTTCTTCAGCAACCAGGGCTGCCTGTACCGGATCAGGGTAGCGGGTACCCCGCGCCTGACGAAGTGTCGCGACGTGATCGACATTCACGCCGAGCAATACTCTGGGTTTCAGGGAGTCTGGGTTATGGACGTCAGGTTTCATGGTGATCTCCTCGAGAAGGGGTAAACAGGCTTCGACTGTGCAGCGGTCGGCCTTGCAGAAGATGATCGATCAACACCCGCATGACGCGCTTGGCCATTCGCCGGGCGGGGAGGCTGTCGAGATTGTCATCGCCGAGCTGCAACAGTACCTCGCCGCTCAGCCCCTGTAACAGGCTACCGGCAGTCGGTGACGCCAGCACACCTTGCTCAGGATCGTAATAATAGTGCATCCCGGCTACCGGCGCGTTGCCGGCATCCATCACTTCGTCCCAGGCGAAGCCGTAGCCCAATACCGTAACAAACGCACGCTCGAAGCGGCGCAGTATCGGTTCGAAATCGTCCTCCACGGACAGTCGGTCGAGCGTTTCAATATAGTGGGCAAACAGGGGCTGATTCGGCTCGGCGGGTGGCAACAGGCGTTGCAGAAGTTCGTTCAGATAAAGCCCGCAATAAAGGCGCTGGGTGCGCTTCAGTTCAGGCCCAAGCCGGCTCTCGGCAGCGGTCAGGGTTTTCAGATCGGAGCGCCCCTGCCAGCTCAGCAGCATTGGCTGAAATGGCTGAAGCTGGGCTTTCAGGGGGCTTTTGGCACTGTTCGCCCCCTTTGCCACCACCGAGATTCGACCAAAGTTGAGCGTGAACAGATCAACCAGAAGGCTGGTTTCGCGATAGGTTCTGCGATGCAAAACGTAACCCGGCTCCTGCGATATCCGATCTGTCATCGCAACTCACCCAGGCCAGCGCGGCCCGCAACCAATCGATACTCACAGACTCGATCAGAAACAGCGCACATCAAAAGTCATTCATGCCCAGACTTTTCAGTGCCCGGTCACTATCGGCCCAGCCCTTCTTGACCTTGACCCAAAGGCGCAGCATGACTTTGCTGTCAAACAGCTTTTCCATATCGATCCGGGCGTCATGGCCTATCTGGCGAATACGGTCGCCCTTGTCGCCAATAATAATTTTCTTCTGACCGCTGCGCTCCACCAGTATTACCGCCGAGATATGCAAGCTTTTACCGGAGTGTTTGAACTCTTCAATCTCGACAGCCACAGAGTATGGCAACTCCGCACCCAGCTGACGCGTGATCTTTTCACGCACTATCTCGGATGCCAGAAAACGCTGGGTACGATCAGTGATCTGGTCATCAGGATAAAAATGGATACTCACGGGCAAGAGCCGGTTAACAGCATTTTCCAGTGGCTCCAGATTTTGTTCCTTGAGCGCGGAAAGCGGGATGATTTCCTCAAAGTTGCGTTTACGGGCAACGGACTCAAGGTGCGGCAAAAGCGCGTCGCGGCGCTCCAGTTTATCCACCTTGTTGATCACCAGAATAACCGGCGCTGTTACATGCTCAAGCTTGCTCAGCACCATCTCATCTGCGGTCGTCCAGTGACCCTGATCGACCACAAAGACCACAACATCCACGCCTTTCAGGGCGGACGATGCTGCGCGGTTCATGTAACGGTTCAACGCACGGGGCTCTTCCTCATGCATGCCCGGCGTGTCCACATAAATCGCTTGGACGTCGCCTTCGGTCTTGATCCCCAATACCTGGTGCCGGGTCGTTTGCGGTTTACGTGATGTAATACTGAGCTTTTGCCCAAGAATATGATTGAGCAGTGTCGATTTGCCGACATTCGGCCGACCGATAATGGCCACAAAACCACAGCGGCTGTCGGGGTTATCGGGCTTGGTAAGATCGGTCATCAGGAATTCTCCACGCCCAGTGATTTCAAGGCGTCGCGCGCCGCTTCTTGCTCGGCAATACGACGACTGCCGCCAACACCTTTCGTTTTTCGGTCCAGCGAGGGCAATGCGCATTCAACGTGAAAGGTCTGGGCGTGGGCTTCGCCTTCCACCAGTATGACGTCATAGCGTGGCAGAGGGTACTGACGCGATTGCAGGTATTCCTGAAGACGGGTTTTCGGGTCCTTCTGGGTGTCCTGAAGATTAAGCGCTTCAAGTCGACCTTCAAACCACGCCAGAACCCGGGTCCGACAGGTATTGAAATCGCTGTCGAGATAAATGGCGCCGATAACAGACTCCACGCCGTCAGCGAGAATAGAGTCTCGGCGATACCCTCCGCTTTTGAGCTCACCCGAGCCCATTCGCAGATAGTCGCCGAGATGGAACTCCCGGCCGATCTCTGCCAGAGTCACGCCCTTGACCATGCGGGCTCGCAGACGGCTGAGCTGCCCTTCCCGTGCTTTGTCGAAATGTAAATAGAGGTGTTCGGCGATCACCATATTAACAATCGAGTCACCCAGGAATTCAAGGCGTTCGTTGTTCTGGTTGCCATGACTCCGGTGCGTCAACGCCAGATTCAACAACTCCTGATCACGAAACTGATACCCCAGGCGTCGTTGTAACCGCCCCAGATCAATGTCACTTACTCTCACTTGCCTCTCATCTCGTACGCATGCTCAAAGTGAACAATCGCATCAATATTCTGGAACAGATTGGTACGACGGTCATAGGCCAGAGAAAGCTTGACCACACCGTCCTCGGTTTCGATTTCAATCAGCTTCGGATCGAATTCACGAACATTATTGACGCTCATCCGCTTTTGAATCAGCTTGCGGATATCCGCCTTGCGCATCTGACCCAGGTTCTCGGTATCATCGAGGCCTTCCAGCGCTTCCTGGACGGTGATGTCATCCAGATAAATCGGCCCCAACTTGATGGCCAGGGTGACCAGGCTGCCGAAAAAGAGGACTGCGATAAGAATTCCCAGGGTGGAAGCGCCACGTTGAGTCTTCATGTTAAAACTCTCTTTTTTTATCGTTGATATGATGTTTGTTTTTATTGCCGGGTAGCACAACATTAGTCGATCGACCCGACACGGCTAAAGCTTGGCAGGCTGGTCCAGGACTCTACGTGCATCCAGATCGCGAACGCCTTGCCAACAATCAGATGCTCCGGAACAGTGCCCCAGAAACGGCTGTCGTTACTGTTGTCACGATTATCACCCATCGCAAAGTACTCGCCTTCAGGAATCGGCCATTCACCCTCGCCGCGACGGCCATCCTGAGTCTTCACTAGCTGAATACTGTGATCAACATCACCCAGGTGCTCCCGGCGCAGCTCTTCGGCGCCCAACGTCGCGACATAGTCAGTCGCAATCAACTTATCATTGATATACAGCTTTTTGTCGTGATAACGCACCACGTCACCAGGCAGCCCGACAACACGCTTAATATAGTTGGTTTCACCATCCTTCGGGTATTTGAAGACCATCACGTCGCCTCGCTCGGGCTCACCGATATCGACAACTTTGGTACCGATAACCGGTAACCGGATGCCATAGGCAAACTTGTTCACCAGAATAAAATCCCCGACTTCCAGCGTTGGCAGCATTGACCCGGACGGAATCTGAAAGGGCTCTACCAGAAACGAGCGCAACACCAGCACAATCGCCAGTACCGGAAAGAACGAACGGCTCAACTCGACCAGATAGGGTTCGTCAGAGTCTTCCTCTGCTTCGGCTTCTGATTGCGCCACACTGGCGGCCTGAGGCGCTGCCGCCTGTTTTTCGAGCCTGCGAGAACGCAGAAACAGTATATCGGCCAGCCAAATAACCCCCGTCACGAAGGTCAGGATGACGAGGATAAGAGGAAAATCAATGTCCATTCAGCAAAGTCCTAGTTGTCGACGCGCAGTACAGCAAGAAACGCTTCCTGTGGCACCTCAACGTTGCCAAGTTGCTTCATGCGTTTTTTACCTTCTTTCTGTTTCTGCAACAGTTTCTTTTTACGGCTGACGTCACCGCCATAACATTTTGCCGTCACGTTCTTGCGCAGTGCTTTCACCGTCTGACGCGAAACCACCTGATTGCCGATCGCTGCCTGTATCGCAATATCGAACATCTGACGCGGAATCAGTTCTTTCATCTTCTCGATGACAGAGCGACCGCGGCGATGCGCGATCGCACGATGAACAATCAGCGCCAGCGCATCTACTCGCTCGCCGTTAATCAGGATGTCGAGACGCACCAGATCCGCCGCCTGAAAGCGATTGAAATGATAGTCGAGTGAAGCAAAACCGCGACTGGCAGATTTAACCCGATCAAAGAAATCGAGAACCACTTCCGCCATTGGCAACTCATAGGTCAACTGCACCTGACTTGACAGGAACAGCATATTTTTCTGGACGCCGCGCTTTTCTTCGCAAAGCGCAATCACGTTGCCCAGATGTTCCTGCGGTACAAGAATGTTGGCCTCAACGATCGGCTCCCGCATCTCTTCAATGCTGCCGATATCCGGCAGACGCGAAGGGTTATCCACATGCAGGATTTCATTCTGTTTATTGAGAACTTCGTAGACAACAGTCGGGGCTGTGGTGATCAGATCCAGATCGTATTCGCGCTCAAGGCGCTCCTGGACGATCTCCATGTGCAGCATGCCGAGGAAGCCACAACGGAACCCAAGCCCCAGCGCATCGGAATTTTCCGGCTCGAAGAACAGCGACGCGTCGTTCAGCGTCAGCTTTTCAAGAGCATCACGGAAGTCGTCGTAATCATCAGACGTTACCGGGAACAGACCGGCATAAACCTGAGGTTTTACTTTCTTGAAACCGGGAACGGGCGCTGTATCCGGTGTTTTTTGATGGGTGATGGTGTCACCAACCGGCGCGCCATGAATATCCTTGATACCGGCGACTACAAACCCAACCTCGCCGGTACCCAATATGCCGGTATCAGTGGGCTTGGGCGTAAAAATACCCACTCGATCGGCGCTCCAGGCCTTACCGGTCGATTTGATCAGGATCTTGTCACCCTTGCGCAGCGTGCCCTGACGGACTCGGACAAGCGACACAACACCAAGATAGTTATCAAACCAGGAATCAATAATCAGCGCCTGCAACGGACCGTCAATATCGCCCTCAGGCGGCGGCACCAGACGAATCAATTCCTCCAGCACCTCTTCGACACCCATACCGGATTTCGCACTGCAACGCACCGCGTCTGCAGCCCCGATACCGATAATGTCTTCGATCTCCTGCGCCACACGCTCCGGTTCTGCCTGCGGCAGATCCATCTTGTTCAGAACAGGCACAACTTCCAGCCCCTGCTCAATTGCGGTGTAGCAGTTCGCTACAGACTGAGCTTCAACGCCCTGCCCGGCATCCACCACCAGCAGCGCGCCTTCACAGGCAAAGAGTGAACGAGACACTTCATAGGAGAAATCGACATGGCCCGGCGTGTCGATCATGTTCAGCTTGTATTCGATACCGTCGCGAGCCTTGTATCTCAGCGTAACGCTCTGAGCCTTGATGGTGATGCCGCGCTCACGCTCCAGATCCATGGAATCCAGCACCTGGGCTGCCATTTCCCGGTCAGTCAGGCCTCCGCAGACCTGAATAAAGCGGTCAGCCAGAGTGGATTTTCCGTGATCGATATGGGCGATAATGGAAAAGTTACGGATGTGGCTTAGCTCAGTCACAGAATCAGGATACTCACGTCAGAAAAAGTGTCCGGTGCGCAGAAAAATACTGCAGCGGCGTTGGGAGCGCTGATTTTACCGGTTAAGCCTGACTAATGCCATGACCCTGCCGAATCAAAGCACCTTAGTTGCAGCGTTCTTGCTGGCGCACCAGAAACCCTATCAGGGCATCCTCGTCCAGCGGATAACTGAACAGATTGCCCTGCGCCTGGGCACAGCCCGCCGAGCGCAGGAAGCTCAGCTGCTGCGGCGTCTCAACGCCTTCAGCGACCACTGTCAGGTGCAGCTTGTGCGCCAGCGCGATAACCGCAGAGGTTACATCAGTGGAACTGGCGTTATAGGGAATGTCCCGGATAAACACCTGATCGATCTTGACCGCATCAAGCGGCAGCTGCTGCATAGCCGCCAGCGAACAGCTACCCGCTCCGAAATTATCCAGAATCAGATAGACGCCAATATCATGCAGCGCACCCAGCAAATGCTGGAGCACCTCGATATCCTCGTTGAGCAGCGCTGACGGCAAATCCAGCTCCAGCCGTTTCGGCTCAACGCCCGTTTCAGTAATCACCTGGCGGAACATTTCGATAAACCGGGGATCCGTCACCTGCCGGGTCGACATGTTCACGGATATTCGCAGGTCTTCAAAACCGGCACGTTCCAGGGCCTGAATCTGGATACAGGCCTGTCGCAGCGCCATCTCGCCCAGACGGATAATCAGCCCTGACTCTTCAGCAAGCTGGATAAACTGGCTCGCCGACACCATTCCGCGCTCAGGATGCTGCCAGCGAAGGAACGCCTCAACGCCGAGAACCTTGTCCTGAACGAGGTCAAATTTGGGCTGGTAGTGCAGCACAAAACAATCGGCATCCAGTGCGTTGCTGAGCTCTTCCTGCTGCAGCATGCGCCGGGCCGCCTGGATGTTCATTGACGGCGTAAAGAACTGCACGTTATTGCGACCGCACTCTTTCGCACGGTACATCGCGAGATCGGCATACTTCATCAGCACGCCCGGGTCTTCGCTGTCATAGGGAATCATCGCCAGCCCGATGCTGACCGTAATCCCGACTTCGTGCTCGCCAAGCCGGACACGCTGACACAACCGGCGCAAAATAGCATCGGCGACCGTGCGCGCGGCGTCCGGCCCGGCAACCGTCGACAGCAATACCACAAACTCATCACCACCAAGGCGCGCTACCGAGTCTTCTTCGCGCACACAGCCCGTGAGCCAACCCGCAACCGTTTCCAGCAACTGATCGCCAACATCGTGACCAAGGGTATCGTTTATGCGCTTGAAGCCATCCAGATCAAGAAACATCAACGCCGCGGCCTCACCGCTGCGCTTGCTGCGACGCACGACGTGAGCGAGCCGGTCTTTAAACAGCTGACGGTTGGCCAGCCCGGTTAGCGGATCGTAAAATGCAAGACGGTGAAGCTCTGCCTGCGCCGCCTTCAGTTCGGTCAAGTCACGCAAACTGACCACCACGCCATTAACGCCTGGCACATCCATCATCGCGGTGTATGCGCCCTCCATATCCCGCCACACGCCGTGCTGGTCGCGAATCCGCGCATGCACCACCGGCAAGGCCTTGCCCGGCTCTGATAGCGCCTGGTCAAAACACTGCTGCAATTGCGGCCAGTCGTCCGGATGGACCTGAGCTTCAAGCTCCGGCATCGGCATTTTGGCAGGCTCGATTCCAAGAATGGTTTCACAGGAGGGGCTGATGTACTTGACGCTTCCCTGACGATTCAGGATCAGCGTGATGTTACTGGCACCTTCGGTGATCGCGCGATAGCGACCCGCATTCACCTGGGCCAACATCCGGGACCGGATCATCGCCAGCGAGAATGCAAACAGGAGCAAGCTGATCAAAACACCGGAGATCACGACAATCAGCGGTCGTGGATCCGACGCAAGAAAATCAAATGCCGGAGTCGTTCGGGTCTGCAAAAGCCAGGTACGGCCGCCGTGGGACACCTTCTGGCTCATTTCGAAAGTGTAGTCATCATCCAGTGAACCAAGGTTTGAGCCATACATCAGTGCGTCTTTGATCGCCACGTCACTGTCATAGATGCGGACATCAAGGAAGGGGGAAATCAGACCAACAATGCCGTCCATCAGGTTATTCACGCGAAAGGCACTGAACACGAATCCGCGCAGACGACTGCGCCGTTCAGCCATGATCTGGGGAACAGAGTCGCCCTCATAAACAGGAAAATACATCAGGAAGCCCGCTTGTTCGTCGTCCACTTCTTCCTGCACCAGGACGACTTTTCCGGTCATGGTTGCCTCGCCGGTATCCCGTGCGGCTTCCATTGCAATGCGGTGGGCCGGATCACCAAAGGCGTCGTAGCCGTATGCCCGCCGGTTGCGCTGGGTACTGGGTTCGAGAAAAACAATGGGATGATATTCGGCGCGAATGCCGGCAGGATTGACAAGATAATCGGGCAGGCCCTGTTCCCGTATACGTTTGACGAAGCTGACGACGTCGTCACCTTCCACCCTGGCGGTATAACCAATACCTTGTATACCCGGGTAGTAGCGGTTGATATCGAGTTTGTTTACGTACAGTCGCCAGTCATCGCGCCCCACCAGATCCGCAACAGCGAACAGACCAGCACTGCCGGCCAGAACCTGCTCGTAATTGAGCAACCTTTCCTCAATGGCGGTTTTTAATTGCAGAGACTGGGTTTTGAAATGGGCTTCGGTGCGGTCTGCAACCAGAATGATCGAGAATCGCCAGGCTATCACCGTCAGCACCAGCGCAATCAACAAGACTAGCCAGGCAATACGGGACTGGCGCGGCCGCAACAGCTGACCCAGAGTCACATCCTTTGTCATTATTACTATCCATAGCTTCAACCGGGGCAGGACATCATCGTTTGTCCCGTAAGAACCATGGATTATAGCAAAAACCCGTAGCGTACACAGGCGCTACGGGTTTTTACTGATGAGACATCAATACTCTCATCACGGACGCGAGCAGGACTTATTGGCCCGTCTTGATCACCAGGAAGGTGGACTGACCTCCCCTGACAACCAGCACCGGCACCGCTTTACCTTTAGGCAAGTCACCGGCGATCCGATTGAAATCTTTCACCGATGTGACCGGTTCATTATTGAGTTTACGGATAATATCGTTGGGGCGAATGCCCGCGTCCAGCGCAGGACCCGGCCCTACATTTTTTACTACAACGCCTTCCTGAATGCTGAGCTGCTCGCGTTGCTCGTCAGTCAGTGCCGACACGGAAAGGCCGAGCGGCCCGCTGGCCGGGCTCGGAGACGGTGTATTCTCAGATGCCATCTGGCGATCCTCCGGCAACTCGCCAATCGTCACTTCCAGCGTTTTTTCATCGCCGTCGCGAAGCACCAACAGTTCAACCGTATCGTTCAGGCGCGTGCGCCCCACCATCGGTGGCAAATCAGAGGACAAGTTAATATCGTGATCCTGGTACTCAAGAATGATGTCACCAGGCTGCAGACCAGCGGCTTCGGCGGGAGAATCCGGCAGAACCTCAGCTACCAGCGCACCGCGCGGACGACTCAGACCGAAGGATTCCGCGAGATCCCGATTCACTTCCTGAATCAGCACACCCAGCCAGCCGCGGGATACAAAGCCATGATCGCGAATCTGGTCGAAAACGTTCATTGCCACATCAATTGGAATCGCAAACGAGACGCCCATAAAACCGCCAGAGCGGGTATAAATCTGCGAGTTAATGCCGATAACCTCGCCGTCAAGATTGAACAGCGGACCGCCAGAATTGCCCGGGTTGATCGCAACATCCGTCTGGATAAACGGTACGTAGTTTTCTGATGGGAGGGAGCGACCAATGGCGCTGACAATTCCCGCCGTCACGGTGTAATCGAAACCGAACGGAGAACCGATGGCGAAAACCCATTCGCCTTGTTCCAATTCGCTGGAGTGCCCCATCTGAACAACCGGCAGATCCTCGCCTTTGATCTTGAGGACAGCGATGTCGGATCGTGGATCAACCCCTACAACTTCGGCGCTGAGTTCACGACGGTCACTCAGACGAACCAGAATCTCATCAGCCCCATCAATCACGTGGTTATTGGTCAGGACATATCCGTCCTTGGAGACGATAAAGCCTGACCCCATTGAACTGAGTTGCTGCTGTCCGCCCGGCTGACCGCCGCCACCCGGACCATTGGGGCCTTCAAAAAAGTGCCTGAAAAAATCGGGCATCTGATCAAGCTGACGCTGATCAAACGGCAAACCACCGCGACGGCCTTCAGTCTTCTGGGTCGTGCTGATATTCACCACCGCAGCGGAGTTATCTTTAACCAACCCGGTAAAGTCCGGCAGTTCCGCCCTTGCACCAGTTGCCACCAGCATCATGAGCGCGACAAAAGGTGCAAACCACAGTTTCAGGTTCTTTTTAGGCATGCTTTACTCCATTTGGCGAATAAAAACGAAATATCTGATATCAACAAAAATTGATCCCCGCAGGTGCAGCCGGTCAGCCTGACAACGGGGTGTCGATCACTGAGCCGGTGACCGCCTCAGCGGCTGCCTTCAACATCACAGGCTGAAAGCGGTCGTCATGCCGGTCGCGCCTGGATAACACAAACAACAATCCAAGCCCCGCTCCCAGCCCCAGCAAACCGCCACCGATAGTCGCAGGCTCCGAGCCGGGCCAGATCGCTGCCGCCAGCAATGCAAAAACCACCAGACCGACCAATGGAATCGCATATACCCGCAATGAGGCTTTGAGTAACTGGGATTCTTCGATGCCAATCACCACTGACTGGCCCACCGCGGCATTCAGTGTGTTGCGCACCCGCACCTGATTGGCCTTACCGTCAGAGATACTGGCTAATGCTTTCTGGCCGCAGCCCTTACGGGCGCTGCAGCTACCGCATGTGCTTTGGCGGATGGTCTGGACCCAGACTTGATCGCCGTCTACCGCGACAACCGTGCCGGTTTCTTCAATCATGGCGCCATCCCGGTTGCCAGATGACTACTGTTTTCGGGTTCCAGCGACACCGAATTGGCAACCTCGACGGCAGTCTTCGGCGGAATTTCACCAACGACAGTCACCAGCACCTGACGCTGTCCATCTTTGAGATTGCGCATAAAGACCGTCGTCGCACCGATGCGCGAAATGCCGGTCGGCATCCGCATATCGCCAACGGGTGTCACAAATACAGAGAAGGATGCCAGGCCATCAGAGAATGACACCGCCTGCCCCCGGGGTTCCTCAGACGAAGCTGACGCTTCAAAGCCCTGCGGGTGCCACCCCAGTTTCCAGCCAATCGTAACCTGCTGGGCGGCGTCCGGTGCCGGTTTGGCTTTGGTTTCAATATTAAAGGTACGCGCAGGCGCCGCAGACTGAATCTCGAACTCTTTGTCCGGGATATCCGGTGCAAGATCGAGCACTGTAAACTGGAAGCGCTCCAGAATATCGTTCTGAGCCGTGCGCACCTGACTCTTCACCAACAGGCCGGTATTTTTTTCAAGCCACAGGCGATATTGATAGCGGTGCATATCACGCGGACTTAACGCCACCACAACCGCTTCATGACCTGCTACACGATCATCGTCCAGCATGCGGGCGACATACCAGCGTTTGAAAGGCATCAGTTTGTCGGTGAAAGCCCCGGAGAAAGGACCGGAAGGAAGAATAGCGTCCAACTGGATATTGGCATGCGACGGCAGCACACAGTACACCCGGCCACCACGGCGCACAATTTCACCCTGAGCGCCATCCTGGATCACCAGGCGCTCCTGCACCTGCCCATCTCGAAACCGATGCGCGATGCGCATGGAGCTGACCTGCTCACCCCGACTGTAAACAAACACTCCGCGATAACTGGTGGTATTCAGCGCCGGCCCCAACTTCTCGAGCCAGGCCTCGGCTTGGTCCTGTGAATCTGCGGCACTGACATGGGGTACCAGGCATAACGTCAGCAACGCCATACAGGCTGCCACCCATCTCACTCCGGGCCGCTTGGCCGGCGTGCTTGTGGCATAACGCGGTGCTGCAACCATGTGCACAACTCTCCGAACCTGATCAGTATCCAACGGTTGACGCACTCGCCACCCGGGCATACCCCATTGAACCGTACCCCATACCCACGCTGTTATGTTGTGCGTGCTCCAGCAAATAACGACTCATCCGCTCGCGTTGCCGCGCATCGAGGCCCTGCAGCGCAATTTCAGGCACTCCAGCCTTGTTTGTCGCCACCTTGCCGAGACCGAGGCTGTCGGCACCCGAACCGTTCGACGCATCCGGTTCAGCACTCAAAGCGAGTTCCGCCGATGCTTCCGGGCTGGAGAAGCCCCACTGGGAACCTGCGCCGAATCCCACCAGCAACGCAAACGAAACGGCAGCGACCGCAGACCAACGCGCTGACCGGGATTGCACCTGCCGTGCCTGCGGAGTCGCAACAGCAACAGATGTCGCTGTTTTTTCGCTCAATGCATCCTGTACCGCCGCACTGACATCCAGGGTCGCAAATGCGCGCCGGTCATCGTGCATCAGGCTTTGCATACTCTGCCAGCGCTGCCATTGCTGACGCACCTCAGGTAATTCCGCCCGGGACAGCAGTCTGCGAATGGCAAGCTCATCGGCCTGATCATCCATCATGGCTGACAGCGTCTCTTTTAGACGATCATCCATTGCTACACCTCAAATCAGTCCACTCTGTCTGTACTGTCGAAAACGGGGCGTTTTCCCCGCATCGCATGTGCATCATTCATTACTCATCAGCGGTGCCAGTTCCCGGTCAACTGCATCGCGGGCCCTGAAAATCCGCGATCGTACCGTGCCAATCGGGCACTCCAGAATGCGGGCGATGTCCTCATAGCTCAGGCCATCGTATTCCCGCAACAGCAAGGCCGAACGTAACTCTTCGGGCAGAGCGCCGATCGCTTTCTGCATCACCTGATACATTTGCTCCCGCTGAAGCAGTTTTTCTGGCGTTGCGCCATCCCGTAGCCAATCACCAGCATCGAGCCGTTCCGCATCATCAGCCTCCACACTACCCCGGGGGCGACGACTGCGTGACTCCAGAAAATTCTTGGAGGTGTTCACCGCAATGCGATAGAGCCAAGTATAAAAGGCGCTGTCGCCACGGAACCGCTCAATCGCCCGAAAAGCTTTGACGAAGGTTTCCTGCGTCAAATCGAGCACATCCTGCGGATCACTGGAATAGCGGCTGACAATCGACGCAACCCGGGATTGGTACTTGAGCACCAGCACATCGAAGGCTGACTTGTCGCCGCGCTTGACCCGCTGAACCAGTTGCTGGTCGGTCTCGCCATCAGCCGGCGTCTGTGCTGGATTTTCAGTTACCGGGGTCATGACGGTGTGCGTGCCTGTATCGGATTGCGTCGCTAATCGGGGTCGCTCCCGGCCTTCGCCTGCCAGCTCTTGATTCTGCACCGGCGCGGCCGGAAATGGCAATCTGGATAACGTCATGCTGCAGTCCTGTTCGCACGTTCTTGTGGAGCCTACACCCTTATGGCCAAATAGACAGCAGCTCTAAAGTTTAGTTCAATAGCCCCCACATTATGGCCCGCGATACGGAACAGATGCCACAGTCCCACAAATACGATGTGCTCATTATTGGTAGCGGTGCCGCTGGTCTTTCAGTCGCTCTTAACCTGCCACGCCACCTGAAAACAGCCGTCATCAGCAAGGGCGAGCTCGCCAGCGGTTCAACACTGTGGGCTCAGGGGGGCATCGCGGCAGTGCTCGATGACGAAGACAGCATCGAGGAACATATTCAGGATACGCTGGCAGCCGGCGCTGACCTGTGTCATGAAGATGCCGTGCGTTTCACCGTCGAGCACGGGCGGGAAAGCATCGAATGGCTTATCGAGCAGGGCGTTGCCTTTACTCGCGACGACACTGAAGACAAGTACCACCTCACACGTGAAGGCGGACACAGCAGGCGGCGTATCATCCACGCCGCCGACGCCACCGGCCATGCGGTATCCCAGACACTGAGTGACCGCGTTCGCAGCCTGCCCAATGTGGAGATACTTGAGCAACGGGTGGCTGTGGATCTCATCACCCACCGCAAGCTGTCACTTCCCGGCAACCGATGTGTCGGTGCCTATGTGCTCAATATCGAAGACAGCCATGTCGAACTTTTCTCAGCCCGCTTTGTGGTAATCGCCACCGGCGGATCAAGCAAAGCCTATCGCTATACCAGCAATCCGGATGGCGCTTCCGGCGATGGCATCGCGATAGCCTGGCGTGCAGGCTGCCGCGTTGCCAACATGGAGTTCAACCAGTTCCATCCGACCTGCCTCTATCACCCTCATGCCAAATCGTTTCTGATCACCGAAGCGGTGCGCGGAGAAGGCGGACGCCTGCTACTGCCTGACGGCTCTACATTCATGGAACGCTTTGATCCCCGCGGCGAACTTGCACCCCGTGATATTGTGGCTCGCGCCATAGACCATGAGATGAAGCGACTGGGCGCAGACCACCTGTATCTGGACATCAGCCACAAACCCGCAGACTTCATCAAATCCCACTTCCCGACAATTTACGAGAAGTGCATCGAATTTGGCGTGGATATCACCCGCTCTGCGATTCCAGTCGTACCGGCGGCACACTACACCTGCGGTGGTGTCATGACCGACGTCAAAGCGCGCAGCGACGTCAATCAGCTCTACGTTGTTGGCGAGGCGGCGTTTACCGGCCTGCACGGCGCCAATCGCATGGCCAGCAATTCACTGCTCGAATGCCTGGTCTATGGCAAAGCTGCAGCAGACGACATAGCCCGCACTGACGCCGACATTCCGGAACCCCCAACGGCACCGGCATGGGATGAAAGTCAGGTCAGGGACTCCGACGAGGATGTGGTCATCTCCCACAATTGGGATGAGCTGCGTCACTTTATGTGGGACTATGTCGGCATTGTCCGCACCACCAAGCGCCTGCAGCGCGCCAAGCACCGCGTGGATCTTCTGGGCAGGGAGATCGGCGAGTTCTACAGCAACTACCGTGTTTCAAACGACTTGCTGGAACTGCGAAATCTGGTTACCGTGGCCGACCTGATTATCTGCTCGGCGCTGCAACGGCGTGAAAGCCGCGGGCTGCACTATACGCTGGACTACCCCGGCCTGCTCCACGAAGCAAAAGATACCATCCTGACGCCTACAACGTTTCGCACCCGGGCGCCCTGATTTTTCCGAGGTTTATCCATGGCACATGACACCGACTACAAGCGCCTATACTGGCACAGCCGACGCGGCATGCTGGAACTGGACGTTCTGCTGATCCCGTTTCTCGAGGAAGTTTTCCCTGGACTTCCCGAGGAAGACAAAGCCCGCTATCGCAAGCTTCTCGAATGCGAAGACACGGACATATTTGAATGGTTCATGCAGCGCGGCGAGCCAGACGACCCTGAACTCAGGATTATCGTCAAAAAGATCCTCAACCGTGTACAACCGGATTGATCTGACGCTCAGGCCCTGCCGTGGCATCGCGATTGCGGCACTCGGTTTCTGGGCCTTACTGTTTGCAACTTTTGCCACCATTGGAATGGTGTACACCATTTACGGCGCCGCCGGCGCACTCCTGCTGATCCCCTCTTTCGTCAGGGCGACACAGACGGGGCTTCTGGGCCGCGGCTCCCAACCCGTTGCCTCACTGCAGGTGCGTCACGGCACCCTGTCTGTTGTCTTACATAATGGAGAGTCGCGGGCGGTGACTGTCGATGGCGCTAGCCGGCTATATGCGTCACTGGCGCTCTTGAAATTGAACGACGCCACCACCACTCATACCGAATACACCGTCATGCTGAGTCAGCTGCCTGGCCTGAGGAATGTCGATCCGGAAACGTTTCGATGCATGAGAGTCTGGCTGCGCTTCGCCAGCCAGTCCCCTCAACGCAACCTCGAACCCGCTGCCTGACAGGAGAGTTTTTATGCCTGAAGCGACTACACCGGCCATATCCGACTTATCACCGCCTGCGCATCACAACTGCCCTGAGAGCGGTATTGTGGAATTGCCGGGCACCGCCCTGTTCCGGGTTAGCGGAAAAGACCCACGGAAATTCCTTCACGGGCAGCTCACCCAGAGCCTGGACGAGGTGACGGAGAGCCAATCCCGCCGTGCCGCCGCCTGCAACCCAAAAGGCCGGGCCTACGCCCTGATGCTGCTGGCAGACGTCGACGGTGACATTGTGCTATCGCTGCCACGCTCGATTGCCGGGGACGTGACCACGCACCTGCAGAAATTCCTGATGCTGTTCCGCGGTACCTCAATGGAAGAACTCAGCGATGCGCGCGTATTCGGTATCCGGGGCGATGAGCTTGTAGCCCAACTGTCAGACAAGGCGGCCACACTGGCGGCACCTGGGGACTCTCTATCGGTGCCGTCCGGTAAGCTGATTCGGGTCATGCCCACCGCAGAAGGCTGCCCCCGTTATGAATACTGGCAGCTTGCACCCAATGACGCGCTACAGGACGATATTGCTCAGGACAAACTCACGATTAACGAGTCGGATTGGCGTGCCGGAAATATTGCCGCCGGCATCCCCGAACTTGAACCCGCGATCGCATCGCAATACGTGCCACAGATGCTCAACTGGCAACACCTGGACGGCATTCACTTCAAAAAGGGCTGCTATACCGGTCAGGAGGTGATTGCTCGCATGCATTATCTGGGGCAACTCAAGAAAAGCATGTTTCGCCTGAAGCTCGAGAGTATCGACAGCGCTCCGGTTGCCGGCGCCGGTATTCTTGCTGGCGACAAAAACGTTGGCGAAGTGGTTAACAGCGTGATGTTCGACAATGGTGACTGCGAGGTACTGGCTGTTATCAAGCATGCGGCGCTGGCATCACAACCCTGGACGCTGGAAGGCAGCAGCCATTCATTTACACCCATGCCACTGCCCTACACCGTGCCGGAGCAGAGCAACAGCGACGACTAAAGTTGCTTTGCGACAAGATTCAGATACGTTTTGTGACGGGCTAAACGGCAAAAATTTGCTATAACTGAAGATCAATAACTCTTACGGGGTAACAAACATAACCCCAACGACGTTTAGGATGGAATGATCCCGATATGGCAACTATCTCTGAAACCCTGAAGCAAGACATTATTGCAGCTCTTGAGGCGGATAAACTGGTCTTGCCCACCCTGCCTGAAGCTGCACTGCAGGTGCGGGAGATTGCCGAATCTGAGGACTCCTCTATCCAGGATCTGGTCAAGGTCATCAGCACCGACACGGCTCTTTCGGCGCGCCTGATACGTGTCTGTAACAGCCCGCTGTTCCGCGGGGCGCGTCAAATTGAAAACCTGACAATGGCCGTCAGCCGCTTGGGCATGGCCTACACCAGTAACCTGGCGATGGGGCTGGCAATGGAGCAGATGTTCCAGGCCACCTCCGAAATGATCGACAAGCGTCTGCGGGCAACCTGGCAAACCAGCACTGAAGTGGCCGGTATCTGTCACGTGTTGGCACAGCACTACACGCGGCTGAAGCCCGACCAGGCAACCCTCGCCGGGCTTGTCCATCTGATCGGTGTTCTGCCGATTCTTCGCCATGTGGAAGACCATGACATTCAGATCAGTAGCGACATGCTAGACAACGTCATTGACGAACTGCATGCCGACATTGGGGTGCGGATTCTTAAAAAATGGGACTTCCCCGAGGAACTTCAGGCTGTGCCCCGGGAATTTACCCACTTCACCCGCGAAGTTCCCAAAGCGGACTATGCCGATCTGGTTATGGTCGCAAACCTTCAACTTGTGGTGGGCTCGGAGCATCCTTTCTGTGAGATGGACTGGACGACTATCAGTGCATTTGATCGCCTTGGACTTGACCCGAATATCGACATGAGTGAAGAAGAGGACCTCAACGCTGAGATGGAAGCTGCCATGGCGCTGCTGCAATAAACAATGCCAACTGATGGTAGTAATAAAAAAGGACCGCTCAGCGGTCCTTTTTAGTATCTGTCCTTGCCTCATAGCGAGAGACAAGTGTTGCCTCATCGGGCAACCGCCAATCTATCGGCGCTCGTCCTTTTGCCACGAGCCAGTCGTTCGCCTGCCGAAAATGACCACAGCCGAAAAAGCCCCGGTAGGCGCTCAGTGGAGACGGGTGTGGCCCCTGCAGCACCAGATGCTTTTCGCGATCGATAATGCGGCCTTTCTTTTGCGCGTAGCTCCCCCACAAAATGAAGACAACATTTTCCGCTCCGGCATTAAGTTGCTCAATAACCCGATCGGTAAACACTTCCCAACCTTTACCCTGATGCGCGCCTGCCCGTCCCTGTACAACGGTCAACACGCTGTTCAGGAGCAACACGCCCTGTTCTGCCCAGGGTTGCAGGCAGCCGTGGTCAGGTGTGGTGAAATCGGCTTCTGATTCCAGCTCTTTGAAAATATTGACCAGTGAAGGCGGTGTCCGCACGCCCGGCCGCACACTGAAACAAAGACCGTGAGCCTGACCCGGGCCGTGATAGGGATCCTGACCGAGAATCACGACCGACACCTTATCGAAAGGCGTGGAATTCAGCGCATTGAAACAGTGCTGACTGGCCGGAAACAGTGTCTTACCGGCCTCTTCTTCCGCCGCCAGAAAATCAGCCAGCGACTGCATATAAGGCTGGTCAAACTCCGGATCGAGCCGCTCTCGCCAGCCGCGACCCGGTTTGAGCTGCTGACGCAATCCGTCTGCTGCAGCACTCATCCTTCGATCAACCTTTTTCCGGGCGCATAGCCGGGAACAGGATCACGTCGCGGATTGACGGGGAATCCGTCAGCAGCATTGCCAGGCGATCGATACCGATGCCTTCACCTGCGGTCGGCGGCAAGCCAAATTCCAGCGCCGTGACATAATCTTCGTCATAGAACATCGCTTCGTCATCACCGGCTTCTTTTTCGGCAACCTGCTCGCGGAAACGCTCAGCCTGATCTTCGGCATCGTTAAGCTCCGAAAATCCGTTGGCAATCTCACGGCCACCGACAAAGAACTCGAACCGCTCGGTCACGAATGGATTGGCGTCCTTGCGGCGCGCCAGTGGCGAGACTTCCGTCGGGTATTCGGTAATGAACGTCGGCTGCATCAGGCGGTGCTCGACAGTTTTCTCGAAAATTTCGATCTGCACCTTGCCCAGGCCCCAGCCTTTTTTCAGCGGGATCCCCATATCCGAGGCAATTTTACGTGCAGACTCGTCGTCATTGATCTGCTCTGCGCTGATGTCCGGGTTGAACTTGAGAATCGACTCAACAACGGTCAGACGCGCAAACGGCGTGCCGAAGTCGTATTCAATGGTTTCGGTTTCCCCATCCGCCAACACCTTGGTGTTCACGACGATCGGCGTGCCCAGCACCGTTTGTGCGGTCTCACGCAGCATGGCTTCAGTCAGATCCATCAGATCGTTGAAATCAGCATAGGCCTGATAAAACTCCAGCATGGTGAACTCGGGGTTGTGGCGCGTCGACAGCCCCTCGTTGCGGAAGTTGCGGTTGATTTCGAATACCCGCTCAAAGCCGCCGACAACCAGGCGCTTGAGATACAGTTCCGGCGCGATACGCAGGTACATATCGATATCCAGCGCATTGTGATGCGTCATAAAAGGACGCGCCGTTGCGCCACCCGGGATCACCTGCAGCATCGGGGTTTCCACCTCGATAAAATCACGCTGGGTGAAGAAGTTGCGGATGCAGCTGATAATTTTCGACCGCGCCTGAAATACCCGACGGGTATCTTCATTTACCATCAGATCCACATAACGCTGACGATAGCGCGCTTCGGTATCGGTCAGGCCCTTGTGCTTCTCGGGCAATGGACGCAATGACTTGGTCAGCAAAACGTAATGATCCATGGCGACATACAGGTCACCCTTGCCTGACTTGCACAGCGTACCGCGCACACCGATAACATCACCAAGATCCCAGTGGCGGGTGTCTTTCTGGACATCCTTGGTGGCATAGACCTGAATCCGCCCGGTCATGTCCTGCAGCACCTTGAACGCCTTGCGATCCAGCATCAAACGACCGGCAACCGCCACTTCCAGACCCAGTTCTTCCAGCTCTTCCTTGGTTTTGTCGCCGTGTGCTGCAAGCAATGCCGCTGCGGTACTGTCGCGACGGAAATCGTTCGGAAAGGGATTCCCCTGCTCGCGCAGCTCGGCCAGTTTGGCGCGGCGCTCGGCGATCAGTTTGTTCTCATCCTGCGGCACTGAATTCTGGGTCTGGTCTGTCATGATCTCTCGCTAGCGTAGTCTGCCGTGAACGGTATCCGGAAGCATCCGTCCACGGAGGGTGATGGTTTGGCAATAGCCGTCGGCTTACAACGCCATTTTCAGGCTGGCTTCAATAAACTTGTCGATGTCACCATCGAGCACGGCCTGGGTGTTGCTGGTTTCAACCTTGGTCCGCAGGTCTTTAACCCGACTGTCATCCAGCACGTAGGAACGTATCTGGCTACCCCAGCCGATGTCGGACTTGGAATCTTCCTGTTTCTGTTTCTCGGCGTTGCGCTTCTGCATCTCCAGTTCAAACAACTTGGCTTTGAGCTGCTTCATCGCCTGATCTTTGTTCTGATGCTGACTACGCCCGGCCTGACAAGCCGCGACCAGCCCTGTCGGGTTGTGCGTCAGACGCACCGCAGATTCAGTCCGGTTGACGTGCTGACCACCGGCACCCGAGGCGCGATAGACATCAACTCGCAAATCCGCAGGATTAATTTCGATCTCGAAGCTGTCATCCACTTCTGGCGACACAAATACCGACGAAAACGAAGTATGGCGACGGTTGCCCGAATCAAAGGGTGACTTGCGAACCAGCCGGTGAACCCCGGTTTCGGTACGCAACCAGCCATAGGCGTAGTCGCCTTCAAAGTGAATGGTCGCACTCTTGATACCGGCGACTTCACCTTCCTGCAGTTCGACGATCTCGGCCTTGAAACCGCGCCGCTCGCCCCAGCGCAGGAACATGCGCAGCAACATATTCGCCCAGTCCTGGGCTTCTGTGCCGCCCGAGCCCGCCTGGATGTCGAGATAGGCGTTATTCTCATCCATTTCACCGGAGAACATGCGGCGAAACTCGAGTTTCTGCAGGTCCTGCTCAAGCCCGTCGAGCTCAGCACGGACATCATCGGCTGCCTGTTCGTCTTCTTCTTCGGCAGCCATTTCGATCAGTTCTTCGGCATCGTCCAGACCTTCTGTCAGCTTGTTGATGGTGCTGACAATCAATTCAAGGTTTGACCGTTCCTTACCCAAATTCTGAGCCCGCTCAGGGTCTTCCCAGACTTTCGGGTCTTCCATTTCACGCTCTACTTCGACCAGCCGCTCACTCCGCTGATCGTAGTCAAAGATACCCCCTAAGCGACTCAGTGCGCTCCCGGAGGTCTTTAATGGTGGTCATGATCGGGTTAATTTCCATGTTTCATCCGTTCTTTGGTGAGCAAAAATAAGAGTGTCTGGCGCGCGATCGTTCGCGGGCTCTGCAGGCGGAGCATTTTACCGGAGATTGCGTATGAAATCAGCTGGTGTCAGGCCGGTTCGATATAGTCAATCAACAGCTGTAACTGGGTCCGGCCCCGAAAGGTATTCGCATCAGGTTTGTAGACAACACGGGCACCAGTCAGCGTAAAGTCGCTAACCTCCGCGCCGGTGTTGAACGCAATGCCATCAATCACATCGCCACCGCTGCGGGATTTCAGAACCAGCTTGAGATGGCGCTCACCGACGATACGCTGGGAGATGACATCAAACTCGCCATCGAACGATGGCTCAGGAAAGTGCTGGCCCCAGGGCCCCGAGCGGCGCAGCACCAGCGCAGTGTCCAGCGTCAGCTCATCGGCCGCGAGTGGGCCATCAGTGGTAATAACCGCCTCCAGCGCCTCCTCGGTGATGCTCTCCCGGACAACCACATCAAAGGCATCGGCAAACGTCTGGAAATCCGCAGCTGAAATGGTCATACCGGCTGCCATCGCGTGACCACCGAACTTGTGGAGCAGTCCCGGGTGCCGGGCAGCCACTGCCGCCAGCACATCGCGGATGTGCAGACCGGGAATCGAGCGGGCTGAGCCCTTGAGCATTTCACCACCCTCATCCGGTGCAAAAGCGATGACCGGGCGATGGGTCTGCTCACGAATCCGGGCCGCAAGAATACCGATCACGCCCTGGTGCCAGTCTGCATCGAACAGTGCCAGCCCCCATGGCAATCCGGCCTGATCCAGCGAAAGTGATGCCAGGAGCTCCTGTGCCTGCTCCTTCATACCGGTTTCAATTGTTCGGCGTTCGCGGTTCATATGGTCGAGCTCGACAGCCAATCGGCGAGCCTCGTCGGGATTATCGGCCAGCAAACAGGCAATCCCGACACTCATATCATCCAGCCGGCCGGCAGCATTCAGGCGCGGCCCGACAACAAACCCGAGATCGGTCGCGCTGATACGGGTGTGGTCACGACCGGCAACATCCAGCAGGGCGAGAATACCAGGCCTGGCTTCGCCTTTGCGGATTCGGCGCAGTCCCTGTTCAACAAAGATTCGGTTGTTCTGATCCAGCGGCACCACGTCTGCAACGGTTCCCAACGCGACCAGATCCAGCAGGCAGCCGAGATTGGGCCCTTTGCCCTCAAACTTGCCCTGCTCCGAAAGGTAGCGCCTAAGCGCCGTCAAAACGTAGAACATCACACCAACGCCAGCCGCATTCTTGCTCAGAAACGGACAGCCGTTCTGGTTTGGATTCACAATCGCATCAGCGGCAGGCAGCGTCTCGCCGGGTAAGTGATGATCAGTGACCACAACCCGAATCCCCAGCCGCCGGGCGGCATCAACGCCCTCGTTCGCTGCAATCCCGTTGTCGACCGTGATCAGCAGGTCAGGTACCGCATCGTCTGCTTCGAGCCGGTCAATAATACCGGCCGTGAGGCCGTAACCGTCCGAGAAACGGCTTGGCACCCGAAAATCCAGATACCGTGCCCCCATCATCTGAAGCCCCAGCATGGCGACCGTCGTACTGGTTGCGCCGTCAGCATCAAAGTCACCGAGAATCAGAATTTTTTGCTGCTTTTCAATGGCGTCAGCGATCAGTTCAACTGCGCGATCAATCCCCCGCAGGTCGAACGGTGACGCAAGGTGTTGCAGGGTGTAGGCGAGTTCCGCGTCGGATTCAACGCCTCGGGCAGCGTACAAGCGGCGCAGCAGCGGCGGCAGGGATTGCCCCCAGTTGGCGGAGTTTGCCGACAAGGAACGCCGGATGATTTTTCGTGGCGTCATAAGCTATCAGCATTCAGGCAGGTGGTGAATCAATGCGGCCCGCACCATCCAATTCCGGTGCGGACCTGGTGCTTCATACTCTATTCAACGTCAGCTGTTTTTCCAGTGCGAGAGAATAAAGTTCTGGACAGTCGCAAGGTCATCATCAAGCACTGTGTAGCGCTCTTCACGGTCGAACAGATCCGCCAGGTGAAGCGGCAGCTCAGGCTCTACGCTGACCCCGGATTTTTTTACAGCATCAGGGAACTTTGCAGGATGAGCCGTGCCCAGCGTAATCATCGGCACTGTTTTGTCGCGACGGCAACTGCGGGCAGCGTTCACCCCAATCGCAGTGTGCGGATCCAACAGGTATTCGTTTTTCTCGAACACGTCACTGATCGTCTGACAGGTAGCGTCGTCATCTACCGCCGCGCTATCGAACAGCTTGCGCGCCGCCTTCCAGCGATAGTCTTCAATACTCACCGGCTCGTTTTGTGAGCGCTCCAGCAGATCACGCACCGCCGCACCGTCACGACCATGGAGATCGAACAACAGACGCTCGAAGTTACTGGAGACCATGATGTCCATACTCGGAGACAAGGTGTGCTCCAGCTTGTGCTGCTCGTAGCGATTGCCGCTCATAAAGCGGTGCAGAATGTCGTTGCGGTTGGTCGCAATGACCAGCTGACTGATCGGCAGCCCCATACCGCGGGCAAGGTAACCTGCAAAAATATCGCCGAAGTTGCCGGTCGGTACCGAGAACGCCATGCTGCGATCCGGACCGCCCAACGCCAGCGATGCGTGAAAATAATAAACGATCTGAGCCATGATCCGGGCCCAGTTTATAGAATTGACTGCTACCAGCTGCGTCTTGCCGTCAAGGAAGGACTGATCGCCAAAGCTGGCTTTGACCATCCGCTGACAATCATCAAAGTTACCCTTGATGGCGAGGTTGTGAATATTATCGCCCTGCACAGTCGTCATCTGGCGACGCTGCACCTCAGACACACGTTCATGAGGATGCAGTATAAAGATGTCAACGTGCTCGCACCGACGGCAGCCTTCGATCGCTGCCGACCCGGTATCACCTGAAGTGGCTCCCATGATGACAACATGCTGCTTGCGCTTCTCAAGCACATAGTCGAGCAGACGTCCCAGCAGTTGCAGCGCAAAGTCCTTGAACGCCAGCGTCGGGCCCCGAAACAACTCCATCACCCATTCGTTGCTGTCCAACTGCACCAGCGGCGCTACTGACTGATGAGCAAACTCGCTGTAGGTGTCTTCAAGCATCGCGCGGAAGTCATCAGCGGGGATCGCATCATCCACAAACGGGTACATGACGTTAAACGCGAGTTCGCTATAGGAAAGGCCGCGCCAGCTACGAATTTCTTCGAGACTGAACTTGGGAAGTGACTCGGGCACATAAAGGCCGCCGTCAGGCGCCAGGCCGGTCAGCAGTACATCCTCAAATCCCAATGAAGGCGCGTCACCCCGGGTGCTGATATATCTCACAATGATGTCCTGTCTGGGGTTTACCGGCAGAACCGGTCAAACCCTGTTTCGTTCAACCTACAGCAAAGAATGCTGTATCAATTAAAGTTTTCTGCCCGAATCCGCACAACTTTATTCTGGATATCAGACAATGCTTCAAGGTCTGCAATTGCACGGTTGATTTGCCGCTCCTGAACCGTATGAGTCAGGATAATGACGGGAATAGTGCCGCCTTCAAGCTCGGATTCTTTCTGCATGATGGATTCGATGTTAATGCCATGCTCGCTCATGATCGATGCAACCTTGGCCAAAACACCCGGGCGATCCAGCGCCTGAATGCGCAGGTAATAGGCAGACTGGATATCATCCATCGGCAATACGTTGAGGTCTTCCAGAGATGCCGGCTCAAAACCCAGATAGGGCACGCGCTGCAGGCTTTGATGGGCCACACTGCGGGCTACGTCAACAATATCCGCAATCACCGCAGATGCCGTCGCTTCATCACCTGCGCCAGGGCCGTAATACATGGTCTGACCCACTGCATCCCCGTCCACAAGCACCGCATTCAACACGCCATCGACCTGCGCGATCAAGTGGCTTCTGGGAACCAGCGTGGGATGGACCCGAAGCTCAATGCCACTCTCACGGCGACGGGCGATACCCAGATGCTTGATGCGGTAACCCAGAAGCTCGGCATGCGCGATATCGTAAGGCGTAATCTCGGAAATACCTTCAGTGTAAGCACGTTCAAACTGTAGCGGTACACCAAAGCTTGTAGACGCGAGAATCGTCAGCTTGTGCGCCGCATCGATACCTTCCACATCAAATGTAGGGTCCGCTTCCGCGTAACCCAGTTCCTGAGCTTCTTTGAGCACCTCGGCGAATTCCCGACCGGCACGCATCTCAGTCAATATATAGTTGCCGGTACCGTTGATGATGCCGGCAACACAGTCGATACGGTTAGCAGACATGCCTTCACGAATCGCTTTGATGACGGGAATACCGCCGGCAACACCTGCCTCAAATGCGACGATAACGCCCTTTTCTGCCGCCGCCTCAAAGATCTCGTTCCCGTGGACGGCAATCAGCGCCTTGTTGGCGGTCACGACATGTTTGCCGTTGTTGATCGCAGTCAGAACCAGCTCACGTGCTACGTCGTAGCCACCGATCAATTCAATAACGATATCAACTTCGGGATCATTGACGACATCGAAAACATCAAGTGAGAACGGAATATCACCCAGATCGATGTCATCACGCTGGCGCCGTGAGGCAATGCGGGCAATCTGAATCCGGCAACCAGCGCGACCGGCAATCATTTCACCATTGCGCATCAGTACGTTATAGGTGCCACCACCCACTGTTCCCAATCCGCAGATTCCGACTTTGACCTCTTTCAAGCTACCACCCCTGATCCTGATGAATTCCATGCGCGCCGCCACGAAGAAAACGGGCGCCAGCGCGGCATATTATAACGATTAGCCCCCGAAAAAAACGGCTCGGGGCCTATCCTGTGAAGTTCGGATAGTCCGCGAGCCGTTTTTATGGAAGCCACCCGCTTATTCCGGGCGGCAACTTGCTGAAATAAAAGACTGTTCTTTTGGCTTTACAATATACCCATGCCTTTAGCCAGATCATCCGCCGGGACATACCCTCTGACCATGTGGCCATCATCCAGAATAATGGCTGGCGTACCCGTCACACCCAAACGACCGCCCAGCGCAAACTGGTCAGCAATCGGGTTTTCACAACTCTTCGCAGGCACCTGAACCCCCTGCTTGGCGTTGTCCATTGCGCCCTGGCGATCATCGGAGCACCAAACCGCAATATACTTCTTGAACGAGGGAGTTCCCGGCCCGGAGCGCGGATAACCAAGGTAATTCACCTGGACACCCAACTCGTTCAGACGCGGTACATCTTCGTGAAGCTTGCGGCAGTAAGGGCAGTCGATGTCAGTAAATACATAGATCTGTGCCTTTACATCGCCCTCAGGTACATAGCTGATCATATCTTTGCGATCTACATCAGCGAGCGCCTTGACGCGCTGAGCGGCGCGATCAGATTCGGTGACATTGGCAACACCCTTATCCGAAATCTGATAGAGATCGCCCACCAGGAAAAACTCGCCACTCTGCGTGGTATAGATCATGTCTTTGTTGTTCGTCGTTACCTTGTAGAGCCCCGAGGTACCCGCAGGGCTGACATCCAAGATTTCCAATCCGGGGACAGAGCTTGTCAGACGCGACTTGATGGCCGAGACCGGATCCGCCTTGTCAGGCTCCGCAGCAGAGGCTCCAGCCGCAGCCATACTCATTAGCAGACAGGCCAGAACGCCCCTGACCCCAAAAGACTGATTGAACTTACTGAACATATTGACTAGATCCCTGGAAACGGTGGCTCATTAAGAACCCGATGGACAACAGATATGATTGACAACCATACCGACTCAAAGTTCAGCGAGCCAGTCACTTTCGACAAGCCGCTAATCGCCGCAGCAAACACCTATCCCCGCGGGTGGTGCTCTCCGTGCAATGACTGCAGACGCTGCCGGGCAACATGGGTATAAATCTGGGTAGTCGATAGGTCAGAGTGCCCCAGCAACATCTGCACGACCCTCAAATCTGCGCCATGATTCAGCAGATGCGTAGCAAACGCATGTCTCAGTGTATGAGGCGACAACTTTTTACGAATGCCTGCCCTCGAGGCGTAGAGCTTTATCCGGTACCAGAATGTCTGACGTGTCATTGGTAACGTGCGATTACCCGGAAAAAGCGCATCTGACGGCCGATTCTTCAACAACTCATTTCGCGCATCCTGCATGTACGCAATCAACCAGTCCAGCGCCTCCTCACCCATCGGCACCAGACGCTCCTTTCCACCCTTACCGGTAATGCGTACTACGCCCTGCCGCAAGTTAACCTGATCTACAGTCAACCCCACCAATTCCGACACCCGCAACCCACAACCATACACAATTTCGAGCATGGCGCGATCGCGCAGCTCGATTGGTAGCGCTGTATCCGGCTCTGCGAGCAACAAGTCGATATCCGACTCGGTCAAAGCGTCGGGAAGGCGACGGGGCTGGTTCGGGCTATCAATACGCAAGGTCGGATCTTCAGCAATTATGGCCTCACGCATCAGGTAACGATAAAACCGCCGCAGACCTGACAACCGGCGGGCTGCCGTAGACGCTTTTAGTCCGGTCGCCATGCCCTGAGATATCCAGCCCAGAATATCGGCCCGCTTCGCATGCTGAAGAAGCGGCTTATTCGGGCGCGCTTCCAGCCAGAGCGACAAATGCTTGAGATCGCTTTCATAAGCTGAACGAGTGCGATCACCCAAACCAAATTCAAGCCATAACGCGTCACTGAAACGACGCACAAGTATCTCATCCTGCTGCCGAAATGCCGCCATTTACGCCCGCCTCAACGCAGAAAGGCAGCCTGAAGAGGCTGCCTTTCCGAAGGTACTACTCATTACTTGACTGACCCTGCTGCGTGCAACAAACAACACGCTGCGGGCTTGTTCAGCCCAGTTTTTCCTTGATACGTGCTGCCTTACCGGACAGGTCACGCAGGTAGTACAGTTTGGCCTGACGCACATCACCGCGACGTTTCACAGCCAGGCTGTCGATCAGCTTGCTGTGAGTCTGGAATGTACGCTCAACGCCCACACCGTAAGATACTTTACGTACGGTGAAAGACGAGTTCATGCCACGGTTACGCTTACCAATTACAACGCCTTCGAACGCCTGCAGGCGCTCACGGTTGCCTTCAGTTACACGCACCTGAATTACTACGGTGTCACCTGGACCAAACTCCGGGATTTCCCGGGTCATTTGTTCCGATTCAATCTGACTGATGATGTTGTTCTTGCCGCTCATCGTTAGCTCCTGATACCCAATCTTTCAATGCCCTGTTGACCCAGAGGCACCCGGTTCATTCAAAATTTGGTCTAATAGCTCGCGCTCTTCGCCCGTTAAATCCCGCTTATCCAGCAGGTCGGGGCGCCGCTCCCAGGTTCGTCTCAACGACTGTTTTAGCCGCCAACGCCGGATCTGTTCGTGATGCCCACCTAAAAGGACGTCCGGTACTGTTTGCCCCTCGTAAACTTCGGGACGGGTGTAATGCGGACAGTCCAGTAATCCGTCAGCGAACGAGTCCTGCTCCGCTGACTGCGCGTGGCCCAGTGCACCTGGAATGAAACGTGTTACCGCATCAATCACAGCCATTGCAGCCAGCTCGCCTCCGGATAAAACAAAATCACCCAGAGACACTTCGCGATCAACTTCCGTAGAAATCAAACGCTCGTCTACCCCCTCATAACGACCGGCAACCAGCACCAACCGCTCTGACCCTGCGAGCTCTTCAACCAGATCCTGATTGAGTGGCTCTCCCTGGGGAGACAGGTAAACCACCGTAGCGACCCCTCCAGCAGCAGCCTTAGCTGCATGGATAGCATCGCGTAACGGTTGAATTTTCATCAACATGCCAGGGCCGCCACCGTAGGGGCGATCATCGACAGTGCGATGGCGGTCGTGCGTGAAATCCCGGGGATTCCAATGCTCAACCTTCAACAAACCATCCCGAACCGCTCTGCCGGTAACACCGTACTCAAGCACGGCATCAAACATGTCAGGAAAAAGGGAAATCGCTCCGATCCACACGAATCAGAACTCCAGATCCCAATCTGCCACGATCAAACCAGCATCCACATCGACCTTAGTGATAACTTCATCAGGGCGATACGGCAACAGACGCTCACGATCGTCCAGCGATCCAGCAACCGGTTTTACAACGAGCACGTCATTGGAGCCGGTTTCAAGCAGCTGCTTGACAACACCCAGAAGCTGTCCGTCCGGTGTTTCCACCCTCAGGCCTTCCAGCTGATGCCAGTAATACTCACCTTCAGGTAATTCAGGAAAGCTGTCCCGCGAAACCAGAATATCGAAGCCACAAAACGTTCGGGCCAGATCGCGATCATTCACCCCTTTCAGGCGAACCACAATCCCCGGACCATGACGACGACTTTCCTCTACTTCGACGCTGACCTGCTTACCATTCTGATTTATCCGCCAATGCGGATAATTCATAATACCTTCAATGGGGTCAGTAAAAGAGTAGACCTTGAGCCATCCCTTAACCCCAAAAACCGAGGTGATGCGGCCAATCACAGTTTCCTGCGAACTATCTGCCATACGATCGCCCCGGTCAGTGCAATACAGCTAACGCTGTGTTTACTTAGCCGCTTCTTGCAGCAGCTTAGCAACACGATCACTTGTTTGTGCGCCCTGGTTTACCCAGTGCTGCACGCGCTCCTGATCAACGCGCAGACGCTCTTCCTGACCACGGGCAACCGGGTTGAAAAAACCTACACGCTCAATAAAACGACCGTTACGAGCCTTGCGGCTGTCGGTGACTGTCATATGGTAGAACGGGCGCTTCTTGGAGCCACCACGAGCCAAACGGATTGTTACCATTTCGACTAATATCCTGTCTGTTGTACGAACTTTGTGTGACCCACGCCAACCACGTCTGCGGCTTGCGTGAAGACCCATACTCGAAAGGGGCGCTATTCTAGTCTAATTCCCCGCCAATGAAAACAGCAGTGACAGCTAATTATCACCAATAGCGATTGCGACTTTTACATACGGCCAAATGGTGGCATACCTCCGCCACCCCCGCCGGGAGGCATCATACCCTGCATGCCTCTCATCATGCCGGCCATTCCACCTTTTTTACCCAGCTTCTTCATCATCTTCTGCATTTGCTTGTGCTGCTTCAACAGACGATTTACATCCTGGATCTGGGTACCTGAACCGCCTGCTATCCGGCGCTTCCGGGCATTATTGATAACATCAGGGTAGCGACGTTCCTTCGGCGTCATCGAACAAATAATGGCCTCAAGCTGCCCCATGCTTTTGTCGTTGACCTGCTGCTGGGCGGCCTGTGCCATTTGCCCCATGCCAGGCAACTTGTCCATCAACCCACCAATACCGCCCATATTCTTCATCTGCTGAAGCTGGTCGCGGAAGTCTTCGAGATCAAAGCTTTTGCCTTTCTTGATCTTCTGGGTGAGTTTGTCTGCCTTCTTTTTATCAATGTTACGCTCAGCTTCCTCTATAAGAGAAAGCACGTCGCCCATACCAAGGATCCGCGATGCCAGTCGATCAGGATGGAATGACTCCAACGCATCGGTCTTCTCGCCCACCCCCATGAACTTGATCGGCTTCCCGGTGATGTGGCGCACAGAAAGCGCCGCACCGCCACGGGCATCACCGTCAGTCTTGGTGAGTACGACACCGGTCAACGTCAGCGCATCATTAAATGCCTTGGCGGTATTCGCCGCATCCTGCCCCGTCATGGCATCCACAACAAACAGGGTCTCGACCGGCTTGACTGCCGCCTGCAAACGGCCGATTTCGCCCATCATCTGCTCGTCAACATGCAAACGACCGGCGGTATCGAGGATCACGACATCAATATGCTTCTTGCGGGCCGCGTCGATCGCACCTTCAGCGATGGCAACCGGGTCCTGATCTGTCGAGCTGGGATGAAACAGAACACCGACATCTTCAGCCAGAGTCTCAAGCTGTCGTATCGCAGCCGGCCGATAAATATCAGCACTGACCACCATCACCGATTTTTTGCGACGCTCCTTCAGATGGCGCGCCAGTTTGGCTACGGTTGTCGTCTTACCCGCACCCTGCAGACCTGCCATCATCACAACGGCGGGTGGCTGCACGGCCAGGTTGAGCTCTTCATTTGCCGAGCCCATCACCCGGACCAACTCGTCCTGGACGACCTTCACAAACACCTGACCCGGTGTCAGGCTGCGCTTCACTTCCTGCCCTACGGCACGAACGCGAACGCTCTCGATAAACCCTTTCACTACCGGGAGCGCAACATCCGCTTCAAGTAGCGCCTTACGCACTTCGCGCAAAGTGTCTTTAATATTGTCATCCGTCAGCTTGGCCTGGCCCGAAATTTTGCGAAGGCTGCCGGAGAGTCGGTCGGTCAGATTCTCAAACATGGTGATCCGTCATTCTCTGTAGAAGATGCATGGATACGAACAGGGCCGCAAAACGGGTGCTCGCAGGCCCTCAAAGATTGATTCCGGTTGCACAATCCGCCCATTATAACCAGACTGTCGCTCTGACACGAACAACCGAACAATTATTGGACACACAGACGCTTCATGGGCACGCTCATCCTCGCGGTTACCACGCTTTTCCTTTATAGCCTCGGCACTGCGCTGCAGACACTGGTATTTCGCGGCAGGATCAAACAAAACCATAGTCTCACATCACTGATTGGCATTCTTGCTCTGGTATCACACGGCACATTGATCTGGACAATCATCCCAGAGCCGTCGACTTTGAACTTTGGTTTTTTCCCCGCGTCGCTGCTCATTTCCTGGTTCGTTGTCCTGTTCCTGGTTATTCTGAACAACTTCAAACCGATTCAATTTCTGTTCCTGGCAATTTACCCATTAGCCGCCATAACGGTCGTGTTTGTTCTCGCTTTTCACTCTCCCCCTCATTACGTGTCACAACACAATTGGGGGATGCTGGCTCACATTGCTCTATCCATCACAGCTTATAGCCTTTTTACGCTCGCCTCGGTGCAGGCACTGCTGGTTCACATGCAGAACAGACAACTCAAGCGAAACTACAACAGCATGGTGGTGCGTAACCTGCCGCCACTGCAAACAATGGAATCACTGCTGTTTGAGCTACTCTGGGCCGGCGTCATTGTCCTGACGCTCGCCATTATTACGGGCGCCGTTTTTGTACACGATCTTTTTGCCCAGGACCTGGCCCATAAAAGCCTGTTTTCAATCATGTCCTGGCTTGTGTTTTCCGGGCTTCTGGTCGGCCATTACACGCTGGGGTGGCGCGGACTCACCGCCAGTCGATGGACCCTTGCGGGCTGCGCCCTGCTGATGCTGGGCTACTACGGCAGCAAATTCGTACTCGAGCTGATTTTCCACCGGGTATGACGGAAACCGCCAAACTGTCATCCAGCGCTTGACAGGCCTGACCCCAACCCCCTATTTTCAGCACTCTAACCTAGGCAACACAAGGACACTCCTGCTTGAACGAAGCACCGCTTACGGCGCTTTTCATACTGCTCGCCATTCTGATTGTCATGTCAGCGTTTTTCTCCAGCTCGGAAACGGGCATGATGACCCTGAACCGATATCGGCTTAAGCACCTTGCCAAAACTGGCCACCGCGGAGCCAAACGGGCAAACGATCTCCTGCAGCGCACAGATCAGCTGATTGGCGTTATTCTGATTGGCAATAACTTTGTCAACATCCTCGCCTCATCAATCGCCACCGTCATCGCGATTCGCTTGTGGGGTGATGCCGGCATTGCTATAGCAACAGTGCTGCTCACCATTGTGATCCTGATTTTTGCCGAAGTAACACCAAAAACTCTGGCCGCCCTGTTCCCGGAGCGCATCGCATTTCCCGCCAGCTATATATTGCGCCCTCTTCTGAAACTGCTTTATCCGATGGTCTGGTTCGTCAACCTGTTTACCGGGATGATCCTCAAACTTCTGGGCATTTCCGCCAAAGACGCTGCCTCGGACCACCTCAGCCGGGAAGAGCTCCGCACACTGGTAAACGAAGCGGGCGCCCTGATTCCACGCAAGCACAAAGACATGCTGGTCAGCATTCTCGATCTGGAAAATGTCACGGTTAACGACATCATGGTGCCGCGCAATGAGGTCGTCGGGGTTGATCTAGACGATGATATGGAAACGATTATCCGCCAGATGCGCAGCAGCCAGCACACCCGGCTTCCGGTATTCAAAGGGGACATAAACAACATTCAGGGCATCCTTCACCTGCGCAACACGTCAAAGCTTCTAATGCAGGATGAAATCAATAAAGCCATGATCATGCAGCTCTGCCGCGAACCCTACTTTATCCCGGAAAGCACACCACTCCACCTGCAGCTGATCAACTTCCAGAAGGCCAAGCGCCGGATCGGCATTGTGGTAGACGAATACGGAGATGTACTGGGCATCGCTACTCTGGAAGACATTCTCGAAGAAATTGTTGGCGACTTTACAACCGATTATGCTGCGACCAGCCCCGATATTATTCCGCAGGAAGACGGAACCTATATTATCGATGGCTCGACACACATTCGCGCCATCAACAAACTGCTCGGCTGGAAGCTACCGACTGACGGCCCCAAGACCCTTAACGGGCTGATCACCGAGACACTTGAAACCATTCCCGAGAACAACGTCTGCCTCAAGGTCAAAGGCGTAAGAATCGAAGTTCTCCAGATCAAGGATAACGTTGTCAAAGCCGCGACAGTGCACCCACCCGCCAGGCGCCACATCCTCCGGACCGGCAACTGAGTGAGCACTACATCGTAGACGATATGGTTATATAAAAGACGCTTCTAGTTCGATCAAAATTTAACCGATTACTTGACCCTCCGGAGGCAATGCCACAACACTGAGCCTGATTTACAAAAACAATAATCAGGAGTTGTATCCATGAGTCTAGGCCACACGATGGGATTGTTTACCCGCCCCGATCAGGAGTGGGAAGCCATACGCAACGATTCAGAAACCTTGAGCAGGATTTATATCGGCCACATCTTTCTTCTGGCCCTCGTACCTGCATTAGCCGGCTTTTACGGCACCACTCAGGTCGGCTGGCAGGTTGGCGATGGGCAGATTATTCGCCTGACAACAGCAAGCGCCTTGCAACTCTGTGGGCTGTTCTACGCCGCAATGCTGGTTGGCATATACATCCTCGGGCGGTTCATTGATTTCTTCGCCGCCACTTATGGCGTTCAGGAAGACAACCCCAGAGGCGTTGTCCTCGCCGCCTATACAGCAACACCTATCTTTTTGCTGGGCGTCATCGCCGCCTATCCCAATATCTGGATCAACATGCTTGTTGGTCTGGTCGCCGTATCCTATGCCGTTTACCTGCTCTACGAAGGACTCCCCATTCTGATGAAAATCCCGGAAGATCGCGGATTCATGTTCGCATCGTCGGTATTAACTGTCGGTCTCGTGATGCTTGTAGCACTGTTTGCCATCAGCGTTGTAATCTGGAGCGCTGGGGTTGGCCCCGTCTATGTGAGCTGAATTGCACACCATTCCCTTCCAAAAGCCCGGCCAGGCTGCCTTCAGCGCACAACCTGGCCGGGCTTTACAATGCCAAACAGCCCCCCCGACCATCGACGCAAACTTCATCGAGTCGACGTTATATTTTGTTAATCTCGGGGCGATTTCATACCCTTTGGCATTAAAAATGTTTATGCTCAATTTATGAACGCCCCGAAACTTTTTTGGGCCGACAGTCCTTTGTATCCGTATAACGTTTTACGCTCTATAATCCTTGTAATACGCGATATTCAGAAATCAAAACGATAACCATAAAGAAATTCGCTCGGTCATGTATCCGGTTGAGGCGCAATAGGAGTCGGCCATGAACAAGCAGTCCGGCATACATTATCTCCACGAGCACAAAGGCTTGGGGAAGGGTGTGGCTGTGCCCAAGGAAATCAGCAAGATCAGGGATACTGTCGTTGCCGGATTGGGTGATCTGCTTCAGGGTGCCTTTGACGCCGTTGACGACTCGCTGTTCGAACTTGCCAACAATGCGCGCAGCAACAACGAACAAAACCGCTACTTCGAAGCAATGCGCGAAATCCGGATCAAGCGCAAAGGCATCGAAAAGCACTTTCAGACCTCTGTTGGCCACCTATTCGTAACACCACCGCGCTCAACCTCTCCCGAAGTCGTGGATCACAGCACAACTACCGCTGAAACGCTGTCGCTGATCCAGAACGATGAGCTTGAAGAGCAGGTTGCCCTCAATGCCATGATCACAAAGTCCCGCGCCTACTTTCAGGGACCGTTGATCCAGCTGCAGGCTCGCTTTAGTGCCATTTACCCCAATGCCAGCGACGAAGAACCAGTCAATCCGCTGGCGCCCGAGCATCTGTGCAGCGCCTTTGTTGAGGCTGCTCAGGCACTGGAAATCCAGATTCGCGAAAGACTGATTGTTCTCAAGCAGTTTGATCGCTACGTCGTGTCCAATCTTGGCATGCTGTTGGACGAAGCCAACCGCATCCTGATTCAGGCCGGCATCATTCCGAACTTCCGGTTCCATGGCAAAACGACGAGCGGCACGCCAGTCGCGGAGCCCGGGAGCGATAAAGCGAATACTCCGGCCTCGGAAGCACCGCTCCAAGAGAGCCCCGAGAGTGGAGCCAACCGCGACAACGCTATTTTCGAGCAAATCCGGAACATGCTCGCAGAGCAGCGTGGCGGTGGCGGCCAGCCGCGCTCCGCCAACCCCAATGTTCATATCGTTGGCGGTGCAGAGTTATTCCAGCTGCTGGCGAATATTCCCCATGAACCCCAACTTTCCGGCTCGGACAACCTCAGCAAAGGCGAGCCAATCGTTGTCGACCTTCATGAAGTTGTTGAGCACCTGCTTGCCCAGCGAAAGAACCAGGACGGAAAAACACCGGCATTGAACGAGGCGGATGAAGATCTGATCAACCTCGTATCGATGTTGTTTGAATTCATCCTTGACGACTACAACCTGTCGGCGCCGATTCAGGTGCTGATCAGCCGACTTCAGATACCGATTCTGAAAGTCGTTATCAAGGACAAGTCTTTCTTCAGTCGGGCCACCCATCCTGCCCGTAAGTTACTCAACGGGCTCGCCCGTGCCGGCATTGGCTGGAGTGAAAGCGACGAAAAATCCCGCGACAAGCTCTACGAGCAGATTCACAACATCGTGCTGAGAATTCTTAACGAGTTCGACGGTGACATTACGCTCTTTGAGCAGCTCAACGACGAGTTCGATCAGTTTCTGGCGCGGGAAAATCGGAAATCAACGTTGGTTGAACAACGCACCAGAGAATCGGAGCGCGGTCGTATTAAATCTCAGAAGGCGCAGGAAACCGTCGATAAACTCCTGCAGGAAAAACTCGCACGCCACAGCATTCCGGACACTATCCGCAACATCCTGATCAACGGGTGGAGTCGGGTCATGTTCCTGTCATACCTGCGCAACGACGTTGAACATCGGTGGAATCAATCCGTCCGCGTTGTCGATGACCTGATCTGGTGCCTCCACCCTCATCTTGAGGATGATGAACGAGATCAGTGGGTACGTGTTGTACCCGGGCTATTGAAAGCGCTGCGATCAGGCCTGGAGGAAGTGTCCTACAACTCCACAGGCCTGGACACGATGATGAGCGATCTCAAGCATGAGCTCACTGAAGCGTTCAGGGCTCACGCGCTGGCAGAGGCAAGGGAAACCCCTCGCGAGGAGCCACCCGCGCCTGCCACCCAGACCGATGAACAGATTCTGGCAGAACAAAGCCCGACAGCGGTCGAGCGCCAGCAGGAAATCGAGGATGCGGCGACTGCCGAGTACGTCAACAAGATTGATGGCATCGCAATCGGTCAGTGGGTTGAGTTCAACCTGGTCAACGGCTCACGTTTCCGCTGCAAGCTTTCGGCAATTATCGACGAGGCGGACTGCTTTGTTTTCGTTAACCGGATGGGCCTGAAAGTCATTGAGAAGGCCCGCATTGAACTGGCCCACGAAATGCGCAGAGGGCGACTGACAATCCTCGAACAGGGCGCATTAATTGACCGGGCTCTCGACGCTGTCGTCGGCAGCTTGCGGCGCAATACCGGATAAGCTAGCCTCAGTCACCGACTCAGATGTGACTTGGGAATTGCATGTCGTCCAACGGCTACACGAATGGTCAGCCGAAGTCCTACAGGCTGGCCGTTGCTTTTTCGTTCGCCCTACTCCTGCATACGCTTATTCTGGCCGGGATTATAGGCCTATTGCCCCGTATGCCGGAAAAGCCGACGACTGAAACCGTCAACTTCACCCTTGTGCGTCACGGCAACGCTATTGAAAGCGCTGCCAGCAGCCCCAGCAAGGCAGCCCCCACCTACACCCCCCAGCAGATTGACGAGATTTTAAAGCCTACCGGCGCCACTCCGGAATCGAATTCAGTCTCCGTGGTGACAAGACAAAGCCCCGACAAGCAGCCGACTCCCGCTCCCCGGAAGCCAACGCCGCCCCGTACCAACAAATCGGATACGGCGAATCGCGATAACAACACTGACGCTAACCATATCCCCCGTCAATCGGCCCAACCAGCGCCTGCCAGCACACCCAGCAAGCAGGCCATCGCGGCACAAGCTTCACGCAAAGGCAGCCCGGATGCTCCTGCAACCGCGGAGCACGATAAGAACGCCAACCAGGTCACCAAACCGGCACCTGATCCCTATATTGAAACCTTGTGGCGATACATCAGCAATGAAATACACAGCCGCCCGGTACGCTCGATCAGAGAGCTAAAAACCGTCAGAACTGTGCGACTTGAGTTGTATTTGATGGAAAGCGGTGTGCTGAGACAGGTCGACATAATCGAAAGCTCTGGCAAGCCTTCGCTGGACAGGGCCGCAACGCGTAGCGCCTTGGCCGCAAGCCCCTATCCCGAGCCACCGGAGTCCGCCAGGGATAAGGGGTATCGCTTTCAGGTTGAGCTGAGGTTTACTCCGCTCAACCTGAAATGATCGGGACGATCAGGAGTCGGCATTCTCCTGCTTGGGTGCCGCCGCCTTGATCATATCCGCCAGCTCACCGGATTCTGACATCTCGAGAACAATGTCGCATCCACCCACCAGCTCACCGTTGATATACAGCTGTGGATAGGTCGGCCAGTTTGAATAGGCCTTGAGCCCATCGCGCAATTCCTGATTATCCAGAATGTTGACGAAAGCAAACCGCTCGCCGCACGCCATAACAGCCTGCACTGTTTTCGCTGAAAAACCGCACTGAGGCGCCTGAGGCGACCCCTTCATGTACAGGATGATCGGATTGTCCTGCAACTGGCTTTTGATCGTTTCGTTGATATCCATACAGAGTCGTACCTCGCTATCAGGCCGATGATCACACCGGCGTATCGATTAACCGAATAGCGTTATTGTACACAGCAACCGGAAACCTGACCATGTCACTCAGGTATCTCGCCCCGGAATACCGCACCTCCACTGCCAACCCCTTCAAATTGGGCGTCATTGTCAATATCAGCGATTACCGATACTATGATCGACCTGCTTACTGCGGGCTCTATGACTCGATCCTGATTCGCTCACCTACCCGGTGTGGTCTGTTCCACGAACCGGATGTTGCTATTTTCTGAGCCGAACCAATCTGCCGACTCCGCTCCGCATACGCCCTGAATTATTTTAATGCACGGAAAAGCAACCATGCCTGTTAGACATTTCCTGACCCTCACAGATCTTTCTCCTGAAGAGCTTGATCAACTGATCGATAACGCCATTGCCCTGAAAAAGGGCTGGCGTGCTGGCGAAGTCCGGGATTCACTCAAGAATCGCGTTTTGGCGATGATCTTCGAAAAGTCTTCGACCCGCACTCGCGTATCGTTCGAAGCCGGGATGGCACAACTGGGCGGGGCCGCTCTCTTCCTGTCTCCCAAGGATACCCAGCTCGGTCGCGGTGAGCCCATCGAAGACACGTCACGCGTGATCTCCCGCATGGCAGATGCAGTGATGATCCGCACCTTCGATCACGAGACAGTGGAGCGATTCGCGAGCGTTGCTGCGACACCGGTTATTAATGCATTGACGGACGACTATCATCCCTGCCAGCTGCTGGCAGACATGCAGACCTTTCGCGAACATCGCGGCAGCATTCGCGGCGCGACCGTGACCTGGGTCGGCGATGGCAACAACATGTGCGCATCTTATATCAACGCTGCCCAGCAGTTTGATTTCAACCTGCGCATTGCCTGCCCGGAAGGTTACGAACCGGCCAAGGCGCTGCTGGACGACAACAGCGAGCGTGTAACCGTCATCAGAAGCCCCGAGGAGGCGGCTCGCGGCGCCGACATGCTGGTAACGGATGTCTGGGCATCGATGGGCCAGGAAGACGAACAGAAGGCACGAGCAAAGGATTTTGCTCCCTATCAGATCAATCCCGAACTCATGTCTTTGGCGCACGCAGACGCCTTGTTCATGCACTGCCTGCCGGCACACCGTGGTGAAGAAATTTCACAGCATATGCTTGAGCATGCAAGCTCTGTCGTCTGGGACGAGGCGGAAAACCGCCTGCATGCGCAGAAGGCCCTGCTCGAATTCCTGATCATCGGAGCATAGAAAGATGACTGTGACGCCGCCGATTTCCGAGAACGCATGGCTGCTCAACGTCAACAACCTGGAGTGCGGCTACGGTGGCGATCCGGTCATCAAAGGCGTCAGTTTCGCACTGGGCCAGGGTGACATTGGTTGCCTGCTGGGCCCGAGCGGCTGCGGCAAGAGCACGATTCTCAGGGCTATCGCCGGATTCCAGTCACTGCAGGGGGGCGACATCCAGCTCAATGGACACGTGGTCAGCGTACCCGGGCGAGCCGTGCCACCGGAGAAACGCAAAATCGGCATGGTCTTCCAGGACTATGCCCTTTTCCCGCACTTGAGCGTCGCCGACAACATCGGCTTCGGCCTGAAAGGCATGGACAAAGAGCAGCGCACCCAAAAGGTCGCCGACTTGCTTGATCTCGTACACCTGCAGGACCTCGCCAACCAGTATCCGCATGAACTGTCGGGCGGCCAGCAACAGCGCGTTGCGCTGGCTCGGGCCCTGGCCCCGGAACCCACGCTCATTCTGTTGGACGAACCCTTTTCGAACCTGGATGCTGATCTGAGAAGGCGATTGAGTCTTGACGTCAGGGACATTCTGAAGACGCTGGGCATTAGCGCGATTCTGGTGACGCACGATCAGCAGGAAGCCTTCGCGATGTGCGATCAGGTTGCCGTCTTACGCGACGGTACCGTCCAGCAATGGGATGAGCCGTATAATCTTTACCACGAACCGGCCAATCGCTTTGTCGCGGGATTCATTGGCCAGGGCGGGTTCGTGAAGGGCAAAACACTGGGTCCGGAAACGATTGAATCCGAACTTGGTGTCATTCGGGGTAATCGTGCCTACCCGTGGCCCGACGGCACACTGGTGGATGTCCTGATCCGGCCCGACGACGTTGTTCACGATGCAACATCATCCCTGCAACCCAAAGTCATCGAGAAAACCTTCGCCGGCACTTCGACACTCTACCGTTTTCGGCTCTCGTCCGAGACCGAGTTTGAGGCTCTTTTTAGAAGTCACCTGGATTTCAGGCTGGGAGAACAGGTGCCGGTTCGGATAGAAGCCGATCACCTGATAGCGTTCGAACGCAGCTGACACCCCCTATCAAGCCACCCTCGACCTAATTATGGCTAGTTGTGGCAAATGCGCTCCACTGCATCCAGCCAGCCCGCATAGAGCGATTCCCGCAGTGCGGGCGCCATCTCTGGAGAGAAGGCGCGCTCCCGCGCCCACAACTCGGCAATCTCACTGGTGCTTTCATAGATTCCCAACTGCAGGCCTGCGAGATAAGACGCGCCCAATGCCGTGGTTTCAGTCACTTTCGGGCGATCGACCCGCACACTCAGAATGTCTGCCAGAAACTGCATTACCCAGTCATTGACTGCCATGCCACCATCGACTCGCAACTCATTCAGCGGCGCACCATCGTTCTGGATAGCCCTCACCAGATCTTTGGTCTGATAACAGACCGACTGGAGACCGGCGGTGACGATTTCGGCGATGCCGGTGTCACGGGTCAAACCCAGGATTGCCCCGCGTGCATGAGGATCCCAGTGCGGCGCCCCCAAACCGGTAAAGGCAGGCACCAGATAGACCGCATTTTCAACACCAACCGTCTCGGCCAGCGACAGTGATTCGCTGGCGTGAGTGATCAGTTTCAAGCCATCCCGTAACCACTGCATCGCGGCACCCGCCACGAAGATGCTTCCTTCAATGGCATAGCAGGGCTTGCCGTTGAGTCGGTAAGCAACGGTGGTGAGCAATCTATTCTCTGAACGCAGCGGCGCATCACCAGTATTGAGAATCAGGAAGCAGCCCGTTCCGTAAGTGCTCTTGGCCATGCCGGGCTCGAAACACGCCTGACCGATGAGCGCCGCCTGCTGATCCCCCGCGATACCGGCAACAGGAAGCGGCGCCCCCAAAAGATCTGCGTCCACCTCGCCAAAATCGGCAGCCGAGTCGAGCACTTCTGGCAGCAAAGCAGGCGGAACCCGAAACAGCTTGAGCAGGTCGTCGTCCCATGTCTGGCTGTGTATATTGAACAGTGCCGTCCGCGATGCATTGGTGGCATCAGTACGATGAACTTTGCCGCCGGTAAGATGCCAGAGCAGCCAACTATCGACCGTACCAAATGCAAGCTCACCCGCTTCGGCCCGCTGCCGGGCCCCCTCAACCTGGTCCAGAATCCAGGCAATTTTGGTAGCGGAGAAATATGGATCAATCAGCAGACCGGTTTTTTCGACAACCGTGTTTTCCAGCCCCCGGTTTTTTAGCTGGGTACAGACAGGCGCTGTGCGACGGTCCTGCCAGACAATGGCCCGATGAATAGGTTTACCGGTTGCCCTATCCCAGATAATCGTGGTTTCACGCTGATTGGTAATACCCACGCCACTTATCTGCTCCGCCTTGAGGCCCGAATCAGCAATCACCCGACGACAGACTTCAAGGGTGCTCTCCCAGATTTCCTCCGGCTCATGCTCGACCCAGCCATCCTGGGGGAAGAACTGTCTGAACTCTTGCTGGGCAACCGCCACTACCTCGCCGGAGCGCCTGAATATCATAGCTCGAGAGCTGGTCGTTCCCTGATCAATAGCAAGCAAATAGACAGACATGTAACCCTCTTCCTTATTGTGACCGGTCTTGCGCGCCGTCGTTTATTTTCGTAAAGGAAAATTATAGTGATCCCGAACCACAAGTAAAACCGCTTATTCCAGTATTGTGATTAAAATTGCACCCGCCGCACTCCAAACACGCCCGCGATATAACTAATGCAGGCCTTCAAGGCCCCAGCACCCGTGCCCAGCCAAAGCCAACGACCTGACAGGGTTTGCGGCGGATGACTGAATATTCGCATGTGAACTACGCATTGAAAAATGTTCAAAAATAGCGCTAAAATTGCCCACATACTTTCGAGTTCGAACATAGAGGCCGCTTCAGCCATGGAATCCTCCCCGTTAACCAGTACACCCGCAACCGTCGATCTCATGATTATTGGCGGTGGAATAAACGGGACCGGTATTGCAGCCGACGCAGCGGGTCGCGGCTTGCGCGTCGCACTTTGCGAACAGGGCGACCTGGGTGGCGCAACGTCCTCGGCCAGCAGCAAACTGGTACACGGCGGCCTGCGCTACCTCGAACATTACGAGTTCCGGCTAGTGAAGGAGGCTCTGGCTGAGCGGGAGGTACTGCTAAGTCTGGCACCGCATCTGGTCAGGCCGCTGCGCTTTACCATGCCGCACCTGCGCCACCTGCGTCCTGGCTGGATGATCCGGACAGGATTGTTTCTATATGACCACCTTGCTGCTCGCGTGACGCTGCCTGGCGCATCAACCCGACGCTTTAACGTCAACAGCCCGCTAAAGCCCTCTATCAAGAAAGGCTACGCTTACTCGGACTGCTGGGTGGATGACGCCCGACTGGTCATTGCCAACGCCCAGCAAGCTCGCCTGAAAGGCGCAAAAATAATGCGCAGCACCCGCTGTATCTCGGCGGCTCGCTGTGATGACAACCGTCTCTGGAAAATCACGCTTGAATCAGCTCAGGGGCAGCAGGAAACCGTGTTCGCTCGCAGCCTCGTCAATGCATCAGGCCCATGGGCAGCGAAGATCTTCGGGCAGACAATCGACCAACCATCACCGCATGGCGTGCGCCTGATCAAGGGCAGCCACATGATCGTGCCCCGATTTCACGATGCGCCGGGGGCCTTCATTCTCCAGAATACGGATCGCCGCATCGTGTTCGTATTACCCTACGAGGACGACTTCCAACTGATTGGCACAACCGACAAGGAATTTAACGGCGATCCGGCAACTGTCGCGATTGATGATGACGAAATCGACTATCTGCTTGATGTAGTGAACAATCATTTTGTTCACCAGCTTCAACGTGATGATATTGTCAGCACCTATTCTGGTGTCAGACCGCTGCTGGACGATGAATCCACGGATCCCGCAGCGATAACCCGTGACTACACTATCAGCGTACTGGGAAGCGACCAGGAGGCACCGCTGATCAGTATTTTTGGCGGCAAGATCACAACCTACCGCAAACTTGCCGAAGCCGCCGTCAACAAACTCACGGACTGGTTCCCCTCAATGGGCTCGTCAACCACACGCCAGACGCCACTTCCCGGGGCAACCCGCGCTCTGACATCCCAGCCAGCCATAGCCGAGGTGCTCCAGAGCGCCTATCCGGCGTTGTCATCCAAGCTGAGGGATCGTTTGGCGCGCACTTATGGCATCAACGCCATACAGATGCTAGGAAGCTGTCGCACTGATGCAGATCTGGGCGTCCATTTCGGAGGTACCCTGCACGCAAGGGAAGTGGATTACCTGATAGCGGAAGAATGGGCGGAGTCGACAGACGATGTACTCTGGCGCAGAACCAAGCAGGGGCTGCGACTCTCGGCCAGACAGGTTGAGCAGCTGGCTGACTACATACGTGACCAACGGGCCGGCGCCACTGTGCCCGAAGCGATGAACCGTGCCGTAGCGTCCTGAATCGCACTCCCGGCTCAAACCAGTAGCTGAAAAAGCCATAAAAAAAGGGGCCCAAAAGCGGCCCCTCAAATATTGACGAATGAAACAAGGAAAGTTCGTAAGAACTACAACCTCTAAGTAGTCATCCCTTACGCTTTCGAGTATCGGCCAGCCACCGACGCTATTCAGTGGTGCTTCTGTACCAGTTTGTTACAACGCGTGAGGCCGGGGGAACGGGTTCACAAAAGCGGTCCGGGCTATTGCGGCTGCCGGCGCGGCCAGACCAGACTGAACTCTGCACCACCCAGCGCCTCACTGCGGGTCACAAAAGCCTGACCACCATGCCAGTACAGAATACGCCGTACGATAGAGAGCCCGAGACCATAGCCGCCTGAAGTGCGGGTTCGGCTGTCATCAAGTCGGGCAAACGCGGTAAACACCTTTTCCCAGTCGCCGTCGGGAATGCCCGGGCCGTCATCTTCAACATCAATGCGGCAGGTTTGCGCATCCAACTGGCACTTAACCCGCACCTGGCCATTGGCATAACGCCCCGCATTGCCGACCAGATTCTGGATTGCCCGGTGAATGTAACGCGGCTCGGCATCAGAAAGAGACCACTCTTCGTAGCCTTCACAAAACTGCGCCGAGAATGCCATATCCGGGCGTAATCGCTGCTGCTCCTCAACGACTTGCCGCACGATATCCGGCACGCTGATCTCCTGAAACGACATAATCGGACCGCCCTGCTCTAAACGGGCGTACGTCAGTATTTCATCGATCAGCTCATCCAGCTCCTGTATATCGCCGTCGATTCCGGCCAGTTGCTTGTTCATTGAGGCTTCATCCGGACAATCCTCAATCATCTGCACGCCAAAGCGAATGCGGGCGACAGGTGTTCTGAGTTCATGGGAGACAGCGTGTATCATTTCGCGCTGAATCTCGACCAGCCGCTGGATATGCTCTGCCATGCTGTTAAACGACTTGCCAAGCCTGCGCACCAGAGTGCCGCGACTGGTATCGACTCGCGCATCCAGTTCTCCGCGGGCAATCCGGATAGCGACTGACTCCACAGCCCTCAGGTTGCGATCGACGTCGCGCAACAACAGGAACAGGAAGAACCCGGCAATACTGGCTGCAAGCACAAACACCAGCAGGAGCACCGGCCAGGACAGGGGGTTAAATGGCGCCGGGTATCTCACCTCAACGACTGTGCCATCATTTAAACGCAGGTAAACCCGGGCTCGCTCGCCTGCATCCCTGTGAACGTAGGCCATGCCACGTTCGACCAGACGTTCGAGGGTGGGCGTTTCAAGTGACTCGGACCCTTCATCGACAAAACTGATAGTGGCGCCCAGCTCGCGACCGAGACTGTCCATACCGGCAGGTCGTTCATCAGGCAACAAAGGGTTCAGGTGGGTGAGAATGATCAGTGCCGAGACCTCGCCGATGTCCCGGTACAGATCCTGGAAGGTCACATCAATGATATTGCCTGTCTCGGAAAGACGCCGGACCCGGACGCCCAGCCCCTGAACCTCAGCCACAGCCTGACCATAGGCAAGACGCTCATGATCCACAGACTCAGGATCGTTGTGATCGCCGGGCCGTAGCTCCATATCGTAAAGAGCGCTCAACCAAGGATAGCTAACCAACGGGTTGGGGGCCGAGGCCAGCCAATCCATCAACGGCGTTGCGAACCGCTCATTCCAGTGGCGCTCACGAACAGCGTTCACCCCGGTAAACAGACCGGCACACAAAGCCAGAATGAGCAGCGTCACCAGTAACAGGCGACCAAACATTTTCAGGAAGGGAGTTAGCGGCATACGGCCTTTCCGGGAGGCATAAAGCGCCTGCCCGGATCACGCCCGGGGCAGGACACAAGATGCAGTTTACGCTTGCTCAGGCTTCCTTGACGAACAGGTAACCCTTGCTGCGCACAGTTTTGATGCGACGGGGGTGAACCGGATCATCACCGATTTTCGGTCGAATTCTGGATACCCGAACGTCGATCGAGCGATCCTGGCCATCATATTCAATGCCACGCAGTGCCGTGAAGATTTCCTCGCGGCTAAGCACCCGTCCGGCACTGGACGCCAGCAACCACAGCAAATCAAACTCGGCGCTGGTCAGATCAATGCTTGCCTCATTGAGCCAGGCTTCACGCATGGACCGGTCGACCACCAGATCATTGAATTGCAGACGAACCGGTTCCTCAGTCGGCCCTGATTCGGCATCGTCCTGACTCTTGTCGTTGACGCGTCGGAGCAGTGCGCGAATCCGTGCGAGAAGCACTCTCGGACGTACCGGCTTGGAAATATAATCATCGGCGCCCATCTCGAGCCCCAATACCTGATCCAGATCGTCAGTGCGTGCCGTCAGCATCAGGATCGGTCCCTGATAGAACGGGCGTGCCCGCCGACAGATCGAAAGACCGTCTTCGCCCGGTAACATAAGATCCAGCACGACAATATCGGGCTGTTCTTTACGAATGCGCTCTACAGCATGCGCCCCATTGGCTTCTACGGAGACAATAAGACCGTTGCTTTCAAGATATTCTCGCGTCAAATCTGCCAAACGCTCATCATCTTCAACAATCAGTACCCGGCAACTCTCATTTGTTGGTTCCACGCCGCTCATCTCTGCTTTTGTTATTTCCGTTTACAGCCAAACCGCCATCGGGTTCGCCTCGCCCAGTGTTGCTGCTGGCGTCTTTAAGGAAAGCAACCTTGCTTTCAACGCTCGCCAGATACCCCTACTAGATACCACAAGCTACGCCATGTAACAGCAAGTATACATGCTGTTCAGAAAAATACATGGAACCACCGCGATGTAACAAGTCGTGACACGCATTCAATTCGGCGAATGTGTCACAGGGACGTCACCTTTTGTTCATTCATCTGCAATGCCGGCTTCATAGGCTCGTCGGGAAAAGGTCATAAAGAGATACCCGACATGCCAGCTGAAAAAGCCCGTTCGTTGACTGCAAGCCGTCGCCTGAATGCGACGATCACACGTGACGCCAGCGCCGTTGAGGCCGCTCAAAAACTGCGTTATCAGGTATTTTCCGAAGAGTACGACTCCGACCTGGGCACCACCATTCCCGGTATCGACATCGACCACTACGACGCCCACTGCGATCACCTGATCGTGACAGACGAGGCGAGCGGAACACTTGTCGCCACCTCGCGGGTATTGCACCAACGTGACGCCGCGCGGGCCGGCGGCTTTTACTCAAAAAACGAATTTGATCTAAGGCTGCTTGAACAACTTCCAGGTCAGATCGCAGAGCTGGGGCGCACTTGCGTACACCCGGACTACCGCAATGGTGCGACTATCAGCTTCCTGTGGTCGTCAGTGGCGGAATATCTCGTGCGCGAGAAAGTCGACTACATGATCGGCTGCGCCAGCATCGGGATGGCCGATGGCGGACTGAAAGCCTGGCGAATTACCCAACAGTTGCAGCAGCGGTATCTCACTGACAGCGACCGCAGAGTTTTCCCCCGCAGAGCCCTTCCCCATCTGACTCACCTGTCGGCCGGCGCAGAATCATCGGTGGATATTCCGCCGCTGATCAAAGCGTATATGCGACTTGGTGCCGAGGTTTGCGGTGAGCCCTGTTGGGATCCGGAATTTCGATGCGCTGATTTGCTTGTCCTGCTTGAGGTCAAGCGACTGGCCCGCCGATACACTCGTCACTTCATGCGCCCCAACACCGCTGCAGCGACCGGGACCGCATCATGCTAATGCGTCAATGCCGTCTTATCAGCCGCCTGGCACTTTTCGGATTTGCCTTGTTGATCTGCAGCTTGATCGCCGGTGCAGTCTCGATTATCGAGTGGTTGATCCGACGGGATATCGACCGAACGCCCTTCGCCCGCTTCTGCTTCGCAACAGCCGCGCACTGCCTTGGATTCCGGGTGCATCAACAGGGTCGTGTGGAGCAAGGCCCTGTGTTGCTGGTCAGCAACCATATCTCCTGGTCGGATATCCCCATTCTGGGTGGCGTGGTGAAATTGCGCTTTCTGTCCAAAATCGAAGTCAGAAACTGGCCCGTCATCGGTTGGCTTGCCGCGCAGGCCGGCACCCTGTTTATCCGCAGGGGCGGAGGACAGGCCCGTATGACACGCGACACAATCGCTGAGACGCTGGCGTCAGGTCAGTCGGTACTGGTATTTCCGGAAGGTACCACCAGCGTTGGCATAACAGTGCTGCCATTTCATAGCAGGCTGCTGAGCGCTGCGCAGGAGGCAGGCGTGCCCATTCAGCCAATCAGCATCGGCTACCGCCGAAGTGGCCACCCCGACCATCTGGCCCCATTCATAGGCGACGATATTTTCCAGTCTCACCTGTTGCGCTTACTCAGGGAGCCAGCAGTTGAAGTGATTGTTACGATGCACGCCCCAGTCAGGATTCGCACAGAGGATGACCTGAGCAGCGTCACCTGCCGAATCCAGCAGACCATTCAACAGGGCCTGAGTGCAATTCATAGTTCGGCAGATGACCGGTCAGGCAAGCCTGCCGAACCTGCCGGCATTCATGTGGGCGACACCTGACCTGTCAGATTTGCAGCGGGCGGCCTTCGGCAATCTCGTCATCGGTTGCCGGACGCTTGTCGACAATCTCCAGATCAAAGTACAGGGTAAACCCTGCCAGCGGGTGGTTGGCATCCACTTTGACCAGGTTGCCATCAATCGAAACGACCTGCACAACCTGTGCTTCATCGCCACTGTTGGTCTGGAATTTCATGCCCGGTTTGAGATCTTCCACCTCGGCAAATGCCGATCGGGGCACTTTGCGGATCAATGCAGGGTCCGGTTCGCCGTAGGCCATCTCCGCCGGCACAGTCACTTCGAGGCAATCGCCGATTCCACGATTCCTGACCGCTTCTTCAATCCCCTGAATCACGTTGCCCGCGCCCTGGAGAAAGCACAGCGGCTCGCCGCCATCGGACGCGTCAACGACCTCTCCTGCACGATTTTTGAGGCGGTAATGTACGGTGTAAACCGATGAGCGTTCCATGTAATCAAACCTGTTCTAATGTGTTGATGCGGCATTCTTCAGGTGCGGCTTCCCCGCAATGCATGAACCAATAGCCGATGGTCCAGTTTTTCCCGTAAACCCTCGGGGTCTGCCAGCGACATACGCTCAAGCAAGGCGGTCTGATGGTCGTCAGCAGGCGCTTCTCGCAATGCTTTCCACACCGTCGCCAGTTTGCCTTGCCACGTGCTGGTTGCGGCCTTGAGGCCTTTCAGGGCTTTCGCCAGCACCAGCTCATCGTCTGTAAAATCACAACCAAACGGAAAAGAAGCAAAGGCATCAGCAGTGCCTGCAGACGCCAGCGCGGTGCGCACAGTATCCGGCGTATTCTGCTGCCATTGTGCCGGCAACCGGAAAGAGGCCGCCACTTTACCCGCTTTCTGCGCCTGTTTCAGCAGCCCCGGCTGGAAGCGCGCATCTGCAATGCGAATCAACGCCAGATACACTTCCTGGTCACTCTTGCCGCGAAGATCGGCGATGCCATACTCGGTAATCACCACGTCACGCAGATGCCGCGGAATCGTGCAGTGCCCATAGCTGAAAATAATATTCGACTCAGCCGCCTTCCCGGATTTGCGCGTACTGCGAAGCGCAATAATCGAGCGAGCCCGCGGCAACTCATGGGCCATGGCGACAAAATTGTATTGCCCCCCTACCCCGCTGACGACTCGCCCGTCGTCCAGACCGTCGGAGACTATCGAACCGTCCAGCGTGCACATCATCGCCGAATTAATGAAACGACTTTCCTTTCGCTGGGCAGCTTTGAGGCGCTGATTACCAAAACGGTGATCGTAGAGATCGTTGATAAAATTTACACTCGTCATGCAGATACGCGCAGCATCTTCTTGAGGCAGATTGCGCAACTGCTCATAAAAACTGTCAGGGCCGATGTAGAAGCCTCCGTGCAACACCACGCCACCGGTAAGCTGCTTACCCAAAGCGACAGTCGATATAGCGCTGCGGGCGTCTTCCTTGTCCAGGTCAGGGTCCAGCGAATAATCATTAATGGTCAGCCGCCCCCCCTTGAACTGCACGTTAGACCGGAGAATGCCGTATTGTTTGAGCCACTGGATGTCCCTCGCCCGCAGCGGAGAATCGATCAACTCCTGCTCCCGCAATACATCCAGCGTTTCGATGCTGACGTCCGACCCGATTCGCCCGGCATTGATCAACTCCTGCAAGTCGACATCGGCGAACACCTGACGCTTGAGCACTCCGCCATTAAGTAGATGAATGAAGCCATCCACCATCATTTCACTGCTGCCGTACAGTCCCTCGCTGAACGCTTCGGTCCCGCCCCATTCCGTGACTACCGGAAAGCGCTCGGCTACCTGCAAGTGGTCGAACACCGCCTTGTACTGGCGGTTCGCCCGATGCCGTAACAAGGTGCAATTGACCACTGCGGCTCCCAGGGAGCCAATTCCCACCTGAAGGGTACCGCCGTCCCTGATCAACGTACTGGCGTAAAACCCGATCAAGTGATCGGCGGCTGAAATAGGCTGCGATGGCACCGGGAACAACGGGTAATCATCTGCAGGCGATTGGAGCAGAATATCAAACGCCGTTGCCGGTACGACGGCATCATTCCCCATGTAAGGTAGCTGCCGGTTGAGCTCCCCCACCAAAGCAACCGGCACCCCTGAAGCCTCCAGTGCCTGCAGTTTGGGAACAAGATCCAGCGACAGGTCAGGGTTGCAGCTGAGACTGAAGGTTTCACCGGAACCTGAAGGATCCGGCGCCACCATCTGGGCGACAACATTGACACCCAGCGCCATCAGATCCCGAACCGCATGAGTGTAATTGGTGCAGACATAATGTTGCTGTTGCAGAGGGTTGTTGAGATAGGCACCCGCCTGAAAAAAGAATTCGGAAACTTTGACGTTCGGCGGCAATTTTCCGTTAACGGCATCCCGCGCATAGTTCAGCTCAGGTACATCCCCAAACACGCGCTCAGCAAACGGCTCCATAAAACGTCGCTCAAGAGACCCCTTACCTTGCGGTGCCAAGGGCGAGAGCGCCGTCACAATGTGCAGATTCAGACCGGGGTCTTGCTGAGCCCGGCGATAGAGCGCGTTGATGATCCGCACCGGCTTACCTAACCCCAGAGGCAGACCGAGGGTTATATCCTGGCCCACCCGTGCAATGATTGCGTCTATACAGGCATCCGTTTTGGAGAGCGTAATCGGGCTCTTCGCCATAGCATTGAACTCCTTGAATCAAGACCGGTATCCGGGATCAGTCAGCATCACCTGGCCGGAAATGATCACATGTGACGGTCAGCGGAACAACGGGAAAACAATGACGGTTGCAGCAAGGTGCTGTAGATGAGCCGGGTATTCTGGGGTTTTATAGGGGATACAGGGCTGTTAATGCAGGGTGGCGCGGAGAAATCAGGCAAAACGCGGCAGGATCAAAAATCCCATTTCAGGTTCAGGCATGCGCCATCTTCAATCAACGCGACACCGTGATCAGCACGAACAGTTTCATAGGCATAGCGCCTTTTGTCGTCCTGGTCTTCGCTCAGTTGCCAGCGAAGCAAGCGCGAGCCCACATCGGCGAGCGTATCAGCAGTATCCTGCTCAAAGTCACCGGACATGGCATTCTGCAGCGTATACAGGTCGGACGTTTCTTCAGTTGACCGGATCTCAGCATGTTCAGCTGCATCCGCCCGGACCACAAAAGCGATCGAGTTCAGCGCAAGCAGGATGAGGAAGATACGAACGACCATAACGGGAAACTCAAAACGTCGAAAAATTAATCACATTGGGTAGACGTTAGTCTATCAGCCGAAAATCGCAAGAATGTGAAGCAGGCCGCACTCTGCCGGCTTTCCGCCAAGAGTGCCTATGTTTTTTGTCAATAAACGGTCAACTTATGTTTCAGTTCTTATCTTTGATCTCCTGACGTTTTTCGCCAGAGCGCTGATCCAGCCAGTCAGCACTGATCCGCCAGGTATTCTCTGGTGCGCTGGCACCGGCAAAAACCCCCGCGTGACCACCCGGTACCACACAGAATTCCCGGTCTTCAGATGAGACGATATCCAACACTTTATGGGCAGACGGGATTCTTACAATCCTGTCCGTGTCACCGGCAAACGCCAGAATCGCGCAATGAATGTTATCAAAGGATGCATTCGAACCACCCAGTTTGAAATTGCCCCGCGCCATGCTGTTGTTGAGCGCCATGTGAACCACCATGCCCTTAATGGTTTCACCCGGGTAATCCACCATCTCGTTAAACCACTTTTGCATGGTGCTGTGCACCTTCACATACTCCCGATCCCACATATTGATCGCCAATTCCAGCGAGCTGACAGCACTGCCGATCGGGTTAGTCAGCTTGAACGCCAATGAGTTAAACCACCCCGGCACATGAAAATAGCGGGCCGGTAAATCCATCAATGAAAAATTGAGTACTTCCGACACCACCCTTGCCGGCCGGTAGATCGCAGACAAAAAGCCACCCGCGATGCCCATCTGATGCATATCCACAGGGCTGGCAACCGTTACCATATTGCGAATATGACGATCCTGGCTGACTGCGGCGTACATCAACGCCAGCAATCCCCCCATGCAGTACGCAAAAACTGACACATCCTGCTGGCCGCTGCGCTCCCTGACTGCAGTCAGGGCAGCAGGCATCCAGTCGAGCACGTAGGTTTCCAGTGAAAGATCACTATGGTCCGCAGTCACCTCTCCCCAATCGATCAGATAGACATCAAACCCCCGCGCCAGAAAATATCGCACGACCGATCGCTGGGGCAGCAGATCAAAGATCATCGACGTCGCGGCCAACGGCGGCACCAGAATCAGCGGCACAGGATGCCGGTCAGGTGCAACCGACATGGGTTCGGTGCCGACTGTGATTTCATCCACTTCCAACGGGTAATAGTGACGGACGCTCATAATGCCGTCGGCGTATATGACGTCGTAGGGCGAGCGATTGGAAACGTTGAAGTGATCCGAATACAGGCGCCGCTCCGCCGCGTTGATCGCTGCAGAAAAAAGCTTGCCAGTAAAACTGCCGGGGTTACGGGAACCGAACACCTTGGATGGCCTTTTATTGTTTGAACATTTAACCGACCGGACGCATTACGCCCGGAGCCGAGCCGCTATGGGCATGGGTATGTGAACTCACCATGCAAGGTTTCAATCGCCTTGAGCACGTCGTCCGACAAGGTAATTTCGGCCGACCCGATATTTTCTTCAAGTTGGGCTATGGAGGTCGCGCCAATGATATTACTGGTCACAAAGCCACGGCTATTGATGTACGCCAGCGCCATCTGAGCCAAAGACAATCCATTCTGCGCAGCAAGGTCTGCATACGCCTGGGTGGCGTCATCCGCACGTTGGGAATTATATCGCTGGAAGCGCTCGAACAATGTAATCCGGGCACCTTCGGGCCGTTTGCCTCCCAGATATTTGCCTGACAATACACCAAATGCCAGCGGCGAATATGCCAGCAGGCCGACCGCTTCGCGATGGGCTATCTCAGCCAGCCCGACTTCAAATGATCGATTCAGCAGATTATAGGGATTCTGGATGCTGGCAATCCGCGGCCAGCCACGCGCCTCGGCAAGCTGGAGATAACGCATGGTGCCCCAGGGAGTCTCATTGGACAGGCCGATGTGTCGAATCTTGCCCTCTTCTACCAGTTCCGCCAGAGCGGATAGTGTGTCTTCAATCGGGGTTGCGGCTTCGTTTTCATTGTGACGATAACCCAGCTGACCGAAGAAGTTGGTGCTCCGATCCGGCCAGTGAACCTGGTAGAGATCAATATAATCGGTTTGCAGACGCTTCAGGCTGCTCTCGACGGCTTCCCGGATATGCTCCCGCGTCAGTCTCGGCCCGTTGCGCAGATAAGTCAGGCCATTGCCCGGGCCGGCGACCTTTGATGCAATCACCAGATCATCACGGCGGCCCCTTCTGGCCAGCCAGTTGCCGAGGTAAGTTTCCGTCAGCCCCTGGGTCTCTGCCTTTGGCGGCACCGGATACATCTCCGCTGCATCAATAAAGTTGATCCCTGCCGACGTTGCGCAATCCAGCTGACTGAAGGCGTCTGACTCGCTGTTCTGCTGCCCCCAGGTCATGGTGCCGAGGCAAATAAGGCTGACATCGATATCCGTGCGACCCAACTTACGTTTTTGCATTACTTCGTCCTCATTCCATCGGAGCGCCTGGCGCATTGTTCAAGGGATTGTCACGGCACTGTCGTGCCACTTCTACTTTTGAATTTCATATTGAGCAACACAGTAATGCCCTCAACACCTGAAGGCCACAGCACATCAACGGGCACACCTGCCGGCCATAACGGCTTATGAGGCATCCATCCAGGCGCGATTACCTGTCTCCCGGGGAACCAACTGTAAGCTGCGCCAGAACTGTATCTCGGTAACCTCAGCATCATCTTTACCTCTGCCCTGACGCGCCTATGCAAGGCCCGTTGCGACAGCGGGGTTATGGCGTAGATACCCAAGTTTTACATCACGCTCATAACTTCCGGCAAACACTACCCTTTTGTTTTCATATAACACCTTCCTCGGCGCTATGTCTGTGCGGCGCGAGACCTGCAAACATCTGGGAGCTCCCGACCAAAGCTACTGCACAGACTGCCAGTCCCATCCAGATCACTTCACACAAGACTGCGGCGTATCGAAATGGATAACAACCAGCGAGGAATCATCGCCGGACTGATAGCCGCACTCGTCCTTTCCATACTGATGATCGTCACGGACATGATGCCGGATTTAAACCTTATAGCCCTGCTGGCCGACAAGCTCGGTTCTGGACGCTGTCTTTGCCAGACCAGTCACCGTTGGCGAGTGGTCTCACATTCCAACAAATCTTTCCAACGGCTGAGGGTGGTTTGAGCGTCCGCATGGACGCCACAAAAGTGAGCCTGCCTATCAAGAGCCCTAAAACGTAAGATAGCGCTGGAGGGAATACTCCAGGCTGCATGCGTTAATCACTGCGCTGTTGGGCCGATCGCAGCGTTTTGGGTAGAGCCAGTCCCTACTCTTCTCCTGATTTCCTCCTCGATAACCCAGAGCCGGTCCTGTCCCCAGCAGCTGACAGGGCCGTAACGGAAGCTGGGAACGCCCCAAAGACCACACTCGTACATTGCCCTGCGATTGCCTTCTGCCCATTCGCGCCAGCTATCATCATTCAGCAGGGTTTTCGCTTTCTGCCAGTCAAGGCCGGCCCGCTCAACAATCACCTTCAGGCCGGCATCGGTCTCTGAACGAATGCCTTCGGCGTTGACTGCCCGAGCATAATGGATCATGTAGTCAACCTCACGGTCCATTGAACGGGCATATTCGAACAATGCGTAGCAACGCTCTACGCCGGGCCCCAGAGGGTCAGCAACAAACCCGTAGGGAATGCCCAGTTTGTCAGCTTCTCTTTTTGTGTCGTGAAAGATGTACCATTTCTTGGCGTCAGGCACGGATTGCCCGCGCATCAGCATCGGTAGAACCGGCCGAAGCCGAAGAGGGATATTCCAGGCATCGGCCAGCTGGGCCGCACGCTCCAGACCGAGATACGAATAAGGACTGCGGATCGAGAAAAACACCTCCAGAGAGGTCGCGGTGCCCGGGTGATTACCGGGAAGCTCGATGACATTGCGGGCCAGATCCGCCCAGGTACGGGTGAAGACGATGGCACCAGCAGCATCTTGTTTCAGCCCCTGACGGATAAGGTTTCTCTCGAGATGGTCCAGTCGATCCACGCCCCAGAACCACTCGCCCAGGTGCCAGACCATGCTGCCCTGATAGTGCCCAAGCTGTCGGAGCAATACCTCATTCCAGGACAATGCAGCGTCATCAGGCGTACCGGCCTCTGTTTCACCGGTTGCTGAGTGCCAGAGCTGTTCAAACACGCCAAGCGCAGTTGTCAGTGCATCTGGAGCTTTCTCAGCAGACAGTAGCCGCGCGGCAGCCGATGCCAGCTCAGTTTCAGAGGGCGCCGTTGACCGGTCGGGGGGCGTGAACTCATAGAGGTTTGCAAGCCTTGTGGCATCCTGCTGGGCCCAGGCTCGCCAGAGTGCCGGCTCAGGAAACATGTCATCATCCAATCGCAACACCGTATGGAGTCGAAACCGCACCCGGTAGCTTTTCTGAAGTTCGATGAGAGCTCGCAACAGGGGAAGACCGAAAGGATCGCGAGGGTTAATGAAAACCAGTGCCAGGTCCTGCTCTCCCCTGATCCTGGCGCGAGCGTTGTGGATGGCGTATTGCAGAGCATATCGAGGTGCACTGGACAGGGCGCGGGCGAACCATGGCATAAGGTCCGCTTTTTCCGGGCGACGCATGACAGCATCCTTTTGTTGTTATCGATTCAATTGAAGCCAACGGGCCAGCCGTGAACCAGGGTGGCGGCTGATTGACCAGGGCAACCATATCATGGCGACAAGAACCGCTACGCCCGCCAGTACTGTCAGCACTGGATTCAGTTTGAATGTGTGGCCCAGACCTGCAAACACCAGGGTCATCGGCAACATACCGATCAGGGTTGCGATGGCAAAACGCCAAGCTTTTATGGCAGTCACGCCGGCGGCGTAACTGATCAGGGCGAATGAAAAGACAGGAATCAATCGAGTCAGCAGAACCGCTATGGTCAGAAAGCGCTGAGAGCCGTCTCTGGCCAGTACGGGGTTGTCCGGGAACCGGTTGCAGATGGCCTCCCTGCCCAGGCATCGTGCAATCCAGAAGGCGGACATGGCTCCCAGCAGCGCGCCGGTAGCAGCGATAGCTGTGCCCCAGAGAATACCGAATGCAAGCCCTGCCGTTGCGCTGACGGGTAAGGTGGGAATGGGTCCCACCACCACGGCAATCATCATCAACAGCATTAGCAGGAGCGGGCCGGTCGCGCCCTGGCTCCCGAGCCATTCAGACAGCGTGTCTGGCGAGAGGTCCGCAGGCATACCCAGGCTATGCAACAGCCACCAGGCCCCGGCAAGGGCGCCGATCACTAATGCAAGTACCGCAATCCGGAAAGTCATCCACCAATCCCTTTTCTACTGCCAGCGATCTGCTCTTGCCTGCCGCCAGTCTTCCGGTGCGCAGCCTTCGTGTAAAAAACAACCGGGTTCAATGCCGGGGTAAAACTGTGCATAGTTCATCACCAGACTTGGATTAACACGCCGGTTCAGATGACGTGGCTGCAGGTCTTCCAGGCGGTCGATGCCAGAAATGCCGAGCAGCCCTGCCTGCGCCTCAACCGAGGAATGCTGATCGCTTGCCACAGGCCCCCTTTGTCAGTGACGTCCAGCTGCTTGCAGCCTGCCGGGCTCCGGGTAGCAACGCCGATCGGGCATTTTGCACAAATTGCAGCCCATCCCTGGGCGGCATGCCGACCGACTGGTCAATTCCACCCGGGCAACATGTACTATTCTTGGTTCCGTGTCTGTTGTTATTGATAGCACAGCCAGGCAACCGGCAAGATTATTACAGGTCGCTTCAGCGGATCAGGCGATTGCCGGGGCCGGCCGACGGGAGAGCGTCAGTGTATCGTAGTCCCGCAACAGGAATAGCGCAGCGCAGGCAGCAAGCATCGGCCAGGCAGCAAAGAACAGAAGATTATCGAAAGGCTGGAGGTATTTGCCAAATGCGGACAGAGTAGACACTCCGTGGAAGATCAGGATGGCACCATAGGTCCATGTTTTCGCTACACCCGCCAAAAACGCCAAGATAAGCACGAGCTGGGCAGCCCCGATAATATAAAAGACGGATTCACCGAGGCCTCCGATGCCATAGAACGCCCCGAAGACTTTGGCTGCGTGATCTGGCTGCACCAGTTTGTCCAGGGTCCAGAACAGAAACACGGTAAATATACTGATCCTGAGTAGCAACAAGGCAAGGGGTAACTGTTTAGGCATTCTTTTTTTCCTTCTGTGGTTTTTGAGTAATCGCTCCAAGGACAGGGAGATATCCGGAGAGTTCCGGAAATGCTCATAAGGCCTGTAACCCTATCAGCTGGTCTCGTGGCGATGCGGAAGCGAAGGCGCAGGAAGCTCTTCCGGAACTCGTCGACCGGGAAGGACCAACCGGCAATGAAATCGGCGGTAAGCAGGTATTTCTGAGCTTCACTCCGGAAGTATCTCGGCTGAGCTCAGGACTGAGGACGGAATTCTATTACCGGCAACCCGGGCTTTCTGGTTTACCCAGGGCACCCAGAATATTAGCCAGCCCCGGTTGCCAGATAGTTTCAGTATAGAGCGTTTAAAACGCCGATTTACCCCACTGCATCCCTGAAGCTGTCGGCAATGATTTTCTGTCGTCAAACCGCCTTTCGTTTCTGTATTACTCCTTCCTCACTCCATCGGCGCGTCTGGCGCATTGTTCAAGGGATTGTCACCGTGCTGTCGTGTCACTGTCATATGCAAATCCCATATTGAGAATCATAGCGGGAGTCGTCGGGATTCCCTCGACACATGAAGCCGACAGCAGCAGGAACGGGCGAACCGGCAGGTCAGCCTAACGGCTTATGAGGTATCCATTCAGTCGCAAGTGACAGTGTTCCGGGGAGCCAACTTGAATCAGCGCCAACATCACATCTCGGTGGTTACCGAAACCTTTCCTCCCGAGATCAACGGCGTCGCCAACACCCTGAGCCGACTCTGCACTGGCCTGAGTTCCCGCGGGCACACGATTTCCGTTATCCGGCCTCGCCAAAAAAGCGAATCGAGCCACTCGCTATCCGCAGCCCCAAACGGCCAGTCTCTGGCCAATCAGCTTCATACCGTTCCGGGCCTGCCAATTCCGGGCTATCCGGAGCTGCGCTTCGGGCTGGCCTCCTCCCGTCGACTGGCCGCTATCTGGCACAAGCAAATGCCGGATGCCGTCTATATCGCAACAGAAGGCCCTCTCGGGCTGGCCGCACTTAATGCAGCCCGCAGGCTCGGGATTCCGGTATGTTCCGGCTTCCACACCCAATTTCACGCCTACAGCCGGCACTACGGCGCCGGTTTTCTGGAGAAAGCAATTGTCCAGTATCTGCGCTGGTTTCATAACCGCTGCCACCTGACCCTCGCCCCCACGTCCAAATGCAGGGAGACGCTTGTTGATCTGGGAATGCACAACGTGTCTGTCTGGAGCCGAGGGGTCGATTGCGAACGGTTTGGCCCCTGCAAGCGCAGCAAAACCCTGCGTGCGCGGTGGGGACTGGATGATCGTGATCTGGCTGTAATCTACGTGGGCCGGATCGCACCTGAGAAAAACATTCAGCTTGCGGTGACAGCCTTTGAGCGACTCAGAAATATCCACCCCCGCGCCAAGTTCATTCTGGTCGGCGACGGGCCACTGACAAGCAAGCTACAGCAACGACATCCGGACTATGTGTTCTGTGGCATGCAACAGGGTGAAGCGCTTGCCCGCCACTTTGCATCAGGCGATCTGTTTCTTTTTCCGAGCAAAACCGAAACCTTTGGCAATGTCGTGACCGAAGCGATGGCCAGCGGGCTTGCCGTGGTGGCGTTTGATGACGGGGCCGCCAGCGAGCATATCCGCAATGAAGAAAACGGGATGAAAGTATCCCTGAATGATCACCCCGGGTTCATCGAAACCGTTCTGCGACTTGCTGATCAGCCCTCGCTTGTCAGCCACCTGCGCAGCAAGGCCCGGCTGGATGCCCTGGAAATCCACTGGCCTGGGCTTATAGAACAGTTCGAGCAACTGATTTTCAGTCTGCCCAAAAAGGAGAATCGCCATGCCAGCAAGCAAAGCATCTCGCTTCTTTGACCGCGTGGACCGGCAGGAGCTGATGATCTGCCAGACGATTAATGGCTACCTTCGGTTCCGGTTCGTTCTACCCTTCTTCAAGATTGCCAGCAGGCTGGGCGACGGCTGGTTCTGGTATGCGCTGATTCTGCTGATGCCGCTGCTGCACCCCGAAGCGGGGCTGGCGCTGGCATTATTAATGACAACGACAGGTCTCATCTGCACGCTCACCTACAAGCTACTCAAGCGGAACCTGGTCAGAGAGCGACCGTTTATCTCATTCCCGGTCATCAATTGCGCCACACCGCCTTTGGATCGCTACAGTTTCCCCTCCGGTCACACCCTGCATGCGGTCTGCTTTAATACCTTGCTGGCGCTTACCCTGCCGGAACTGGCCTGGGCCATCCTGCCGTTTACTCTGAGCGTGGCAATTTCACGGGTCGTACTCGGGCTGCACTATCCCAGCGACGTGCTGGCCGGGGGCATCATTGGCGGAACGATGGGCGCGCTGGCAGCAAGCGGCCTACCAGCATTCAAATTGCTGGCACTCGCCTGACGCCCCTTCTATAGCTCTACTCAAACAGCCGGAGTTGCCGGGTCGGCGCTGACTCCTCCCGGAAACGCACACCGAGCCCCAACAGCCGCACCGGGCGCGTGGCATCTTTGTAGAGCTCATCCAGCAACGGCACATAATCGTCAACGCCGGGCAACCGCACGTTATCGCGAATGCGCTCGAGAGTATGGGTCGAAAAATCGCTGTAACGGATTTTGACGAACAGCTTGTGGATGGGCTTGGATTCACCATGACGGGAAAGCCGCTTTTCAAGGTCCCGTAGCAGATCATCCATTACCCGGTTGCAGGCTTCCCGATTGGGCAGGTCCTGCGAAAATGTGCGCTCCACACTGACGGACTTGGCATTGCGCGTCACCACCACCGGCCGGTCATCATGCCCTCGCGCCATATGGAACAGACGCATCCCGTGACGACCAAACCGGTCCACCAACTGGTCCATGCTGAAGGTTTGCAAATCACCACAGGTCGTGATGCCCATGTCGTGCAACTTGCCAGCGGTGACCTTGCCGACACCAAACAACTTCTCCACGGCCAGGGTCTGAACAAATGCGGGTATATCATCCGGCCGGATCACAAACAGGCCATCGGGCTTTTCCCAGTCACTGGCGATCTTTGCCAGAAACTTATTCGGCGCCACGCCTGCCGAGACGGTAATCCCGACTTCGCGCTGCACCCGTTCACGCAGGTGTCGGGCCATCAAGGTCCCGCTGCCATGAAATTCCTCGATGCCGGTAACGTCGAGAAACGCCTCATCCAGCGACAAAGGCTCCAGGCGATCCGTCAAATCCCGGAAAATATCCATTACCTGTCGGGACACCGCTCGGTAGCGCGCCATATCGACTGGCACCGTCACCAGATCCGGGCACAGACGACGCGCTTCGCCGCCTGGCATCGCCGAGCGTATCCCATACTCGCGAGCAAGATAGTTGCAAGTGGTGACGACACCCCGCCCTTCCTGGCCGCCAACTGCCAGCGGCACTTTACGGAGCGAGGGATCATCCCGCATCTCAACAGCGGCATAAAAACAGTCGCAATCCAGATGAATAATTTTGCGTTCAGCCATGGGACGCGGACTCATTTCGGGAATCAAACGGTGCACTGTACATCCATACAGACTTGTATCTTACGACAACATGCCGAGAATGTCAGGATTCCGAAACAGGAGACAGACCCGCAATGTCCGATCAACCACTACCGACTGCGGTGCAAACCGAAATAGAAGCGGCTGCCTTCCGCCGCCTGGTGGATCACCTGCGCACTCATACTGACGTACAGAACATTGATTTGATGAATCTTGCGGGTTTCTGCCGCAATTGCCTGTCCAAATGGTACAGGGCGGAAGCTGAAGAGCGCGGCCATGCACTCTCGGATCCCGAGGCACGAGAGGCTATTTACGGTATGCCCTATGACGAGTGGAAAGCAAAATACCAGACCGGCTCAAAGCAAACGCCCGAAAAGCCCGCGTCATGATGGCGTTTAATGAAGCTTTGCGCATTCACCTTGCGGCCCTGGATGCCGGTCGATCAGACTTTGATGACACGTTGGCGCTGATTGACCGTTATTTCGAGTTCACGCCGACAGCCTTTCGCAACGGTTCGGTAAATAACGGTATTGGCGAGAACGAAGGCTCATGCCGCATTTTTGCACTGGGACAACTGGCTGGATTGAGCGAAAAGGACACGCTGAGCTGCTTCGGCCGGCATTACCGTAACGTAATGGATGACCCCGCGGGCAACAGTCACGGTAACATTCGTCAATTCATGACAACTGGCTGGTCTGGCATCCATTTTGATGGTCGCCCAATGCGCTTCCGCACTGCGACGTTGGACGTACCAGCCGCTGCTGACACCACAATACAACCGACGACCGATGGAGATTCTCGCTGATGCCGGATGCGGACGCCACGCAAACCACTCAGTGCTTCCAGCTCAAGGGGGCGACAGTGCCCCTGACAGCACTGGAACTGCGATTTTTTGAGCCGGATGCTTTTGAAGAAACTCTGCGTGACAAGATTCGGCAAGCGCCCGGCTTCTTCCGTGACATCCCACTGGTCGTCAGCCTGGAAAAGTACGAAGGCCCCAGCAGCGAGCTCGATTTTTTCCAGATGATCGGCATTTGCCGCCGCCACAACATTCACATTGTGGCCGTGCGCGGCGGCGACGACGATCAGCGCCGGCTTGCCCGCAACGCATCTCTGGCGCTGCTGCCTGCCGGCAGCCAGAAAGACACTCAACCGCAGCAGCCGGCGCCGGAAAGCGAGCCAGAGCCCGCTGCAGAAGCGCCAGCAGTGGTAGTGCCCGAGACTCACAATACACCAGCCCCGGCAAAAATCGTGACTCAGCCCGTTCGCTCGGGCCAGCAGGTTTATGCACCGGATGGCGACCTGATCGTGCTGGCACCGGTTCAGGCCGGCGCGGAAGTGCTGGCAGCAGGTAATATTCACGTATATGGCCCCTTGCGGGGACGCGCGCTGGCCGGCGTGCATGGCCTGGCCAGTGCCCGGGTTTTCTGCCAATCACTTGAAGCAGAGCTTGTGTCCATTGCCGGACACTATAAAATTTCGGAAGATCTGCAGGAACAGGGCTGGAAAACGCCCGTACAGATGCAGCTCAAGGACGATATGCTGGTGGTCACACCGCTCGACAAGGCGTAAAAACATGGGGACGCCCCGCACAACTGCGCCTTCGCTCCTTATCCATTTCACTTTCAGCAAACAGGACTGCAACCTTGGCTAAGATAATTGTCGTTACCTCAGGTAAAGGTGGTGTGGGCAAGACCACTACCAGCGCATCAATCAGCACTGGCCTGGCCCGTCGCGGCAACAAGACCGTGGTTATTGATTTTGACGTGGGCCTGCGAAATCTTGACCTGATCATGAACTGCGAGCGCCGTGTGGTGTATGACTTCGTCAACGTCATTCAGGGCGAAGCCACGCTCAATCAGGCATTGATAAAGGATAAACGGGTCGAAACGCTCTACATCCTGCCTGCATCCCAGACCCGGGAGAAAGAAGCGCTCACGCCAGAAGGCGTTGAAAAGGTGATAAACGAACTGTCAGAACGGTTCGACTATATTGTCTGCGACTCGCCTGCCGGCATCGAGCATGGTGCGATGATGGCACTTTACTATGCTGACGAAGCGGTGGTGGTGACCAACCCTGAAGTATCTTCAGTGCGCGACTCCGACCGCATTCTCGGCATCCTGCAAAGCAAATCCCGCAGGGCAGAACAAGGCCTCGATCCAGTCAAGGAGCACCTGCTGGTAACGCGCTATAACCCTGACCGGGTAGAGCGCGGCGAAATGCTGTCAGTTACCGATGTGCAGGATATCCTCGCGATTCCGCTGCTTGGCGTCATTCCGGAATCCCAGGTCGTTCTCAACTCCTCGAACCAGGGGCTGCCAGTCATTCTTGAAGATGACAGTGACGCCGGACAAGCTTATGAGGATGCCGTCGCGCGGCTGCTGGGAGAAGAGCGTGAACACCGCTTTCTGACCTCGGTCAAAAAAGGATTTTTCTCACGCATGTTCAAGGGGTGAGGACTGATGAGCTTTTTCGATTATTTCAAAAGCAAGAAAACCAATTCTGCGAATGTCGCTAAAGAGCGACTGCAGATAATCGTCGCCCATGAAAGGGGGCGCCGTGATCAGCCGGACTACCTGCCACAGTTGCAGCAGGAGCTGGTGGCGGTAATTCGCAAATATGTGCAGATCGATGACGACATGGTACAGGTCGAACTGGACCGCAATGACGACTGCTCGGTACTGGAGCTAAACGTCACCCTGCCCGAAAACCGCTGAGAGCCTGCAGGCCGGCGCCGATTCTGCATAAAGGCAGTTGGCGCTGGCCTGCATCGCCCGGGCAATTACCAGCGGGCGAAATGATCCTCCATCAAGCCCCGCAAGCCGTCCACCCGGACCACCTGACCATCCCCACCGGTCACAGTGCCCGAAAAAGTCCCGGCAAACTGCCTGAAATTCGATGCCAAAACCCAGGCGTTCCGGCGTTCCTGGCGCACGCCTTCGGGCTTGAATCTCAGCGCCACACGTCCATCGCTGGTGGTAACGCGCCAGTCAGCCGAAGGGTTATAGCGATCAAACTCAAATCGCGCCATATCCAGCTTTATACAGACGCCATCAAGCCACAGCGCATTCTCCGTCACCCCCGTTTCATTCACCCCTGAAGCCAGATTCAGCCCGAGGCTGCAGCCATCAGCTGTAACGCCGGCCAGACAGGCCCAGTTCCAGGCGGTCTCCCGCCTCATGAACCCGCAGCTCCAGTCAATCGAACCTCGCATCGCGGCATCGATAGAAAGATCCAGATCATCCCAACGCAGGTGACCATCCACCGCCAATCCCGCCGACTTGCGGGTATACACCCAGCCATTGTATCCGGCTGGACTGCAGACTCTCAGAGGATCCCGATCCTCTGTCAGCCTTAACGACAATGACAATCCGTCTTTGGCGGCCACATCGACCTGCCGACTATCACCCTGCCCGGTGATTGAAATGGCCGTCGCGCCATTTCGAAAGTGACACCCGCCTGTTTCGGGCAATGGCTCGATCCCGGTTCCAGCGGCCAATGGGCGAAGCCAGCTCGCTTCTCGCATTACCCCCGTCCGAAAATCAAAGACGTAAATAAACGCACTACTGACAATTTTCAGATCAACCACCGCCAACCCCAACAACCAGTCCGGCCCCGCTGCGCTGATAAACTGGAACTGGTTAAACCGCCAGCGCCGGGCCAGTTTTGACCGGGGCTTGTCCATGACAGAACGCAGATCAAAATCCATAAAATTGACCTGCTCGACCGGCTGATCCATTACACCGAATCGGGGCTGACCTTTTTCATCAATCAACTGCATGATGCTCCAACTCCTGAAATTTTGGCCTGATGTCACTAACCGGCCTGGATTAGCGGTGCTAAATTGCAGCGCAGGTAACATTTTGGGGTTGTGGGCTCATGCTAGACTTCTTTGGCAGATAACAGGTACCAGCTGTATCACACACAGATTTCCGCATTGCGCTTTCACCACCTACGCAAATCTTCAGCATCCTATCGCCACTTATTGCGACTGAGAAGGACAACATCTTGACACTGACAACCCGAACACGCCTTCTGGTTTGCATCACGGCCCTGTTGATGGCCGCAGGCACCGCAAGCGGCGAAGGGCTTCCCCCTGAAGATGGTCCCTGGGAGTTGCGCAAGGAAAGCGACGGCATACAGATTTACACCACAGAGTACGCCGGTTCCGATTTCGAGGCTTTCAAGGCCGTGACGGTGCTGGACGCCTCCATCGAGCAATTGATGGCCGTCATGATCGATCCGAAATCCTGTCTGGAGTGGGTCCACAACTGCATCGTATCCCGGGCCTTCGGTGAGGGCGACTTCTACGATCGCTATGCCTATTCCGTAAACGATATGCCCTGGCCGGTGGCAGACAGGGACTATGTTCTGCACATCAACACCCGCGGCGACAAAGCCAGTAATCAGGTGATCATGCGACTCAATGCGGTACCCGGTGCGCGAAAGGAAAATGACGACTACCAGCGGGTCGAAGTATCCGACACCCTGTATCGTTTTGAACCCGTAAGCGCCAACAAGACACGATTGGTCTGGGTTCAGCATACTGAGCCCAATGGCGCGATTCCGAGCTGGCTTGTGAACTCGCTGGTTGTCGACATCCCCCTTAAATCAATAAAAAATCTGGAACAGGTCGCACAGCAGGACAAGTACAATGGTTATGAATTGATCTATGACAAAGAAGGTCAGCTAAGCGGTATAGCAAAAGCAATCAACAAAACCGGGCAAACGAGGGGTGACGACGAATAAAAGAGCGTATAAGCTTCAGGAAGACACTGATCAGTGACTTCCAAGAAACGGTATCGCCAAGCTCGGATTTGAGCCTGGAGTCGAAGCAGGAAAGCGATAATGACGGTTCTCGCACGCGAGATCATGACACCCAGTGTAAAAGCCGTACCCCAGTCCTGGACAATGGACCAGTTCACACGGTTCCTAACCGACCACGAAATTACCGGCAGCCCTGTTTCAGATGACAACGGGCTGATCGTCGGTATCGCCACCCTGAAAGATGTCGCCGAGTTCCGTTGGTCGTCGTCCCGCGCGTCTGATCATGACGTGCAGCTGACCCCGGAAGAACAGCAGGAAGCACGGCGGCTGCGCATGTTCATTTTTGAGGAGATGAGCAAACTTCCCGTAGAAGTACGCGACATCATGACGCCGATTGTCGTATCGGTCACCGAAGATACACCGGTACGCGATATTGCAGAGCTCATGATGGAAGAGCATTTGCACCGCATTTTTGTTGTCCACGAAGGAGAGGTAACCGGCATCATAACGACCTATGACATGCTGAAACTCATCTCCAACGACGCGCTGGCCAGGCGCTGTCTGGCATGACTGAAACCGGTGCGTCATCAGACTCACCGGTACGCACGTCGGCTCAGGAGCATGACCCCATCATCCATTGTGAGGTATCGAACCCTATGCCATCAGCACCGCAAGCGCGGAAAAAGATGTACGTCCTCGACACCAACGTCCTCATTCACGATCCCAACGCCCTGCTGAACTTTGAAGAACACGATGTCATTCTGCCGATGACCGTGCTCGAAGAACTGGACAGCCTGAAGTCGGGCAAGCAGTCCGTTGCTGCCGACTGTCGTCAAGCGATCCGCAATATCGATAAACTGCTGGGCGATGCCAGCCCCAAGGATATCGAGCGTGGCGTCCCCATCGTCCGCGCCAGGATGGCGGAGCCACTGGGGACACTGTCGATTCTGATGACCACGGAAACCAGCGGGCATCATTCGCTTCCGGAGCACCTTAACGACAACAAGATCATTAACACCCTGGCCGCTCTGCAGGCGCGCCACACCTCGCGAGACATCATACTGGTAAGCAAAGACATCAACATGCGACTGAAAGCGCGTGGTTTTGGTGTTGAAGCACAGGATTACCACAACGACCAGCTACTGGATGATATTGACCTTCTGCCCAAGGGCTACATGGAGTTCAGCAACTCGTTCTGGGATAACATTCAGAAAGTAGAGACCATTCAGCGTGAAGGCGTCACCGAGCACATACTGAAACGCGAGGGCGATCTCGCCAAACTCAATATCAACGAGTTTGTTGTTGATGAGCAAGGTTTTATAGGCAAAGTCGTCGATATCGATGATGAGCGCATGGTGCTGCAAGACCTGCATCAGCATGACCTGCTGGCTGCAGAGGTCTGGGGTCTGACGCCGCGGGACATCTATCAGGCCATGGCGCTCAACCTGCTGATGGATCCGGACGTTCATCTGGTCAACCTCACCGGTTCGGCCGGTTCGGGCAAAACCATCCTGGCACTGGCTGCCTGCATCGAAATGACCGTTGCCAGCAAGGAATACAAGCGCATCATCGCGACCCGCAGCACCCAAGGGCTGGATGAAGATATCGGCTTCCTGCCGGGTACCGAGGCGGAGAAGATGGAGCCCTGGCTAGGCGCGATCGTGGACAACCTTGAAGCCCTCCACGAGGACGACGAGAACATGACCGCCAGCGTCGACTACATCCTGTCGAAGGTTCCGCTGCACTTCAAATCACTGAACTACATCCGGGGCCGAAGCTTCCAGCACAGCCTGATCATCATCGATGAGTCCCAGAACCTGACACCGCATCAGATCAAAACCATTATTACCCGGGCAGGCAATGGGTCGAAGGTGATCTGTCTGGGGAACCTGGCTCAGATCGATACGCCTTACCTGAGCGGCCTCAGTTCCGGCCTTACCTACATGACCGAAAGGTTCAAGAAATTCCGTCATGGGGGGCACATTCACCTGCAGGGCGTACCGCGCTCGGTGTTGGCGGAATTTGCAGAAGCCAATCTCTGACACACGAAACAAAAACGCCGGTTGGAATAACTTCCAACCGGCGTTTTGCCGCTATCGGTACGGGCTTTTAGCTCGTCACTTGTCCTGCTCATCCCACGGATGGACCGGCATGACAGCCTCTGTGGCTTCCGGATCCATCTTCGAACGGAAGTAGTCCATCGCCTTCTCGGCCTCGGCAATCTCGTCAAACCGGGCAATGTTGTAGATTGCCTCACCTTCGTTGACCAGCGGCAGGTTGTTCATCCCCACTACAATGCCCGAGACCGACGCCACCAGCGCCGTTTCAGTCTCACCAAACGGGTCGGCTATCACCGCCAACTTCTGGCCTTTTCTGACCCGCTGCCCCAGCCGGACAATCGGGCGCATGATGCCGTCGATTTCCGCCCGCACCCAGGCCGAACTGGCCGCAATTTCAGAGCGCTTGGTCACTTTGATGCGTGATGCTTTCTGCGGCAGCATATCCAGTGACCGCATCACGCGGATAATACCGCGCACACCGCTGGAGATGACGACATCGTCAAAGCGCAGCGCTTCACCTCCCTCGAAAGTGATAACCGGAATATCCAGCGAGTCCGCATAGGCGCGCAAGGTGCCCTCACGCAAACTGGCATTGAGGATAACCGGCGCACCAAAGGCTTCCGCTATCTGGATGGTTTCCGGGTTTTTCAGCTCCGCACGGATCTGGGGCAGATTGAAGCGGTGAATTGCCCCAGTGTGCAGGTCGATGATGTGACTCACGTTCTCCATGATCTGCGTGCGGAACAAATAGGCAATCCGGCCACCCAGCGAGCCCGACTCAGAGCCGGGAAAACACCGGTTCAGATCCCGCCGGTCCGGCAGGTAACGGCTGCGCTGGACGAAGCCGAAGATATTCACGATCGGCACCGCAACCAGCGTTCCTTTCAGGTGACGCAATGCGCCATAGCGCAACAGGCGGCGAATGATCTCGACCCCGTTGATCTCGTCACCGTGAATTGCGGCACACACCAGCAGCACAGGCCCGTCACGGCGACCGTGTACGACCTCGACCGGAATGTGTAACGGCGTATGGGTGTAGAGCTTGGCTACCGGTACTTCTACCGTTTTTCGGGTACCTGCCGGAATTTCGGTACCCGCAATCCTGAAAGGGGCTCTCGCCATCTTACCCTCTCCCTTTGGTGCGGGTTTTCCAGGGTTTCTGGTTTCTTTCTGTCCAGTCGATAATCATGCCGGCCACGTTCTTGCCGGTTGCGGTCTCGATCCCCTCGAGGCCCGGCGAAGAATTCACTTCCATCACCAGCGGTCCACGAGTTGAGCGCAGCAGATCCACACCCGCCACATTCAGGCCCATGGCCTTGGCCGCGGCGATAGCGGTGCGTCGCTCTTCAGGTGTAATACGCACAAGGGAGGCGGTGCCGCCACGGTGCAGGTTGGAACGAAACTCACCTTCACCGGCCTGCCGTTTCATGGCGGCAATCACCTTGTCACCAATCACAAAGCAGCGAATATCTGCGCCACCGGCTTCCTTGATGAACTCCTGCACCAGGATGTCCGCCTTGAGCCCCATAAAGGCTTCGATCACACTTTCCGCTGCCTTACGCGTTTCCGCCAGGACCACGCCTATACCCTGAGTGCCTTGCAGCAGCTTGATCACCACCGGTGAACCACCCACCATGCGGATCAGCTCCGGCACATCATCCGGCTTATTGGCAAAGCCGGTTACCGGCATGCCCACGCCTTTGCGCGCCAGCAGTTGTAATGATCGCAGCTTGTCTCTGGAACGGCTGATCGCCACCGATTCGTTAACCGGGAAAACCCCCATCATTTCGAACTGGCGCAGCACCGCCGTGCCGTAAAATGTAACCGAGGCGCCAATCCGCGGAATCACGACATCGAAATCGTCGAGAATTTCTTTTCGGTAATGGATCTCTGGCTTGGCCGAGGTAATGTTCATATAACAATGGAGGCAATCAATCACACGCACTTCGTGACCACGATTAAGCCCTTCCTCGACAAGCCGACGTGTTGAATACAGTGATTTGTTTCGGGACAACACTCCGATTTTCATACCTTGCTCCCAAGGGCTGGTGCTCCAGCCAGATAAGAATGTTCAGGTTCGACGATAGCCCGTTTAGCCATAGCCGTGCGGCCCAACAGCATGCGAAAACGCATGGAATCCCGGTTGGTCAGCGTCATTTCAATAGGCCACGAGTGGCCCCCTATCAACACCGTCGTCATAATCACCAAACGTTGCTCTCGATGCCCTCCCGAGTCGGACACCATGCGTTCGTCCAGCACCTGCGCGTCACACTCCAGAACGGTCTGCAGGTTATTCTGTTCAGGGTGAACCCAGAAACGAACCCGGCGCTCACCCTTCTCGGTATAGGGCTCCATCCGAAAGGTATGCAGGCAGGATGTACGCGCGCCGGTATCAACCTTGGCCTTGATGCGGTCGATACCCAGCTCGGGCAATGCCAGCCATTCCCGCCAGCCCAGGCGAATAATGCCGCCAGTGTCGTCGGTCGATGGGTCCCGGGGCTTCGAGTCAGTCATGAGGCTTGTCCTGTTGTATCAGTGTCCTGTGACGGATTTTCTTTCAGCAACTGCACTTTGAAAGGAGCCGACTCGCTGCCCGCATAAAGGCTGGTATGCGGGTAGGGTATTTCGATGTGCTCCCTGTCGAAGGCTTCTTTTATATCAGCCAGCATCTGGCTTCGGCCTTCCAGCAGGCTATCGGCTGCCACCCAGTACGAAAACTGAAGATCGACAGACGAGGCGCCAAAGCCCGACATAATGACAAAGGCCTTGGGCTCTTCCAGACAACAGCTGTTTGAAGCGGCCAGCGCCAGCAGCAGCTGTTCAACCTTGCGCACGTCCTCCTTGTAGGCAATCCCCAATGTCAGATCAATACGCCGGATGGGAAACCGGGAACGGTTAATCACTCGTGTTTTGATCAGGGTTTCATTGGGTATGCGCACATAGAGATTGTCGGTCGTGCGCAGTTTCACGCTCAGCATATCAATACCAATGACTTCACCGATGGTGCCATCAACTTCGATGAAGTTGCCAATTTCAAAGGGTTTCTCCACCAGCAGAAACAAGCCGCTGATCATATTGGAGGCCGACGTCTGGGAGGCAAAGCCAATGGCCACCGTCAGGATACCCGCTGCACCCAGCAGTACATCCGGTGCGAAACCGGCTTCCCGCAGCGCGGCAACAATGAAGATCGCAAAAACAATGTAGAACACCAACCGGCGAAACAGCGCCGCCACATGGCGCGATGATCGGGGCGTCAGAAAGCCGTTCACACTGCGTGAACTCAATGAAGCCAGCGTGAATCCAAGTAACAGCAATACCGCAACCCGGAGCCACAACCCCCAGTTCACACCGGTAAATTCCCACAATAAATTCTGTTCCACGTCACCCAAAATGCGGGTTCTCCCTCAGCCGAATATGCGGTCTAACGCTCTGGTCAGACTCACTCTTTGAGACCCCATCCGGGGTGCCGCCAGCATCTCACAATTTCCAGCCTCTGCCGGCAGTGAGCGCGACACCCGCAATCGGGCCGCGCTGATATCCGTTTCGCACACTACCGTTACCTTGGGCGTCCACAGTGAGCCCGCATCATTACGGTAGAGCGGAAGCATTGGCGTCGGCAGACTGAAACGCTCCAGCATCAACGGCTCTGGACGCCGGTTGCATATCCGCACCGGCGTTATCGCACGCCAGGGTCGCCGCGGCACGGCTTCAAGTACCAGCCGGGCAACGGTAGGCGCGGTGTAGCACAGATCGCCATCCATAGTGGACCGCCCCACCCAGGTCATCGAAGGCTCAACCAGCGGCATTTCCATCAGCTGACTGCGGGTATTGCCCACCAACACACGCAACCAGACGGTCGTCGCTACATAGATGGTGCACTCGCGGCCGGCAGGAATCGTCAGCGGCTGGAAAGGTCGGATCATCGTCGGCCGATCTGCCAGTGCGGGCAAATACAGCACATCGTTGCCGGGGTCTGGGCGGATAAAACGCTGGATAGTGACATCAGAGCCAGGCGCCACAAAACTGATGTTCTGCTTCCAGTCCGTGCGACTGGTGTCGGAAACCAGAGCCTGTCGGCACACTTGCCATTCGTGATCGAGCAGCGTGACCCATAAACGGGTTTCGCTCAACTCATGTTGCTGGGTCTGGCCCGATGCCAGTGGATAGGGCTGATTCCATTGCCCGGGCGTAGCAGACACATCCTCCATTATCGTCAACACTGTCTCACTTTTATTGTTGCTTGCTGAAACCGGTCCGCGGGGCGCGGCGGGAGCACTATTTAGACCTGAAAGCCCCTGCACTCAATAGGCATAAATCCCCACAACCCCAAAAAAATGTTACTCACACTATAATCCAAAGCCGAAACTGCCGCGAATACACAGGTTCTTTCAGGACTGTCGTAACCCCAAGAAAAAAGAGGGACTTTTATGAACCAGCTGGTTTGGTTCCGGAACGACCTGCGTTGTGCAGATAACCCCGCGCTCACCGCTGCCTGCGAGGCCGTAAAACAGGGTGACGGCGAGGTCAGCGCCTGCTTTCTTATAACACCGGGGCAGTGGCAACAGCACGACTGGTCGCCCGCTCGAGTCGCCTTGGTGCTTGATCACCTTGAGGCGTTGGGCCGGAATCTCGCCCGAAGCGGCATCAAGCTGGAGATTCTGACGCATTCAACCTTTGACGACAGCACTGATGCCCTGCTCACGCTCGCGCGCCGCCTCGACATCCACACGCTGCATTTTAACGAAGAGTACGGTGTCAACGAGCGACGCCGTGATCGTGCCGTGCGCAACGCGCTGGCCGCACAGGATGTTCGGGTGTGCAAATACCGGGATCAGACCGTCGCCCCGGTGGGTAGCGTAATGACGCAGCAGGACCAGCCCTACTCGGTGTTCACGCCCTTCTCTCGCCGCTGGTGGGAATGGGTCAACGTGGAACATCCCATGCCGCTGGCAGCGCCGCAATATAAGGGCAAGGCACTGCAACCGCCCGAAATCCCCGCCACACCCGATGCTTTCAGCAATCCGCCACCGGCGCTGGTAAAAACCGGTGAAGCAGCGGCTCACAGCGCCCTGAATGAATTTCTGGATTCCCGTGGCGTTGACTACAAAAAAAACCGCGACTTTCCAGCCTTCAACGGCACCAGTCTGATTTCGCCCTATCTCGCCAGCGGTATTTTATCCGGACGCCAGTGTCTGCAGGCCGGGCTCGAAGCGCTGCGAGCCGAGCCCTCTTCAGAATCCGACGGCATCCGGACATGGATTAACGAGATTTGCTGGCGGGATTTCTATATCCAGATCCTCTACCACTATCCCCGTGTGAGCATGCACCGGGCCTATAAGCCGGAAACCGAGCAATTGAAATGGAATACGCCGGGAACTGATTTTGAAGCCTGGAAAAACGGCAATACCGGTATCCCGATTGTTGATGCGGCCATGCGACAACTCAATCAGACCGGCTGGATGCATAATCGCCTGAGAATGATTACGGCGATGTTCCTGACAAAAAACCTGTTTGTGGACTGGCGGCTGGGTGAGGCCTATTTCATGTCGAAACTGGCCGACGGCTTTCTCGCGTCCAATAATGGCGGCTGGCAATGGAGCGCATCCACCGGCACAGACGCAGCGCCTTACTTTCGGGTATTCAACCCGGTCACACAAAGCGAGCGGTTTGATCCCAAGGGCACGTTTCTTCGCCAGTATCTGCCGGAGCTGAGGGATCTGGATAACAAGCGCATTCACAACCCGGCCGCAGGCGGTACTGTTCCCAAGGGGTACACGCGTCCTATTGCCGACCTGAAAGAAAGCCGCAAAGCTGCGATTGCTCACTTCCAGGCCTTGAAGGACTGATGCAAATGATCATCCGCCCAGAAACAGTATCCAGGCCAGCAAGAAACTGTTGAGCAACAGCGACAGCAACGCAATGAATGGCCAGTTTTCAGTTGGCACCCGGTCGACCAGTGGCTTTTGGCCTGAAGGCAACAGTCCGGGATTGGGATGTTCCAGATCATGCAGAAACTCGGACAGCGCCGGATAGCGGTCCTGCTCCTTCAACGACACCGCCTTCTGGAGACAGGCATCCACCCAGGCCGGCAGATCCGGTGCAGACTCCCGGGCACTGCGATAACGTAACCGGTTCCGCACCGAACGCGTTGGCGGTTTACTGTAAGGCAGCTCGCCGGTCAGCATTTCATAGGCGATCACGCCCAGCGCATAACGATCTGCCGAAGGGCTCGAGCGCTCCCCGTCCAGGCATTCTGGCGCGGCGTAGCTGGCAGTGCCCATGTAGCCATTGCGATCCCAGGGCACATCAATCTGTTCGATGCCGCGAATACGCACCGCCCCCAGATCGATAATTTTCACGGTGCCGTCCTGATCGATCACGATGTTCTCGGGCTTGAGATCCTGATGAACCATTTCCAGCCGATGCAAGGCCCGCAGCCCTGAAGCGATCTGCCTTACGATGTCGCGCACCTTTGCCGGTTCGGGCTGTGGGTGATCGTTCATCCATTCCCGCAGCGTCGGGCCGTTCACGTATTCGGTGACACAGTAAAGGCACTGGCGGTTCTCCGGTGGATCAAGAAACTTCACCACATGCGGATTGTTTATCCGCCTGGCAACCCAGGCTTCGGTGAGAAACTGGTCGATATACGCCGGATCATCCCGATAGTTCGGTGACGGAGTTTTGAGAATCACCGGGTCATTCCCCGAATCATGGATCGCCATGTAGACCTGAGTGCGGGTACTGGAGTGGATTTCCCGCACAATACGGAACCCGTCAAGCTTTTGTCCGGCTTCCAGCGGCGGCGGAAATGGCAGTGCAGTCAGCCGCTCGTAATGCGCTTCAAGATCTTCTGCCGGCAAATGATCAATCGCGATCACCTGCGCACTCAGGTTATCCGGGCTTCCGTTTTCGTGTGCCAGAGTAACCAGCAACTCGGCCGCGGCTTCCGGGTCGTCTGCTCTGGCAGCATCAATGATCTCCCGGCTGTCGAGATAACCGTGGACGCCGTCTGTCGTCAGTATCAGCCGGTCACCTGCTTCAAGGCCGCTGCGGCAAACATCGATTTCAACATTGATCTCCACACCCATGGCCCGGGCCAGCGCCTGTTTACCCGCCCCCACCAGCACGTGATGATCCCGGGTCAGGCACTCGAGCTGCTCTGCGCGAAGCAAATACACGCGACTGTCGCCGACATGAAAAACGTAGGCACGGTTGTTCTTGATGACCAGCCCACTAAATGTGCAGACCATCCCCTGCGCACCACCATGCTGGTTGTGCCCGCGCCCATGCAGCCAGCGATTCAAAGCACCCAGCACCCGACTGGCGGAGGTTTCGACGCTCCAGGAGTCGGGCGTGCTGTAATAGTCGTGCAGGAAACCCTTCACGCATGCTTCGGCTGCTTCACGGCCGGCCTGGGAGGCGCTCACACCGTCGGCAATAACCGCACTGACACCCTTGAGCGTCAGCGCCTCCCCCTCGGGGTAGCGCACCCCGATACTGTCCTGATTTTCCGGCTTTCGCCCAGCACTGCTGTACTGACCGACGCGCAACAGCAAGCGTCCGCTCATGACACTTCGATCATCCTGACCGATCCGTCGGGCATGACTTCACTGGTTTGGGGCTCCGGCTCATCCATAAAAATCGACACCAGAATCAGAATTAAAATGGCCACACCGCTCAGTACCACAAAGAACATGGCGGGCGTCACCATCGCCAGCACGACAAGAAACACAACGCCCCCCACATTGCCATAAGCACCGGTCATACCCGCCACCTGCCCCGTAAGGCGACGCTTGACCAGAGGCACTGACGCGTAAACGGCACCGCATCCCCCCTGAACAAAAATTGAGCAAAACATGACCAGCGCAACCGCCAGCGGCAACGGCCAGGTGCTGTCGATCTGCCCCATCAAGAGATAACCGATAGCGATACCTGCCAGCATGATCAGCGTTGTCAGCTTCCGGCCAATCCTGTCCGCCACATAACCACCGCCCGGACGGCCAAACAGATTCATCAGCGCGAAGCTGCCGCCGAGCATACCCGCAAGCAATGGCGAGATATCAAAAGTATCGAGGAAGTACAAAGGCAACATGGACACCACCGCCAGCTCAGACCCGAAACTCGCCATATAGACCAGATTCAGCAGCGCGACCTGTTTGAACGGGTAGCGATCAAACTTTGGTACAGGTGCGCGGAACACATGGCCGTTGATTTGCCAGATCCGAAACAGTTGCACCCCTAACATCACGGCAACTACCGCATAAAGCAGCAGCGACGTGGTGTCACCGAGCATGCCCAGCTTTGCCGGGCCTAGCTGCCAGATAATCAAAAACAACGCGAAGAACAACGGCAGATTCATGACCGCATACAGAACGAAATCTCCTTTGCTGGTGACCTCCATGGCGCCACCGCGCTTGGGTTTGAAGTATGTCGAGCCTTTAGGTGTGTCCCGTACCTGGATATAAAACACAATCGCGTAGAGCATGGCCAACACGCCAGTGGTAGCCACCGCGTATCGCCAGCCATCCTCGCCACCGAAAGCCAGCGCCAGAGCGGGCAGAGAGAGCCCGGCAAACGCCGCTCCGAAGTTGCCCCATCCGCCGTAAATGCCCTCCGCAAGCCCCAGCTCCTTTGCCGGGAACCACTCGCTGATCAGGCGGATCCCCACCACAAAGCCGGCGCCTACGAAGCCCAACAGAAAACGGCTGATAGCCAGTTGGTTATAGGTGGTCGAGAACGCAAAGCAGAGACAGAAAATACCGGAGAGCACCAGCACCAGCGAATAGACCTTCCTCGGGCCAAAGGCGTCCACCAGCATGCCAATCAGAATACGGGCGGGAATGGTCAGCGCCACGTTGAGCAATAGCAGCGTGTTCACCTCCGCGGTGCTCAGCCCAAACTGCTCCCGAATCGCGACCATCAGCGGCGCATGGTTAAACCACACCAGAAAGCTGATAAAGAACGCCATCCAGCTGAGGTGAAGTATTTTGGTTTTGCCCTGAAACGATAGAAAGCGGAAGGATTGATCCGTCATACACCTGCCCTTTGCGATGAATACATTTTATCCGCAAAGGGTGCTGGCGCGGCTCCGGGAAGAGCGAGTGGCGTGGTACGACGTCAGTGTGCTGGTCAGCTTCGTTCTTCCCATAGCAGCGACGCCATTGCCAGCAGCCTTCCCGGATACGAAAGATATGCCCTATTACAAAGCAAACGACATACCAGATGGGCTGATTTGCGCAGTTGTTGGGACTCAGGAACGGAGCGGACACTCCATGCGCTATCTATCGCACCGTTTTGGCGCTAGCGGTACACAGGACAGGACGGGTTAGCCCCAGTACAGGGCAAAAATGATATCGCTGCGCCTCACGGCAGATCAGTTGCGAGCACAAACGTGCTATCAGATAGCGCGCGGACCACTACACACAGGACAGTGCGGATCACGCGAGAGATTCATGGTGCGCCACTCCATATTCCAGACATCCAGCAACAGCAACTTTCCACTCAATGGTTGCCCGATGCCCGCAAGCACTTTGATAGTTTCCATCGCCTGACAGGCACCGATCAGTCCGACGACCGGGCCGATAACACCGGCTTCAGAACAGCCCAATGCCTCTTCCCCGTCGTCCGGGTAGAGGCATTGATAGCAGGGATTGCCCGGCATCCGGGAATCATAGACTGCCACCTGCCCCTCACCGCGAATGGCAGCACCCGATACCAGCGCGACACCAGCGCTGACACAAGCCCGGTTAATCGCAAAGCGGGTTTCAAAGTTGTCGGTACAGTCCACAACCAGGTCAACGTGACTGACCTGCCCAGCCAGCGCTTCACCGTCCAGCCGGTCGGTTATCGCCTTTACCTCTATCCCGGAATTGATCTCACCGAGCCGGCGCACAAGCACTGTCGCCTTGGACTGGCCGATATCCGATTCACCGAATGCGATCTGGCGCTGGAGGTTTGGCAACTCAACGGCGTCATCATCGGCTATGATCAGCTCTCCAACGCCCGCCCCGGCAAGATAAAGCGCAACCGGGCAACCCAACCCGCCAGCACCGACAATCAGCACCCGGCTCTGCTTCAGTTTCAGCTGCCCGGCAACGTCCAGTTGGGGCAACAGCAACTGGCGGCTATAGCGCATCAGTTCATTATCAGTCAGCACTGGTTTGCACCTCCCGCTTTTTAGCTGACCATTGCCCCGTTGTCAGACGATCGTTATCGCCGTAATCGCGATGGGACGCCACAGCAACAAACCCCTGCTGCATAAAAAGAGCGCGAACGGATTCAGCCTGGTCATATCCGTGCTCGACAACCAGCCAGCCATCCTCATTCAGCCACTCTGGCGCTTGCGCAATGATTTCCCGCAGATCATCGAGGCCATCTGCCCCGGCGACCAAAGCCGAATGCGGCTCAAAACGCACGTCACCTTCTTCAAGGTGATGATCACCAGCGACAATATAAGGTGGATTGCTGACGATCAGGTCATAGCCTCCAGGCGCCAGATCCCGAAACCAGTCACTTTGCTGAACATCCACTGCCAGCCCCAGCATTTCAACATTCTTGCGGGCCAGCTCAACCGCTTCGGCGATGGCATCGGTCGCCCGGACCGTCCAGTCCTGTCGCTCGCTGGCCAACGCCAGCGCAATGGCTCCAGTTCCGGTACCCAGATCAAGCACGCGGGCCCCATCAGGAACCGGTAAAGACAATGCCGTTTCAACCAGGCACTCGGTATCTGGCCGAGGGATCAGGGTGTGTTCGTTAACTTTAAGGTCCAGGGACCAAAATCCACGCTCACCTACCAGGTGGGCAACAGGACGTCCTTGAAGGCGCGCGCTGATCAACTGTTCAAACCGCTCATACTGCTCATCGGCAATACGATGTTCGGGCCACGTTCGGAACCAGGTTCGCCCCTTATTCACCACATGTTCCAACAGGACTTCAGCATCCAGTCGTGCCGAATCCCCGCCGATCCTTAGGGCTGCATCATTCAGCAACGCTTCAACGGTCTGGTCGGTTTCACTCATCCGACATGCCAGCCAGCAGTTCGGCCTGGCGTTCCTGTTGTAAGGGTTCGATCACGGAGGACAGGTCACCGCCAATAATCTCGTCCAGCTTGTAGAGCGTCAGGTTGATACGGTGATCCGTGACACGGCCCTGCGGAAAATTATAGGTGCGAATGCGCTCTGACCGGTCACCGGAACCGACCAGACTTTTACGCTGCGCCGCTTCGGACTGTTGCTGCTTCTCGGTTTCAGCATCCTGGAGCCGCGCCAGTAACAGGTTCATGGCTTTAGCGCGGTTTTTGTGCTGTGAACGTTCGTCCTGACATTCCACCACTATGCCGCTGGGCAGATGCGTCAGACGGATTGCTGAATCCGTCTTATTGACGTGCTGGCCACCAGCACCTGAGGCGCGGAAGGTATCAACCCGCAAATCCGCCTTGTTGATTTCAACCGCTTCCGATTCATCTGCTTCCGGCATAACGGCAACAGTGCACGCCGACGTATGAATCCGCCCCTGAGACTCGGTTTCCGGCACCCGTTGGACGCGGTGAGCGCCAGATTCAAACTTGAGCGCGCCATAAACCTGAGTTCCGGTGACCAGCGCGATGATTTCCTTGTATCCGCCGTGTTCGCCCTGATTTTCACTCAGGACTTCTATTCGCCAGCCACGCGTCTCGGCATAGCGACTGTACATGCGAAACAGATCCCCTGCGAAAAGTGCGGCTTCATCACCGCCCGTGCCTGCCCGGACTTCCAGAAAAGCGTTCTTGCCGTCATTGGGATCCTTCGGCATCATCAATCGTTGCAGTTCATCATCCAGCCCCTGCTGACGCTCGGTAGCGGCGTCTCGCTCGTCCTGCGCCATCGCCCGCATATCGGGGTCGCCATCTCGCGCAAGCTCTTCAGCTTCGGTGACATCGTCACAGGCTTTCAGGTAGTCGCGATAACACAGCACTACCGGTTCGATCTCTGCAAATTCACGTGACAACCCACGAAATTTTTCCTGATCGCCGATCACGCCCTGATCGCTCAGAAGCGCGCTGACTTCTTCGAACCGGTCATTCAGCCGATCAAGTTTGTTCTGAATCGATGGTTTCATGGGGTTTCCGAATCGTGATGTACGGTATAAAAAATGGTGTGAGGCAAACAATCAGGCCTTGTTATCGTGGGAATCCCAGTCCGTCAGGCTTTCTGTCAGCGCTGCAGTATCATCGACTGGTTTGAGCGCGCCAGCGGCATCGGCAGAGCTGATCTGATGGAGCTCTCGCAACCATTCGGTCACCTCGGCACGGCCTTCCGCCGTTGCCTTGCGGACCTGCACTGAGGGCTCGTGCAGCAGCTTGTTGGTCAGACCACGCCCCAGGCTACGCAGCAATGTTTCAGGATCACCGCCATTACGAAGCGCCTTCAGAGCCCGTTCGACCTCCTGATCCCGCAACGCTTCGGCCCGGTTCCGGAACTGCTTCAGCGTGGACACGGCATCCAGCGCACGCAGCTGGGACATAAAGTCCGATGCGCCGGATTCAATCAGGCGCTCAGCTTCCAGCGCCGCACCCTCTCTCGATCTGATGTTCTCTTCAACCACCTGGCGCAAATCGTCGACAGTATAGAGGTATACGTCATTGAGACGTGCGACTTCGGGTTCGATATCTCGTGGCACAGCAATATCCACCATAAAATACGGGCGATGTTTGCGGGACTTGATCGCTCGCTCCACAGCGCCCTTGCCCAATACCGGCAGCTGACTGGCAGTGGATGAAATCACAATATCAACCTGGGAGAGATAATCAGGCATATCAGCAAGCACAATGCCTCTGCCGCCATACTGGCGCGCGAGCTCTTCCGCCCGCTCCAGCGTGCGGTTCGCCACGATGATATCCGGCACGCCGGCATCTCGCAGGTGCCGGGCGACCAGATCAATGGTCTGGCCGGCGCCAATCAACAATGCCTTGTTCTTGCGAAGATCGGAAAAAATGTGTCGGGCCATGCTGACAGCCGCATAGGCTACCGAGACCGGGTTCTCGCCTATAGCCGTCTCCGTCCGCACCCGCTTTGCAACAGAAAAGCTCTGCTCGAAGAGCCTCGACAGAAGCGGGCCGCTCGCATTGGATGAGCGCGCCAGCGCATAGGTATCCTTGAGCTGGCCAAAGATCTGGGGCTCTCCCAACACCATGGAATCGAGACCGGAGGCAACCCGCATCATGTGACGCACGGCCTCTTCATTGCGGTGTATATAGAAACTGTTGCGGAACTCGCTGACATCAAACTCATGAAAGCCGGCCACCCAATGAAGCACGGCTGCTGCAGAGTCTTCGTCGGCCACCAGATAGAGCTCGGTCCTGTTGCAGGTCGACAGGATCGCCACTTCTTCCACACCAACGGCCACTTTCAGCGCGGCAAACGCATCGCCCATATGCTCAGGCGTAAAGGCGACCCGTTCACGCAACTCAAGCGGTGCGGTTTTGTGGTTAATGCCTAGCGTCAGTAGTGCCATGAAAATGCCATGAAATCGGAAATCAGCCTTTTACCCAGAGCGAACCGGAGTGCACGCCATAATCCGCCATTTTAGCGACGGGAGCCACTCGGTGCCACCCGTGGAGAGTTCGTACTCGCTTCAATACCGGTTAATTTCACTAAATACAGCCCAGGATGTAAAAACCAATGGATACCTGCACCCGTTTCGGGTTATCTGAATGGGCGGTCTGGTGCTACCTCTGCGCAGCACTCAGGCGTTACCCCAAAAGATGAGGGAACGGTCATTGGGCAAGGCAATTTCCTTGTGCCATTATAGGCTCGCGCAACAAGTCAATCGCCACTGGACGTATCATGTACAGACCTGTTTTATCTGTCATTACCGGCCTTCTGGGCCTCAGCCTGGTGGGCTGTGCCCATCTTTCCGATAGCCAATCAGCCGCTGACGCGAGCGATGCCGCGCCGGAAGCCGCAGCATCAGAGCCGAAGCAAGCGCCACTGGATTATGCGAGCTTTGACCAGGACACCCTCTACAGTCTGCTGAGCGCCGAAGTGGCTGCCCAGCGCGGGCGCTACGACGTTACGCTGGTGAACTATATCGAAGCCGCAAAGTCATCCCGCGATGTGGGCGTTATCCAGCGTGCCATGCGCATCGCCCAGTCACTGAATGGCGACAATGCCCAGCTCCAGCTCGCCAACCTCTGGTTGGAAGTCCAGCCAGATAACCTGGAAGCCCACCGGGTCGCCGCCATCCAGTACGTGCGCCAGAAAGATTTCGATCTCGCGCTTTATCATATGGAGAAAATCCTGGCCCAGGGCCAGGATGCCGACTTCGATGACCTGGCCGCACTGGCCAGCACCCTGCCAGATGAAGACAAACAGCACCTGCTGGACCTTTACCGTGATCTGGAAGAACGGCACCCGGATAATTCTGAAATAAAATACGGTATTGCCCTTTTGCTGCGGGCCAACGGTGATACCGCGGGCGCCATGAAGCAACTTGACCCACTACTGGACGATTCGGAATCGTCACCCTTCCAGCCGGCACTTGTCCTCAAAGGTGAGTTGCTTTATCAAGCCGGCAAGAAGGACGAGGCCATTGAATTTCTTCGCTATCAGTCCCGCCGCTTCCCGGAGAATCGCAAACTGGGCACGCTTTATGGCCGGATGCTGATCGAAGACAAACAAATGCAGACCGCTGAGGACCAGTTCGAGGCGCTGCACGAACGATTCCCTGATGTGCCGGGGCTGCAATTATCTTACGCATTGATTGCACTCGAAAATGGCCAGCATGATGTTGCAAGGGAAAACCTGATCGCGCTCATCGAAAACGACCAGCATGCCGATGAAGCACACTATTACCTCGGTCGCCTGGAAGACGATGCCGGCAACACCCAAACCGCCATCGACGAGTATGGCCAGGTCAGCGAGGGCAATCACTATCTGCCAGCAATCGCCCGTGCGACTTACCTCCGCGGCCAGCAAGGCGAACTTGACAGCGCCCTTGCTGATCTTCGAATGCTGCGCCAGCAAGCTCCAGACATCTCGGAAAGCCTGTGGCTGATTGAAGTCAACACATTGCTTGACCTTGACCAGAACGACGATGCGCTCGGTGCCGCCACTGAAGCCCTGGTGGATTTCCCTGAAAACACCCGCATTCGCTACGCCCGCGCCATGCTGTTCGATCAGATGGACCGTGACGCCGAGGCTGAAGCTGATCTTCGCTATATCGTTGAGGCGCAGCCCGAAAACGCCGTCGCCCTCAATGCGCTTGGCTACATACTGACGTCCGACGACAGCCGTCTCGACGAAGCCATGACGCTGCTGGAAAAGGCTCACCAACTGGAGCCCGAGAACCCGGCCATCCTCGACAGCATTGGCTGGGCACACTTCAAGCTCGGCAATATGGAAAAGGCGCTGAAGTATCTACGTCAGGCCTACGCAGCCTTCCCCGATCCGGAAGTCGCTGCCCACTTCGGGGAAGCCCTCTACGTCAATGGCGAGCAGGATCAGGCAGAGGTCATATGGAATCGCGGCCAGGAAGACAACCCTGACGACACGCTGATCGAAGAAACCCGGCAAAGGCTTGGCGCAGGATCTTGACCGTGCAACCTATCCGACTCTTATCAGCGTTAACCCTGTCGCTGCTGCTTGCAGCCTGCGCCAGCGTGCCCGACACACCACTACCCGACAGCCTCACGAACCAGCCGCCGGCCGACTGGACCAAACGTCAGGCGATGCTGGAAGACCTCAATCACTGGGTGCTGCAAGGCAAGCTTGCCGTCCGTCAGCCTGACGACAGCGGCTCAGCGGTCATTAACCGCTGGCAACAGGATAACGACCAGTACAGCCTGATGCTCTCCTCTGCGTTTCTTGGCATGGGGCGCACAGAACTGGAGGGCATGCCGGGGTTTATCACCCTGACACTGTCAGACGGCAAGGTATATCGCTCAAACGATCCGCAAGAGCTCATCAAGGCGGCGACCGGCTGGCAATTTCCCATCCACAGCCTGAGCTGGTGGATCAAAGGTGTGCCGGCGCCTGACGGCGACTATGAATTGCTGTTTGATCAGCAAGGCGTGCTAGCAGCTATAAGGCAGCAGGGATGGGACATACGTATCGACCGGCGCAACGCCTTTATCGACGGTTACCCGCCCCTGCCATCGCGTATCACGGCATTCAAGGAGGACCGGCGCATTCGCCTGGTTGTAACTGACTGGCAGACCACTCAGACAGCGCCATGACGTTCACCCTCCCCGCTCCCGCCAAACTGAATCTGTTTCTGCACATCAATAGCCGTCGTGAAGACGGCTTCCATGAATTACAGACCCTGTTCCAGTTTCTGGAGTACGGCGACGACATTGAGTTTACCCCCATCAGCGGCAGCGATATCGTTCTGGAACCGGCTCTGGCTGACGTTCGTTCAGAGGACAACCTGATCATGCGTGCAGCCCGATTACTCCAGCGCGAAGCCAACAGCCCCCTTCCCGGCGTCAGGATGACGCTGACCAAACGTCTGCCAATGGGGGGTGGCGTCGGAGGCGGCTCTTCCGATGCCGCAACAACACTGCTGGGCCTGAATTATTTCTGGGGGTTGAACCTTTCGATCGACAAACTGGCCACCCTGGGGCTGACCCTTGGTGCCGATGTACCGGTTTTTGTGCGTGGCTTTGCTGCTTTTGCCGAAGGCGTCGGGGAAAAACTGACGCGCGCAAACCCGCCTGAGGACTGGTTTGTGGTGCTAAAACCAGATTGCAACATCAATACCGGACTGATTTTTTCCCAGGAAGGGTTGACAAGAAATACCCCTAGAATCACAATAGCGCCCGCTTTTGAGGGAGACGCCTCGAGGTACCGAAACGACTGTGAAGATATGGTCTGTGGACTGTATCCTGAGGTCGGTAAAAGCCTGGAATGGCTGAAACAATTCGGACCTGCAAGATTAACCGGAACCGGGGCTTGCATTTTTGGACGTTTCCCAACAGAATCCGACGCCCAAGCAGTTTGGGCAAGGAAACCCTCCGGCATTAACGGGTTCGTCACAAGAGGGGTGAATCATTCACCGCTTCACACAAAGCTGACGGAGCTAGACTGATGCCGAAAAAGCACGATACTGGGGTGTCGCCAAGTGGTAAGGCAACGGGTTTTGATCCCGTCATTCGCAGGTTCGAGTCCTGCCACCCCAGCCACCTTTCTTCCGATTCTTCTGAACTGAACGCTGAAACCGAGAAGGATTCCGTCGTGTCCAAGTTAATGATCTTTGCCGGTAACGCTCACCCGGACCTCGCCCGCAGTATTGCCCAAAAGCTTCATATCCCCCTGGGGGAAGCCACTGTCGGTCGATTCAGTGACGGCGAAACCACCGTTGAAATCGACGAAAACGTGCGTGGCCATGACGTTTTTATCATTCAGCCTACATGCTATCCGACTAACGATAACCTCATGGAGCTTATCGTGATGGCCGACGCCCTGCGCCGCGCCTCTGCTACCCGGATCACGGCTGTAATCCCCTATTACGGTTATGCCCGCCAGGATCGTCGCGTACGTTCCACCCGTGTCGCCATCAGCGCCAAGGTTGTTGCGGACATGATCAGCAGTATCGGTATTGACCGCGTATTGACGGTCGACCTTCACGCCGACCAGATTCAGGGTTTCTTCGATATCCCGGTAGACAACATCTACGCAACACCGGTGTTGCTGGAAGACATCGAAGCCCAGAATTTCGAGAACATCATTGTTGTATCACCAGATGTTGGCGGCGTCGTCCGGGCCCGCGCAATCGCGAAGCGCCTGAACGATGCTGACCTTGCCATCATCGACAAACGTCGCCCGAAAGCCAATGTCTCGCAGGTTATGCACATCATCGGTGATGTCACCGATAAGACCTGCATTCTGGTTGACGACATTGTCGATACTGCCGGCACGCTGTGCAAGGCCGCAAAAGCCCTGAAAGAACACGGTGCTGCGCGCGTTATTGCCTATATCACGCACCCTGTTCTATCCGGCCCGGCGATCGAGAACATCAACGACTCTGATCTGGACGAACTGGTGGTCTGTGACACCATCCCTCTGGGTGACAAAGCCCGTGAGTGTGATAGAATCCGCCCCCTCGGAATGGCGGAGCTACTCGCCGAATCGATCCGTCGCGTCAGCAACGAAGAATCGATCAGCGCGATGTTCGAATAAGTCCGCGTTTTTCCAAAGAAATTCAGACATGGGGCCTTTATTGGCTCCATGTTTGTTTAAACACCCGGGAAATGGTTGCGCACAGGTGCGGCTGATTTTCGGGACATTTGAAACCACCAGGCCATCAACTTGGTCGCGAGTCGGCACTGGTGTTTATTGAGGTATTGACCATGTCTAACGAATTCCTACTCGAAGCATTCCTTCGCGATGACCAGGGGAAAGGTGCGAGCCGCCGCCTGCGTCGTGAAGAGCGTAAAATCCCGGCAGTCATCTACGGTGGCGGCAAGGATGCGCAATCCATTTCCATGTGGCACAACGACCTGAAAAAGGCTCTGGAAAACGAAGCTTTCTACTCTCACATTCTGACCCTGAGTGTTGATGGCAAGAAAGAAACCGTTATCCTGAAAGACCTGCAGCGTCACCCGTACAAGCCGACTCTGTTCCACGCTGACTTCCTGCGCGTTGATAACAAGCACGAGATCCACGTTAACGTGCCTCTGCACTTCATCAACGAATCCACAGCACCTGCAATCAAACTGCAGGGTGGCGCTGTGAACCACCAGTTGAACGAAGTGGAAGTCATCTGTCTGCCGAAGGATCTGCCAGAGTTTATCGAAGTCGATATGACCGACATCGAAATGGACCAGACCCTGCACCTGAGCGATCTGAAAATGCCTAAGGGCGTTCGCGTTGCAGCCCTGCTGCAGGGTGAAGATCACGATCAGGCTGTTGTTTCGGTTCACCTGCCGAAGGGCACCAAGGCAGACGAAGCGGAAGACGCAGCTGAAGACGAAGAAGGCGAAGCGAAGGAATAATTCTCGCTTCGGGGGCAAAGGCGCATGTCACAACAAATTGTCATGGTGGTGGGACTGGGTAACCCCGGTGCAGAGTATGAAAACACCCGCCACAACGCCGGTGCCCTTTTTGTTGAAGCTCTGGCCCGCGACGCGGGTCAGAGCCTTCGACCTGAAAAGAAATACCATGGCCTGTACGCCAAAGTGCAACTTGACGGCCATGACCTGCACCTACTGAATCCAATGACCTTCATGAATCGCAGTGGCCAGTCTGTTAAGGCGCTTGCCGATTTCTTCAAGATCAGCCCAGACCAGATTCTCGTCGCCCACGACGAGCTCGACCTGCCTCCCGGTACTGCCAAACTGAAAAAAGGCGGCGGCCATGGCGGTCACAATGGTTTGCGCGACATTATTGCCCACCTCGGCACCAATGATTTTCACCGCTTGCGGATTGGCATTGGCCATCCCGGCGACAGCCGTCAGGTTACCGGCTATGTACTCGGTCGTCTGACCAAAAGCGAAACCGGGCTGTTTAATGACATCTGCATGGACATCATGCGTGTACTGCCCGACGCGATCGACGGCCACCTGGCGCGCGCCATGAATGCGCTGCACAGTGTTAAGCCAGCTAACTGACCGCTAACATTCGCACCGGCTCAACCACACCGGTATAATTCCGCTTTCAATTTTGCATCCAGCAGAGGCTTTCCATGGGTTTCAACTGCGGTATCGTCGGCCTACCCAACGTCGGCAAATCCACTCTATTCAACGCCCTGACCAAAGCCGGTATCGGCGCTGAAAACTTTCCGTTCTGCACCATCGAGCCCAATGCCGGCGTCGTTGGTATGCCGGATCCCCGCCTGAACAAACTGGCCGAGATCGTAAAGCCAGAGCGGGTGGTACCCACAACCATGGAATTCGTCGATATTGCAGGCCTCGTCGCCGGCGCCTCGAAAGGCGAAGGTCTGGGCAACCAGTTTCTGGCGAACATCCGCCAGACAGACGCCATTGCCCAGGTCGTGCGCTGCTTTGAAGATGACAACGTGATCCACGTTGCCAACAAGGTTGACCCCGCTGCTGATATCGATGTCATTAACACCGAACTGGCGCTGGCTGACATGGATACCGTAGAGAAAGCCATCAAGCGGGTGCAGCGGGTTGCCAAAAGCGGCGACAAGTTCGCCAAAGCCCAGGAAGAAGTCTTCGAAACCCTGCTGCCTGTGCTCAACGAAGGCAAACCCGTGCGCAGCATGAACCTCGATGCCGAAAAGATGGCGCTGGTGCGCGAGCTTTGCCTGCTGACCGTTAAACCGGTCATGTACATCGCCAACGTCAATGAAGAAGGTTTCGAGAACAACCCGCATCTTGATGTTGTCCGCGCCATTGCGGCCGAAGAAAACGCGGTTGTTGTGCCCATCTGCAACAAAATGGAAGCTGAAATCGCGGAACTGGAAGACGAAGAGAAATCTATCTTCCTCGAGGAAATGGGCATGGAAGAGCCTGGTCTGGATCGCGTTATTCGCGCAGGCTACAAGTTACTCAACCTGCAGACCTATTTCACCGCGGGCGTTAAGGAAGTTCGGGCCTGGACCGTTCGGGTCGGCGCCTCCGCCCCGCAAGCAGCTGGCGTTATCCACACTGACTTCGAGAAAGGCTTTATCCGTGCCGAAGTCGTCGGCTACGATGACTTCGTGGCCAATAACGGTGAACAGGGCGCAAAAGAAGCCGGAAAATGGCGCCTTGAGGGCAAGGATTACATCGTTAAAGACGGTGATGTCGTGCATTTCCGCTTCAACGTGTGATGCATCGGGCGGAGAGCCTGATTCCCAGTTACTCTCCGCCCCGCTATGACACCGGAGTACCTTCTTGAATCTGCCACGCTGCTGCTCACCCTTCCAGACCCAATGGCCAGGTCATCAGACCCCGGCCAAAACCGCCTTTGTCAGCACCCTCTTCAATGCCGCCGCTTTCCACGACGACGAATTTGATACCTGCAACATTCCCAGACCGGCGATGTTTGAGCGGGCGGTTAACAAGCGCAAGGCGGAATATGTGGCCGGACGCGCCTGCGCCCGGGAAGCCCTCGAGCTGGAAACCGGCATTTCCAGCGTACCTGAAATCGGTGAAGACCGGGCCCCGATCTGGCCAGCCGAGGCCGTGGGCACCATTACCCACAGCGACGGCTGGGCAGCAGCACTGGTTGCGTCACGGCAGCACTATCAGGGGCTCGGTATCGATGTGGAAACCGTAATGTCCGCTGACCGTGCCCACCGCCTGATTCAGGAGATTTTAACCCCTGACGAACAGCGTCGTCATGCCAGCGCTTTGGAAGCTGATCCCGGTCAACTGCTGACCATTATCTTCTCTCTGAAAGAGAGCCTTTTCAAAGCGCTCTACCCGATTGTTAAACGGCGCTTCTATTTCCAGCACGCAGAGCTGGTCGGCTTTGATAACCAGGGGCAGGCAACCCTGCGCTTGCTCACCGAGCTTTCACCCGAATGGCATCATGGTCGTGAAGTGGACGCTCAGTTTACCGTTTTCGATAATCGTATCCTGAGTCTCGTCACCATCCCCTCCTGACGGTGCCCACCTGCCTCAAGCCTGATTGATAATAATTAGCATTTAGCCTACCATTCCAGATCCCTGCCAGCCCGCTGGCTCTGTTCGTTGCCCGGAGTTTCCATGTTTTCGCTGGATGGCGTCACTTACCAGTTACCTGACCGTACCCTGCTTCACCCACTCGACCTGCAGATTCACCACGGCAAGATGGTTGGATTGATCGGGCATAACGGTTCGGGTAAATCGACGCTGATCAAGCTGTTAGCCCGCCAGCAGGCGCCCAGCAAGGGCACGCTGTCACTGGAAGGAAAACCGCTGGAATCCTGGGGCGACCGGGCTCTGGCGCGCCAGATTGCGTATCTGCCCCAGCATCTGCCTTCTACCGAAGGCCTGACGGCGCTCGATCTTGTGCGTTTTGGCCGCTATCCATGGCATGGCGCCCTGGGCCGTTTCAGCGCGGATGACCAGCACGAAGTCGAAAAGGCGCTGGCTCTCACCCATACCGAAGTGTTCGCAAAGCGCCCCATTGATGAACTTTCTGGCGGCGAGCGTCAGCGCGTCTGGCTTGCCATGTTGCTGGCACAGAATGCGCGCTACCTGCTGCTGGACGAACCCACCTCGGCGCTCGATATCGCCCACCAGATCGACGTACTTGCGTTAGTGAGGGACTTGTGTGACCGGTTGGATATTGGTGTGGTGGTAGTGCTGCACGATATCAATATGGCAGCGCGTTATTGCGACCACCTAATTGCCTTACACAGTGGTCGGCTGCTGACCCAGGGGTCGCCTTCTGAACTGATGGACAGCGACACCCTCAAAGCCATTTACGGCGTTCCGATGACCGTCATGCCCCACCCTCATGCCGAAGGCAACACGATCGCCATCGCGCACTGAGGCTTTCAGGCGTCAAACAGTTTCCGGCAAGCGCGCGCCTGCAGGCGGGCGATCAATGTGCGGACAATTCTCGCACAGTGCCAGCTCTGGCAGCAGATAACGGACGCAGCAATGACGGCGTTGTCTCAGCGGTGACGGCCCGCTCTGCCTCTCGACATAACGCACGGGTTGGTACATCGGATTGCGGGAGCCGTCTGGTCGGCACGCGGTTTCGATCAATGCCTGACCATCCTCAATCATGGCGGCAGGCAACGGCACCTTGGCCATCATCGATACCAACCATTCAAAGTAGTTACCCGCGTTACTCCAGAGCACCTTCCGGGAGACCTTCACCTGCCCGACTACGCCCTCAATAAACGGCGTAAAATTACCGTCCAGCAAATCGCTGAAACGCTCGAACGGCCCGTCCGGCGCAGCATTCCAGCGCTCCCCCGCATGAGGCAATTTAAAACCTTCGGGTAAACCATCATCACCGATAATGATCTGCAGGGTTTCGAACGCTACCGGCAGCCGCCACCCCAGCACCAGACTGGCCGCCACTGTCGGCACTGTCAGTCGCAGGAAATAGGTTCGGGACCACTGGGAAACCAGCGCCCGCCGGTCACCATCGGCACAATCAGGCGCATAGGCCATCAGACGTGCCTCAAGCCCGTCAGGCGTGACAACATCAGTCGCGGGAATGGCAGGCCGGGGATCATCCGGCAGCGCCATGATATCGCGATAATGAGCAAATTCGCCGGTAAATAAAGGCGCCAGTTCAGCAATCATAGTGAATCAACACAGATCACACCGATCAAAAAAACCTTCACGGGTCATCGCCATCAATGCCGCGCGCTTGTGTGGAAAATCGAACTCCTTCAGACGGCAAAAACCGACACGCTGCAGGTGAGCGATCATCCGGTCGTTATCAGCCCGGGGCTCGGACACCAGCGTTTGAGTCCGGGGTTCATCAAGCAACAGGTAATGGGACAGCGCTGAAAGCCAGCTCCGCACCTTGTGAGGACCGCGACGATGCGCCTCCCCCACCAGCATGTGAATGCCCCGGTCATAATGACCCGCATCGTAATAGCGGCCGAGACGATCTTCCTGTGCCCAATAGACTTCAAAGTAGGCAAATGGTTCATCGTCGAAGCAGCCGATCAACATCAGGGAATGCGGATCCTCATCCAGCTTTTGCAAATGGGCACGGTGTTCTTCAAGCGATCCGGTTTCTTCCCAGAAGGCACTGACTCGCGGGTCATTCTGCCAGCGATTGAATCTTTCCAAGTCGGTATCAACATCCAGAGTGCGTAGCGAGATCCATTGCCCCAGGCGGTTGTCAAAACGCCGGTAGACTTCACCTTTCGGCGTCGGCGGCCGCTGCGGATAGCGAACACCGCCGGCAACAGCGAAGAGTTGCGGATACCCGGCACTGGCCGGCGCCCGAAGCCATTGTTCCGGCAATTGCCAGAACAGACTCCTCAAACTGGCGCCTTGGGCATTGGCGATCAAACCACTGCGAAGCAGTTCGGCATCGATATCGAGATCACGCCAGTGCAAGGCGTGACAATCCGGGTAGAGTGCGAAATGCCAGTAACAAGCAGCCCAGATAGCCTCAAGGCGCCGCTCACCATCACACTCCACCAATTGTAGATGCCAGTCTCTGGCGCTATCCCGGGTGCCTTTTTTGTCGCCAGACTCGCTGGCGCGTTCGCCCTGAAGCTGAGTCAGTGGCTGATCACCCAGAGCTAGCGTCAATACGCTGCCATTGATGCGGGCCTGCAGGCTGCGACCGTCGGGTAACGCCACCGAGGCGGATGTGTTGGACATAAAAACTCCAGAATATTCAGATCAGTCGTGGCTGCCGTTCAGAGCATGACCTTCTGCCATCGCCACCACCACTTTTCGCGCCCCTTCAAACGGCTGTCTTGAATGAGCCGCCAGCATGTTGTCGAGCATCAGTACATCACCGGTCTGCCAGGGGAAAACGATCCTGCAGTCGTCGAGTACGCCGCGAACTTCATCCAGCGCAGACACTTCAATGGGCGAGCCATCTCCGTAATAGACATTGCGTGGCAGACTCTCTTCACCCACGGTTTCGAGCAGTATCTCCTGCATTTCGTCATCAAGCGCGGAGACATGGAAGAGGTGTGCCTGATTGAACCAGACCCAATCACGGGTGCGCGGGTGTCGGGCGGTTGCCTGACAGCGCTGGGCTGTTCTCAGGCTGCCATCCGGTTGCCACAGAACATCAATATCGCGATTGCGGCAATAGGATTCGACCTTTGCCACGTCGTCGGTGTTGAATACCTGCTGCCAGTCCACGTCGAGCCCGTTGCCGTAATTGCGTACATAGCGCAGGCCCTTGTCCTCAAAACGCTGTCGCAATACCGGGTCGATGCGTCTATAGATCTCACGACTGTCAGCAATCGGTGTCTCCCCTCCCGATTGCGCCGCCTGGGCACAGTAAAACCAGATGCGCATCGGCCAGTCGGTGGTGTACGCCTGTTCGTTGTGCAGCGGAATCGAGCGATGAGCAGGGTATTCAGTCGAGGTATACACCCCCCCACCGGTTACCTGACTGCGCGGTGTGGAACCAAATTCGTAGCTCAGTAATGGATGACCGAACCCCGATGCAAAGGACTGAAACACCTCGATGCCCGGATCTTCGAAGCCACTGAACAAAATGCCGCCGGAAGTTTCCAGACATTCAGCAACCAGACTCGCGATATCAGAGGACAGCGCTTTGAGACTTGTGCCGTCAGCGATTGGGCTGACCCGCAGCGGGAAGCCGTCTTCGAGCTGCAGGGTGTCGCCCCACTGACGTATCTGACGGTTACTCGGAGACGCGAAGCCCATGACAAATCAGGCTCCGGCCAGATGCTGACGCAGGCTCAAAGGTCGCATATCTGTCCAGACCTCTTCAATGTGAGACAGGCAGGTCTGCTTGTTGCCCTTGACGCCCACGGCCTTCCAGCCATCGGGCAGCGCCTTGTAATCCGGCCAGATGGAATATTGCTCCTCAGGATTGATCACAACCTGAAATAGGGTGTCGTCATTATCGAAACTCATGCCTTGCCTCTCTGTATCGGATCAGGCGAGCGACCCATCAGATAAGCCATACTCGCTGTGCATTTACCTTAAAGACGAACCAGCGACATAAAAGTTTAGGGGCTGTTTGAAACTTACCGCTCAGTAGATCAACGCATTAACCAAGCGGGGCACTAACGCGTCATTCCGGACAACTCGTCCGTCATTTTCTTCATGAGAACGGTGGCGGTCTCCGCCCCACCAAAGGACCAGTATGGTGTTTCCAGAAAGCCGTACTGGCCATGCTGCGCAACAGGAAGCGCCTGCCATAAGGGAGATCTGAATAAGGCAGACGCTTTGAAATTACCGATAAACAGCACATGGAGATCGTCTTCTGCAGCCAGGGCCTGAACGTCAATCCGGCGGTGGAGATTTCTCGCCTCTCGCAAGGGCCATGGATTGGTGCCCCCCAACCTGTTCGCCAGACTGACAACAAGGGTTTGCTCATTGGAAACGATAAACCGCCCCTGAATCGACAACGGATAAAGCACTGCCAGCGGCTGTCCGGCCAACCCCAGATTTTGCGCCGTCTGCTGGCCTTCACGAATGGCTTCGTACATGCGGTTCAACACTGCATCCGCTTGACTCTGTCTACCCGTCAGTCCGGCCAGATGGCGCAACATGGCGTCTGCTGCATCTATCGCGTCGTCCGATGATGGCGCCATGGATACCCGGTATATCAGCGTGGGTGCCAGCGCATCGAGTCGACCAAACAGTCCCGTATGCAGGCTGGAGATCCCCAGCACAAGATCAGGCTTAAGCAGTACTAACTGTTCAAGGTTCGGTTGCTGGGGCGACCCCAGTGATACGGTATTCTCAAGCTGCTCAGCATTCGGCTTGCCCTGTCTTCGGTAGGCATCAGGGTTCGCAGCGCCAACCGGCTCGATGCCCAGCGATAACAGCATTTCAGTTGTGAGATCATCAAGGCTGACAATGCGCAACGGATGGTCGGGCAGTGTTGATGATTGCATCGCCACAACGTCAGAAACAGCAGACGCCAGGAGCGGCGCACCCATGCACCAGATTGCGAATATCACCTGAATGGTGGTTTTGAATCGGATAGCCATGATCGCCCCTCAGGAACGCCGAAAGTAAGTGCGGCTGAGTAATACCAGAAACACGGGCCCGCCGATGGCGGCCGTCATCACACCCAGCGGAATATCCAGCGGAGCCAACAGACGCTGCCCCAGAACATCGGCAACTACCAGCAAACCAGCCCCCATTAATGGCGTCACAATCAACCGATCCCGGTAACCGTGAAATCCCAATAACCGGACGGCATGAGGTACCAGCAAGCCGACAAAGGCCACGGGTCCAAGCACACTGACGCTCGCAGCGATCATCACGCTGGCCAGCGTCAGCAGTAGTAAGCGTTTACGTGGGGCGCCGACACCCAGACTGTTGGCAACGCCATCACCCAGCGCGAGCAAATCCATCCATCGGCGGGCCAGAATCGCCAGCGACAGACCGATAACCAGCCAGGGCAACAGGGTCCAGACTTCGGTCCATGTGGCCCCGTAACTACTACCGGACATCCAGATCAGTGCCAGTGCCACATTGAGACTGTAATAGCCGATCAGCAAGCTGGTCACGCCTGCCGCCATGCCGGTGATCGCAAATCCTGTCAGAATCAGACGCAGCGGATCCAGGCCGTGGCGGATGTTGAGCAGGATCACCAGACCCAGCGCCAGTGCCGCGCCGATCCAGGCAAATGGCAATCGCCAGGCTGGCGCCATATCCGGCAGCAGAACCAAACCGGCCAAGACCACCAAGGCCGAGGTCTGACTGACACCCAGTACGCTTGGACTGGCAAGCGGATTGCGGGTAACGGCCTGAAGTATCAACCCGCTTGTCGCAAACAGCGCACCACCAAGGGCGTCTACCAGCAAACGAGGCAGCCGCAGATCAAACAGGGTCCAGGACAGATGGCCGCCCTCAAACAACGAAGCCAGCGTAATCGGCGTCGCACCACCCAATACACCGATCCAAAGGCCGGCTGCCAGTACCAGCAACAATATTCCAATGGTCAGTGAAAGCGGAAGCCGGACGTTAACCGGCCCCCCCATCATTGACGAACTTTGCGCCGGCACCCCGGATCGGCTAGTCAGGCGAAGCAGAAGAATGACGGCAAGACCACCAATGATGGCCGAGAAGGTCGCCAACGGGAGCTCGATCAGAAACTCCAGCTCCGTGACCAGAACATCGGCAGCGAGCGTCAGAACAGCGCCCCACAACGCCGCGAGCGGCAACAAGCTGGCCGGCCAGCGCACACCAAATCCGTAGCGCACCAGGTTCGGTGCCACCAGACCAATAAAGCCAAGGGGCCCTGCCACGTGAATTGCAAGCGCGGTAATGACGGTACCAATCAGTATCACAATGGCTTTCAGGAGACGCGGGGACAACCCCAGCATTCGCATCTGGGCATCGCCCAGAAGCGCCATATTGAGCGGTCGACGCAACAGCAATAGCGCCAGCAACAGAGGCGGCATCAGCCAGAACGCCGGCTCAAGCCTCTCCCAGCCCAGCTGGCTCAAAGAGCCGGTATCCCAGATGGAGACCACCAGCGCGGCATGTTCGTTCAGGGTAAGCAAAAGCGTAATCAGCGCGTAGAGTATTTGCGCCATCGCCATACCGGCGAGCACCAACCTCAGGGGCGTAGTGCGACTGCCTCCTGCCAACGCAAAGGTCAGCATAGCGGCAAGAATGCCACCGATAAAAATCAGCGGCAGGCCGAAACTGGCGGGCAACATGAGCCCGAGAATCACGCCAAACTGGGCGCCTGCCGTAATCCCCAGCAAGTCGGGCGACACCAGCGGATTGCGGGTAATCAGCTGCATCAACGCACCGGCGATACCAAGGCCGGCACCCACAAGGACGCCGGCCACCGCACGGGGAATCTGGGACCACCAGAGCAACAGGCCATCAATACCGGGAGAGGCCTGCCACGGCGCCAACCAGGCATCCATTGAAGGGAGCGGATAGCGGGAAAGACTCAACCACAACAGAACCGCCAAAACCAATGCACCCCACCCGGCGACCCGAAGGGCCCGGCGACCGTAACCATGGCCCGAGGCTTCATCCATGTTGAGTGTAGCGCTCACACCCTGATCCTTATGCCGACAAATGCTGTGATGATACAAACGACAAAAACGGCGAAGCCAATGCTCCGCCGTTTTTGGTACTGCCCCCGGTACTTACCAGTTGTAAGTCAAGGTTCCCTGTATCGTGCGTTCAGAACCCCAGTAGCAGCGACCGGCATTGTTACATTCGGCCACGTACCGCTTGTCGAACAGGTTCTGGACATTGCCCTGCACCCGCCAGTTTTCGGTCATCGCATAGCCGATGGCGAAATCAAACAGGGTGACATTCTTGGTTTTCAAAGTGCCGTACGCGAGCGTCGGAGAAGGATATGCGTAGGAGCTTCCCAGATAACGTGCACCTACCCCGGTTTCCAGTCCATTCAGCATGTCACCGAAGAACTCGTAGTTGGCCCAGAGCGATGCCTGATGACGGGGCACGCCAACAACCTGGTTGCCTTCATAGCGGGAGCCGCCATCTTCGGTGATCTCGGCATCGGTATAGGTGTACGACGCCACCATGCTCAGGCTTTCGGTCAGATCACTCCTGACCTCCACTTCCGCCCCTCGGGATACCGATTCGCCAATTTGACGGTATCCGGCAATGGTCGAGTCGTAGAACAGATCACCATCCTTGTTGATTCTGTAGGCTGCAACCGTTGCCGTCGTGTTCCACCCGATCGGCTCGTACTTGATACCGGCTTCATACTGGTCACCAGTGATCGGATCAAATGGCGCCTGTCCCGGATTCTGAAGCTGCTGCACCGGCACGAATGACGTGGCATAACTGATGTATGGCGATATTCCACTATCAAACTGATACATCAGACCCGTTTGCCAGCTGAAATCATCATCTTCGGTGCTGATGTCATTGCCGCCAGCAAGGCGGTTATCAACTTCGCTTTTTGCCCAGTCATAACGACCGCCTATCAAACCGATCAAACCACCAATCTTGCCTTGCCACTGCGTGTAAATACCGGCCAGGTCCTGTTTGGTGTCATCATCACTGGACAGGTTGGAGGTCTGCGGTTCACTCGGCCATTGAGGATCGAACACATCAAGAGGGGTGTATTCATTTGGCGCCTGACTGACATACTGGACCTGATCGAACGAGGTCTTATCAAAGCTGGCACCGACTAATACCGTATTATCAAGATCGCCAGTCCGGAATTTACCGACCAGCCGGTTATCAATCGAAAACGCGGTCGACTCATTTTCGCGATCGCGACCGTAGGCAACGACAAACGGATCGTAACCGTCACCAGCCGCGCCCCCGAAGCCAGCAGGCGGGAAACTCCACCACACTTCATTGCGCTGAATCTTGGACTTCATGTAACGCGCGTTCTGGCTAAAGGCCCAGTCGCTGTTGAACCTGTGCTCGTATTCGTAGCCGAGCGTCCAGAACTCACGATCAAAGGTATCCCAGGTAGGATGACCAAGAGACGCGTCAGTGCTCTGAGTCTGGCCGCTCGGGTGATCCAGCAAGGTGCCCGCCGCGGGCAACCCCAGCTGAATCTCTGTCTTGTCTCGCTGATACAGGCTGAGTAGCGTCAAGGTGTCCTGCTCGGTCAGCTTGAACGTAAGTGAAGGCGCAATAAAAATACGATCATCTTCGACGTTTTCAGTCTGGGTATCTGCATCACGACCGAGAAACACCAATCGGCCCAGAACGTTGCCGCTTTCGGTCAGTGGTCCCGAGACATCGACTGAACCTTCTGCCCGGCTGTGGGTGCCGTAGCTGAGATTGACCTCTCCCTGCGGTGTTTCAGTGGGACGCTTGCTGACCAGATTAACCAGGCCACCTGGAACGTTTTCTCCGTAGAGCACTGACGTTGGGCCCTTGAAGACTTCGACGCGCTCAAGGCCATAAGGCTCGGCAGACGTCGAATAGGCATTCGATTGCACCCGCAGGCCGTCACGGTAAGTGCCGTAGCCGTAATCCCGCTGGTTCATACCGCGAATATAAAAGATATCGCCGGCCAGGCTGTCACCTACCGGGAAACTTGGCGCAGAGATACCGGGAACGTAGCCCAGGATGTCACTCAGCGTTCGGGAGTTCTGGTCTTCAATCTGGTTGCGTGTGACCACAGAAACGGATCGCGGTGTCTCAGAAAGCGGCGTATCGGTTTTGGTCGCCGTCAGGCTGCGCTCTGCTTTGTAGCCATAATCAGGGCCAACCGGACCCTGACGGTCGTCAGAAACGACAATTTCATCCAGTTCTACCGCTTCCTCATCCTGAGCCATCGCGTGCAATGGCAGTGCACCGGCCACTAGCGCGGCCAGCATGCTGATGCGGAAGGCCTGCGAGTTATTGTCGGAACGTTTCATACCTGTATTCCCTAACATGTTGATCCTTTGGAGCAGCGTGTTCCCGCGGCCCGCTGAAAAAGCCCTAGCACCTTAATTAAACTTAACCTTAATGTAAATGTTAGTGATTCCTATTTGTGATTGTTAGTCATTACAATTTACCAGGTGCTAGCCGGAGACATTATTGGCTTCCGTGACCATTGAGCCGCTGATGAGGCCAAGCCGTGCCTTCAGATCGGCCATGAAAGACGCATCGCGGACAATGCCAAGATGGTCTGCGTTGATCCAGGCTGACAGGCCAAGAGGGTGCCCTATCGCCGCCGTCAAAAGCGCTTCGGCATCCTGATTGTTTTCCGGCGATTGCGACGCCCACCAGGCATAGACTGGCGCCTTCAGCGGACGCACTTCAGTATGCTCACGGGCAAGGCTGCGCATGTGGCGCTCCAACGCCAACAGCTGTTGCCATTGATCGTCACTGACCCCGTCGGGCGATGCCGGGTTGTCGGCATCATTGCGAGGCTTGCCCGCGCCAGGCACGTAGCCGTCAATCAATCCGACAAACGCGACGGACTTGCCCAGGCGCTCCAGCAGGCGCGCCATTTCAAGCGCCAATGCGCCGCCCATCGACCAGCCCAGCAAGTGATATGGCCCGTGTGGCTGTTGCTGCAGCAAATCGCGAACATAATCACGGGCCATGGCGACCAGCGAAGTATCCCGCCAACGGGCATCGAGTAACTGTCGATTCTGGAAGCCCCACACATCCCAATGATGGGATAACCGGGCAGCGAGCGGGTAGTAACCCACAACGGTGCCGCTAACGGGATGCGGACAATACAGCCGGGGTTTGCCGCTTTCACCACTTCCCAGACGAATGAGTGGGTTCACCGTTTGCGCAGGTGCGTCTTCCGCTTGCGCCTCGACCACCGGCACCGAATGGGCTATCAGGGACTCCAACGCTGATCCGACTGCGGCCAACAAGCGCTGGACAGTGCGTTGCCGATAGCGCTGACGGCTGTAGCGACAACTCAGGGTCAGTTGTCCGCCGTGGATCTGGCCGTTGATTTCGAGTTCCCGCAGCAGCGGCTCGTGTGGGCCCACTAACTCGCTGGCATCAACCGGCAAGGGTTTAAAGCGTCCGTCTCCCAGATCAGTATTGAACTGCCCGAGATAGTTGAACGCGACTTTGGGTTCCGCGATAGCTGCCAATGCCGCACGGCAGTCGCTGGTGCCCAGGTAGCGCAACAGACCAAAGCCCACACCTTTGGCGGGCAGGTCAGCGCGCGCGCCGGCAACCGCTTCAAACGTTTTATCGATATCACCTGTAGCATTCAGACGCATGGGATACAGGCTGGTGAACCAGCCGACCGTGCGCCCGGCATCGGGCCCGTTTTCCAGTTGTTCGCGACCATGTCCTTCCACCGCGACCAGTGGCTGAGTGAGGCAACCCCATTCCCGCAGACCTTCAGCCAATGCAGTCAGCAGCAGATCATCCATACCGGCATTGCGGGCAGCCAGTGTCTCCCTCAGCAATTGCTGAGTGTGCTCTGCTGGCAAGGACCAGTCGCTATGGGCGGCATCACCATGAGTCGCACGACCATCGGGATTATCAACGGGCCAGGGTTCCTGGGTGCCTTGCAACTGGAGCCAGTAATTCTTCTCGACAGTCCAATCGTCCCGAGTCACCGTTGCCTGTAAATACTCAGCCCATTGCTGATAACTCGCGCTGCGCATTCCGGGGTCAGGCGTATGGCCCGCTTCAAGTTGCTGATAGATCCGCACCAGATCGTCCAGCAGTATCCGCCAGGACACACCGTCCACAATCAGGTGATGGAATGCCAGCAGCATCCGTTGCTCACCACCGGGCATGGATCCGAGCAGAACAGCCCCGAGTGGCCCACTCTTGAGATCAAAACTCCGTTGCGCCTGCGCGCAAAGCGTGTCGAAATGCTCCGCGTTATCGCACTCAAAAACATGCAGAACACGATCTGCGCTTTCGTTGTTGCGATAAAAGCCTTGCCACTGTCCTGATGCCAAATCCTGTTCAAAACCAAGTCGCAGGCTATCGTGCTGATTGATCAGCGCCGTAATCGCTCGGTGCAGGTAATCGACATTTAACGGGCGCGCGACTTCAAGCATCAGCGCCTGATTCCAGTGTGCCGGCTGACGCCAGGGTTGGCTGAAGAAGTGCGCCTGAATTGGCGTGAGGGGCACACTCCCTTCTGCTCTGGGCGCGGCTACCTCATCAGTAATGGCTTCAACCAACGCGGCCGCCATATCAGCCAGATGAGGTTTCAGAAACACCTGCTTGGGTGTGAGCTGCCAGCCTTGCTGACGCAGGCGGGTAATCAGCCCCAACGACTGGATCGAGTCTCCGCCCAGTTCAAAGAAGCTGTCCTGCCTGCCAACATCGTCGATGCCCAAGGTGCTTTGCCACAACGACGCCAGCATGCATTCACGCTCGCCTTTTGGCGCTTCACGCTCGCGGACAATGGTTTCGGGCTCTGGCAAGGCATTGCGATCCAGCTTGCCATTGGGCAATTGTGGTAACCGCTCCAGAATCACCACATGGGTGGGGATCATGTAGTCCGGCAGCTGTTGTTTGAGCGTGGCCTTGATGGTGGCTTCGTCCAGTTCATCGCCGGCCACATAACCCACCAGCCGCTGACCAGCAGCAGTGGTTCTCACCATTGCCAGGGTTTCTCTGACTCCGGCGCAGCCCTTGAGGCCCGCTTCCACTTCTCCAATCTCGATGCGGAAGCCCCGCAACTTGACCTGCTGGTCCATCCGGCCCTGGTATTCCAGCTGTCCGTCCCGGTTCAGTTTGACCCGATCGCCGGTGCGGTATAGGCGTTCGCCGGCCCGGAATGGGTTGGGCACAAAGCGTTCAGCGGTGATGCCGGGGCGATCGAGATAGCCCCTTGCCAATGCACCGCCCAGATAGAGCTCACCGGCAATACCGGGAGGTAGCAGGTTAAGGTCTGCATCCAGCACATAGCCTTGTCGATCCCCGACCAGATCGCCGATGGGCGCGTAGGCGCTGGTGAAATCGGCGGTATCTGCCGCCTGTCGCCAGAGTGTGGGCGTGACCACGGTTTCAGTGGGGCCGTAGCCGTTGATGATCCAGTCCGGCTGCAGATGCGTGATGGCGTGGTGCATCATCTGGCGGCTGAAGGCTTCGCCGGCGAAGCAGTAGATACGCACGCCCGGTGGCTGGCCTTTCAGTTCCGCCCATTCCGCCAGTTGTCGCAGGTAGCTGGGCGGGAAGGCCGCGACCGTGATGCCTTCTTCGATCAGGCAATCGTAGGTCTGTTGCACGCTCCACAGGGCCTGGTCCCGAAGGACCACGCGGGCGCCCTGGCTGAGTGGCGTCAGCCAGCGTTCGTGGGCGCCATCAAAACTGATGGAGAGGAAGTGCAGTTCCCGGTCGTCTTCAGTCAGGCCATAGCGATCGGCAATGGTCTGGCAATGCATGGACATGGCACCGTGCGGGACGGCGACGCCTTTGGGCTTACCGGTAGAACCGGAGGTGTAGATCAGGTAGGCCAGTTGTTCGGGGTGTACGATCACCTCGGGTACCTGATCCGGACTACCGCTCAAATCCAGCGTATCGAGGTTAATCGTCGTCACGCCGTCTACATCTGGCAGGCGATCCTGCGAGGCCTCATGACTCAACAGCAATTGAGCCCCCGAGTCGGCCAGCATGTAGCGCACCCGCTCCGCCGGGTAATCCGGGTCCAGTGGCACATAGGCGGCACCGGCTTTATGCACGGCATACAGCGCCACCAGCATCTCGACGCCCCGTTCGAGAGCGACCCCGATACGGCTTTCCGCGCCCACACCCTGCCCGATCAGCCAGTGGGCCAGGCGATTGGCACGGCGGTCGAAGTCGGCAAACGTCACACGTTCCGCGCCGTGAATCACGGCCATTGCATCCGGGCGGCGCTGGGCCTGTTCTGCAATCAAGGCAGGCAGCGGTCTTGGATCAACGGGTGGATGGGCCGGATGGTTCCAGTCCTGCCAGACCGCTTGTTCCGCTTCTGTGAGGAGCGGTAATTCAGAAAGACGCATTGTGGGCTCGGCCGTCGCGGCATCCAGCAATGTGATCAACTGTTCGGTCAGCCGCAACACCGTGCTGACGTCAAAGATATCCGTCGCAAAGTCGAGGTAGCCGTCGATCACGTCGTGATCGGGCTGCTCGATGGTGCCGAGCACCAGATCGAAATGGGCGTTTTCAGATGGACAAACCAGCGGTTCGCAGGTTAATCCGTCAAGGTTGCCGAGCGATGAGGAATCGATCACCTGATGGTTGTAGCTCACCTGGAACAACGGGTTATGACTGAGGCTCCGTTCGGGCTGTAACGCCTCTACCAGTTGTTCAAATGGCAAATCAGCATGCGCTTGAGCCCCCAGAACCCGCTCCCGGGTCTGCTGCAGCAATCCGGCAAAATCCGCTGCGGCATCAATGTCTGCGCGAATCACCAGCGTATTGATAAAGAAGCCGATCAGCGATTCAGTGGCCGGTTGATGTCGGCCGGCTACCGGGACACCGATTCTCAGGTCCTGCTGGCCGGTCAGCCGGTAAAGCAAGGCTTCAAAACCGGTGAGCATCACCATAAACAGCGAAGACTGATGGTCACGCGCCAACCGGCGCAAGCGCCGAGACTGATCAGCCGTCAGACTGAACCCATGCCGCGCTCCCCGGCCATCTCGCTGTGAGGGACGTGGACGATCTGATGGCAAATCCAGCGTGGGGTGTTCGTCCCCGAGATGGTCCCGCCACCATGCCAGTTGTCTATCATGGGTGCCGGCCAGCCACTTCCGCTGCCAGATGGCGTAGTCCGGATACTGAATCGGCAGCGGTGCCAGTTCAGGCGCTTCACCTCGAACCGCTGCCTGGTAGCGGCCCACAAGCTCATCAACAAACACCTGCATCGACCAGCCATCGGACATAATGTGATGCATGCAGATCAGCAAGCGCCATTCATCCGTTGCCATCCGGACCAGTGCGACTCGCCAGGGCGCCGCCGCTTCAAGATCAAAAGGCAACTGATTAAAGCGCTGAAAAAGCTCTGAGAAATGATCCTGTCTGTCGCGCAGATCGTGGTGCTGCAGCGTGACCGCTTGATCGACGCAGATAACCTGCTGAGGTACACCGTCATCGCCATGAGCAAATCGGGTACGCAGGCTTTCGTGACGCTGGGTCAGGCCTTCGAGTGCGGTTTGCAGCGCAGCTTCATCTAATTCCCCGGTCAGGCGCAGGCCAGCGGGCAGATGATAAGCACAGCTTTCCGGCTCCAGTTGTGCCAGGAACCAGAGGCGTTGCTGGGCAAAGGACTGGGGTGAATGCTCTCCCCGTGTTTGCGGCTCCAGCATTAGCGTTTGTAACTCATCGGACTCAGACTGCAATTGCTGCGCAAACTCGGCAAACGTATGGGTATCGAAAATAGCGCTGAGCGGCAGCGTTCGATTCAACTCTCGCTGAATGCGGTGCACCAGTTGCACCCCGAGCAGCGAATGCCCACCCAAAGCAAAGAAGTTGTCGTTTCGCCCTACGCGTTCGATATTGAGCACGTCCTGCCAGATCGAGGCCAGGGTCTGTTCGGTCTCACCTTGCGGTGCTTCGTAGGTGGCGGTTTCGATCTCAGGATCTGGCAGTGCTTTGCGGTCCAGTTTGCCGTTCGCGGATAGCGGGAAACGGTCAAGCAGCATCAAGTGAGCCGGCACCATGTAATCCGGCAGATGCTGTTTGAGCGTTACGCGAATCGCATCCGTGTCCGCCTCTTGGCTTTGCAGATAACCCACCAATTGTTCGCTGTCGCCAATTTTGCGGGCGACAACTACAGCATCACTGACGCTGGGTTGCTCACGTAGCAAGGTTTCAATTTCACCCAGTTCGATTCGCAAACCCCGCAGTTTGATTTGGTGATCGAGGCGGCCCAGGTATTCCAGCGAGCCATCCTTGCACCAGCGGGCCAGGTCGCCGCTGCGATACAGTCGCTCACCTGCAGTGAACGGGCTCGGGATAAAGCTCGCGGCGGTGAGATCGGGCCTGCCGTGATAGCCCTGGGCCAGTCCGGCACCACCGATATAGAGTTCACCGGGGACACCGATCGGCTGTTCGTTCAGTCGGGCATCCAGAATATGGATCTGCAGATTGGCAATGGGCTGACCGATCGGCACCGTGTGGCGCTCATCGGTTCTGCATGCCCAATGGGTGACGTCGATGGCCGCTTCGGTTGGGCCGTAGAGGTTGTAGAGCTGGGCGTTTGGCAAGCGATCCAGCACCTGATCCTGCAAAGCTTTTGGCAGCGCTTCGCCGCTGCAGATAATTCGACGCAAACTATTGGCGAACAGGTTTTCCTGACTCATGAATGCCGCCAACATCGACGGCACAAAGTGCAGCGTGGTGATGGTTTGCTCTTTGATGATTTGAGAGAGCTGTACTGGATCTTTGTGCGCACCGGGCTCAGCAATGACCAAACGCGCACCGGTCATCAGCGGCCAGAAGAATTCCCAGACCGAGACGTCGAAGCTGTATGGGGTTTTCTGAAGGACGGCGTCGCTGAAATCTAATTCGTACTCCGCCTGCATCCACTGCAAGCGATTAAAAAGAGCGCCGTGAGTGTTAGTGACGCCCTTGGGCTTGCCGGTGGAGCCGGACGTGTAGATGACATACGCCGGCTGATTCGGGTGGAAGACTAACTCGGCCGCAGAAATCGGCTGATCGCTCAGATCCTGCTGGTCCAGATTCCAGACGGTCACATTCGCCATGTCCGGCAGGCGATCCGTGGCTGCATTGTGAGTCAGCAGCAGATCAATCCCCGCATCCTGCAGTACCTGCTGCTTGCGGGCCTGTGGATGATCCGGATCGATAGGTACATAGGCTGCGCCGGCTTTGACGATGCCATACAGCGCGACTACCAGTTCGATGGAGCGTTCGGCACTCACGCCCACGCGGCTGTTGCTACCGATGCCCGACGTTCGAAGTGCATGGGCCAGTTGGTTGGCTCGCTGATCCAGTTCGGCATAGGTCAGGGTCTGATCAGCGAACACCAGAGCAACACGATCCGGATAAGTCAGAGCCTGCTTTTCAAACAGTTGGTGAACCGGGATCGGCTGACCGAAATCCGCAGACGTTGAATTCCAGTCAGACAACGCTTCCCGATCGGTCTCATCCAGCAGGTCGTAATCATCAATCGCCCTGTCCGGCTGCGCCACTATCTGACTCAGCAACGATTCGAAGCGGGTGTGCATCTGCTCGATGGTGCTGCGGTCAAACAGATCGGTAGCGTAGTTCCAGTTGCCTGACAATTGCCCGCTCTGGTCTTCCAGCGTGTTCAGCGCCAAATCAAACTGGGTACTGGCATATTCAAACGGCAGCACCTTTGCCTCAATACCCGGCAGGCCGGTGAGCGCACTATCGATTTTCTGCTGATGATCGTAAGCCACCTGAAATAGCGGATTGTAGCTCAGGCTTCGCTCGGGTTGCAGCGCCTCCACCAATTGTTCGAACGGCAGATCCTGATTTTCCTGAGCACCCAGTGCCGCTTCTTTTACTGTGCGCAGCACTTGCCCGAAGGTGTGGGCTGACGTCAGTTCCGAACGCAGCACCTGAGTGTTGACGAAGAAGCCGATCAGCTCCTGAACCTCCGGGCGGGTGCGGCCGGCAATCGGCACGCCGACGCGAATATCGTCTTGCCCACTCAACCGATGCAGCAATGTCTGCCAGGCACCAAGGAGCACCATAAAGGGCGTCACGCCCTGCCCACTCGCCAGCGCGCGGACCTTGTCAGCCAATGAGGCGTTCAGTGCAAAGTGATACCGCGCGCCGTTGAAACTCTGCCGTGCCGGCCGTGGATAATCCGTCGGCAATTCCAGTACCGGCTGATCACCCCCGAGCTGGGCACGCCAGTATGTCAATTGCCGTTCGCCCTCACCGCCGTCGAGCCATTGCCGTTGCCAGATGGCATAGTCGGCATACTGGACGGGTAGTGGCTGCCAGTCAGGAGTCCGTCCGGCAAGCGCGGCGCGATAGCCCGCGGCAATATCCCGCAGCAGTACCTGCACCGATCCGCCATCCGAGATGGCATGATGCATACACAGCAACAACCGCCATTCGTCGCCGGCGATGCGCACCAGCTCTACCCGCCACAATGGCGCGTCCGCCATCGCAAACGGCGCGTTCATAAAGGCTTTGGCATGCTGTTCAAACACAATATTCGGATTGCTATTGTCCGACAGGTCCGTCACCGTCAGTTCAACAGATGCCGTGTCAATGCATTGCTGGGGCAAGGATTCGCAGTCCTGCGCGCCCACCAGTCGAGTGCGCAGCACCTCATGGCGTTCAGCCAACAGTGTCACAGCGCTCTGCATGGCATTGGCATCCACCGCACCCCGCAATTCGAGAATGCCGGGCAAGTGATAAGCAGTTGAACCCGGCTCCAGTTGATCCAGAAACCACAACCGCTGCTGAGCAAACGATTGCGGCGCCCGGGTCAAGCCCAGTCGGGACAACTCAGAGACGTCGGTTTGTGTGTCTCCTGTCGAGGTCTCGTTCTCCTCCAGCAGCGTTGCCAGATCGGCCAGCACCGGCGCTTCAAAAATGGAGCGCAGCGGCACATCCAGCCCCTGCTCATGGCGCAGAGTTGAGATCAGCTGAGTGGCAAGCAACGAATGCCCGCCCAGCTCAAAGAAATTGTCATAACGACCGATGCGCTCTGACTTCAGCAGCGATTGCCAGAGTGTCGCCAGCCGTTGCTCCATCGCGGTTACGGGTGCTTCGTAGGCATCACTGCCCACCGTGGGCTCCGGCAAGCCATTGCGATCCAGCTTGCCATTCGGCAATTGCGGCAACCGCTCCAGAATCACCACATGGGTGGGGATCATGTAGTCCGGCAGCTGCTGTTTCAGTGTCGCCTTGATGGTGGCTTCGTCCAGTTCATCGCCGGCCACATAACCCACCAGCCGCTGACCAGCAGCAGTGGTTCTCACCATTGCCAGGGTTTCTCTGACTCCGGCGCAGCCCTTGAGGCCCGCTTCCACTTCTCCAATCTCGATGCGGAAGCCCCGCAACTTGACCTGCTGGTCCATCCGGCCCTGGTATTCCAGCTGTCCGTCCCGGTTCAGTTTGACCCGATCGCCGGTGCGGTATAGGCGTTCGCCGGCCCGGAATGGGTTGGGCACAAAGCGTTCAGCGGTGATGCCGGGGCGATCGAGATAGCCCCTTGCCAATGCACCGCCCAGATAGAGCTCACCGGCAATACCGGGAGGTAGCAGGTTAAGGTCTGCATCCAGCACATAGCCTTGTCGATCCCCGACCAGATCGCCGATGGGCGCGTAGGCGCTGGTGAAATCGGCGGTATCTGCCGCCTGTCGCCAGAGTGTGGGCGTGACCACGGTTTCAGTGGGGCCGTAGCCGTTGATGATCCAGTCCGGCTGCAGATGCGTGATGGCGTGGTGCATCATCTGGCGGCTGAAGGCTTCGCCGGCGAAGCAGTAGATACGCACGCCCGGTGGCTGGCCTTTCAGTTCCGCCCATTCCGCCAGTTGTCGCAGGTAGCTGGGCGGGAAGGCCGCGACCGTGATGCCTTCTTCGATCAGGCAATCGTAGGTCTGTTGTACGCTCCACAGGGCCTGGTCCCGAAGGACCACGCGGGCGCCCTGGCTGAGTGGCGTCAGCCAGCGTTCGTGGGCGCCATCAAAACTGATGGAGAGGAAGTGCAGTTCCCGGTCGTCTTCAGTCAGGCCATAGCGATCGGCAATGGTCTGGCAATGCATGGACATGGCACCGTGCGGGACGGCGACGCCTTTGGGCTTACCGGTAGAACCGGAGGTGTAGATCAGGTAGGCCAGTTGTTCGGGGTGTACGATCACCTCGGGTACCTGATCCGGACTACCGCTCAAATCCAGCGTATCGAGGTTAATCGTCGTCACGCCGTCTACATCTGGCAGGCGATCCTGCGAGGCCTCATGACTCAACAGCAATTGAGCCCCCGAGTCGGCCAGCATGTAGCGCACCCGCTCCGCCGGGTAATCCGGGTCCAGTGGCACATAGGCGGCACCGGCTTTATGCACGGCATACAGCGCCACCAGCATCTCGACGCCCCGTTCGAGAGCGACCCCGATACGGCTTTCAGCGCCCACACCCTGCCCGACCAGCCAGTGGGCCAGGCGATTGGCACGGCGGTCGAAGTCGGCAAACGTCACACGTTCCGCGCCGTGGATCACGGCCATCGCGTCCGGGCGGCGCTGGGCCTGTTCTGCAATCAGTGCTGGGAGCGGTCTTGGATCGACCGGTGGATGGGCCGGATGGTTCCAGGCCTGCCAGACCGCTTGTTCCGCTTCTTTGAGCAGTGGCAAATCAGCCAGATGAGCCGCCGGCTGACTGACCATCGCATTGAGCAGTTGTCCGGCGTGATGGGCCAGTATCTGAACCTGCGATCGGGAGACCTGATCGCCTTTGTAGTGGAAATGCAGCGATAGTTGCTCGCCCACCTGCACCGCAACGCTCAGGGGATAATGGGTTTTCTCGCTGATTGATACGTTGCCGAACTGAAGTCCCTGAGCACTGCCCCGAAGTGCCTGATCCACCGGAAAGTTTTCGAACACCAGCAAAGTATCGAACAGTTCACGGCCGGCCTGACCGGCCCATTGCTGGATGTCATAAAGCGGCGTGAACTCATGTTCCCGCAGGGCCATGTTGTGGGCCTGCAGCTCACTGAGCCAGTCAACGAGAGTGCGTTCCGGTGCAGGCGCCTGAATGACCGGTAGCGTGTTGATAAACAGGCCCATCAAACGATCAGCGTTGGCAACCTGCGCCGGGCGACCTGATACAGTAGCGCCAAAAATGACCTGCCGCTGGCCGGTGTATCGCTGCAACAGGAGTGTCCATGCGGCCTGAACCAGTGTATTCAGTGTCAGATGATGTTGGCGGGCAAACGTATCCAGCGCTGATCGCTCAAGGGTCAGTACAACTTCGCCGTCATCGGCCTGCGCATTCTGATCACTGCGAATGAACTGCATCAGGCGGGTGGGATCGCCCATCTCAGCCAGCTGACCTCGCCAGAAATAGGCGTTCTGTTCGGCATCCTGACGCGCCAGCCACCTGAAGTAATCACCGTAGGCCGCAGGTGCAGTCGTCGGTTCGCCCATTGCGCTCTTCAGCACTTCGCTCATTAATGCGGCGCTGCTCCAGCCATCCAGCAGGATATGATGCAGTGTCCAGACCATTTGCCAGCGGCTGTCGGTCAGCCGTACCAGCACCAGTCGCATCAGTGGCGGCGCTTCAAAATCGAAAGGCGGCTGCTTTTCCGACCGGCACAGCGCCTCAAGTTTCCGTTCGGCATCCGCCGCATTGCGCCAGTCCAGCTCCCGCACAGACAGTGCGGCATTGCGACGAATAACCTGCAGCGGCGCCTGCGTTCCCGGCGCGTGTATAAAGGCCGCGCGAAGCACAGGGTGTCGGCTAACCGCTTCCTGCCATGCGGACTTGAAGGCTTCAGCGGGGAGATCATCGATCGCCACCGACACCTGATTAACATACAGGTCGTCGGCACCGCCCAGCTCACTGTGGAACAACAAGCCCTGCTGCATCGGCGTCAGCGGCAGGATGTCGCCGATATCGGCAGCCGAAACCGGTAGTGCATCCAGCGCGGCCTGATCAAGCACAACTGCCGGGAAATCAGACGGTGTCACGCCGTTACCCCGAGCGCAGATCCCGTCGCAAAGTTCGACCAGATCCCCGAGCGCACGGGCGTAGTAATCCAGCAAAGCCTGGACCGACGAGGCCTGATGCCGGGCGCCACTGTAGCTGCAGGCAATTTCGAAGCGGCCCTGCCGAACCTGGCCGTCCAGCGCCATTGCAAACCCAAGCGGTGCCTCAATATTGCGCTGCTGACCACTGAGTTCATCGGCCAGCGTCAGCAAGCCGGCGTTGCCACTATCAGTTTGCCCCAAATAATTGAATGCAATCATCCCGGCCAGATCAGGCAGATTCGTTTCACCAGTCTGATAGCGCAGCAGGCCATAGCCAATGCCACCATCGGGAACCTGACGCAGATATTCCTTGTTGCGTTTGAGGTCGTCCTCGGGGTTTCCACCACCGGCGAGCTGCACCGGATACAGACTGGTAAACCAGCCAACCGTGCGACTCAGGTCCATGCCTTCAAACAGGTCTTCCCGACCGTGGCCTTCAAGCGCGATCACATGGCGCGATTCGCCGGTCCACTGATGCAATGCCTGCCCCAATGCAGTGAGCAGCAATTCGTTAATGCGGGTGCGATAGGCTTTGGGGGCGTCGGTCAGCAACCGCTGTGTCAGTGACGTATCCAGCTGGAACGTCTGGATTTGCCTGTCGGCCATCCGGTTGCTGCCCGCCAGATCCGTGTCGGGCAACGGCACAGGCTCAGGCAGGTTCTGCCAGTATTCGCGCTGCTCTTTGAGGCGTTCGCTCCGGGCCAACTCTGAGAGCCGTTCAGCCCAGACCTGAAAAGGAATCCCTTTGGCGCCCAGCACGGGCACCTCACCGCCCCGCGCCTGTTCGTAAGCTGACTGCAAATCATCAAGCAGGATACGCCAGGAAACACCATCTACCGCCAGGTGGTGAATGACCAGCAACAGCCGCTCACCGTCTTCGGCCAGCCGCACATGCAATGCGCGCAACAGTTCTCCGCGTTCGATATCGAGGCTGGCCTGCGCCTCATCACAACAGTCCTGCAATGACGACAAAGCCACGTTTCGCGACCACACCCGATCATCCGCCAATTGTTCGGTTTGATAGTGTTGCTGCCATTGCCCTTCGGCGTCGCGGGTAAACGCCAGGCGAAGGGTATCGTGCTGTTTGACGACTGCGGTGATGGCGGTTGTCAGGGCTGTCAGATCCAGCGGCTCGGCAGGCGTCAGCAACAGCGACTGGTTCCAGTGGGAACGCTCGGGGATCGCCTGTTCTAAGAACCAATGCTGGATCGGTGTCAGCGGCAACGAACGTGAGGCATCGATAGCGTAAACAGCCGTATCCGGATTCGCCCGTTCGGCGGCCTGCGCCAACTCAGCCACCGTCTGGCGCTCGAACAGATCACGTGGTGTCAGCTGAATATCATGGCTGCGAGCCTTGGCGATAATCCGCAAACTGAGAATGGAGTCGCCACCCAAAGCAAAGAAGTTATCGTGTCGCCCTACCCGCTCGATATTGAGCACGTCCTGCCAAATCGCGGCCAGGGTCTGTTCGATCTCACCTTGCGGTGCTTCGTAGGTGGCGGTTTCAATCTCAGGATCGGGCAGTGCTTTGCGATCCAGTTTGCCGTTCGCGGATAGCGGGAAACGGTCAAGCAGCATCAGATGGGCCGGCACCATGTAATCCGGCAGATGCTGTTTGAGTGCGGTACGAACCGCATCCGTGTCCGCCTCTTGGCTTTGCAGATAACCCACCAATTGTTCACTGTCGCCAATTCTGCGAACAACAACTACAGCATCACTGACGTTGGGTTGATCTCGCAGCAAGGTCTCAATTTCACCCAGTTCGATTCGCAAACCCCGCAGTTTGATCTGGTGATCGAGGCGACCCAGGTATTCCAGCGAGCCATCCTTGCACCAACGGGCCCGATCGCCGCTGCGATACAGTCGTTCACCTGCAGTGAACGGGCTCGGGATAAAGCTCGCCGCCGTCAGGTCCGCTCGGCCATGATAGCCCAGGGCCAGTCCGGCTCCGCCGATATAAAGCTCACCGGGAACCCCAATCGGTTGTTCGTTCAGTTGGGCATCCAGAATATGGATCTGCAGATTGGCAATGGGCTGGCCGATCGGCACCGTGTGGCGCTCATCGGAACGGCAGGCCCAATGGGTGACGTCGATGGCCGCTTCGGTTGGGCCGTAGAGGTTGTAGAGTTGCACTGTTGGCAAGCGATCCAGCACCTGATCCTGCAAGGCTTTTGGTAGCGCTTCGCCGCTGCAGATAATTCGACGCAAACTATTGGCGAACAGGTTTTCCTGACTCATAAATGCCGCCAACATCGACGGCACAAAGTGCAGCGTGGTGATGGTTTGCTCTTTGATGATTTGAGAGAGCTGTACTGGATCTTTGTGAGCACCGGGCTCAGCAATCACCAAACGCGCACCGGTCATCAGCGGCCAGAAGAATTCCCAGACCGAGACGTCGAAGCTGTACGGGGTTTTCTGGAGGACCGCGTCGCTGGCGTCTAATTCGTACTCCGCCTGCATCCACTGCAAGCGATTAAAAAGAGCGCCGTGAGTGTTAGTGACGCCCTTGGGCTTGCCGGTGGAGCCGGAGGTGTAGATGACATACGCCGGCTGATTCGGGTGGAAAACAAGATTGGGTGCCGTGATCAGTTGGTCGCTCAGATCCTTCTGATCGAGATTCCAGACGGTCACATTCGCCATGTCCGGCAGGCGATCCGTGGCTGCATCGTGAGTCAGCAGCAGATCAATCCCCGCATCCTGCAGTACCTGCTGTTTGCGGGCCTGCGGATGATCCGGATCGATAGGTACATAGGCTGCACCGGCTTTGACGATGCCATACAGCGACACCACCAATTCGATTGAACGCTCAGTGCTCACACCGACTCGACTGTTAGCGCCGATGCCTGCGGCTCGAAGTGCATGGGCCAGTTGGTTGGCACGTTGATCCAGTTCGGCATAGGTCAGGGTCTGATCGCCAAATACCAGCGCGATGCGTTCCGGATAAGTCAGAGCCTGTTGTTCAAATAGCTGGTGAACCGGGATCGGCTGCCCGTAATCCGCAGACGTTGAATTCCAGTCAGATAACGCTCCCCGATCACTTTCATTCAGCAGATCATAATCACCAATCGCCCTGTCCGGCTGCGCCACCATCTGACTCAGCAAGGACTCGAAGCGGGTGTGCATCTGCTCGATGGTGCTCCGATCAAACAGATCGGTGGCGTAGTTCCAGTTGCCGGTGATCGCACCGTCGCGGCTTTCCCAGGTGTGTAACGCCAGGTCGAATTGAGCGGCGCCGCTATCCTGTGGCATCAGTTCGCAGCTGAGTTCCGGCGTCAGTTCAAAGTGCTCGCCTTCACGCTGCTGGTGGTTATAGAGCACCTGAAATAGCGGATTGTGGCTAAGGCTGCGTTCCGGCTGGAGCACATCAACCAGTTGTTCGAACGGCAAGCCCTGATGGGCCTGCGCTTCCTGTGAAAGCTGTCGCACCGAGGCCAGCACTTGATCAAATGTCTGCGTCCCTGCCATGTCACTGCGCAGGATCTGGGTATTCACAAACAAGCCGATAACCGATTCGGTTTCAGGACGGGTACGGCCCGCAATCGGCACCCCGACACACAGGTCGGTTTGTCCACTCAGACGGAAAAGCTGCACCTTGTATGCCGCCAGCAATACCGTAAACAGTGTCAGCCCCCGGTCCCGGGCAAAGCTTGTAAGTGCGGTTGCCAGCGATGTTTCAAGGGCGAAGCTGTGACGCTCGCCCCGGAAACTCTGCTGGGCCGGACGGGAATGATCCGATGGCAATTCCAGCACCGGAGGTTGTTCCTGCAGTTTAGAAACCCAGTAATCCAGATCCACCTGCCCGGCACCCGCTTCCTGCGTTTTGCGCTGCCATAGCGAGTAATCTTCATACTGAACCTGCAACGGCGTCAGCGATGGCATTTCGCCCTTAATCGACGCGCGATAGCAATGCACGAACTCCGACAGCAATAGCTGGATTGACCAGCCGTCAGCGATGATGTGATGCAGGCACAACAACAAACGCGACTCGGTAACGCCGTCGGCACGGTCGATCGTTACCAGCGCAACACGCCACAGCGGCCCGGTTTCAAGGTCAAATGCCCGACGTGAAAACTCACGAGACCGTTGTTTAAAATCCGCTTCATCGACTGCATGCATTGATTCGACAGTGATCGCCTGCGCCGGCTGGACGCACTGCAACGGCTCGCCCTGATCGTCAGCCTGGAAGACAGTTCGCAGGCTGTGATGGCGCTCGGCCAACACATTAAACGCCGCCTGAATAGCCGATTCATCCACCCGCCCCAACAAACGCAGGGCGCCAGGCAGATGGTAGGCGCTGTTGCCGGGCTCAAGCTGATCGATAAACCAGAGGCGTTGCTGGGCACTGGACGCAGGGCTACTATCCCCCGCCGCACCGACCGGGATGGGCAACGCGGACAGCGATAACCCCTGCGCTTCCAGCTTGCCGAGGAATACACGCCGCTTGGCCGGTTCCAGCTCAATAAAACGACGCGACAGCGCCAACGCGTTGCCCTGCATTATTCGATCTCCTCCAGTTCACTCATTAACGCATCAAGACTGTCGAGTTTTTCCTCATCCAGCGTATTGGCCTGCAGACGCGCAATTACCTGCGCCATGCTCGCCACGGTTGTGGCTTCAAAGGCTTCAGCCAGCGGCACGTTGACATCAAATCGTTCGCGGATACGGGATAACAGGCGGGTTGCTAGCAGCGAATGCCCACCCAGTTCGAAGAAGTGGTCATGGCGACCTACCCTTTCGACTTTGAGCAGGTGCTGCCAGACCTCAGCAAGCGATTGTTCTAGGTCGCCCAGTGGCGCTTCAAAAGACCGGGCCTGCCAGTCCGGCGACGGCAGGGCCTTGCGGTCGAGCTTGCCGTTAGCATTGAGCGGCAGCTGGTCCAGCAGCATCAGATGACTGGGCACCATTACCGCCGGCAGCGCCGCTGATAGCCTGTCCCGGACAGATTCGATATCGATAGTCGCGCCACTCTCCGCGACCATATAACCCACCAGTTGAACCCCGTGTGGTGTAGGTTGCGCGGCCACCACGGCATGCCTGACTCCGGCGCATTGCTGAAGGCAGGATTCGATTTCGCCTGGCTCGATGCGTTGGCCACGGATTTTTAACTGGAAGTCGGCACGACCGGCATATTCAAGCATGCCTTCTTCGTTCCAACGGGCAAGGTCGCCGGTGCGATACAGGCGATCACCAGGGTTGCCAAACGGGTCGGGTACAAACCGCTCTGCAGTGAGTCCGGGGCGCCCGGCATAGCCGCGACCGACGCCGGTGCCACCGACATACAACTCGCCGATCACGCCCTGAGGCGCCAGCGCCAGGGTGTCATCCAACACATATAAACGGTTGTTATCGGTCGGAAGACCAATAGGTACGCTGGCCGTATCGGCGGACCGCAGGGTGTGCAACGCCACGTCATCGGCACACTCGGCTGGACCGTAGGCATTGACCAAAGGAATACCTGGGTACCGGGCGAACCAGCGTTCGACCAGTACCTTCTGCAATGCTTCGCCAGTCGGTAGCAGCCAGCGCAGGCCCGGCAGAGGCCGGTCAGGCGAGGCCAGCATCCCATCAATTACCGCCGGCACGCTCTCCAGCACACTGACGCCGTTTTCGGCCACATGAGCCAGCAAACGCTGGGGGTCGTGAGTGATCGCATCGGGAATAATCTCGACCCGGCCACCGAAAAGCGGCGCGGTGAGGAATTGCCAAACCGAAATATCAAAGCCGGTCGCAGCGGTTTGCGCCACCACATCGCCCTCGCCCAGTTCCAGATAGGGCACTTTGGAGAGCTGGTTATTGAGCATGCCCTGTTGGTTCACCATCACGCCCTTGGGCTCGCCAGTGGAACCGGATGTGAAGATGACATAGGCCAGTTGATCCATACCGGCATAAATACCGGGATTCGACAGCTCTCCGCAGGCCAGCAGGGATTCGACCGTCAATACCTGAGGCGCATAATCGGTTTCGGCCAGTATCGCCGCCACCTCTTCCCGGCAAGCCTCGGGCATCAACAACACCGGCGCCTTGCTATTTGCCATCATCCTCGCACTGCGGGCCGGTGGGTGGCGGTCATCCAGCGCCAGATAGGCCGCGCCCGCCTTGAACGTGCCGATCATCATCGACAACAGCGCCAGACCCCGCGGTGCATAGAGTGCTACCACCTGATCCGTTTTCACACCGGCAGCGATAAGGCCATGGCCAAGTTGATTGGCCTGACCGTTCAGTTCGACGTAGCTAAGGCTCTGACCCATGCAACGTGCGACTTCGCGCTGGGGATCTGCCAGGGTCCAGGCTTCGAAACGTTCAAGATAGCTGAGCGATGTCCAGTCAGGCCGCACTGGCCCCTGCCCCAGCGTCATCAGATGCCGCACGTCGTCGCTGGCATTCAGCTCGATGTCAGCAATGGCCTGATCCGTCGAGGCCACCAGCTGCAGCAGAACATGCCGGAACTGCTCAAGCAGAACCGCCATATCGCCAGACCGGAAGCGTTGCTGGTCATAGCTGAACTGCAACTGATAGGTGTCACCCGGCAGGATGACCACCGTCAGCGGATAGTTGGTATGGGTTCGGTTGGCCAGCGGGGTGATCCGGTATTCACTCGCGGCAGCCATGACTTCAGCCCCCATCGGGACGTTCTCGAATACAAACAGGCTGTCGAACAGCGCATCGCCGCGGGCGGTCTCTGCTAGGTGCTGCACTTCAGCCAGCGACAGGTGCTCATGCTGGCGCATGTCGGCGTTAACCGCCTGCATCGCGCTCAGCAGTTCACCGGTGGTCATCCGAGCACCCGCACCCTGCACCCGCAACGGCAGCGTATTGATGAACAGTCCCAGGGTTTCTTCAATGCCGTCCAACTCCGCCGGCCGGCCCGCGACGGTGACACCAAATACCACATCGCTGCGGCCGCTATGGCGCATCAGCAGCAACGCCCAGGCCGCTTGCATGAAGGTGTTAACGGTCAACTTCAGACTGCGGGCGCGAGCCGCAAGCTGTTCGGTCTGGTGCTGATCCAGCATCAAGGTGACATCACTGATACCACTCTCGCCCACCGGACTATGCTGATACGGTAAAGGCGTGACTTCGTCGAAGCCGGCCAGTGTGCTTTGCCAGTATCGGCGCGACAGTTCGTCATCCTGCGACTGCAGCCAGGCAATAAAATCCCGGTATGGACGTGCCGGCGGCAGGGATCTCAGACGCCCGCCAAGGCTTGCCTGATAGTTGGAGAAGAACTCCGCCAGCATCAGCCCCCGGCACCAGGCATCAATCAACGCATGATGGTGGCTCTGAATGATCCGATTATCCTGCGGGCCGAAATGCACGAGTCGCAGTCGCAGCAATGGCGGTTTGGCAAAATCAAAGCCTTCCCGACGCTCCTGCGCCAGCAAGGCTTCCAGCTCCTGCTCAGCGTTATCCCGGTCAAGGTGGCTCAGATCGATGTATTGGGTAGGCGATGGCACCTTGCGATAGACAATTTGGCGCTGCTCACCACCATCAAGGCCACAGAAGCCGGTGCGCAGCATCGGATGTCGCTGAACCACCGCATTCCATGCTTTGGTAAAGGCGTCAAAATCCACATCCGCGTCGACCTGATAGTGATCCTGCATCAGGTAAATGCCGGTGCCCTGCTCCAGCAGACTGTGGAGCAGAATACCTTCCTGCATGGCTGCCAGCGGCAGCACATCCTCGATATTGCGGGCATCCGGGAGTTGATCGAGCCACACCTGATCGACCGACGCCAGCGGCACATCCGAAGGCGTCAATCCGCCCGCACTCTCAGCACAACCTTCGATCAGATCCGTCAACGCATCCCGATAGAGCACCATCAACTGTTCGATGGATTCCGCACGGAAACGGGCGCGACTGAACTGCCAGTCAAAGCGCAGCTGGCCGTCACGGATCAAACCGTCCACCACCAGCGCATTGGCCATAAAGCCATTGCTTGAACGAGTAGCGCCGGTATCCCCGGCAGTCAGCACCAGCGACGCACGTTCATCAGCGCCGTCAAAGCGCCCGAGATAATTGAAGGTCAGCCCGGTGCCCTGACCGGTGTCCAGCGTTACCTGACTGAGATGCTTGAGCACGCCAAAACCGAGCCCGCCGGAGGGCAATTCGCGCAGGTGTTCTTTGGTGGCTTTTAGAGTCGATGTCAGATCGGCACCCGCCTCCAGAGCGACCGGATACAACCGGGTAAACCAGCCCAGTGTGCGGCTGAGGTCCAGGGTCTGATCCGGCAGATCACGGCCGTGTCCTTCAAGGGTGATCACGTTACGGGAGCGGCCGGTCCAGCGTGCAAGCGCATCCGCCAATGCCGCCAGCAGGATGTCGTTAATACGGGTGCGGTAGGCTGCGGGCACGTCGTTGAGCAGGCGTGTGGTGAGCTTTGCATCAAGTGCCATGCCAAGCGATTCAGCGTCGGAGATGAGCGCGCTGCCCTCCGGCTTGTCGCAGGGCAAAGCGGTATCCGATGCCAGTATCGATTCCCAGAAAGGCAGCTCACTTTCGAAAGATCCGCCGGCCGCGGCTGACTGAAGATGTCGTGACCAATCCGCGAAGTCAGCGCTTACGTTGTCCAGTGATACCGCTTGACCAGACGCAAGCTGACGATAAGCCAACTGCAGATCTTCCAGCAGAATCCGCCAGGACACGCCATCAACCGCCAAGTGGTGAACCGCCAGCAGCATGTGCTGCCCGCCCGATTCAAGATTGACCAGTACCGCCCGAATGAGCGGCCCCTGCGCCAGATCGAGACTGCGCTGGGCCTCATTGAAATAGCCGACGATGTCGGCTTCGTTCATCGCGTGGCGAAGCCACAGCACACTGTCCCCGGAATGACGGGACGCAGCTTCGAACCGCTGGCGCCACTGGCCAGCGTCATTCCGGGAAAAGCGCAACCGCAGGCTGCTGTGCTGCGCCACAATCGCTGCAAGCGCCTGCTGCAAACACTCCGCATCAAGGGGTTCGCGGGCACTCAGGCGGACCGACTGGTTCCAGTGATCCATGCCCTCAAAAGGCCGATCAAAAAAGGCCAGCTGGATCGGGCTTAGCGGGAAATCTGAAACGCTTTCCTTCGCTTGCGCAGCCAAGGGTGCAGACTCTGCAGCGGGCATATCGGTGTCCGCCACCTGCGCCAGTTCGGCAATGGTCTGCTTCTCGAACAGTTGCTTCGGCATCAGCCGGATGCCCTGTTTACGGGCGCGGGCAATCACCTGGAGGCTGATAATCGAGTCGCCGCCCAGGGTGAAGAAGTTATCGTGCCGCCCGATCTGTTCAATCTTCAGCAGTTGCTGCCACAACCCGGCCAGCACTTCTTCTACCGGACCCTGAGGCGCATCGAAATCAGCAGACTGGCGATCCGGCGCGGGCAACGCCTGCCGGTCGAGTTTGCCATTGGCGGTGAGCGGGAAGGCCGCCAGCGGCACAATGTGTGCGGGCACCATGTAGTCCGGAAGCTGTTCTGTGAGCACACCGCGCAACGCCTCTACATCGAAAGATTCGACACCCTTCACCAACGGATAGGCGATCAGCTGCCCATCGTCGCCCACCTGAACATGGACATCGGAAATTCCCGGATAACCACGCAGCCGATGCCCGATTTCCCCCAGCGATACACGATAGCCCCGCACATTGATCTGATCATCGGTACGCCCGTGGAACGTCATTCGGCCATCGGCCAGCATCAATGCCCGGTCGCCGGTCGCATACAGACGCTCGCCGGAGTGGAAGGGATCAGGCAGAAACTGCGACGCCGTCTGACCAGTCCGCTGCAGATAACCGCGAGCAAGACCCGCTCCACCAAGATACAACTCGCCGACTGCTCCTTGCGGCAACGCCAGCCCTTCATCACTCAGCACCAGGGCCCGAATATTCGGCAGTGGATAGCCCAGCGGCACAGCGCCAGCAGGCGCATCATTTGGCAACTCATTCAACAACACGCCCACGGTGGATTCAGAGGGGCCGTAGTGGTTAAACACCCGGCATTGCGGGCGCAGTTGCTGCACTTGGCGCACCAGTTCAGGCGCAAGGGTTTCACCCCCAATGATCAACGCTTCGGTTGGTAGCGCCCGGGCCGGGTTATCGGCCTGCAACAGACCAGCGAGATGAGTCGGTACTATCTTGAGAACACCCACTTGGTGAGCGTCCATATAGGCTGCGAAACCTTCCGCATCCATCACCCGATCAGCGCTCAGCAAGTGCAATGTGCGGCCAGAGCACAGGGCACCGAACAAGGTGGTATGCCCAAGATCTGCCGCCACTGTCGAGACCATCGCCATGCTGGCGCCTGGTGTCAGCTTCAGGGTCTGCAGCAGCCCCTGCACATAATTGGCGAGCGCGCCGTGGCTGACCACAACGCCTTTTGGCGTGCCGCTGGTGCCCGAGGTGTAGATCAGATAAGCCGCCTGCGACGGATGAATAGCCGCATTCAAAGGCTGATCAACAGACTGGCGCCAGTCCGCACTGGCAGAGAAATCCATTACGGGCCCGTCGAAACCAGCGACCGCATTATCGGCGAGTAATGCAGTCGCATCGCAATCACCCAACACAAACGCCTGCCGCTCCGCCGGCCATTTGGGGTCCAGCGGCACAAAAGCCGCTCCGGCTTTAAGCGTCGCCAGCATCGCCACCACGAAAGCGGGAGAACGATCGAGGCACAGTCCCACCCGGCTCTCGCAGTCCACACCCTTTGCCCTCAATGCATGACTCAAGCGATTGGATTCAGACTCAAGCCAGGCAAAATCAAGGGCTTCATCATCATATTGAAGGGCGATACGGTTCTGGCAGGTGGGCAACTGATCACGCCAGAGCGCCAATACATCGGCGCGCGGCAAGCCCGCAAGCGGGCCAGTCTGCAGGGAGGGCAAGGCTCGCAGCGCGAGTTCACCCAGCCGAATGGCCGGCTTCTCCACCACTTGGGCCGCGAGCGATGTCAACTCGTCAGCGAATGCCTCAATCCGGGACTCATCAAACAGATCGCAGGCGTAGGTCAGTACCGCCTCGATACCATTCGGCTGGTCGGTAATATCCAGCCCCAGATCGAAGTGGGCGGTATCGTCATCCCGTTGATGCATCGACAGACGCAGCCCCGGCAGTTCGACATTTTCCGGTAACGGCAGTTGCTGGGTGAACTTCACCTGACACAGCGGGTTATGGCGCAAATTGCGCTCCGGCTGCAGTGCGTCAACCAACTGGTCGAACGGCAATATCTGATGGGCTTGTGCCCCCAGTGTGCGGGTCTTGACCTGCTCCAGAAAATCGCTGAACGTCGCACCTGCTGCCGGTTCACTGCGCAATACCAGCGTGTTGACGAACAGGCCAACCAGACGTTCGGTCTCCTGCCTTGTCCGGCCCGCAACAGGCACTGCGACACGCAGATCACGCTGTCCCGAGTAGCGATAGAGCTGGGTCTTGTACAACGCCAGCATCAACATAAACAGCGTGACGCCACGATCTTGTGCCAGCGCCCGTAAACGCTCACTCAGTTCGGGCGAGAAATTGAACGCGAAGCGGGCACCACGATGACTCTGCTGGTCGGGTCGCGGGCGATCGGCAGGCAATTCAAGTACCGGCTGCTCGTCGCCCAGTTCCGCTTTCCACCAGGCCAGCAAGGCCTCGTTTTCCTTGGCCAACTGCTGGCGCTGCCACTGAGCCACATCGGCATAATTAACAGTCAGGTCCGCTAGCTGAGCGGGACGCTGCCCGACATGGGCCCGATACAGTTCGGCGAAATCCTCAACCAGCACCTGTGCCGACCAGCCATCGGCAATAATATGATGGATTACCAGCAGAACCCGAAAATCGCCCTCACCCATTTGCACCAGATGCGCCTGCCAGAGCGGGCCCTTCGTCAAATCCATCGGCTGACCCACCAGCTCGCGGGATAAAGCGTCAAGTGCTGCCTTATTCTGAATGCTGTGCTGATGAATCCTAACCGGTGCCGCTGGCTGAATGACCTGCAGCGGACGATTATCCGCGTCTGCGGTGAACACCGTTCGCAGGCTGTCATGCCGTGCCGCCAGCGCGTCAAAACTGGCCTGCAACGCAGCCCTGTCCGGCTCGCCGGTCAGCATCCACTCGCCACATAAATGGTAAGCCGTTGAGCCCGCCTCAAGCCTATCCAGAAACCACAGCCGTTGCTGGGCATGAGATTGCAGTAGCGGTGCATCAAGTGGTGCTGGCGCAATCGCACCCTGCGGGTTTGCAGCTTTGGCCTGAGCCATAACCCAGTCAGAGAAGGCCCCCAACCGGGTATGCTCAAACAGACCGGCGGGTTCCAGTTGAATGCCCAGCGCAGTGCTGACACGGGAGAGCACTTGCATGGCGGCAACGGAATTGCCCCCGAGGCTGAAGAAATGCGACTGCGCATCCAGCTGATCGCATTTCAGGGCATCACGCCATGCAGCGACAACCTCCGGATGCAATAACGATGCTGCATCAGCAGAGGCTCCCTCCTCCGCTACATCATCAAGCAACCGACCGCCGCGCCAGGCGGCAAATACCGACAACGATTGCTGCTCCCAACCCGGCAGGCAGGCTGAGCGCTGCAGCTTGCCACTGGTGGTGCGGGGCAAGGTGCCGGGCTCCAGCAACAAGATCAGGTGTGGCGCCACATGTAAGGCATCGCTCAGGGTTTCGGCGATAGTGCTGCAGATCATCTCGGGGCGAATAAGCCGGCGGACGTTACGGCTGATTTCCAGCGCCAGACCGATGGCTTCGGCACCTACTTCATCGGCAACAGGGAACGCTGAAATCCGGCCCTGCCGCAGTAATTCGATTTCCTGCTCCAGCAGATGCTCAATATCCTGCGGATAGAGATTCTGGCCATTGAGGATAATCACGTCTTTCTGGCGACCGGCAATGTAAAGATCACCCTCATGCACAAGCCCCAGATCGCCAGTACGGGTCCAGCGCACACCATCCTCTTCGGCAAACGCAGCGGCTGTTGCTTCGGGATTTTGCCAATAGCCCTGAGTCACGCTGGGGCCGCCCACCCAGATCTCACCGACCTGCCCGTTACCTACCGACTCGCCAGTGACAGGATCGAGTAATTTCAGGGGATGGTCCTGATCGCTCAGACCACAACCCACCAGTGTGCTGGTGCGGAGCGCATTTTCTCCGTCTTCGGTCGCCAGCTGACGCGCGTCGAAGGTGTTGATGCGATAGCGACTGTCACGATCGAGGCCATGTGAGCAGACAAAAAGCGTGGCCTCCGCCAGCCCGTAGCTTGGGGCCAGCGATCGTTCATCGAAGCGGCCGATCGCCATATTTCCGGCAAACAGACGCAGGGTTTCGGGCCTTATGGGCTCGGAACCGGTAAATGCCAATCGCCAGTGGGACAAATCCAGTTTTTCAATTTCGCTTGCAGGAATACGCTCGGCGCAAAGCCGGTAGGCAAAATCCGGCCCACCAGAAAAGGTGCCCTTGTGCTTGCTTATCGCTTCCAGCCAGCGGGCTGGCCGCTGAAGGAAGAACTGCGGCGTCATCAGATGCACGCAATGGCCGTGGTAAATCGGCAGCAGCAGCCCCGCCATCAGGCCCATGTCGTGAAACAGCGGCAACCAGTTCACCCAGACTTCATCTTCCGTCGCGTTGAAGCCCTGAGCCATGGCCCGTTCGTTGGCCATCAGATTGGCATGGGACACCATCACCCCTTTGGGCGCCGACGTGGAACCGGAGGTGTACTGCAGAAAAGCCAGATCCTGCGGCGCTATCGCATGAGGCTGTAGCGCATCCGCCAGCGACCGGTCAACGCTATCAACAGCCAGCAGTTGCCCGCCTTCGGGTAGCAGCGGTGTCAATTGCGCTTCGTAGTGTTCCAGATCAGCTGCCAACCCGAGTACAGCCTTTGGTTTAGCGTCACGCATGATGCCCGCAAGCCGGTCGAAATAGGCCTGCCGGTTGTTCTCAGGCGGGAAAGCAGGAACCGCGATAACCCCCGCGTGAAAGCAACCAAAGAAAGCCGCCGCAAAGTCCGCCCCGCTCGGCAGCATCAACAGGCAGCGCTCACCGGCTGCTGGCGCCAGTTGATCTTGCAGCATTGCAGCCACCGCCCGGGCATGCCGGTCCAGTTCGCCATAACGGGTGACCCGTGGAGGCGCATCATCGCTGACGATATGTCGGATCACATCACCCTCAGGGCAATGCCGGGCGTGAAAACTCAGGACGTCTGCAAAGTTCTCGAACCGTTCTGGTTTAAAGCTCATTTTTTCACCTGCATAAAATCAGTGGACGCACAGTCACGCGCCGCGAGACGGCGCAGATCGTTATGACGGCGCAGCGCCGTCGAGGCAGCGGGATTTTGGAAGCGCAGCTACAAGGCTGAGGTCAGTCGCACACGTTGTTCCTCGCCAGCCGCCGCATCGCCTACGGGCTGACCGAACACAGATTCGACTACCTCCTGGGAGCGCACCGCCAGCACTGACAACAAGGTGTCACTGAGGCCGTGGCTGTTCTCGCAACATCCCTGCAGATAGATTTTCGAGTCGCTGTTGGTGAGGTTGAGTCGGTAGTGGCGGTCCGGGCTGAGGCTTTCCAGGTGATCCCCCAGGCCCGCCAGCAAAGGATGATGCTGATCACGGCTATAGCCGGTCGCCAGCACAACGGCATCAACCTTGTGCACCTGCGTTGAACCATCAGCGCGGTTGCGCAGTACCAACTCAATGCCGGTATCACTGGTGTTCACTTCAGCCACTTCACTGTGGGCGAACATCTTGTGGCGTTCGTTTTTGCGCAGCTTCTGCAGGTAGAACATCTGGTAAATCCGCTCGATCAGTTCCAGATCGACGACCGAATAGTTGGTGTTGCGGAATTCGGACAGCAGCTGGGCCCGCTGCTCATCGCTCTGGGCAAAGATCCGGTCGATAAAGGACGGGTTGAAAATTTCGTTAACGAAGGGGCTGTCATCGGAGGGTTTGAGTGCAATCCCGCGCAACACCATTGCGGCATCAACCTGGGGAAAGCGCGACGTGACGTCTTCAAAGATCTCGGCTGCGCTCTGACCGCCGCCGATCACGGCAACCCGCGCCTTGCGACCGCGATCGGCCAGCAGGGTTTCAATGCGCCCGCGATATTGGGACGAATGCAGAATCCGGGGATCATCAATACCGTCAAACGCCGCCGGCACCTGCGGTTTGCCACCCATGCCCAACACCAGGTTGCGCGCCTTGCGGCGGTGAGTCTGGCCCGCACCATCCTGGGAAATCACTTCTACCCCCGTGAGCTTGCCGTCTTCCAGCAGCGGCTCCACTGCCTGCACATCTTCGCCGTAGAAGGTTTGATCCCGGAAATCGGCCGCCGCCCAGCTCAGGTAATCGTTGTACTCTTCACGCGCCGGGAAGAAGGTCTGGATATTGATGAAATCCTCCAGTCGCCCCTGCTCCTTCAGATAGTTCACAAACGTGTAACGGCTGGCCGGGTTACGCAGCGTTGCCAGATCCTTGAGAAACGAAATCTGCATGGTAGAGCCATCAATGAGCATGCCTTCATGCCAGTTGAATGCCGGCTTCTTCTCCAGAAAGCAGACTCTGGGCTGTGCGCCGCCAAGTTCGGAGTGTTCCTGTGTTGCTATTGCCAGGGCCAGATTCGACGGGCCAAACCCGACACCAAGATAGTCATAAACAAGGCTCATCACCTTCCTCCCGTACGCGTGAATGTAGTGAGAACGCCTTGCTTTCCTGCCCGGCACAATAGCCACTCAAAGGGCGCCAGACTAAAAAGCAAATGATTCTCATTAACAGACGAGTGCGGGAACGCTTTGTTTAAGAAAATGTCGAAAACAGCACAACCGGGAAGGGAAAACTCCGGAGCATGAAACCCCGGAGGGGCACTCAAATCAAAGAAACCTCAGATCAATGCCTACTGGAAAGTCGGCGACTCCTAATGCTGCACAGAGGCTTCAGGCGAAGGAACGCGGGCGTCACCACCAATGGCTTTAATCGCATCACTACTCACCTGGCGACGCATGTCACCGGTCAGCTCAGTCAGCTGGCCGTTGTCCATTTTGAACAACCGATCGGCCTGATCGAAATAATGATCATCGTGACTGATCGCAAATACTGTTTTGCCGGATGCTTTCAGCAATGGCAACAACTCGCGGTAGAACAATTGCCGGAACAGCGGATCCTGATCCGCAGCCCACTCATCCAGCAACAGAATATCCCGCTTTTCCAACACCGCCAGCAGCAAGGCCAGGCGCTTTCGTTGACCTTGTGACAGTTTGGTATCCTGAATCCGACCTTCAGCGATTTGGGCCTTGTGCTGCATATGCAGCTTGTCCAGCCAGTACTCGACCTCTTCGCCCTCAGCATCAACACCTTCCGGCCCGATCAACTGGTCAAACAGGTAGAAGTCGGTGAACACCGACGCGAAGAGCCCCTGATAGTTGCTGGCAACCGGCGATTGCGAGGATTGCACTACTGCCCCATCCAACAACACCTCGCCGGATCGAGGCTGGTATAGACCGGTCAACAGACGCGCCAGTGTCGACTTTCCGCTGCCATTGCCACCCACCAGGAACACCACTTCGCCACGGCGCAGCGTGAGATCAACCGGCCCGATATCAAAACCAATGCCACCATCTTCGCCGACGTAGTGATAGGCCACCTGCCGAAGTTCCAGCGTATCCCACTTGCCCGCAATACCTTCGCTATCCTGCGGATCAAAGCCAGGCGCGTGATCTGCCAGCGCCAGGGAATCAAGCTTGTTCAGCGAGACCTTCGCCGCGATCATTGACGGCAGAGCGGCAACAGCCGCCACCAGCGGCGTGCGCATAAACAGGATGGTCAGCGCATAAGTCGCAGCAACCGACGTGCTGGCCCAGCCCAGACCGTTTGCCATATAAAACGCAAGACCAATCGTGCCCAGCACCATGATATTGGCCCAGTTACTGGCAATACCGTGGTATCGATCTGCCAGCGTCACATGATTGCGATAGGCTTCGGCGCTGGCATCAAATTCATCATCATAGTAACGCCGCGCCCGGTCCCGATTCAGAGCAAGCTCCTTACGTCCCTCGATGGCCGCCTGATAATCCTGATAGAGACGGTCCTCGGACTCCCGCAACAGCTGCAGGTGCAGATTCAGCCGGCTGATTAGCGCCCAACCCACGACCAACGTTGCCACCATCCAGATTAATGTGATCGCAAAAAGCGACAGCGATAGCCATGCCAGGTAGCTAAAGGCAGCCAGACTAAGCGCCAGTCCGTAAACCAGTTCGGGCAGATGAATAAAAGCCATCGTAATATTGCGAATATCGCTGGAGAGGCTGGCGAGAATATTCGCGCCCCCGATCGCCTCCAGCCTTTCAATTCCCGTATCCAATACTCGCTTAACCATCGAGCGGCGCATGGAATAGACAAACCGGTGGCCAATGGCCGTCAAAGCCAACTGGGCGCCGGACGCCATTACCAGCAATACAACAAGCAGCCCCACAAACTGCCAGAGCGTACCCTCAAGGTTGTCCGCAGGTTGCAACATATTCTGGTTGATAAACGCAATAACCCCCACACTAAGCAGCGCGGCGCAGACACTGAGTATCAGCGCCCCGGCCAGGGATGACGGGCTGTGACTGAAGATTAGACGGAGTAATCGCATGCAGAACGCTCTGTATTAAAGGAATTCGGAAACAGGACCTCGGCGCTTAATCTGCCAACAGTCCGACACCAGCCGAACCAAGGCAGCGGCGACAGTGCGCCAGTGTATCGCGCAGCAGAAAATTGACCAGCGTCGGGGAAGCCCCGATTGACGTCGCGATATCTCGCTGGGTCCAGCCTTCAAGACGACTGAGGAGCAGCACTCGCCGCATGCGGGGCGTCAGCTCACCAAGCGCGGACATAAGATGCTGAAGCGCCTCCCTGCCAATCAGTCGCTGCTCGGGAGACGATGATGGCGGCGCAGGCTCCTGCTCCATCAGCGCCGCATCGGCACCATACCGCTGCTCAAGTGCCAGACGCCGCAAGCGATCGATCGCCTGGTTACGCACCACCCGGAACAGGTACTTACCATCGTCCCGAACCGGCTGACGGGTGCCACTCTCCCATAAACGCAGGAACGCATCCTGAACCACATCTTCCGAGCGGGAGCGGCACCCCACCAATGATTGAGCCGACAGCAGCAGTGAATTGTAGTGGTACTGGTAGGCTTCTGTTAAACGCTGTCTGAAAGCGTCCAGTGCAGCCGCTTCGACGTCGTCTGGCGGTGTCTCCACCCCTTGCAGGTCCGCCAGTTCACTGCGGTACGCACCCATAAAGATCATCCTTGATAATGAGAATCACATTTAAATAGCAATTATTCGCATTTAACAAGAATTTGCAACCTGTCGTTTTGATAGTCGTACCAAAACAGGGCCAAACATGATCCAAAAGGGTTGACAGTCTTCGGCAAAATCAAGAGAATACGCGCCTCGTTTAGAGGGCGTTTTTCGAATTAGCCCTGAACGATTTGGCAAGGTAGCTCAGTTGGTTAGAGCACAGCACTCATAATGCTGGGGTCGCGAGTTCGAATCTCGCCCTTGCTACCAAAATTCAAAGGCTTACGATTCACGTCGTAGGCCTTTTTTGTTGGTTGTCCCCTTTTTGTCCCCCAGCATGCTCACCGGGGACAATTTCATAGCAGATTCCAGATGGTCGGGTGACAGGTGCGCATAGCGCATGGTCATCATTATATTTCCGTGCCCTAAAATTTTTTGAAGCGTGAGAATATCGCCGCCGTTCATCATGTAGTGACTGGCGAAGGTGTGACGGAGAATATGCGTTAGCTGTTGAGGCGTTGAATAGCCACAGCGCTCATAAGCTGACCTGAAAGCAGACCTGCATGAACCGAATAAACGCCCTGGACCAGGTAATGCCGATTCCAGTATTTGCTTCTGGATTTCCGGATCAATCGGAACCGCCCTACTCTTTCCGTTTTTTGTATCCAGGAAGATAATTTTTCCTGACACAAATCCCGACTGCATGAGGGTTTCTGCTTCTACCCAGCGGGCTCCGGTAGCCAGGCAAATCATCGCGACAGACCAGACATATTCGTTAGAGCTTTGCCGACATTCACGCAAAAGCTGTTTGCACTGGTCGATGGTAAGAAACGACATTTCCCGCTCTTTCACACGCACTTGTCGCACCGGTCCAATTGGGTTTGTTTTCAGGTGCCCTATCCTGACCATTTCCGAAAAGACTGAAGACAGGTATCGCTGTTCGTGATTGCATGTTCCAGGACTGACGTCCTTCAGGCGTTGGGCCCGGTATTCCATCCAGTCGGTCGCCGTAAAGTCTTTTACCCGTGGGTTCCCCAACCGGTCGCAGATGGCATTTGTCCTGGACAAGCGATACTTCGAATCCTTCAGGGTGTGACCGTGGTAGTCATACCATTTTTTGACCAGGTCTTTCAGACGCTCAGAAGGCACACGTTCTTTCCGACCGTAATCACGCACAAACTGAAGCGCATCCAGCCGGGTTTTGAAGCCTTGTTTACGGACACGAGGGCCAGTCTTTTTGCCGAACGGATAGAAATCCACTCGCCAACCATTGTCCGTCTTCTCGATCACGCGGCCACCTTGGTCAGTAATCGGCGTTTTATCAGCCCATCCTGGACGAGCTGGTACAACTCGTTTTCATATATTTCCCTGCGCCTGTAGTAATTGCAGAGATCTTCCCAAAGACCACTTCTCTTAAGACAATCCCAAGCCTGACGAGCGTTAAACCGGTTGCGAGCATAAATGCTTAGGAGATTGCCGAAGGCAAGCGACACGTTTTTTTCGTTGCCGCAACCGGGTTCCTTTTTTGCGCGTTTGTACAGTAGGTTCGGGGCTGAATGACCGAAGCCGATATCGTCTCGGAGCTTTGTCCAGACGGGGTGTACCCAGTCCCTTTTGGACTCGTAACGGTTTCCCTGAAGCGCATAGCGCCAAAGGCCGGTCAGGTGGGGCACTGCATCCATAAAGGTATAGATGGGCTTCATGTTCGAAGTGCCTTGGGAAATTTCGCTAACGATGCGGTGATGAAATCGAATCTCCAACCGCCAAACAGGCTTGTCCGGGTCATAGCAGGTTTCAGGGAAAGACTGCTCACTTACAGCGCATTCCCAGATGCCTTCCATGAAAGCGCGTTTGTCGGAAACGTCAATCTCTTTGGATTTGTCGTAAAGGCACACCTGCAGGCTGTTAGCCTTGCCGAAGGTGTAGGTTTCACCACGTCCATTGATGGTCGTCCCCTGTAAGCCCTGGAAGTGAAAATCACTTAGCCCGTTGTGCACGGTGACGGTTTTAGCACGGGTAACGAAGTGTTGGGCGAAGTCTTCAGGTGGTGCCCAGCCTTGGAAATCAACAGCGAGGTGTAATGCGATCCCTACCGGCTTAATCGCTTTCAGGAAATGCATGCCCCACGCGGCCAGTTCATCGTGAATTGCTTCGCTGGACCGTTCGTAGAGCCAACGAGGTGAGGTCTCTATCTTGACGTGCGTGCCCTGGGTATCCGCTTCAGCGTAAAAGTTCTGCACCAATATCGTGATACCGTATTCCCGGTTTTGAAGCAGGTATTTGAAACCACCACGTCGTCCGGAATGGACACGAAACAGAACGTCTCGGATTTCTACCGAGGCATCAAAGCTTTCTTCGTATGCGGTGGCAATTTCAGCAAGGATTTCAGGCTTCAATCGACCTTCAAAGAGTTGCCGGACGGTATCAACACCGGTCCAAAGTACGTTCATCTGGCTTAAATCGATCTGGTGACCGTCAGGACCGATGAACAGGTCTCCTTTGCCTACTTCACCTGTCTGGACGTTAAAGCGCTCGAAATCGTTAATCATATGTTGTGTTCCTTAGTGTCCATTTTTGATCCGATAAATCGGTATCTATGAGACGTGTTACAGGGACGTCTCCGGGGGCCGCCGCCCCTCCGCTGCGCTACACGTACGCTCCTCGCCATCGTCGCTAGCGCTCCGCTTGCTCCGGGGCGGCGGCCGCTTTCATAAAGGGGTTGTTCAGGGTCTCGCCGATGGTCACCGGCGTGATGTGCGGCCGGGGGTCCGGTGCCTGGATGCGGTCACGCTGGCAGTAGATATCCTGGACCTTTTCCCCGTCCCACCAGAGTTGGGCATAGCAGGGTTTGAGATAGAGCACCCGGTAGCCGTAGCTGAACAGGTCCCGTTGGGTCAGGGAGAAGTCACCCTGTCGATCCTGTCCGTGGAACAGGTAGGCGTGGTTGAAGTTGCCGGCGATTCTGAGGGCGGCATCCTGCAGGGGGTGATTCGCTACGCTACTGCGGTTCTGAGGATCAGCTTGAGCACCGCGGACATCACGACCATCAGGCCCAGCATCAGCCCTACCCGTATCGATACTTTCCACACTCGACGGATCAGGCGGGCTAAAAGTCCTTTCCCTTTCGAAGATGCGGACCGCCAATATGGCAAACACCAGTAGAGAAATGACTGACAACGAAAGATAGCCCACAACGCGTTTATCTTTAAAAACGCTCTGGGGGCCTTGATTGGACTGATGGTCGCCGGTTTTGGTGCTCTGGTAGGTTTTGAAGACCTGGGGGTCCGCTTTGTATTCTTTCGGGACACCGTATGCATGGCTTTTGGATTTGCCGTTGTTTTCAGGGTCATGTTCAACTTCCCTCCATTTGCCCTTCTTCCAGGGTAAGAGTTCCCCCATGGAGTAATGCCGGAAGGCCACTTGTGCGGCCTGCCGGATATCCATGTGGACTTTGGATATGTTGGGGGTGCACAGGAACACGTCCCAGTTGTAATGCCGGTGCATGTCGTAGGCTTCGAACATGTCAGCGGGGCGTTCGTCCTGTTTGGCTTGGTCGGCACCGCCAGGGTAATCGAGGTGTTCCGGGCGGAAGTCCTTTCGCCGGGCCGGGTAGATGGCCTGGGCTTCATCGATAATGATCAGTGCCCCCTGGGGAGCCCAATGGAACCAGCGGGCCATGTAGTCCTTTTCGTCGCGGCCTTCGGTGTTCACGTTGAGGATTTCGGCTTCCTCAGGGAGGGGTTCCTGGAGGGTGGCCTGGACCTTTTCGATTGAGTCGAAGCCCCGGATATTGGTAACTACCGTACGGCCTGCCTGCAGGGCCGGGATGGCATGGCGCTGTAAGACACCGAAGGACTTATAGGAACCGGGGTGGCCGTGATGGATAACGATGCTCATCGGTGGCGCTCCTTAGCCGATCACGTCCATGACGTAGCGGGTGACCCGGGCATTGATGATCATGTTGAAGGCCTCCGGGAGTTTGAGGTAGGTGGCGACGCCCAGCACCTGGCTGTCGAGCTGGCCCCAATAGGTTTCGATAGTGCTGGAGACGTTAAGCTGGCTGAGGACTTCCTGGGCCACGGCCCAGCTGTAGCCAATGAAGGCAATCTTGGCTTTGGTGAGGGCAATGACGATCCACGCCCCGACCTTGATCAGCATGTCGTCAAACAGCCCCGGGATGCTGGTGAAGAACGCCCAGATGGCGTCGAAGAAATCTGCAATGAATTCCATGGTGTTACCCCCTTCCAGAGAACAGGATGCCGGCGGATATGAACGCCGCGCAGAACAGGACAATGGCCCCGAGGATGTCGAGGCCCGGTAAGAAGCGGTTGAGGGAGAAGTTAATCTCAACGCCCATAATGGTTTTGGTGTTGTCGTCCACGGAGCCACCACCGGTCAGGTTGGTGCTGAACATGGCCTGGACGTCGCCTTTGATCTCGTTGATCTTGGCCTGGTAGTCGGCCATGACCTGGTCGTACTGTTCGGTGGGGTCGGTCAGTTCGGTGTCGATGGGTTCGCCGGACCAGGTGATGGGGTCTTCGGTTTCGCCTTCCCCGTCACCATCACCGTTGCCACCTCCACCGCCGGGGATTTTGCCGATCGCGTCGGTGATGGCGTCGGTGCCACTTTTAACGGCACTGGTGAGGCCTTCGAGTTTGTTCTTGATGTTGGTGGTTTCGGTGTTGCCCTGTTCCATCAGTTTCTTGATGTCAGAGAGTTGGTTGGTGATGCCGGTGGTATCCCCTTCCCCATCGCCGTCACTGTCACCGTTGCTGTCGGGGTTCGGGCCTTCTTTGACGATGCCTTCGCACTGGAAGGCGTAGCCTTGTTTGCCGAGGATCAGGGCCGCGCCGTCATTGCATTGCGGGGGTTTGGAATCCGCCGGGAAGCAGGAGGCGGTGTAGCTGCCATCATCCTGTTCCTTGAAGCCGAAGGTGCCGCCCTCCGGGCAACTGTTATCGCCGCAGACGGATTTTTGGTTGCCGCCAAAACCAATGGCGCCGATGTAGTCGGACGCACCTTTTGCGCATTCTTGCTGGGGGTTTTCCAGGCAGACGCTGTCGAGGGCGGAACCGGAGCTGCAGACGGTGACGCAGTAACCGGCCTGTTCATAGAACTGGCCATTCTCGACGCACTCTTCCGGTTCCTGCGGCGCGATGCATTGCTGGGTTTCCGGATGGATTAGATTCGGCGGCACGCAGGGTTGAGGGACGTTTTCGTTGCATCCGGTTGCACTCGCCGGGCACTCCGCAGGCTCGCCACCGCCCACCCATCGATAAACCGTATAGCGCGCACAAATACTGTTGCCGGTACACAGCGACATATCGATCCACAGCGTGTAGTAGGCATAGGTCGCGATGTTTTTATGGTAGGTGTTCCACTGCTCGATTTTGACCTGATCCCAGTTATCAAACTGCCAGGACTTCTGCGAAAAATATGAAGTCGTGTACTGAGACCATTCGGCAGAGGCCTGAATGCCATAACCCATTGTCAGTAGGAATAAGATCGCCAGTTTGAGTCGAGTGTTCTTCATCTTTCAGGCTCTGCATTAAAAAGGGCCGGAAGTCCGGCCCTCTGGGTGTGCATCAGTTGCCGTTGTAGCCGAGGGCGAACATCGAGGCCCATAGGGCCCCGATGAGGACACCGGTGAACATTTAACGGCGCAGGATGCTGACGATCATGCCCAGGCCGGTCACGATGGCGACCAGGGCAATCACACCGGTCACCGCTGTGGTGACGTTGGTGGAGCCGTCAGTGAAGGCGCCGTCGATCGCGGATGAGTGATCCACTGCAGCGGCAGTGCCTGCAGCCAGACCCGCGACCAGGGCGGTGCCGATTTTGGCGCTGCGACGAGCCCAGACGCCGTTCTTTGCTTTTTTCATTTCGATAACTTCAGACATGGTGATTTCTCCTTTGGTTTAAGTGACCTTTCGCATGACCTGGACGAGGCGGCTGAGTCCGATTCCGATGGCCCAGAAGACCAGGCCGGAACCCATGACAAGGCCGATCATTTCAGGATCGGGCGAAAGGTATTCAGCAAACACCGTTTCGATGTCTTGTTGCTGAATCTGTTGCACTGTCCAGGTGCCGCCGTTGCAGGCCATGACGGCGTGGCCGTTGAGGCTTTCGCTGGTCAGGGTGCCGGTGCATTGGTAGTTCTGGACGGTGCTCACCAGTCCTCTCCTTTGACGGGGCAGCCGTTGGCTTCAATGAGAAGCAACAGGCTGACCCAGCGGTAGCGGAGGACGGTGAGAATGCGGTTCATAGGTCAGCCCTTATGCCGCCGGTTTCTTAATGGCGTCCTGGGGCTTGAGCTCCAGGGCCTTGAAGGTGACTTTGCCCCCTGCCCCGGCTTTCATCTGGGCTTTGACGACGAACATGGCCGGGAGCTTGTCGGCGTGGTTGCGCAGTTGGTCGATGTGTTTGTAGTCGCAGGCGATCTTCATCACTTCGTTGCCGACGCGGTGTTCTTCGTTAGCGTCGGCTGGTGAGTAGGCCCAGACAGAGCCGCCTCGATTGCCGTCAATGTCGTAGCGGGTGGCGCCGATGATCATCAGGTTCAGGTAGTTTTCCATTGTCGTGTTCCTCGTTTTTTTGATGGCCCGTTTCGGGTTTTTCGTTGCTTGGTCAGGCATTCGCTGATCGGTTGGGATTCAGGAAGCCGGTGGGTGTTGGTGGTTTGCGACCCCTTGGGGGCGGGCTCTACTCGCTTTGCTCCTGGTCACTAAGGTGACCACCCTTACGGGTAACGATCCCTGTCGCCTGCCGCGCTCCGCTTGCCTCCTGTGCTCATGGTTCGGAATCAAGGGGCGGGCGTCCTCCCCCGGCATCCTCACCACTCTCTGTGCGCACTGTGGACCGGTCAGTGACCGCCACAAGGCCAGGGGGCCTGCGGCCCTGGCGCGGGGCGCCAGCCTTGCAGCGCTCACTGTCCAGTCCCCTGATCGTGCGCGAGTGGTGACGATGACGGGGGCGGACTCGGGGACTGTTCAGGGGGTTGGGCCTGAAAGCCCAAATCAGGGCAGCCTGCGTCAAGCCAGGCGCGCAGGACGGCGCCGCTGAGGGTCCAGAGGTCGGTACCGCGTTGGATCGCTTCCTGTTGGAGTTGCAGGTAACAGGAACCCGGGGCGACCACGTAGAAGCGGCGTTCTTTGTCTTCGACCTTGCGTTGTCTTGGGGGTATGCGGGTCATGGGGTGTTCTCCATTACGTGGGGGCTTTCCAGGCGACCGCTGTCCCAGGCATCGCGCAGGGTGATGAGGCGGTCGAAGGCTTCGCTGTGGTAGTGCTGGCGTTCCAGCTCGGTCAGCAGGGCATCGGTGAAGTTGGCCTTGCAGCGGGCCATGTAGTCGCCCGGTAGGTCGGTGCGCACCTGGGTGAGTTGGTCCAGGCGTTGGCACAGGGTTGTAAAAAGACCTTCCAGAGACGGAATAGGGGCAGGCTCAGAGATAGGACTCTGGAAGGTGGTTGAAACGGGTTCGGTCGGGTGCTGAGTGATCTGGTCCAGCAGGTCGGTATGGGCGTCCAGGGCGACGGTATACAGGGTGTTGTCGAGCCCTTCTAATGCGTCACGCATGCCCGCTAGTCTGATGGTGCTGTCGATGGCAGCACTGCGTTCGCCGTGTTGGAGCAGCATATGACCGACGTGGTGGGCGCTATTGATGCCGTTGCGGACGGTGTCGCGGTGGGTGGCGACGTTCAGGCCTTTTAAGGCTTTGCAGGCGCGGCCCATGGCGTAGGCGGCGAACGGTACGACCCTGGAGGGGACGCAGCACACGTAGTCGGCTAAGAGAAGGTGTAGCTCTCTTGCCTTGCCAGACTCAGGGCCACCCATGAAGGCGTGGAACAATAGGGAGCGATCCGTGCGGAAGGCTTCAAGCTCTCCCCGCTCCCAAGCGTTGACGGCCTGCCAGAAGATGGCATCCACGTCAGTGGACGCCATGGTGTCCATACCGTCGTTCATGGCGGCTTCTGGAGTGAGATTGCGAATACAGATCATGGTTACAGGTCCCCCGATTCCATTTCTTCAAGAAGACGGACGATGTTGACCATGCGGTGACGCCCGATTTTGTGTGTCGGGATGTAGGCGCGCTTTACCCAGCCTTCTACTACACCAGCATCAACACGGACCCATTCGGCGAACTCGCGCCATTCCATTAATGGGGGCCAGTTCAGGTCCTTAATGCGCTCTGCCAGTTGTTCGTCTATCATGCTCATAGGTCAAAAACGTCCAAAACGGATGATCAACAACTCAGTAGATTCACTCAATAATTGAACTATAGCCTTAAAAAAGCCTTAGCTCAACTATTGAGCTCATATTTTGAGTGGGTTTTTATATCAATATGGAATCGATACTTAGTCGAGCTAGAATTTTGGTGAAGATGCTAGGGGTGGATCACTTCGCCAAGAACAGCGAAATCCCGGCTAGCAGATGGTCAAGCGTGACTTATAAGAGCGTAAGGATGAGCACGGAAGAATTAGACGTCCTCCAGAAAGAGTTTCCCCAATACAGGCTATGGCTCATAAGCGGAGAAATCTCGCCTGAAATTGAGCAAACCAGTCCAGAATACGATGCAGTTAACTCAAAGTTAGACAGTCGCGCCGAGGGATAGCAGTCACAAAACAGGTTTTGGAAAGGTGGTTCCTAAATCGGCAAAAAGCTAACTGATTAATTTCAAATAAATAGAAGGAGGCAATTTGACTAATGAAAACAACAACTTTGGACATTACACTAGCCAAGCTGGGTTGATAGGGATAATGGGAAACCAAAAAATATGGGCCACAAACATAAAGTACCTTAATGATGAAAATGAATTTAGTGATGCGCTAAGACATATTAGAGAAAGACTTATCAAAAGAAATAAGATAAAAAGCGACCACCCTAATTACGAGCTCTCAACTGAATATGCCAACGAGATTGAAAAGAAAGTTAGCAATTTAGATGAGCTAAAATCCGAGTCAATTTTTACAACCTCTTTTACAAAAGAAACAGATTTATTAAGCCAATGGCGCGGATACTGCCAAAGTGATGCGGGCTACTGCATAAAAATAGATTTACAAAGCATCAAGGAAGAGGCTGAAAATCAATATGAAGAGGTACATTTATTCGACTGCATATATAGCCCCGAAGAAAAAAGTACAAAAATAAAGCATCTTCTAAATAAGTACTGGCATCAATATAGAGAGTGCAAAACCAAAGAACAGAAAAAAAAAAGTAATAGAAAATCTGACAAGAGAAATAATACTGCTAGCCACGCATTTCAAGCACAACTCCTTTTCCGAAGAGGAAGAAAAGCGACTCGTTATTATCCTAAATTACGATGCATATGGAAATATAGAGTTTAGGCCGGGGTCATTTTCTATAGTTCCTTATCTGAAACTGGATATAACGCTAGATGCAATACGTGGCATAGTTATTGGGCCAACCTCTAATCAAACGCTAGCCAAAAGATCCGTCGAGCTTTTGATCGAGAAGAAGACTGGTTCGCCTGCGTTTTTGGGGGATATTGTCGTTGAATTATCAGAAACACCATTCAGGTCCTGGTAATAGGCTTAGAGTAAGGTGGAAAAAAGGATTCAATGACGTAACTTCAATCCGGATAAATGTAGAACACTTTCCTTCTAGGTTTGTAAGTGACAACTTTCTGAACGGCTCCTTCCCTTGACATCTTGTCAATAACCTTCCCTAACTTAGAAACCGAATTTATTTTAATTGGGCTGCTCGAGTGCTGGCATTTTCTAAGCTCCGAAATTGAGCAAACTCGATAAGCTCGATCAACAACTTTATTTCGAGAGAGTAGTTCAGACTTCAGATTCTGAACCAGTGAAATTAATGTAGTTATACTTTCTATTTTATCATGTAGATGATCGATTGCGTCTATTTCAGTCGTAACGCCATAACGCTTCCAAATAGGTTCATGGTGTACAATTCGATTTCTAAACTCTCTAACTGTCTTAGTTAAATCCTTTGCCGCAGTTAATGTCTGGCTTGCTTTTTTAGATGGCCAATTGCCTTTAAAAACGTGACTCATGTTTTTAGGCCAGATCAAATTAGGCCCCATAAACTCTTGATCGAGAATATGTTCCCATGTAGAAAATTCGGTTTTTGCTATTATTTCTTCATGCTTAGGTTTTACATTATATTGATTGTATCTAGTCTTCTTGTCACGAATAACCTGCCTAGAAGCATTGGAAAAATTTCGTTCAAGAGCCTGGACACAAAAAGGTTGCTGCTGGCAATTTGGATAAAATGACTTATAATGAAGTGTGCCTTTTTTCCACCAGAAACGACCTAAATCCTGTTTTAAGGCTTGATCAATGGAGTTGCGTAATGCCACTTCAGCCGAACAGATGAGAGGGTAAATTGCTGCAGAAGCCTGCATATTCCAGAGATAAGCGCCGGCTAACTCAATGTCAGACGCGCAAGGAAAAACCTGAGTATAGCTGGCAAGCCTATCCTGAGTAATGACTTGGTCGAGCAGTTCTGGTCTATATTTTAATGTTCTAGGCATGAATATCCTTAGATCTAATTGTTCTTTGCATCCGTTGACCACGCAGACCTGAGTCTCTAAACTTCACTTTAAGGTTGGCAGCTAGATCCAATGAGCGACGCTTACGACTAGTTGCATAAGACCAGAGAGTTTCGCCCCGGCCATGAGCCGGGGTTTTCGTTTCTACTAGACACTTCTTGCAACCCTCAAAGAATTCCATTCATCTCTCCGTAAGCAAAAACGTCGAAGGATTCGTTTTCAACTTCCCGAATTTAGCAAGTGCCGCCAGCGCATACACGCATTATCCATGTAAGCTTCACTCTCTCCGGTCCCATCTTTCCGATATTCTCCGGCCCAGTACTCGCACATCTCTTTGGCGCTATTCACCAGCTTAGCGTGTTCCGCTCGTTTAGCACGGTCGCGGGCCAGCTCCCGGTTCTGTTTCTCCAGATCGGCGTTGAGTTGTTTCAGTGGCCGGGTGATCACTTCCTTCATATCATCGGCAACACCGGAATCACGGAGATCCTGCTGGATGCGAGATTTAAAATTCGGGTCTTTGACCATGCTCTCCAGGGTGTTCCCGAGCGCGACCATAAAGAGAAGAGACAGAACCAGAAGGGTGATGACCGTCAGCATGTTGCCGACAAAGACTGCGAAGACCATTTTCCAGAAACTCACAGTCAGCTCCTTTGACCGGTCAGAGAGATATGACCTGATAGTAGCCATACTCGAAACTGGGTGCGAGTGGGGAAATGTAAAACGACGTGAAGGATTGTGAGAAAGGAGTCAGTTCTCTCCCTGACGAGTCACACCACTAGGCAGGTGTCGCTTCAGCCTGGCATCCATGCCGGCCTTCGAGATTCCGTTCAATGCTGAGCGACCATCAGCTTACTGGTTTTAAAGGACATGAGTACCCGTGATCGCCTACTTTTGAGTAGGACATCGACGCCAAGGGCCCAAAATCTTAGGTCGTGTGACATTCTCGACAGCAGTACCAACAGCCATTCGCAGCGGGGTACGTCTGCTTCGCCTGTCGAACCGCTGATCGGCAATTATCATGTAATCCGAGTGACTCGCGGTTCTGCGGCTCTGGGAGATGGTTGCATCCAGATACATGGACTTCGTGATCGTAGTTTTTGTTTACGAGGTATCGGTTAGCCATGTGAGCCTCCTGCTCTTTTTGTGATTGTTTTGTTTACATGTAAATAAAAGCTCAAAAATAAAGCGATCGCAAGTCAATCACAACCGAGCTGTTACCTAGTTGTTCACCGGACCCTACTTTGCTTTCGTTTCTCCCCTTTCTCACCTGCCCTTCGAATATAGGCCCCAATTTAAGACCTATATTTAGCCCTTTTTATGGTATAGAATTTCAGTCAGTGCCGTATGAGGTAAAGCAAGCCCCATGTGGTAGGCCTGATTGGTGGCTAGTGGCAGAGGCAGAGGCAGATGATGAGACTACGGGCACGGGAGAGAGAACATGAATAGCCTTTTTGCGAGGCTTGCGGCCACGATTTCGGAGCTAAAAGCGAATCCGAATGAAGTACTCCGGCAGTCCAATGGCGAACCCATTGTGATTCTGAGTCATAACAAGCCCAAAGCGTATATGGTGCCTGTTGAGACTTACGAACAGATGCAGGAGCAGCTTGAGGATTACCGGCTTCTACAGGAGGCTCGCAAGCGTTTGGATGACGAGTCAGTACTGGTGACCATCGATGAGCTACGCGCTGCGATTCAACAAGAAAGCCCTGAAGGAATGGAACAAGCTTAACTCCACGGTCCAGGCGGAATTTCTGAATATTTTGGAACGCCGCCTGGAGAATCCCCGCATACCCAAGCACCGCCTTCGGGGCGATCCCGACCTTTACAAGATCAAACTTCGTTCAGCCGGGTTTCGGTTGGTATATCATGTAGACGATGGCGTCGTTACGGTGACTGTGATTACCGTGGGGCGGCGGGATACTGTCTATAAGTGATCGAAGAAGGGCGATGTTATGGCTCTGGATACCGAAGAGGAAATGGAGGCTTATCGTAAGGGTCGGCAAGCCTTTATCGAAAATAAAAGACGCTTTGTTCCTAGCCCTTATCCTAAAGGATCAAAGGAATACGATGCCTTTATGCGCGGCATGGACCAAGCACTAAAAGCGAGTGACAACCCAACTTCTTACTCGCCAGGAGCGGGCCAACGTTCATCGAGCTTAGCCGACAAGTACCGCAATATGCGCGACTGGACGAAGCGGGAAGACGACGATGACGACTAAAAGGGGCGTTGTCCCCTTGCCTACCGCCTTGTACTTTTCTGCCTGTTTTTGCCTTTTTCGATTCTCGTAACTGTCTGTTTTGACTAAACTTGTCGGTTACTGTCCGGCGTCCCCTAGCACTCATAATGCTGGGGTCGCGAGTTCGAATCTCGCCCTTGCTACCAGTATTCAAAAGGCCCCTCGCGCAAGCGTGGGGCCTTTTTTGTTGGATGGCCCTTTCAACCTCCCCCGCCGTAACTTCAAAGGGTCTGGTTCGAGATAAATAACCATTGTTGGATTCGCTCCCCAAAAGGACAAATCGTTCCAATTCCCGGGTTTCAATAGTTGAATATGTGCCTGTATTAGCGGGATTTGTACGGATACAAATTGCGCTATTGAAAATTCATACTGCTGAAATAACGGTTTTAAAAAACGCCCTTATTACCAACGGACCAAAGGGTTGAAGCGCCTTTTTTGTTACAGGCGAACGTACCTGCAGGACTTAAAACAAGATCCTGAATCCTTGAGGACGACCTCTCCCAATCCGGGAAGCACATGCGGGACGGCCCGCCTTTTCGGAGCATTTCCATGCGAACTCCTAAAGACAGAATTCGTCAGGCCGTTTCATTTGAAGCCATCGGGCTGATGCTGGTGATTCCGCTGGGATCTTTTATCTTCGGTTTTTCCCTTGAGTCATTCGGCATTTTGGGCGCTATCGGTGCGTCGATGGCGACTGGATGGAATTATCTTTACAACCTGCTTTTCGATCGTGCGCTGAAGCGATGGCGGGGTTCCACTAGAAAAACGTTGGGCTTGCGTATCATCCATGCACTCGTATTTGAGCTGGGGCTGATGATCGCATTTCTGCCTGTCGTAGCCTGGTGGCTGGAGATTGGCCTGATCGAAGCCCTGGTTATTGATGCAGCCTTCGTCGTGTTCTACCTGATCTACACGTTTGTGTTTACCTGGTGTTACGACACGCTGTTTCCCGATCCGGACGCCCGCGCGCCCACCACAGAAGTTGATTCAGCCGACGATGGGTTGGCGGCTGAGGTGAGGCAATAACCCGCTGAGAGGGTGAAAGACTCAAGCCTTAGTCGGGGTGACCGCTTAACATAGGGCGGCAGAGCACTCGGCTATCGACCTTTGCGAGTCACGTCCAGTGTTCCAAACGAAAAAATCCCCGCGGTTGCGGGGATTTTCGTAATACACGTCAGACAAATCGCTTAGTGCTTGCGACTGCGCCCATTCTTGAGGCGCGAGAAGGTCGCAGTCGCGACGCCGAGCCATGCGGCAAGCTGATAATCGGGAATGCGCTGAACCAGTTCCGGATAGTCCCTGACCATTATTTGATAGCGCTCTTCGGCGCTGAGTGTCTGGCGCTCGAACTCACGGATTGTGGATTTCTCTGCCAACTCTTCCATCAGTGACAATGCGAAGTGGGCCCATGCACCCTCGCCATCTTGCTTGATGCAGTCACGGAAAGGGAAGAAATCCGCTTCCCATACCGTGCAAGGTGTCACCGTTGTGAGGCATAGCGTGTTGCGCTCGGAACGTGTGCGGGCAAACACTGGCCAGATCGCGCAACCCTCATCAAAGAAGTGGTGAATACTGACCCGCTTGTCAGGGCTCTGGCGATATAGACGGGCAACTCCAAATTCCACGAGATAGATGCGCTGCCAGGCACGGTTATGCTTCTCCAGCGTTACCTCTGAACCGTACGTCTTGTGCTCAAACAGCGCGGCCATTCGCTCGAGCAGTTCCTGGCGCGAACTGCTCAGTCGTTCCGGCATGCCCCAACCCAGTACACGTGCCAGACTGTTCCGAAGCGATCGGGCGCGCCCTTCCCGGTTCACCTGCGGCGGCCAGCGGTAGCTGTCGGTGAACTCAGACGCCATACACGGAGAGGACGCAGGCTGACTCAATATCGATTCGGCCGACGACACCAGAATATCATTCCGCTTACCCATACAAGACGCTCCGGAGAAAAATCGAAAAGATTAGCTCACTATTATTACATTGACATTCGCGCATAAAAACTGATTTATATTGCTACTATCAAGCAAAAAAAGTGATTGAATATGGATACCAAACTCGCCCGCACTTTTCTGGCTGTCGCTGAAACCGGCAGTTTTATCGATGCTGCCAATCGCCTGAGCATTTCCCAGACAACGGTGACAGCGCGCATACGGTCTCTGGAATCCCAGCTGGGCCAGTCCCTTTTTAATCGCGGAAGACACGGTGCAACGCTCACACCCCAGGGTGACCGGTTCATGTCATCAGCCCTGTCGATATTGCAGATATGGGAACGCGCCCGTCACGATGTCAACGTACCCGGCAACCAGCAGCATGTGCTGTCAGTCGGAGGCGAACTCAGCTTGTGGAACCCGCTGTTACTCAATTGGCTGGTATGGATGCGCCGGCATTGCCCCGATATTGCGTTGCGCACTGAAGTTGAGGACGCCGCCAGCCTGATCGGCAAGGTTGAGCGGGGCATACTGGATATTGCGGTTGTCTATTCACCGCTTTACCACCCCGGCCTGGTTGTCGAAATGCTGGAGGAAGAAAGGCTGATCATGGTCACCACCGATCCGTCCGGCGCTACCGCGGAAAACGAGCACTATGTCTACGTTGACTGGGGCCCCCAATTTTCCGAGCAGCACGACAAGGCCTTTCCGTACCTTAAAAGCTCAGGCATTTTCGTGGGGATGGGGCCTCTTGGTCTCAGTTACATACTGTCGGCGGGCGGTGCCGGCTATTTCCGCGAGCGAGGGGTTGATGCGCTGCTGAAAGATGGTCGTCTGTTTCGTGTGCCCAATGCACCGACATTCCCGTATCCGTCGTATATGGTCACAACCCAGGATGCTCCGCCAGCTGTCGGGCGTGGCATGGAAGGCCTGAGGACGGTGATCCACGACGGCATGTCACCCTGGGTAATGCCGGTCTGAGTCATGATCGGGTTCTCGGTTTTTCCCTACGACCGAACCAAGACATAAGGCGTAAATGGCTTGTAAGCGAACTGTCGCTTCTTTAACCTTTACAGGACGATCCATTCTCTTAGTGAGCACCTCTTTCGCATGACTGACGCAGCTGACAAGCGCATTTCCAGTGGTTCCAAATACCAGAGCGAACAGGGTTTTCATGCCATCAAGGATGGCATGAAACAGTCTGGCCATGCGAAAACACCGGTCAGCCGCAAGCCGAACTGGTTGCGGGCCCGCATGCCGGGTGGCGAGCGCTTTGATGCCGTGCGCAAGAATGTGAAGGATCATCGTCTGAGCACGGTATGCCAGGAATCACACTGCCCCAACATTGGCGAGTGCTGGAACAATGGTACCGCTACGATCATGGTAATGGGTTCTGTGTGCACCCGCGCCTGCAAATTTTGCGCGGTAGACACCGGCAATCCGAAGGGCTGGCTTGACCACGACGAGCCCGAAAATACCGCCAAATCCGTTGAGTTGATGGGCTTGCGCTACATCGTACTGACCTCAGTCGACCGGGATGATCTGGATGATGGCGGCGCAAGCCACTACGCTGCCTGCGTCAGAGCAATCAAGGCTCGTACACCTGAAGTCGCCGTGGAAGCCCTCACCCCGGATTTCGATGGTGTTCATGAGGCGATTGAAAAAGTCGTGGATTCCGGTCTGAACGTGTTCGCCCAGAACATCGAAACCGTAGAGCGCCTGACCCATTACGTACGGGATCCACGGGCAGGCTACGAGAAGACCCTGAAAGTGCTGGAGTACGCCAAAAAGCATCGCCCGGACGTGATCACCAAGACCAGCATCATGCTCGGCCTAGGCGAAACCGACGAAGAGATTCTGCAAACCATGGACGACCTGCTTGCAGTCGGCGTCGACATCCTGACTCTGGGACAGTACCTGCGCCCGACGCCCAATCACCTGCCGGTTGATCGCTACGTCACCCCCGACGAGTTCAACCGCTATCGTGATATCGGTCTCGAAAAAGGCTTTATGGAGGTTCCGTCAGGACCGATGGTACGCTCAAGTTATCGCGCCGACCGGGTATTCGAGAAGAATAATCTCGGACTGGCGATGCCTGCAGTGCCCGAGACAAAGAACGAGAGCCTCATCCCCGTCAAAGCGGTCGAATAACCACCCGTGCCAGGGCGCAGGCTCAGGCAGAGTCTAGACGTAACGGCTCAACACCTGCCGCACTTGAGACTGATAGCCGCCCCCAAACAGGTTCAGGTGATTCAGCAGATGGTAGAGATTATACAGCGGCGCCCTCTCCTCCCAATCCCTGCCGACGATCATGGATGCTGACATATAGGCATCATAGAACGCGGAGGATTGCCGACCGAACAGGGTCGTCATTGCCAGATCTGCTTCGGCCCACCCGTAATGCGCCGCCGGATCGATCAGCACCGGTGCGCCCTGCTCATCACAATGGACGTTGCCACTCCAGAGATCCCCGTGAATCAATGACGCCGGCATCCGTGGCACCCAGTCCGGCAACTTTGCGGCCAGGGTTTCCAATCGGGACAGGTCCATTTTGTCCAGCAATCCGGCGTCCCGTGCTCGCCTCCCCTGGTACAAGAGTCGCGCTTCAGCAAAAAAAGCATGACCATCCGCTATCCACGGATTAGGTTGCGGCGTCAGGCCGCAGAAGTTGTCATCATCAAAGCCGAATCGATCGGAGCCGCTGGCATGCATGGCCGCCAGACCGCGCCCCAATTGCTTGGCGAAATCACGGGCCGGCGCCCCGTCCAGCCACTCAAGCACCAGTCCCTGATCCGTGACACCCAATACCTCAGGCGTTCGGCAACCGGCTATGCCCGCCATCGCTCTCAGGCCGTCCGCCTCGGCCTGGAAAAATCCGGCCGGGGCATTGCGCAGTCTTTTGATAAAAACGACTCTGCCATTGCCCAGAGTGGCTCTGACGGCTTCGCTGATACTGTCCCCACCGACGGGCTCCGTGCGATAAGCCTGTGGCAACCCCACTGTCGCCAGCAACGTGTCGACGGCACTGCTTTTCATCCCTGCCTCCAGTCAGATCACTCGCTACGCCTCGACAAAGGTCACATTTCGTCAGAGCAGCCAAAGCGCCTAGAATGGGTGAATTACCTTCTTATATGCCATGGCATCGATGGAGATTGCAATGAAACGCGTGGTGATCACCGGGATGGGCATCGTGTCCTGTCTGGGAAACAGCGTCGAAGACGTCAACAACAGCCTGAAATCAGGACAATCTGGCATTCGCTTCAACGAGACCTACAAGGAGAAAGGGTTTCGAAGCCAGGTTTCGGGATCTGTCGATGTCGATACCTCTGCCATTGATCGCAAGATTCGCCGGTTTATGGGCCAGTCCGCAATGTACAGCTATCTGGCGATGCAACAGGCCGTTGAGTCAGCTCAACTCACTGATGACCTGATTTCAAGCGACAGAACGGGGCTGATCGCCGGCTCCGGCGGCGCGTCCTGTGCCAGTCAGGTTGAGGCAGTCGACATCATGCGCGAGCGGGGGGTCAAGAGAATCGGCCCCTACATGGTGCCGCGTATTATGACGAGCACCGTATCCGCCTGTCTCGCTACAGCTTACAAGATTCGGGGTGTGAACTACTCCATGTCATCCGCTTGCGCCACCAGCGCCCATTGTATTGGCCACGCAATGGAGCAGATTCAGATGGGTAAGCAGGACCTCGTATTCGCCGGCGGCGGCGAAGAAGAAGACTGGACGCTCACCATGCTGTTTGATGCCATGGGGGCGCTCTCTACCAAGTATAACGATGCCGCAGATACCGCCTCACGCCCCTTCGATAGTGGCCGCGACGGTTTCGTTATCGCCGGCGGTGGCGGTATGGTCGTGGTCGAAGAACTGGAGCACGCCCTCAAACGCGGCGCACCCATTATTGCGGAACTGGTCGGCTATGGAGCAACCAGCGACGGCTATGACATGGTCGCCCCCTCCGGTGAAGGCGCCATGCGCTGCATGCGCCAGTCGCTGTCGACTGTTAGCGGTTCGATTGACTACATCAATGCTCACGGCACCAGCACTCCGGTCGGTGATGCGGCAGAGATGAAAGCGGTGCGCGAAGTCTTCAAAGATCTGACCGGCTCCATCCCGGCCATTTCGTCGACCAAATCATTGTCTGGCCACTCCCTGGGTGCAGCGGGTGTGCACGAAGCGATTTACTCGTTGCTGATGCTGCAGAACGGCTATATCAGCGGCACTGCAAACTACCACTCGGCCGACGCCGAAATTGCCGACATGCCGATTGTCGGCCCGAACGCGAAAGATGCCCATCTCGAACGGGTGATGTCGAACAGCTTCGGCTTCGGCGGCACCAACGCCTCCCTGGTATTCCAACGCTACACAGGCTGATCTTGTGCTCGGGGAAGCCCTGCTTCCCCGTGAGTATCTTTCCTGGTTGGCAATCAGACAGCATCCCTTTATCGTTAGGTATTCGTTAAAGACAGGAAGCCGGATTGCCATGAGTCGACGCATTGCCACAGAGTCCATCCCCCGACTTAAGCCGGGCTGTGAGTATTGCAGCCTCAGCAAACTGTGCCTGCCGCTGGCTGTCAGCGAAGATGAACTCGAAAGCCTCGAGAATGTGGTGCACCCAAGTTATAACCTGAACCGGGGCGAGCATGCGTTCCGTCAGCGCGAGCCATTCAGGTCCTGCTATGCGGTGCGCAGTGGCGCAATCAAAACGTATATTCTGACTGACCGGGGTGAAGAGCAGATCACCGGCTTTTACCTGCCCGGCGAAATTATCGGCTTCGACAGCATGGGCGCCGACAACTACGCATGCTCGGCGAAGGCCCTTGAGCGCAGCAGCCTTTGCGAGTTTGCCTTCGACAAGATGGAGTCACTTGCCCAGCAGCTGCCCAACCTGCAGCACCACCTGTTTCAGTTGATGAGTAACGAGATCAAAAACAGCCAGACACTCTCAGTGCAACTGAGCAAGCACACGGCAGACGAACGTATTGCGGCGATGCTGCTATCCCTCTCGTCCCGGTTTAGCCGGCGCCGGCTTTCACCGACCGAACTGACGCTGCCGATGGCCCGGCATGACATTGCCAATTACCTGGGGCTGGCCGTAGAAACTGTCAGCCGGGTAATGACGCGTTTCCACAAATCAGGGCTGATTGAAGCCCAGGGGCGAAACGTCACACTAAAGGATGTTGAAGGATTACAGGCCCTGAGCATTCAGGGCGCGCAGTAAACGAAAAGCCGCTGACCGGCGGACAACCGGTGCGGCTTCGTTCAAAGTCGTGATTCTCGGGGAGCTGTGATTAAGTCTGGCGATCTGGTTGGCGTGCTGCAGCGCTTTCATCGCCCGGCGCAGTTGAACGCGCCATACCCGCTTCTTCTGTAATACTGGTGCGCCATGGCACCTGTTTAACGCCAAAGGTGTTGCGGACCTTGATACAGCCCAAGGTTGCGTTTTCGGGCTCGAGAGCGGCCCACTCCGGCGTATGATCCACCACATGCACGCCATCAAAGTCCGGCAATGCATTCACAATCGCAAGACCCAGTTCGTACTGACTGATTTCTTCCGCTCCTGCGTATTGATAGGTTCCCCAGACTTCCGCACCGCAATCGACCTGCAGTATCAATGCCCTCATGACTCGCGCCAGATCCCTCACAGCCACAGGCTGACCATGATGACGACTGGAAAGCTCAAGCTTGGCGCTGTGCGTAACCGATGATCTGATCTTGCGGATAAAGCGCTGAAGGCTCCATCCGGTTCGCAGAATGAGATGGCGCGGCAACAGGGTTCTCAGGGCCTGCTCACACTCCCACTGCCAGTTACCCAGCTGACTGAACGGCTGCCCTGGATTGGAGGTGATATAAGCACTCTGCTTGCGCCCGTCAAACACGTAGCAGGTCGAGAGTTGAAGCAGCGCTATATCGTTTGCATTGGCGTACTCTGCAAGCGCCACCGGAATTGAAAACGTCCACTGCCTGATGGCTTCAGGGTCTTGCTCTGCCGCTTCCGGGTCGTTATGCCAGAGTGCATTGACGATAAGATCAGTGTCCTCGGGAACCCAGTCATCCAGCGCTGACAAATCAACGCCATCCGGGCGACTGATCAACAAGGGATGAACCGACAACGATGTCTCCTTCAGGCTCTCCAGTAAAAGCCGCCCCAAGGGACCATAATCATGTACGACCAGAACATTCACGCCGGGGTATTCACTCCATTTTATACATCAGTTAACGAACAGAACGAGCGTGCCAGCAACCCGGTGCCAAACCCAAATTCGTCGTACCGCAGGATGCGGCATCACCAATCTGCGTCAGGTCACATCACAGCGACACACTTACCGTGCTGACAGCGACCAACGACGCCTGGAGCCAATGGTCGGCTCACCATGAGGGTTAGAATACGGCAACCCTCGGGATTTCGCACTAACCATCCGGGATCCCTCTGGCGGAGGTGCGTTGTCACTTCTCCGTTTTACCCAGAACACAGGATGCCCCATGCTGAAACAACAAAGTCACATTGTCGCCCCTATACCAGATAACCTTAAGACCAAAGCCCTGCTGACGGTTGAGGAGCTACGTTCCCGCGGGAAAGCAGACAAGCAAGCTGTAGACGAACTATACGAACTGATTGTTGAGTTGACTGACAACGGGCTCGACTTTTTCTTCCTGGAACCACTGCGCCGTCTGCGCGCGGGCAACATGATGATGGGCATGGCGAAAGTCGGGATCAGCAGCATGCTGAAGGGAAGCAAAATGGTCGTCCATAAAGTGCTCAAAAAACTGGACGACAAAAGCCTCGCATCAATTCTCGACTTTATCGAAGAAATTATCTGCGAACCCGAATTGCCTGCCTAAACCGCATTGTAGATTCGGGGCACCCGCGACGTGACACCGGTTAGAAGCTCGTAGCCAATCGTGCCGGCATGGACGGCGACTTCATCTACCGGGATGTTCGCTCCCCAGAGCTCGACCGTGTCACCCACTTTGGCATCGCCCACCCCGGTAAGATCGACTGCCAGCATATCCATGGATACACGCCCTATGGTCGTCGTACGTTGACCATTAATCCAGACTGGCGTACCCGACGGCGCGTGACGGGGATAGCCATCGCCATACCCGATACACACAATGCCCATCAACGTATCGCGCTCAGCGCGCCAGCTGGCACCATAACCGACAGATTCTCCCGCCTTCAGTGCGCGGGTGGTGGTAATCACCGACTCCAGGCTCATCGCGGGTTTCAATCCCAGCTCGCGGGCAGACTGCCCTATCATAGGGGTTGCGCCGTAAAGCATGATACCGGGCCGGGTCCAGTCAAAGGGCTGCAACTCATCGCGAAAGTGGGCGGCCGAGTTGGCTGCGCTGACTTCAAGCTCCGGGTAACGACTTGACAGGGCCGCGAGGATATCGTGCTGGTGCAGGGAGAAGTCATCGTTGCGGTCATCTGCGCAAGCATAGTGTGTCACCAGCCCGGCAAGCGTAACGTTCGGGACGGACTTAGCGCTCGCGATAACCTGATCGGCAACTGACGGCGAAAAACCCAGCCGGTTCATACCGGTATTGATCTTGAGCCAAATACGCAGCGGTCGGTCAGGAGGTGCGGAAGACAGGGCGTTCAGTTGCTGATCACTGTGAACAACCGGCTCCAGCTGGAGCTTACTACAGGTAGCAATATCGGCGGCCTGGTGAAATCCCTGCAAGAGCACCACGGGCTGGGCGATTCCTGCCTTTCGCACACGCTGCGCCTCTTCGATGCAGGCCACGGCAAAACGCTCGGCGTGACCGGCCAGAGCGCCGGCAACAGCTTCAATACCATGCCCGTACCCGTCAGCTTTGACGACCGCCATTACCCGCGCGTTCGGAACCTGCCCTGCGGCCACGGTGAAGTTGTGCTGCAATGCTGCCAGATCAATTCGTGCACGCGTCTCGCGTCCCATTAACCGCTCCGTCCTGTTTAACCGTCCGACTGGCCATACCTGAACTGATGATCGAAACTGCGTTGCCAGCGTTCAACTCTGCTAATAGTCGCCGCCGTAATCGCCGTGCGCCAGGTCTTCGAATTTGGTGTACTTGCCGATAAAGGCCAGCCGGACCGTGCCGATAGGCCCGTTACGCTGCTTACCGATAATGATTTCGGCAATTCCCTTATCGGCACTATCCTCGTTATAGACCTCATCGCGGTAGATAAACATGATGACGTCCGCGTCCTGCTCGATCGCACCGGACTCACGAAGATCCGAGTTTACCGGGCGCTTGTTGGGCCGTTGCTCCAGGCTCCGGTTGAGCTGGGAGAGCGCCACCACCGGACAACTCAACTCTTTCGCCAAGCCTTTCAGGGAGCGGGAGATTTCCGAGATTTCTGCGGTTCGGCCTTCGGTACTGCCCGGCACGCGCATAAGTTGGAGATAATCCACCATGATCAGACCGATCTTGCCGTTGTTCTCCCGGGCAATACGCCGGGCGCGAGAACGCATTTCAGTAGGGCTCAAACCGGCGGTATCATCAATGTAAAGCGGCTTATCCTTGAGCAGGCTGACCGCTGATGTCAGTCGCGGCCAGTCTTCCTCCTCAAGACGCCCACTCCGCATACGGGTCTGATCGATACGCCCGAGCGATGACAACATACGCATCACGATAGAATCTGCCGGCATCTCCATACTAAAGACCAGTACGGGTTCGCCGCTGCCCATCAAGGCGTTCTCAACCAGGTTCATCGCAAACGTCGTTTTACCCATAGACGGACGACCGGCAACAATCACCAGGTCCGACGGCTGCATGCCCGACGTCCATTCATCGAGATCCTTGAAGCCGGTAGTGGTGCCGGTAATCGCATCACCGGACTCGAAAAGAGTCTCGATCCGGCTCAGGGCCTTGGTAAGAATCGGGTTAATCGACTGGGGCCCGGTTCCTTCTTTCGCCCGGGACTCTGCAATCTTGAAAACATTGCGCTCAGCTTCATCAAGCAAATCATCACTGGTGCGCCCTTTGGGGTTGAACGCCGAATCAGCAATCCCCCCGGATACTTCAATCAGTTGGCGAATGACAGATCGCTCGCGAACGATATTGGCGTATGCCCCTATATTCGATGCCCCGGGCGTTTTCTCCGCCATCTCCGCGAGATAGTTGATGCCTCCGGCGTCGTCAATATCGCCTCCACGCTCCAGAAACTCACTGAGCGTGACCACATCCAACGGCTCGCCATCACCGGCAAGGCGCTCAATGGCAGCGAAAATCAGGCGATGGTCCTGCCGGTAAAAATCGGCGGAGGTTATCACTTCGGAAACCGCATCCCATTTGCTGTTGTCCAGCATCAGACCGCCGATAACAGCCTGTTCTGCTTCAATCGAATGGGGTGGCACCTTGATGCGCGACGTATCGGCGTCGGAGGTTGCCTGTTTTACGATGGGACTCACCATGGTACCGCGTATCCAGAGTGACAGAATGAATGGGGTTGTGGACGCGAGTCGTATGACCGATCGCTATCGAAAGTATCTAAGATAACCGCCGCAATGGCTCATCACAAGCGACTGTTGAAGCTGATTGATTTCCCAAAAAAACAGGCCCGGCAAACGCGTGAACGCTTGTCGGGCCTGCCATTCACAGCAATAGCGTTTAGCCTTGCAAACAGGTGAGGCTCGAAAGAACCCGCACCGGCATAGCAAAACTTACTCGGCTACGACTGTGACCTTGATAGTAACACTGACGTCTGAGTGCAATTGCAGCTCGATATCGTACTCGCCAATCGCGCGCAAAGGGCCTTCCGGCATCTTCACTTCGCTCTTTTCGATTTCGGTACCACCTGCAGTCACAGCGTCAGCGATATCACGCACACCAATAGAACCGAACAGCTTGCCTTCATCGCCTGCTTTTGAGGTGATGGTGAAAGCAGCGCCGTTCAGCGCTTCGGCACGTGCTTCAGCAGCTGCCAGCTTTTCAGCAGCAGCTTTCTCAAGCTCGGCGCGACGCGCTTCGAATTCTTCGATGTTGGCGCCAGTCGCAGGAACCGCCTTGCCGTATGGCAGGAGGAAGTTGCGGCCGTAGCCCGCTTTTACTTTTACTTTGTCGCCCAGGGAACCCAGGTTTGCGACTTTCTCGAGCAGAATAACTTCCATCTCGTTAACCTCTTCGTGCTTTATTCTACCGGTCCAGGGGGCTTTATTTTGCCCCTGAAATCCAGCCAGCTATCCACAAATGCCAACAACAGTAACAACAACATCAGACTCGGGCTTAGCAGCACCAGGGCGATATAGAACAAAAACAGCCACTGGACACTCATTTTGCGTTTGCCCACGATACCGTGGATCAGACCCAGCCCCGCAAACAACAGCGGAAAGCCGGCCGCCCAACTTACCAGTACCGGATTCAGACCTAGCAGCGGCGCCATGAACATGGCCACCACACACAGTACGGCAACTGGCCAGCTCAGTCTCAGTGCATGAAACTCTGCCCTGAAACCTCCGGGATTATAAAGTCCCGCTTGCCAACTTCTTGCCAACAAGGTGACGAGTACCGCAATCAGCAGGAAAGTACCTGCCATGCTCGCATTCATCACCTGCCTGATCAGTACATCGAGCTGATCGCCCAGTTGTTTGGCGACGTCCGGATTATAGCGTTGATAAAACGATATTCCGGTATCGACCAACTGGTTGATCAGCTGCGGGTATAGAACCGGCAGTAGCATACTCGCCACTATTGCCAGCCCGCTGCCCGTCAGCAGGGTTTTCTCCCAGGACGCGGTGGCGCGTAAAACAGCAACCATCACGATAACCTGGAGCAACACAAACAATGCGGTTGGATCGTTGCCGAACCAGCTCCAGCCAAGGGCGGGAAGCAGAGCCCAAAGGCCAACTGCCAATCCCTGACTGACGCCCAGCCTCAACATGACCAGGCCTACGACGGCCGCTCCAACCCAGGAGAGCAGCGGTACAGCCGTCGAAACAGCCGCTATCACGCTCGCCTGAAGGGGCCCGCGCATTGCAAACTGAGCCAATGCTTTCATGGGTCCCGAGTCCTGTTATTACTTAATTGTCGTGGCTATCGGAGTACGGCAGCAGAGCCAGGAAACGCGCGCGTTTGATCGCGGTCGCCAGCTGACGCTGATAACGTGCTTTGGTACCGGTGATACGGCTGGGCACGATTTTGCCGGTTTCAGTAACATAACCTTTCAGGGTGTCGAGATCCTTGTAATCGATCTCTTTAACACCTTCTGCCGTGAACCGGCAGAACTTACGACGTCTAAAAAAGCGAGCCATAATTAAACTCCTCAACTACCAGTGATGGATTATTCTTCTTCGCCGTCGTTATCGTCTGCAGCGTCGTTGTCGTCTGATGACTGAGTGTTTTCCTCAGACTCAGAAGTACGGCGCGGACGATCTTCACCGCTTGGGCGGCGATCTTCACGGGACTCGGAAGTTTTCATCGGTGATGCTTCAGTATCCGCTTCATCGCGACGGATAACGAGATCACGGATGATCGCATCGTTGAAACGGAAGTTGTGAGCCAGCTCGTCCAGCACTTCCTGCGAACATTCAATGTTCATCAGGACGTAATGAGCTTTGTGGATCTTGTTGATCGGATATGCCAGGTGACGACGGCCCCAATCTTCAAGACGGTGAACAGAGCCACCGGATTCGGTGATGCTGTTGGTATAACGCTCGATCATCGCGGGCACTTGCTCGCTCTGATCCGGGTGTACCATAAATACGATTTCGTAGTGACGCATGAGTTCTCCCTACGGATTGAACAGCCCCTTCAGGGACGCACCCGGAAGAAGCAAGGAGTTGGTATCGGAAATACCAGATTACTGCAGATATTCAGACGCCCGGACGCTCATCCGGACAAAAGAAAATCCACCCCAGAATAAGGGGTGGCGTATTTTAGGCATCCGGGACAGGTATTGCAAGCGCAGCGGCGTTTATCAGAGCCGCTGACGAAGGGCCTCAAACAAACAGACGCCGGTTGCAACGGACACATTCAGACTCTCGACCTGCCCGCGCATGGGAATGTTGATCAACGCATCACAATGTTCACGGGTCAGGCGGCGCATGCCTTTTCCTTCCGCCCCCATAACCAAAGCCGTGGCACCCTTGAAGTCCGCCTGATAAAGCGTCGCGTCTGCCTCACCCGCCGTGCCGATAACCCAAACCCCCAACTCCTGTATTGAGCGCAGAAAACGGGCCAAATTGGTGACGCGCACCAGCGGAACGGATTCGGCGGCACCACAAGCAACTTTTCTGACCGTCGGATTCAACGATGCCGATTTATCCCTGGGCACAATAACAGCCCGGACACCGGCAGCGTCAGCTGAACGCAGGCACGCACCAAGGTTATGCGGATCGGTAACACCATCGAGCACCAACAACAAAGGAGGCACTTCCCAATTTTCAAGGGCGGCCAGCAAGTCTGACTCCTGCATTTCCTTGCTGGGAGCAACCTGGGCAACAATTCCCTGGTGAACCCCTGCAACACGGGCATCAAGCTCTTTACGATGGACTACTTGCCACTTGACGCCCAGCTCATCCAACGCGTCGCAGATACTGCTGACCCGCTTGTCCTGACGCCCGGTCTGAATCCAGACCTGCTGAAATCGCCCCGGCTCTCGCTGGAGCACAGCATCAACCGCATGCCAGCCAAATACAAATTCCTGAGACACTTACCGACCCTTACCAGGCGCATTTTTTGAACTACCAGAGCGTGACTTGCCCGCCGCCCCAGCCCGCTTACCGCCTGTCTTACCGCCCGCTTCACGGGCAGCATCCCGAGACAACTTCTCTTTGGCGGACAGCGGTTTGCCACCGGATCGGCTGCGGGAAGACTTTTCCCGCCCCTTGCCAGCACTTCCACCCGGCGACCGCCCTTTACGTTCGCCACCTTTTGGTGGCAAGGCATCACGATCCGCCTTGCGTTTCTTGGGCTCACTGAGCAGCTCCAGATCGATTTTCCGATCTTCAAGCCCGACACGCATAACCTTCACCCGCACGGCATCGCCGAGACGGAAGCTGACACTGGTTCGCTCACCTACCAGTCGATGCTTGGCAGCATCATGCTGGAAATAGTCTCCACTGAGCGTCGAAACATGTACCAGCCCTTCGATATACACGCCCTCGAGCTCAACAAAGAAGCCAAAAGGCACGACCGCTGCGATAACACCATCAAACTCGTCGCCCACATGATCCTTCAGGTATTCGCACTTCAGCCAGGCCATGACATCACGCGTGGCATCATCGGCCCGACGCTCGGTCATTGAACAGTGCTGACCAAATCGCTCCATACGCGCATGATCATAAGGATACGCACCCAGCTCCGCATCACGCTGTGCAGGCTGAACAACAGCCTCTTTTGGCGATTCACTGTGAATCACCGACTTGATCGCGCGGTGGACAATCAAATCCGGGTAGCGACGGATCGGGGAAGTGAAATGGGTATAGCTGGTAAAACCAAGCCCGAAGTGACCGCTTTGATCAGGGCTGTATATCGCCTGACTCAACGACCGCAACATAACGGTCTGAATAACATTCGCATCCGGGCGATCGATGATACTGGACAGCAACGCCTGATAGTCGGAGGACGTCGGCTCATCACCGCCACCCAGCTGCAACCCCTGCTCACCGAGGAACAACCTCAGCGCATTGAGTCGCTCCGGCGAAGGCCCTTCATGCACCCGATACAGCGCCGGGATCTCATGCCGCTTCAGGAAGCGGGCCGTCGCCACGTTCGCACACAGCATGCACTCTTCAACAATCTTGTGCGCGTCGTTGCGATAGACCGGCACGATCTCTTCGATCTTGCGGGTCGGATCAAAAATAATGCGGGTTTCAGTGGTTTCAAAATCAATCGCGCCACGCTCTGTACGGCCCGCTCGCAACACCTTGAACAAGGCATAAAGATCCTCAAGGTGCGGCACGACGTGAGCATAACGCTCGCGCAACGATTGCCCCGCCTCGGAATCCGGACGTTCGAGAATGTCGCTCACCTTGTTATAAGTCAGCCGCGCCTTGGAATGCATCACCGCCTGACTGAAGGTGTAACTGCTAATGCGGCCACTGGCACTGATTGTCATATCACTGACAAGACACAGACGATCAACGTCCGGGTTCAACGAGCACAAACCGTTGGACAGCTTCTCCGGTAGCATCGGAACAACATGATCCGGGAAGTAGACCGAGTTACCCCGCTCTATTGCTTCTTCGTCCAGAGGCGATTCAGGTCGGACGTAATGGGACACGTCGGCAATCGCCACCACCAACCGGAAACCGCCTCGCGGACGGCGCTCGCAGAAGATGGCATCATCAAAGTCGCGAGCATCCTCACCATCAATTGTCACCAGCGGCAAATCCCGCAAATCGACGCGGTTTTCCTTGTCGCTTTCGGTGACTTCTTCAGGGATTGATGCGGCCTGCTCTCCGACTGACGGCGGCCAGGCATGAGGGATATCATGGGAGCGAATCGAGACGGCAATTTCCATACCCGGCGCCATATGATCGCCAAGCACTTCCAGAATCCGACCGGTCGGCTTGGTCCGCTGCGTCGGCTGACGCATCAGCTCAACAACCACATATTGACCATGACGCGCATCGCCGCAATGTTCCTCAGGAATCAGCACATCCTGATTGATGCGCGGATTCTCAGGCGTCACAAACGCGATACCGCTCTCACGGAACAGGCGCCCGACGATCTGCAGCGTCTTGTGCTCCAGCACCTCAACAATCTGGCCTTCACGGCGCCCCCGGTCATCAACCTGCACGACCCGCGCAGCGACACGGTCACCGTGGAAAACCTGCTTCATCTGGCGGGCACTCAGGAATAAGTCAGAGCTGCCATCGTCAGGAACCAGGAAACCGAAGCCGTCGCGGTGACCAAGCACTTTACCGGACACCAGATCCGCCTCATCGATTGGCACAAATGCATCACGCCGATTACAAATCATCTGACCGTCGCGACACATCGCGATCAGACGACGGCGCAAAGCCTCGATACCCTCTTCGGTCACCTGGTTGAGTTCTTTGCAGAGGGTTTCATGTGTCGCGGGCGCGCCGCGTTCACGGAGGTGCGCGAGGATAAATTCGCGACTCTGGATCGGATTATCGTATTTTTGCGCCTCACGCTGAGCATGAGGATCGTTGTTCTTTACTGTTTTTTCGTTCTTTTCTTTTTTGGAAACCATTAAAAAGGATGCCTTGCTGCCGGCAGATCAGGCGGGAAAAACATGAAAACGTCCGTCGCTGATCGCGGTTGGATGTGGCTGAAGTATAACCCGCAGACCGAAAGAGTCATAACGTCGGTACTGGAAAAAATTCAGAGGGTAATTTAAAGCCACTTCCTGGGGAAAGAAGTGGTGCCGAGGAGAGGACTTGAACCTCCACGCCCTTGCGAGCACTAGCACCTGAAGCTAGCGTGTCTACCAATTTCACCACCTCGGCAGGTGATTTGCAGAAATTGCCCGGCTAATAAATCAAAACCTGTAAAAACGATGATTTATCGGGATATCTGCCGCTGATGAAAGCTGTGCCCTCACCAATGGCGCGTACTTTAATCATTCATCGAAAGGCTGTCAAATACTTTCTTTGAGGTTTTTTACGTTGTCGCGAGCAGGCGACAACGTTGATTAATTAAAGGTTTTCAGCGATGTAATCGGCTAACCGGATGTAGTCATATCGCGCCAGCGCATAGATTCCCGCCGATGCTCCGGACGCTGGATAACCGCAGGTTGAGGTCAGATTCCCGGCTTTACGCGACAACTGTGCTTCATTGATCAGGTTTGGTTGAACCTCATCTACAAAATCACCAACCCGGATGTGGGAATACTCCCACTGCAGCAACTCAGCTGTATTCACGGTCGGGTCATAAAAGATCCGCCGTAACAATCGCTTGTGGCCATCCCGAGTGTCCCAGTCCATTTTCACCCCAACCAGATTTCCGTCGGCTGGCACCACCGTCGAATTAGTGTCGGGATCCTCAACCATGTCTCCCGCATTGCTGTTGGCGTATTCATAACTTTGCTGCGCGGATATGACCCGGGGCTTTGCCTGGTTCTCTGGCGTAATGGCACCCAGACACTCAACGATTTCGCCGGTAATGGTGGCGGATTTACTGGCGGTATCGCCCAGCAAGCCTGCAGCAGGATCAAGAATCGACAGATCAAACCCGAAGACCGGATCATTGGCATAAGTGTAGTCGGGAGTGAAAGTCGCAAGGGCATCCCCTTCGTCACCAGGCGCGGCTCCGCCAGAAGACACGGTCATTGCATCAACCTTGCCCGCCCCTGATAGCGTCCAGTCAAACACGAGTTGCGTGCTATCGCCAATTTCACTTGTTGCGGCCAACCCCGGATGACAGGTGGTAGCCGTTCTGAAATAAGCTCGCTGAGCTGCCCAGTCGAAGGTCAGCGTTTCATTGATCTTGTCATCTTCCCAGAACGGACGACTGGTGCCCGTCTTCAGGTAATAGCCGTCAAATGATTGCACCTCCAGCTTACTGACCTGCCCGTCGACATTAGCCAGGCGAGCAATTTCATAAGGGCTCGGCAACATACAGCCATCTGCCGATATTTTCTCCAGCACGCCCATTTCATTGTATTGAAAGGTAAGGTCGGTCGAGATGGTATCGCCGCCATCAATATTGGATTTAATCAGACCCTTTTCCTCTGTCGATGTGTGCAAGGACACACCCTTGAGCAGAATCGGATTATCCAGATCCAGAGGCACATCAGGAATCACCACCGTGTCCGTATCGACGTTTGCATAACTACCGCCGGACGAGACGGCATCATCAACCGCACGCACAATAGTCTCGGCACTGCCTGCGACACTGAGACTTACAATGCGCAAGGCATCCGCACTAAAAACAGCGATTCTGCCACCTGACTGAACCACCGCCGACTCATACTCATCGGGAAACTGCTGCGCCAGGAACCGTGTCAGCACACGGGCATAGGCGTGGGCGCGGGCATCTCCGGACCGGATATAGTCACCCTGCATATTAATATTGGCCAACGCCAGCGCCAGACTTTCATTCACATTCAGATCACCAATACCCAGCCGGCGCCTGGCATCCATCAGGGTGCTTAATGGCGTGACATTCTGTTCGCCCGGAGAGGCCGAAAGCATAAAGGCGTGTGGAACGGTCACGTTACCGCTGTAGGTTTCTTCTTCGGTAACACCGGGAATAGCCACGGACACCAGGGGATAATCTGCAGGATTGAGCTCCGCCGAGATTTCGGGGTCAAGACTGAACGACGTCATATCCAGCGAAAAAACGCCGCCATCACCGGTCATCGCTGTCGGCTCTCCCGAGGCAATGACAATGGTCCGTTCGGGGTTCTCTCCTACCGTCACTTCCACCTGATTGCTGTCGTACTGGTAGTCGCCATCGAGATCGAGCCATACTCGCGCATTTTTCAGGTAGCCATCGATGACGCGCCCGTTGTATGTGCCGACAGAGGGCTCGTAAAACCCGTCGGTATCACGGCCGTCAATGGGACGGTCCTCGGCCTCACCATCACCGCAGCCGGCAAGTAGCGTAAGCAGCGCAACGGCAGCAGTCAGTTTGATGGAACCGGGGTAACGGGAAGCCTGGCGATCTGTCATGGGCGCAACCGTTGTCCTTATAATGGGTTGTCGATCCGGCCACTCTATGACAAAGACTGACGGTTAACCTTGATAGGCTTGGCAATTTGTAAATTTGGGTAACGGAAGCGAAAAACATCAACGAAACTGGCCTGCCCGGCGCACCGGCTCGGACAGGCAGCGTATTGCAGGTCAGATGGAGCGGGCGACAATTTCCTTCATGATTTCATTGGTGCCAGCGTATATGCGCTGCACCCGCGAATCGGCCCAGGCACGGGCAATCGGATATTCCCACATATAACCGTAGCCTCCGTGAAGCTGGACGCACTCATCCATCACTCTGCACTGCAGATCGGTGGTCCACTGTTTAAGCATTGCGGCAGTCGGTATATCCAGCTTTTTATCCAGATGCAGTTCAAGGCAACGATCTGTGAACACTCGGGCGGCGGTGATATCCGCTTTCATTTCGGCCATTTTGAAACGGGTATTCTGGAACGCCATCACGGGCTTGCCGAATGCCTTGCGCTCTTTGACGTAAGATCGCGTCCATTCCCAAGCAGCTTCAGCTGCAGCAACCGCTGTCAGTGCCACTTGCAGACGCTCTGCCGGTAACTCCTGCATCAGCTGCATAAAGCCCTGCCCTTCGCCACTGCCCAGCAGGTTGTCCAGCGGCACTTTCACATCCTGGAAGAACAGCTCGGACGTGTCCTGAGCCTTGAGCCCGACCTTTTCCAGGTTCTGGCCGCGCTCAAACCCCTCGGAGGTGGTTTCGACCAGCAGCAAACTGGTCCCCTTTGCGCCTTCCTGTGGATTGGTTTTCGCCACGACAATGACCAGATCTGCCATCTGGCCGTTGGTTATAAAAGTTTTTGAGCCGTTTAGCAGGTAATGATCACCCTGGCGGATCGCGCTGGTTTTCACGCCCTGCAAATCCGAGCCGGCACCCGGCTCGGTCATTGCGATGGCACCAATCATCTCGCCCGCCGCCAGCTTGGGCAGGTACTTCTGCTTCTGGGCATCAGTGCCATAGTTCAGAATATAAGGTGCCACGATGTCGGAATGCAGATTCCAGCCGATACCACTGGTGCCGGCCCGAGCCAACTCTTCCATTATCACAGCGCTGTAGCGGAAATCCGCGCCCACGCCACCGAACTCCTCTGGCAGGCAGGGGCAGAGAAAGCCCAACGCTCCCGCCTTTTCCCAGACTTCGCGGCTGACCTGGCCGTCCTTTTCCCACTGGCTGTGGTAAGGCACTGCCTCCTGTTCAAGGAATTTGCGGACGGTGTCGCGAAAGCCTTCAAGATCGGCGTCAAAAAGCGTGCGTGGAATCATGGTCAACCTCTGAGTTGTTCAATGTTATCCAGCCAGTGTCAGCGGCAAGCCTGCTGCACTCAATGGTGAAAAACATCAATCAGGTTGACCAAAACAATCGCCGGAAGACCACTGACGATTCAGGAAAGTCCGATTACTGGCCGTCGAAATGATCGGAATAAGCGTTATAGAAATGCCGGGCAGCACGTCCGCTACGGCCGCCTTTGGCAAGTGCAAAGCGGATTGCGAGCAGGTGCAGCTCAGAGCGGTCCTTTATGTCCGGAAACAGGGCATCCACCAGCGCAAGATACTCATCCTGGTTGAAAGGATAGAACGATAGCCAAAGACCAAAGCGGTCCGATAGTGAAACCTGTTCTTCAATGCCTTCGCTGGGATGCAGCTCGCCTTCAACCATTTTGGAGTCCTGATTGTCTTTCATAGACTCCGGCATCAAGTGGCGGCGATTGGATGTGGCGTAAACTTTGACGTTCTCGGGCGGACTCTCGATGGAGCCTTCCATGACGCTTTTGAGCGCTTTGTAGGTCGAGTCGCCTCGCTCGAACGAGAGATCGTCGGAGAAAACTATAAAGCGGTAAGGTAACTCCCGGATCTCATCGACGATTTCCGGCAGGAAGACCAGATCTTCACGGTCCACTTCGATAATCCGCAAGCCTTGCTCAAAGTAGGTATTGAGAATGGCCTTGATCAGCGATGACTTGCCGGTGCCCCGGGAACCCCACAGCAATGCGTTGTTGGACGGCTCACCACGAATAAAACGTTCGGTGTTGGTGACAAGCAACTGCTTTTGGCGCTCCACTTCCAGCAACTGGTCCAGTGAGATGTTGTCGATCGCGTGAACGGCGCGCAGCGTGTTGCTGTGCCGGCGGTAAATCGCAGCCGGCGTGGTTTGCCAATCAATACCCATGTCACTCAACATCCTTAACTGTGTGACGGTTATCCGTCCGTTTTATGTCTTCCAGCAGAAGCGGCCTGCTCCAAACGACGCTGTGTCCGGCGCTCACCCCAGCGCGGCATCAGTTGCTGATCCAGCTCCAGGTGATCCAGTATCCGGGCGACGATGAAATCAATCAGGTCTTCTATCCCCTGGGGCTGGTGATAGAAACCCGGGCTGGCTGGCATGATGGTCGCGCCCATTCGGCTCAGCTTCAGCATGTTTTCCAGATGCACTTCCGACAGCGGCGCTTCCCGCGGCACCAGAATCAATGTTCGGCGCTCTTTCAACGCTACATCGCCAGCACGCTCAATCAGGTTATTGCTTGCACCCGTTGCCAAAGCTGACAGCGTGCCCGTACTACACGGGCACACGACCAACGGTGCCCGGCTGCCGGAACCGGACGCCGGCGGCGCAAACCAGTCCTCGCGCCCGAAGACCAGCAACTGATCTGGCTCCGCATTATAGAGGTCTATCAAACAGGTCTGCATCGCCTCGGATGACCCGGGCAATTTAATATTGGTCTCTGTTGCCACCACAATCTGGGCAGCCTTGCTGATCATGAAATGCACCTGAACCCCTGCCGCCAGCAGGCACTCCAGCAATCGCAGGCCGTATTGCGCCCCCGAAGCGCCCGTTAGCGCCAGATTGACCACCCGGCGCGGGGTTGCTTGATCAGTCAAAATAACGCTCCAGTTCTGCGATCAGTTTCTGATGAATGCCGCCGAAGTCGCCGTTGCTCATCACCACGATGTGGCACGGCACCGGTAAGGATACGAGCACCTGCTGGATCAGTTCATCGACCGATGAGCCGAGTTGATGCTTGCTATCGCTCTCGGGCACCAGTTGATTCAGCCACTCCATGTCATTCAGGTTAGCCCAGATCACCCGGTCCGCCTGCTCACTGCTCGCCAGCAATGTCGCCTGGTGTACACCCTGCTGCATGGTGTTGGAACGTGGCTCGATCAGCGCAATAATCGGATCATCGCCCACTTTCTTGCGCAGCCCGTCAAGCGTGGTCGCAATCGCGGTGGGATGGTGCGCAAAATCGTCGTAGACGCGAATCCCCTGAACATCCGCCAACAGCTCCATTCGACGCTTAACACCCGAAAAACGGTTCAGAGCTGCAATCGCATGATCCGGCGTTACACCCACATGACGAGCAGCCGCAATAGCCGCCAGCGCATTGCGCACGTTATGCAGCCCGGTCTGCGACCAGTTGACCGCCGCTACCGGTTGTTCATTGTGAACCACCATAAAGTGGCTGCCGTCATCCGCCAGCAACTCGGCGCGCCAACTCGCCTGCTCCACTTCTCCACCAACGGAGGTGGTCTGCACACTGCTCCAGCAACCCATCGCCAGTGCACTGTCGAGATGCACATCCGTTGCCGGGCGCACAATCAGGCCGCTCGACGGCACCGTTCTGACCAGATGATGAAACTGGCGTTCGATCGCCTCGACATTGTCGAAGATATCGGCGTGATCAAATTCGAGGTTGTTCAGAATGACCGTACGCGGACGGTAGTGAACAAACTTGGAGCGCTTGTCAAAGAACGCGCTGTCGTACTCATCAGCTTCAATCACGAAGAAATCAGTTTCCCCCAACCGGGCCGAGACCGAAAAATCCAGTGGCACCCCACCCACCAGATAGCCTGGCTTTAGCCCTGCCTGATCCAGCATCCACAGCAGCATCGATGTCGTGGTGGTTTTTCCGTGAGTGCCGGCAACCGCCAGTACCCATCGTGACTTCAGCACTTCCCGCGAGAGCCATTCCGGCCCGGACATATAGTCGATGCCACGATTCAGCACGGCTTCCACTTCGGGATTACCGCGGGACATCGCATTGCCGATCAGCACCAGATCCGGCTCGGGCTTCAGGTTATCCGGCGAATAACCATTCATAAGCTCAATGCCCTGGGCTTCAAGCTGGGTGCTCATAGGGGGGTAGACCCCGTGATCAGATCCCGTCACCTTATGGCCGGATTCCCGCGCCAGAACAGCGAGGCTGCCCATAAAAGTGCCGCAGATACCGAGAATATGGATATGCATAGAATTCCTGAATTAATGTTCCGTCACTGTTCCGTTACCTGAAAGCCCGGCCAACTCAGCGAGCGCGCCAGACACCCAAGCGCGCGTTGGCGCCGGCTATAAGAAAGGAAGCGTCCTGTATCCGGCGTGCTGCGTCAAGCAACTATCCTGTCATGAAATATGCATTGGATTCACGTATCATTCGCGCGATGTGAACAACCTGCAGGAGGCGCCAGTCACGATGGCCATCAAGAATGCTTTTTATGCCCAATCTGGCGGTGTCACCGCCGTCATTAATGCAAGCGCCTGTGGCGTTATTCAGACCGCTCGCAAACACCCTGAAGCCATCGGTACAGTCTACGCGGGTCGCAACGGCATTATCGGTGCCCTTCGCGAAGAGCTGATTGATACCAGCGAAGAAAGCGAAGAGACCATTGCCGCACTGATGCATACCCCCGGTGGCGCTTTTGGTTCATGCCGCTACAAGCTTAAGAACTTCACCGAGAACAAGCGCGAATATGAACGTCTGATCGAAGTGTTCCAGGCGCACAATATCGGCTACTTCTTTTACAACGGTGGGGGCGATTCCCAGGATACCGCATTCAAGGTCTCGCAAATGGCCGAGCGTATGGGCTACCCGATCACCTGTATCGGTGTTCCCAAAACAGTCGACAATGATCTGCCCTTCACAGACTGCTGCCCCGGCTTCGGCTCGGTCGCAAAGTACATTGCGACCTCAACGCTCGAAGCCAGTCTCGACATCAAGTCGATGTGCGAATCGTCCACCAAGGTCTTTATCCTTGAAGTCATGGGTCGTCACGCAGGCTGGATTGCGGCCTCTGCAGGTCTGGCGGGCCAGGGTGAAGGCTCCGCGCCCCACATTATCCTGTTCCCGGAAATTCCGTTTGACCGGGATGCGTTCCTCAAGCGCGTTGAACATTGCGTCGAGAACTACGGCTACTGTGTCGTGGTGGCATCAGAGGGCGCCCAGTACGAAGACGGCCGGTTTATTGCCGATGCGGGCAGCAAGGATGCCTTCGGTCACACTCAGCTGGGTGGCGTTGCGCCAGCGCTGGCGAATATGACCAAGCAGGCACTGGGCTACAAGTATCATTGGGCAGTGGCCGATTATCTGCAGCGTGCAGCGCGGCATATTGCGTCTGCAACTGATGTCGAGCAGGCCTATGCCGTCGGCAAAGCTGCGGTAGAAATGGCCATCGCCGGCAAGCAGGCACTGATGCCGACGATCGTCCGCGAACAGTCCAGCCCGTATCGCTGGCACATCGGTGAAGCCAACCTGAGCGAAGTGGCCAATCAGGAAAAGAAAATGCCGATCCACTACATCACTGATGATGGCTTTGGCATTACCCAGGATTGCCGTGACTACCTGTCCCCGCTGATCGCCGGAGAAAGCTTCCCGCCGTTCGACGATGGACTGCCAAGGGTTGCTCATATTCAAGGCATCCTGGCTGAAAAGAAGCTGAAGACTCCGTTCGACATTTAACGGTTCTGCGGCATAAAAAAAGGCGCCCGACATGGGCGCCTTTTTTATTGCTTCAATGGCGGTGTCCGCTGGAGTCAGGAAAGACTCTCTGCCGCCTGAGACGCAACATAACTGGCAAATTCGGTATATCCGCCCACGTGGGCTTCGCCAACAAAAATCTGCGGTACCGTATGGACAGGTTCACCAATTTTCTGGGCAATATCCGCCTTGGTGATGTTCTCTTCCATCATATCGACAAACTTGAAATCGAATCCCTTCATTTCGCACAGACGGATCGCACGGGCGCAAAAGCCACAGCTAAGACGTCCGAAAATGGTGACACGCTCCATAAGGAACTCCTGAATAACAGGTTTCAGCCGGCATCAGGCCGGCCTCAACTTAAATGACAAAGGGGATCTCCCCAACTTGATCGTGCGCCAATACTGACAGGCGGAGCGCCATTTTCAAATTTAATGATCTGAATGACCATGATAGAAAACACGTATCTGGATCATGTTTTCAGGCGATCCAGCTGCTGTTCCAGCGATACCACCTGCTCCCCGAGACTCTCACCGCTACCACGGACGCTTTGGGCAAGATCCCTGAGATCGCTGGCCGCATCACCGATAATCGTCAGGTTGCGGTTGATCTCTTCACTGACCGAACTCTGCTCTTCCGCCGCCGTGGCAACCTGAGTGACATGCTCGACGATGGTCGCGATACGCCCGACGACCTCGGCCAACGATTCATCTGCACTGCGTGTGCGATCAACAGCCGTAGTGGCGCGATCAACACCACCACGGATAACCGTGACGGTCTGCTGCACCTCCTGTTGCAATCCGTCGATCATCTGACTGATTTCATCGGTTGATTCGCGGGTTTTCGAAGCCAGCGTCCGCACTTCATCGGCAACAACAGCAAACCCCCGACCCTGCTCACCGGCCCTTGCGGCTTCAATGGCAGCGTTCAGAGCGAGCAGATTGGTTTGCTCGGCGATGCCCCGGATCACCTCAAGAATCCGGTTAATGTCATCGCTGCGCTCGGCAACATGGCCAATGGCACTGCTGGCCTGCTCCATATCCGCCGCCAGCTCCTGTACACCACCAACTGCCACACCCAGCGTTGCCTGAGTGCTTTCCACGCTGTCACTGGCCTGGCGCGCATTGCCCGCAGCATCACTGGCGAAGGTCGCCACCTCACTCGCAGCCGCTGACATTTCATTCATCGCGGTCACCACGCTGTCTATTTCTGCGTGTTGACGCGCGGTGTTCTGCTCAGTATCCACGGCGATCCTTCGCACATCACCCGCCTGTTCACTCACGACATGGTTGATGTTTTTGAGATCATTGATCATCTGTCGCAATTTGGACAGGAAGGCATTGAAGCCGTCGGCCAGCGCGATCAACTCGGCATGAGTGTCGATCTTCAATTCACGGGTAAGGTCACCTTCAGCGCTGGCGAGGTTGACCATACGATCCCGAATCTCGTTCAGCGGACGGATTACCGAGCGAACCAGCAAAATCAGCAAAATCAGTGACACAGTCGACACGATAATACCCGCTGTCATTTGCCGGGCAGCGGTTGCATCGACCTCTTCGGACAGTAACTGCGTCACAGCCGAAAGCTGAGCCAATGCTACCTCGCGGGGTAATTCAACGATAAACGACCACTGGCTGCCCGATGCGTCAATATCGACCGGAAACGCAACGGCAATGACATCGCCATCATCGAAAATCTCGCCACTACTCACCAGTGAGCGATACTGCTGCGCTTTGTCTGGTAGGGCTTCTGACAGAGGGCGTCCAAGGAACTGCTCATAGTGACTGGTGCCCGCAATCAAGCCTTTCTCGCTAACGAGCATGACGCGGCCGGCACCGTCATACAGCTCCTGACTGACGTTCTTGATGGTTTTCTGGATAGTCGACAGGTTCAGGTCGACACCAATCACGCCGGCGAACTCGCCCTGGTTCAGAATGGGCATGACCAGACTGGTCATGAGTTCGTTGTAGCCCTCTTCAACCTCGTAGTCGTAAGGCTCCATCGTGCAGGGTTTTAGCGTATCCCGGGAACACAGATACCACTCGGCTTCCCGAATCCCGAACTCGTTGCGTTCTTCCCGATATTTCTCGGCCGGGTCTTCGGTGCGACTGAACTGTATTTTGCCGTCAGGGCTCCTGAAGTAATAAATTTCCAGAGTGCCCGCATCGCTGCTGTGATCTTCAACTCCGTCGGTGAAGTAGCGATCCTGACCGTCATAAGCATCAGGCTCAAACTGGGCGTATATGGAACTGAGCTGGGGTTGTCCCTTCAGAATTGAGCCCACAGCGTCCGACATGTCCCGGCGACTCATTCGTCCGGAGCTGCTAGCCTCCACATTGCGCTGGATGACCTCCCGAAATGTTTCCGGTACTTTATAGGCGGTATTAAAAATACCCGACACCATTTCGCCGTACTGACCTGCGGTCGCTTTCAGGCGGTCAACGACAATGTTCTGCACCAACTCGCTGGTGTCTTTGGTGATGTGTTCTTCCATACTGCTTAACGACAGCTGGGCGGTTATGATCATGCTCCCACCCATCAGCAGCAGCAGAACAACAACCAGGGCGTACAGTTTTATTTTGAGAGACAGCTTTTTCATGAATATACCGGCTTGGAGAGATTTAATATCCCGAAGCAAATGCCAACAGGCGTGCGTCTTTTAAGATAGTGTGACGGAAAGCGACTCGCCACTTCACTCTGTAACCAATTAGGCATTGTGTAAAAAGGCCGCTGTACAACAGTGGAAAAGAGCACCAGGTAAAGTTGGCGCGTTGCAATGGTCTCATTGCACCATCAATACATTTCGTTGGCTTACACCGGAGAGTAATCCCGTTGGTTTATCTGACATTATTTCTGACCGCTTTTGCCGCAGCCACCCTGGTCCCGGCCTACTCGGAAGTATTGCTGGGAGGGCTGGTGACGCAGAATTATTCACTGTGGGGACTCTGGGCCTGTGCTACAGCAGGGAATACGCTGGGATCGGTATTGAATGGCTGGATAGGCCGGCAGGTCGAACGGTTCCGCCACAAACGTTGGTTCCCTATCAGCGAGAAGCAACTCGAATCGGCTCAGGTTCGCTTCAATAAATACGGCCAGTGGTCGCTGCTGATGGCGTGGCTCCCGATAGGCGGCGACGCACTGACACTGATTGGCGGGATAATGCGGGTGCCCTGGCTCAACTTCATTGTGCTGGTCGCTATTGGCAAGGGCCTGCGCTATGCACTGGTGTTGTGGATCGTACTTGAAGCAACCGGGTAAGGTTTCCGGGCAAGCCGGAAACCCATAGGCGACTCACTCGTCGCCATAGAGATAGGATTTCAGCAACAATTCCCCGTTGAATTCAGAATTCAGCACGGCAATAAAGGTATAGACGCCAATCAGTTTGCGGTTCAGAAACACAAACTCCTTCGGCGGTATTTTGAAGTAGCGACTGATCGCTGATCGCGCAGCCTGCCGAGCCACACGGGATGGCAAGTCACTTTGCTTCCAGCGATACTGCCCCTGCTCGTTAACGGCGTAATCCGGCCACTCGCTGTTTGCCGGCGCCAGGGGCTCAAGCACCGACATGCACACCTCGCCAAATCGATCCAATACATCTGCCGGCCATTCCCGGCTCATGAAATTCAACGCAACGCCACCGTCAATCACCTGCTCCAGATCACGTTCGTACGACGCCTTGATCATGGCCTTGAGTGGCGAGAGGAAGGCTTCTGGGTACTTCTGAACCGCGCCAAAATCAAGCAGGACGATCTGATCTGTCGCTTCGCCGGTTTCCTCCGCTATCCTGATCCTGTAATTGCCAAAATTAGGATCAGTCTGCATTTCACCCCAGTCGAACAACTCCTTGAAGAACAATTCAAGGGCCGCTTTACCCAACGCGCTCCGGCGCTCAAGGGATAACTCGGCTACTTTATCGGAACTGACAGACCAGCCAGGCTCGTAGGTCGATGCCATTACCCTGGCGGTCGAAAACTCCGGCAATACCCGCGGCACAACATACCGGTCGTCCCCGTCCAACAACTGGCGAAAATGCTCTGTGGTCCGGGCTTCCAGGTCATAATCGACCTCCCGGTGCATCATCACGCGCACTTCGTCGAGCCAGTCATTGAACTCGGGGCCAAACGAAACCAATCGTGCCATTTTCAGTATCTGCGCAACGGCGTTCAGGTCGCTGTCCACCGCTTCGGCTACGCCGGGATACTGGATTTTCAATACCAGTTCCAGCCCGTCTGAACGTCGCACCGCGCGGTGTACCTGTCCCAGCGAAGCGGCTCCAATCGGAGTCTCGTCTACGTCCAGCTCCGCCAGTCGGGCCTCCCCCAATTCACTTTGGAGAACTTTCTCCACTGAAGGCCATGACAACGAAGTGGTCTGATCTTCAAGCGTATGCAGCGCTTCAGTCACTTCCTCAGGCAGAAAATGCTCGCCGTAAAGCGCCATCACTTGGCCGATTTTAACCACGCTGCCTTTCAGTTGGCCCAGCTCATCAACCAGAAAGCGGGCCTGGCTGGATAGCATCTTGCGGTGGCGCTCTTCCCGCTTCTCTGCGCTACTGAACCAGTTGGTCGCCATGTGCGTCGCCATTCTCGTCCCCGCAAACAAACCGGCGCGGGTCAGACTCAGACGGCGCTCGAAGCTACCGGTCTTGATTCGATCTACTGGATTCCTGGGCTTGCTGGAGCTCATCAATTCAACCAATGCGGGTGAGTGGTGTTTTTGCTCTGATCAGGATCATTATACGTCAGGTCGTCTACCGGCTGATCACTTCGCCGCCGCAGCCCGCCAGACGTAAGGGCCAATGGATTTGGTCTTTCGATCATTTCAACTGATTCTTGCCGCAGACGAACCAGGAGTGTCTCGTCTGGTTACGGATTTAAACAGTTCAATGCATCAAACAGCGTTATGCTCGTTAAATTACATCGATCAACAATAAAGACAAACTAACAGCGATGTCAGAACCTTCCAAGGGCATATCCGGCCTTCCACCGGAACGGCAACGTATCATTGGCGAAATACCGGTGCCTACGCTGATCAACTGGCTCTCACTGGGCGCTGTTCCCTTGCTGTTTTTCTTTGCGATAAGGGCCTGGGGGCGTGACGACGCGTTGCTGGTCGTTATGCTGACAGCAATAGCGCTGTCACTGGTCCTCAACACCCTTGCTTACCTGATCGGCAAACACAAGACGCTACACCGTCGAGGGTTTATTTGCCTCATTACCCTGTTGTTTATGTACCTTGCCATCGCCGGCATTGAAGATGGCACCGCGGTGCTCTGGCTTTTTGCCTACCCGCCCATCATTTTCTACATCAGTTCTTTAAAAGTCGGCATCGTGACCTGCGCCTTCGGGCTTGCGTCCCTGACGGCATTGTTTACCCCGGTTGGCGCCGATCTGTTTAATACGCCATACAGCAACAGTTTCAAGCTGATGATGATCAGTGTTCTGGCATTTGAAATGATCTGCTGCTTTGTACTCGACCTGAGCCGCCGCCGAGCCAAAGACAGACTGATTATTCTGGCACACGAACATGAGTATGCAGCCAAACACGATGCCATGACAGGCCTGGCTAACCGGCGTGAGGGGCTCCAGCAACTGGAGGCCGAGTACGAGCGTTATCTGCGGAATCAGCGACGCTTCTCAGTGATTCTGCTGGATATCGATCTGTTCAAAAGTGTTAATGATAATTTCGGCCATCAGGCTGGCGACAAGCTGATCGCACTGGTCGCCAGCAAACTCCGCGATACCTGCCGCAAGATCGATACCTTGTCTCGCTGGGGCGGCGAGGAATTTCTGGTCATTCTGCCGGAAACCGATTGCAAAGAAGCCACTCACATGGCCGAACGGGTACGCAAGGCCATCGCTGCAGCATCAATTGACCACGACGGCAGCCGGATCAACGCCACTATCAGCGCAGGCGTTGCCAGCATCCAGGGAACAGAACCTGCCGACAATCTACTGCAACGAGCCGATGAAGCGCTGTACAACGCCAAGGCGTCTGGACGAAACAAGGTATGCAAGGAGGGAAGTTGAAGAATGGACGCGTCTGAACACGCGCTCCGGTTGATCAGGCGCCAGTGTGAGCCGGCAATTCGGCGCTATGCTCGACCAGGCCGTAATCCAGCCGGCGCTGCAATACGCCAATCAAAGCCTGCTCAATATCGTCAAAACCGCTGGTGGGGCACCAGTCAACGACCTGCGACATTGGCATACCCGCAAGACCACACGGGTTAATTCGAGAGAACGGCTCCAGATCCATGTCGACGTTCAGTGCCAGTCCGTGAAACGAGCGCCCCTTGCTGACCCGAAGCCCCAGCGAGGCGATCTTGGTTCCCTCGGTATAGACACCCGGTGCGTCCTTTCTGGGAGCAGACTCAATGCCGACGTCGGCGAGGACTTCAACGATCGCTTCTTCGATATGGGTGACCAACTCACGCACGCCAAAACGCGCACGGTGTAGATCAATCATCAGATAGATCACGAGTTGCCCGGGACCGTGGTAAGTCACCTGACCTCCCCGGTCGACCTGAACAACCGGGATATCCCCCGGAGCCAGAATATGCTCCGCCTTGCCCGCCTGGCCCTGGGTATAGACGGGCGGATGCTGAACACACCATAGCTCGTCGGGGGTATTGTCGGTGCGCGATGCCGTAAACGTCTTCATGGAATTCCACGTATCGACGTATGGCTGCAAGCCAAGATGCCGGACAATCACATCAGGGTCAGGCCGGGTCATAGCAACGGGTTGCTCCTGTGAATGCACATGTCGTTGCCCTACAACACCATATGGACGCGGCCACTGGCCTTGAGCTCGTCAAACAGTGCCTTCAGCTGCTCTTCGCCGGTCGCCATAATCGTCAGCCGTACAGAGGAAAACCGCCCCTTGCTGCTATCGTTAACATCGACATGTTCTTCCTTGATTCCCGGCGCGTGACGTTCCGCTACCGAGACCACGAAAGCTTCAAAATCCGGAGCGGCATCTCCAATCACCTTGATGCCGTACTCGCAGGGAAACTCTATTTTCGGCGGTTTTTGCTCACTCATGCTGCTGACCTCTGATCCTCTGCATCAAACCGGGTTAAAACAACTGGATGAAAAACAGCTTGATGGCATCCCAGATGCGCTTGAAGAAGCCGCCTTCCTCTACCGAATCCAGTGCGACTACAGGTCGGCTCAGCACTTCTTCGCCATTCAATGTAACGCGGACGCGGCCTAACTCCTGACCCGCACTGATCGGTGCCTTGATGACCGAATCAATGTCCATCACCGTCTCGAGCGACGACTTGCTGCCGCGAGGAACCGTGACGACCGCACTATCTGCCAGCCCCAAACGGACATTGTCCTTGTCACCGCCCCACACCTGGCTATCAGTCAGTGACTGGCCGGCCGTGAACAGCGTATGGGTTTCGTAGTAGCGGAAACCGTAATTCAGCAGCTTCTGCACTTCCTGTGCCCTGGCGTTTTCACTCTTGGTGCCCATAACGACCGCCACAAGCCGCATTTCGTCGCGCTTGGCCGAGGCAACCAGACAGTAACCTGCCTCCTTGGTGTGCCCGGTCTTCAGGCCGTCAACAGAAGGATCGCGCCATAACAAGCGGTTACGGTTGGGCTGACGAATATCGTTGTAGGTGAAATATTTCTCGGAATAAACACTGTAGTTTTCAGGGTAATCGTTAATGATGGCGCGCGCGAGCGTCGCCAGATCGTATGCGCTCGAGAGGTGCTCGGGTGACGGCAGGCCGGTAGCATTCTCAAAATGGGAATCGTTCATGCCCAGAATTTTCGCCTGCTGGTTCATCACATCGGCGAACGCGCCTTCACTTCCGGCAATAAACTCGGCAAGCGCCACACTGGCATCATTACCGGACTGGATGATCACACCCTTGAGCAAATCCTCAACCTGAACCCGGGAGCCTTCCTTGACGAACATGCGCGAACCGCCAGTCTGCCAGGCATGAACACTCACCGGCACTTCGTCCGTCATGGAGATGCGGCCTTCATCAAGCTCGCGCTCGACAATATAGGCCGTCATCATTTTGGTCAGACTTGCCGGCGGCAAGCGCTCGCGACTGTTGCCTTCCATGATGATCCGGCCACTTTCCGCATCCAGCAGAATATAGGAGCTGGCCGCAACCTGAGGCGGCGCAGGAATCAACGCCGGCTGAGACTGTGCGTTTACTGTTGCCACTAGGGCAAAAACGAGTGTCAGGGAGTAGATTAGCGTCTGAAAAACAGTTTTATTAGCCATGGATCCAGTCAAAGTCTGCTGCAATGGACGACGCCGGTATAGCGCCACTCGACAAGGGAGTTTCACCCTTCCAAGGGTATTGCACAACGTAGCAAGCGACGGTCAGGCAAGGCGAAAATTCGCTTAAAAGCGCAGTTAACTTGGCGTAAATGCGCATCTTGAACGAATCTCCAACGCCGCTTGGCCTGGCGCAGTCGTTTTGCATTACCCTCTTTTAAAGCGGATCGGTTACCACTATCGGGTTTCCGAAACCACCTTGTTTAATTCGTTGTATCTGCTGCTCGGCCTGCTGGCGAGCAGTAAAAGGCCCCACCTGCACTCGATGGAAATTACCGACCGCGTAGACCCGTACCGGTGAATCGGTGATATTTCGCAGTTCACATGATAGCTGCTCCGCCGAATCTGGCTGGCTGAACGATGCAACCTGCACGAAAATCCCTTCTTCGCCGTTCTCTGTATTCTTCTTGCGCGGAGGTCTGGCAGACGACTCGCCCGCTATGTGCATACTACCATCGGGCCGGACGGTAATCGCGGCGATTTCCACATTGGCTGTGCCGTGCCCCTGATACCCAAGTTTTTTCGCCGCTGCATATGACAGGTCGACTATTCGATTGCCGTGAAAAGGGCCGCGGTCATTCACCCGGACGATGACTTCCCGGCCGTTATCAAGGTTGCGTATGCGGGCATAACTCGGCAAGGGCAAACTCTTGTGGGCCGCGCTCATCTTATACATATCGAAGGTTTCGCCATTCGATGTTTTATGACCGTGGAATTTTTCGCCGTACCAGCTCGCCGTGCCTCGCTCAACATAGCGACTGGCATCTGCCATGACCGTATATTGCTTACCCCAGACCGTATAGGGCGATTTGTTCCCGCCGCGACTGGGCGCCTCATATTTCGGCACGGCATCCTGCAGCCCGCTGACATCATAGTCCTCTGCCGGCGCTCGGTCCTGACTGATGCTATAACGCGAAGATGATGACTGGGATGAGGATGACGGTGATGGATCCGATGCACAACCGGCCAACATGAGCGCGAGCATTATGCCGGCAATGCCAATCGGCCGATTGGCGAAACCGGTTGCACGGCTTGCACGCCCCACGGACATATCAGGTCTGTCTATCATTTCCAGCCGATCGCAATGCATCATGTTTCGGGTCCGTCACTATCACTTGCCAGGGCCCCGGACAATTCCAGCACCGCCATGGCATAGAGATGACTGTGGTTGTAGCGGGTTATGACATAAAAATTGTGGTAAGTCAGCCAGTCCTGCTGCCCATCCTCTGCCTGAAGACGCACAAGCCTCGCCCGGTTGTCATCCTCAACAGGCGACACCGGCTTAATGCCGGCTTTTCGATAATCGCCAACCACCAGCGATGGCTTCAGGCTACGGGTAAATAACGCCGGATCCAGTGTCGCGGTTTGTTCGTCCGGCACACGCTCGGCTACCGGCGCGCCTTTAACCCAACGATGTTTGGCAAAGTAGTTTCCGACACTGCCAATCGCATCAACCGGATTGCTGACAATATCGGCTACTCCATCTCCATCGAAATCCACAGCATAATGGCGATAACTACTGGGAATGAACTGCCCAAACCCCATCGCTCCGGCGTATGACCCTTTGAGCTCGGCAGGATCCAGCGATTGCTCCCTTGCCATCAGGAAAAACTGCTCCAGTTGCCCCCGGAAAAAGCGGCTACGTGGAGGATAATCGAACGCCAGCGTTGAAAGCGCGTCGACAACACGGTAACGCCCGGAATACTCACCATACTGGGTTTCAACACCGATGATCGCCGCAATCACATAGCGGGAGACACCAAATTCTGCTTCGGCACGATCAAACTCCTTTTCGTACCGTTCAAGAAACGCCTTACCCTTTTCAGTGCGGGCCGGCGTAATGAAAATTCTGCGATAGTCCGCCCAATTCAGTGTCTTTTCAGCGGGCTTACTGATCGAGTCAATTATGGCGGACTGCTTACTGGCATCCGCCAGCCAGCGGGTTATCTGTTCACGGTCATACCCGTGAGCGCTCACCATCTCATCAATGAACACTTTACCCTGGGCGGTCTCAGCATAATTCGCGCTCGCAGGGCCCGCTAACGAAAACAGACCCGGCAGCACCAACGCAGACATTAACCGTGTAAACCGCTGGAACATGTAAAACCTCTGTGGTGTAAGCTCTGTTGTGGCAACCAGCAACTAAAACCTGTAACGGCGATGAACGACACACTGCGCCCCGCCTCACTCGATCGGCGCGGCCCTGCGCCGGCGCGCCGAGATTAGCACGACCGCCCAAACCCGGGCCACCGACAGGCCCACCTATGAACAAAAGGTAATCGCAGCATCACGCCGTGATCATTCGCCGATGGGTATGGATCGACATCATCACACCGAACCCCGCCATCAGGGTCACGATAGAGGTACCGCCATAACTCACCAAAGGCAATGGCACCCCCACAATCGGCAAAATGCCACTGACCATGCCAATATTGACGAAAACATAGGTGAAAAATGTCATTGTCAAAGCGCCGGCGACCAGTCGCCCGAACGAATCCTGAGCATTAACCGCAATATAGAGACAGCGCGCGATTATCAGGAAATAGAGCGTTAGCAGTGCGAGCACACCAATAAACCCAAACTCTTCTGCCAACACCGCAACAATAAAATCGGTGTGACTCTCCGGCAGAAAATCCAGATGCGATTGCGTACCGAGCAGCCAGCCTTTGCCGCTTAAACCACCTGAACCGATCGCGGTCTTGGACTGGATAATGTTCCAGCCGGCACCCAAAGGATCGCTCTCGGGATCAAGCAGCGTCAGCACTCGCTGTTTTTGATAATCCCGCATGACAAAGAACCACATGGCGGGTGCCGCCACCGCTACCATGCCAAAAAAAGCACCCAGCAGCTTCCAGCTCAGACCCGCAAAGAAAATCACGAAAAGGCCCGCAAGCCCCACCAGCAAGGCGGTGCCCAGGTCAGGCTGGCGCACGATCAGCACCATGGGAAGAAGCACGATAAACAAGCTGCCGCCCACACGCGACAATCGCGGCGGCAAGAAATGGCGCGACAGATACCAGGCCGCCATGAACGGCACAGCCAGCTTCATGAACTCCGAAGGTTGAAAGCGCGGCAGGCCCGGCAGGCTTAACCAGCGCTGAGCACCTTTGGCCCCGACACCCACCAGCAATACGGCCAGCAGCCCGATCAGCCCCAGCCCGTAAAGCCAGGGCGACCAGCGGCGATAGACGGAAGGGTCCAGTTGAGCAAATACCATCATCACCACAAACGCCACGCCGATACGCGCGCACTGGGACTTCACCATCTCAACACTGCTGTCTGCTCCGCTGTAGAGTACAAACAGCCCGGAACCAAGCAGAATCAACAACAACACCAGCAACACCGGGTCCAGATGGATCGATGACATGAAGCCTTTCGGAGCGCCGATCGTATGGCTCGAGGAACTCCGGATATAATCACGATCAGCCATCAGCGCCATCCTGCTCGGTTTTAGCTGCAACCTTATCGTCGCTTTGCCCGGTTTTTTCGCCGGCATTGAACTCCAACAGCCAGGCATCAAACATGGCTCTCGCTACCGGCCCCGCTGTGCTACTACCCCCACCGCCATTTTCGACGATAACGGCAACTGCAATTTTCGGATCCTCGGAAGGTGCGAAGCCGACAAACAATGCATGGTCCCTGAGCCGCTCCCGTACTTCATCCGCATCGTATTCTTCGTCTTCCGCAAGGCTGAAGACCTGCGCTGTGCCGCTCTTGCCTGCAAACCGGTATGGTGCATCGCGACCAATCCCGCGGGCTGTACCGTGGCGACCATGAACCACCTCTTCCATATCTCCCACAATGTCGTCCCAGTATCGGGGATTTTTGGCGACGACATCCGGAATCGTCTCGGGCGGAAGCACATCTTCCGTGGCATCAGCGCCGACCACATCCCGGAGCATTCTCGGCTGTCTCCACTTGCCATGGTTGGCCACCAGCGCTGTTGCCGTTGCCAGCTGCAGCGGCGTCGACAACACGTACCCCTGACCGATACTCATATTGACTGAATCCCCGGGGTACCAGGGCTGATTGTGAACAGCACGCTTCCAGGGCTCCGACGGCAACAAACCGGATTGCGCGCCACTGACATCCAGCGTGGCATCTTTACCGAAACCGAATTTATCAAGGTACTCGTGCATGACATCAACGCCCATCCGCATACCAAGATCATAGAAATAGGTATCACAGGACTGCGCTATCGCGGACTTGAGGTTAACCCAACCATGCCCGCTTCGCTTCCAGTCGCGGTAGCGTCGGCCGCCATTCGTCAGCTGGAAGTATCCGGGGTCCCAGACGGTTCTGTCTCGGTCGGTGGCGCCGCTGTCCAGGCCGGCAAACGCCAGCATGGGCTTGATAGTTGAGCCAGGCGGATACTGGCCTCGCAGCGCCCGGTTGAACAAAGGCTTATCAATTGACTCGCTCAGCTCGCGGTAGGCTTCAACACCAATCCCTGTAACGAACAGATTGGCATCAAAGCCGGGCACGCTGGCCAGGGCAATAATACCCCCGGTTTCAGGCTCGATTGCGACGATAGCGCCACGGCGGCCTTTCAAGAGTTCGAACGCCCGCTTCTGAAGCCTGATATCCAGCTGCAACCGCAGGTCGTCACCGGGAACCGGGTTTTCATGCTCCAGCACCCGCAGCGTGCGGCCCCGGGCATTGGTTTCAACGTGCTGATAACCCACCTTGCCGTGCAACGCTTCCTCATAAAAGCGTTCTACGCCCGACTTGCCAATATAGTTGGTACCGGCGTAGTCGGCTGGATCAATCCGGCGTAGCTCATCGCGGTTGATTCGCCCGACATAGCCCAAGGCGTGGGCGGTCATGTTGCTATAGGGGTAATAGCGCACGAGTTCGGCGTCGACTTCTACTCCAGGCAGCTCGTAACGATGAACCGCCATTTTGGCGATCTCCCGCTCATCCAGATCATAGCTCAGCGGCACCGGTGAAAAAGGTCGGCGGTATTCGCCAAGCCGGCGCTGGAAACGCGCCATGTCCTCTTCCGTGATGTCCAGAATCTGCTGCAGCTGCGCCAACGTGGTCTCCATATCCGGCACCCGCTCGGGAACCACAGTGACACTGAATACAGGGCGATTTTCGGCGAGCAGAACGCCATTTCGGTCGTAGATTAATCCGCGGGGAGGCGCAATCGGCTGTACCTGAACACGGTTCTTGTCCGACAGCGTAGTGAAATTTTCGTGGTTGAGTATCTGAAGGTAATAGAGCCGACTGACCAGAATGCCGATCATGACCATGATAACGATCAGGGCGACCAGTGTACGGCGCTGAAATAACCGGCGCTCAGCAGCCGTGTCCTTGAATTCCCCCCAGGGCATCTACTTATCCTATGCGCGGTGATACGGGTGATTGCGGGTAATTGTCCAGGCGCGATAGAGCTGTTCGGCCAGAATAACGCGAACCAGAGGATGCGGCAGCGTCAGCGGAGACAATGACCAGAGCTGGTCGGCCCGCTCACGGCAGGCTGGCGCAAGACCGTCGGGCCCGCCAACCAGAAAACTGATATCCCGGCCATCCATTTGCCAGCTCTCAAGCGAAGACGCCAGTTTCTCGGTAGACCAGGCGCGCCCGCCGACTTCCAACGCGATAACGCGATCAGATTTGCCCAGCGCAGCCAGTTGAGCCTCGCCCTCTTTGTGCACTAGCCGGGGAATATCAGGATTCTTGCCTCGCGTCGCAAGTGCCGTTTCAGAGAGTTCCAGCGGCATATCGGACGGAAACCGACGGGCATATTCCTGATACCCGTCATTCACCCAGCCTGGCATTTTCTGGCCGACACAGATCAGCCTGAGCCGCATACGTTACTCGCTACCAGCTGCACCCAGCCCCGGCGCATCCCGCCAGAGACGTTCAAGGTCATAGAACTCACGGGTTGCCGGCAGCATGATATGCACCACAACATCGCCAAGATCTACCAACAACCAGTCACTGACCTGTCCACCTTCGACAGTTGCAGTGCGGACGCCGTTGGATTTTGCTTCGGTAACAACGGAGTCGGCAAGCGATTTGACGTGACGATTTGAGGTGCCTGACGCGATCACCATGAAATCGGTAACGCTGGTTCTGTCCCGGACATCAATGATGCTGATGTCCTTTGCCTTCACTCCTTCAAGAGCATCGACAACGGTATCTTTAAGTTGTTCGGCCTGCATAATTACCCTGTTTAATGGTGTTTCCACCTGGATCGCTGCGCATAGACATCATCCGGCAGCAGTACGCCTTTGAAAATGAATCACGGTTTCAGCGGCATTGAAAGGCGGATTGTACCATCAAATACCTCCGACAGGTCACGTTTCAACCAGTTCCCGCGCGCATCAAAAAGAGTGTGATAAAAAGTACGTCGAAGCGCCCAATCTAACCGCGGTAAAGATCAGCTTGGCGGATAAGAGAAACCACCGGATCCGGCACCAGGTAGCGAATAGAAGCGCCCTCGCGGATACAGCGCCGCACATCGGTTGCAGAGATATCCAGCGGCGGCAGACTGACTGGCCAGATGAGGCCCGCAGCGGCGCCATGCAGCGCGCTCGGGTCTTGCGTTGCACGCTCGGCCAGCAACTCCGCAGCCACACTGCCGGCTGGCACTTCTGCACCGGGGCGAGCCACCACCACAATATGCGCGAGGGTCAACAGTCGCTGCCAGTCGTGCCAGCGGTCAATTGCGGCGAACGCATCCGTGCCGACAATCATCGCCAATGGCATGGATTCGCCCAGCGTTTCACGCAGTGAGGCCAGGGTATCAACGGTGTAAGACGGCTTGTCTCGAGCCAGTTCGCGATCATCTACAACAAGCCCTGGCTCACCCGCTATCGCAGCCTCCAGCATCGCCAGTCGCTGCTCACTTGTGGCACCCGGCTCAGAACGGTGCGGCGGCAGGTGACAGGGCACCAGTGCAACCTGACTCGCTCCCAGCCGCTCACGCACCTCAATGGCGGTGCGCAGATGAGCGTGATGGACCGGATCGAAGGTGCCGCCGAGAATAACGTGCATCGGGCGCATTAATTCCGGATATGCCCGTCGCCGAATACCACATATTTCTGTGATGTCAGCCCCAGCAATCCCACCGGCCCGCGGGCATGAAGCTTATCGGTCGAAATACCGATTTCCGCACCCAGCCCATATTCAAAGCCATCCGCAAAACGGGTCGAGGCATTGACCATAACCGAGGCGGAATCCACCTCGGTCAGGAAGCGCCGCGCCCGTGTGTAATTTTCAGTGACAATGGCATCGGTATGCTGGGAGCTGTACCGATTAATATGGCCGATGGCGTCATCCAGTCCGTCGACAACTTTTACCGCCAGTATCGGCGCCAGATATTCAGCGTGCCAGTCATCCTCTGTCGCCGGAGTAATGGACGGGAGAACATCCATTGTGCGGCCGCAGCCACGCAACTCGACTGATTTTTCGGCAAAGGCATCGGCCAGCAGCGGCAGGATATCCGAGGCGATCTCGCTATCGACCAGCAACGTTTCCATGGTGTTGCAGGTACCATAGCGATGAGTCTTGGCATTGATCGCAATATTTAGGGCCTTCTCGGGATCTGCATGGGAATCGATATAAACATGGCAGACGCCATCCAGATGCTTGATCACAGGCACCTGGGCATCTTTGCTGATCCGCTCTATCAGGCCCTTGCCACCTCGCGGCACGATCACGTCCACATACTCGGGCATGGTGATCAGTTTGCCGACCGCATCCCGGTCCGCAGTTTTGATGACCTGCACTGCAGTCTCAGGCAGCCCCGCTTCCAGCAACCCTTCGCGAATGCAGGCAGCGACCGCCTGATTGGAATGCAAAGCTTCGGAACCACCGCGCAAGATGGTGGCGTTGCCTGATTTGAGGCATAGGCTTGCAGCCTCAACGGTTACGTTCGGTCGGGACTCATAAATGATGCCGATCACACCCAGGGGCACGCGCATGTGCCCGACCTGAATTCCGGACGGCCGATAACTCATACCTGAGATCTCGCCAATCGGGTCTGCCAAAGCCGCCACCTGGTGCAGCCCCTCAATCATGGTATCAATGCGCGCCGGCGTCAGGGTCAGGCGATCGAGCATCGGCTCGTCGAGGCCATTGGCCCGCCCCGCAACCAGATCTTTCTCGTTGGCTGCCTGCAATTCAGAACGGGAAGCCTCAAGTGCCCGCGCCATTGCCAGCAGCGCGCTATTGCGCACGGCAGTGCTGGACCGGGCCACCTCTGCGGCCGCCTGACGCGCCTGCTGCCCGACCTCTGTCATGTACGCCGAAATATCCATGAAAACGTCCTATGCTTGATTCCAGTGTGACCTGAGTAACACTGCTTTATTTAGAATTCCGGAAAACTATCGGTCCGTTGCCCGCGCAATACCTCGAAAACCCGCCTGTTTGCGCCAACAGAATCACATTCAATAAGCACATCCGGATTTCAGGATGTGCTTCAGACAGGTATTATACGCAGGCAGGCGAACCTGTTTAAGGAACATTGGACATTTCTCCGCTCTGATTACTCAGGATTTCTCCTGTCGGGCGAGCGGAAACTCCCGGAATCACGTTGTCATGGAGACATTGAATGCCAAATGTGGCAGAAACCTTTTTGTTCAGCCGCTTTGCCCGCCTGTCGATCATCGGGTTAATACTTGTCGCTGTATTTACCGCCTGGCAAGGCGCCTATTTCGCCACAGCCGCCAGCGTTCTTGCTGCCGCCATTATTACCTGTCGCTTTCGCGCTGAGATCTCCAAGCAACGAAAAGCCCTCATTATCGCCACCCGAGTCTGCCATATCATCTTGCTGGTCGTGCTCGCGCCTACCATTCTGACTAACGCTTCAGGGCTGACACAATGGAGTTATGTGTTTCCGTTGGCAACATTTGCGATCTGGCCGGTACGCTGGGCCTGCGCGGTGCTTGTTCCCTACCTGGCGCTTGTCGCTCTGGCGGGCACAGACGTTGCGCTGGGGCCTGACCGGCACCAGTTTGTTGCCTGTGTGCTGCTGGCCGTTTTACTGTCTGCACTCTTTGTGTTCCTGCGAGAATACAAAACCCGCCAGCTGGCGCCGCTGCGTCGCACCGACGAACTGACACAAGCCGCGAGCCGTGACTACCTGTCCGCCGATCTGCATCAGGAAATCCAGCGCAGCGAACGCGAAGGGCTGGCGCTGGCCGTAATTCTGATTGGCCTGGATATCCACAAAAACGAGTCGCTGCCCGACGCCGATCTCAACGCTATCCTGCCCCGCATCGGTCGCTACCTGAACTCCCAGTTGCGCGATTTCGATAGTTATTATCGGGTTGCAGACATGCAGTTTCTGGCCATCCTGCCCGGCACTCAAACAACAGAAGCGGCGACCAAGGCCGATATCCTGCGCAAGGGCCTGCATCAACTGCTCGAATCTCACGGCCTCAGTATCACCATCAGTGCCGGTGTCGGCGGACTGAATATCGGCGACGACGCCGAAAGCCTGCAGCAAAGCGTTGAGCGCGCATTGCTGCGAGCACAACAGGAAGGCGGCGATCGAACCCAGACCTACAGCGTCTGGTCAGGCCCCAAAAGAACCACGCCTGCAGCCGGAGCCACCCATGACTGAAACTCGCCTGCGTACATTGACGCACTGCGCCGCTTACCTGATCACCGCTATCTTCATGTTTACGCTGGCAATCCAGAACCTGCGTTATGGTTTCTACGACCTGTTCTACCTTGCCACCACTCTCGGCGCGCTTGCGGTGTCCGGCATCGTTTACACCATTGTCATGCGCCGTCAGCAGTTGAGCGCCCCCGGCCACAGCATCCTGCTGACCATCATGAACCTGATGACAGCATACGCCGTATTCAGTTGCGCTCATCCTAACGTCAGCCACTGGGCGCTGGCGCTACTGCTGCTCAACTTCCTGGTACTGCCGCTGCGAACAGCGATCGTACTATCGCTTGCGCTACTGACTCTCACCGGCCTGCATCTGCTCACCACCCTGCCGATTACCGAAGCTGTCGTTATCCTGACTGGCATGGTGATGCTGTTCGCAACAGCGGCTGTTTATAGCTGGCGCTATACCCACATGGCCCAGTCAGCAGAAGATCTGGCGATTACCGATCCAGCAACCGGCGCGCACAACGCCCGCTTTCTTGACGAGACACTGCAGAAAGAAATCAGTCGGGCCCGGGCAACGGGCAACACCTTGTCGGTCATCCATCTGCATCTGGATCACCTCGACCAGGCCCATGACCTCCACGGCAAGGGTCAGACCCGCGTGCTCATGCAAGAAATCACCAAGGCTCTGTTTGATGTTGTGCGGGCTGGCGACACTCTCTATTCGATCAACGACGGCGATTTTTTCCTGATCCTGCCATTTACCCCTGAGGAAGGCGTCCGCGTCAGTGCTGAGCGTATCAGGCGCATGCTGGGTGAGAGTGTCTGGCCCGTGGTGGGCCGCCTAACCGCGACATTGGGATGCACCACATGGCACATTCGCGATACCGCAAGTCACCATTTGAGGGATCGCTGCACACAGGCCATCGAAGAAGCCCAGCGCCGCGGCACTGATAAAGCATGGTTCATAGGTGGTGAGGCGGAAACCGTCTGATGGCATGGTTTGAGGCTCTGATTACCTGGCTGACCGCGCATCCGGACTGGCTTACGCTGTCCATTTTCCTGATTGCATTTGTCGAATCACTGGCCATCGCTGGTGTCATCGTGCCGGGCGTGGCCATGATGTTTGCGGCAGCGACGCTGGCGGGCAAGATCGCAATGCCGCTACCCGAAGCCCTGCTATGGGCCGGGCTTGGCGCGATTGCCGGCGACGGCATCAGCTTCTGGCTGGGGCGGCACTTTCAGGGGCGACTGGACATCATCTGGCCGTTCAGCCGCTACCCGAAGCTGATTGATGGCGGGGAGCGTTTTTTCCGACGCCACGGCGGCAAAGGCGTCATCATTGGCCGCTTCGTGGGCCCCATCCGCCCCGTCATTCCACTGGTGGCTGGTGCATTTCAGATGCCCGCTCGCCGCTTTTTCCTGTGCAATGTGATATCGGCCATTGGTTGGGCCCCAACCTACGTTGTGCCGGGCTATCTGGTGGGCAGCGCCATGTCACTGGACATCGATTTGCCGCCACACTTTTATCCCGTGCTGCTCGCATCACTGGCAATACTTGCTTCGCTTTATCTGGTCTTCTTTCGTCTGCAATGGGGGCTTAGCGGTAACGGGCTGACCTACCAATGGCTGGAGTCTGTTGCCAGGCGCAGCCGCATCGGTCGCAATATCTGGATCGCCATGTCCAGCGAAGGTCCACATGGCCGTGAATTTCCGCTGCCCTCCATCATGTTGGCACTGGGTTGCGGCGCCCTGTTCGCGCTATGGGCGTTGCTATCAATGGAAACCCATGCCTTTGACACCCTGAACCATGCAACCCAGACGTTTTTTTCTGAACTCCGCCATCCACTACCGGACCGCATCGCCGTTACCATTACCCTGCTCGGCGACCCGCTGCTGTTAACGCTCTGCTTTACCGCCGGCATTATTCTGTTTCTGGCCGAAGACCTCCGTGCAGCTGCTCTCCATTTGATTGCGGCAGGTGTTGCGGTGACATTATTCACCACGATGTTGAAAGCGGGCTTTGCTATCGAAAGACCAACGGGCGTCGAGCTGCCACCGAGTTCTTTTTCATTCCCCAGTGGTCACGCCAGCGGGGTAACCGTTGCCTATGGCATGGCCGCTACATTCGTTGCACAGCAGTATCATCGAAGCCGGCGCTGGAGCATCTATCTCTGGTTCAGCTTGCCCATTGTGCTCATTGCCATGAGCCGGCTTTACCTTGGCGTGCATTGGTTTACAGACGTCATCGGCGGGATTCTTCTGGGGCTTTCGATATGCGGACTGACCCGTGCCAGCTTCAGCCGTTTCAATGGCGGATTAATGAAGCAAACACCTCTGACCCGAGTGGGCATCGGCATTATTGGTATCACTGCAATAGCCTATGTCGCTCTGGCATTGCCCGGCGCACTGCTACGCTATGCGGTCATAAACTGATCGTTTATTCCAACGCGTCCAGCAACCCATGCAGTCTGTCCAGCCGCTCCAGCGGATCCTGCAATTCAACGAGTCGCTGTTTTTCATGCTTGTCCAATGGCAGCAATTCGGTCAGCCGCCAGCCAACATCGCGGGCGTTATCAAAATCGACACTCATGTCCAGATCACTGACCACTGGATGCCGCAGCAGGGCTTTAAGCACTGACGACAGTTCGGTCAACCGGTCGGGCACAGGGAGATCCGGCTCCATCAGCAGGCCTTCAACGTCACCCATATTGAGCCCGTCCGGCGCCTGCCATGTTTTGACAACCGCGACCTTGTAGTCCCCTTCAACCGTAATCCCGAGAAGACCATTGTCGAGTTGTTGGAAATCGACAATTCGCACGTAGGTGCCGATGTCATAGAAAGCGGCATGACGCCTGGTTTCCAACCCTTCGCGCAATAACACGATGACAAATCCGCGATCTTCCTTGAGGCACCGCGTCAGCATGTCAATGTAGCGCGGTTCAAAGAGTTGCAGCGGTATTCGCCCCTTCGGCAACACGATGGAGTTGAGGGGAAACAGTGGTACGTGCATAGCGGTGTTGGTCACCCATTCGTCCCGGAATTAATGAATTGACAAGAGTTTCTGAACCTCATCGACGCGTTCCTTCGCCTGGGTTAACAACTCCAGACTGCGGGATGCACTCAACTCAAGCTCTCCGAGCCGCCAGTAGGCCGGCACCGTCTCAAAGCGAGGCAGTTCTGCATTTTTCTGGTTACTGATCATTGCATGTAATTGCGCCACTATCACCACGTCCACAAGCTGCGGTGCCTCGTCGGCTGATTCGTAGGTCCAGTCTTCAGCGTGGCGAGCGGCTGTCACAAAATCCCCGGAGAACCCCCAGGTTTTCAGCAGTTCGGCGCCAATATCCGGTTTCAATTCGGTAATGACGTGATTCAGCAGCGTCTTGTCGGCAAACACGTTAACGTGATGCTCCGCATGCACGATGACCGGAATACTGCCAATGTCGTGCAGAAGCCCCGCCAGCAGGGCCTCTTCAGGGTTGATTTTGGTGGCAGCATCCGCCAGCACCCAACTCAGGGCGGCGACTTCACGACTATGCTGCCAGAGCTGGTCCATTGCAGCCTGTAATTCGGGCCGCTGCGACTTGAACACTTCCCGCATCGAGAACACGGTCACCAGTTGCTGCGTCGTTCGGGTTCCCAGCCGGACGATGGCATCGCGCACCGTGCTGACATCACTAAAGCCCCGATACATCGGGCTGTTACAGGCCCGTACCAGCTTGGCAGAAATAGAGGGGTCCGTTGCGATAACCCGGGAGATGTCTTCCACTGTGGACGTTGGTCGATCCGTTACCCGACGGACTTTCCAGGCCACATCCGATACGCTGGGCAACGCCAGAGTATTGGATCGCAGCTCAGCGTAGAACTCCATCAACAGGTGGTGCTCTTCGCTCTGATTGTCTTCCACATCCAGCTCGCCCGCAATTTCGCTGTCTGCCACAGGTGCGGCGCGCAGCAGCTGGTTGAGGATATCCTGCTCGATCACAAGAAACTCGCAAGGACTTGCGGCTGCGACATCATACATTCGGGGTTGCAGGCGGGCGATCGGATTGTGCGCCGTTTCACTTCCGGCGCTGATCTTTTTGGAACGCCCGTCAACCGCCACCAGGTCCACGTCACCTTCCAGCAAAAAATACTCGAGTCCATCACGGGCACCGCGCTCAGCAACGCGTTGCCCCTTTTTGTATTTTCGCTGTTCGGCGCGGGCAGCCAGCACAATCAGTTGTTCGTCCGTCAACTTGTCCAGCGGTTGAAACTCACGCAGACGACGAACAGGCAACGGCTCCTTCGCAGACATCTATCCAGCTCCCCGAGTAGTGGTGACAAGGCAATGATCGACAACGACCCAACCTTCAGCAATCAATTCTTATTGTGAACAATTGTACGCAGATCAGCCAGCGCCCCTTAACCGAAATACGCCAAGTTCTGGTATTCTTTGCAGTCTTTGAACAACCACGCGAGACAAGATCATGCCTCAGTACCGCTCTCGGACATCGACAGCAGGCCGTAATATGGCCGGTGCCCGCGCACTCTGGCGCGCCACTGGCATGAAAGACAATGACTTCGGCAAGCCCATTATTGCTGTCGCCAACTCTTTTACCCAGTTTGTACCGGGTCACGTCCACCTGAAAGACCTCGGCCAACTGGTCTGCCGCGAAATTGAAGCGGCGGGCGGCGTAGCAAAGGAATTCAACACCATCGCCGTCGATGATGGCATCGCCATGGGGCATGACGGCATGCTCTATTCGCTGCCCTCCCGTGAAATCATAGCGGACTCCGTAGAATATATGGCCAATGCCCACTGCGCCGACGCGCTGGTGTGCATTTCCAACTGCGACAAGATTACGCCGGGCATGCTAATGGCCGCCATGCGCCTGAACATCCCCGCCATTTTCGTTTCGGGCGGGCCGATGGAAGCCGGTAAAACCAAACTGTCCGAGCACAAACTCGATCTGGTCGACGCCATGGTGATCGCTGCGGACCCGGATGCAAGTGACGAAGACGTTGCGGAATACGAGCGCAGCGCCTGCCCAACATGCGGTTCCTGCTCCGGCATGTTTACAGCCAACTCGATGAACTGCCTCGCTGAGGCGATCGGCCTTGCGCTGCCAGGTAACGGCTCGATGCTGGCCACTCATGCTGATCGCGAAGCATTATTTCTCAAGGCCGGGCGCCAGATTGTCGACATCACCCGCCGGTATTATGAGCAAGACGACGCCAGCGTTCTGCCGCTAAGCATTGCATCACTGGCAGCTTTCGAGAATGCGATGACGCTTGATATCGCCATGGGCGGATCAACCAACACCATTCTTCACCTGCTGGCCGCCGCGCAGGAAGGCCAGGTGCCGTTCACTCTGAACGAGATTGACCAGCTCTCGCGCAAGGTGCCGCAGCTGTGCAAAGTCGCACCGAATTCACCCAAGTACCATATGGAAGACGTGCATCGTGCGGGTGGCGTGATGGGCATCCTTGGGGAACTCGATCGCGCTGGCTTGTTGAATACTGATGTACCGACAGTCCACAGCAAGACGCTTGCCGACGCGCTGGAGGAATGGGACATCATGCGCAAGCCATCGCCGGAAGCGGTCGAATTTTTCAAGGCAGGGCCCGCTGGCATTCCGACCCAACAGGCGTTCAGCCAGAGCACACGCTGGCCAACACTTGACGGCGATCGCGAAGCCGGCTGCATTCGTTCACTGGAAAACGCCTACTCACAGGAAGGTGGTCTGGCGGTATTGTTCGGCAATATCGCCCGTGACGGTTGCGTGGTAAAAACCGCCGGCGTCGACGAGAGCATCTACGTGTTTGAAGGCCGTGCCCGGGTATTTGAAAGCCAGGACACGGCAGTCGCAGGCATCCTGAATGACGAGGTCAAGCCTAGTGAAGTTGTCATTATTCGCTACGAAGGCCCCAAAGGCGGGCCCGGCATGCAGGAAATGCTCTACCCGACCAGCTATCTGAAATCCAAGGGGCTGGGTAAAGACTGCGCACTGCTGACCGATGGCCGTTTTTCAGGCGGCACATCCGGGCTGTCTATCGGCCACGCATCGCCTGAAGCGGCTGCCGGCGGCGAGATCGGCCTGATTGAAAACGGCGATACCATTCTGATCGACATCCCCAACCGCGCAATCAACGTTCAGTTGTCCAGTGATGAGCTGGAGCGTCGTCGTGAAGCACGCAACACGCTGGGATGGAAGCCGGCTGAATCGCGGCCACGCAAAGTCACAGCTGCACTCAAAGCCTACGCCTTACTGGCAACCAGTGCTGACAAAGGCGCTGTCCGGGATCTGGAAAAGCTGGACTGACAACCGCCGCGCTCAACACCCTGTGATGTCAGTTCGCTGATGTCACAGGGTGTCCAGATAGCGCTCAGCATCCTCAAGCTCAAACTGATTGAATACCCGCACGCCCGAGCGCTCAAGAAGCGCAGCCGTCACACCTTGCCCCTCTATCAACTGTCCCGTAAATGAACCATCGTAAATCTGGCGGTTTCCGCAGCTAGGGCTTCGGGCGGCCAACAGGGCCAAAACACAATGGTTGCGCCTGGCCACCGCCAGCGCTTGCTCCGCACCGGCCACAAAGGCAGAGGAGACATCCTGACCGTTACGGGCAATCACACGGGCGACACCATCAAGAACGCCGCGACCATCGCCCCCTGATGTCTCCGCCGCAGGACGCGGCACAGGCAACCCGCCCGCCATTTCCGGACACACGGCAACGAGCCGACTTTCATCTCGCCAGCGGGCAATAAGCGGGTGATCAATAAAGAGATGCCCCCCGTCATAGCGGACTGATTCGCCTAACAGGCAGGCGCTAACCAGTACGCGCTTGACGGGAGCTACGCTTTTCCGCGGATCGCAAAAGCGGGGGGACGCTGGATCAGAAGAATGACCAACCACCGTCATCATCTTCTTCTATCACGTCATCTTCTTCGGGCTCAGCCGGCTTGGGTGAAGCCTTTGCCTGAGTAGACGCGGCTGGTTTGGTCGCCGCTTTTGCCGGTGCGGCCTTGGCAGGCGCTGACTTGGCAGGAGCAGATGATGCGACAATCAGGCCCAGCGCTTCTTTGGTAGGTGTATCCAGCGAGCCAGACGCTTTCAGGTTGGCATGATCTTTCTGGAATGCCAGCAAAGCGGCCTGGGTAGAGGCACCCATTTTGCCGTTGGCGTTATCAATGTCATAGCCTGCACCATAGAGTGCATTCTGCAAAGCAAGCACATCATCAGCCGCCTGGGCGGTAGAAACCGCACCAACGCTTAGCATCGCGGCAAAGACGCCAGTCATCAGTCCATGCCTGCCCGGGATTCTTTTATTCATATTGTTCTCCTGAGAAGTCGTGTCAAAATCGTTGCCCGGAAATCGACCACTGGCCTGCCACCGCACAACGTATAAACACGTATGCTACCCCATTTTGGGCGCTGTGAATCCCCCGCGCGCCGCATGGACACCAATTGTTACTTAAGAACACGCTTCGCCTGATCATGACTCCGGGTTTTGACTGACCCCGGATTCACTGCGGCGAATTGAACTCCCGGATAAAGATGCCCCAGAATGCCACGAACAGTGCGGCAACCAACGGCCCCATAACAAAGCCGTTAATGCCAAACATCGCAATCCCCCCAAGGGTCGATAGCAGCACCATGTAGTCCGGCAATTTGGTATCACGCCCCACCAGAATAGGCCTCAGCAAATTGTCCGCCAGACCGATAACCAGCATTCCAAAAGCCGTCAGAATAATTGCAGAGGCATAATCGCCGATTGCGGCCAGGTAAATAGCTGCCGGCACCCATACCAGTGCCGCACCCACAGCTGGAATCAGAGACGCCAGCGCCATGACCACACCCCACAGCAGCGCCCCGGAAATGCCCAAAGCCCAGAAGATGAAGCCGCCCAGCGCGCCCTGTATCACGGCAACCAGCAAATTCCCTTTGACCGTCGCCCGGGTGACCTCGGCAAATTTGGCAAACAACAGGCGCTCCCGCTCATCCCCAAGAGGCAAGGCACGAATCAACATATCCACCAGCTTGGTGCCATCCCGGAGCAGGAAAAACGCCAGGTAAAACATCAGCGACAGGGACAGCAGGAACTGGAATGTATTCTGCCCGAATCCCAGTGCCTGCTTCGCCAACAGCTTGCTCCCCCCCACAAAAGTGGCGACCACCCCCTCTCGCAGACGATCAATGTCGATGTTGAACCGATCCAGAAATGACTGAACCGCGGGGAAGGACTGGCTGATCTGGTCAATATAGGCGCCAGGCTGAATTTCGCCGGCCTGGATTTTCTGAAACAACCCCACGCCTTCGGCCACAAGCGAAGAGACCAGCACGATGACCGGAATAACCACAATAATCAGACAGATAAGCAGCGTGAGGACCGACGTCAGTGTCAATCGTCCCGGCATTTTTCGCAGCATCCACTGTTGCACCGGATTAAAGATCAACGCAATCGCCACCGCCCAGAAAATCGGCCCTACAAAGGGTTTCATCAAAAACAGAAATGCCAGCGAAACCACAAGCAGCATCGCGAGAAAAGATCGTCTTTCAAGTGTTTCGTACATACTCGGAGATTCCGGGCCTTATAAGTGGGGAGGTCAATACGGATGGTAAACTGTCATTGAGTCAATAGTTACAATAGCATAGGCGGGTGCCATGGAAAGCAACTCCCGCAAGGGTCTATAGTAGATGTTTTACTGAATGCGATTTCCAACACGGGTCAAAGATCATTGAATAGCATTGAGTTTACTGTCGACACCGCAATAGAAGCGGCGGAAGCCCTTCAGCGGACACTGGCAAGCCGCACTCATCGAAAAAAAGTGATGGGGCGCGAAGTGACATTGCCGGGACAGCTGGGTGAAGCACTCAGGTTGCCGGCCATTCTGGCCAAGCTCAAAAGCAAACAGGCCCGACGGCGGGAAGACGGCCTGGAGGACTTCCAGAGCCTCTGGCCGACACTGTCTCCCGCCACCCTTGAGAAAGTGCTGGACGAAATGGACTGGTATGACCCCCGGCAACTGGACTGGGATGACAAACGCTCCAACAAGCGCCCTCCTCTTCCCGACGCCTGACACCTCCCGGATGCAGACTTGAGATGCCCAACCTGAACTCTCTTCAATCGTTTCGTCAAACCCTTCATCGCCACCCGGATTTATCTGGGCACGAGGAGGCCACTGCAGCGCGTATTCGGGAAAAGCTCGCCGAATATCAACCCGACCAGATCGTCGACAACATTGGCGGCGCAGGTTTGCTAGCCGTCTATGACAGCCAAAAACCCGGCCCGACAACACTGATCCGCTGCGAACTTGACGCCCTGCCTATTCACGAGCGCAGCGCGCAACCCTATTGCTCGGCGCATCACGGACGCGCCCACGCCTGCGGTCACGACGGTCACATGACTATTGTAATGGCGGTTGCACAGACACTGAGCCGCAGTCGCCCAGCCAGTGGGCGCGTCATATTGCTATTCCAGCCTGCAGAGGAAGATGGACAAGGCGCGCGCAGGGTTTTCGCAGATCCGGCTTTTACCCCCTTCAGGCCTGACTATGCCTTCGCGCTGCACAATGTTCCCGGTTTGCCGCTCGGTGAGGTGTTCACCCGCCCCGGCCCTTTCAATTGCGCTTCACGCGGGCTGATTATTCACCTCGAGGGCAAAACCTCACACGCAGCCCATCCGGAAGAAGGCGTCAGCCCGACGGGCGCCCTTGCAAGACTAATGGAGCAGTTACCGCAGTTGCCGGGCCACTTCAACGAAGCAACGTGGGTCACCCTGGTTCACGCAAAGCTCGGCGAAAAAGCATTCGGCACTGCGCCCGGTGACGCCGTATTGATGGCAACTCTGCGCACCGAAACCAATGATGCCATGACGCTTCTGGCTGATCAGGCCTGCGCCATGGCAACCGCTGAAGCAAAAGCCGCCGGGCTGTCAGTGCGTTTCGAATGGGAGGATGATTTCCTGGCTAGCGTCAATACAGTGCAGGGCTACCAGCACATTGTGACGGCCTGCGAAGAGGCCCGCGTACCTTGCCATACCATGGACGAAGGCTTTCGATGGTCGGAAGATTTCGGGGTGTTTACCCTTAACGGAGAAGGCGCCATGTTCGGACTGGGCGCAGGTATTGAGCATCCTCAGTTGCATAATCCCGATTACGACTTTCCTGACGAGCTGATTCCCGTTGGCCAGTCGGTATTCCTCAATGCAATCCGACGACTAAACGGTATGGGATAACCCGCAACTTCTGACCAACCCCTAACGCCTCTCACCTGACCCGACAATGCCGGCACGCTCGCTGGCATTGCCTATTCTTCATCCAAGATGACTTGGAATTGCAACACACAACCCTTACGTTAGTTAGATGACTGACTTAAATTTGTCAGCTTTCGCACGTACGTGGTTTGGCGAGGCCCAGCGCCATGTAACATTTTTATATCCATTTAACATTTCAGGAGCCTTTATGCATAAACATGAACACTACACTGCGCAACTGGCGGCAGGCAGTGTGATACCCACATTCCTGTGTGGTCACTGCAATTCAACGCTATCCAAAGGTCGTATCTTTGCCAACGATGGCGAAAATCGCCACGACCTGGCGTGCCATACCATTGGCCTGTGTTCGGCTGACGACTGCGGTGCCGTAAACTGCTGTGACGACGCCATGGGAGCACTCAATAGCGAACAACAATATCGCAAGGCAGCCGGCTGACCCGGCCGCCCATTCCCTGACATTTCATACACAAAACTAAACCTTTCCCTGCTCTAATCTGCGTTATTCTCTCTTCAGATCGCCACCGTGCTCACACCCTGGTAAGCACTTGTTTTCATCTGAGGATTCTGGACTGAATGCGTATACTCCGGACCGAGGAACAGCGCTTTGCGCAGTTGCCCGATTATCCCTTTACGCCGCATTACCTCGATGTTGCCCCTGGCCTGCAGATGCACTACGTCGATGAAGGCCCACTCAACGCTGACCCCGTGCTAATGCTGCATGGCGAACCTTCATGGTCTTACCTGTATCGGCACATGATCCCCGTGGTTGCCGAGAGTGGCTTGAGAGTAATCGCACCCGATCTGATAGGCTTCGGCAAATCTGACAAGCCTGCGGACATTGAAGACTACAGCTACCAATCCCACATGGACTGGCTGCTGGCGCTGATTGACGAACTGGCGCTAACCAATATCACACTGGTCTGTCAGAACTGGGGATCACTGCTGGGGTTGCGGCTTGCGGCAGAAAACCCGGACCGGTTCAGCCGGATTATTGTGGCCAATGGCATGCTGCCAACAGGCGACGAGAAAATACCGGCCGCATTCAAAGCCTGGAAAGGCTTCTCTATCTACAGCCCGTGGTTCCCGGTAGGACGTATCGTGCAGATGGGTACGGCCCGGCATCTTAGCAATGCCGAGCGCCGCGCCTATGACGCGCCGTTTCCGTCCAGCGAATACAAGGCTGGAGCCCGGTCTTTCCCTAAACTGGTACCTGTCTCTCCCGACGACCCTGCAAGCGCTGCAAACCGCGCAGCCTGGCAAATTCTGTCGCAATGGAAAAAGCCGTTTATTACCTGCTTCAGTGCGGGCGACCCCATAACCCGGGGCGGCGATCGCTATATGCAACGGCGTATTCCCGGCGCATTGGGCCAGCCCCACATTACGTTGCGAGGCGGGCACTTTCTGCAGGAAGACTCGCCCCAAAGTTTTGCCAAAATCGTAATCGAAGCCTGCAAGCGGGACCAGCCCAGAGATCTGAGCCAGCCTCCAGAAACGGCTGCAGAAAACGAGCTCTAACCAAAGACCGTCACTGCCTGGCGGCTAATGGCAACCAGCTCGCCGGACTTGTTCCAGATCGTGGCGCCCGTATGGCCATAACCAGCGCCCGCCTGATCGATAAAGGCACGGTAGAGCAAAGCGTCGTCGGCGGCCATTTCCGGGCGGGGGTGGACCATTTCAAGCGACCAGCTCATCGAACTGGCGGGCGCCTTTGACTTGAGGTGTTGAAGCACGGCCGGCGGCCAGGCGTCAGCCAATGCGATAACATGGGCGTCGGACATGGCCAGAGACGGCTCGCGGAAGCACATCCAGCCGCCCATCTCCCGTGATTTCTTGCCTGAGAATGGCAAGCTGCCAAAAGCCCATCGCATGTCGATATGCTGGGTAAATTCCGGCGTGACACCCTGGATATAGGGCAATCCCTTGCACTGATCAAAGGCGGGCGCATCCGGTGCCGGATCAGCGTCGACCACGACTTCAGAGGGCCGATCTCCACCAAAACTGGCCAATGCTGCCAGTTTGACCTCACCACCCTGAACAAGGTGGCCCTGCACCTGGCTTGCCGCCTTCCCCTCACGCAACAAGGTAACAATGAACTCGACTGGCACATCCACCTCTACGGGGCCAACAAACGCAACCTGCAACGCGCGTAGCGGCCTGCCGGGCTGGATAACGGCTTTCATTCGCTGATAGGTAAGGGCCGCTACAAGCCCTCCAAAGGTGGCGCGTCCCTGCCCCCAACTGGCAGGAATAGTAAGCTCATCGCGTTCAACACCAGCAAGCAGTTCATCAAAATTCATATCTAATCGTCCGTATCACGACAGTGGGAAGTTCATAAGCCTGCCCCAGAGCACGCCAACAGGCAACTAAATAACAAGCTATCTAATCAACCCGGAATCGACGAAGCCCTTCTGCCCCATACGTTGTCGGGTATTGATCCGCTCCACTCTGGTACATTTACTTATCACCGGGCAAGCCGTGCTCATATCTAAAGCCGAGCTAAACGTCTATAATGTCAGGTTCATACGCTCCCCCGCGTACATCACGGTATTTTGGGAGCGGCTCACCTCCCGAATTCCGAGTTTCCAGATGCAGACACAAACTTTCACCGACCTCGGCCTCCATCCGGCGGTCCTTGAAGCAGTAACGGCCGTAGGGTATGAAATCCCTTCACCAATCCAGGCGCAGTCCATCCCTATTCTTCTGGGTGGCCACAACCTGTTGGGTATGGCTCAGACAGGCACCGGCAAGACTGCCGCATTTGCCCTGCCGTTGCTGAGCAATATTGATCCCGAGCTTTTTGCTCCGCAGATTCTTGTACTCGCCCCTACCCGCGAGCTGGCCATTCAGGTCGCCGAGGCTTTCAGTACTTACGCCAGCAAATTCAAAAACCTGCAGGTTCTTCCGATCTATGGCGGCCAGGATTTCCGGCCCCAGCTCAAGTCACTGCAGCGCGGCGCCCAGGTTATCGTGGGCACGCCGGGTCGTATGCTCGATCACTTGAGACGCGGCACCCTGAAACTGGACAACCTGAAGTCCGTCGTGCTGGACGAAGCCGATGAAATGCTGCGCATGGGCTTTATCGATGACATCGAAGCGATTCTTGCGGCGACCCCGAAAGAATGCCAGCGCGCACTTTTCTCTGCCACCATGCCACCCCAGATCCGCAAGGTCGCGCAGAAGTACCTGTCCAACGCGCAGGAAGTGAAAATTGAGAGCCAGACCCGCACGGTATCCCGTATTTCGCAATTTGCGCTGCCGGTATTTGCCGAGCGCAAGCTGGACGCGCTGACCCGTATTCTTGAAGTAGAGCCGGTTGACGCTGCGATTATCTTCGTGCGCACCAAGGCCGAAACCACGCTGCTGGCCGACAAGCTTTCAGCCCGTGGTCATGCGGTTGCGCCACTGAACGGCGACATCAATCAGCGCCAGCGTGAACAGACTGTTGAAGACCTGCGCCGTGGCCGTCGCGACATCCTGATTGCAACCGATGTGGCCGCTCGTGGCCTGGACGTACCGCGAATCACTCACGTCATCAACTACGACGTACCCTACGACACAGAGGCCTATATTCACCGTATCGGCCGTACCGGTCGTGCGGGCCGTGAAGGCAAGGCCATCCTGCTGGTGACACCACGTGAGCGTAGCTGGCTGAGAACGCTTGAGCGTGCGACCAACTCGCCGATGTCTGACTATCAGCTGCCGTCGCCCAAAGATCTTCAGCGTATGCGTGAAGAACAGTTTGAAGCTCAAATTCTTGGTTTTACAGAAGCGGCAAAACTGGGCAAGGCGATGGAAATGCTGGACGGCATTGCTGAGCGCAATAATATTGATATGGCAATGTTGGCTGGCGCGATGGCCTGCTATCTCGAATCGGCCCAGCCAGGCTCTCTGCCACTGGAAGCACCAGCCGATCTGCCAATTCCTTCACCGTCCGCCGGACGACCAGGCGGTGGTAACAAGCGGCCCTATAAAGGCGGCGACCGTCGTGGCGGCAAGCCCGGCTTCAAGCCAGGCAACAAAAAAGGCGGACCCCGCTCGTCAGGCCCTGGCGGCAAAGGTGGCGCCCCCAAGCCACGGAGCAAGGCACCTCGTTCACAGGGCTGATCAGCGCCGCTGGTAGACGATGAAGCTGTAATCGTACGGATTGTTCTCGGACGCGGAAAAATCTTCCCGTCCGAGTTCCTCCCACTCGTCCCAGTTCACCTCGGGAAACCACGCATCCCCTTCAACTTCGGCGTGAACACGCGTCACATACATCCTGTCGATATCCGGTAACACGTCAGCGTATATCTGCCCGCCACCGATCACCATGATTTCGTCACCGCCCTCCAGCTCAGCCTGTGCTTCTGCACGACGGTAGGCATCAGCCAGAGTATGATCCACAACCACGCCTGACGGCGCCTCCCAGGCGGCATCACGGGTGACCACAACGTTCATGCGCCCCGGCAACGGCCGGCCAATTGACTCATACGTCTTGCGCCCCATGATAATCGGCTTGCCCATTGTTGCCTGCTTGAAATAGCGCAGATCCCCCGGCAGATACCAGGGCAGTGCATTATTTCGACCGATAACATGGTTTTGTGACATGGCCACAATCAATGCCTTACGCGCCTTGCTCATATCTTTTCAATACCTTGCTCAAAGCCGGCCCACCCACTGCTGGCGAAACCCGCGTGTATTCAGGATTCAGACAGCAATCGGCGCCTTGATGCCCGGCTGCGGCTCGTAGCCCTCAAAAACAAAATCTTCCAGCTCATATTCAAACAGGCTGTCAGGTTTGCGCTGGATTTTCAGTCGGGGCAAGGCGACAGGCTCGCGCTTGAGTTGCTCAAACACAATGTCGTCAGTCAGGTGATTCTGATACAGGTGGCAGTCGCCAAAGGTATGAACAAACTCCCCTACGTCCAGATCGCATTGCTGCGCGATCATGTGAGTCAGCAAGCTGTAGGATGCAATATTGAACGGCACCCCAAGAAACAGATCGGCACTGCGCTGATAAAGCTGGCACGACAGCCTCCCGTTCGCCACATAGAACTGGAACAGGCAGTGGCAGGGAGCCAGCGCCATGCGGCCCTCTTCAACGTTCTCCTGGGGGCCGATCGATTCATCCGGCAGTTCAGCCGGGTTCCACGCGGACACGATAAGGCGCCGGGAATTGGGTTTGGTTTTAATCTGGCGCACCACATCAGAAATCTGGTCGATTACATCGCCGTTCGGGCATTGCCAACTGCGCCATTGCTTGCCATAAATCGGCCCCAGATCACCTTCCTCTGTGGCCCACTCGTTCCAGATACTGACCTTGCGCTCGCGCAGCCAGTTGTTATCCGTTGAACCGTTCAGGAACCACAGCAATTCATAGATGATGCTGCGCAAATGAACCTTCTTCGTGGTTAGTAACGGAAAGCCTTCCGACAGGTCAAAGCGCATCTGGCGCCCAAAAACCGAGCGGGTACCGACTCCTGTGCGGTCGCCCTTGTCGATGCCGTTATCAACGACATCGCGCATAAGATCCAGGTAGGCCTTCATGCTGACTTTCTCCTGTATGCAATAACCATCAAAACGACACCGGCAAGCAGCATAGGCAGCGATAACACCTGCCCCATGGTGACCCAATCAAAAGCCAGGTACCCCAATTGGGCATCCGGTTGCCGGTAAAACTCTGCCACGATTCTGAAGAAGGCGTAAAGCACCAGGAATAACCCGGAGACTGCCATACGCGGGCGTTGTTTGTTCGAGAACCACCAAAGGGCGATAAACAGCAGCACGCCTTCCATTGCAAACTGGTACAGCTGGGAAGGGTGACGCGCCAGCATATCCGGCGCTGTCGGAAACACCATGCCCCAGGACACGTCAGTCGGCCGCCCCCAGAGCTCGCCGTTGATAAAGTTGCCAATCCGGCCGGCGCCCAGGCCTACCGGCACCAGCGGGGCCACAAAATCGGCAATAGCAAAGAAACCGCAGTTCACCTTCCGGCCAAACCACCACATCGCCAGCATGACGCCAATCAATCCGCCATGGAACGACATACCGCCTTCCCAGACCCGGAACAACCAGAGCGGGTCCATGAGGAAAGTCTCAAAATTATAGAAGATGACATACCCGAAGCGGCCGCCCAAAACCACGCCCAATGCAATGTAGAACAGCAGGTCGCCCATTTGCTCTTCATTGATCGGAGACCAGGGTTTACGGGTGCGCAACCGGCCAAGCCACCATCCAACAACAAACCCCACCAGATAGGTCAGGCCATACCAATGGATCTTCACGGGCCCCAACGAAATGGCAATCGGGTCTATATCGGGATGACGTAACATGCAAAAGCTCTCTTAAGCGAAACAGGAAAAAAGAAAAGACCGACGCCATCAGATCAGAAAGCGTATACCCACAATAATCAGCAGAATCGCAAAAATCCGTTTCAGCATCAGGGCGTCCAGCTTGTGCGCCAACACAGCGCCAACCCGCGCGAAGATCACGCTGGTCAGAACAATCCCCAGCATCGCAGGCAAATAAACATACCCCAGGCTGTATTCAGGCAACCCCGTGTTGCCCCAGCCTGTGCCGATATTCGCCAGCGCACCAGCCAATGCTATCGGCAAACCGCAGGCAGCTGAGGTGCCTACCGCCTGCTGCATTTTAACGTTGCACCAGCTCAAAAACGGCACGGTGAGTGTACCGCCACCAATGCCGAAGATGGCCGATGCCCAGCCAATACCGCCACCCGCAACGACCAACCCCGACTTACCCGGAACCTGACGACTGGCGGACGGTTTGACGTCGAGCAACATTTTGATTGCTACCAGAATCACAAAGACGCCAATAATAACGGTCAGCATTTCACCAGGAATCAGCGCAGCAGTATAAGCGCCCAGCACTGCACCGACGACAATACCGACCATCATCGGGCGAAACAGTTCCCAGCGGACAGAACCGTGCAGATGATGGGAGCGAATCGAACTCACCGACGTAAAGACGATCGTGGCCAGGGAGGTGCCAATCGCCAGATGGGCAGCCACATCCGCGCTCACACCCTGCAAACTGAAGCTGAAAATCAGTACCGGCACAATCACCAGGCCTCCGCCGATACCAAACAGGCCAGCCAGCACGCCGGCGACTGCTCCCAGCGCGAGATAAATTGCGAACAACACCATCAAACTCATACAGGCACCGACCTCAGGTGAATAATGCCCTACCGGCAATGGCAATAGGCAAAATTAAGGCTCGTATGATACACAGGGGCTTACCAAGGTTCACTCCAAGAACCTGCCACCGAACATGGAATCTACTATGTGCCTGATTCTGTTTGCCATTAATCAACATCCGGAGCTTCCACTGGTGGTCGCAGCCAACCGCGATGAATACTATCAACGGCCGACTGACCCGATGCACTGGTGGTCCGAGCAGGAAGTTCTGGCCGGCCGGGACCGGGAGTCAGGGGGCACCTGGCTTGCGATTAGCCCGCAAGGCGAAGTGGCTGCCGTCACCAACTTCAGGGATGGGCGACCAGAGAAAGCCGCCATTTCCAGAGGGCAGTTACCGCTATGGGCACTGGACCAATCGACGACTGAACTCGGCGATGCATTGCAGCAGTCCCGGGGCAAACTGGCCGGCTTCAACCTGATCTGTGTGGATAGCAAAAGTGGTTGGTATTTCAGCAACCGTGACCCGCACCCGGGGCGCAATTTGCATCGGGGCGCTTATGGCCTGAGCAACCACCTGCTGCAAAGCCCCTGGCCAAAGCTGGTGACCCTGCGCAAGCGACTGACTGAACGGCTGCAGCAGGTTGCACAACCTTCGCTCCATGAGCAGCTCATCGCCGACATGCAGGATACAGCACCAGCCCCTGACCAGTATCTGCCGGATACCGGCGTTGGACTTGAGACTGAACGCTTCCTGTCATCGCCCTTCATCAAGAGTGAGCACTACGGCACTCGAGCGACCACAATCATCACCGTAGCGGCGACGGGAGACATCCGGGTCACCGAGCAAAGCTGGGAACAATGGGGCGCACCCGGCAAGCGGCAAACCTTTCAATGGCAACGTCAGCCGTTTTCGGACTGAGCACTCTGGTCCCGGCGCCGAAGCTGACGGCTCTGCAAACGCATGATGTGCCCTGTCAGCAGTTCACGGTCATTATCGGTGAGCCGCTCGAAATCCAATCGCAGCCGGTAGCCATCATTTTGCGGCTCCGCAGCAACAACCCGGGCAAGTGCCCTGATGGTTCTGCTTTCAGGATAAAACAACACATCCAGCAACAGGCTATCCCCCAATTCAACGGGCTCATCTGTACTGAAGGCAAGACCGCCGGCGCTGAGATTGATATCCCGGGTCACCAGCGTCGCCTGACGGTTTACAGACGACGCCGTCTGCGACTCCAACACCAGCGCCAATTTCCGGTTGAACAACTCGGCCACTCGCCCGCCTTCCGGTGACTGTGCCGCCAGCGCGGATATTGCCTGCATCAGCGCCGCATCCACTTCTTCTATACGGGTATCCAGTGAAAGCTTTGCGATTTCGGCGGAAACCGCATTGTTGTCCCTGAGCCTCATGAAGCGCAGCGCAACCCGATCATCTACCCGATAAAACCGCCTGCGTTCGTCACCTTTCCACATAACCTGGTCCACTCCGATCAATCTGATGCAGGCTTGAGTACTCACGATAAAACAGCAGCGCCCACAGCGTTTGGCAACACCCTCTGTAGCATAAACTTTCATGGCCAGCGGGGGAACGAATGAAATCGCCAATTCGCGCCTTGCACTCACGCCCAACCGCGGTCGGGTCTGATATACTCCGGCGAAACAGATCCCGGCGGAGAAAACCTGTTATGAGCGACAAAACAGGCGTCACCATTGCTGACTTCGAAAAGTCACTCAATGAATTGGAAACACTGGTGCGCGAACTGGAACAGGGCGATTTGCCACTGGAAAAATCCCTGACGGCGTTTGAGCGCGGCGTGCGACTGACACGCGAATGCCAGCAAGCGCTCAAGCAAGCAGAACAGCGTGTCGAGCAACTCGTTAAATCCGATGACGACACGCTCACCACCCAACCTTTCGAAATGGATGATGAGGGCTAATGAATGCTCCCTCGCACGATCTGCTTCCGTACGTCACTGAATGGCGCGAGCAGGTCGAAGCCACACTTGATGACTGGTTAACACTCGGGCACTCGCCAGCAGGACGCCTGGAAGATGCCATGCGTTACGCCGTGCTTGGTGGTGGCAAACGCATTCGACCGGTTCTGGCGATGGCCTCTGCTGCTGCCATTTCGCAATCGCCGGCCAGCGCCATTATTCCGGGTTGCGCGGTCGAGCTGATTCACGCCTATTCGCTGATTCACGACGATTTGCCGGCAATGGACGACGACGCCCTGCGCCGCGGCAAGCCGACGACTCACCTTGCGTATGATGAAGCCACCGCCATTCTGGCCGGTGATGCGTTACAGGCGCTGGCATTCGAGATACTGGCCCAACGCGGTTCGTTCGCGCCCGTCACGCGCATCGCCATGATCCAACTGCTGGCCAAAGCAAGCGGCGAGTCCGGCATGGTAGGCGGTCAGGCAATTGATCTGGGATCGGTCGGCCAAAAACTGTCGCTGAGCGAGCTGGAGCACATGCACCGATGCAAAACCGGCGCACTGATCGAGGCCAGCATCACACTCGGCGCCATGTCGACAGAAGCCGCCAGCGACCAGCAGATTGCAGCCTTGCAGCAATATGGACAGGCACTCGGGCTGGCCTTCCAGGTTCAGGACGACCTGCTGGATATTGAAGGCAGTACCGGCACTATCGGCAAACCGCAAGGGTCCGATGTCGCCCGGGACAAGCCCACCTATCCGGCCTGCATGGGCATTGAAGGCGCCAGAGACTATCTGCAGACACTCCAGGACCAGGCCATTGAAGCGCTCGCGGCGTTTGGTGACAGCGCCGATGCCCTGAGACAAATCGCCAACTTTGTGGTGACGCGAACCCACTGAATCAATCCCCGGAACATGTCCCGAATGAAATGTGAAACCGGGGCGGATCATCCCGTATAATGTGGAGCTTCAGGTATTCTTCAGGGGCTCCCTGACCCATTGTGAACCAAAAGACCAGAGCGGATGCAGGACACGACTATTTTTCAGGAGATTCCATCACGCCAGCCCAATACGCCGTTGCTCGACCGGATCACCCATCCGGAGCAACTGCGAATCCTGGCCGAAGACCAGTTGCCCCAACTGGCCCGCGAACTCCGCGCGTATCTGCTCTGGACAGTGGGCCAGTCTGGCGGCCATTTCGGCGCCGGCCTCGGCGTACTGGAGCTTACAGTTGCCTTGCACTACGTCTTTAACACGCCGGAAGACCGCCTGGTATGGGACGTGGGTCATCAGGCCTATCCTCATAAAATCCTGACCGGTCGGCGCGAGCGCATGACATCGATCCGCAAGAAGGATGGCCTGGCAGGCTTTCCCAAACGCGGAGAGAGTGAATTCGACACCTTCGGTGTGGGGCATTCCAGTACCTCCATCAGTGCCGCCCTCGGCATGGCAATCGCAGCCAGAATGCAACGTACCGGCCGCAAGAGCATCGCCGTGATCGGTGACGGCGCCATGACCGCCGGCATGGCTTTCGAGGCACTCAACCATGCAGGCCACCTTCATGCCGATATGTTAGTGGTCCTGAATGACAACGACATGTCGATCTCACAAAACGTAGGCGGCTTGTCGAACTATTTCGCCAAGCTTCTGGCAAGCCCGACCTACAATCAGGTCCGTGACGGCAGCAAAAAGGTCCTTCAGGGCAAGCCTAATCTGATGGCGCTGGCCAAAAAGACCGAGGAGCATTTCAAGGGTCTGATATCGGGCGGCACACTGTTCGAGGAATTGGGATTCAACTATATCGGCCCCATCGACGGGCACGACCTGCCGCTGCTGGTTGAAACCCTGCAGAACATCCGCGAACTGGAAGGACCGCAGTTCCTTCATATCGTGACCAAGAAGGGCAAGGGTTTTGCTCCGGCAGAAGCCGACCCTATCGGTTATCACGCAATCAACAAGATTGAGCCAGCGCCGCCGGTCAAGCCTGCAACGACGCCACCTGCTGTGAAGAAATACAAGTACGCCAACGTATTTGGCAAATGGCTGTGCGATACAGCAGAGCAAGACGAGCGCGTAGTCGGCATAACACCCGCGATGTGTGAGGGATCAGACCTTGTCGAGTTCAGCTCGCGCTTTCCTGAACGCTACTTCGACGTTGCGATTGCCGAGCAGCATGCCGTCACCTTGGCGGCAGGTCTGGCCTGCGATGGCGCAAAGCCGGTTGTTGCGATCTATTCGACCTTTTTGCAACGCGGTTACGATCAGCTGATACATGATGTCGCGATCCAGAATCTGGACGTGCTGTTTGCCATCGATCGGGCCGGCCTTGTGGGTGAAGACGGCCCTACACACGCCGGCGCGTTCGATCTGAGCTACCTGCGCTGCATACCCAATATGGTGGTGATGGCGCCGTCCGATGAAAACGAAACGCGCCAACTGTTGCAGACGGGACTGGCATTCGACGGCCCCGCTGCTGTGCGCTATCCCCGCGGCACTGGCCCCGGCACGCCAATGGAAGAAACGCTGACCCCAATGCCCATTGGCAAAGGGCGATTGGTACGGGAAGGCCATCGGATCGCCATACTGAACTTCGGCAGCCTGCTTGACGCCACAAAGACTGCAGCTGAAACACTGGATGCCACGGTGGCAGATATGCGCTTCGTGAAACCGCTGGATACCGCATTGATTCAGTCACTGGCAGAGAGCCATGACCTGCTGGTCACGCTTGAAGAAAACGCCATTGCCGGTGGTGCGGGAAGCGGTGTATCTGAATACCTGAACGAAGAAGGCATTCAGGTGGCAATGCTCCATCTCGGTTTGCCCGATCGGTTTATCGATCACGGCAAACATCAGGAACTACTCGAAGTCTGTGGGCTGCATCCGGAAGGTATTCTGGAGAGCATCAAGAAACGCTGGGATAAACTGACAAGTCAACAGGCGCTGCGGGCGGTCAAGTAAAGGCAAACCGGTGGGCTGACAGGGTCAGCCCTGCGCGGGCATTAACGAAAACTTACAGCCATCAGGCTGATCAGACATCATCGTCCTGATGGGTTTCAAGCCAGTGACCAAGCTTACTCTGCTTGGTATCAAGATAGCCCGTGTTGTGGGGGTTGCGCCCCACATGCAGCGGCACCCGTTCGACAATTTCGATACCCAGCCCGGTCAACGCGCTCACCTTGCGCGGATTGTTTGTCATCAGCTTCAGGCGACGAATACCCAGATGGCTCAACATATCCTGACACATGCTGTAGTCACGCAGATCTGCGGCAAACCCCAGCTGCTCGTTCGCTTCAACAGTATCAGCACCCTGATCCTGCAGGTTATAAGCACGGATTTTGTTGAGTAGACCAATACCACGACCTTCCTGGCGCAGATACATCAGGATGCCACGACCTTCCCGCGCAATACTGCGCAAGGCCTCTTCGAGCTGATAACCGCAATCACAGCGCATGCTGTAAAGCGCATCCCCGGTCAGACACTCGGAATGGGTGCGGGCCAGCATCGGTTCATCGCCTTCCAGCGAACCCAATGTCAGGGCGACATGCTCCTTTCCGGTATCAGTTTCCTCGAAACCGTGCATATCGAAGACTCCGAACGGCGTCGGCAGTCGGCAGCTCTGGACGTAGCGAACAGCCACGGCGTTACCTCAGTCGGATTAACAGGCGGCGTATTTTATCAGAATGGTGGGTCCGGGCGTACCCTGACAGGATGACAAGGGCTGTTTTTTTAGGTGACTCGCCCCTCCCGGATAAGCACTCAGGGTTTGAGAGATCTTCAAGAGCCCCGCTCAGAGAGAGACACTAGCCCCCGGTCGCGTTCATAAACCGCAAAACCTGGGGCTCGCTGTCGTGGGAGAAGTAGTGACGTTCGGGTTTCAAGGTCATGGCTTCATGCAGGGCCCGCTTCACCGCCGCATCATCCCCCGGGGATCGACGTACAACCTGCTTCAGATCCATGGAGTGTTCGTTGCCCAGACATAGCAACAAACGCCCTTCTGTTGTCAGACGGACGCGGTTACAGTCGCCGCAAAAATTGTGACTGTGCGGGGATATGAAACCAATCCGGCTCGTGTAGCCGGGAATCTTCCAGTATCGGGAAGGCCCGCCGGTATCATCCGCAATCGCATCCAGCGTATAGACTGCGCTCAGCATATCGCGGATCTCTTCACTGGATACAAACGATTCCTTGCGGTTGTGCTCCGTAATAACACCAAGGGGCATTTCTTCAATAAAACTGAGATCCAACCCGTGATTCAGCGCGAACGCTGTCAGGTCCACCACTTCATCGGCATTGCGTCCGTTGAGAATGACCGCATTCAGCTTGGTACGCTCAAACCCGGCCTCACGCGCCGCATCTATGCCGGCCAGGACGCGATGGAGGTCACCGGTGCGGGTCAGCTCGCGAAACTTTTGCGGATCAAGACTATCCAGGCTGATATTGAGTCGGTCAACGCCTGCCGCTTTCAGTGGGCCCGCAAGCTCCCGGAGCCTGCTGCCATTGGTCGTCATACACAGCTCTTTTAACCCTGGGAGCTGTTTCAGTCGCTTCGCAAGCTCAACCACGCCGGGTTTTATCAGCGGCTCACCGCCAGTCAGGCGAATTTTGGTTACCCCGCAACTGACCATGTTGCGGGCAATGACTTCGATTTCTTCGAGGGAGAGGATTTCTGATTTCGGCAGGAAGGTCATGTCTTCAGACATGCAATAGACACAACGGAAATCACAGCGATCGGTAACTGAAATCCGCACATAGCTTACCTGGCGACCAAAATTATCGACCAGCATTTCGCTCACTCCTGATTTCGCTCCCAATGCCCGGAGCGCCCGCCCCTCTTCTCAAGCAAGCGCACACTATCTATCTCCATGCCCCTATCCACTGCTTTGCACATATCGTACAGCGTCAGGGCTGCAATGCTGGCTGCTGTCAGTGCCTCCATCTCGACTCCCGTCTGGCCCGTGAGACGACACATCACCACAATATGGACGCCACTGCGAGTGTCCCTTACCGGCACCAGCTCCACCTTGACGGATGTCAGATTGAGCGCGTGGCACAGCGGGATCAATTCATGGGTCTTCTTTGCCGCCATGATGCCGGCAACTCGTGCCACTGCCAGCACATCGCCCTTGGGATGCTCACCATCGACAATCATCGCCACTGTTGCAGGCTGCATGTGGATAAAGGCTTCCGCACGGGCTTCGCGGCTGGTAACCGCCTTTTCCGTTACATCCACCATACGGGCGGCGCCCTGTTCATCGAGATGGGTCAATTGATTCACATCCATGCTCCTTTGTTCTGTAACAGATGAGCCTGCTGAAAAGGCGGATACCATGACAGGCAAAACAAGCCCCTGCCGGCGAGCAGAACTCCGCTACCACCAGTAGCTGATCCCCGCCACACCTTGCGCACCTGCTTCCAGCGCGCGGTTCAAGTCGTCCATGCCCAGGCCTCCCAGGGCGTAGACCGGCAGGTTTGCGGTAGCGACAAGCGCTGAGAATTCACCCCAGCCGATAGGATCCACATCGGGATGACTGGTCGTTTTGGCCACCGGCCCCAAAAACGCATAATCCGCACCCAACGCAGCAGCCTGCTGCAGCTCGACATCACTATGACAGGATACGCCTAACAGCGCCGATGACGCGAACGGCCGAGCCGTCATGTCGCGGGCAAGCGCCGACGGAACATGAACACCTGCGGCGGGCACGGCCTCAATCAGATCCGGATGGCCATGCAGCATCATTCGCACGCCCGCAGTATCACAATACGCCTGCAACCGGGCCGCTGCCGCAATGTACTCCGACTGCTGTAACCAGGGTGCCCGCAGCAAAAACCAATCGGGGCGCGATACTTCAAGGCGCGCGCGCACGGCCTCGTATAACTCGCCCCCAGACAGCCCCCGGCCGGCAGATATCGGCAAGGTCCTGGGTAATTGCACCGCCTGAATAATGGGCCGATTTGCTTTCGGAAAGTCTGTCGGATTCAACGCCGCCGTCGGGAGCCAGTCAACATACTGACCTTCGCGCCCTACAGGATTTCCGGCAAAGTCATCGGTCTCCCAAACGTCCAGAAACACACGCTTGTCACCGTAGTCGTGCCGGATGCCGATAACCGGGCGCAGAGACATCGGACAGACGTCGATGCCAACTTCTTCGTGCAGTTCGCGCACAAGCGCATCCTGCACGCGCTCGCCAGGCTCCACTTTGCCCCCCGGAAACTCCAGCAACCCGCCCTGATGCACGTGATCGGGTCTGCGCGCGATCAAAACCGTATCGCCGCGCCGCACAACACCGACTGCGACATGCACTTCCTTCATCATCAGGTCCGGTATTCGGCGTTGATCGTCACGTAGTCATGGGACAGATCACAGGTCCATACGGTCTCAGTTACCGGGCCACGCCCGAGACTGATGCGAATCGTGATTTCCGTTTCAGCCATCACCTGCTTGCCAAGGGCTTCAGTGTAGCCGTCTGCACGCCCTCCTTGACGCACCAGCGGCACTTCACCCAGATCAATTTCTATAGCCTCGAGCGCCAGATCAGGCACGCCTGCACGCCCCACAGCTGCCAGTATCCGCCCCCAATTGGGGTCTGACGCAAACAGTGCCGTCTTGACCAGTGGTGAGTGCGCGATGGTATAAGCCACATCCAGCGCCTCTTGCTGGCTGTCTGCTTGCTCGACACGAATGGTAATGAACTTGGTCGCCCCTTCCCCGTCCCTGACAATGGCGTGAGCCAGCGTCATAAACACGTCGCGCAATGCCTCGCGCAGTGCGGGCAGGTGAGGACTGTCAGCCGTAATCGCAGGAGCCTGGCTTTGTCCGGTCGCGATCAGCATGCAGCAATCGTTGGTGGACGTATCACCGTCAATTGTTATGCGATTAAATGACGCCTCTCCCAGCTCCGACACCAATGACCGCAATACCGATCCATCAATATTGGCGTCTGTTGCGATAAAGCCGAGCATCGTCGCCATATTCGGCCGAATCATTCCCGCGCCCTTACTGATACCAGAGATCGTCACAGTCTTGCCATCAAGCTCGATCTGACGACTCTCCCCCTTGGGGAGGGTATCCGTTGTCATGATGCCCTGAGCCGCCTCTGTCCATCCGTTATCGCTGAGGTTAGCCAATGCCTCGGGCAAGCCGGCGCGAATGCGATCCACCGGAAGGGGCTCACCGATAACACCAGTAGAAAACGGCAGGACCGACTGAGCAGATTCACCGGTCAGCTCAGCTAATGCCTTGCAGCAAGCCTGCGCGTCGGTCATGCCTCTAGCGCCATTGCCTGCGTTGGCATTGCCGGTATTTATCAGCAGATATCGCGGCGCAGCGGCTGCAAGATGACGGCGAGTCACCAGCACCGGCGCGGCGCAAAACTGGTTACGGGTAAAAACACCTGCAACCTGTGCTCCCTCGGCGAGAGCCAGTACCACCAGATCCCGACGGCCAGGCTTTTTGATGCCAGCTTTGGCGACGCCGATCTGCAACCCGGCAACAGGGTAAAAATCAGGAAGGGGACCAAGTCCAACTGCCATTGCTATCTCCTAATGCAAAACGTCCGCTATTCCGGGCGGCCCCGGGGGCCACGTCGAAACAGCGGACGTTGCTGTGTCTGTATCAAATACTGTTTGGATGACTCATCACAAGAGCCCGTTCAGCCTTGAACTGATCAGCTGACCTGACCATGGCACTGCTTGTATTTTTTGCCTGAGCCACACGGACATGGCTCATTACGCCCAACTTTGCGCTCGCCCCGAACAAAGGTTTCGGGAGTAGCCGGCGCTTGTTGCTGATCGCGCCCACCCGCACCGGAAGGTCCGGACTGCTCGCCATCAGCGGCACTGGCATCCTCATGACGCAGTTTGGCGTCGGACATCTGGCGCTCCAGCTCCTCGCGGCGGCGACGCTCCACTTCAGCCATTTCGTCCTGGCTTTGCACCCGGACGTGGCAAAGGATCCTGACGACATCGCGCTTCATTGCATCGAGCATGCTTTCAAACAGGGTGAACGCTTCGCGCTTATATTCCTGCTTCGGGTTTTTCTGGGCATAACCACGCAGGTGAATACCCCGGCGCAGGTTGTCCATGTTGGCGAGATGTTCTTTCCAAAGCGTATCCAGCACCTGAAGCAATACCTGCTTCTCGAAATTACGCATCGATTCGGCACCAACAACCGCTTCTTTTTCCTGGTAGGACGCCACAACCTCCGCAAGAATGCGCTCACGCAGGCTGTCCTCGAAGAGTTTTTCGTCCTCATCCAGCCATTGCTGGATCGGCAGATCAATCGCCATCTCAGACTGAAGCTGTGCTTCCAGCCCGGCCACATCCCACTGCTCCGGCATGCTCTGCGGCGGAATATACTCGCTGAATGTTGCGTCGACGACGTCCGAACGCACCGCCGCTACCAATTCAGATACATCTTCGGACGACATGATCTCGTTGCGCTGTTCATAGATTACGCTGCGCTGATCGTTAGCGACATCGTCATACTCAAGCAGCTGCTTACGCATGTCGAAGTTACGCCCTTCAACCTTGCGCTGGGATTTCTCGATCGCGTTGGTGACCATCCGGTGTTCAATGGCCTCCCCCTTCTTCATGCCCATCGCTTGCATGATGTTCTTCACGCGGTCAGGGGCAAAAATCCGCATCAGGTTGTCTTCCAGTGACAGGAAGAAACGAGAAGAACCGGGATCACCCTGACGACCGGCACGACCACGTAGCTGATTATCGATACGACGCGATTCATGCCGCTCGGTACCAATAATGTGCAGACCACCGTTGTCCAGCACCTTGTTGTGCGTTTCGGTCCAGGTCGCCTTGATACGGGCAACATCTTCATCACTCGGATTTTCAAGAGCAGCGACTTCGGTTTCCCAGTTGCCGCCAAGCACGATGTCAGTACCACGACCGGCCATGTTGGTAGCGATGGTAACCGCACCGGGGCGGCCCGCCTGGGCAATAACGTGCGCTTCACGCTCGTGTTGTTTGGCGTTCAAGACTTCGTGATCGATCTTGGCCTTGCGCAGTAGCATGGACAGCAGTTCAGACGCTTCAATCGAGCCGGTACCCACCAGAATGGGGCGACCTTCGTTAGTCACATCCTTGATTTCATCAATGATGGCCTGGTACTTCTCTTCCTGCGTAAGGTAGATCAGGTCGTTGGAATCAATACGCTGAATCGGCTTGTTGGGCGGAATTACCACCACATCCAGACCGTAAATCTGACGGAACTCGAAAGCTTCGGTGTCGGCCGTACCGGTCATGCCCGACAGTTTGCTGTAAAGACGGAAATAGTTCTGGAAGGTGGTCGATGCCAGCGTCTGACTTTCAGCCTGGATGGTCACCCCTTCTTTGGCTTCAATAGCCTGATGCAGCCCCTCACTCCAACGACGCCCCTGCATCGTCCGGCCGGTGTGCTCATCAACGATCACGACCTGACCACCCTGAACGATGTAGTCGATATCTTTCTGGAACAGATGGTGAGCTCTCAGCGCAGAATGCACGTGGTGGAGCAGGCCCAGGTTGGTGGCGGAATACAGGCTGTCGCCTTCCTTGAGCAACTCCTTTTCGATTAGCAGCTTCTCAACTTTTTCGTGGCCTGCCTCGGTCAATTCAACCTGGCGGGCCTTTTCGTCAATTGTGAAGTCGCCGGTCGGCTCACCTTCTTCGCTTGCCTCACCCTGTTCGAGGCTGGGCACGAGCAGGTTTACTTCACGGTACATGCGGGAGCTGTCTTCAGCCGCACCGGAAATAATCAGCGGCGTTCTTGCCTCATCGATCAGGATTGAATCCACTTCGTCCACGATGGCGAAATTCAACCCACGCTGGACCTTGTCCGACGTGCTGAACGCCATATTGTCGCGCAGGTAATCAAAACCGAATTCATTATTGGTGCCGTAGGTGATGTCGGCGGCATAGGCTTCGCGCTTGGCCTGGGCATCCTGACCTGATGCGATAACGCCAACCTGCAGACCGAGGAACCGGTAAAGCTGGCCCATCCATGCCGCATCCCGGGATGCGAGATAATCGTTGACGGTTACAAGGTGGACGCCGTCCCCGCTGAGCGCATTGAGATACACCGGAGCAGTCGCCACGAGGGTTTTACCCTCGCCGGTTTTCATCTCGGCGATATGCCCTTCGTGCAAGGTGATGCCACCGATAAGCTGCACGTCAAAGTGACGCATTCCAAGCACGCGTTTACTGGCTTCTCGCACAGTAGCGAAGGCTTCAGGCAGCAGCTTGTCCAGGCTTTCGCCCTCGTCAAGGCGACGGCGAAACTCTGCCGTTTTGCCTTGCAGCTCCGAATCCGACAGCGCAGAAAGCGCCTCTTCATACTCATTGATATGGGATACGACCTTTCGCATCCGCTTTATTTCGCGAGCATTCTTACTGCCGAATATCTTCGTTGCGAGCTTCGTGAACATAGACCACTGCTTCTTTGGTTATCGAAATACGTCTTGTGACCGGGCATGGTCACAGGCGCTTGAAAACTCAGAGCCACCCGATATCCGACTGACTGTGCCGTGCGGCAAGTCGCTCCGGAGATGCAAGATGAAGTACGGGGTACCATCCGGGAAAAATTGACCGAGACGGCATTCTAACCTTATTTCTTTTCGAGGCGAAAGGCGTCTGCCCAGTCGGGCTGAGCTGGATCACATTCCAGTGACCCTCTGGATACGAAAAAGCCACCTTGGGAGTCAACTCAAGATGGCTTTTTTGCGCATTGTTTCAGCGACTGGCTCGCTGAATATAATCCTCGGGATTCTGTGTTTTGCCGTCCCTGCGCACTTCAAAGTGTACATGAGGCCCGGTGGACCGGCCTGTACTCCCCATCAATGCAACAACCTGCCCCTTCTGGACGACATCACCGACAGAAACCTTTACCTTCTTACAGTGACCATAGCGTGTGATCAGACCATCACCATGGTCGATCTCAACCAGATTACCGTATCCGTGGCGATCGCCGGCGAAAGTCACCACGCCGGCCGCCACTGCGATAATATCGCTTCCGTTCTTGCCAGCCAGATCGACCCCGGCGTGCCAGGTCCGCTTCCCGGTGAACGGATCTGAGCGATAACCGTAACGTGATGACAGCCAGCCCCAGGTAATAGGCCGCCCCGCGACAAAACGTTCGTCTTCAAGTCGTTCCCGGGACATCAGCTGATCCAGCAGACGCAACTGTTTCTCGCGATCACTGATCCGGGCCCCCAACTGATCAATCATGGAAGACAACTGTGGCGTTGTATACGACTCCCCCAGCGACTCCTGCTCCGGGCCGCCAACGGCAGCAACTTCGTCAAAATTAAACTCACCATTGTCCAGGCGGGCCGTTTCAACCAGCCGCTGCCCAAGGGCGTCGAGACGTAACAAGCGCCCCTGCATCTGGCCCAACCTCAGCGTCAGGGCATCAACCTGCTGGGTTGTTTTCAGGCGGACCTCATTGAGATGCTTCTCCTGGTCGTCGAGGCGTTCCTGCCAGCCCTTGACCATGGTCCGGGAAGCGCCAAACGCTGCCGGCTCAGGCGTCATTGTGCCAAGCCGATACCCCGTCCAAACCGCTGCCAGCAGCACACAGCCGCCGAGCGTCAGCAGACAAAGGATCAGCGGAAGGTTCAATCGCAAAGAGCGGGACCGTCCGTGTTTTTTGGCAACAAATATAATGTTCATAATGTACTATTCGCTTACCGGAAAGTGGCCTCTCGGATCCAATCCGAAAACCACTGTATTCACGACTGACCTGCCGGGCATCCTTCGCCAGATTGCGGCATGAAGCGATTGCGTCAAGCCAAAATGACGCCTCATACTTCAATCCGACAACTCAATCATGGGCAGAAACGGGTTCACGGGCCATCGCGCATCACAAGGCGCTACTGGACAGCCCTTTGACCAGAGAGTAAAACAACTGTCATACCGGCGGTATCCACAAAACGTGCCAAATAGTAACCAATCGTAACGGGTCCCGTCGAGTTTAAAGGCATATCGACCTGTTCCGGCAGCACACCCGCCGGCATTGGAACCTTGATCCTGATTCACAAGCTCTACACTAACGCGCCGAATACCCAATGAAACGAAAAACCCATCTGACATTCGAGCCCACCGACGCGCGTCATCCCCCAGGGCTCCGAAGGCTGCTCGCCGATGCCGAAGTTCACAGGCAGGCGGAAACTCGTGTGCTTGCCGCCATACCGGCTTCACTTGCGGACAAATGCCGGTTCCTCAGTTTTCGGGATGGCGATCTTACGTTATCGGCGGAGTCCAGCGTCATCGCCAGTCAGGTAAGGATGCGTCAGCATGAGATCCTGACAGAGCTCAGAAAATCTGCCGATTTCCAGTTTGCCTGGCGCCTGCGGGTGAAAGTAAGCCCGCCACGCACAACGCCCGCAAGCGCCGCGAAAAAAGAGTTGCTCAGTAAGCAGAATGCCCGGCTCCTCGAAGAGGAAGCCGGGCACACGAAGGACGAAGGGTTACGCGAAGTTCTCGAAAAACTATCGCGCCACATCAAAGATTGAAGGTGTTAACTTCAACCCTGTGTGGCAAGTGCGGGCTTTAGATAAGAGATAGGCGCAGTGGCTTCATCCTCGAAGGTCACAACTTCCCATGCATCTTCTTCTGCCCGAAGCTTACGAAGCAGCTTATTGTTCAGGTCGTGGCCTGATTTGATTCCGCGGAACTCACCAATAAGGCTGTTTCCAAGCAGGTACAGGTCGCCAATCGCATCCAATACCTTGTGCTTGACGAACTCGTCTTCGTAACGGAGGCCATCCTCGTTCAGGATCTTGTAATCATCGACAACAATCGCATTGTCAACGCTACCGCCCAGCGCCAGGTTCATTGAACGCAGTTTTTCGATATCACGCATGAAACCGAAAGTACGGGCGCGACTGACTTCCTTCACAAATGATGTGCTGGAGAAATCAACCGTTGCCTGTTGGGCACGTCCTTTGAATACCGGATGGTCAAAGTCGATACCGAAACTGACTTTGAAACCCTCGAACGGCACGAATGTCGCTTTCTTGTCGTCTTCCTCAATGCTGACTTCACGCTTGATGCGAATAAAACGCTTGGCTGCATCCTGCTCGGCAATGCCCGCCGATTGCAGAAGAAAAACGAAAGGTCCGGCACTGCCATCCATGATCGGCACTTCGGCGGCACTCAGTTCGACAAAACAGTTGTCGATACCCAAGCCGGCCATCGCTGACAGCAAGTGCTCAACCGTTGCGACTCTTACATCACCCTTGACCAGGGTTGTAGAAAGCATGGTTTCGCCGACGTTCTCAGCGCACGCCTTAATCTCGACCATCGGATCCAGGTCCGTTCGTCGAAACACTATCCCTGTTTCAACCGGCGCAGGCTTGAGCGTCAGATAGACTTTCTCACCCGAGTGCAAACCGACCCCGGTCGCACGGATGGTGTTTTTAAGCGTACGTTGTCTAATCATCGTACTTAATCCGTCACAAAAGTTAGATATTATTCGGGCCAAAAACTGCACGAAGCTTAACAGATAGTAAACCTGAACACCATTTAACCAATTCGTAATTCCCGAAGTGGCACGGCATTCGCGTCGCTAAATTTCGACTATTCTATCCCGAATCCGTATTGAGACAGCCTATCAGTCTGCCTGGCGACGAAGGAATGCGGGAATATCGAGATAATCCACGCTCTGCTCGTCACCTTCACGCGCCTGGTCAATCGCTACATTGCCGTTGGCTACAGCACGACGGCGCAGCACCGCAGGACGATCCAGCTGACGGTAATCCGTCTTGCCATCCAGTGTCCGGGTGTTATCAACCACCTTGGTCGGCTTTTCGCGCTCGCCACCCAAACCGGTTGCTACAACGGTCACCTTCAGCTCGTCCGTCATTTCAGGATCAATGACAGTACCCACAACCACTGTTGCTGAGTCAGACGCGAATTCGCGAACGATATCGCCCACTTCCGAGAACTCACCCAGATTGAGGTCCATGCCCGCAGTGATGTTAACCAGAATGCCTTTGGCACCCTGCAGGTTGATATCTTCCAGAAGCGGACTGCGTACAGCGGCTTCAGCGGCTTCACGTGCACGGTTCTCACCGGTTGCACGGGCCGTACCCATCATGGCCATGCCCATTTCAGACATAACGGTCTTAACGTCCGCAAAGTCGACGTTGATCATACCGTTGCGGGTAATCAGATCGGCGATGCCCTGTACCGCGCCAAGCAGCACGTCGTTCGCTGCTGCAAATGCGTCCAGCAGGCTCGTCTTTTTACCCATTACTGACAGCAGTTTTTCGTTCGGGATCGTGATCAACGAGTCCACGCTGTCTTCCAGATCCTTGAGACCTGACTCGGCAACGGTCATCCGCTTGCCGCCTTCGAAGTTAAACGGCTTGGTTACTACCGCAACTGTCAGAATACCCATTTCACGGGCAACTTCGGCGACGATAGGCGCTGCGCCGGTGCCTGTACCACCGCCCATGCCGGCTGTAATAAAGACCATATCGGCTCCCTGCAGGGCTTCAGCGATCCGGTCGCGATCTTCCATCGCTGACTGACGACCCACTTCAGGGTTCGCGCCGGCACCCAGTCCTTTGGTGATATTGCCACCCAGCTGGATAACCTGCTTGGCGCCCATATCCATCAGCGCCTGTGCGTCTGTGTTGGCGCAGATGAAATCCACACCTTCGATGTCACTGGACAGCATGTGGCGCACAGCGTTTCCGCCGCCACCGCCAACACCAATGACCTTAATAACTGCGTTCTGTTGGATGTTATCTACCAGTTCGAACATTTCCCCTACTCCTTCGTTTATATTTCCGGCCTTTGATGACCGATATTTTTTCGAGATACCTTCGTTTCACTCACCGGTTCACCGGCATAGCCACATCACGCTCTGGTTTACTAGAAATTGCCGGTAAACCAGTTTTTCATGCGCTCAATCAACGAGGGGGCATCCTCGTTTCTGAGCACAGGCCCCTTACCCAGATCCATCTGGCGGAACCCGTAGATCAACAACCCGACACCTGTGGCATAGATCGGGTTATTGACTACATCTGTCATGCCGGACACTGCTTGCGGTGAGGCAAGCCTGACCGGCATATGGAAAATTTCTTCGGCAAGCTCAACCACTCCTTCCATGGTTGATGAGCCGCCGGTAATCACGACGCCAGCCGGGATCAGATCCTCAAAGCCGGAACGGCGCAACTCAGCCTGCACCAACGTGAACAATTCTTCGTAGCGAGGCTCTACGACCTCAGCCAATGCCTGACGCGACAGGTCACGAGGGGCTCTCTCGCCCACGCTTGGCACCTTGATGGTCTCGTCAGCGCCGGCCAACTGGGTCAGCGCGCAGGCGTACTTGATCTTGATCTCTTCGGCGTTCTGGGTTGGCGTACGCAGCGCCATCGCAATGTCATTGGTAACCTGATCGCCGGCTATAGGAATGACCGCGGTGTGGCGAATGGCGCCGCCGGTGAACACTGCGATGTCCGTGGTTCCGCCGCCGATATCGACAACACAAACGCCCAACTCCTTCTCGTCTTCGGTCAGCACAGCGTAACTGGACGCCAACTGCTCGAGGATCACATCGTCGACTTCCAGCCCGCAGCGACGCACACACTTCTCGATGTTCTGTGCTGCATTCACCGCACAGGTCACCAGATGCACCTTTGCTTCAAGGCGAACCCCGGACATGCCCATCGGTTCCTTGATGCCTTCCTGGCTGTCGATGACAAATTCCTGCGGAAGAATGTGAAGCACTTTCTGATCAGCGGGAATCGCCACTGCCTGCGCTGCATCAATCACCCGGTCGATATCAGCCTGCGTCACTTCGCGGTCTCTGACAGCGACAATGCCGTGAGAGTTCAGGCTGCGAATATGACTTCCGGCGATCCCCGCATAGACGGAATGGATCCGGCAGCCCGCCATCAGTTCTGCCTCTTCCACAGCTCGCTGAATGGCATGCACAGTGGTCTCGATGTTCACCACGACACCACGTTTCAGACCCCGTGAAGGGTGAGAACCGATGCCGACAATCTCGATGGTGCCGTCCATTTTTCGCTTGCCGACAATCGCAACCACTTTCGAGGTTCCGATATCGAGGCCGACAATCATGTTTTCCGTATCAACCGCTGACATGTGCTTCACCAGATGAATGGTCTATGAATTTTTCTCAGGCGCTTTCTCAAGCGTCTTCCATTGCACTGCCACACCATTGGTGTAGCGCGCATCAATTCGTTCAACTTCTGCAGCGCGCGAGGCCAGACGGCGCTGATAAACTGTGACGAAGCGATCAAAACGCTTCTCAACCTGATCGCGCCCCAGCGCAACCTCAATACCGTTGGTCATCTGCAGGGTCCACGCACCCCGTTTTTCGAGTCGAAGCCCGGCAAATCCAACGCCGATTTCCTGCAGGTCGGTTGCCATCTTGCGAGCCACCGAAACCACCTCTTCTACCCGGTCTTCAGGACCGGACAAGCGCGGCAGAGCTCCGGCCGCCTGAGGATTTTCAGGCTGAAAGACATGGCCGGAGCGACCGATGATCTGTGCCTTGTTCCAATAAGCCAGAGGCCGCTCTTCCCGCACTTCGATAGCCAGTCGATCAGGCCAGACGCGGCGTACAGCTGCCGACTCAACCCAGGGCTCTTTCTCAACCAGTTGCTTGACGTCTTCCAAATCCGTTGCAAAAAAGCTGCGACCAATCAGGCTATGGACATCGCCCATCAGCCGATCACGATCCAGCCCTTTGAGATCGCCTTTAATTTCAATGTCAGCAATCTGGCGATCAAGCGCGTTCAATACCTGTCCGGTCCCCCAAGGCACCAGCCCCGCGACAACCAGTACCAATACACCCAATCCCCACTGCATCCACGGCAAAGGACCAAACCAGTTCCGCAACAGCTGGAACATATTGAATGTCCGGCCTTCGGGCTCCATCGAGGAAGCACCACGACGACGTGGTGGTTCCTGTGGCTGGCGTCCTCGCGCGTGAATGAGATCAATCATTTCCCGCTGCCTCCAACGTATCGTCCAGTATCCGGACGACCAGCTCCTCGAAGCTGAAACCGGCCGCCTTGGCTGCCATCGGCACCAGGCTATGGTCGGTCATGCCCGGAACGGTATTCACTTCCAGCAGCCAGAAGTTACCTTTTGCATCCTGCATGATGTCGACCCGGCCCCAGGTTTTGCCGCCAACAGCACGGAAGGCGTCAACCGACAGCTGCTGCAGACGCACTTCATCTTCAGGCGCCAGACCGCAAGGCACCCTGTATTGGGTGTCGTTGCTGAGATATTTGGCGTCGTAGTCGTAGAACACGTGATCTGTGCTCAGACCAATCGCCGGTAGCGCCTGCCCTTGAAGTATGGCGACGGTAAATTCCGGCCCGTCGATCCACTCCTCAACCAAAACCAGCGGGTCGTGTTCGCTAGCCGTCGTATAGGCATCAACCAGCTCGGTTTCACTGGTCACTTTCCGGATACCGATACTGGAGCCTTCCCGCGAGGGCTTCACACTCAGCGGGTAATTCAGGGTCGACAGAATATGCCCGGCATCCTCAACCGACGACATGGTGCAGAATTTCGGGGTTGGCAGACCGCAACCTTCAAACACCAATTTGGTGCGCAGCTTGTCCATCGCCAGTGCTGACGCCAGGATATCGCTGCCGGTGTAGGGGATGCCGGCTTCCGACAGAATGGCCTGAACCGTTCCATCCTCACCGCCACGACCATGCAACGCGATAAACGCACGATCAAAATCACCCTGGTCAAGCACAGTCAGCAAGCTGCCCTGCACATCAAGGCCCACCGCATCGACACCCGCTGCGATCAAAGCGTTAAGCACTGCAGCACCGCTTTTCAGGGAGACAGCGCGCTCGGCAGAGTCGCCGCCCATCAGTACGGCAACGCGACCCAATGCTTTTACCTTTTCAGGTGCTGCCCGGTAATCTGTCTGCATCACTTGGCACCTCCTACTTTCAGACCTGCAGCCGCCAGCCTTGCTGCAAGACCACCAACATCGCCTGCACCCTGGGTAAACAGCACATCGCCATCACGCAATGTCGTCGCCAGCAAAGGGTCCACTTCGCCGTCCTTCTCGACAAAAATCGGATCGATGTTGCCGCGCTGGCGAATGCTGCGGCACAGATTGCGACCATCTGCCCCGGGAATGGGGGCTTCCCCGGCGGAGTAAACTTCCATCAGCAACAGGGCATCCACGTCGGACAGTACCTTGACGAAATCTTCGTAAAGATCGCGCGTTCGGCTGTAGCGATGGGGCTGATACAACATCACCAGCCGACGATCAGGCCAGGCCTCGCGGGCAGCACGAATAACCGCAGCAACTTCCGTGGGGTGGTGGCCGTAATCATCAACCAGCGTGACCGTGCCCTTGCCAGTATCGTAATCACCGTAAACCTGAAAGCGACGGCCAACGCCTGCGAATGTTGCCAACCCGCTGACGATTGCGTCGTCATCGACTCCTTCATCGGTTGCCACGGCGATAGCCGCCAGCGCATTCAATACGTTATGGCGGCCCGGCATACGCAAATCGACGGTCAGATCGGGACGTCCGCCTGGGCGCTTAACAGTAAAATGTGTTCTCAGCACATCCGAGCGGATATCAACCGCGCGGTAATCTGCGTCGGGATCGTCGATACCATAAGTAATAATGGCGCGCGCAATACGCGGGGTAATTTCACGCACGTACTCATCATCACTGCACATCACCGCCACACCGTAAAACGGCAGGTTATGCAGAAAGTCGACAAAGGTTTGCTTCAGGCGCTCAATATCGCCGCCGTAGGTCTGCATATGATCGGCTTCGATATTCGTCACCACCGAAATCACCGGCGTCAGGTGCAGGAACGACGCATCGCTTTCATCGGCTTCTGCGACAAGGTAACGGGACCCGCCCAACTGGGCATTGGTGCCGGCACTGTTAAGCCTGCCGCCAATCACGAAGGTCGGATCCAGCCCGGCTTCGCCCAGAACAGATGCAATTAGACTGGTTGTCGTGGTCTTGCCATGGGTGCCCGCAACCGCAATACCGTGGCGGTAGCGCATGATTTCCGCCAGCATTTCCGCACGCGGGACGATAGGCACCCGACGATCCCGAGCCGCTTTCACCTCAGGGTTGTCGTTAGTCACCGCAGTGGACACCACGACAACGTCGGCATCTGCACTATTTTCGGCGCGATGGCCGATCGCAATCTGGATTCCCAGGCCGGCAAGCCGATCTGTCACAGCGCCCGCTTTAAGATCCGAGCCGGACACGTCGTAGCCCTGGTTATGGAGAACTTCGGCAATACCACACATACCGGCCCCACCAATACCCACAAAGTGGATGCGACGGATACGGCGCATTTCCGGGACCTGATAGACCAGCGGCGGATTGTTCAACTCAGCCATGGGCGGCCTCCAGACAGTAATTCACTACACGCTCCGTAGCATCTGCGCGGGCCAGAGATCGGGCCGCCTGAGCCAGCGCAATCACCCGATTGCGGTCGCCGGTCAAGGTGGCTAACGTTTCCGCCAACACATCTGCATTTAATTGATTCTGTGGAATAAGTATCGCCGCGCCTGCACGCACCATTTGTTGCCCGTTCTGTGTCTGGTGATCGTCAACCGCATGCGGGAACGGGACCAGAATGGCACCCAGGCCAACCGCGCAAAGCTCAGCAATCGTAAGCGCACCTGCACGACACAGCACGGCATCAGCCCAGCCATAGGCTTCGGCCATATCTTCTATAAAGGGCTCCAGACTCACCTCAACACCAGCGTCCTGATAGCTGCGCCGGGCATCTTCCAGATTTCTCGTGCCGCACTGGTGACGCACCGTTGGCCGAGACTCTTCAGGCATAAGCGCCAGCGCCTGCGGCAATGTCGTATTGATGGCCTGGGCTCCCAGGCTGCCCCCCAATACCAACAACCGCAGGGATTCGCTTCGACCACCCAGGCGCTCCGCCGGCTCAGGCAGGCTTGCCAGATCCTGACGTACCGGGTTGCCGGTGCAGCGGGTGACCATCTGCTTGCCAAAACTTCCCGGGAAAGCCTCCATGACGGTCTTCGCAAACCGAGCCAGAATCCGGTTCGTCATTCCGGCAATCGCGTTTTGCTCATGTACCAGCAACGGCGTTCGGGTTAACCACGCAGCCACCCCGCCGGGGCCCGTCACGAAGCCACCCATGCCAATCACGCAGTCCGGTTTCACGCGACGCATAATGCCGAGCGCTTGCACCAGCGCGCGAACCAGTCGGAACGGCGCCATCAGAAGGGCCAGCCGCCCCTTACCTCGCAGGCCGGAAACCGCGATCAAAGACATAGGAATATTGGTATCCCCAATCAATCGCTGTTCCATGCCACCGACTGAACCCAGCCACTCAACATTGTGACCTTTTTGTTGCAACAACCGCGCGGTTGCCAAGGCCGGGAACACGTGCCCGCCGGTACCACCCGCCATAATCAGGAAGCGCTTAGTCTTCATAACGCGCACCTCCCTTCGACGATCTCTTCTTCTCGGCAGACTGCTCAACCCGATCGAGCCGTTCCATTTCAATTCGTGCCAGCACACCGATGCAGACGCAGCTCGCAAGCAAACTACTACCGCCGTAACTGACCAACGGCAGGGTCAGCCCCTTGGTCGGCAACAATCCGGTATTCACTGCAATGTTGATGGTGGCCTGCAAGCCCAACAGCAATGTCAGTCCGTAGCCAAAGCAGGCGGCAAATGGCATATCAGCCTGCTCAGCGCGGCGTGCAATCACAAAGCCAACCCAAACCAGCGCTGTAAACAGAGCCAGCACCGCCAGCGAACCCATCAAACCGAACTCTTCGGCGATAATGGCGAAGATAAAATCGGTGTGGGCTTCAGGCAGATAGAACAGCTTCTGAATCGAGTTACCCAGACCAACGCCTGCCCACTCGCCGCGACCAAACGCGATCAGGGACTGCGTCAACTGGTAGCCGGTATCAAATTGGTCCTGCCAGGGATCCAGATAGGACACCACCCGCTTGAGGCGGTAAGGCTGAAACACAATCAAGGCAGCGCCGGTTGCAACACAGGCTGCAATTAGCGGCAGGAACCTGCTCAAGCGAACTCCGCTAAGGAAAATCATGCCTAACGCTGCCGTCATCAAAACCACTGTCGCGCCAAAGTCAGGCTCTGTAACCAGCAACACCGAGGCAAACCCCAGCACCAGCACTGGCTTGAGGAAGCCCATCCAGGTGTTCACCAACTCATCGCGACGGCGCACCACGTAGCCCGCCAGATAAGCAATCAGACAAATCTTGGCAACTTCGGAAACCTGAACATTGAAAAGCCCCAACGGAATCCAGCGTGTTGAACCATTCACACTCCGCCCTAGCGGCGTCAGCACCAGCGCCAGCACCAACAGGCCAATACCCAGCAGCAACCAGCCACTGCGCTCCCACCAACTCAAGGGCACATTGGCAACCATCAGCGCCAACCCCACACCCATCAAGGCATAAAGGAACTGGCGACTGATGTAATAGAAAGCGTTATCCATATTCTGGGCTGCAGTGTCCATTGACGCTGAGCCAATCATCACCACACCGATCAACAGCAAGCTCACCGCACAGAAGATCAGTAACGGCAGAGGCTGCAGAGCACTGCGCCGGGAAGCAGCGGAAAGCATGATGGATTGCGCGTTCATGACAGCCCTCCGACCAGCGCCATGAAGTGCTCGCCCCGTGCTTCATAATTACGGAACATGTCCAGACTCGAGCAAGCCGGCGATAGCAGAACCCGATCGCCGCTCTCGGCGATCTGAGCGGCCAAATTAACCGCTTCATCAAGATCGGTAACAACCGTCACTGGCGCCGCATCACCCAGAGCCGCCTTCAACTGATCGGCATCCTTCCCGAGCACCAGAACCTGACGACACGTATCCTTAACAGCGGGTCGCAGTGGCGCAAAATCAGCGCCTTTACCGTCACCGCCAGCAATCAGCACCAACTGTCCTCCAGCGGGTTTCAGACTGTCGATAGCCGCGACCGTGGCGCCCACATTGGTGCCCTTCGAGTCATTGATGTAGTCGACATCACGCAACCGACGAACAAACTGGCACCGGTGCGGCAGCCCTTTAAACTGCCGCGCAACCGTCAACATGGTATCCATCGGAAGCCCGACAGCCTCGCCCAGAGCGAGCGCTGCCATGATATTCATCAGGTTATGAGTACCCATCAGACCGAGCTCGTTTGCCCGAATCAGGTTCTCGAAACCATGAGTGATCCACTTGTCACCCTCATCTTCCCGAAGGCTGTAAGTTTCCGGGTTGATGCGGTGCACCCCGTAACCGATGAAGGCCATATTATCCCGGGCCATCGGCTGGCTCAGGGCGTCGTCCAGATTGACAACCGCAATTTCGCAGCCGTTGAAAATATTCTGCTTGGCCTGGAAATACGCCATTTTGGATGCATACCGATCCATATGATCGTCGGTCACATTGAGGATGGTCGCCGCTTTGGCATTCAGGCGCGCGGTGGTCTCGAGCTGGAAACTGGAAAGCTCCAGCACGTAAAGCGCCACGTCATCCGCCAGAAGATCCAGTGCCGGCGTTCCAATATTGCCGCCCACAGCAACCTTGACTCCGGCGGTTTTGGCCATCTCGCCCACGAGCGTCGTGACCGTGGTCTTTCCGTTTGAGCCGGTGATCGCAACAATCGGCGCTTTCGCCGCATCGCTGAACAGGTCGATATCGCCCCTGATTGCTGCGCCCTTTTCTCTGGCAGCAGCAATCGCCGGTGTCTTGACACTAATGCCCGGGCTGACCACTAGCTCGTTAAATCCCGCAAACAGGTCGGCATCAAATTCACCGCAATGCACCGCCACGTCAGGAAATTCTGTTCGCACAGCATCGAGACCGGGAGGATTTTCCCGCGAATCAGCCACAGCAACTGAACGCCCCTGCCCAAGCAGGTAACGCACGCAGGAGAGCCCGGTGATACCGAGCCCTACTACCAATGTGCGACGATCAGAAACAATCAGACTCATAGTTCTCGTGCTGCCTTATCTGATTTTCAACGTAGCCAGCCCAACCAGGACCAGCACAACGGTCACTACCCAGAAACGCACAATGACGCGCGGCTCTGGCCAGCCTTTCAATTCAAAGTGGTGGTGCAAAGGCGCCATCCGGAAAATACGGCGCCCGGTCAGCCGGAACGACGCCACCTGCAGAATCACGGAGACGGTCTCCATCACGAACACGCCGCCCATGATGAAGAGCACGATTTCCTGCCGTACGATAACCGCAACCACACCGAGTGCCGCGCCAAGTGCCAATGCACCCACATCGCCCATGAAAACCTGCGCGGGATAGGTGTTGAACCAGAGGAACCCCAACCCCGCGCCGACCAGTGCGCCACAGAACACGATCAGCTCCCCACTTCCCGGCAAGTGGGGAATCAACAGGTAGCTGGCAAACTGGGCGTGACCCGACAGATAACAAAAAATACCCAGCGCGGCCGCGACCATGACAGTGGGCATAATCGCCAGCCCGTCCAGCCCATCGGTCAGGTTGACTGCATTGCTGCTGCCGACAATGACGAAGTAGGTCAGCAGAATGAATATCACCGGCCCCATCACCAGACTGACGCTTTTGAAAAACGGCAGGTAAAGTGACGTTTCCTGCGGCAATGACGATGAGTAAAACAAGGCAATCGCTGCTCCGGCGCCGATAACGGACTGCCAGAAGTACTTCCAGCGCGCCGGCAGGCCTCGCGGATTGCGCTCGACCACCTTGCGGTAGTCATCAACCCAACCAATCGCACCGAACAGCAAAGTGACCAGCAGTGTGATCCAGACATAGCGGTTGGTCAGATCGGCCCATAGCAGGGTGCTGACTGTAATAGCCACCAAAATCAGCGCGCCGCCCATAGTCGGCGTACCGGCCTTGCTCAAATGCGTCTGCGGGCCATCATCACGCACCGCCTGCCCGATCTGGCGCTCGCCTAATTTGCGAATCATGTAGGGGCCGATCAGCAGCGATATCAGAAGTGCTGTCAGGATGCCCAGGATGCCTCGCAACGTGAGGTACCGGAACACCGTCAGCTCACCGAAATACTGTGAGAGCAGGTCTGTCAGCCAGAGCAACATCAGTTATTCACCTTTTCAAGAAGCACTCTGACCACGTTTTCCATGGCAGAACTGCGAGAACCCTTGGTTAGAATTGTCATGGGGGCCATGCCGCTTGCCAACAGCCATTCGGCTGCCTGCTCGTGACTCTCAAAATGAAGCCCCTGAGACCCGTATCCCTTGAGATAGAACGCTGTTCCGTTACCAACGGTCAGCAGGTAATCAATGCCCAGCGACGCAGCGAATTCGCCAACTTCTTCATGCAACTGATCCTCGCCAGCACCGAGCTCGCCCATGTGGCCGAGCACCGCGACGCGGGTTCCCATTGATTCAGCGAGCAATTGCAACGCCGCTTTCATCGATGTCGGATTGGCGTTGTAGCTGTCATCAATCACGGTGACGCCGGACTTTAACGCAATCTGCTGGAGCCGACCTTTAACGGGTTGTAATGCAGCCAGCCCCTTCTGAATCCCTTGATCCGCGATACCGAAATGCCGGGTAGCGGCAATCGCAAGTGAGGCATTCAGGCAGTTGTGGGCCCCTGGAAGGTTGAGCTTAACGACCAGTTGCCAGCCGTCCCTTCCAATAAGATCAAATTCTGTAATGCCGCCTGATGCCCGAATATTACGATAGTGATAATCAGCGTTCCGGCTCGGGTCTCCGCTCACCGTCACAACCCGCCGGGAACCCGCGCGTTTGGTCCAGACAGAACAAGCGGGGTCATCCGCGTTCAATACAACTGCGCCATCTGCCGCGACGCCGTCGATAATTTCGCCCTTGGCAATGACGATATTGTCGTAGCTGCCGAAGCCCTCGAGGTGGGCCTCCCCGGCATTGGTGATAATCCCCACATCGGGTCGAGCCAGACTCACGGTATGCGCAATTTCACCCACGCCACTCGCACCCAGCTCAATCACGGCGTACTGATTTTCAGGCGCCAAACGAAACAGGGTCAGGGGTACCCCAATGTGATTGTTGAGATTGCCTCCAGTCGCCAGCGTATTACCCTGCTGGCGCAAGATGGCTGCCAGCATTTCCTTCACCGTGGTTTTACCGCTACTACCCGTTACAGCAACGCAACGCACCTTGCTGATAAGGCGGTTGCCGAGTGCCAGGCGACCCAGTGCATCCACGGTATCCCCAACGACCAACTGTGGCCCGGTCACGGCGTTTTGGCGCTTGTCCACAACAACCGCAACTGCGCCCGCATCTAGGGCTTGCTGGACATACTGGTGGCCGTCGAACCGATCACCACGCAAGGCAACAAACAGATCGCCCGGTTCAATTGCCCGGGTATCAGTTGAAACACCGGTATAGCGCTCATCAGGACTCACCGAGGCGTCCAGCGCCGCCCCCGTCATTTGGGCCGCATCCTGCAGAGTGAAAGACTGCATCATCGCTCGCTCTCCCTGTCGACCAACGCCTGACGCACGACACCCGCATCACTGAAGTCAGTGCGCGTGCCATTCACTTCCTGATAGGTTTCGTGGCCTTTGCCTGCTACCAGCACCACATCTCCGGGCTGGGCTTCGAATACGGCCTGGCGAATTGCCGCTTCCCGGTCATGGATGACTTCGACCGCCTCTGGCCGGACAAAGCCTTTCATGATCTGCGACACAATCAACGCAGGATCTTCCGTGCGCGGATTGTCGTCTGTCACGATAACGTGGTCAGCGAGTTTTTCAGCTTCAGCCGCCATTTCCGATCTCTTTCCGGTATCCCGATCGCCGCCGCAGCCGAACAGGCAGAACAGCTTGCCTTCAACGTGTGGCTTCAGGGCTTTCAGCGCGTTCTGCAGCGCGTCCGGCGTATGAGCATAATCAACCACAACCCGAATACCGGATGCGCTGGCGAAAGATTCAAGCCGCCCCGGAGGTGGCAATAACCTGGCCGCCGCGCGCTGCACATCGTCTATCGAAATGCCTAGCTGTAGAGCGGTTGCGACCGCCGCCATCAGATTGCTGACGTTAAAACTGCCCAGTAAGGGCGCAGACAAATTGATTTGCCCCCACTTGCCGTCGAACCAGGCATCAAAGCCGTCCGCGTGCGATTCCAGGCGAGTCAGCCACAGCTCAGTCTGAGGCTCATGCAGGCTGTATCGAATCAGATCGCACTCGCCCGCCAGCTGCGTACACAACTGGCGCCCGAACGGGTCGTCAAAATTCATGACAGCGAACTCGACACCTTCACGCTTGAATAGCAGCGCTTTCGATTCGCCGTATGCATCCATACTGCCGTGGTAGTCCAGATGGTCCCGCGTCAGATTAGTAAAAATCGCACCGCGAATTCTCAGATCATCCACCCGACCCTGATCAAGAGCGTGGGAAGAGACTTCCATTGCCACGGCTCGACCACCTTCAGCCCGAATGCCCTGCAACGCCTTGTTGATCCTGACCACGTCCGGCGTGGTATGGGTAGCCGTATCCATCACCGCACCCAGGCCATACCCCAGCGTGCCGATAACACCACAGCGGTGGCCGGCGAATGAAAGCAATTGGCTGAGGTAATGTGTCACCGAAGTCTTGCCGTTGGTGCCGGTCACGCCAATAACGTCCATATCGCGCGATGGCGACAAGTAAAACCGATCAGCAATTACACCCAGCAGTCGGCGCAAATACGGCACTTTCACTATCAGGGTTCCGGACTGCTCTGAGCAGCCGGAATCACCGTCAGTCTCCAGCAATACCGCCACTGCACCGGCTTCGATAGCATCCGCAACATAGCGACCGGACAGGGAATGAAGCCCGCTCAGGGCGACAAATGCATCACCGGACTCAACCTCCCGGCTGTCAGCCGTAAGTCCGTGAATCGTGACATCAAACACTGACGGCACATCCACGATACCGGCCAGTAATACGCCAAGAGAGGAAACGCTCATATGTCAGCCCCTCCCTTCGGATTTGGCCGGGGTCTTGTCGGCCACATCGGCATCGCTATCCAGATCAGGTCGCACGTTCAGCAATCGCAACGCATCTCCCATGACCCGCGAAAACACAGGTGCCGCGACTTCACCCCCGTAGTACTCCCCGCCTTGCGGTGCATCTATTGCAACAACGCTTACGATGCGCGGGTTATCGACGGGAGCCAATCCCGCAAACAGCGCCTTGTATTCGCTGTCTTCGTATCCACCGGCGCCCACCAGATGGACGGTCCCGGTTTTGCCGCCCGCTTCATAAATACCAATCTTGGCGCGCTTGCCGGTGCCCTCTTCTATGACGGCCTTCAACATCTGGCGCACTTCGCTCGACACTTTTTCCGAAATCACACGTTCACCAACGGGTGGCTGATCTTTCTTGATCAGGCTGACGGGATACCGTATTCCACCGTTTGCGATCACCATGTAGGCCTGCGCCAATTGCAGCGCGTTGACGCTCAAACCGTAGCCATAGGAAAGCGCAGCAACTTCCACTGGCCGCCAACGCGGTGGTGATGGCAGCACGCCTAGCGCCTCACCCGGGAAGCCAATACCCGTAGCCTGCCCCAGACCAAAGCGGAAAAAAGTATCCCGAATCGCATCTCCGCCCAGCTCAGCCGCAACCTTGCTCATCCCGACGTTACTCGACTTGGCAATGATGCCCTTCAGATCCAGCACGTGATGATTGCTGGTGTCGCGGATAGTAAATCGCCCAAAACGCAAAAATCCCGGACTGGTATCGATCCGGGTCTGTTCGGTGAACTTGCCTGACTCAAGAGCCAAGGCTGCCGTAATGGGCTTCACCGTAGAGCCGGGCTCAAACAGATCCGTTATGGCCTTGTTCCTTAAATTTCGGGGATCCAGCTGACTGCGATCGTTCGGGTTGTATGAGTTCTGGTTCACCATTGCCAACACTTCGCCGGTGTTCACATCCAGCATGACAAGGGTGCCGCCCCTCGCGTTGTGCGCCTGCACAACTGCTTTCAACTCCCGATAAGCCAGGTACTGAAGCCGCAAATCCAGGCTGAGCTCGATATCCCGCCCGGGCCGTGCATCCTTGATCAGACTCAGATCCTTGATCACGTGACCACGACGATCCTTAAGCACACGCTTTGCGCCCGGCTCGCCACTCATCCAGTCGTTATAGGCCAACTCAATGCCTTCCTGACCGTGCTCGTCGATATTGGTGAAGCCCACAACATGTGCAGTGACTTCGCCCGCCGGATAGTAACGACGATATTCACGGCGGCTGTAGATTCCGGGAATACCCAGCGCCTTGACCTGACGCGCCAGGTCCGGCTGCACTTTACGCCGTACATAGATAAATTCGCGCCCTGAATAACGCTTCAGACGCGAACGCAGCTTGCTTTCATTGATTTCGAGCAACCGGGCCAGGGTGGCAATACGCTCATCACCCGGGTTTGCTTCGCCCGGATTCGCCCAGATGGTTTCCACTGGTGTACTGACCGCCAGCGGCTCTCCATTACGATCCGTGATCATTCCGCGATGGGCTTCAATGGCTTCTACACGCGTCGTCCGCGCCTCGCCTTGCTTGCGAAGAAAATCCTGATCCACGACGTGGAGATCAACCAGCCGCCAGGCCAAAGCAACAGTCACCAGCAAAAAAACGCCGAGCACGGTGGCATGCCGCCAACCCGCAATCAGCGCCTTTAATTTCTGCTGAATATTCTGTGCTGGTTCATCCTGAGACACAGCTCACCCCAACCTGACAGACGTTGCATGCAACAGGCGACTCACGGTGTCGCCGGAACCAATACGATGTCATGCCGACCCGGCACAACCATTCCCAAACTTTCCGCAGCGCGGTTCTCAACCCGACTATGAGAACTCAGCGCACTTTGCTCCAACAGCAACTGACTCCATTCCCGGTGATAGCCATCGCGCTGATCCTGAAGGGTTGCCAAATCATTAAAAAGAACCCGGTTTTCATGGGCGCTATACACCACACCCACAGACGACAACATCAGCACAGAGGCCAGCCCTGCAGAAATCAACACTTGCCGCTGCCACAGCCCCGCAAAAATGCGGTGGGACAACCGCATCGCCGTGGCCATGCCTGCCTTTACCGTCGCCGGACGCAGCTTGGTGCGTGTTTGTACCGGACGTTCAATTGTGACTGCCGACATTACCCTTCTCCTTAAGCCGCCCGACGCTCGAGAATGCGCATCACAGCGCTGCGTGCACGGACGTTATCTGAAACTTCATCTGACTCGGCCTTGATAGCCTTGCCAATCAGGCGATAGCCCGACTCCATCTGATCCGCTGTAACCGGCAAACCTTTGGGCAACTGGGGCCCACGCGCCAGGTCACGCATAAACCGTTTAACAATGCGATCTTCAAGCGAATGAAAACTGATCACGACCAACCGACCGCCTGGCGCCAGCAAATCGACTGCCGCCTTTAGTCCGATCTCGAGATCGTCCAGCTCCCTGTTGATAAACACGCGCACAGCCTGGAACGTGCGGGTCGCCGGATGCTTGTGCTTTTCCTTTCTTGGCACGGCCTCGCTGACCAGACTGGCCAAATCCCGAGTAGTCGCCAACGGCTCTTCTTCACGACGGGTGACGATGGCCCGGGCAATACGGCGCGAGAACTTTTCTTCGCCGTAGCGGAAAATGACGTTGGCGATGTCCTCTTCGCGCGCCGAATTCAACCAGTCAGCCGCACTCGGCGGACGCGTTGGATCCATGCGCATATCCAAAGGGCCGTTGCGCATGAAGCTGAACCCGCGCTCGGCATCATCCAGTTGCGGCGACGACACCCCTAAATCCATCAGCACACCAGTCAAACCATCCCATCCAGACTCAGCAGCAAACTGATCGATCTGAGCGAACGAGCCATGACAAACATGAAAACGGGCATCCTGTTCTGACAGCGCCTTACCTGCCGAGATTGCTTCAGGATCTTTATCTATCCCGAACAGACGGCCTTCAGAACCCAACCGGCCCAGCAACTGACGGCTGTGACCACCGCGGCCGAAGGTACAATCGACATACCGGCCATTTACGTCCGTCACCACTGCATCCACCGCCGCTTCGAGCAGAACCGACTGGTGAGACGGGTCTGCATTGCTGGTGGCGGTCATAGCGACAGAGACTCCATTTCAACAGGCATATCAGCGTCGTCGTCCGACTCATCGAGCCAAGTGAACCAGCGCTCTTCGCTCCACAACTCCAGCTTTTTGCCTTGCCCGATCAGCATCAATTTCTTCTCCAGCCGGGCATAGCTGCGCAGCGTTGGCGGAACCAGAATGCGACCAGCGCTATCCAGCTCCAGCGGCGTCGCATGACCCAGCACCTTTCGCTGCAGCCGGCGCGCCACCTTATTCATGTTGGGAAGCGCTTCAATTTGTGGGCGAATTTCTTCCCATTGCGGCTCGGGGTAAAGCAACAGGCAGCGCTCCTCATCGGCATTCGCAGTCAACACAATGCGGCCGCCACAAGCTGCAGCCAGATCCTCGCGTACGCGGGCCGGGATCGCTATGCGTCCTTTTGCATCCATGTTGAGGGCGTGACTGCCCAGAAAGTTGCTCATATTTGCCGCTGGCACTTCGCTGCATTACAGCGCGATTGCTTGATTAGTTGGGACGAGATGGCCAATTCTCCCACTCTCCCCCTCCGAAAACCACAAAAAACCACTTCTATCCACTTTTTCCCACTCCTGCACACTATAGAAACACGCAAAATACAATGCAAGCGCCGCCATAGGCGGCCCACATGGAAAAGTTCTTTTAAGGACAACAAGTTAGAAGTGCAAAATAATAAAATATGGGATTATGGAGAGAAGAAAGGCTGCAAAATCAAACAACTGAAGAACTATTAGAAGAACAAACTTGAAGAGTAAGATTTTTTCGCTATATCGAACCCGTTATTTCGGCAACAGAGTTCACACAGAAGGAGGTGTTCGGGGAATTCGGGAAAAGAAAAAAGAGCTCGCCTATAAGCCGGGTTCTGTCGAGGACAGTCATTCATCTAGGATCTGCGTCACCACAGATCTCAAGCAACCTACCCGAGTCCAGTGCGGGCCACACCGTAGGACTCCTATTTGGTCTTGCTCCAGGTGGGGTTTACCATCGCCGTGAACTGTTGCCAGTCACGCGGTGCGCTCTTACCGCACCTTTTCAACCTTACCGGCGCCCGAAGGCACGTAGGCGGTTTCCTTTCTGCTGCACTTTCCATCGGCTCACGCCGCCCAGGGGTTACCTGGCACCTTGCCCTATGGAGCCCGGACTTTCCTCCCCCAGTAAACTGGCGGCGACTGTCCGGCGAGCTCGGTCGAGAAGATACGCCCCGCGCGAGGCCAGCGCAAGCAGAAACGCCACGATGGCTTTACTTGAGCGACAACGCACGCTGGTAGAGATCGTTCTTTGACTCCCCCGTCAGCTCTGATGCCATTTTTGCGGCAACCTTTACAGGCAGCTCTGCGAGCAGGGTTTTCAAAAGGCGATCGGTATCAATAACGGGCGCCTGAACACCGCCTTCCGGCTGCGCTCCGGCTACCATGACCACATACTCGCCGCGCTCGGCATGTTCATCCCCTGCAAGCTGCTCGCAAACATCGGCAACGCGACCGGTATAGAACGTTTCAAATGTTTTGGTCAGCTCCCGGGCCAGCGCCACTTCACGGTCCGCGCCAAACATTTCGGCAATGGCCTGTGCCGTTTCAACAATCCGGTGAGGCGCCTCATAGAAAACGAGCGTGCGCTCTTCTTTGATCAATGCCGTCAGGCGGTCGTTGCGCCCCTTTCGCTTGGCTGGCAGAAACCCTTCAAACGTAAACCTGTCGGTCGCCAATCCCGCCGCACTAAGCGCCGCGATTACCGCACTCGGCCCAGGAATCGGAGAAACCGTAATTCCCCGCGCCCGTGCTTCTTTTACCAGCACATAACCGGGATCCGAAATCAGCGGCGTTCCCGCATCAGAAACGAGCGCAACAGATTCGCCAGCTTCAATACGATCAAGCAGCGCCCCGGCCTTTTCTCTTTCATTATGATCATGCAGGGCAACGAGCGGCTTCTGAATACCGAGCACCTGAAGCAACTTGCGGGAGTGCCGGGTATCCTCGGCCGCAACAAAATCAACACTGCCAATCACTTCGGTAGCGCGGTGGGTAATATCGCCGAGGTTGCCAATCGGTGTCGCGACGATAAACAAGGTGCCACCTGCTTGCCTGGCGCTAGAGTTGGTCGTTTTCAAGAACATTACCCCGCTGGCATTCCGGCAATGGCCTTGCGCTCACCGATGAATCCGGCGTCGCATCCCCATCAAATGAAATGAACGTCATGAGAAATATTGAACGAACTGGTAAACTTCGCCCAACGGTAATTTCCGGCATGATGCCCGTGTTACGGTGACGTCACAAGCGCATCAGTCCGCCCATCCGCCCCTTTGCGAGTTTTGCATGACGACGAGAGCCTTACTTCGACTTCGCCCAGCGTTTTTATTCGCAGCCATGCTGATGATCGCGGCGTGCGCACCCTTTGGTATCCAGCCCGATCAGGCAGATTCCCCCGAGGGAGCACTTGCTATCGCTGAATCCTCCGGCTATTCGGAAACTGCCCTCAAGGGGCTACTGAGTACCGCGTCGCGCTACCAGACAGCAGATCGTCACAAGGATGCCCGGACGATCCTGCGCAGCACGGCCTTTGCCAAGGCTTCAGACGCCATCATCGACCAGCAACGCCTGCTCGCCATGTCGAGCATTGTTGAACTGGATGACCGGGACTGGGCCAGGAAACTCACCACCAACCTCCCGGTGGAGCAGTTTTCACGCTACCCGCAAGATCGCCAGGCCAGCGCTGCGCAGCTGCAGGCAAGAACTTTCAAGCTGGCTGGCCGCACGCTGGCTGCCGCCCAGACTCTGATGGCATCAGCCGATTTGCAACGGGACGGCAATAGCGTCGATTACAATGACCGGATATGGCAACTGCTGAAAGAAACGCAAACCTCCTTGCTTGAACAGAAAGCCCAAACCGCGATTGGTTATGAGCAGCAAGGCTGGCTGGAGCTGGCACTGTCTTTGAGAAAGCCAGACGTCAGCCTGGACTCACAAGGCGGTACTATTCGGGGCTGGCAAAGCAACTGGGCAGATCATCCGGCAGCAGTGAATCTACCCAGCGAATTGTCACTCATCATCAGCTTGTCAGAGGAGCGCCCGGGAAGTATCGCTCTCGCACTGCCTCTGACAGGACCGCTGGCCGAGGCCGGCAAAGCCATTCGCGACGGCTTTATGGCCGCCTACTATACCGACCAGAAGCGCGCTGATGCCGATGTCCGCATCGACGTATTCAACACAGACGAGCAGGACTTTCCGGCGCTGTATACCGAAATAGCCAAAGCAGGACCGGACCTCATTGTCGGTCCGCTGGAAAAGACAGCACTGAACAGCGTCGCGCAACGTGCGACTCTACCCGTGCCGCTGCTCGCCCTCAATTACCTTGATGACGGCCAAAAGGCCCCCGCCAATCTTTACCAATACGGATTATCCGCTGAAGACGAAGCGCGGCAGATAGCCGACCGGCTGGTTGCCGACAATCTCAGTCAGGCCGTTGCTCTGATCCCCTACGGTGACTGGGGAGATCGCATCGAACAGGCGCTTGTGAAGCGCATGACCGCAGACAATGGGCGCATTCTCGATGTGGTCCGGTACGATCGTGAGGAGAACCTTCGCAAAACAGTTGCCAGCCTGTTCGACATTGATGTGAGCCGGCAACGCGCCATTACGGTTGAACAGACCATCGGCCTGAATATCGAATTTGAACCTCGCCGCAGACAGGACATTGACGCCATCGTGCTGGTCGCCTCGCCAACCATCGCACGGCAGCTGAAACCCATGTTTGCGTTCTATTTTGGCGGCAATCTGCCGGTATACTCCCCATCCATTATTTACACCGGTACTCCCGATTCGGGCCGGGACGGCGATCTTGAGAACATCCACTTCACTGATTTGCCCTGGATGCTGTCGCCAGACGAGCCGCTACGCAAGCAGGCCAGCGCCGCACTGCCAGATGTCACCCAACGCTATGGGCGGCTGTTTGCAATGGGGGTAGACGCTTACCAACTCTCATCCAAGCTACAGCTACTTTCGAGAGTTGAAGGAAGCGACATCAATGGACTTACCGGCACGCTGTCGATGACCCCTTCGGGCGTTGTCAGCAGACAACAGCAGTGGGCCATGTTCAAAAACGGCGTACCGGTAAAGCTGGAATCAAAAACACCGGACAACACCGAACCAACACCACCAACGGCAACGCCGCTAAGGTAGACAGCATGACAAAGGCCATGGACGGCCAGCACCCCGGCAAGGGAGCAGACGCAGAGCGTGCGGCGGGTCGCTACCTCACAGCGCGAGGCCTGAAAATCATTGATCGTAATGTGCACTGCCGCGGGGGAGAAATCGATATCATTGGCTGGGACGGTGATGTCCTGGCTTTTGTTGAAGTGAGGTACCGCGGCAACTCCAGCCTCGAGTCACCGCTGGAGTCGGTCACTGTAAAGAAGCAACGCCGCATTATATTGGCGGCCTCGGTCTACCTCCAGAGGAATCAAGGCTGGCAGGCTCAGTGCCGTTTCGACGTACTGGCCATGACACCAGGCCGAATCCGCCGCTATCGCGCCCAATGGATCAAGAACGCATTTGACACATCATGACTAATCCAGATACCGAATCGCTTATTAATACGCTGTTTGCCGAGCACATGGAGCACACCGCACAAACCGCTGGTGAACTGGGAGAAGCAATCAGCGCCGCTGCTGAAACGCTGACCCACTCGTTACTGAATGATGCCAAAATATTGATGTGCGCAAATGGCAGCGCCAATAGCCTCGCCCAATTTTTCTGCACCAATCTGCTCAACCGGTTTGAGCATGACCGGCCAGCACTCCCCGCCATCAATCTCGGTGCTGACGCCACTACGTTTTCTGCCATTTGCAGGGACAACCGTTTTAACGAGACATTCTCGAGACAAGTGCGCGCACTGGGCAAGGACGGCGATACATTGTTCGTGATTGTTGATGACGGCCATAAAGCCAACCTGATTCAAGCCATACAGGCCGCCCACGACAGAGACATGCGCGTGGTTGTGCTCAGCGCAAAAGAGAAAACAGACATCACATCGCTGCTGCACCCTGAAGACCATGAAATCGCACTTCACAACCTGAGCCCTACCCAGGCAGCCGGCATTTTTCTGATTATCCTCAACGCACTCAGCGCATTGATCGACAACACGATCTTTGGTGGCTGAAGCAGTCCTTAAACCTGGCTGCGGGGCCAGAACGAAAAAAGCCGACCTTATTGGTCGGCTTTTTCATTTGAGCATTGGGTGAATGGGTTTTACTTCACCACTTTCAAGCTCGGCTTCCCTGACGGTCGCTCAGGCTTGCCACCTTCGTCATTATTGCCGCCAGATGGACCTTCAGGATCCGGTGAACCTGGCTCTGTGCCAAACACCATACCCTCGCCGTTCTCTTTGGCATAAATCGCCAAAACAGCAACAAGAGGAACCGATACCTGCATCGGCACACCACCGAAACGCGCGCTGAACTCAAGCGCTCCGTTGCCAATCATGAGCGCCTTAACGGCACTGGGGCTAATATTCAGAACGATCTGGCCATTTGCCACGTGCTCAGCCGGCACCTGAACACCCTGTATCCCGGCGTCTACCAGAATATAGGGTGTACAGTTGTTATCCAGAATCCACTCATTGAATGCCCGCACCAGGTATGGCCGGCTGGATAACATATTATCTGTCTTCTCAGACATTCCGCCTCCCAATCAGGCTCTGGAAAACATCACAATCAGCTGCGGATATCTTCTTCAAGATCCGACAGGCTAGCCTTGAAGCCTTCGCGCTCAAACAGACGCTCCATATACTTCAGCAATGGCTTGGCCTGCTTCTCTGGCAGATCAATACCCAGCGCCGGCAAGCGCCACAGAATAGGCCCAATGCTGCAGTCCACGATCGTAAATTCTTCTGACAGGAAGTAAGGCATCTCGCCGAACAAAGGTGCTGCCGCCAGAAGACTTTCACGAAGCTCTTTGCGCGCAGCCTCTGAAGCCTTGGCGTTAGGCTGGGCAAGAATCTGATCAACCAGCCCACACCAGTCCTTCTGAATCCGGTGAATCATCAGACGACTGTTTGCACGGGCTACAGGGTAGACCGGCAACAAAGGTGGATGCGGGAAACGCTCATCAAGATATTCCATCATGATATTGGGCTCATAAAGCACCAAGTCACGATCGACAAGTGTTGGCAACGCGTTATATGGGTTGAGGTCGGAAAGCTCTTCCGGCGGATTATCCGGATCCACATCCACTACATCTACGGTGACACCTTTTTCAGCGAGAACAATACGCACCCGGTGGCTGTAATGACTGGCCGGATCTGAAAAAAACGTCATTGATGACCGCTTGGTCACAACGCCCATAAAACTACCCCACGATTACGCTGACACAGAGATGAAATTACGGAAAGCAAAAATCCAGCGAGCGACAACGCCACCCGCTGGAATACTTATCAGGGCCGGATTATACCTGATTCTTTAATGTACGTCTTTCCAGTACTCACGATTGAGCAGGTAGGCGACAACAAAGAACACCAGAATGAAGAGCAGCACGAAAATACCAAGACGCTCGCGCTCCATTTTCACCGGATCACCCATATACGACAGGAAGTTCGTCAGGTCGTACATTGCGGTATCAAATTCAGCAGGCGTCATCGTGCCCTCGCTTGCCCATTCGGTACAAGGCGAGGCATCGACTTCGTTACCGCTCAGCGGATCCACGCTGGCGCCATGACCGATTTTCGGCTCAGTAGCGCACAATCCCTGCATCTCAACCAGCACATGCGGCATACCCACATTCGGGAATACCACGTTGTTCACGCCCCAGGGACGCGCTTCATCCTTGTAGAAACCGCGCAAATAGGAGTAGACCCAACTCTCGCCCCGTAAACGGGACTCCAGCGTCAGATCCGGTGGCGGGTTACCAAACCAGCCTTTAGCGAGGTCCTTATTCATACTGTTCTTCATCAGCTCGCCGATTTTGGCGCCAGTAAAGATCAGGTTGTCCTCGTAAAGCTTTGCAGGGATACCGATATCATCGGAGACACGCTTGTAGCGCGCGTACTCCATCGAGTGACACCCCATGCAGTAGTTGGTAAACAGCGCAGCACCGCGCTGCAATGAAGCCTTGTTGCCGTGGTCGGGCTCCATATGATCAAGGGGCACACCGGCCCCGCCGGCTGCCAGCCCGATTGCTGGCAGGCAAATCATGAAAAGACCAATAATCAGCTTTTTCATCAGCCTGTCACCCTTTCCGGAACTGGTTTTGTTTTCTCCATCCGCGTGTAGAACGGCATGAGGATAAAGTACAGGAAGTACAACGTCGTGAGCACCTGGGCCAGCAGCGTACGCCCCGGACTGGAAGGCACAATACCCAGATAGCCGAGAATGACGAAGCTGATGACGAAGACAGTCAACGCAATCTTGCTCAAAACACCCTTGTAACGCATGGACCGGACAGGGCTGCGATCAAGCCAAGGCAGCACGAACAGGATAGCGATCGCCGCACCCATCACAACGACACCCCAGAACTTGGCGGGCAACCCGAACAGGTCGACCGTCACTGCCCGCAACATTGCGTAGAAAGGCGTGAAATACCATACCGGCGCTATGTGCTCAGGCGTTTTCAGGCTGTTAGCGGGCTCGAAGTTCGGTTTCTCGATGAACAAGCCACCCATTTCAGGGAAGAAGAAGATCACAACACAGAAAACAAACAGGAAGACCGCAACACCAATCAGGTCATGAACGGTGTAATAAGGATGGAAGGGAATCCCGTCCTTTGGAATGCCATTCTCGTCCTTATTCTTCTTGATATCGATACCGTCCGGGTTGTTGGAACCTACTTCATGCAACGCAAGAATATGAAGTACCACAAGCCCAAGCAGAACAATGGGAAGCGCTATGACGTGCAATGCGAAGAATCGGTTCAGGGTAATACCCGAAATCAGGTAGTCACCACGAATCCACAACGACAGGTCATCGCCAATGACCGGAATTGCACCAAACAGGTTAACGATAACCTGAGCGCCCCAGTAGGACATCTGGCCCCAAGGCAACAGATAGCCCATAAAGGCTTCAGCCATGAGCACCAGATAAATCAGCATGCCGAACAACCAGATCAGCTCACGAGGCTTCTGGTACGAACCGTACATGAGGCCGCGGAACATATGCAGGTATACAACAACAAAAAATGCCGATGCGCCGGTTGAATGCATATAACGCAACAACCAACCCCACTGAACATCACGCATGATGTACTCAACAGAAGCAAATGCGCCTTCTGCAGATGGGTTGTAGCTCATGGTCAACCAGATACCGGTAACCAGCTGGTTAACCAGAACCAGCATTGCCAGCGATCCGAAGAAGTACCAGAGGTTAAAGTTCTTGGGTGCATAATACTTGCCGAGATGGTTGTTGTAGGCATCTACAATCGGCAACCGTTCATCAATCCACTGAATCAGCTTTTGCATCACGCAGCCTCCGGATCAAGACCGACCGTCATGGCCGCATCGGTGTCATATCGATAAGGCGGAACTTCAAGATTCAGCGGTGCGGGCTGACTCTGGTAGACCCGGCCCGCCAGGTCGTAGTGGGAACCGTGGCACGGGCAAAAGAAGCCCCCCAACCACTCAGGACCCAGATCAGCAGGCGCCACTTCAGGACGATAAGTCGGAACACACCCCAGATGTGTGCAAATACCAACCAGAACTGCAAACTCCGGTTTAAGAGAGCGATAGATGCCTTCAATATAGGTCGGCTGCTGCGACGCTTCTGACGACTCAGGATCTTTAACTGTGTCATTCAGCTTTTTGATGTTCGCCAACATCTCATCGGTGCGGCGAACAATCCACACGGGCTTACCTCGCCATTCCACCGTAATCTGCTGACCCGGCTCTATTTTATCAACATTCACTGTTACCGGAGCACCAGCTGCTTCAGCCTTGGCACTGGGATTCCAGGACGCCACGAAAGGTACGGCCGCGCCAATCACACCGACACCACCGACCACTGACGTAGCACCGATCAGGAATCGACGTCGGCTTTGGCTCACGTCGCCATTATTCATTATGGTTTTCTCCCATCAGGCAATGCAGGCAACGCGCAAAGGCACGCCACACATCGAAAAGTACTTCTTAACCCTGTATTTAGTGCGTCAAATGGTAATGAAATTACCAAAACCTTACAAGTCGGAAAGCCGCGCCATGAGCGTTCTTTCGAGCCACCGACATCAGGGCATGCAAATTAACTGCAGTCAAAAAAAAACCCGGCAGATAGCCGGGTTTTTTGCTGGCGAAATAAACCGCCAAATTAACGCTTGGAGTACTGTGGACGCTTACGCGCTTTCCGCAGACCCACTTTCTTACGCTCAACCTTACGAGCATCACGAGTAACATAACCCGCTTTGCGCATGGCCGGACGAAGCGTTTCGTCATAATCCATCAGAGCGCGAGTCAGACCGTGGCGGATGGCGCCGGCCTGCCCACTGATACCGCCACCTTCTACGGTGATGCGAATATCGAAACGGTTCTCGGACTCAGAGAGAACCAGCGGCTGACGAACGATCATGCGCAAAGTCTCGCGACCGAAAAACTGCTCGATTGAACGATCGTTGATCGTGATGCTACCGCTACCCGGCTTGATAAATACCCGCGCCGTAGATGTCTTGCGGCGACCAGTACCGTAATTTTGTGCTACAGACATATTCGCCTTCCGTTAGATGTCGAGTTCTTTGGGCTGCTGGGCTGCATGAGGATGCTCAGCGCCGGCATAGATTTTCAGCTTTTTGAACATGGCGCGACCCAAAGGTCCTTTTGGCATCATCCCCTTCACGGAGTGACCCAAAACCTGCTCAGGCGCCTTGTCGACCAGCTTCTCGAAGTTGATCGAACGGATACCACCCGGGAACCCCGTGTGGTGATAATACATTTTGTCGGCTGACTTCTTACCAGTCACACGCACCTGTTCAGCATTGATCACAACAATGTAATCGCCGGTGTCGACATGAGGGGTATATTCAGGCTTATGCTTGCCCCGCAGACGAAGGGCGATTTCGGTTGACAGACGACCCAGCGTCTTGCCGGCTGCGTCTACAACGTACCAGTCACGCTTTACGCTTTCTGGTTTCGCACTCAGAGTCTTCATTGATTCCGCCTTGTAACGCGTATAACGAACGTTAAAAACCACCACTACCCAACGCTCCAAGCGTTTAGCGGTGACTTTCGACCTATAATATTTGCTGGCGTTGTGTCATTCGGGGCTGAGATGACGACATCGCCTTGAAAAGCCAGGGCGCGAAGTATAAAGCAACACCCGACCCATGCCAAGCCCTGACTGTGTATTAATTCAGCAGTCCGGCCAGCGATACAAAGCACAGGCGTTCTCCATTAGACGGGTTCGCACGACGTCTTCCGGTTCCGGGCGAAGTTCACACAACGCCTTGAAAATCCTCGGAATTGATTCTGGCGAATTCTCGCCGGCCGCGACACCTGACGGCGGCATATCCGGCGCATCCGTCTCCAGCACCAGACTTTCCAAAGGCATCGCGGCCAGCGCCCGCCGTGTCTTTTCAGCACGCCCGTAAGTAATTACACCACCGACACCAAGGTAACAGCCGAGGTCATGCAGTTTTCCAGCCTGTTGTTCACTGCCGGAAAAGCCGTGTATCAACGCACCCTGACTGAACTGCCTCCGGCGCAGCACGCTTGCCACTTCGTCATTGGCTCTTACTGAATGGATAACTAATGGCATCCGCTGCCTGCTCGCAATATCCACCTGAGCCTCAAACCAGGGAAACTGCTCATCAAGCGTCCCCCTGAGACGGTCCAGACCGCACTCCCCCACCCCTACGCACCGAGCGGGTAAACCTGCAAGCGCTTGCTCCAAAGCCTCCAACGAACGCTCATCATGCTCTGCAATAAACCAGGGATGAATACCCAGACAGTAAAACAACGACTCGTGCTCTGCAGAGAACTGCTGCAAGCGGGGCCAACCTGCGGCCCGCACCCCGGACATGACCAAACGATTCACACCCAGTTCACGACAACGCGCCAGCACGCTATCCCTGGTGCCATCAAACTCCGGAAAATCCAGATGGCAGTGCGCGTCGACAAACATAAACGGCCTATCAGTGCTCGCGCGTTTTGCTGAACTGAACGTCCGGGAACCGCTCCTGGGCCAGTTGCAAATTCACCATTGTTGGTGCGATATAAGCTAGGCGATCGCTGCCATCAAGCGCCAGGTTTTCATAGCCCTTGCGTTCAAACTCCTCAAGCTTGCGTGCGTCATCACAGTGAACCCAGCGAGCGGTCGCCACATTGATCGGCTCATAAACCGCATCAACTTTGTATTCCGTTTTCAGACGACTGACTACCACGTCAAACTGCAGCACACCAACCGCACCGACAATCAAATCGTTGTTCCGCATAGGCCGGAAGACCTGCACCGCACCTTCTTCGGACAACTGCACCAACCCCTTCTGTAGTTGCTTGGCCTTGAGGGGATCTTTAAGGCGGATGCGCCTGAACAGTTCCGGAGCGAAGTTGGGGATACCGGTAAATTTCATATCGTCGCCGGAGGTAAAGGTATCCCCCAGCTGAATGGTGCCATGGTTATGGAGCCCGATAATATCGCCGGCGAACGCCTCTTCAGCCTGTTCACGGTCACCCGCCATAAAGGTCAGCGCGTCAGCCAGTCGCACTTCTTTACCCATGCGGGCATGACGGACTTTCATGCCCTGGTTATAGCGCCCTGACACGATTCGCAGAAATGCCACCCGATCCCGATGCTGGGGATCCATGTTTGCCTGAATCTTGAAGACAAAACCGGAAAACCCCTCTTCCGTTGGTAGCACTTCGCGCACGTCGGTTGCCCGGGGCTGAGGTCGCGGCGCCCATTCAACCAATCCATCCAACATATGGTCGACGCCGAAATTGCCCAATGCGGTACCGAAAAAGACGGGTGTCAGCTCTCCCCGCAAAAACGCCTCAAGATCAAACTCGTTGGAAGCGCCTTTTACCAGTTCAATTTCATCTCTGAGATCTGCAGCATAAGCACCCAACGCGCTATCCAGCTCCGGGTTATCGATCCCGCTGATGACCCGACGGTCCTGAATATGATGGCCCTGGCCGCTCTGATAGAGAATCACTTCATCATTCAGCAGATGATAAACACCCTTGAAGTTCTTACCCATTCCTATCGGCCAGGTAATCGGCGCGCAGGCGATTTTCAGGACATCTTCGACTTCGTCCATGAGATCAATCGGGTCGCGGGTATCCCGGTCCAATTTGTTCATGAACGTCAGAATCGGGGTATCGCGCAAGCGCGTAACTTCCATCAGCTTGATGGTGCGCTCCTCGACACCTTTGGCGCTGTCGATCACCATCAGACACGAATCCACAGCGGTCAGCGTGCGGTAAGTATCCTCAGAAAAATCTTCGTGGCCCGGCGTATCCAGCAGATTTACCAACCTGTCGGCGTAAGGAAACTGCATAACAGAGGTGGTGACGGAAATACCACGCTCTTTCTCCATCTCCATCCAGTCGGATTTCGCATGCTGCCCAGATTTCTTGCCTTTTACGGTGCCCGCTTTCTGCAAGGCCTTACCGAATAGCAGGACCTTTTCAGTAATCGTCGTTTTACCGGCATCCGGGTGCGAGATGATCGCAAACGTCCGGCGCTTGTCGATTTCCGCGGAGAGCATGGTCATAGTTAAACAGCCTGAAAATTAGCGCGAGTGGAAAAGCCAGACATTATAAGTTCTGAAGCCCCCTGACGCGAACGCAAATCGCGGGCAGCCTCAGACTATTCAGAGGTAACGGCTCTCATCCAGCGTGAGTAAACGCTGGGGATGGAACACCATGAGCCCGGACACGATCGTTCCGTTAACAAAGGCTTCGGGCAGGAGGATAAGTGGGAGGTAGCGGACATACTCATGGACCAGCAGCTCCCAGCTATAAACGCCCGACATCCACAGTAACGCCACCATCGACAACCCGGCGACCAGTACCGCGATAGCTGCACCGAAGAACCCACAGACGAACAGATAGGCAAAGAAATTCCGGAATCCGCGCGCCTTCTCCCATCGCACAATCCCGTAACTGACAAGGCATGGAATCGCGACTGTCACCAGTCCATTGACGCCAAGCATATCCAGCGATTCGCGCCCGAGAACCACCATGAAAATCAATGCCGCTACGCCCGCCAGGATTGCAAACGCCCAGCCCAGCATCAGTGTCATGGCCGTCATTCCGAGGACATGAATCGTCAGACCAGGCGACAGTCCGGCCCTGATCTGCCATGCCAGCACCAACAGCAATATACCCGCGAAAAGACTGTGTTGAAGCGGACGCTCTACAACCAACTGAGCCCATTCAGCGCAAACCAGCGCCGCGATTACCAGAATCAGCAACACTCCCCAGCATAGCAGGAGCCATGGCAACGGAATCAGCCCGGAGGTCAGCCCCATCTGAAGGTCAACCCGGCGCTCTGAGCGTCAACACCAAGGCATCCTCCCGAAGGGCATCACCCGGATAATACCCCGGGCGCAGCCCCATACGCTCAAAACCAAAAGACTCGTACAAAGCGATCGCGGAATGATTGCTCAACCTCACTTCGAGCGTGACAACCGACATTTTCTCGTCAAATGCCTCGCGGGCCAGATGAGCCAGTAGCATTCGCCCGGCACCTTGCCCCCGCTTCGTCTTGGCAACACAGATATTGAGGAGATGCGCTTCGTCAAACAGATAGGCAACTATGGCATAGCCGATCAGTTGCTGATCGCTACTCTCCAACGCCCAGAGTCGGTAGTCATCGCGAAAACAATCCCGGAAGACAGCGTCAGGCCAGGGGTGAGAGTAGCCTGTGAGCTCAATACCATTGACCGCTGCCAGGTCAGAAAACCGTAAAGGGCGTATGATTTTATCAGCTCGGTTGAAGGCGCTGTCACCCATTACTGGATCCCGAGCACCCGCTCTTTCAGCTGAAGCCATAGCTCGCGTTTATTCCGGGGGTCAGCTGCCAGCCCTGCTACCGAAAACGGGCTTTCGACAACAGCCTGTCCCAGAATCGAGTTCATTTCGGCTACCCCCCCCTCATTGTCTACAAGATCGCCCAGCATAAGGATGCGGCGTTCCTGTATTTTATCCTTTCGAAGATTCTGGAGCAGACACACGAGATCAGAAGCCGGGTTTGAGAAAACCTGAATGTTATTAAATACGGGCCAGGCAAGCCGATAATTTTCGATAGAGGCACTTTCAAGCGCAAGCAGAATATTGGCGGCAAGCCTGTTCTGGAGCTCGTCACTGACTTCTGACGAGTAGGGCGACAACAAACAGTAGCTCGGAGAACACCAGACACCCAATTGAAATGTAGTGTTGCTCAACGCCTCAGCGAACACTTGCTGCCCGGCGTCCAACACCGCCACTTCTGGCACCGGCTTCGCTGGAGATGCATCTTGAGCGAGCGATTCCGGTCTGGTGTCGGGCACCTCTGCATCAACCGGTTTTTGATCCAGAGGCGGTTCCTTATCAACGAGGCCCTTGCCACCAACTGATTTGATGAGCTCCTTGACACTGACCTGCTGCCCGCTGTCGCCTGCCCCAGCCGGCCTAGCCGCTTCCGGTGACGAGCTCACGTTAAACGCTACCGATTCCGGCTCGCTGAAATCCATTGCGGGGGAAGGCGCGGCCCCGGGCAACAAATCACGCGCATACCACAAGGTCACCCCCATGGAGGACAAGTAAAACTGCCGCTGAGCTTCCGATGCAATGACGTTCACGTTTTGCAAAACCTTAAACTTCCGCTGCTTGTGGGTGCTGGCGCCTCACGCCGGTGAAAATCAGATTCAGCGCCTGAATATACGCTTTCGCTGATGCAATGATAATGTCCGTATCCGCACCCAAACCGTTCACAATTCGCCCGCCCTTTTCCAGACGCACAGTGACCTCACCCTGTGCATCGGTTCCGCTGGTAATCGCATTAACCGAATAAAGCTGCAGGGTCGCACCGGATTGCGCCAATTCTTCCAGCGCTTTGAAAGCAGCATCAACCGGCCCACTACCCTCTGCCTCGACTGTGCGCTCAGCACCGTCCACTCGCACGACAAGTGCTGCACGCGGCACTACACCTGTTTCGGAAGTCACCCGCAAGCTGACGAGCCCGAAATGCTCTGGAATATCACGCTCTTTGGCATCATTCGCAAGTGCCTGCAAATCTTCGTCAAAAATCTCGTGCTTTCGATCAGCCAACTCCTTAAAGCGAACAAACGCATCGTTGAGCTGCTCATCAGAATCGAACGCCATGCCAAGTTCAAGCATGCGTGTTCGGAAGGCATTGCGCCCTGAGTGTTTGCCAAGCACCAGACTGTTGGTATGCCAGCCCACGTCCTCGGCGCGCATGATTTCATAGGTTTCGCGATGCTTGAGAACACCGTCCTGGTGGATGCCCGACTCATGAGCAAACGCATTGGCACCAACAATGGCCTTGTTAGGCTGAACTGGAAAACCGGTGATTGTGGAAACAAGCCTGGACGCCGGCACGATGTGCCTGGAGTCAATCGACGTATCAATAGAGAACAGATCCTGCCGCGTTCTCACCGCCATCACGATCTCTTCAAGGGATGCGTTGCCCGCGCGCTCCCCTAAACCATTAATGGTGCACTCAACCTGCCGCGCTCCCTGGGCGACTGCCGCGAGGGAGTTTGCCACCGCGAGACCAAGATCGTTATGGCAATGCACCGAAAAAATCGCCTTGTCGGCATTTGGAATCCGGTTGAGTAACTGTCTTATAGTCTCACCGAACTGAGAGGGAATCGCATAGCCCACGGTGTCCGGTATATTAATGGTGGTCGCGCCGGCATCGATTGCCCGCTCAATTATCCGGCACAGGAAGTCGAGTTCTGAGCGTCCCGCATCCTCACAAGAGAACTCAACGTCCCCTACATGATTTCTCGCTCGCTTGACCGCGCGAACAGCCTGCTCGATTACCGCCTCCGGCTCCATCTGAAGCTTATGCTTCATATGAATAGGGGAAGTCGCAATAAAAGTATGGATTCTGGACCGCTGCGCTGGCTTAACAGCTTCTGCCGCACGATCAATGTCTTTATCGAGCGCACGGGAAAGACTGCATATTGTCGAGTCTTTAATAGTTTCGGCTATACCTTTTACAGCAAGGAAATCATCCTGACTCGCGATAGCGAAACCCGCTTCAATCACATCGACTCTGAGCTTTTCCAACACCTTGGCAATTCGGAGCTTTTCCGCACGAGTCATTGATGCACCGGGACTTTGCTCACCATCACGCAAGGTGGTATCGAAAATAACGAGGTGATTATTGCCGGGCATAGGTGCAATCCTTCTGTTAACGAAAGCGCTGGAGGGTAAAGCTGAAAGTATCAGTATACTTGATAAGGTCGGATTTTGTGGACTGCCGTGGAAGGCGAAGACGGGCAACGAATGAGGCTCGGACTGCGACGACCTTTCATGAGCGCTTTTATTCCGCCCAATAAAAAACCCCAGACACATCGCTGTGCTGGGGTTTTCAGAATTAGGAGCCTGACGATGACCTACTCTCGCATGAGCAAAAGCCACACTACCATCGGCGCTGATTCGTTTCA
>NZ_JBQXYE010000002.1:0-502536 GCF_052645435.1 Marinobacter sp. V032 | reverse complement strand
AAGATGTGGGTGGCTATCTGATGGACTATTACAACCGGCAGCGACCTCACGCATTCAACGATGGCATTCCGCCCGTTGCAGCTGAGGAAAACCTTAAAATACTGTCCGGGATTAGTTGACCACTACACCTCAAGAATGTAGTAAGTGACGGTGGGCCTGGATACAAGGCAATCGAAACCCACTCATTTCTCTTGCATCTCAATGCTGGCTCTTCTATTGCCCCAACATTCTCCGGCGAAAAGAAACCCTTTATCGAGTCGTTCAACAAAACGGTACGAGCGCAATTTGCCTCTCGCCTCCCCGGATACGTTCCCAAAACACCTGGCAATCAACCCTCGGATGCAACCATCGAACAACAGGCTGTGTTAACACTTGATCAAGTAAAAAGAAAACTCACCCAGTGGATTGTTGACGACTATCACCAAAACGAACACGAGGGTCTCAACTGGCAGACTCCTCACCAGGTATGGTCCGAGAATGCGAAGTTGTTCCCACCGGCAATTCCCGATGAGCTGTTTACCCGGGTCAAACTTACTCACGGGGAAAAAAAGACCCCGAAAATCTCCGGAGATGAGGGGCACTTGGGCATCGCCGTCAACAATGCCAGGTACAACGATCCTGACAAAAGGCTGAAGTCTATCTACGGCTTTCTAAAAAAGCTCGGGAAAGAACCACGTGTGGAGTGCGAATTCACACCGAACGATATTTATTCGGTTTCGGTAAGAGACCCTGAGACCAATGAACGCTTTCCTGTCTTTGCGACCGATCGAAGAATCCATCCAGGTATGGCATTGCGAGAATGGGATGCCATCCGTCTGGACAAGAAACCTCTATCACGTGTCCGAAAATCGTCCCTAGACGGCGATCCCGAACTACTCGCTGCGGATAAGCAGAGCCAAAAGCAGACAAGAGAAGCGACAAGGAGGAAAAGCACCAAGGCCAACCTTTCAGAGATGACCAAAGGTGTTCATTCACTGCGCGATTCCAATCGAGCCAGAACATCAGGATCGGGTTCGGAACCGGATGCCGGAACATTACTGGAGGGACTTGCTGACGAAAATTCCAACGACGAGGGCTACGACGTTGTCTAAGAAAACCAGTGTAGAGGCTCTGTCGCAACTCTTTGATGCGATTACCCAGACTCAAGAGAGAGAGGTAACCAGGCGGATTCAAGAGTCGTCGATCTTGTATCCAAAATTCAAAGAAGCGCTTACGAATATTCGATATGCGCACTCCATGCACGGTTCAGAGCGGGCTGGAATGATCTTGACGGGCCTGACCGGGGTCGGAAAGAGTCGAGCCGTCGACACCTACATTGCTGCTTACTATGCCTCCAGGCCAGACCTTGAAACAGATCAGCTGACCGAGCTACCGATTCTTAAAGTTCGCTTGTCAGGGCGTCCAACCTACAACGGTCTGCTCCAGCAAATCCTAATGGCGGCAAACCACGTCAAACTTTCGGGCAACTCAACCACACTGCTGAAGAGGGTTCACAAGCTGGTTGCAGAGCAAGGTGTTCAGATGCTTGTAATCGATGAATTCCAGCATCTCCTGAGTGAGCAGGCACGCATTTCTACCCGAAATGTGCTCAACCTCCTCAAGACGCTGATGGATGACTGCAAATTTTCTTGCTTGCTCACCGGGTTGCCAGAAGGCCTCAAAACTTTTGTTCAACACGACGAAATCCGACAGCGGTTTGCAAAGAATCGCTTCGAATTGCGTCCGTTCTCAATTGCGGACAAAACTTCGGTCTTAGAGCTGCGTGATTATCTGAAGGCTTATGACCGTCGCTTGGAACAAGAAGGAATTAACAGCATCGCTCTCGCATCGGAGTTTATGCTTCCCCGAGTTTACCTCGCCACCCTCGGCTTGCCGAGGGCTATCAGCGAACTGATTTCCAGCACGCTGGATCGTACCGATATCAGTGCTCCGCTCACAAAACACAATTGGGCCCAAGGATACGAAGCCATTTTTCTGGACAATAATCTCGGCGAGACTTTTAACCCATTCGTTGCAAAGGATGAGCAGGTTAAAAACCATCTGGAGGCGCTATGAGGCGGTTTGGCGTTCGTCCATACCCTGCGGGTGGAGAAGGTCTTTCAGGGTACTTGCTGCGGCTCGCAGAACTCAATGGACTCGTCTCGCTCGATGAGGTTGTTGCCATCTGCTCCAGCAAGGTATCGAATCGTGGCAAGCCCGAGCGTTGGTCGCTCTCTCACGTTGGCGAGATCATGGATGGGCTTTCGCAGCGCTTAGGTCGGGATTGCGAAGCAGAGGCCCAGCAATTCGAGCACCAACACACAGTTCAAGGAATCGAAGACCCGATTCGAATGGTTCGTGATCTCCGAGTTTCGACGCCCCGCTTCTGTATTGATTGCCTGTTAGAGAATGAGTTTTTGGATTGGCGCTGGAGTTTGGGGCACCTTGCTCATTGCCCCGTTCACCGTGCACCCCTGATCGATACATGCCCCTCATGTCAAAGTCGGTTACCGTGGGCTTCGGAGCTTTTGCGTAAGTGTCCCAATTGCAAAACGCCTTGGGATTCGCAAAAGAACCCTCATCAACAAATCTCTGACTTTGAGATGAATTTGTGGACTCAATTAACTGAAGAATCGCTCGGAGCCGCAGATGCCCTTCGAGAAGTTTCCGCGGCGATCATGTTGGTTGCTAGGCCCTTCGATTCAATGATTGCTCCTCTGAACCGATTCCCGGCGACTTCGAATCTCTGGAGAGTTGCCAGCACTGCTTATCAACTCCTTCAGGACCCCTGTTCTGGAAGTGAAATCATCCGAAAGCGAGCTGAAAGAAATGAACCGCTGGGCTTTGAGTTATCACTCAGCCAGAGGCTTGCTCAAGTTCCCCCTATGAAGGGCTCAGCATCCCTGGCAACTAACCCACCAGGGGATATGCCCGAAATCTTACTTGAAGAAGATAAAAGTGAGTTTGTGACCAACAAGAGAGTTCAACTCAATTGGGACCGGGCGATCCGCGATTTAGAATATCAAATCGATGCTCGGGGGCTTGCTCAGGTAATTGGCATTCCCATGACCGAGCTTCGTTACTGCCTTGAGAATCACTGCATCACTCCTTTGAATAATACCCATGTAGTGAGGCAGCAAATTTTCGATATTAGAGACCTTCATTGCCTGTCCGAATTAGTTGGCCAGAATAATGACAGCGGAGCTTCTACCTTGGTTTCGATGAACGACGTCCGGTTAGACCGTAATTTAACCAGTTATGGTCGCCTGTTGGCCGCCGTTTGGTCGAGAGAGGTTAAAGGGCGTCTGTTCTGGTCGAACAACGTGCCGACCATTGAAATTGACGAGAATACTTTTGATAAATGGCTGGGAGCGGAGTTACGGACGCAATGTTCTGGAAATCTCGAGTGTTATCGCGTGATGGCCGCTCTGCATTGCGGCAAAGGCAGGCTGATGTCACTTGTTTCAGCCGGAAGGCTGGAGTGTGTGGATTGGGTCATCGGTGGCCGAGACGTAATTACTGGCGCATCCTATCTAGAATATCTTGATAGCTTGGATGGAGGTTCGCGTGGTGCCCAATGAGAAAACGATAAGCTAAGGCTCTATGTAAAGTCGATACGCTAGGTCAAAGTTTGCTTCAAATCTTCAGGGCCGAGATTCTCCATACCGCATATTTGTCCTTTTCAATCCACTCGAATCGAGCACGATTCCCCCTGAACGTTTTCTGTTTCCAGATCTTGCTATATCCCTTTGCATAATCATTATCTCTGCATTTTTCCAGCTTTAGCGTTCATAACGATCGTTGACCCTAACCGTTCGGTGATTTCGCCTTTAGCCTGTTGGTGGTGGGTCCGTGGATTTACCAGTCTGGTACACTAGAAAAGAATCTTGAAACGAGAGGTTCCCATGCAAAAGAAACGACCAACAGAGCAGGAGTTACTCAAAGACCTAGATGCCTTCGGAGCCCACTCGGACGAGTTGGGAGAGCTGCTTCCCCAAGAGTCCGAGCCCTTGGAGAGACTGAAAGGGTCTGTGAAGAAATTCGAGCGACCCACGGACCCAGTTACTGATCCAGAGGACTGGGATGCGTGGTTTGACGGAAAAGGTGTTTCAGAAGATTTCATGGAAGACCATGGAGAGAAGCGATAAATAGGTTAGAACCCGAATAACCCACCTTTGAAATTTCAATATCGATCTGATGTGATCAAGGTGCATTTTCGCCTATAGATCTGCTCTATCGGGTTACCCTCAGTCGATTGGCACTTGATCCAGATGGAGCAGGCGTTCCTTGAAAGCCTCATCGCCCAACTCGATGTTCCAGCGCCGCTCCATGAACCGAAGCAAATCCAGGCCGCGCTTGCGAATCTCCTTGGGCGACCACTCTAGGGCTTGAGCCACCTCGTTTTCCGATACCGAGCCGTTGTAATATCCGACCCCATTGCCATTATTGACCTTCAAGGGAAAGCGGGCATTTTGCAACGACCCATTTTTGGCGCGGGAAAGTGGCAGAAGGTTGCCCAGCGAGTGGGTCAGGTAATTTCGCTGCCTACCCTCCAGATAGCCGAAGCGCTCCTGCCAGTAAGGGTCATCCGGCGTTTGCGGGTAGATGTGCTCCAAGGTGACGTAGTCGCCCTTATTGGCCTTCAGAACGGCCCAGCTCAGCTTACTGGTTGTCTGCTTGCCCTTCTCCCGGAGCCATTGCTCGTGCTCGTAAAGAAAATACCGCAGGCCATCCCACTGATAGAAACCCTTGCCATCGAACTCGTAGCGTTCCTTGATCTGATCCAGAAACTTGTTGGCGTCATAGAAGCGCTCATTCTTGCTCTTGATGGCCTCAACCACCCCTTCGATGGTTCGCCGCCCATTGAGCAGTTCCCGAGACATGCTAAACATCTCGGTATCGCCCGTTCGTGCACGCCGCTGGCTGATGTTGAAGAGGGTGAAGTTATAGCGTTCCGCCGCCTTGAGCAGTTCGGTAATCATCTGCGGGTTTTGGCGAGAGACGAAGGCCGACAGAATAAGGGGTTTAAAGGAGGTGAAGCCCAAGCGATCCAGGCGCTCCAGCCAAGTCTTCTGATCGTTGGTTAGCACGCTCGCCTGGGCATGGTGGGGGTTGTGCATGTAAAACCAGTGCACAATCGACTGTTGAAGGCTTTTCACATAGTCGGAAATCTCTTCAATCTTGAGTTCAACCTGCTCGGACTTGGGGTGCGTGACGTTTCGCGCATTGAACTTCTCATCCAGCAGGAACTTGATGTAATCGTCCCCTCGATTTCGGCTGTACTTGAAGTACATCGTCCAGTGATTCCTCAGGAATACGTTGTCACTCAGAGGGTTTTCCGGGTTCTTCCCGAGGTATTCGTACATCGTCTTCCAGGCGTCGTTGATATTGGTCCGGAGCTTTTCCTTACCCGTGTTCTCCCTGAACAGGGTGGACAGGTAAATCAGACGGTTTTTCAGCAACTCCAGGCTGGTCAGCGATTTCCCTCGGTTGTTCATCGTCTCAAAAGTAACGAAGACATCAATCTCGTCGCTGATCTCATAAAGGTTGAACTTGAACCTCTGAGTCACCTTTTTGAAGAGTACGACCACTTCTTCGAACGACAGGCCGGACAGTTTCTGTTTGAAATAGTGCTTGGCATTCAGAAGATTGCGAGTGTAAAGCGTTTCCTGTTGCTGGTCGGAATGCGAGTGCATGCCAAAGATGCGGGTCCTCAGGAACTCATCACTTGGGTTGTCTTTTTCGTAGCCAAATATGAAGGATTCTCTGATTTTGTCATCGGCTTTCAGCAAGATGAACTTCTTTAGAATGGTGTCAATGGATTGATACGCCAACAGTTCGCCTTCAGGAACCGTCTCGATGATGGCTTTGATGAGGATCATCGACGTCGTGAGTCGTTGCTGGCCGTCTATGACATAGAAGGGGCTGTAGTCCACGTCTTGGATCAACCAGTGGTCGTTTTCCCACTTCGACCAGATTCTTTCCGGTACCGGCTCCAGGGTAATGACCCCGGTGTAGTGAACCCGTTCCGGCTCCAGCAAGAGCAGGTCTTCCCAAAAATCTTCCAGATGCTGCTCGGTCCAGGCATACCCCCGCTGAAAGTCGGGAATGCGAAGAATGCGCTCTTTAAAGATGTTGTTCAGGCTTTGTAATTCCATTGTGCACCCTTTGAAGACAGCTCCAGTGAGCGATAATTTCTACAGGGTTTTACAGGCCATATCAACGGAATAGGTGATCGGTCCGACACCAGAAACTGATGGTATCGACCCGTACAGGAGCGCATGTCAGCGACCCGGGATGGGGGTACCTTCAGAGTCCCAGCTCTTTAGGGTTCATTTCCTTCGGTCCTCGTTTAATGCCATTGAGCGATTCTTCCTGGTGCGTCGCCACCGCCTTGATGACACCTTTGGAATAATTCGGCATGTCGGCCATGTGCTGACGAGTTTTCTGGTCCAGAAACCGGGACATTTGCTGCTCAAAGATATTGAAATACCCCGGATCCAGAATTTCCTTGATTCGACGCTCCAGATTGCCTTCAAAGAGGCCCTCCTCCTTGTGGTCCACCCGTTTTTTGCGAACCATGGTCGAGGTCTCCCGAAATGTCCTTGCGCTTGAGCCACTGTAGGGCCCGACACACCCCAGTCTCAAACGGAGGTCAGTTCAAAGATTTCTGGACTGACGAATCCTTTACCTGCGGTAAATTAGCTGCAAAGAACGGGCCGGGGCGTTTGCACAAGTTAGTTATCTTCCTGACCCTGACCCCGTTTTACGTCCACCCAAGGATGGAAGAATCGGGTCTAGTGAGTCGGACGACGAACTTAGCACTTTTTATGGAAATTACCGGCTAACTTATTGTTTCTGGCCATTAATAAATTCAGTACTTTTAGGTTGCTTGCTGCGGCTTTCAGAACTGAATGGACTCGCCTCGCTTGGTGATATCGTAGCCATTTGCTCCAGCAAAGTATCGAACCGTGGCCTAACCTTATTTGTTAGCGTGCGCTGCGTGACGTGTGTGGATGCCTCCTTTCACAGCATTCACATCTGCACTGTTGCTATTGGTGAATCTAAATTCGGAGGGTGTAGTGTGCTGGAAGCACAAGAGAAACTCGCCAAATTAGTGGATGCCGTGGCTTCCGGGAAAGAAATCGTCATTTTACGTCACGGCAAGCCTGCCGCTCGGATGATCCCCGCTGTACAGGAATCAGTTATATTCCCTGATCGATCTGAACTCAGGAGATCCCTACGTCCGGCTGGCGAAAGCGCAAGTAAGGCAATCGGTGCTCTGCGTGACAACGATCATTGATACTCATTTTTGGTACCGAAGTGACCCTTTCTAAATACCCTCACGAACAAGGGGGGAATCGCATACAGGCAGTACCGCCTAAACAAACCGATGCAGGTAGGAACCTGCCAATCACCATAATGAGCACTCAAAGTTTGCCTGCAAACTCGTGCTGCAATCGTGTTAGCACATGCTGAATGCCTGACGCTCAGTTACGCTCTGAAAAGCCCGAACTCCTTACTTACTCCGAGTATTTTCCAATGTCATCCGCATCCAGAGCCTCCATACGGCGACTGCCTTCCTTTCCGATCTCTTTGAGTCGGGCAGCGCTCACCCGGAACTTGCCTCTGAAGGTTTTCTGTTCTCCAGTGCGAACAGCTTCCTTCGGATGATCATCCTCTCTGCTTTCCTTTCCAGTGTTATCGCCCATAACGATCACCATCAAATTTAGATGTCGTCATTGTAGCCCAAAAATTCGCTTCTTTTTGTTCTGTTACCTGAACCCTAAATAAAACACCTCGCCCTTTACAGTTGCCGCGCGCGCTGCTATAAAATACTAAAATTTAAATAATTAAATCAGACGCCTACAGCACACTTTGAAAATAAGTCTTACCTTATTTTGAAAAACCGGCACAAAATCTCAAGAAGAATTTGAACTTCAAATTCTCGCAATTGAAAACCCTCTCCTAAACCTCTGATTTCTGGAAGTCGCAAGTCTTACAGTCATTTGAAATTAACATATAGAGTATGCGAGTACACAAAGTATAAAACAGCAAACAACCCGCCTTCGGCTCGCCATTTCAGCGCCTGAGCTAATTCTTGTTTAGTGCTTTGTGTAAAAATAAGCGGTTAATTATCGAGCCAGTCTAGTGATCTCTGCCGTCGTCTAACCCGTAATGCAAAATTATCACGCGATCTCGCTTCCATCATGACGTCTTTAACACGGAGCCTTACCCAAACATGCGCCACTTTATGGCACTCTCAATACTGCTTATTCTCTCGGGATGCGCGTCAACTGGCAACGTACCGCCCGCGGGAACCGATTTTACTCTGGATAGCTGCCCGCCTTTTCTGAACTGCGTGTCGAGTTCATCCACCGTTGGCCTTTACGCTATAGAACCTATTCGGTTGGCGGAGCCTTTAAATGAATCTTCATGGGCGATTATCAAAGCTGAAGCTTTGCAACTACCTGGAGCGTCGATTAACGACGCCCGCTTCGGTTATGCGGACATCACCTGCTACAGCGATTTGTTTGGCTTCCCGGATTATCTTGAAGTTCTGGTCGATGCGGACATGCAGCGCTTGAACGTCCGATCGCAATCGCTCTTCGGATTATACGATATGGGCGTGAATCGGCGCAGGGTCGAATTGCTGCGGAGTCAGCTTGTGGAGCGCGGTATTGCCGTGGATTGATACCTGCCGTGCCAAGCCAACGTGGATTTCGGGTTCTAGACCGTCACGACGAACAGCTGTAATGCGACGATCCACCAAGTTCAAAATACGCCGATGGCTTCAGCCTGTAGAACTTCTCTTCTATGTCCTTCGATTGCTCGGAATATGGCTGCGTCATGACGTTCTGCAGTTCTCGCAGCAAGGTGTAATCCCCGGCTGCCGCTTGCTTATAAGCAGGTACAACGAGCCACTCCCTCAAGCTGTACTTTGGGTTAACGCGCTTCATCTGACTGGAAAGCTCTTCGCGCGGGATCGTTCGAGTGAGTGATTGCCATTTTGTGAGCCACGTTGACCAGCGCTTTTCTATCGCTTCGGGGTCTGCAACATAAGTTGAGCCCTTGTAGAAGCTTTTCTTGAGTGGGCCAATGTCGTCAGGCACGAGCGAGAGTTCCCGGAAGAAAATGGTGTAATCAACGGGCGTCTGCATCATCAGCGTTGCCAGCTCACGGAACAGGTCTGCGTCAAACGCATCAAGTCCCAGTTTGGCAGCCCACATCGTCTCCAGTTGAGCTTGCATCAGCTTCGGGAATTCACTTTGAATCTCGTCTAGCTGCTGCAGACTCTCTTGATGCGTTGCCAATAGCGGCCGCAACGCTGAACAAAACGAATGAAAGTTGCGTTCTGCCGCCATGGGTTGGTTGAGAAACGAGAAGTGACGCCCCCCACCCGTCCAGGGTTGGAACTGCGGATCAAACACATCGCAGAATCCAAAGGGGCCATAGTCGAGCGTGAAGCCGCCGGCCGCACAGTTGTCGCTATTGAAGTTGCCCTGGCAGTAGCCGACACGGATCCAGTTCGCCACAAGCGACGTCAATCGACTGCGGAAAGCACGTGCAAGCAACACCACTTTTTCAGTGACGGGCAGGTTCCGGTCGATAACGTCATGGTACTCACGATCAATCAGGTGCAAGACGATTTTCTCGAGCTCTTCCATCGCCTGTGGGTGTTCCTCATTGCGGGCACGACGACTAAAGAGCTCGAGCTGCCCGACCCGGAGGAACGACGGTGCAACACGCGTTGAGATAGCAACTGGCTCGGGTATAAGCACGTCCGGATCTATTGAGCGTGAGCCCTCCGAGTACCAGGGGCGCCTGACTTTCTCGGTTTTAGACACGTACAGACTCAGAGACCGTGACGTTGGCACACCCAGCGCGTGCATGTGCTCCTGTGCCAGAAACTCCCGCACACTGGAGCGCAAAACCGCCCGGCCGTCCGCGCCTCGGCAGTAAGGTGTGCGCCCTCCTCCTTTTAGCTGCATTTCCCAGCGCTGATCGTTGATGACGCCCTCAAATACCGATATGGCGCGACCGTCGCCGTATCCGTTGCCGGTCTGGAACGGGCATTGCCGGATGTATTCGGTGCCGTAGATCGACAGTGCGTAGCCACACGCCCACCCGGTTTTGCGCATCGGCTGCGGAACGCCCGATAAGTCGCCGGAGAACATACGCACGAAGTCCCCCGATTGCGCCATGCTGTCGGCGAATCCCAGTTCACGAAACAGCTCTTTGCCGTGCGCGACGTATTCGGGGTTTTCGATGGGCGTAGGACTGACCGGAACATAATGGCCCGAGAAGACCTGTCGCGGCGCGTGATCGGCTCCGTTTGTATTCCCCTCAGGGTCGCAGTTGAGCGCGTCGACGAACGAATAGTCTGCCAATGTTGCGAGGTCGTCTAGCGTCGTGACAATAGCGTGCGCGCTCCTGGGCGGTTGCTCAAGCATAAGGACTCCACATCTGAAATCTGGATACCGCCATCGCCTTCTCAACCCGCTATTTCGTCAGCGAGCATCTCAGCGGTGATGGCCGATAGTGTCCAGCCAAGGTGTCCGTGACCGGTGTTGTAGAACACAGTGGGCAACCGTCCGCCACCGACTCTTGGCATCATGTTCGGTAACATCGGGCGCAGGCCGGCCCAAGGCACGACGCGGCGAGTGCTGACGCCAGGGAAACATTCTTCGACCCAACGGGTCAGTGGCTGGATACGATCATCCCGGATGTTTCTGTTGTAGCCGTTAAACTCCGCTGTTCCGGCGATGCGGAAGCGATCGTCGCCGAGGCGGCTGGTCACCAGTTTGGTTTCGTCATCCAGAAGGCTGACGGTTGGTGCCGCTTTCCGGGAGGCTTCATCGTCCAGCCCGACAGTGATGGAATAACCTTTTACCGGATAAATATTAACCCGATCGCCCAGTTTTGCAGCCAGTGCCCGACTGCCAACGCCTGCGCACATCACCACACCATCAAAGGTTTCGCGATGCTGCTGCTCACCGTCATGAGCGGTAACCCAGGCGTTTTTTGGGTCTGCGCTCAGCTCCGTTACCGTGTGGCCATAGTTGGTTTTCACGCCCTGGCGCACGATGGCATCGGCCAGGCCGTTGGTGAATTTATGAATATCACCGGTGGAATCGCTTTCGGTGAAAAAGCCACCGTAGTAGGTGCCCGCGAGTGTGGGCTCGATCGCGCTCATCTCGTCAGGCGTCACCGCGCGACGTTCCAGGCCTCCCGCCGCCAGTAGCTTGGACACGTGGGCGGCGTGATCGAATCCTGCTTTGTCGCGGTAGATGTGGAGAATGCCCTGCTTCTTCAGGTCAAAATCGATGCCTTCTTCCTGAGCCCATTCGAATAAATATTGACGGGCTGCGATGGCCATTCGGGCAGTTTCGGTGGTGTTTTTTTCGTAGTGGGGTATCGCTGCAATAAACTCTGCGAACCAGCTCAGCTTGTGCCAGGATGGCTTGGGGTTGACCAGAAGTGGCGCATCACTGCGCAGCATCCACTTCATCCCTTTCTTGATGGTTTGCCAGTTGTTCCAGACTTCGGCATTCGAAGCTGAAAGCTGACCTCCATTGGCAAAAGAGGTTTCCATTGCCGCATAACGATGTTTTTCGTAAACGGTGACATCCAGGCCGCGCTTGGCCAGAGTGTAAGCGGTGGTAATACCCGTAATACCACCGCCAATAACTGCGATGCGTCTCATAAACTCTCCTAACGGCGCCCCAAGGTTTCCTTTCTACACGGTATGGTAGAAAGCACCCCTTCCGTCACTTGTACCTGAGAGATTCACGCGCCGCTTCCGCAGAGTTGGCCGCTTGCTCCTTCGGTGTGCCGACTGACGCAGTCGTCGGCAGCTCTTCGGAAAGTCATCGTGTTAGCGGTCCGTTTGCCTGAGAGTTTCCGGGGCAGTTGCTCCTTCGGCGCTGAGCACTAATCGTGCGCTCAGTCTCTCCCGCTAACACATCTGTTCTGCAATTAGTTTCAACCTGTTCGGGAACATAACAAATAAAGGCAGCTCGATGAACTCCGCTATCTCTATTTATATTGTTTTCCTGTTTCTTCCATCATAGTTGATTATGCGAAGCGTCATCGCTTCGTGGTGCTGACCAAAACCGTCGATTTCATTACGTCGCTGACGGGGTAATCCCCAGCTTTTCGTTAACCGCATCGCGAATCTCCCGATACCGGTCAGGATTATTGGCCAATATGTCCAGATCATCCTCGGGAAAAATCTCTTTTTTCTTTTTCTGGGCGGCTTCTTTAGTAAAAATTGCCGGCATCAATTGCTCCACGCAACGCAACATCACTTCGGGCGAAACCGATGCGCCGGGCGATGCGCCGAGCAATGTCCCGTAAGTCTTGTCTTCGGACACAATGATCTCTGTACCCATCTGCAAATCGCCGTCTTTAATGATCTGTACCCGTTGACCGGCTTGAACCGGTTCCCAGTCAAACCGTTCGCTCAAGCCCGGAGCAAAGCTTTCTAGTTCCTCGAACATGCTCTTTTTGCCTTTAAACGTCTCTGAAACCAGATACTTAACAAGAGGAAAGTGCTCGAGGGTGACGTTCAGCAAGCCTGAGATATCATGCAGGCGCATTGAGCTGAGGTAATCAAAAAAGCCACGCCCTTTCTCAAGAACAGGGTTAAATGACGCGAACGGTCCGAAAAGCAGGTAGCGCTGACCGTCCACTACACGCAAATCGAGATGAGGTACGGACATGGGAGGCGCGCCGACTTTCGCCTTGCCATAGGTTTTGGCCCGGTAATGCTCGGCCTGTTCGTCACTGATTGGCGCTTGTAAAAATCGCCCGCCCACAGGGAAGCCGGTATATCGGTGCCGAAATGGCAAGTGGCTTTTTTTAAGGATCGGGAATGCACCGCCGCCGGCACCGACAAACAGCACGTCTGCCTTGTATTTGATGGGCTCTCCCCTGCCTTCAGTTTCAATAATCCATTGTCCGGATGGACTCTTGTGCACGCGCTTGACGTGGGTGCCGTATTCTATTTTTACCCCCAGGTCATTCACTGCGTGGGCGGCCATTTGCTCAGTTAAAGCCCCAAAGTTTACGTCTGTGCCGGTTTCAATAACGGTAGCCGCCATTTTTTCATGGCGTGGGCGCCCTTCCATTGTGTAGGGAATCCAGTCTTTTATTTCGTCGAAGTCTTCCGAAAAACGCATGTGTTCGAAAAAATGATGCGCCGACATTTCCTTGAATCGCAATCGCAGTTCTTCAATCGCCGTTTCGGAAACGATGGTGCAGTGTTTGGTTTGGTTGATAAACGTTTTAGGGTCTTTGATGGCGCCCTGCTCGATCAAGTGAGCCCAGAATTGCTTTGCAATATTGAACTGAGCATGAATCTTCAACGCCTTTTCAACTGAAATAACTTCTTCATCCACCGGGGTATAGTTAAGCTCACAGTTCGCTTCATGTCCCGTGCCAGCGTTGTTAAATGCCCACGAGTTTCCTGCACCAGGGCCGTCCAGCCTTTCTAGAATGGTGATTTCCAAATCGGGTGCAAACTCCTTTGCCAGCGTGGCAAACGTAGTTCCCATAATTCCCGCGCCGATAATGATTACATTCATGAGCTATACCTGTCGGTCGAACGATTTATGACATCTGTAAACATAGTTTTGAATTACCCCCGCTGAGCTTAAGGCCATCACGGGAAACCTGTTTTGAGGTTTCGCCTAACCTGCGAAAACAGGAAACACCTGAACCAGCCTTCGAATACGTACGCTTTCAATATCGCATTCTAGCCATTCGGTTTGCTGGCCAGTTCCTTCAATGCGTCCATTGCCTCATCGGCGCGATCGTCCGGCACAAACATGTGGTCGTGGTAGAAGCCTGCGATGACGTTGGTGGTGATCCCGCGCTCTGCGAGCAAGCTTGTAACAACGGATGTGAGCCCCAGCGCTTCAAGGCTGGAGTGCCCTTCAAGGGTGATTCGGCGGAAGACTCTGTAATAGTCCAAACCCTCTGATTCGGCTTGTTCGCGAGGAATGACCAGCGTCAGGCCTTCGAGCTCGGCAATGCTGACAATAGGTTTGAGCTTTTCCAGTTCGCCGTACCGGGCGTTGGCCACTGTGCAGTAGACATAGGAATTGGAGTCGAGTCTTGGCGAGAGCTGCTTGATCAAATCCTGGAGAAACTGTGTTCGCTTCATCGTTTTGTGTCCTTCCTATGGCCGAATGTCGTGGGCGAGTTTTGGCTAGGTACAGAATATCATCCTAACCGATTGATTCGCCTCAATAGCAATTTAGCATTTTATCGGGATCTCTGATTAGTCAGGATTATACGGTTAAGGCTTTGGATTGGGTGTCTTTGGCCATCCCCAATGCTGTTCAGCGGTAGAGGTAGCCTGATTGGCCCAAATGCACGCCACCAGATGGTTCTGCAGACATTGGACAAAAAACAGACAGTGCTATGCTGAGACCACATTTTGTAGAGCCTGAATTATGGTGTCATCGCATCGCATACCTGCCAAGTGGCAGGAACAAACCTCGGCGATTGTCAGCGGCTTCCTGGGTGAATGGCTGCATCAGCGCCAAAACCCCATGGCATTTTCCATGGACTTGCGTTTTCAGGATGAGGTTCTGGATATCGCAAACCCATCGTTCGATGCTGCCCGTCCAACGCTCGTTGTTCTGGTGCATGGCCTGACGGAGCTCGAGACCGTTTTCGACTATCCCGAACGCCCAGGTGAGAATTATGCCACGGAACTGGCCGTGCAACTGGATGCCACGCCACTGAGCCTGCGCTACAACAGCGGACGTTCCATCAGCTCGAACGGCGCCGCGTTTGATCAACTGTTGGCTGAGCTTGTTGCACACTGGCCGGTGCCGGTGGAGCGGTTGATCCTTATTGGCCATAGTATGGGCGGGTTAGTGACGAGAAGCGCGTGTTATCAGGCAAGCCGGCAACCTTCCCCCTCCCCGTGGCTTTGCAAACTGGAGAGCTGTGTCTATATCGGCTCACCTCACGAAGGTTCATGGCTTGCGAGAGCCGCCCATAAAAGCGCGGATGTTCTGGGAAAAGCCCCTCGTGACTACGTGCGGGCGATAGCGGATTTTCTGAATGTGCGAAGCCCCGGTATTCATGATCTGACAGAGGGCAATATTCACCCCGACCACGAGGCGTTGCAGCAACCGCCCCTTGTGGAAGGCGTGCGCCATTACGCTGTAGCCGGGCTTTTGGCGTCTCAGTCCAGCCATCCGGTGAGCCGCTTGTTTGGTGACGCACTTGTGCAGGAATCAAGTGCAACAGGGTCTCGTCAAACTGAATGGAAGCTTACTGCAACCGCAGTATTTCCCCGAATCGATCATATCCGGCTAAGCCACCATCCGTTGGTGTACCGGCAACTAAAGGAGTGGTTGGTATGAATAAACCGCAAACCCAGGATAACCGCCAATGGTGGTTGGGCTTTTTCGATTTCGCCTTTGAAGGTACCGCAGTTGTGGCGACTCGGCTTGAGCAGGTTCACTTGTCGATCGCAGACGAAACCTTTGATGTACTCGCCCGGGTACCGATTACGAACACCATAAGCGAGCCTGTTCGGGAACTGCACCATGGTATCTCCCGGCTCTCCTACCGAACAGTCGCTTCCGCGGCGCGTTTGCTCAATCGGGTTGGTCAACACGCACGATAATTGCTCAAATGCCTGGACGGCCCTGAACGCAATAGCCAGGGAGCCCGGTGTTATGCCTTATGGAATCGGAGCTGAACGCGCAATCCGGGGGAATTGTCAGCCAGTAGCATCGTCGCGTCATGCCGTTTAGCGATACGTGATGCGAGACTCAGTCCAAGACCACTACCCGGCTTGTGCCGGCTTGGGTCTATTCTGAAAAAAGGCTTAAGCACTTCGCCCCTCATGGCCACCGGTATACCGATACCGTTATCCGCCACAACGACTTCAACGACGCTGGTATGGGACGTTACCGATAATTGGATACTGGCACCGACGCCATTATGATTAATCGCATTCTCGACCAGATTGGCGAACATTTGTGTCAGAAGTCGCTGATCTCCCTCAATCACCGTATTGCCGCTCACCTTGCAGACGAGGGTTTGCCCGGAATCCTCCGCGACCGGAGTATAAATCTCTGCAAGCCTTTCGAGCAGGTTCGATAAATCGATTTGCTCGCGTTCGATGGCGACCGTAGCGGAATCCATCTCGGCGATTCTCAGTAGTAAGCTGAAGGTTTCTAATGCCTGGTCTAGATTGCGAATGGCGCCACTGCAAAGTTGGCGCGTTTTTTCAGTTGATTGAAGCTCTTCCAGACCTTCCAGTTGTTGGCGCACCCTGCCGAGCGGGGTTCGTAAATCGTGCGCGATGTTGACAGATACGCTCTGTACGTCGTGTACCAGATGCTCTATTCGCTGGAGCATTCCGTTGATGGTGACCGCTAATTGCTCAAAGTCATCACCGATGTCCGCTAACGGAATCCGCTTTGACAACGAACCGGTACCGACCTGCTCAGCAATGTTCCGTAATCTTTCAACGTGCCTCAGGAATCGTCTGCTGACGATTCGACCTGCAACCACACTCAGAACCAGCACCGCGCAAAGCGTAAGTGCTGTCGAACGGAGAATCGCTTGGCGGAATTCAGCAATACTGCGGGTGTTCGCGGCGACGCCAAGTTGAAAACCGTCATCAAGGGAGGTTGTCAGCAGCAGCAATTCCGGCTTCGCGGATTGCTGAATACGGCTCCACCCATCGCGCTGTGGCAATTTGAGACGATCAAATACGGCGACGCCCTGTGGATTGACCAAGGTGTAGATTAGTCGCGGGCTTGGTGCGCGTTCCAGCCGTTCACCGATATCATGGCGTAATTCTTCAAGCCCGTTGTCGTTATACTCACCGAGTAACTGAGTCGTCTCAGTGCTGATGCGCTCGCGTAGTTGCTGCTCCATTCCCTCGCGAACGGTATAGTAGAACAGAATGCTCAAAAGCAGCGTGCTCAGCGCAAAGACCACCGCCGAAAGTGCCGCGAAACGAAAGCTGGCGGTGCGAAGCCAGTTAACTGTCATCGTCGATCATGTAGCCGGAACCGCGAACCGTCTGGATCAATTCTTTACCGAATCCCCGATCAATCTTGGAGCGCAGGCGGCTGATATGAGTCTCGACGACGTTGGTTTTCGGATCGAAGTGAAATTCCCATACATGCTCCAGCAACATGGTTCGCGTGACCACATTGCCTTTATTGCTTAGCAGATACTCCAACAGTCGAAACTCCGTGGGCTGGACCATCACTTCCTTCCCTGCCCGGTAAACCTTTCGCCGAAGCAGGTCTACTTCGAGATCATCGACCGAAAGATTAGTCGGTGCCTGCTTGATTTGTGGTCTCCTAATCAGCGCGCCCACGCGCGCGCGTAGCTCCGCAAACGCGAACGGCTTGACCAGGTAGTCGTCGGCAATCATCAGACCGTCAACCCGGTCGTTGACACTGCTTACAGCTGTCAGAAAAATCGCCGGTGTAGTATCGCCGCCGGCGCGCAGCATGGACAGTACTTTGAGGCCGTCAAACCCCGGCACCATGCGATCCAGAATAAGCGTGTCGTAATCGCCTTCAGCAGCCATCATCAAGGCATCTTCCCCACGCTCAGCCAGATCAATCACGTGGCCGTCTTCCCGAAAACCGCGAACGACGTAGTCTGCGGTTTCGCGATCATCCTCAAGTAGCAGCAAATGCATGCTCATACCCCATGGTCAATACCGACAAAAGCTACGATGGGCAACGCTGGTATAACATCAGTCATCTTTATCTTCGCGTACTCCGATGACGTCACCGGTTTCTGCGTTAACCCGTACGTCGTAAATTCGGCCATCTCGTGATATCGACACCTCAAACTCCGGCTGAAAGCTGTCGTCATCGATACCGGCTTCAAATGCTTTACCCCCTTCTGAGGACTCAGCGCTTTCAATGGCCTCGATCAATGTGATCTTCGCTTTCGCCATGGCGCGCAGATCTTCGCTATCTGCCGATGCCAAGCCGGCTGTCAACATCAATGCGGCGCCGAGACCAATAAGATTGGCTTTTCTGCTATGGAGCACCATCATTTGTCCTCTGTCGTCACAATGATTTGCTGTCCGGTCAGGCGTGACGCATATGCTGAATGCGCCACGCCGCTCAATACACAGGATACTGTAACACCATCGCTATTGGCGTTTAGTCATCCTGCTGATTCTGTAGCACCTCACCGGAAGCCGCATCTATGTCCATGTCCCATTCCTGGCCCGTTTCGTCGCGCAACTCCAGCTCATAGACATACTTGCCATGAGAATCTTCCAGTTCAGTATCGGTAATCGTTGCTCCCGGATGTTCTTTGAGAGCAATCTGGTTTAACGCGTCATATGATTTGATTTCACCAGATTCCTGGAGCTTTGCGGCGTCGTCCATGCTTACGTCAGCCAAGGCTGTTCCGGCTGCGAGCAGCGCTGCGACACTAATACCTATAAGACCGGCGGTTTTGATTTGAGTTTTCATCATACGTCTCCTGTTCGCACATAAGTTTGTCAGGTCATCTGTCATCTGACAGAGCCCAGAGTAAGCGAGGCTCCATAGCGCCGGGATTTCCCAAACTATACAAAATCACAATCGGCACTTCCGTTTCGCGAAAGGACTTAGCTGGGTGCACGCGCCGGATCATCTTTTATTGGTAATCGAACGATGAGCCCATCTGCGAGTAGTAGCGCCGATGTAGAGCTTGCCAACGTAGAACTACAAGGTGCCGGCAGTGCTCGAAGCCAGGATCGATCATAATGTTCGCATCATCCTGGGCTTTGACGGCAGCGGCCTCGATATCGGCAATAATGCGCCGTTGCTGATCGCCTCGGGCGGTGTCTACACCGAAGGTTCGCCGATCCGCGACCGGGATATCGCAACTCAGTATCTGCGTCTGGTAATGAAGAAATCGAGGCCGCAGCGTTCCGATGAGACTGTTTGGTCGTGTTGTGTGGCGACTTCAGTTGAATCAATCGACGGCTTGTTGGACTTCATTACCTTCAGAAAGGCGATAGTCGGTGTGATCCAGCAGATTCCCGGCCGTTTGTTTCTATTTGTAACCAGGCCAGCTATATTGAGGGTGATGGTTGGGATGCACTAACCCGTTCTATTCGTCCGGCGAGGCATGCTTGTAATCGCACAGATTTGTGTCTCGCCCCGGTCACTCGTTGTCTACACACGACACTGACGAAATGCTCAGTTCACCTCGCGCGTCCCAATGTCGGCGCAGCTTTTTCTGCGTCAACCAGCAAGGAGAACATCGAATGTCGACAGTATCAAAAGCAGAATCAATCGCCGATGTGTCAGGCTGGCTCGATCCGGACATGGATTCGGTAAAAGGAACCGAGACCCCCAAGGATCCGAACAAAGGGTACATCGCCCTGCTTGGCTGGAGCGTCAACGCAATCAAGGCGGCTCAAAAGTTTGATCGCCGCTACATTGTCGTCGCTCCGGATTGGGCTGCGGATTTCTGTACCGCAAATAAAATACCTTTTATCCAGTGGGATTTTGTTCGCCTGAACGATCGGTCTCTGGAGATTGCCCAAAAACTGAAAGCGGAAGGCGTCGATGTTGCCATTCCGCTGTTTGAAGAAACGGTTGAGTGGTCCGGCGCGATCAACTCGGTACTCCTGGACAGCCCCCGTATGTACGGGCAATCAATTCTCTTCCGCGACAAAGCGTTGATGAAGCGTCGTGCCCAGCTGGGTGGCATCCGTGTCGGGATCTTCGAGGAAGCGCACGAAAAGGAAGATATCGTGCGTTTCATGAAGCGCGTTAACCAGACGCTGCTCAAACTCGATGGTGATCCGGACGACCCGATTCACGTCAAAGCCTTCGACAAGGCTGGCTGTCTTGGACACCGGATGATCCGCAAGGTTGAGGAAATTGACGCCATCCCGCAGGAGGACTATCCGCTGTTGATGGAAAGTCATCTGGACGGCTGGGAATTCGCGGTTGAGGCCTGGATTCACGATGGCGAGATCAAGTTCCTCAATATTTCCGAGTATGTGACTCTGGGGTATTCGGTTTTCGTACCCGCAACAGCGCAGCTCGAAAGCTGGCGAAACGCGATCACCAAACAGATCGAGAAACTGATCAAAACGTTCGAGATCAAATTTGGTCTGATTCACCCCGAGTATTTCGTGACTGCAGACGGCGAAATGTACTTTGGTGAGGTTGCCTACCGTCCGCCGGGATTCAAGGCTTTCGAATTGATCGAGCGGGCTTACGGGTTCAATGCTTATCAGGCGTCAATGTTGGTGTTCGACCCTAAAAGCACGAAGGAGGAAGTCGACAGTTTCTTCCCTCGCGAAGTGGTCGACGCGAAAGGCTATGCAGGTTGTTTCGGTGTTTACCCACGCCGTCGTGTGGTCAGCAAACTGGAGATGCCCAAAGAAACAACGGAGCATCCCTATTTCGAGTCACACGAACTGGTCGCGCCGGCGGAAGAAACAGTGCCTGATAGGTCAGCCTTCGGCACGCACTGGGGGCTGGTATTCTTCTTTGGCGACGATCCCATCAAAATGCGGGATCTATTGAAAGCTCAGGAAGATCTGGACTTCTACGTCTAGGCCGCCTGATCAGAGAAGAGCAGTTGCAATAGAGGTGACGTCCATGATTCTGGCCATCCAGCGCCGGAATCATGGGCGGTCTTTCCCCCTTATTCTTTCGGCGTAAGCCCTTCTGCAAGCGTTTTACGATAGGCGCCAAAAGCCGGAACAAGCGATATCACACACGCCATCAGCGGCACAGCGGCCAGTAGCGTTATTTCATCGACATTCAACGGTCGCAAACCTAAATGCACCCCCAGATTCCCTTCCAGCATCGGCATGACAAACGCGATACCTGTGTACCCGAAGCCCAGTGCCAGCGCCACGCTTACGATAGAAATCACGATAGCCTCAAGTCCGAACAGTGCAGCAATCGCCAAAGGTGTGGCGCCGTTTGCCCTTAGTATCGCCATTTCGCGAGATCGCTGAGCCTGGGCGGTCAGCAACACAGCGAGCATGCCTATAAGGCTGGTCACCACAACAAAACCGGTGATGATCAAGAGCGTTTTTTCGAACCCACCCATTATTCGCCAGAGCTGTGATAGCGCGACACCGGGCAGAATTGCGCTCAAAGGCTCGTCAGCCAACTGATTGAGCTTCCTCTGTAGCTGGAACGTCATAACCTTGCGCTTGATGCCCACCATGACGGCGGTGATGGCATGAGGTGTAAGGTCAAGTTTCAACGTGTCTTCGGCATTGGGTGTCCTACCCGGCACTGGTACTCCGGACTGCCAGCCAACATGAATGGCTTCAATCGCCCTGAGACTGACGTACACGGCTTTGTCTACGGGGGTTCCTGTTCTTGCAAGCGTACCCACAACGGTGAAAGGCTTATCTTTGTGATTAACGAAGCTGACGCTACCGGTGCCATGGGCAAGAATAATGGAATCCCCTTCCCCATAGCCCAGCTCTTTCGCTACCTCTGCTCCAACGACGGCTTCATAAACACCTGAAAATATGCGTCCTTCTGAAACCTGTAATGACTGATTGCTTCCGTACATGAAGCGCGAGAAAAAATCAGCGCGAGTGCCGACCACCCGATAGCCTCTGTGCGAGTCTCCAAGTGAAACCGGGATAGCCCAATCGACCGCAGGATCCGCCTCAATGCGCTGGTAAGTAGTCCATCGGATATTGTTGGTTGCGTCACCAATGTGAAAAACCGAGTACAACAACAGGTTAAGCGGCCCGCTGCGCGCACCGACTATCAGGTCGGTTCCGGATATTGTATTCACGAACGATTTTTTCACTTCAGTCCGCAAGTACTGCACGCCCAGTAAAAGACTGACGCTTAGTGCCAGCGTGAGCACAACAAGCGACAACGTCTTTCGCCGATGCCAGACACTTGCAAGCGTGAGCTTTGCGATGATCGCTATCATCATGCCGCGGGCTCCATCCACTCTGTTATGTCCTGGTTACGCGGGAACCGGGAAGCCAGTGTCTGATCGTGACTCACAAAAAGTACGGTACTGCCTTTTTCTTCGGCGAGGCGAATCAATAGATTCAAAAACCTGTCGCGGTTATTTTCATCGAGCGCCGAAGTGGGCTCATCTGCCAGCACAATTTCCGGCGCGCCCAAGAGTGCGCGGGCCGCGGCGACCCGTTGTTGCTGGCCAACACTCAGTTCGCCGATTTTTGAATACCAGTGAGTACGAGGTATATCCAGGGCTTCTAAAACATCACGCGCACTTTCAGCCGCTGGCGCCGCCAGTCGATCACGGCGAAGTGACGAAAACCGACAGGGTAGCAAAACGTTGTCGATCGCATTCAGATAAGGCACCAGGTTGAACTGCTGAAAGATGATACCCATGTGATCCGCCCTGAAGCGGTCTCGGTGGCGACGGGACTGCTTTGTGACGTCTTGTGTCAAAAGCTCAATTGTTCCGGCTTTCGGAGTGACCAAACCGGCCAGCAACGACAGAAAGGTGCTTTTACCTGATCCGCTGGGGCCGCGAATAAAACAGTGCTCGCCCCGGTCCAGCGTCATTTCCGGGATGAGCAGACCCTGCTGTTGCCCCGGCCATGAATACTGAACGTTGCTGAGCGATAAAATGCTAGATGGCTTTTTCATGGATACTAATCCCGTGTAATCTGGAGCTCCTTAAGGCACACCGGGTTCATGGATATGCTGAGCAACGCTTTCAGATTGTTGTCTTTTATAGCTTTTTTGGCTGCGATGCCACTTTCAGCAAAAGAATGGAAAGAAATCGAGTGGACAGAACTGATGCCCCCGGAAGATCTCAACCTGCTTGAGAATATGCCGCCCATCGATCACGACGGCGGCGCTCCTCCGCTATTGCCTGATGAAATCATGACAGGCCGCGTGAGACCGGAAATGGGTGATATGCCGATTCGAATTCCGGGCTTTGTTGTGCCGCTTGTCGTATCAGACGATATGGTGATCTCCGAGTTCTTTCTGGTCCCATACTTCGGTGCCTGTATCCACGTACCGCCACCGCCACCAAACCAAATTATCCATATTACCTACCCGGAGGGCTTTACCCAGGAGGCGCTTTACTACCCGGTATGGATAGAAGGTGTATTGCGTATTGAGACGACCAACCACGATATGGGCAAGTCGTCGTACTCAATCAAAGCGGAATCCATTGAGCCATACGAGATACCAGAGCAATAGCCTGGTTACTGATGTCCAAGAGCTCTGTCTCAATCGCCGAGGTTGAGTGTCATTGATTCACGGGTAACTTCGCCGCCGCCCTGCCCGCTGCTGGTTACCCAGCTTACATCCAGCTCTTCAATTCCGTTGAATTGCTTTAGAAGTCCCGCAGTCGAGATTTCACCGGTGACGTTGGTGTCGCAAGACAGCGTTTGGTTCACGATGAACTCACTGTGGGATCCCTCGTGTTCACCGTGTTCGTGATGGTGATCGTTATGTGATTCAGCTTCCTGAGTAACGGTCTCTTCAATAGAAGACCGGGATAGCTCGCAGTTCCGGTTAACAATATCGATGATTGAATGTTGATCGAACCAGGCGACAGCATTTTTTAGCTGATCACGCTCATCATTGTTTTCCGGGGCATGCTCAAACCCGATCAAATTGACAGCCGGCGACTTGAAATAAAGTTCAACTGTTTGATTTTCCGTTGCAATATCGAGCGTCGCATGACCATGTTCATGCGCGTCAAGAGCACTTGCTGCATATGCGCCCGGGGTCAAAAGTGAGCTGAAGGTTAATATACCCACACTGAACCCACGACGATTATAAAGTAGCTTAAGCATTGAATTAACTCCAATTTTACGACGTAAGCCGCTTGGGTAATAAAAAACGGCACTGATCGAGAAGTTTTGGCGAGTAGCTGACGCCATTGATTGACTCAGGCCTCTCCCGCCCATGAAACAAAAGCATGTTATAACATACCATTTAAGACGTATGTACCAGCCAATTCTCTAAGCCCCCATCATTGTTCTATCTCTCATGCTTGTCTTTCGGTGTGCAACGAAGATCGATGTGAACTCGCGGGCAACTTGATGCTCTTAGCTTGCAGGTCGATCGACCAAGTCTTCACAAAGCATTTAGATAAATATATCATTATTTATATATAACGATTTCTAGATATCTGTGGGGCTACACATGAACAATCGTCGTCGGGTACTTTTTGTTTGCACAGCCAACAGCGCGAGGTCGCTCATGGCCGAGGCCTTGCTGAAAGATCTTGCAGGTGATCAGTTCGAAGTGGCCAGCGCAGGCACTGCGCCGTCGAAACCCCACCCGCTTGCGCTCCAGTGTATCGATGAAGCTGGTCTTGATAGCACGACAACACATAGCAAATCGGTAAGTTCAGTGAGCGACGAGCACTGGGACTACGTCATTACCCTCTGTGACAAGGCCGCGCGCGAGTGCCACCCCATAGCATCCGTTGGGCAGGTGATTGCATGGGATTTTCCGGATCCAGTACCACAGAATCGCCACGCCACGTTTGCGCTGGTGATGAAAGAACTCAAGGATCGCATCAGCCTGTTTGTTCTGGTACATCAAAAAGCAGCCCATCGCCCTATTCATTACTCTCCTGCGGGGGTTTTCAAAGCACTGGGCGACGAGAACCGCTTGGCTGCAATGCTGCTGATACAGCAACAGGAAGAGCTATGTGTCTGTGAGTTAACTGAAGCGATGGAGGTATCTCAACCGCGGATCAGCCGGTATTTGGCGCAGCTCCGCGATTATGCGTTGGTTCAGGACGAGCGCCGGGGCCAATGGGTCTACTATCAACTGCATCCAGCAATACCGGATTGGGTGCGAACATCGCTTACAGCAGCGTATGAAGAGAGTGCTGCACTTCTGGCCCCTATGGCCAAACGGCTAACGGAAATGCCGAATCGGCCGACGCGAACGGATTGTGTGTAACTACAGGAAATTGGTGGCTGCGGCCTCATACTAATCTCGCAGCACTCGTGACCACAGCTTGACCGTAACGCGCTATTTCCAGCCATTTTACCGCCCTTCAGGAGCATTAAATATGACAGCAATCAAAGTCGGCATTAACGGATTCGGTCGCATTGGCCGCCTGGCGCTGCGTTCCGCTTTTGATTGGCCAGAGATCGATTTCGTGGCGGTCAATGATCCTGGCGCTAATGCGGAAACCCTCGCCCACTTGCTCAATTTCGACAGTGTCCATGGCCGCTGGCAGCACGAGGCGATTGCCGATGGGCAAAGCATCCTCGTTAATTCTCATCGCATTCCGGTGAGTGCCAATAAAACGATTGGAGAAACAGACTGGTCAGATTGCGATGTGGTGATTGAGGCTAGCGGCAAGATGAAGACCGTTGCGTTGTTGAATGACTATCTCAAGCAGGACGTGAAACGGGTCGTGGTTACTGCGCCGGTAAAAGAAGCCGGGGCGCTCAATATTGTCATGGGGGTCAACGACGATCAGTTTGATCCGGCAACCCACCGCATCATCACTGCCGCTTCCTGCACAACCAACTGCCTGGCACCGGTGGTTAAGGTTATCCATGAAAAACTGGGCATCCGGCATGGGTCGATCACAACGATCCATAGTCTGACCAATACCCAGACAATTCTGGATGCTCCCCACAAAGATCCGCGTCGCGCCCGCGCCTGTGGTAGCTCCCTGATTCCAACTACCACAGGGTCCGCGACTGCCATTATCGAAATTTTCCCCGAGTTGAAAGGTCGGCTCGATGGCCATGCTGTTCGGGTACCACTGACCAACGCCTCTCTGACCGACTGTGTATTTGAGGTCGAAACACCGACCGACCGGGATACCGTTAACCGCGTCCTTAAAGAAGCCGCGGACGGCCCACTGGCTGGCATCCTGGGTTACGAAGAGCGGCCGCTAGTGTCTATTGACTACAAAACCGACCCCCGGTCTTCGATCATTGATGCGCTGTCGACCATGGTGGTCAACGAAAGTCAGGTGAAACTCTACGCCTGGTATGACAACGAGTGGGGCTATGCAAACCGGACGGTGGAACTGGTCCGCAAGGTCGGAGCGGCCTGACATGAGCCCTGCGATCCGGCAGTACCTGATCATCACCGGCAACTACTGGGCTTTTACCCTCACCGACGGGGCCTTGCGGATGCTGGTGGTACTGCATTTTTTCCAGTTGGGGTATTCGCCGCTGGAGATTGCGCTGCTGTTCATTTTCTATGAGGTTTTCGGGGTAATCACTAACCTGGTAGGTGGCTATCTCGGGGCCCACATAGGGCTGAATCGCACTATGAATATTGGTCTGCTCCTGCAGGTTGTGGCGTTGGGGATGCTGGCTGTTCCTGCTGCCATGCTGTCGGTGCCCTGGGTTATGGGGGCTCAAGCACTGTCTGGCATTGCAAAAGACCTGAATAAAATGTCGGCCAAAAGCGGTATCAAACTGTTGGTGCCCGGATCGGAGCAAGGCAAACTCTACAAGTGGGTTGCCCTGTTAACCGGCTCGAAGAATACCCTCAAGGGTGTAGGTTTCTTCCTCGGCGGTGCCTTGCTGATGCTAGTGGGCTTTCGGGGTGCAGTGATCATTATGGGTGTGGCTTTAATGGTGGTCTGGCTTAGTAGCCTGGTTTTACTGACTCAGGAGTTGGGTAAAAGTACCGCTAAACCAAAATTCACTGACATGCTGTCCAAAAACAGAGCCATCAATGTACTTTCGTTGGCCCGCATGTTTCTGTTTGGTGCCCGGGACGTATGGTTCGTGGTCGCACTGCCGGTTTTCCTGCACACGGTTTTTGGCTGGGATTTCTGGCAGGTAGGCGGATTTATGGCCGTGTGGGTAATGGGATATGGCGCTGTACAGACACTGGCGCCCCGTTTTACACATCGCAATGGCAAAGCTACTCCGGGCCGGCGTGTGGCGGTCGTTTGGGCGGCACTGTTAACCGGTATTCCTGCTGCTATCGCTATTGGGCTGAATACCGACTTGCCAGCCCAGATTGCTGTCATTGGCGGCCTGCTGCTGTTCGGCCTTGTGTTTGCAGTTAACTCGTCTCTCCACAGCTACCTGATTGTGAGCTTGGCACGGGCCGATGGCGTATCTCTCGATGTGGGCTTTTACTATATGTCGAACGCCATGGGCCGGTTAATAGGTACTCTAATGTCTGGCTGGGTTTACCAGGTATATGGCCTTGAGGCGTGTTTATGGCTGTCATCCATATTCCTGCTTATTGCGACGGTATCAGTTGCTCAGCTCTCCTTGCCTCAGAGCCCTGACGATTCCATTGGCGCCACTTCGTACTCTGGCTGACGCCCCTTTGGGCACTTTGATGTCGTCGCGACTGGATACATTGCCTGTTGCTGCACAATGTGACTAAATGCAGATAACACCTATTCAAGCATCCGGGCCGAAAGACGAGTCTGCCGATGAGCCGTGGTGATGATCCAGGCGTCAAATCTGCTGGCGCACCAAATGGAGAAAGCGAGCGACGCGTAGGATGGCTGTCACGCATTGCTTTGATTGGCCGCGACGAATGGCCTGCGGCAGCGCTTAGCTTTGTCTATTTTTTCTTCCTCCTTTTCAGCTATTACATTCTTCGCCCCGTGCGCGATGAGATGGGGGTGCGCGGCGGTATCGAAAACATGCACTGGCTGTTCACTGCCACGTTTATCGCCATGCTGTTTATGGTGCCGCTGTTTGCTTCACTGGCTGCGCGATTGCGCCGTAGTATTCTGATGCCGAGTGTCTACGGCATCTTTATCGCCTGTATCGGCGGTTTTTGGTTCTGGCTCGAATCCGGTATTGCGATGGATTGGGCTGCACGGGCGTTTTTCGTTTGGTTGTCCGTATTTAATCTGTTTGTGATATCGGTCTTCTGGAGCTTTATGGCCGATATATTCGACAGCGAGCAAGCCACCCGCCTCTTCGGATTTATTGCCGCCGGTGGCAGCATAGGCGCGATTCTGGGGCCTGGGCTGACGGGGTTTCTGGCTCAGACGTTGCCACCCCGCGACCTCTTGCTGATTGCCGGTGGCGCCCTGCTCTGTACCTTGCCCTGCATCTGGGCTTTGCAATATTGGCAAACGCAAGGGGCTGCCTCTTCGAGATCCGTTGCGCAAAATACTCAGGCGCTGGGCGGCACTTTGCTTGAGGGTTTCCGGGCTATCGCCAGCTCCCGCTATCTTATGGGGATCTGTGTTTTTATCTGGTTGTACACCACCCTATCTACGTTTCTCTATTTTGCTCAGGCCGATATCGTGGAATCGACTTTTTCCGATAGCGGCGACCGCACCTCTGTCTTTGCTGCACTTGATTTCGCTACCAATACGCTGACCGTTTTACTGCAATTATTTTTGACAGCCCGTCTGGTACAGAAGCTTGGGCTTCAGCGCGCGCTGGCAGCCGTTCCGCTGCTCGTTGCCGGTGGTTTCGCCTGTCTCGCATTGGCGCCTGTCATCACCGTGCTATTCGGATTTCAGTTGGTGCGGCGAGCCGGGAACTATGCGATCACAAAACCCGGCAGAGAGATGCTGTTTACGGTTTTACCGCGCATGGAAAAATACAAAGCCAAGAATATTATCGATACATTGGTGTACCGCGGTGGTGACGCTATTGCCGGCTGGATGTTTGCCGGCCTGACTGCACTCGGGCTGAGCCTGATGAGTATCGCCTGGTTGTCGGTGCCCGTAGCGCTTATTTGGGCGTTGATTGGTTATGGGCTTGGCAAAGAACGCATAAAACGTGTCCGGCAGGCTGACAGCGCGCTGTCCGGGCAAAAACAGGAGGACATTCGATATGAGCACTCAGAATCGACCCCGGCACCTTAACGGCATCAACGGCAAGCTTTCCCGAAGACAAATCCTCAAGCTTTCTGCTGCAGCCGGGATTACAGGTGTTCTTGCGCCGCTTGGTGTTAGAGCCGAACAGGAAGAGGTCGTACGCCGGAGTATTCCGTCATCCGGTCAGCAGATCCCTGTTATCGGCCTCGGAACAGCTCGAACCTTCAATGTCATCACTGACGATTCACCTGCATTGGCACCACTTAAACAGGTGCTGGAGGCTTTCTATCAAGGTGGCGGACGTCTGATCGATAGCTCACCAATGTATGGCAGCGCGGAAAGCGTTGTCGGGCGACTGGCCAATGATTTGGGTATCGCCAGCGATCTGTTTATGGCGACCAAGGTCTGGACCCGAGGTGAAACTGAAGGGATTGCTCAGATCAAGCAATCAGAAAAACGCATGGGGAAAGGGTCTTTGGATTTGGTTCAGGTACATAACCTGGTCGATACACAAACCCAGCTGGACACCTTGAAGGCGTGGAAAAAGGAAGGACGAATCCGGTATATCGGCGTCACGCATTATCGCTCCGACGCCCACGACGAACTCGCAAAACTCTGCGAAAAAGAGCCGTTGGACTTCGTGCAGTTCAACTACAACATCGCCACACGGGATGCCGAACAGCGTTTATTGCCGGCAGCGCGGGATAATGGCGTCGCTACGCTGATAAACGAGCCGTTTGAAAGCGGTTCTCTGTTCGGCAAAGTGCGCGGTGAATCGTTACCCGAATGGGCCGCAGACTGGGGCATCAAAAGCTGGGCCCAGTTTTTTCTCAAGTTCATCGTCAGTCACCCGGCGGTAACCTGTGCGATTCCTGCAACGAGCGACCCGGAACATGCCCGCGATAATATCCGGGCGGCGCTATCGCCACTACCAGATCAGACCGCCCGCGAAAAAATGGCGGCTTTGTTCAACCGCTTGTAGCTCAGGCTACTCAGGCAGTACCTGTTGCCCATCACAACGGGTTAGGCACCTTACTGGCGCTATTTTAGGCCACTTCAATTTGAACCCTTCAGTTACAACGCTGTCAGTAGTCGCGTCGGCCGATGCAGTTCAACCGTCTTCAGTGTCGATCGCTCATGCAAAAATGAAGACTTGAACAAGCGCTGCAAGCGCCCTGCTCTTTTCAACCGGGATCACACAGTTGAACCCGTTACGCCCCACCTGGATTTGGATTGAAGTCTGATGTTAAGCGTTAACCTTGGCCCTTTGAGTCTCCCTGCGGGCTACGTCCTGCTGCTTCTGGCATTTATCGTCGCTCTGATCGTCGGCTTGCTGGTGGGTCGTCGTGACGACAGGCCAATCGCTGGTACGATTGCTGACATTTTTTTGGTGGCAATGATCAGCGCACGTATCGGATTTGTGCTGATGTATTTCGAGCATTATCAAGACGATCTATGGGGCATTATCGATATTCGGGACGGTGGATTTGATGTGCTGTCCGGCGTAACGGGTGCGTTTGTTTTGAGCGTTTATCTGTTATGGCGCCGCCCGGCTAACCGGCGCGCGCTCGGGTTTGCGGTTGCTTCGGGTTTTATGACCTGGGGAGCCATCACGGCCACCGTCAGCCTTATCGAAACGCAAGCCAACAAGGTGCCTGATGAACTTTTCGCCAATCTTGACGGCGCATCAACGACATTGGGCCAAATTTCGCCGGACAAGCCTATGGTCGTTAATCTTTGGGCTTCCTGGTGTCCGCCATGCATCCGGGAAATGCCAGCTCTGGCTGCGGCCCAAAAGCAACATCCCGATATTGCCTTTATCTTCGTCAATCAAGGTGAAGATGCAGAAACGATCAGGCAATTTATGGCCCACACCGACCTCGAGCTCAACAACACATTGACGGATACCGCAGGAAATCTCGGGCGCATAACGGGCAGTCATGGGCTACCGACAACCTTGTTCTATGATGCCAATGGCCGGCAGGTTGATGCTCACATGGGGGAATTATCCAAAGCTACGCTGGCGCGAAGCCTCTCTCACTTTTCGTCTGATTGATCTCGGTCGCATTGACGTCTATTCGATCACAAAAACAATACCTGCCACGATTTTGTAGGAAATTCCTACAAAATCGTTCAGCGTCTACTGATACTCTTCCCTAATTATCATCAGTCTGGATCGGATATGAGCATGGGCAGCAGCCTGATACCGCAGGTTATCGTGCGTTACGACAACGAGCAGTCGCGACGGGATTTCGAGGTGATTTTCGGTCAGGATTTTGCCATCACACCGTTTAGCTCTGATGCCACTGCCCTTGCTCATCTCGACGAATCCGGTCGGTGTCCTGCTGCCGTTTTTATGCTCTCCGATGCTCCGACAGGTCAGGACCAATCGGCTTTTCTGTTGAGGGTCAGGGACGCCTTTCCCACCGTATTGAAAATTCTGATCTGCGATTCGATGCCGTTGGACCTGCTGGTATCACTGCTGGACAGAGGGCTGGTCGATGCCTGTTTTGAGCGCCCTTTTAATCCAGATCCGGTTCGTTCCAAGGTGCTCACCGCTGCCCTGACTGCCCAGGCAACGCCGCCAGTTTTGGGCAACTTAACCGGTCCGGTCGCTGGTGTTCGTCCAGTGGTTTTAATCGTCGACGATGAGACGGTCTCAACCCGCTATCTGAGCCTTCAACTGGAGCGCATGCAGGACGAATTTCGCGTTCTTTGCGCTGCGAATGCTGAAGAAGCATTTGAGATAATCCGTCGTGGGGAGGAATCCATTGCCGTGGTGATGACCGATCAGCGGATGCCCGGTCAGCAGGGCAAAGAGCTGCTCGATGAGCTCAAACAATCGCACCCGGAAGTGATCCGGATTTTGACCTCTGCTTATGGTGAGGTCGATGTTGCACTGGGCGCGGTTAATGATGGCAAGATCTTCCGCTATCAAACCAAACCCTGGCGCACACCGGAACTACTCGATTTGTTCCGCGAAGCGTTGGCGCATCATCACGCGCTGGTTGCGGCTCGTGAGAACTCCCGGTCGCAAACTGATGCACAATTTGCGGCGCTGCGTTCACAGCGTTATCAGCGCTTGCGCGACTGCGTTTCCGCGGTGCTTGATCCGATAATTGGTGATGCCGGAATGACAGACTGGCTGCAGGCACTTGAGGTGATCCAAGCCCTGCCTGCCAACACCTCCCACATCAGGGCGAGCCGCGACACGACGCTCGAACGGGATCTGATCCAACAATTCCCTGAACTGATAAAACGTGAGCTGAGTGGGTTATCGTTGCATAAAGCGGAACCCGATCCACTCTCTTCCGAGCAGTTTTTTGCGGAGTTGAAATCAGCTGAGGCGGCCGAGAGTCAATCCGTTAATTCGAGCGCCCCGTCATTACTGGCGCTATTTTGTCGGTCGCTGGTGGTGTTGCTGAAAGCATCAGGAATGACCCACATGGACTTCGCCACAGGTTCAGAGTGCGATGCAGACGTTGTGTTATCAACGCGCCGCGAATTGCACATGTACACGCACTTGCTGGCTCCCCTCACCCGTATATCCCAGCCTCTCCTTCAGCAACAGGTGGCCTTTCTGCTATTGCATGTCGCGGCTATAAATCTCGGCACCAAACTGACCGTTACCGGTGGGCAACAACGCTTTGGTCTGGCGCTGAGGTTTGCTGCTTTCAACGATGCGCCGGCATCGAGCGCAGAGCATGGATAACGCGAGCCGGCATCACCCCCAAAACATCCGGTTATACCTGACGGTGGGGCAACGGCTGCTTCGCGATAGCTTACTGTTTCAACTGTTGCTGCACGATGACGTTGAGCTGGTTGGTGAGTCCGAAACCGGGCTCGATACACTTAATCGCCTGGAAGCAGCGCGCCCTGGCGTGCTGATTATTGAAGAAGACCTTCTGGATAACGACGGCCTGACCATCGCAGAGAATGCCCTGAGCATGAACCCCACACTCGCCGTTCTTCTGATTTCCGAGGTAACAGTCAGCGCCGGTCGGCTGGCGATTTATCTTGAAGCGGGTATCAAGGCGGTAGTGTCCAAGCATCAGTCGATACAGGAGTTGATCAAGACGCTGTTCTATATTCGCAACGGTCAGGTTTACGTTGGCACGTTGCAGACGCCGGGAAATAACGCTGGCGAAGCGATGGTGGCCTACCGCGCGCTCTCCCGCCGTGAACGGGAGGTCGCGCAACTCATGGCGCGCCGTGTGCCGGTTAAAGATATTGCCGACCAGCTTGGCGTATCTTGCAAAACGGTTCACTCCTACAAGGATCGTATTTTTATAAAACTGGGTTTCGAAAGGCTGCCCGAACTTATTCTGTTTATGAAACGCCAGTCTCAGGGAGCCGCTGCATGAAGGTGCTGTCCGGAATAGAACAGATACGTAAACTCCCGCAATTTCGCCAGTCACGGTTCGAGCGGTTTTACCGGAGCCAGTCCCGGTATCGGGTGCAGCCATTGTTGGCCGACGTGTCGCTGACGATGACCTTCATCGGCACTCTGATTTTTTTAGCCGGGCTCGCCTTCGGTCCCGCCGGTAATGGCATTGCAGCAAGCCACATCATTTATCTGCTGATCCTGGCGGGGCTAGTCGCCGCTCACCGGTTTACCCGGTTAAGACAGAAATCACCACTGATCGTTTATCTTGTGTTCATCCACATGGCGGTCTTCAGCTACCTGGGTTATATCCTGTCGGGCGGTCAGGTGGTGGCGATCGTTGGTTTGTTTTTCTTTGTCAGTTCAGTTGGCATTATTACGTTATCGCTTCGCCATACCCTTGCCATTTTAGCGCTGAATCTTCTGTTGCTTGTTCTAGCGACGGTGCTGGCGACCGATACAGGAGCGTTCGGACCTACACTAACCCATGTTCTTTCAAACTGGCTGATTTTGATGTGCCTGGTGGTGGCGCCCTTGTCTGCGCACTTTTTTTCCCTATTTCTGCGTAATTTGCTGGCGTTCCAGTTCTTGCTTCGGGACCGTAATCTGTTGCTATCGAAAACACTCCAGACACTGGAGCATACTGAAGACCGGTTAGCGCAGGAACAGAAGCATCAGGCGCTTAGCCATATGGCCAAGGGGTTGCTGCACGAAATCATGAATCCGTTGAACGGTGCGAGCCAGGCGGTCGAGTTTGCCTCTGCAATTAATCAGACGCCTGAGATTAGTGAAGCACTCAACGACGCCAGGCTTCAGCAGCAGCGAATTGCCGATATCGTTTCGGACCTTATCGAGTTTTCCCGACCCGAACCGGCCCACCAGAATGAACAGGTGAATCCCCGCCAGTTAATTGAGACCGCCATGCGGTTCTGTCAGCACCAGCTTCGTGGCATCGAAGTCCATATCCATATTCCGGATGGTATTCAGCTACTGTGCTATCCATCAGCGCTAACACAGGTGTTCGTCAATCTGTTGCTGAATGCAGCGTCTGCGCTGACGGCCGCCGGGGAGCAAAACTCGAAGCGTATCGATATCGAGGGAACCTTGTCGTCGAAGCAGTTGCTGATTGCAGTCAGAGATAACGGTCACGGCATTGCAGGTGAGGACATCAAACGGCTGACCGACCCTTTCTATTCCACCCAGAACACGCCGGATAATCTTGGGCTTGGGCTCAGTATTTGCCAAACGATTATGCGCCATCACAATGGCACGATGGAGATCAGGAGTGTTGCGCAGGAGTGGACTGAGGTGGTGCTTGCCCTACCTTCCGTTGTCGCTAAAAGCCCGTAGATCATCGCTGCTCAAGTGCAGTGCTGACCGAAAAATCGTGCGGATGTGTTGCCACACGCTTGGCGGAGCAAAAGAGCCAGGACATCCTTGTCACTGGCAGGCCTGATTGCTCATTCAGGACAAGCGATACCCCGCACCGAAGGTCATTGTATTGATCACCAAGGCCCGGGCACCCATCGAAGTCATAACGGATACACCATCAAATCGACTAACGCCTGCGCTCATGACGCCGCAGGCATTTGTCAGTGGTTTTATGGCACCTCCGGTCCGTATTCCAGCGTGATACTCAGGGTCATATCGACATCGCCTTCGCTACCGGCATCACCAACCTTATTGATAGTTACTGAGCCTGTTGCACCCATAGCGAGAGTTCGCACATCGCCTGGCAGGCTTTCATCTACCTCAAACAATATGGCGTTGGTAGCAAGACCGTGCACGCGGTGCTCGCCGGGGACAAAGTCTGTCGCTTCCACGAACAGTTGCAGCACGTAAGGCTTGAATGCGTTGTTCACATCAACGCCAATCAGCAACAGGCTGATGACTTCCGGTGACGCTTCGCGATCCACGCTGTAAACCAGACTGTCCACTTCAAATGCGGCGAAGGTCAGACTTGCAGAAACCGCGTGGCCGTCCGGCAAGGTGAAAAGGAAGGAACCGGTATCCTTGCCGTTTTCAGCTTTAAACGAACCGGTCAATGACGTCGTAACCGGGCTGATGCAATCAGGCGCACGGTCCTCAAGCAGGTAGACCTGATCATTCTGAACGGGCAATGCCAGCGCCTGCTCGATTGCTACTCGACGCGATGGCCGGTAATCGTCATCACCGGGATCACCCTTGCCACTCACAAACGTTTTAACGCTTTCGGTGTTCTGAGTCGGAGTGTCGGTCAACTGCGCAATCTCGTTCAGCCTGGAGATCAGATCGGCTTCGTTCCATTGAGTGGCTAACAGATCCTCAAGTTCTGCGGCGTACTTCGCCCGATAGGTCGGCATTTCAAACAGGCGGTTGGCCAGTGAAAAGTTGCGATACAACACACCCGTCATGGGTTTCAATGGATGCTCGCCGCGAAATGCGGTATCCGGCCCCCAAGGAATAAAATGAAAAAGGCCGTCGTTAGTATCCCGATAGATGTGGAAGTTATTGGCATTCCCAGTGGCGGAATCCCACGCGCCTATCAGCGTCTCCACGGCCCAGAATTTAATGAACTCGTCCACATCCAAAAGTTGCGGTAGCACATTCATCATCTGTTCGTCTGGCAGCGCGAGCGCAACGTTCAGCGCTTGTAGATCGGCACGATCGTTTTCTTTTTCATGGTTTTTCTTCTCAAAACGCTGGCTCAGGAATTCGCCGAAATCAGCGGTTTGGGCTTCGTACTGATTACCGTCGTCATCTCCGAATACGCGCTTCAGGAAAGGGTCCTTGATTGGTTCAACATTGGTGAATATGCCGAGGTTTTGCCCATTCACGCTGACTTTCGCATAGTTGCACATGGGGGCCCCAATGCCGGCAGCGCGGAACTGATCGTAGGCGAGGCATTGGCGCGCGTTGGATGGGTCCTGACGATTGTTGTTGAGCGTCATTCGGTTGGAGTTCTGGTAGGTTCTTCCCTTCCAGAGATCATTAAAGTCCAGCTTCAATGACGGAATGCTTGGACTAAGTGACCCCATGTAGCCTTTCTTGCGGACAATCACGTCTTCCATCCGCTCGCCGTCGATGGACACAATCGCTGTGAATTCAGTGTATTCGTATTCGGGAATGCATTCCCGGGCAGTGCTGGCCAGAGTGCGGCCTTCTGATCGAAGTTGGCGAAACGCCCCGGGCTCCATGGTGATATCCACGGCGAGCACCCTATCAGTCTCGTACAGCGGTCCTTCACCACCGATATTAACAGGCTCTCTCGGCGGCTCAACGGCTGAAGGGCTGGTCGTTTCCGACTCGCTGCCTCCGCATCCTGTGATGGCAAGTGCCAGCATGCAAACTGAGCCAGCGAATCGCAGTGATAGCAGGGTTTCAGTTCGCCGATTGTTTGTTGTTCTCATTTATAACTCCCTCAGAGCTTGGTCGTGCGCCAGCAAATGCCAGCTGAGGTGAGTATCCCGGGAGGGTGATATCGATGTATGTAAGACGGTCTTACGCCTCAGTTCCGGCGAGAAAACAGGTTAATGCGAGGGAGTGCGCTGTCGGGAGATTCGGGCGATTGGGGTGAAGTATAAGGTTCACCCCAAACAGTAGCACAGGCAGCAACAGGCTTCCGACAGGAATCGTGACTTCCGAATACCAAAAAATCGGGGCCGTATTATTGGCCCACGGCGTCGTACGTCATCGCTACTTCCGGCTTCTGGATGAAGTGGCCCTGAAAGTTGCGAATGCCCCGCTCCCAGAACCAGCTTAGTGCTTTGGTATCTTCTACGCCTGCCACTATGATCGGCAAACTGGAACTGAACGCTGCGCCAAGCTGACGTATTAGCTGATCCAGGGGGGCCTTCAGTTCAGTTCGTGCGCCTAGGCCTGGAATCAGTTTGACGAAGTCCACGTGCTCTAGTTCCTTTATCAGATCGACCGCTGCGCTATTGAGATCAACATGTTCGACGATCACCCCGCAGTTCATCTCTCGAAGGGCTTTTACAATTCGCTTTGCCCTTGGAACATCTCTCAAAAGGATGGGGTTGGAGAGCGCGAAAAAGAAGCGACGCTTACCTTTGATTCTGGAGTTCCGAATTGTGTTGCTAATAAACGGTATCAAGTTTTCAAGATCGCTCATAACTGACGATAGCTTGATAATGACAGAGTGACTCGCAGAGGATTTACCTTCCAGATGAGAAAGCTCTTCGACGGCATGCTCAATAACCCAACGGTCGAGCTCATAAAAAGCCCCCTTATCGCCTGAACGCATCAATTGCATGAATTGAGCCGGCAGATAGATTGAATGGTCTTCATCAACCAATCGAACCAATGCTTCAAATAGGGTGTCACTGGTCTCCATGTTCACAATTGGCTGGTAGTAAAGTGTGTACGCACGCGCGGCAATCAGTTCCTGCATGCGAAGATCAAGCTCCGCCTCCGTTGTCGGCTCAGGAGGCTGCTGCCATTTCACTTGATTGCCGCCCGATTGCATGGCCGAGGCCCAAGCGGACTCTACTTCCATCAGCGCAGTGTCTTCATCTCGGGTGTAATTGAGGGGCAGCACTCCCATACTCAAAGTGATGGGTGTGGCATCATCGCCAAGTGCCCAGGCCTGCTCACCCATCTGGTGGTAAAATGTGTCAATGAACGCCTCATCGTCCCTATCGCTCCCGGCCGGAGCGTTGAGCTGGAACAGAAAACTGCTGTCGCCAATGAGGCAGCCTGAATCCTCCGCCGTCAGTTGATTGGAAAAGTAGCGTTCCATCCGGGCAGACAAGCTAATGAGCGCGCGAGCGCCGTGGCGCGCTTTAAGGTATTCCTCGCGATCGATACTGACCTGGACAAGATAACGACTGCAATCTGTCGGCCTGGTGTCAGTGTTGGCAAGCAACGCCCCCAGTTCAGTAATAAAATAATCGCGATTTTGTAGCCCACTCTCTTCTTTGCGTTGGCTGACCTGTTTGATCCGTGAGGCCACCATTTTTGCTTTCTCAATGTGCTGCTTTAAAGCGCGCAGAAACGGCTCGGTATCAAGCGGTTTCTGGAAGTAACTGTTGCCAGCGATGCTGTGCTGTTCAAGCTGTGCCGAAACATCAGTCGAGGCTGATACGAATAGAATCGGGATTGTCATGTAGTTGGCATCCTGACGCAGTGCGCGGGCCAGTTCGGCGCCTTGGCAGCCCGGCATATCATGGTCGAGCACGATCGCATCCGGATGAAATTCTTCAATACGCTCTAGAATACGAACAGGTTGGGACAGGCAATCGACGTTATAACCTTCTGCCATCAAGGTGGTTTTATAGTAAGCGAGCAGGTCTTTGTCGTCGTCGACCCAGAGAACGCGGGGGTGAATCGAGGTCTTGTCACCTAATAATTGTTCGAGCCGTTTTTCAAGAAAATCGAGATCCAGGGGTTTGGTCAGATAACTATCGGCACCTGCCCTGAGGGCTCGCATTCGAGCGACCATATCCGTTCTCGCCGACATCATGATCACCGGCGTGTTATAGCCGGCCTGACTTTTCAGGCGCTCAAGCAACGCGATGCCTTCCAAAGCACCCTCGGGAAAGCTGATATCAAGGAGTATCAGGTGGTGGTTGTAGTCGGCGGCACGCGCGTTATAGGCATCAGGATCCTCGAACATTTCTGCCGCGTACCCAAGTCGCTGCAGCCATGCCTTTAGTAGTTCTGCCTGATTCGGGTCGTCTTCAATGACGGCGATTCCGTACTGCGCGTTGAGCGGCTGCTCATACTCCACCTCGGCATTAAGCGGTTCTCTATCTGTATCAGCTTTAGTGGCAAGCTCTATGGTCTTTGATAGCGCGGTGACAGCATCATCAATTTGCTTTCTCTCGGCGGGGTCGGCATCTGATTTTGTCAGCAGAACCTGTAAGTGCTTCTCAAGTAGTCTGGCTTTCTCGCTAATATCGGGGAACTGGAACGTCGCCCCGCTGCCGACCAGTTTGTGGGCACACTGATCCATGAACGCCAGGGCCTTGGGGTCCCAGCTCACATGCTGAAGCCGCGCCCAGGAGGCACTAATTTCGTCCATACGGTCTGGCAGGCCCTGTACATACCGATGTTTGAGCGCTTCGAGCTGCTGCTTCGGGCTGATTTTGTCCATCATTGTCTCCTTCTGTCGGTTAGATATGCCCGCACTTGCTGAAACAGACAGAAACTCGAAATAACGGGTTCTGGAACCAGTGCAGTGTAAGCTCGCTCTCACCTGAGTTGTAAAACATCGTAACCTACTGGATATCACTTCGAAACAGCGCTGCGAATTGTGACCTGGTCACAAGGTGTCCGCTAACACTTATCCGTGATTACCGCTGGTGCCAGCGCTTACTGCCGCTCTGTTTTCGGCTATCCATTGAAGAGGTGCGCAATAAAAGCAATCGTTTAATCCCCCAGAAATGTCCACGTATTGGCGGAGGTCAACTTTATCTTTAATGGTATGTAATCCACCTCTGGAATTTTGGCCAGTAGTGAGACTGCAAGACCAGGGCAGCCGAGCTGCCCTTCATAGGGTTTAATATAAATTTTTGAGGTCATGATCTGCTCAGTCAAGAGGATCTGTGTGGCCTAGAGCAATGGTTACTGCAGCCTTTCATGGCTGAAACAACAAGATGTCACCACTCATAAAAAAATAATCTGGAGGGTTTGTCGTCCGTTCATCAGCAAAATTTGAAATTCGTGCGAATGAAATGGTGATTAGCGAAGCTTACTTGATGAACCCTCCAGTCGCCTGAATAATACCCAGCGCGCTTCCAGGGGTAACCCAAATGGCGATGGCCATGCTCTGTTGCCCAGCATCTGGGATCGCCGGCAGCTTCAGTGACCAATATTTACTGCCGGCAACTGAAATCATCTTTAGCACGACAAAATCATGTGACAACAACTTGCCACGGTTTTCACCGGCTTTGACTTCTGTAGTCAGGCCCATCCCGAGTAATGCAACGTGCAATCGCCCAGCATGGGCGCCATTGAAATTGGCCTCAAGTTGTCCGTCGTCGCCAAGGCGCGCTTTTAGCTGACCGACGTTCTGTTTGTCATCGTTCCATGACCGCTTGCCCCGAAACCAGTCACGCCATTCCTGACTGTTGATGACGATGCCAGGTGTATAGGATTGGCTGACGCGCCCTTCCCGCACGTATTCCCGCTGGCGCTCGGTGTATTCCGGCTTGGCAAAGGGATCCTCCCAGCCAATGTAATCCCAATAATCCACATGAAATGCCATTGGAATGAATCCAGAGAAAAGCGCGGGATTAGTTTTGAGTGAAGACAACCATTTATCAGCAGGAGGACAGCTGCTGCAGCCTTCAGATGTAAACAGTTCGACCACGTCTGTTTTAGTGGAACCGCTTTGCCATTCTTGCGCTGTTGCAAGCGATGGCAGGAGACATATCAATAGAATGGAAAGCCGGAGCATAGAGGCCTCGCTTTTGTAATCTGTCAGGGAGCCGCAAATGGGCTCTCCCTGTGTTGTTACATTTACAGACTACGCAGAGGCCTTGGCCGAAGTGTCACATTTCAATCACTTTATCGTTACAAAACGGGTCGCCGGACCCACTCGGGCCGCTTTATTATTCCTTACTGGCCCTTTCTGCTGCTCTCCGGTTATCAATGTCTTCCTCTCGGTTTACATGGCGGAATGATGAAGCCGACGAAAAATTGGTCGCGTTCAGCTTCTCGACGTTTTTGCGCAGCTTGTGACGGTGCCAGTATGAGGACAGGCGTTTGGTATTCCACGAGGCAGGTATTAACGCATAGCGCCCATTGTCTCGCTTGAGATCAAAGCTGCGCTCAGCGCCAATCGGCATATCCTCCGGGCCATATATCCCGATAAGACGAAGTGTCAGGCGGGTGAATTCAAGATCCCCCTGAGGCACCGTGCCACGCATCCGGATACCTTCATCCCGGGCAAGGCGCTGTATCAATTCACTGAATGTGCCGATATGGAAAAAATCCCCCGGCTTGATCGGTCCCTGACGGGTATTGTCGCTGACGTTCGATGGCTTTGTGGTCTTCGGTGAAGGACCCTCACCCTGCTCTTCGTCTCCCTCTTCGTACTCTTGCTCGAAATCGGTGACATCCATGGTGATGGTGCCCTCCGATGTTTCCAGTTCGGCGATGATGTACTCGATAAAAAGCGATTCCGCACTCATGTTGCTGATAAGGCACAGAGCGTCGATATCCTTGTTTCGACCCCGGTTGATAATCAGGCGCGGACGGCGTTGCCGACGAAATCCCAGATACAGTAATTGGGCGTAAACCAGCCAGATAACCAGCGAACCAAGACTGGCGATTACTGAAAGCACTTCCTTGTTCGCAACTATCCAGTTGTACATAGCGGTGGGAGCCCCCTGCTCCGTTAATTTTATGTGCCGATTAATTGAGACTCTCGAAAAACGCTTGCGGGCCCAACTGATAATTAAAGTCACGCACGCCTCGTGCGGTAAACAGTGGGCCCGGATCTGTAAAAACGGGGCAGGCTTACCCGCCGAAAGGACAGGTCAGGTACCTCTGAATTTCAGAGGTGGGACACCCTGGTTGGCGAGTTCGGGGAAATCATCGTGCATAGACAGCGCATCACAGTTTTTCCTGGCCCCCAGAAATTCCGGCCGTTCGTGTTTTGCGCCGTATGGCTGCCCGAGCTTGTTATCGACGCTGTTGTAGACGAAGAACAGATTTGATCGCGGCCATGGTGACATGTTCTTGTTGGAGGCGTGCAGAGTGTTGCACTCAAACAGCAGAAGCGACCCGGCAGGGCCTTTTGGCGCCTCGATTCCACCCCGATCTGCTAGCCACGCCAGCGCATCCCGATCCGGCGTACCAAGACGCTGGGCTTTAAGTGAATCTTTCCAGTTGAGGTCCGGCGTTTCGCCGACGCAGGGCACGTAATAATGGTGCGATCCGGGGATCAGCATCAGGGGCCCATTGAACTCATTGTTGTCCGTAAGCATCAGCGAAGCACTGACCGCACGCATGCGCGGCATGCCATCCTCGGCGTGCCAGGTCTCGAAATCGGAGTGCCAATCAAACCCACTGCCCTCAAAGCCGAACTTGTCGTTGATACGGGATTGATGGATATAAACCTCGCTACCCAAAAGCTGGCGCACCATACCCAATATGCGGGGATCACGTGTCAACCGGCTAAAGTGGTCCGATATCTCATGCATGGCAAAAACCGATCGTATTTCGCCGGTGTTCGGGTCATTGATAATCTGATCCGATTTATTCAGCTTTTCGTCTTTCGCCATTTCCTTGAGTTCTTCAAAGAACGGCATCATCCGTTCCTGGTTGAAAAAGCCTTCGAACCAGAGAAAACCATCGCGCTCGTAACGGGACAAGGCGACTTCATCGAGAGGCCCTTCCCACCGATGCTGGTTACGTGAATGAACCACCGGATCAGACCGCAGGAACGGATCCATCGGCTTTTTGAGTCGTGAAGGAAAAGGATCATTTTGCTGTGTCATAACCTGCTCCTTAAGTATCAGATTCAAAAATTCGGTTATTGAGATTTAACCTCAAACAACCTCTGTAACTGATTGATATATTATGGAGTATTCATCATCTAAACGTAGCAACAACGTAGCAACTATCTGATTGCCCGTTGTTTTATATAAAAGCGGCAGTTCTAAATACTAGGGATGCATCCGGTGGACTTCAACATCATAGGTTTGGTATTAAGTAAGTTTAACGTAACTTACTTATACGCATATTCAACTACCCTGAAAGGCCCCCTTTTACCGCTAACTACGCGTTTGTAGGTATCTTTTTTCACCCGGATAGCGCCTATCATTTCGCCATCCTTAAAAGGTCATTATTAAACGTTGTTTTATTGGAGAGTTTGGAAGTGAAATCAGTATTGGGTGTTATCGGTAAGTGGAGAAAAAAGAGAGAATTTGCGTATTTGGTTGAACGTATGGATGAGCGATTGTTGCTCGACGTGGGCTATTCCCGCGAGCAGGCGACGCAGCGCCTGAGCACGCCGTTCTGGAAGTTCGACTGATACCAGATTGCCCGTAAGCCGCCGTAGATCTGCTATGGCGGCTCATATTTCTCCGCCTGATCCCTCCTCCGTCTTTGACAAACCGCTAATTACCCACCGATACCACAACGTGTACGATGAAATTGACATCGAGTCTTGCTGACCCGCTTTTGCAGAAGTTCATCCGGGCCAGCGTTCATCAGGGAAACGTTACGCATGATCTACGCACGCATCACCGGTACGGGTTCTTATCTACCCGAGAATGTCGTTACCAATAAAGATCTGGAGCGCACGGTGGATACCACTGACCAGTGGATTCGCGAGCGTACAGGGATCGAACAGCGTCATGTGGCGCTTAAAGATCAAACCACGGTGGATCTTGCAGAAGTCGCCTCCCGGCGAGCAATCGAAGCAGCAGGCCTTTCCCCTGAAGAAATCGATCTGATTGTTTTCGCCACCTCCACGCCAGACAAGATTTTCCCGAGTTCTGCCTGCATTCTTCAGGCACGACTGGGTATTCACGGCTGCCCTGCTTTTGATATTCAGGCGGTGTGCAGCGGGTTCGTCTATGCCCTTGCAACTGCAGACAAATTTGTCAAAACGGGCACCAGTCAAAAGGTGCTGGTTGTGGGCGCCGAAGTTTTCTCGCGCATCGTGAACTGGAAAGATCGCGGTACCTGCGTGCTATTCGGCGATGGCGCAGGCGCAGTCGTTCTCGAGGCCAGTGAAGAAACCGGTATTCTTTCGACCCACCTTCACGCAGACGGTCAGTACGAGGAACTGCTGCATGTGCCCTGCGGCATTTCAAACAACTTTGACCAGGTAATGGCGGGCAATGCCTTCATCGAAATGAAAGGCAACGAAGTGTTCAAGGTAGCCGTCAACACACTCGGTCAGATCGTTGACGAGACCCTGAGCGCCAACCAGATGCAGAAATCCGATATCGACTGGCTGGTGCCTCACCAGGCCAACCTGCGGATTATCAGCGCAACGGCCAAAAAGCTGAACATGTCGATGGATCAGGTGGTGGTGACCGTAAACAAACACGGCAACACCTCCGCCGCCTCTATTCCTTTGGCGCTGGATGTTGCTGTGCGGGATGGCCGTATCAACAGGAATGACGTCATCCTGCTGGAGGCATTTGGTGGCGGGTTTACCTGGGGCGCGGCGCTCGTTCGGTTTTAGCCGCACTGCAATCCCCGTTAAGTGCCAATTAAGATAATCATTTTCCAGTTAATTGTTTTGCCATTTAATGGGTATGTCCGTCCGCGTTGTGGTCTCTTGACTCGTCAGCGCCGGTCTTCGCTGCTTTCTGCCCAGTATGGTGGTCTTCTGCACCCGATGCATCATCCTGATCGTGGTGGCCTGGCTCACCATGCCTCTCGCTGGCGGAACTATGATCTTGGGGAGCTTCATCTTCGTGATGATTTGATGATGTCATCATGGCGCTCATATCGCCGTGCTCGTGGTTGTGCCCATCATCGTGGTTTGAGGCTGATTCGCCGCCAGACTGCTTCGCCATGGCACTATATTCTTGCTCAGACAACTCTGGCAGTTGCTGCAAAAAGGCCGTCAGTTCCCATATTGCCTCTTCGTCGTGAGAGCCGCCCCAGGCCGGCATGCCGGTCATTTTGATGCCATTGCTAATCACCCAGAACTGCTTTTCGGGGGTACTGTGACCGCCTTTTGTTAAGGCCGGTGGCGTGGGGTTAAGGCCATCGCGAATCAGCGATGAGTCCTGGCCCGGTTTGAGGTGACAGGCAGCGCAGAGGGAATCATAGGCGCGGGCTCCCCGTCGTATCATTTCGTCGTTATTAAGATCGGGTGCCTTGATATTCTCGATGCGGGCGCCTACGGAGCTATGCATCGTCTGGTGTAAAGCCCAGGTTTCGATAGACGAGTGCTCATCTCTGGCAGACACATTATAAATTCCGCTGAATATGAAAATCAGGCCGCCTCCCCCCATGACAAGCAGTGTTGCGACTACTCCGTAAAGAAATTGCATAGGCTCTCTCCATTGTTCTCTCGTTATTAAAATTAAACCGCCCAGTTACCAGGGCGGCTTCTCTTTCCGTACAAATCGGCAATCAGAACATCACCTTCGCCCCGATGACGGCGTACCAGTCGTCCGTCGAGTCGCCACTGGCCTTGGCCATATCTTCTGTGTCGCCATATTTCCGCTCGTTGACGATGCCGATGTAGGGCGAAAACGCCCGATCAACAACGTCATAGCTCAATCGCGCACCAAGTTCTGTGCTGGCGAGGCCTCTGCCGATACCAATTTCCTTGTCCTCTGAAAAGGAGATCGTGGTATCAAGCCCCAAGGTCAGAATCAGCCGATTGGTGAACAGCAACTCGTATTCGGCGTCTATCTCTGACGATGTTTTGCCGTCGTCACCAACATACAAACTGGCGTCAATTTCGAACCAGTAAGGTGCAAGGCCAGCCACCCCAAGCACGGCGTAGGTCCTGTCAGGGCCTTCAGGTGTATCAAACCGGACCCCGGCCTTGGCATCAAAAAAGGTCGAAATCGGTGTTTGCAGTACCAGTTGGTTTTCGAGCTGTTCATAGGCTTGTTCATCAATGTCGTATTCGCCTTTTGTCAGCCATCGCACCTTCAATTCATCGGTACCGTAAAACGCATCGCCATCCCAGCTACCGAGGTCTTCGTCATTATCGCTGTAGCGGTATTCGAGCTCCTCAAACTGTACGCCCCAAAACTGCTTTGCGGTCTGAACATCTATATCTTCAGCCAATGCGCTCATAGACATTAGCGCCGCTGTCGCAGTAAGTGCGGTTGCAAATAGTGAACGCAACATCATGCATCACCTCCAGTTGCGGCCTTGCTATTTGCCTCAGTCTGGTCCGGACCGCCTTCGACAATAATTTTTCGGAACATGCCAGTTGCTGCGTGGTAGGACAGGTGACAATGGAAGGCCCACTGACCAGGTGCGTCGACTTCTGTTTCCATATAGACGGTGGTGCCCGGCTGAACACTGATCACGTGCTTGACCGGATTCCATTTTCCAGCGCCAACATCAAGTATTGACCACATGCCGTGCAGGTGCATTGGGTGCGTCATCATCGTCTCGTTGACAAATTTGAAGCGCACACGCTCGCCATATTTCAGCCGAACCGGCTCTGCATCCTCGTATTTGATCCCGTTGATGCTCCAGGCGTAGCGTTCCATATTGCCCGTCAACCGCATTTCGATTTCACGAGTGGGTTCACGATCTTCATAAAGCGGCTTTTGAGCGCGCAAGTCGGCATACGACAGGAACTTGCCGCCGTTTGCAGCGCGGGGCTCAAGACCACTGCCCGGTGCGTAGAATGGATCAGTCGCTGATTCACCGGCTCCCTTCATAGCAGAGTGATCCATCCCTTTCATGCCCGACATACCTGAATGGTCCATGCCCTCCATATTTGCCATATTTGAGTGATCCATTCCCTCCGTGCCGCTCATGTTCGAGTGATCCATCCCTTTCATGCCCGAATGGTCCATTCTCTCCATGTTCGCCATATTTGAATGATCCATTCCCTCCATATCACCCATAGAAGAATGATCCATATCGTTCATCTCGGTCGCGGCTGGGTGTTCCATGTCGCCCATGCTTGAGTGATCCATCTCGTTCTGGCTGCCCATTGAGCTGTGATCCATCCCCTTCATGCCGACCATTGAAGAATGATCCATACCGCTCATGCTGCCGTGATCCATTCCCGCCATGCCCGACATGTCGGCCATAGTCAGTTTCGGCGCCGGGCGCATTTCAGGCACCTTACCCTCCTGTCCGGCTGTTGTAGCGAGCGTGCCACGGGCAAACCCGCTGCGTCCCATGGATTCTGCGAAAATGGTGTAAGCTTTATCTTTTTTTGGCTGGACGATTACGTCGTAGGTTTCAGCCACACCAATACGAAACTCATCAACGTTTACCGGTTGCACGTTGTTGCCGTCAGCTGAGACCACTGTCATGCCCAAACCGGGAATTCGGATATCAAAGTAGGTCATCGCAGATGAGTTGATAAACCGCAGTCGAATGCGCTCGCCCGGTTTGAAAAGTCCCGTCCAGTTTTGCGCAGGCCCTTTGCCGTTGATAAGCCCGGTAAACCCCTGCACATCTTCGATATCGGCTTTCATCATCCGCATATCGCCCCACATCAGACGATCCTGAAGCGTTGCCCAAATACCGTTTTCGCCAGAATCACGGAAGAAATCACCGACCGTTTCCTGTTGCCGGTTGTAATAGTCCGGCAGCATTTTCAGATTACGCATGATCCGTTCGGCGCTATGCGGGTGTTTGTCTGTAAGCTGAACGACATATTCGCGATCGTAGCGAAAAGGCTCGCGGTCTTTCGGCTCAATCACGATGGCGCCATACGCCCCGTTCGGCTCCTGAAAGCCTGAATGGCTGTGAAACCAGTAGGTGCCGCTCTGTTTGATTGGAAACTGGTAGGTGAAGGTTTCACCTGGGGCGATGCCTGCATAGCTGATCCCGGGAACACCGTCCTGCTTGAAAGGCAGTATCAGACCGTGCCAGTGAATAGATGTGGAAACGTTCAGGTTGTTGGTCACGTTAATTGTCACATCTTCTCCCTCCTTGAACCTCAGTGTCGGGCCAGGAGAAGCGCCGTTGTAGCCGATACCCTGTTTTACAAAGTCGCCTGTATTGATGGTGACGGGATCGACAGTCAGGTTGTAAGTCTCTGCAAGCACGAGTGATGGCAAGCTCAGGGTGACAATGCTCGCCATCAACATGTGTTTAAGTGTCATCTTTTATTCCTGCTGATTGGATATGCCGGCGCGTTGCAAGCGATAGCGATATCCGACATAACGTTAAAATGGAGCGCTTAATGTGCAGAGCTAAACTGAATTGATCCTGAATTCCTGAACATTCCAGTATTCAGCCGTAATTCAGAATGGTGTACTACAGTGGTGGCAACTGACTCGGAGCAGGCGAAAAACAATGAGATTGCTGTTGGTTGAAGATGACGAAATGTTGGTGGAAAACCTCAGGAAAACCCTTAGCCAATCAGGATTTGTCGTTGATCAGGCTTCTACTGTAGGGGTCGCCAAATCGCTCGGCGTGCAGGAAGACTATCGTGTAGCGATCCTCGATATGGGATTACCAGATGGTGATGGCTTGCAGGCGCTTCGTTTCTGGCGTGAAAAAAGACAAACCATGCCTGTATTGATACTCACTGCACGCAGCGACTGGCAAGACAAGGTTAATGGGCTGAAAGCCGGTGCAGATGATTATCTGGCCAAACCTTTTCATTCCGAAGAACTGATTGCACGCATTCACGCGCTTATCCGTCGGACGGAAGGACGCAGCGACGGCAGTATACAAGTCGGCGGTTTCGAACTTGATGAAGACCGACAGCAAGTCGCCACGCCAGATGGGCAATGGCATACCCTTACTGGCACGGAATTTCGCATGTTGCGTTGCCTTATGGGGCGCCCGGGGCGCTTGTTGTCAAAAGAAGAGTTGGTCGAGCAGCTTTACACGATTGATGACGAGCCTGCCCATAATACGATTGAAGCATATGTCAGGCGCCTACGGCGGATTGTCGGGAAAGATGCCATTTCCACCCAAAGAGGCCAGGGTTATACCTTCCATGCCTAACGCCAAACGCAGCCTTTCCATACGCGCAACACTGCTGCTATGGCTACTGCCACTTCTGGTTGTTTTCATGCTTGTCGCATGGTTTATCCACGGCGCCCTACTCGAGCGTATGACCCGGGATTTCGTACAGGACCGCCTTCATCAGGAAGCGGTATTTCTCGAAAATCAAATTCGCCGGTACTACCCTCAAGTTGATCCTTCCCTTTCCGCAAACCCCTATTTCGAGGATGTTCTGCACCACGCCTATGCTATCCGCATTGGTAGTCGCACCTGGGTTTCTCCTGAGAGTCTCAAGGGCATTATTAGTCCGCGGTTGAACCAACACGCCAGCGGCTTCATACAGCTTAAAAGCCCGGATGAATCGAATCAGGATTACGTCGCTTACCGCAAAGCGATCATTGTTGATGGCAACGAAGTCGTACTGTTAGTTGCCGAGGATATGAACGTACTGAATGAGAGTCAGGCAGACCTGCATGTCTGGACCGCTGTCGTCGCGGTTGGTTTGCTCCTTGTTTTGTTTGGACTGGTTTTGCTGGCCGTTTACCTAGCACTCAAGCCGGTTACTCAGCTCAAAAGTTCCTTGCAGCAATTACAGCGTGGCGAGCAGGAGCGGCTGGTCATCAACGCGCCTAAGGAATTTGTGCCGCTTATAATACAAATCAACCACTTACTTAACATACTTGATCAGCGGCTCAAGCGTTCAAGAGACGCGCTGGCTAACCTCTCTCATAGCGTCAAAACGCCAATATCTGTTATTCAACAGGTGTTGGAGGATACCGACCGCCCAATGAACGATGAGCTTCGCATTCGACTGGGCCGACGACTGTCCGAGCTTGATCGGCAGCTCGAATCGGAAATGCGTCGAAGCCAGTTCGCTGGTCCGGATGCGGGAAAACACGCCAGACCTATAAAACAAGTAAGGGATCTCGTGTGGATGCTTGGGCGCCTCTATCGCAACGTCAATTTCGAGCTCGATACTCGTCTTGAAGCTGAATTCAGTTGGCCGATAGAGGAGCATGATTTTAACGAAATAGTGGGAAACCTGTTGGATAATGCGGGTAAGTGGGCAAAGCAAAATGTCGTAGTCGTGGTTAAAAACAGCTCAATGAACCTGACGATCGCCGTTCGGGATGATGGCCCAGGGGTGCCGGAAAGCGAGCTAGATACCATGGGGGCTCGAGGGCTGCGGCTGGATGAACAGATGCCGGGGCATGGACTGGGTCTGGCAATCGTGCAGGATCTTACCTCTCGTTACCAAGGGGCGTTACTGTTTGCCAATGGGCCAGGCGGTGGTCTGTCCGTAGAAGTTCATCTGCCACACCCACAATCACGCTGAGAACAAAGTGATAACTGGCCCTGATCTCATCTCCGTTTACTTGGCAACTAACTCTCCCCGCTCAACAAATGCCTCTGAGAGCACTCGAATCGCGGAGTGTATAAATAATCCCGCTACACAGAGACCGACCAGAACATCGGGCCATACACTGCCCGTTATTGCTACTAGCCCTGCAGCAGCAATAACACTGACGTTAGCAATGAGGTCGTTGCGAGAGCAAAGCCATGTGGAGCTCATATTGAGGTCATCACTTCTGCGACGATAGAGCATGGCAAAGCAGATCGCATTGGCGATCAAAGCAGCAACCCCAATCGTACTCATTATTCCCAGATCGGGAAGATCGCCTTCGATTAGTTTTCTGGCTGCTTCTACAATCACCAGCATGCCCAATAGAAGCATCATGACGCCTTTAAAAATAGCGGCGTTGTTACGCAGGCGAGTACTGCGGTGCAAAACATAGAGCGTCAAAGCATAGACTGTCGCATCACCGAACATGTCCAGAGAATCAGCCAGCAAGGCGGTCGATCCGGCCAGCCAGCCTGCTGAAAACTCAACGAAGAACATCACCCCGTTGATCGCAAGTACGCTGTAGAGCACTCTCGCCTGCTTTTCTCTTAGCGCCAGAATGTCGGATGTTTTGTTTTCGCAGCAATTGGCCAAAAGACCGCCCTCCCTTTGAGAATGCCGAAGCCCGAGAGGAGCAAAATAAACCCTGAAGTCGTTACAGGGTCAAGCGCTGGTGTGATTAGCCTTCATCAATCCTGCCGATCTGGGTTGCCAGCCGTTTAGCCTCGTGTTGCTCCATCGCGAGCAAGGCGTCCGCCAATTCCTTGGCCTCAACAATTTCGGCTTTACCAGAAAGATTGTCATACAAGGCGATGACCTGATCGTGAAATTCAAATATTTCGCGACAGATCTGATCCGGTGTCAGGGTTGAATAATGCCCGTCGCAGCTTTGGTGAGATTTTACGGGCTTGTGATCAACATAGTCGTATACGCGGGTATTAAGCGTGTTGACATCCGCCTGCTTTTCAAACTCTGTAACGATCTGCCCTATTTCCAGTTCATGGCCGGCGATATATCCAAGCAGCATCTTCGCCCGTTCATCCTGATGTTTGACTGCACAGCCGTTTAGACAGTCCGAAAGGTGGAGGTGCCACAGGCGAGTCCATTCGATCAGATCAGCAAAGGTTTTTATTTCCATAAACACACCGTTCTTTTCGGTAAAAGCAGAAAGGTTTCGGGTAAGGGCTGCTCTTGGTGACTGTCATCCCGTTTCCCGCGTTGAGTTCTGATTACAAGTTAGCGTATTTAAGGCAGTACTGCTTGTCTTCCAACTTAAGGATAGGCAATCAGTTGCAGGTGTTGTGTGAGCTGAAAATACCCGATTGGCAGGGTTTCGGGATAACGGGGATGCCGGGCTTTCATCTGAGTGTGAAGGCCCGGCGGGTGACTATCAGGACTGATGCTGCTGCATCATGGTATATAGCGAATCCTTGAGATGGGCCCGCTCGCTTTTCATTTCGTTGAAGTGCTTGTCGTCAGTGGGCACGTCCCGGGATTCCAGGCCCCGGATCGATTTATCGAGTTGGTGGTACTGATCGCTCAGGTTGCGAAAATGATCATCCGATTCCCTCAGGCTATGTATGGTGTCGCAGTACTCGGGGAATTCCAGATGCAGTGCATGATTACTGATCGTCATACCTTTTTCCTCATTTGTTCAGTGATTGAACTTCTGAAGCGGCTCCTTCATCGGAGCCCTGATATTCAACACAGAGCCGGCGCCGGCTGAGCCTCAGGCGTCTCTTGCCCTGCATGATTACTTGGTAACCGGATGCTATATCCCTCTCTCAACAATGGTGGCCAGTGCGCGCCCGGCGATCTCGAATGACTGCCGCCGTGCCTGATGATCGTAGATTTGCCCGGTCACGATCACCTCATCAACTTCCGTACGCTCAACAAAACGCCTCAACCAGTCAGAAACCGTACTTTCGTCGCCAACAGCAGACTCCCGCAACGCATGTTTGACCTGCGCTCGCTCCATTGAACTGCCAATACTCTCCGGGTCGTCTACCGGTGGCTTCAAGGGCCCCGGCGTGCCGCGCCTGAGAGCCACGAACTGCTGTTCGATCGACGTTTTCAGGCGTTGACCGGCCTCTACCGAGTCAGCAGCGAATACATTTACCGCAGCGACGCAGTATGGGGATTGAAGGTATCGGGACGGTTCAAACCTGTGCCGGTAGACCGCAAGGGCCTCATCGAGCATGTCGGGCGCAAAGTGAGAAGCGAAAGCAAAAGGCAAACCCAGAGCGGCTGCAAGCTGCGCGCTGTAAAGGCTTGAGCCAAGCAACCATACCGGCACTTTTAGCCCGAATCCGGGTACCGACTTAACGCGTTGGCCGGGCGATAGAGGTTCAAAGTAGTGGAGCAGTTCCTGCACATCCTGCGGGAACTGTTGTGGGGCGCCGCCGGCAGGATCACGGCGCAGCGCCATCATGGTTTCACCGTCGGTTCCTGGCGCCCTGCCCAGTCCCAGATCAACCCTATCTGGATAGAGGGATGCAAGCGTGCCGAACTGTTCGGCGATAACCAGCGGCGCATGGTTGGGCAACATAACGCCACCGGCACCCACGCGGATTTTTTGCGTGCCCTCGGCAACGAAGCCGAGCGCGACCGCCGTTGCCGCGCTGGCGATGCCTGTCATGTTGTGATGCTCCGCCATCCAGAAGCGACGGTATCCGGCATTTTCAGCGCACTGCGCCAACTCCCGCGCATTCAATAAGGCTTGGCGCGCGTTACTGCCCTCAGTGATCGGGGCCAGATCCAGAACCGAGTATGCTTCCAAAACAACTCCTTATAGACGTAACTTCAGGCTGGTTCTTATCACCTTACCTGAAGCCATTTAACGGGTAAGTATCGCGAAGCAGCTTCGCCATTCAGTTGAGCGAAGCCGTGATGCTGACTGCTGATTCTGAACATCACGTCGCCCATTCGTCAAATAGGTTCAACCGGTATACCGTCACCTCCGGGAAACGGCCTCCTGGGTCAGAGGTAGCCGCCACTGAATCGGGCCGGAGCGAGCCCGAGTTGAACCCGCCAGAGTTGCAGGTAGTCTTCGGGCAATACGGCAAAACCTTCATCAGTCAGTTGAGTCTGGAAATCATCAGTGAGCATGGCTTCCAGCGGCGGTACCACAACGCTGCGGATATCACCCGATTCCGGCACATTGACGTAGACATAGTAAATGGCGTTTTCAGGTACGTGATTAAAATCCGCTTCAACTGGTTTGGCGTGTTCGTCGTCCTGATCTTTTTTAGCGGGCTGTTGCGGCAACTTGTAAGTAAGTGGCAATGCAACCGGCTGATAACCATAGGTTGAGGTAAAGGCTGCCACGGCCTCTTCAGACCAGGCGCCACGGGATAAGGCAGCATCGGCGCCACCGAGAATCACAACTTGCGGATCGGCTGAGACGGCCAGATTCTGGTTGGAAAGCAACGCCAGCAAGCGGTTGTCAGTTGGGTCAGCAGCGTGGGCAGGCGGTGTGAGCAGTGCCGTCAGCGCTATCAGCATCGCAGGTCGAACTGCCCGATTCAGAGTTGGGTGCTTCATTACGGCGTCTCCTTGCGCTGATCTTCAACGGTGTAAATCGTCCATTGAGGCACGGGTTTCGCTTCGTAATACATGACTCGAACAATCGTACGCCTCTCCCGCTTTTTGAGCACCTGCTGCATCATGGGGTCATCGTAAACCAGCTTGAGAACTCGGCTCGAATCGATGCCTCGCTGCTCAAGGGCGGTAATGATGCGTTCACCCCGGCGTTGGCCGAGTGCATGATTGTATTCATCGGTGCCCTCGCTGCTGGTATCGCCCACCAGGGCAATGCGGGCATCAGGGTATTCATTCAGTGTGGCCACCAGGTCTTCGATGATGGGCGCCTGATCATCCCGCAGGATGTAACTGTCGAAATCAAAGTTGAACACGAAATCAGTGTGCCTCGATTCAACCGCCCATTCTGAGCATCCTCGAATATCCACCAGGCTATCAAGGGGAGTATTGCCGCAGATGTCCCGAACATTGACGACGCCGTCGCCATCCTGATCCCGGATATCCAGCGTCTGCTCTCGTGAGTAGCTCTCTTCAATATGCGCTGACTGACAGCCGGCAAGGCCCACCAGAAGCCCTGACGCAATGCCCAGTCTGACGCGACGATAATTCAAAGCTGCCTTAAACATCATTGCACGCCCTCCCCGTTGCGCCACTCATTGGGATACGACACCCTCAAGGCGTAGCCCAGACGACCTGCTGAATTGAGCAGCCGGTAAGTGGCTTGTTGCTGGTCGTATCGGGTGTTGATGTAGGCCTTGCGAGCAACGAAGACTTCGACCTTGGCATTGAGCAAGTCGAGCAACGAGCGTTTGCCGAGTTTGAACTGGGTGATATAGGCGGTTTCGGCCAGCGTGGAGGCGTCAACGCTTTGGGCCTCGATCTGCTCCTGTTGTTGCAATGCGTTGTAGGCGTTCCATGAAAACTGCGTGCCTTCAACCAGCTGCTGTTCGGTTGTGTTGCGAATCGCAAGCGCCTCGTTGTAGCGCCAGTTAGAGGTGCGGCCAAGCGCCTTGTCACGGCCGCCGCTGTAGAGGTCGTACTCCATTACCAGCATCACTCTGTAGTCCTCATCCCTTCCTTCAAAGCCTGCAATGTCGTGACCGGAAGTGGCGTAACCTTCAATGCTGAAGCGTGGATAGTAGCCGGATTGACTGGCCCGCACTTCTTCCTTGGCGGCACTGATGTCCGAGATTGCAGCCTGTAGCTGGGGGTGCGTTTGCCGTGCCCAATCAATCGCCTGTTCCCGGGAATCAGGGAGCAGCGACGGATCGGTCACAGGATCGCGCAGATTGGCCGGTCGCTGGCCGACAAAGCGTTGGAAGGTTGCGGACAAATCGTTGTAATTGTTTCGAGCGGCTACCAGTGATGAACGGGCATTGGCCAGCCGGGCGCTCACCTGGGCAATATCGGCTTCATTGGCAAACCCGCGAGATGCCAGATTCTTCACGTCTTCCAGAATTTCCATGTGCCCTTGAACATGGCGCTCCGTCAGCTCAACCAGCTCTTCGGCCTTACGTACCTCCAGATAGATCTGGCAGACCTTGAGCGCCAGGTCTTCGGCAGCTGCGAGCAATTGCAACCGCTCGGAATCCGCTTCATATTCAAGTCGGCTGCTATTGGCGCGTGTGTCAAAGCCATTGAACAGCAACTGGGAAACACTGAGGCTGACCTGATCGCGGGTCAGATCCTCATCGAGTAACTGACCGGAACTGTATTCTGTATGTTCGGGGCCCACTTCGGCCCGAACACTGACCTGAGGCAGGTATTCGGACGTGACAACCTCACGCTGCTCCTCGACCGATTTAAGGCGCGCAAACCGCTCTTGCAGCGTTGGGTAGCTGTCGATGGCTGACGCTACGGCCTCCTCAAGTGTGATGGCATTTGCCGGCACTGAAGCACAGCAGGCCAGCGCGACTATCAGCTTTTTCATGGCATTCATGGTCGACCCGTCTTCCTTTTTCGTTATGTTCTAGGGCTCTCGCATTGCCTGAGCACGTGCGCGTAACAAGGGTTTTAACCAGTACTCGAGAATCGTTTTTTTACCCGAAAGAATATCCACCTCTGCCTGCATACCCGGGATCAGCGGCTTGCCGTTCCAGTTTCCCTCACGCCAGCTATCGTCCAGGCCAGACACGTGGGCGATAAAATACGATTCGTTTTTGTCATTTGTAAGGGCATCCGGGCTGATGTGTTCGACCTGGCCCTTGATTCCACCATAGACCACAAAATCGTAGGCGCTCAATTTGATGATCGCCTGATCGCCCTGGCGAACACGGGCGATATCTTTTGGCGAAATGCGGGTTTCCACCAGCAACTGATCACCCTCCGGCACTATCTCCATAATGGTCTGGCCGGGCCGGATAACGCCGCCTATAGACTCGGTTTCAATTGATTTGATAACACCGCTCATGCCGGCATAGAGTTTGGTTTGTTCGAGCTGACTGTTGAGCCCATTGAGCTGTTCGGAGTTGCGCGCCAGCTTTGCCTGGGTTTCGGCAAGATCCGACTGGGCCCGCGCGCGGAATTCATCCCGCAGTGACTGTTTCGCCTGAACCGCCTCGGTCACCATGGATTCAAGCTTGCCTTTCTCGATCTCGAGACCTGACATCTGGCCTTTCAGGCTGACTCTTTCACGCTGTAACTTCCGCAATTCGGATGCACTTAAAGCCCCTGATTTCACGGCGCCAGCCGTCAGTTCGATTTCCCGATCAAGTAAAGTCAGTGAGTTGGCCAGGGTTTGGGTCTTTTTTGCGGCCTCGGTAAGATTACGACGCTGCTGGATGATTTTTTCATCAGCCCGCTTTATGCGCCCTGACAATTCATTGAGGTTGGCAAGATAACTGTCCGCCTCGTTACGTAGCGCTTCCACCGCGTCCAGTGCCAGAGGGTCCATATTCATCACCCCGCCTGATGACAAGGCGGCCAACTCCAGCAAAAGACGCTCACGACGCGCTTCCAGCGATTTTTGCTCGGCCAGCGCTTCGGAATAGCTAGCCCTGGCTCGAGTCTCGTCGAGGGTGACCAGCAACTGCCCGGCAGTCACGGCTGAGCCTTCGCGAACATGCAGTGATCTCAGGACGCCGCCATCAAGACTCTGAACCAGTTGAACCGATGCAGACGGAACCAGCTTGCCATCGCCCAGGACAACCTCATCAACACTGGCAAACGCCGCCCAGGACACCACAGCAATTACAAAAGCGCTGATCAGCCAGATGATTTTCCGCGCCCCATAGGCTTTTCGAACCTGCTGATAGTAGCCTGAGGTGCTCACGGCTGAGCCTCCCTGGAGCGCACCGTAACCTGACGTCTTACCGGTGACGTTTGCTTGATCGATGAGCGTTTCTCAAATGCCTCCCGGGATTGGTCCACGATTATCTTGCCCTTTTCCATCACCAGTACCCGGTGACATAACGGCAGCAGCCTTGGACGATGGGTCGCAAAGATAAAGCCCTGATGCGATGACAATGCCTCGAGCGTGCTGATAACGCGCTGCTGCATCACATCATCCATAGCGTTGGTGGGCTCATCCAGCATCAGCCACAGGGGCTTGACCACCATCGCCCGAGCCAATGCGATCAACTGCCTCTGGCCGCCAGATAACGCCTGGCCGCCCTCACCGACCGGCGATTGCAGGCCATTGCCAAGCTGGGCGAGAAACTGGTCCATGCCCAGGCTGACGATTAATGCCCGCAGGCTTTCCTCATCAGTCACCGGCTGGCCGCGGGTTATGTTTTCGAGCACTGTGCCCCAGTTCAGCTGGGGGCTTTGAGGCAACCACCCCATCTGCTGTCGAATATGAGCCAGCGGCCAACGATTGCGCTCCACATCATCGTAGTAAAGCAGGCCACGGCTGGCGTCATATTGCCCGGCCAACATCGATAGCAGGGTTGATTTGCCGGAGCCACAAGGACCAAGCACCGCTATGCGTTCGCCAGGCTTGATCGCGAGATTGATGTTATCAAGTGCCGGCTCATTCTGATCCGGGTAACTGAAGCTCAGATCCTGGGTCTTGATGGCACCGGCAAAGGTCAGTTCCGAGAAGGTGTGCTGCTGATTCTCCTGTTCCAGGGCCATGATGGTGTCGAGGCCGGCAACAGCCGTTTTGGTTTGGGTATAGCGCAACAAGAGCACCGCAATCTGACCTATCGACTGTGACGCACGGCCGCTGAGCATCGTGATTGCAATCAATCCCCCCATACTGAGCAAGCCTTCGCTGATCCGCCCCACCCCGATTATCAATAGCCCGACCGTCACCATGTATTGAGTGAACACCATCAAGTGTGACAAGCGGGTGGATACGCCTCTGGAATCGATGCCCTGATCAGCGAGTTCGCCTACCATCTGTTGCCAGCGGCGGGTCATCAGCGATTCCTGATTGGTTTGTTTAACTTCCGGCAGCATCTGCAGGGTTTCAATTAACTGGGCCTGACGTTGGGATGACAGGCGGCCGGATTCTGCAATCGATCGAGATAATTTGGGACGGGCAATCAGGGCGGCGGTCACCAGAACGGTCAGCGCGACCAACGGCACCAGCACAATGGGGCCGCCCAGCCAGCCAATAAGGGCGAGGAACATCAATGTAAACGGCAGGTCCACCAGCGCCACTAAAGTCGCCGATGTCAGAAACTCCCGCACGCTGTCGACTTCCTGCAGTTGCCGGGCAAATGCACCGGTGGATTTCGGCCGCTGCGACAGCTTCATTCCCAGCACTTTGGTATACAACTCGCCGGACACGGAGACATCAATTCGCCGGCCGGCCATATCGGTGATTTCGGACCGGGCATTGCGCAGCAGCCAATCAAAAACCAATGCAATCACAACGCCGGAGGCAAGGACCATCAGCGTGTCCATGGCCTGATTGGGCACAATACGGTCGTACACATTCATGGTGAACAGCGGCACCAACAAGGCCAACAGATTGACCATCAATGAGGCAAACAGCAGATCCCGATACCAGGGACGGGCCTGCCACAGCGCCTGCATAAGCCAATGCTGCTGTTTACGCGGCATTAACGATTCTGATCGCGAGTCCGACATGGCCGGCGCAAACACCACAAATCCGTCCCGGGGCAAACTCGCGAGAGCAATTCTGTGTTCGGTGTCTGGTTCCCTCTCGCCCAGCATGAGCGCCGTTACATGCTCGCCGGTAACCGCAGTTACGAGCGTAAGTTGCCCCCTATACACCAGCACAAAGGGTAAGAGGTTTTTGTCATCGCTCAGACGCGCAGGTTCAAGCGTCAGGCCATAGGCTTTTGCCACAGCAACAACTTCAGGGCATTGCAGCGGATTGAGCGACAGGGTGGCGCTCTCCTCCAGCGGCGAAAGCACACTGCCTGGCAATGCTGGCCGATGAAAATGAACCCGCAGGTATTCAAAAGCCGCACGCCATTGATCGGCAATGCGGTTCATGACTGTATTCCCTGAATCAACGGTATTGGAGGTCGCCATGGATCAGCTACCCGTCATCAGGGTTTGGTCATCGATCATTCTTTGCAGAATATCGGCATCGGAAACGCTTGAAGCATCTGCACCATAGAGATCGTCCTTGGAAACATTGGCCAATTCAATTTGCTGTACGGTGCCGTTGCCATCGCCCAGGTCAATGGAAAGCGTTGTGGAACCGCCACTCTCGGAAAGGTCGACGATGGCATCGAAGTCGGTACCGGTTGTAAAGCCGGTCGCCAGATCCGATAAATCAATGCTGTCGGTGTCTGCCACCGAGAAGTCGGTTATCTGATCCAAGGCCGGAGAGCCTGATGACCCGGTGTCGGACGCGCGGAAAAGGAACCTGTCAGTGTCGGCTCCGCCAGTAAGAACGTCATTTCCGCCGCCGCCGACCAGGACGTCATTACCACTCCCACCAATGATAAGCTCTGAGACATCACCGCCCTCAAGCGTGTTATCGCCCGGGGTTTGTACTTCTATATCAATGCTGGAAGCCGGGCCGCTGACGGTTTGGCCATCCAAGGTGGAGCGACCTTGTACCGACAAGGTGTAGTCGTCAGCTGTGGCGCCCGTCAGCGACAATCCGGGCAGTTGACCTTCGGAAACAATCCAGTCACTGCCGGAGCGGGTTCCCTCGCTGAGCGACACCCCATCGGGCACCCCTGAAATCAGCACGTCACGTGTCTCGGTCGCTGCGGGATTAACCGGTGTCAGCGTTATCCCAAGCGGCACGGTGTCTTCACCGGACAGGATATACTGATGCTCAATATCCACGATGGGTGGCGTGGGAACCGGCGCTATAGTGACAGAGATAGACTGGGTGACAGCGTCTGCCGCTGACGTTGAGTCCGTCACAGTTGCGCCGTTGACGATCGCGCTGTCTTCCGAGCCGACAGAAATATCAATATCGAGGTTGCCGAAGGCATTGTCTGCCGCGACCAGCTCAAGGGTGGCCAGTTGCGCCAGTGTTGTGGTGACAACGGCAACCAGCGTTGTGCCCTGCATCTGGAATACCGCCGTTTGACCGTCCGGTGAACGTATACCCACAAGGCCCGCTGCTGCTGTAGCGTCAGAGGTGTCTTTCACCGATATGGCGACAACCAATGTTTCATTCGGATTTACTGCTTCCTCGGTCTGGGCGTAAACACCGATGTTGATGGTTTCGCCTTCATTGACAAACACATCAGCGGAATCCCGAGTGAACGCGGCGCCATCGGCAATCGGGTTTACGCCAACAGTGAAATCAGCCCGGCTGATCACCACTTCTTGCGTCGACTGCTCCATCGAGATGGATTCAAGCGTCAGTTCAATATCGCCGGAAAAATCCCGGGGCGGGCGCAAAACCAGATTCCCTAACTGGCTCGGCAGGAACGTCCAGACCGTTGCGCCTGCGCCATCGGAGCCGCTTTCTTCAAGCTGCACCAGGCCGCTTCCGGTATCCGCGAACAAAATAGCGCCCTCGGGAACCCCTCGCAGTTGCATGGTGAGGGACTCGGAACCATCGTTATCAATATCATCCACCGCAAGTCCGGTGAGCGCGATATCGGTGTCCTCATCACCAGTTTGATTGATCGCCGTTACCGGGGCTTCATCTGTCACGGCTCGAATCTCAAAAACCGCACTTCCCGGTAAGATGGATGTCACTGAATTGCTTAAACCCGATGCTGTAATGCCGGTCGTTAAGTCTGTCACGGTTACTTCAAAATCAAGGGTAACCGAACCGTGTTTGTTCTCTGGCGGAACATAAAATATCTCACCAATTCTTGTTGGGTCGTTAAGGGTGTAGCCACCACTGCCATCGTCAACGAGCAGGTTTGAAGGGTCGAGGAAGCTCCCCTCGATGGGGCCGATAAAGTGGAGCGAGTCGATCGTTTCAATGCCTTCATTCGCGGCCGTGCTGCGGTCATTAAGCAAAGCATCCAGATTTATATTCAGCCGTTGGGGCGTATCCTCGATGATTTGAAACGTCGGTGGCGTATTCAGATCGTCAACCACAGGCTGAATATCAATAGCCAGGGTTTCCTGGGTGACGTTGGTATCCCCCAAAGGATCAGTTGATACTTTGTTGACGATCATGGACGTCGTGCCGGCGAAGTCTTCATCGATGCCTACAATCTGCAGGCTACCGAGGCTGGCGTCGGTAAACAGGTATTCCAGCGGCGTGGTGCCATCATCGGCATAGCGGATCAGCACGTCGGCGCCCGTAATACTGCCTCCATAAGGTACCGCCCCGGCATCTATCCGGAAGCTGACAACATCGTTGGCGTCGCCTGCTGCATTGGTATTGAGGTGTCCTGTTGTGTCGACCGTCTGGCCTTCCTGCCCATCAATAATGGAGTTGGTAACGGCCAGGTCGCTGACCGCTTGGGCATTGCCGCCGTTACCCGGCGCCTGGAAATCGACGAGCAGCGTATTGGAGATAATGTCCGCGTCGTCTCCTGAATCAATTACCCGTGCACTGACGATGATTTCAACCGGGCCGCCGGTAGCATGGTCGCTCGCGATTGTGACGCCAGCAAGCAGTGCAGAAGCACTATCAACCGCCGAATCAGACGTTAAGCCGGTTGCCGGAATAAGCCAGTTGCCCTGCCCGTCATTGATCGCGCCGTTTGGATGCGATACATACCAGCCGGACGCCTCTGGCATTGTCAGCGCGATGTAATCCAGATATTCGGATCCGTCGATATCCTCTTCAACGAACGTCGCAGCGGCGCCGTTGAGTGTAATGGGCGAACCATCGGCAGATACCTGTGTTGCCGGATCCGTTTCAATGCGGGTAATGCCGTCATCTTCGGTGTCATCCACGATAGCGGTGACATCAATGTGCAAACTACCGCTCACGTTTTTGACTGCAGTATCACCAAGACCTGAGGTATCGGTGATTTCATAGATCACGCTTATATCCAGATCTTCACCGCTGTCTTCCGGTGGCGTTACAGTCAAACGTTTGGATTCAGCAAGGTCTTTGAGCGTGAGGCTCCTGGTTGCGGCAAAGTCCTGCAGATTCAGGCCTGACGCCGGCACCGTGACTACCGCCCCGTCAAACATCAGCACTGCGCCGGCAGGCAGGGGTTCGATGATGATGTCTGTTATCGTTTCTGAGCCATCCACATCTGGAAGGTCAGCCAGCAATGTGAGTTCTATCGCGGAATCTTCGGCGCCGACACTTTCAGTCTGCAAACCATCGGTGGTATCGACTTGAGGGTTGATCGTCACATCCACGACCAGATCAAACTCGCCGCTGTCGCCATCGGGTTCGACGTTGAACTGTTGCAGCTCGAATCTCAACTGACCGCTGTAATCGGCTGGTGGTTTAACGTAGATGGCACCCAGTTCATCTGCCGTCAGGGAGTAAGTTGGCTTGCCGTTGTATTCGCCTGTCACCTTCAGTTCCAGAAGGTTGCCAGATGCATCCACCAACTGGGCGCCGTCCGGCAAATCCCTCAGTACGAAGTCGAATATTTCCGAACCGTCGTCATCGTTAGTGCCTACCGAGAAATTCAGTGGAATGAGTTCGTCTTCGTCATAGGTCGCGGTGATATTGGTGCCGTCGAAAGACCATGCCCCATCCACGCCCGGCCCAATTGCCGGTGAATCGACTACCCCTTGCAGCTCGACAATAACAGTGCGTTCGGGCGACTCAGCCTCTTCGGTCGTTGGCGCAATACCGTCAGCAGCACTTTCTGTGGAAATGGCCTTAACCTTGATCTCAAAGTTGCCATCAATGGAACTGATGTCTTCCTTGGGTTTCAGGAACGCGGCATTACTGGCGACCAGGCTATCAGCCACACGATAAACACCGGTGCTCACCAGCCCGATTTCATTGCCGCTGGCATCGACAACCATCCAGCCTTCCGGAACGGTCAACTGATAGCTCAGTGTCTCCGAGCCGTCTGTGTCGGTAAGACCACCTAGAACCATACTGTCGATATCGATTAACTGGTCTTCAAGCGAAAACACATTGGCGGTGGCCAGAGTGGGCGTATCCGCGACCGGGGCCACATTCAAGGTCACAGTTTCAGTGATTTCAGCGGTATCGCCGGTCGAGGTTTCTTTTGAAATGGCGACGATATCGAAGGTTCGCTGGCCGGCAAAATTGGCATCCGGCGTGATGCCCAACGCCGCAAGCTCGGCACTGTTCAGAACATCGCCATTGCTGATCGTTCTGCCGGAGGTTTTTAGCGTGATGTCTGTTGCTATATTTTCGATCCGGTAACTGAGTGCTTCGGACCCATCCGTATCGACCAGGTCGGCATCCAGACTCAAAGCAGGCGGTGTGCCGTCTTCATCCATGTTGTAATCAAACACGGTGCCGGCAGCCCAAACCGGTGCATCGACAACAGGCGTCACGCTGACGTCAAAGTTATCGGTCTGGGTCCTTTGTCCGTCATCCGCGTCTATGATCATGGTGACATTGAAATCAACCTGCGCGGTGGGATCTGAACTGTTTGCCGCGGGCGTGAACACAAGGTTGCCATTGGGCTGAACTTCACCTGTTGCCGCATTGACCAGTCTTAGATTGGCGCCGGACAAAACCGGATTACCGCTGCCGTCGGTAGGCAAGGTCACGCCATCAAGCGAGAGCGTTCCGCCTTGCAGTGCTCCTGCATCGAAGGCTATTGATCTTACGCTTTCATTGTCATCAAGATCGCCGGGGTACGCCCGCAGTGTCAGTGAAAGCGGCGTATCTTCAGGCGTCACCAGCGGACTGATTTCAATGGCACCCAGCTCGTCACTCACATTCAGGTCGAGGCTGTTTGTCACGGTATCCCCGTCACCATCGGTCACCTGGAAATTAAAGCTGTCAGAAAACGTAGCGTTGAATGATGGTTGGGTCTGGATCAGTACATTGCCATCGGCTTCGATGGTCGCCATGCCGTATGGCTGTCCGCCGTTCTCCAGCGTGATGACAATCGGGTCTTTGGCGGAATTGAAGGTATAGTTTGTGCCGTCATAGGTGATCTGTGTCAGCTCTGCGCCATCTGCCCCGCCCCGCCCGTCTGCCAGCAGGTTGGTGCTGCGGCTGTTGCCTTCCGTCAGGTTCAGCGTCTGATCGGCCGTAACAGGCACATCATCAGTGACGTTCACTTCCAGAGTTCGCGTGTTGGATGTGTCGCCGTCGGCATCGTTGGCGGACACATCAAACTCAATCGTGAGAACATCCTCACCCGGGTCGGGGTGCTCGATGGGTGCGCTCTGAATAAACTCCGTCGTGCCATCAAGCCCGATCCGCAGTCGGAACACTTCCTCACTGCCGTTGGTAGCAATCCACCAGCCGTCCGATGTCGGCGATCCGGCGAGAGTAACGGCCGAACCCTGAGAGTTGACTCCGGTCGTCATCGAAACGTTGTAACCAACCAACGCATCGCTACCGATAGCGCCAGAGGCCTGACCGTTATCAGTCGCCTGTCCTCCAAGCGTGCCCGCTTCGTCCACATTGAGCGGAGACAGGCCGGCAAACACCGGGTCACGACCATCTGCGATATCGACCGACGCACTGAGCAGGGTTTCCGTGCCATCCGAATCGGTAAAGGTGACCGGTACATTGAGCGTGATCGTGTCGTTGGTGATGTGATCAATGGCCGCCAGTACGCTAACGGTCACAGGCACGTTCTGAGTGGCCCCCGCGCCGATATTGATGGTGTCCGGCAAACGTAAATCGAGAGCAACCGTACCCTCCGCATCAATTGCCTGCCAGCGCACATCCGATATGCGCTGCCACGTTAACGGCTCACCGTTGCGCTCAATGGTTGCGGCACTTGCATCGGAAACGGTGCCACCCTCCACCAAATCAAAGCTGGCGGCGGTAACCGGATCTTGTGTGGCGGTCAGCGAGAAGTTGCCGCTCGCAGAAGACGGCACACCCTGATTGCCAATGGCTGGAGGTGCTTCACTCAAACTGATTGAGGGTGCAGAACCATTGGCAGCAGCGCCGTCGGTAATCGAAACGGTGATAGCAGATTGGGCAATATCGCCGTCACTGTCGGTCACCTGATAGGCAAGATCAAAGCTGAGCGGCGATGCCGGGTCACCGTTCGCATCCAACTCATCGATTGCGCGCGAAAGAGTGAAGTTGTAGTTGATTGCAGAGTTTGTTGTTGGATCAGGAGCGCTCTGAAGCGCAACGGTGAACACCTCCTGATTCCCGTCGGCGATGAAGGCTCGCAGTGTTGCACCACCGGCCAGCAGTTCATAACTTACCACCTGGCCACCGCTGGTTAACGGGGGCTGGCCCTGCAGGAACGTAATGCCATCTATCTGGTCGCTGCCTATCGTGACAGAAACCTGGCCGCTGTCTGTCGCGCTGGACGAGAGATCATCTTCATTTACCGCGACTCCGGTGGCTGTCGTGACCGGATTTGCACCATCCAGAATATTCAGTGTTGAGCTGGCGCTGGCCTCGGTACCGTCTGTGTCGGTGGCTACAACGATCAGTGGAAATGACAGGCTTTCTGAACCAGTGTGATCTAACGGAAGGGACTGCACCAACGTGGCCTTAGCGCTGAGATTGCCATTGTCGTCGACTGCCGATAGCGTGATAGTGAAAACCTGGTCGGCACCTGCCGTTGCGACGATTTGATTCGAACCATTAAGTGAATAGACCAATGGCACGCCGTTACTTTCGTATCCGAGGGCATTCAGCTGATCGAGCTGCCCTGCTCCGAACGCTATGGTCGATGGATCCAGATTGTCAGAGCCCGCCTGAACATTGAAGTTAATCTCCTTGGGTGTTGCATCGCCATAGGTGGATTCAGTGGCAGAGACCACACCATTGCCAACAACGCCGGCAGCGCCATCCGTTATGTTGATCACGACATCAGCGCTATCAAAATCCTTGTCCTGATCCAGCGCGCTATAGCTGAAGGTCAGCTGCTGAGTCTGGGTGTTGTCAAGATCGCGAGCAGCCTGCAATGTCCAGGTGCCATCTTCATTTACTGTCAGCGTTCCCTTGTCTGTGACTCTCGTAATAGAGCCAGTAAACAATTCCTCACCAGCACCCGCTCCGAGGTCGATACTGACGATCCGTAAAGGCCCCTCAGCCTTGTTGTCATTATCAAATAGCTGACCGCTAATCAGCGTGTCTTCGACGCCGGTATAGCTGTCGTCATTAACAAAGGTACCGCTATCGCGAATTGCAACAGGGACCTGGACGATAACGGTCTCACTGGTGCCGTCAGCGTCATTCTGGGTTGCTTCGAGTGCCAGCCCGGTCTTGAGTATGTTGGAGAGCGCGCCCTGATCGACCCGCTGAAGGAGGGTCACTGTAATGGTGCCATCGCCATTGATAACCGCTTTGAGCACGTCATTTCCGCCTGCGGATCCGACCAGGCTCTGGCCGTCGCCCGCAACCACAACACTGAGACTGATACCTCCGGATTCGACAGTTTCAAGGGCACTCTGGTCTGAACCGAACTGAATCGCGTCATAATCCTGGATTCGGATAACGCTATTGTCGGAAAAGCCTGCCGGAAAGGCGTCAACAGCTTGTTCGGACAGCACGGCCGGTGTGGGAATCACCAGGGTGGGCGTGGCGTCACTGGCCTCGTTGCCGGCTACATCCTGAACCGTCGCTGACAAACTCCAGGCTGCCACATTGTTCAGGCCGGATACCGCAACGGAAGTTGACCAGCTACCGCCCGCCTGAATGGTCGCGTTGAATGTCTGCTCGCCACCATTTGGATCAGCAAAGCGCAACACAACGATCTGCCCTGCCTCCGCGTCGGTAGTACCTTCGACAAGCACAGTTTGACCGGTGCGCAAGGCATTGATATCAAGCCCTGTGCCTGTATCGATATCAATTGTGACTTCGGTATCTTTTAGCGCCGTAGCTGTATTGTCGGCCGGGTTGCCGGCGATATCCTGCACCGACGCCAGCGCTTCGATACTGCCGTCGTCGTAACCCGAGATATCAAGCGTCGAGGTCTGCCAGGAGCCGTCAGCCTGCACAATTGCCGTGGTTTGCTGTGAATGCCCGTTATTGTCGGTGACGGTGATGTTGACCTGCTGCCCGGCTTCAACATCTGTCACTGTGCCACTGACCGTGACGAGAGCAACTTCCGAGGTGCTGTAAGGCGGCATGCCGTCGAACTGGAGATCAATCGCTGCCTGCGTGTCCTTGACGATCGTTGTGATGTTCTCTGCGATGTTGCCGGCGATGTCCTGACTGGTAAAAGTCAGCTGGATATCGCCATCCGCAAGCGACGACAGGTCAACATCGTCGATCTGGTAGTTGCCGTTATCGTCAAGCTGAGTTGCTGCGGTAACGGTTGCGCCTTGTTCGTCACGGAATTCCACTTCCAGCGGGCGGTTATCGCCAATGTTCGCTGTTGTGCCGTTCAGGTCCACATCCTGCACCTCAACTGCATTAAGCAAGGTGCCGCCATTAAACACGGCGTCATCATTAATCGTCGCGAGGGTGTCGATAACCGATGTATCACTGGCCGAAACCGAGTTGCCGTAATTATCGCGGGCCGTGACAACTGCCGTCACCTCACCTTCCGCCAAGGTGCTCAGGTCGCGACCCGGTAACGACCAGGCGCCGTTGGACACGACAGTTCCAAACGTGATGCTTGCTCCCTGACTGTCTGTCACCGTCACTTCCAGAAACTGCCCGTCGCGGAGCTCGACTGTGTCACCGAACAGGTCAACAGTGGGGATTTCATACCGGTTGATAAAGCCGTCACCGAGGTCGTCGATAACTACCGTGACGTCAGCGAAGGGATCCAGAGGGGGTGGAAGAGGATCATCGGCAGGAAATCCGCTTCTGTCACGATCAGCAAAGCGGTAGAGGTCGGCAAGTTGAAGCGTATCAAACCCGGAATCAGGGAGAAGCTCGGCACCGTCCCTTTCAACGTTATCGAATTCGGCCACCAGACTCAGAACCGACCGGGGAGTCGCATCGGCATCAGCTGGCCCCGCCGGTACCTCGGAAGTGCCGCCGGACCCCGTCGAGTTCACGATGATTGCGCTATCAGGGACCTGGGAGGGATCAACTGCTATGAGCGTTCCATCTTCAAGCACCCACCAAAAGCGACCGTCAATAACGATCACAAACTGAGGTTGATCGACCGCCATCTTTTCTGTCTGCCTTTATATGCCGAACTCAATTAACTGCCAAAAAAGTATAAATATAAGGCAATTAGCTTTTAGATTAAGTGTAGTTCAACTCTTCAGTTTTTGAAGCACGGGCAGAAACAGATTCCTTTGATGGACAGTGTTGTGCCTGGCGCAGGCACGCTGGGAGCAAGTGTCTGGGATGGGGCGCCAGGCAGCACTGGTTTTTCGGCAATACGCGTTAACTGCCGGTCAGATTACTGAAAATACTCGTTAAGACGATAAGTGCGACAACCCAGCCCAGCACAGCTGGCCAGAAACTCACACCACCCTGGGGCTTGTCACTGGAGGCGGAGTCAGATCCGGACGGATTATCACTGAACCCGCTATCGCGCTCGGCCATGACGTCACTATTGGCGACCTGCTGTTCGTTGACTGCCTCCAGCTCTGGCCAGCCGAACCATTGGGCAAGAAATGCGACCACCGGCTGCGACAGCTCACCTGCATTGAGAAGCGGTTTGATGCGGGGATGCAGAGCGTCGCTGACGGCTTCCCGTATTGGATCGCTGTCGGCAGGTGGTTCGGCCAGTATGGCGCGCCATACCTGCGGGTCCTGGCAGCGAGCGGAATCGTGCAGCATCGCTTCGATCTGAATAACGACCTCCCGCGCCACCTGCTGGTCACGCGCGTTCAAGGGGCGCGCCGGGCTCGCTGAAGCCGCTTCTTTTACTGACGCCGGTTCCGGCTCAGCTACCGCACGCTGAACTGGCGGCTCATAGGACGCTAACCCGGCTTCGGCAAATGCTTCGCGACGGGCGCGATCAAGATCAGCCAGATCCTGGTCGGCAACAAACTTCCGCTGCGCGGTATAAGCCTCTTCAATTTCCTGACGATCATTGGTCGGGCTAATACCCAGAAGCTCCCAACAGGTCATAATTCAAAACTCCGTAAAATAAGCGAAACCCAAGAGACAGCTGTTCATGAGTCCTCTATGATGACAGACACGTAATAAAAACCGATTCGGATCACTATAATAAAATGCATTTCCGGCATCGGCATATTCTCTGCTCGGCTGAACTATAACGACTCATGACAATTCATTCCTTGCTCTTAAAAGCAGGCGTGACGCCTGTGCTGTGTGCTGGTCTTTCCTTTGGCGCCATGGCGCAGGATAACACTCCTTTCTCGACGATACCTGACCCTGTCGGGCCTGATAATTCCGGCTCGTCTGAAATCGTATCCGGATTTGATCAAACCTATGACTTTGTTCTGGAGCAACCGATTCCGGAAGTGTTGTCCACCACCAAGCTGCGTCAGCCCAAGTCTCGCGTCCCGGGCACCACAACCGTGATTCAGGGGGAACTGATTCGGGACCTTGGTATTCTCAATATATGGGAAGTGTTCCGCCTGGTCCCCGGTATGACCGTCGGTTATGTGCAAAGCAACCGACCTGTCGTCAGTTATCACGGAACCGTTGCGGATGAACAGCGCCGTCTTCAGGTTCAGATTGATGGACGAACGGCCTACCAACCCAATCTTTCAGACGTAGATTGGCATGCAATGCCGGTCGCGCTGGAGAATATCGAAAGAATTGAGGTGACCCGCGGGCCAAATGCCGCGGCTTACGGGATAAACGCTTTCCTCGCGACAATCAACATTATCACCCGCTCACCTCAGGATACCCATGGCGCAGCTGTGCGCCTGCGGGCGGGAGACCGTGGCTATCGGCAGGCATTTGGATCGGTAGGCGATCAGGTCGGCAATTATGACTGGCGTTTCAGCTATAACCGCCGGGAATCCGATGGTTTTGATGAGCGGTTCATTAATACGGCCGATACGATCAACAAAACCGAAGAGAAAAAGCCGTTCGACGACAGCTACCGTTTCAATACCGTCAATTACGACTCTACCCTATCGCTTGACAGCCGAAACTCGATTGACCTGCGCCTGGGTTATACCGACGTATACGACGAGGAAGACGCACAGCAATATGGCGATGATTTTGGCATTCAGGGAATTCCGGCAGTTTCCGGAGACGATTATTACGTCCAGACGAAGTGGACTCATAATTTCAGCGCCGATCACTTCGTTCATATCCAGGTCAGTTACCAGGACTATGATCGCAAGCAGCCATGGCGCAGCTGCCTTCCTGCCGGCGCTGATATAGGTGGCACTACATTGCCACTGGAACTCTGCGCTGACACTAACCAGAATATTCAGGAAGACCGGCTCGAATTCGAGATTCAGGATACGCTGGCCGTAACCGATAACCTGCGCGTCGTCAGTGGTGGCGGTTACCGTGAAGACCGCTTTGACTCGGATACCTACTTCAATGGTAGCGGCGAAAACTTTCAGACCCTGCTATTCGGCAACATCGAGTACACCCCTATCCACTGGCTGACACTTAACGCCGGCGGCAGCTGGGAGAAGACGTCCAGCCTCGACGATAGCTTCTTCTCACCTCGTTTTGCAGCTAATTTCCAATTGTCCGAGAATCAAACGCTCCGTTTCGTCTTCTCCAAGGCGGTGCGAACCCCGGACGCCTTTGAACAAGGCGCAGACTGGGGCTATCGGGCGTCCAATGTTGAGCCTTCGTCTGTGTATGGGTTCCTTGAAGGCGAGCGGCTGATTGAGTTTCAGGCCCCTGGCGATCTTCACGAAGAGCGTATTATCTCACGGGAAATCAGCTATTTCGGGCAGTACCGGATGGGCCCCGGTCTGCTATCTACTGAGGTCAAGCTGTTCCACGACAGCCTGAGAGACATCATCAGTGGCGTTATCGCTGTCGATAACCGCTGGGATCTGGGCAACTATGTCGCGCTCGACCAGGAAGGTATCGAAATCGAGAGTTCGCTGGAGTTTCAGCAGACCCAGTTGAGGCTATCCTATGCGTACATGAATCAGGACGAGGATTACCGTGGGCCGCCGGTCAGCGCCAGTCAGGAAGCGCGCTATATCCGCCTGCAGACCCGGCTTACCGCCGAGCATTCTGGCAGCGTAGCGTGGATTCAGCACTTCCCCTATTCGATTGCAACGTCAACGGCCTATTATGTAGCCAGAGATCTGGGCGAGTACAAGTACGACCGTGTGGATTTCAGGGTATCGAAGGCATTCTATATGCCTCGCCTCACATGGGATCTTGCTGCAATTTTGCAGTATTACCCCCATGACGCTCCTATCATGTACCGGGACAACATCTACACAGATCAGTCTCAGGTATATTTTGAGGCGTCCATGAAGTTCTGAGGACATATACTGTTTAACGACGCGCTGCCGGCCAGCCGTCAGCAACAATAGGGAGAGCACCGTTTATAAGCGGTGCACATAAAGGGACGAATGCAGACCCATTCATCGGCGGGCATAAAGCATGCAACAGCAGCCGCGTTCCGGGTGCGGACCACCCTTTGCGCGCTGCTGCTGTTTTGCCTTGTTCCGATATGGGCACATGCCGCCCAAAGGTCTGGCGATACCCCGGAAAACCTGGCCATATTTGTTGCCGGCTCTGAAAACATGGCCTTTAACCTACTTTTCAGAGAACGTCTTCTGGAGCAGCTGCCGAAAAACATCCACCTCGAAACCTTTTCGCCCGCTGCCAGCGCAGACCGTCCCGGACAGTTGGTTATTTCTCTGGGGCCATCCGCTCTCAATGAAGTCATGCAGCAAGCCGTGCGTCCGCCCCTGCTTGCATTGATGATCACCGAATCCCAGTTCGCCCAGTATCAAAACCTGGAAGGTAAACCGCTCGCTGCACGCTACCTTAACCCCCCGTTGCTACGTCAGGCGCTGCTGGGCCGCCAGATACTGCCTCACGCGTCCCGCGTATCGGTGCTCGCTCGCGCCGGAAGTGAGCAGTTATACAAGCCTCTTTCTGAGACTCTCAGCGATTTCGGTCTCGAGTTGCGAGTGTTCACTGTCGAGAATTCGGAGAGCCTGGTATCAACCCTCGCCCGGGCGCTCAATTACGGTGATTTTTTACTTGGCACCCCCGATCCGGCGATCTATAACCGCCAGACTATCAAGCATATTTTGCTGACGACCTATCGCTACAACAGGATTCTGATCGGCCCTGAAAGGGCCTTCGTGCAAGCCGGCGCACTGGCCTCGACTTACACGCCAACCGATGCATTGATCAACAACGTTGACCACGAAATCGCCCGATACTTTTCAAGCGGTAAGCTGGGCGAATCGGAATATCCGACAGATTTCTCCATTCTTTTTAACCTCCAGGTCGCGCGTTCGCTGAATATTCCGCTGCCGGACCCGACGGCCGTTGAGACGGCGTTAAAAGAGCAAGAGGCCACAATGACCAGGAGTGGGAATGAGTAAACGACAACGCCCGCTGAACCGACAGTTGCTTCTACTGGGAACCGTGCCGGCAATTCTCATGTTTCTGGTGTTGCTGGTATTTTTCACGTCAGCCCGGTTAGACGACGTGCGCCAGGACCTGTTCAACACGACGCAGGTTATTGCAGACAACCTGTCACCTGCGGTCGAATATGCCGTTGTGTCCGGCAATACTTCAGCACTGCGACAGATCCTCAAGCGCACAATCAATCGCAGTGACGTCGCCTGGATTCGCGTTTACGACATCAATGACAGCGAAGTGGGCGTCGAAACCCGAGGTAATATCGTGCCCGATAGCGAAGACGCCTACGTCTTCCGATCCGATATTCTCCAGCAGCCTCTGGAGCTTGAACAGAACACCCAGCTCGACTGGTTTGAACCCGGATTAGCCACCTCGTCCGGCGCTATCCGGATTGGTTCGGTCGAAGTCGCTGTTTCGGGCTCACGTCTAACGGCGCAGCGCCAGGAGATTGTCTTCAGTTCTTTCGCTGTCGCGATCTCAGTGCTCATCATTACCCTGCTGATTATCAATCAGATCGCTAACCGGATTTCCAGACCGATTCAGGATCTCACGGAAAATGTTAAACGGATGATCGACGGCAAGTACGAGGCACCTCGAAAATCATCTCGCGCAGCCGCAGAGATCACCGAACTGGAGCACAATATTGGAGCCCTCGCCTACCATCTGTCGCAGCTCAGGGCCTCCAGGGAGAAAACGCTGGCTGTATCCGAACAGGCACGAGAGCGAGCAGAAAGTGCGAACAACGCAAAGTCCGAGTTTCTCGCAATGATGAGTCACGAGTTGCGCACGCCACTGAACGGCGTTCTCGGCATGCTGGAGCTTATGGCAGAAGAGCCCATGACCGACAAACAGAAGGATTACATGCTTACTGCACGCCGGGCGACCGAAGATTTGCTGACGGTCATCAGCGATATTCTCGACTTCTCCAGGGTCGAGCGTGGCATGCTGATACTGGAACACCGCACCTTTGATTTGCGCCAGCTCATCGAAAACTGTGCCGCAACCTACCGCCATGAGTGTCAGGCAAAAGGTCTGGAACTGAGTACCCTCTTCACTCCGAATTGGCCAGAGAACTGTACCGTCCGGGGTGACGCGATGCGTTTGCGTCAGGTTATCGCCGGTTTGATCGATAATGCGATCAAATTTACCGATGACGGCAGCATTGACGTGCGCAGCGACTGGATCGTGATGGATGACAATTCCTTCTACCTGAGCTGCGAAGTAAAAGACTCTGGCTCTGGCATTCCAACTGAACATATTTCTGACATATTCAATAGTTTTGAGCAGGTCGACAGCTCATCATCCCGACGCTATGGCGGAACGGGGATGGGGCTGGCGCTGGTGCAACGGCTGATTGAATTAATGGGCGGCCACATTCGTGTTGAAACAGATCTGGGGGCGGGGTCCTCCTTCTTCTTTGAGCTTCCGTTCGAGACGGTAACCCTCGTTCCTGAGGCTTCGCATTCTGTCGAAACGACCGCCAGTGTTCAGCCACCCGGCACTCCATCGCTACTCGCGCTGGTTGTGGAGGACAATGAAGTGAATCAGCGAGTTGCCTGCGCCTTGCTTCGTAAGCTCGGGTTTGAAACCACCAGCGCCAGCAACGGAGAAATTGCGGTTGCGATGGTGACAGAGGGTCCGCATCGCTACGATCTGATTCTGATGGACTGCCAGATGCCGGTGATGGATGGCTACGAAGCAACTCGGTGTATCCGTGCATGGGAGGCAGTAGATGAGCGTGCACCCTTGCCGATTATCGCGTTAACAGCGGATGCATTGCCGGGCACTGATCATGCCTGCAGGAGCGCAGGTATGAATGATTATCTCGCTAAACCTGTACGTAAAGAGATCCTGAAAGGAATTATCGGCCGATGGTTACGCCTGCCGGCGACTTCCGCAGACGTAACCAAATAACGGATAGCCTGTTCGACGTCAGCCTACGCTATGTGGCTCGCGCATGGTGACGAACTCTTCTGCTGACGTCGGATGAATTCCGACGGTGCTGTCGAAAACCGCTTTGGTGGCGCCGGCCTTGATCGCCACGGACAGGCCTTGCAGAATTTCACCCGCATCCGGGCCTACCATATGCGCAGCGACGACCTTGTCTGACGCGTCATCCACAATCAGCTTCATCATACTGCGTTCGTCACGCCCAGAAAGCGTATGTCGCATGGGTTTGAATTCAGAGCGATAGATCCGAAGCCGCCCATAACGCTCACGTGCTTCACTTTCTATTGGGCCAACTGTGCCGATGTTGGGGTGACAGAAGACCGCAGTCGCAATAGCACTGTAGTCCATTTCACCCTCGCCATCGCCAAACAGACGACGGGACAGCACCATACCTTGTGCCAAGGCGACCGGTGTGAGCTGCGGCGTACCAATCACATCGCCCAGCGCAGTAATCGACGGCACGGATGTCTGGAAGTGCGAATCAACGGCGATATGCCCGTTCTTGGTCATTTCGACGCCCAGCGCCTCCAGCCCCAACCCATCGGTCAGTGCTCTGCGGCCGGTAGCCGCCATGACCAAACCGGTGCTCAGCGTTGAGCCGTCACTCAGCGCAACCTTGTAATGCGCACCATCAGGGGTGACGCTATCAATGTTCACATTAAAGCGCAGGTCTATGCCCTTCTTGCGAATTTCGCCGGCAGTAAACTCCCGAACATCTTCATCAAACCCGCGCAGAAACAGGTCTCCCCGGTAGATAAGCGTGGTTTTCACACCCAGGCCGGCGAGAATGCCTGCAAATTCAACGGCGATGTAACCACCGCCCAAGATGACGGCTTCACGCGGCAGTTGGGGTAAATAGAACATGTCATTCGACGTGACCATGTGTTCCTTACCCGGAATATCGGGCACAACCGGCCAGCTACCCGTGGCGACAGTGATATGGGCTGCAGAAATACGCCGCTCTCCAACAACGACGGTCTGCGCATCTTCCAAACGGGCGGTACCTTCAATAATGGTCACACCGGCGTTTTCGAGCATCGTTTTGTAGATGCCGTTCAGGCGATGAATCTCGGAGTTCTTGTTGGCGACCAGTGTGGGCCAATCAAACTGGATGTTATCGTCAGGAATATTCCAGCCGTAACCGGCTGCATCTTCGAGATCTTCCCCAACGCGAGAGCCATAAACAAAAAGCTTTTTCGGAACGCACCCCACGTTGACGCAGGTTCCGCCAAGATAGCGCGATTCGATAACGGCGACTCTGGCACCTTTCTGAGCTGACATCCGGGCAAGCCGAACGCCACCGGAACCTGCTCCAATCACTACCAGATCATATTCGAAGTTCGCTGACACGGTGACTCCTTTGAAAGCACGAATGTTGATCGAGTGACGCTAGGCTGCGACATCCCGATAAAGAATATATTCCCGAAGATCGCCAAGCTGGATGTCACCAAGATTGCGAAAACCAAGGGATTCGTAAAACTGAAGATAGCGACTGTTACCAGTATCCAGCACCAGCCCCTGACCACGCGGGTTATCTTCGCAAAGCCGTTCTACGGCTTCCAGCAACACCCGGCCGTAGCCTCTGTTCTGATATTTGGGGTGTACGCCCATCAGCGGTAACTGATGGACGGTGGAACCGGGCAGCTTGGCACGGATCTGTTCATGGTAATCGATATAGCGCCTTGTCGACGAGAAGCCAGCCGTCAGTATCATCCGCAAGCGCCACGAAAACTGGCGCGCGAGATCGAGGCGCAGCTCAGGATCACCCAGGAAGGCAACTGCCACCAGCGTATCATTGAGCATCAGCCCGATCGCGTCCTGATCAAGATCAAAGTACAAGCTGATCAGCTCGCGAATGGTCGCCCTCACCCGCTGATCATAGCCCGGCCGCTGGTGGTCAAACAGATAGTGAAACGTAGGCTCATGACGGTAAGCCTGGTAGAGGATCGACTTGGCTTCGTTGAGCGCGTTGCTGTCGAGACGCACAACCACGGGCTCGACATTCGCTTGAGCCGCTTTAACGTCCGTCATGGGATTACCTCGCTATAGTCAACCGGGATCCCGCTGCGTTAGATCTGTAGCGTCAACCTCACGCTTACAACACCGGGAACATCATCCCGATCCATCGCAGCCTGATCGATTATTATGCCGTACTGCTTGCTGAGCTGATCCAGCCAGCCCGCCACGATCCGGAAAGGCGCATCCTCTATCCAGACGCGCATACCGGTTTCGCCACTTGGCTCGAAGCGCTGCAGTGACAGACCTGCCGAATTGGCGCTGCTCGTCACCGTCGCCATGAGTGAACGGGTATCGGTGATGGTACTGCTACCGCCGGCAGAATCACCCGTTTTGCCCAATGCGACGATCGCAGCACGATTCTCCTGAAGCCAACTGATCAGCGCAGCAGATGACTCCCGTTCATCAAGCGCGTCCTGTCGAAAACCTGCGGCCGGACGCCAGATTACAAAATAGATCAGAAACAGGAATACTGCAGCCGCCAATACTTTGAGCGCCATCTGATCGCGGCGCGGCAGGTGGTCATACTGCGTAATCAGCTTCTGGATTGACGGGTTCTTTTTGAGTTTGTTGACCATGCTGTTATCCCCCGCTCACGGTGAGTCTGGCGCGGGCGCCGCTGCTCTCGTTAACGACTGAGCCTATTTTGGCATCCAGCCCCCTGTCACCGATCGCACTGCGCAAGGCGCTTAAACGATCATAGCTGTCCGCCTTGAGGTCCACTACGAGCTCCCCTCTCTGGCGACTGTAATTGACTGACTCGAACTTGATGTTCTGCCCGCCACCCAACTTCTGGTATTCCGAGCCGGCCTGGGACAACAGCGCAAGAAAGTCAGCATTAGGCCCCTGTTGTTGCGCCACGCGCAACTTGCCTTCAAGGCTGCGCTTCAGGTTATTGGGTGTCGTGCGGGTGTCATTGGGGAATGCCTGGTGGTAGATACCCATCGCCTGGGCTTCCAGCTGGCTGGCTTCATGGTGATGGTAGTATCCCATTCCAATCTCTACGCTGACCTGCAGCGCCAGCCAGAGACCTGCGATAATCAATGCGGGGCGCCAGATACGCCATACACCACTGGCGTCGTTGGCGGCCTCGAATGTGCCCTGACAAAGATTGATCGGCGCACATTGATGGTGGCTGTGGGTGTGTGCAAGCAATTCCAGAGCACTCAGCTCCAGCGGTTGACGGGTCAGGTTGAGGCGATCTTCCCTTTCGAGAATCCCGATTAAGGCATCGCTTGCGACCAGGTCTGCTTCGCTACCGTAGAGAGTGACGGCAATTTCTGCAGACACTTCATCCTGTGCAGGCGCCGCCAGAGTCTGAGCAAAAATGGCCAGGTTAACGCTGCTCATTCTGAACCATTCGCCACCGGCACCTGATACCAGGGCAATATCATCCTGCAGGCAGATTGACCAGGCTGAATCGCCGAGTGGCAACAGCGCAGCTTCCGGATAGATCGCTTCAAGATTGGCACCAGACCAGGACTCAAACACTTCAAACCAGATGGCCATCCGGTTGCGATCAATTGCCGCAACCCTGAAGCCCCGCTCGGAATGTTCTCCCAGCGCCAGATGCACGCTATCGATGTCCTGAGCCAGTTGTTCCTCGACTGCAAACGGTAAGGCCTGGCGGACGTAACGGGCTTGTTTGGCCGGAATTTCTGCAAAACAGAACAATGCCTCATCACCCGGAATAAGACCGACAACCTTAACGCCCTCGAGATCATTCTGGCTCAGTGTCTGTTCAATCGTGTCGCGGGTATCACCCTGTCCCCGAGCCTGAAAAATGCCGCTGGCATCGACCAGCGCCCAGCTATAGCATTGCTGGTCAATCTGCCCTTCCAGTGCATGGAACGGAGCATCCGGTTGGATGTAAAGGTGATAAGACATGAATGCGTTGTCCTTGTTATAGGTTCACCGGCCAGCAGCGCATCAAAGCGCCCCGCTGCCAGTGTCACTTGCCGGCCTCAAGCCGCGTTTTGGCGGCTTCCAGTCTGCTGTTGATTACTATGCCGCGATCAGGAGCCATCCGAAAGCGTGAAACGCTCTTTTGTGATGAGATTCTTCTGACCTTCGTCACGGCTGACCGTGAACAGTTCACCCTGAGGGTCACGGTACAGCATGGTCACCAATCGATAGGTTCTTTCGTCAATGGTGATGCGCGACGCAACATCGAAGAACTCGGATTTTATGGTCAGGCCATCGGGCTTCATTCCTAACCCCGCGAAAGCCGGTGCAGCCAGAAAGTCCTGAATATTCTCGAACCGCTGATCTTTGCGTTGCGCGATAACCGTCTCGATCTGGGCCGCCGTCAGGTTTTCATTCAGTGACTGCAAAACGGCAACTGGCGCGGTATTCACATTGATCCCCGCTCCGGAAACCGGCAACGCAGAAACGTTGGGGATCAGTTTCTGGTAGGCCTCTTCCGTCATCCCGGCAATCAAACGCAACTCGGAACGACTACTGAAGGGCTGATTGGCCGCTCTGTAGGGCGGATCTTGCGATAAATATTCACCGTCCTCCGCACCGTAGGCGTTAACCGTCTGGTCGTTAGTGTCGATCCAGTCGATCAGCGCTTCCACTCTCACCGTCGTGATTTCAAGTTGGAGCAGCAGCCGGGTCAGCCTGTCCCGTGTCAGTTCATTTACTGTGCCGGTGGAGTCCACCAGATCGTTCAGATTGATTCGGCCACTGAGATCATTGATCTGAACCTCAACGATGCCATTATCTTCAATTGGCACAAGCGCGGAGTACTGGGCCCAGACCTCATCTTCACTATCAACAAGAAGATTTTCTTCCTGGTCTTCATCAAAGTCCTGACGCAGTATCTGCATCGCGAAAGCTTCCGCACCACTTGCAACCGCCTGCCCCTGACTCTGCGCCAGGCTGTGGCTTACCTTATAGATCCGCAGTGACTGGTGCTGAATCATGCCAGCTGTCAGTGCCACGATAAGCGCCATCGCCATCAGTACGATAATCAGCGCAACGCCTCTTTCACGGGCAGCGTAAGGCGGTCTGGCAATCATCACTGCGGATTCTCCAGATTGACATCCGGCTGTTCCTGTTCGGCGTTACCGGCGTCGGCTTCGCTGTCCTCCCCGGACGGTTCATCGTCGGAGTCGTTGATTGCATTCGCATTGGATACGAAGCCCTGTGCCGCCTTGGCATCAAAATCGGGCAGCACAAATACCCGTTTCAGCTCACCGTAATTGTCGATTTCGACCGTCACTTCTATGCCTTTGGGAAGCGGTAGCACGCTGGCCTGCTGCCCTGTACTTTCCTGCGCGCCCTCAGCGGTGGGCCAGTCGTCAACCCAGCTGTACTGATCATTCATAAAACGCACGTTAAAATCAGTCACGCCTGTCAGCAAGAGCTGGTCACGACCTTCTCCGGCATCCTGAGCCTGGTCGAGCATCGCCCAGTAGCGCCGATGCAGCTCATCACCAGTGAATTCATAGGCCGCACGCTGAAGCTCGCTACGAAGTGCGCCCGTCGGATTTCGCCATCCCTGATGGGTGAGACTCAGTTCATAGGCTTCTTCACGGGAGGTCAGGGCCATGCGGGACTCGCCGTAGATGTCCCGCACGGGGCGGTTCACAATCTGGACAATATCGCGCTCGATAATCGCCATCGCCTTGTTAATGTCGGCAAACTCATCAGCCACCCGGTCTACACTGTCGCGGGCGCGAATGATGCCACTGATGGTTTGCCAGACACCGAGACCGATAAATGCCGTCATCGCCACTGCAACCAGCACCTCCATCAGGGTAAAACCTGATGATTTCAGCTCTTTTGGACCGGAACGATAAAGCCGGGAATCAGAAATCACCTACGAACCCCGATAACTTGAGCTGATGGCGTGGCTCATCATTGATCATCAGGGACACATCCACATCTATTCGCCTTATGCGGGGCTCTTCCGTGGCGCTCACAAGCGTTTCGATCTCCCAGTTGCGATTGGCATATTCGAGCTCGTCTATATTTTCCGAGATTCCGGGAGGATTTTCGGCCAGCTGCAGCTCTGCAATTTTGTTTTCGGCAATCCAGCTGGCCAGCGTTTTGTCCCGAATCCGGTCAAAGCTACCGATGTAATTGCTCGCGACCTGAGTAGCCGCAGTCGCAATCAATCCAAAGATCAGCACCGCCACCAGCACCTCAAGCAGCGTAAAGCCTGATTCAGGTCTGCGGGCCCACCTCATCGCCGTTCCTCCGGTTGTTCACCCGGGGGGTGCCACTCAACACCGTTCACACCATCCGACTCAATCAGGTACTCCACATCCGTGTTGCTCTCAAGGCTGAGTCCAAGCTCGAAAGGCGTGATTTCACCGCTTGAGAAAAACACGAGATCCGGCGTCAGCTCGTCATCCCCGCCGCCGTCATTGTCATCCTGGTTGCCGGAGGCGAGCTTGGGAATATCATCTTCGATGCGCGGCGTGACAACTAACCACAGCGGAATGGATCGCGGTTGAAACAGACGCTCTCCCTGGGCCTGCCATTTGCGTTCGAGATCGTTGTAGATCACAAAACGGTAGTCCTCTTCACCGAGGAGCATGCCGAATTCCTGATTGTTCAGAACAGCCTGTTCCGACGCTGTTTCCATCAACATGAACATCTTGCGCGAAACATTATCGAGTTCCCGCTGTTCCGCTCCACTACCAAGATTGACAACAGCGATCACGGCCATCAAGCCGACGACGACCATCACGACCATGATCTCGATCAGCGTAAAGCCGCGCTGCTGCTTCATAAACACTCCGCCAGAGGCCAAGATCGCCAACTGGCTTAGTTCTTGGCGCTGTCCCAGACACTGATGTCGGCAGCATCACCCTCACCGCCCTCGCGTCCGTCTGAGCCGTAAGAAAACAGATCATAAGGGCCGTCCGCACCCGGGCTGATGTACTGGTATTCATTGTCCCAGGGATCAACCGGCACAGACTTCAGGTAGCCGTCCGGGTTCCAGTTGCGCGGCTCAGGGCTGCCATTCGGCTTGCTGACAAGCGCCTCAAGGCCTTGCTGCGACGAAGGATAATGGCTGTTGTCAAGGCGATACAGATCCAGTGCATTCCCGATGTTGCTCATTTGTGTCTGAGCCACAGTAACCCGGGCCTGATCGCTGCGGCCCAGAATGTTGGGTGCCACAATGGCGACCAGAAGACCGAGAATCACCATTACCACCATGATTTCGATCAGTGTAAAACCTGCACTACGATTGAACTGTTTCATTGTCATCCGTCTCACGTTTCCGTTGCGTTGTGATTGGTCGGAAGCTCCATTTTCAACCGACCAGATTACTCATGTTAAGGATTGGTAGCATGATCGCCAACACGATAATCAGTACAACCCCGCCCATGACAAGCAGCATCAGCGGCTCGAACAACCCCACCAATGCCTGAATTTTTGCCTGCAGTGTGTTTTCCTGCATGTTTGCAGTGCGTTCCAGCATGCTGTCGAGTTCGCCGCTCGACTCACCGCTGGCGATCATGTGGAGCATCATGGGAGGGAAATAGCCGGTATTCTCAAGCGACTTATGCAAACTCCCGCCCTCGCTCACTGCCTGGGCCGCCTCTCGAAGCCGCAGTCGAAGGTAATCATTCGACAATACCTCCCCGGCGATTTTCATAGCTTCAACGAGCGGCACCCCGCTGGTGGTCAGAATACTCAGCGTACTGGCGTAACGAGCGGTGTTAACGCCGCGCGTCATTCCGGATACCGCCGGTAAATGGAGGATCGAACGATGGAACCGCAGCCGGTTGGATTCTTTTCTGAGAGAGAGTTTGAACACCACGCCGGCCACAATGGCAAGCAGCGCTATGTATATGCCGTAAGAAGCGAGAAAATCCGACACACTGAGCATGCCGCGGGTCAGAACCGGCAGTTCATGGCCCTGTTTGACGAACACTTCAATAATATCCGGCACAACGTAGGTCAGCAGAAAGACCACAATCGCCAAGGCAACAACCGTCAGAATCACCGGGTATATCGCCGCAAGTTGAATTTTCTGGCGTGCAGCCTGCCGGCTTTCGGTGTAATCAGCAAGACGATTGAGCACCAGATCAAGGTGGCCGGCATGTTCGCCCGCGGCCACAGTGGAGCGATAAAGACGGGGAAATGCTTTGGGGAACTCCCCCAGGCTTTCGGCCAGCGAATAGCCTTCCATGACTTTTGAGCGGATCGCGATCATCATGCCCTTCACGCGCGGCTTGTCGGATTGCTCAGCGGTGGCGGCAAGCGCGCGTTCTATGGGAATGCCCGACTGGATCAGAGTCGATATCTGCCGTGTTACCAGCGCCAGATCAGGGACACTAAGACTCCCTTTGCTACCAAGCGGGCTGGCGGTGCCCTTACCGTTTTTATCGGATGCGGTATCGACGGCAAGCGGTGTCAGGCCACGCTCACGAAGCTGTTGGCGGACGGCTCTTGCGCTGTCAGCCTCAACCACACCCTGCTTTTGTTTGCCCCGGGTATCCAGGGCTTTGTAACTGAACGCAGGCATGGATTATCCCCGGTGTGTGACGCGCAGAACCTCTTCAACCGTGGTCGTACCCGCAAGCACTTTTGCCACGCCGTCAGCATGAATACTGGGTCCGTGTTTACGGGCCTCGTGTTCAAGCTCAAGTTCACCGGCACGCTGGTGAATCAGCGTCCTGAACGAATCGTTTACTTCAACGACCTCATAAATCCCCATGCGTCCCCGATAGCCCAGCTGGTTGCAGGCTTTGCAGCCAACGGAGCGATAGATGTGCGGAGGACACTCGGGGTCAAGCTGAAGGAACTCGCAATGCTCCTTGGTTGGCAGGTAGGTTTCCTTGCAGTCATCACACAACACGCGGACCAGACGCTGGGCCACAATGCCGACCAGTGAGGAAGAAATCAGAAAAGGCTCTATCCCCATATCCATCAAACGGGCAATCGCACCGACTGCGGTGTTGGTGTGCAGCGTCGAAAGTACAAGGTGACCGGTAAGACTCGCCTGAACCGATATTTCTGCGGTTTCAAGATCCCGGATCTCACCAATCATCACGACATCCGGATCCTGACGAAGAATTGCCCGCAAACCCCGAGCAAAGGTCATATCAACCTTGGTGTTGACCTGGGTCTGACCGATGCCCGACAGGTTGTACTCGATAGGATCTTCGACAGTGAGGATGTTGCGGGTACTGTCGTTGATTTCCTGCAGAGCGCCGTAAAGCGTTGTGGATTTACCGGAACCGGTCGGCCCGGTTACCAGCAGAATACCGTAAGGCTGGTGAATCAGGCGATGCAGCACCTTGAAGTCCCGCTCTGACATGCCAAGCGAAGAAAGCCGTAGCCGCCCTGCCTGTTTATCCAGCAGACGCAATACAATGCGCTCGCCGTTGGACGACGGCATGGTTGAAACCCGCAAATCGACTTCCCTGCCGGCCACGCGAAGTGAAATACGGCCATCCTGTGGAATGCGCTTCTCGGCAATGTCGAGCTTTGCCATAACCTTGATACGGGATACCAGCAGTGGCGCCAGGGCGCGTTTGGGCTGAACAACTTCACGCAGTATGCCGTCGATCCGGAAACGCACCACGAGCCGTTTTTCATAGGTCTCAATGTGCACGTCAGAGGCGTTGGTGTTCACAGCTTCGGTGAGGATGGCGTTTATCAGCCGGATGATCGGCGCATCATCTTCCTGTTCCAGCAGATCCTCGGTTTCAGGAACAGAATCTGCCAGGCTGGCCAGATCCATATCGTCGCCGATACCTTCAACCATTTGCATCGCTTCGGCTGAATCGTTCTGATAAGCCGCGTTCAGGGCTTCATCAAAATTATCCGCAGCTATGGGCTCAAACCGTGCCCGACCACCACTAATTCTGTTCGCCTCGGCCAGCGCAGAAGGTGACGCGCCCGGGCGTACCAGAACCATCGCTGAGCCATCCGTATCACGGGTAAGAATCACGCCGTGCCGCTTTGCAAAAGTAAACGGCAAACGCCCGACCGGAGCATCCTGCGCCTGAATTTCGAGATCGTCGTTCACGAGAGTTTCCATATGTTCCTGTTGTCACCGAAATATACCGAGCGCAAAGGCTACCACACGTCACTATTGTACGCGGCGTCTATGTGAAGTTATCGGGAAAATTGAGGCATACGTCAAGCATGCCAGTCCCGTAAAATACTATTTTTGCGTCCTTTTTGGTCGAACAGGCCCGATAGGATTAGTATATTGGGAAATAGGTGTCCTGCACCACCGACTGGCCTGTCGAAAAGGACGATGATGAGATCTCCGGAACCCGACGGAACGAATGTCGCAACGCAGGGAACTTAGCCGCTTCTTTTCTGTAACATTGTCTAGACTGTTACCTTGCGGCAGTTGAAATGACAGAACGCAATACCGGACACTGAATCAGTGTCACGACAACTGAGGCCCAGTGTCGGTCGAGGTCGTGCAAACAGAACATATTGGTTTTCCGGTTCAACCCAGCCTGCCCGGTCCATGGATGACGCAGGAGAAAACCATTTCCAATGGAGCTAAGTCCGCCAGATGACGGGTATCAAATCCAGGCTGCCACTCATTGCAGCCGTCGTGCTTGCTGTTGCCATGCTGATGTCGTTGGGTTGGCAGGTGTGGCAGTTTATGCAAAACGAGCAGCAGCGAGCGTTCGCTAATACCAACACCCGCACTGCTGAAGAAACGGTATCGGTGAGAGCGACGGCGCCAGTAGAGCTGCCATCCGTTAACCTGTTTGGCGATCCGGCGGGCAACGAGACGCCCGAGCCCATGTCGACCGAAAATCTGCCCGAAACCAATTTGCGGCTTTTCCTGCGAGGCGTCCTTGCCGGCGAAGAAGAAACCGTTGCCAGCGCGCTCATTGAAGGCTCCGATGCCCATACCGAAGTGTATCTCATCGGTGATGAGCTCCCAGGCAACGCCAGCCTGAAGGCTGTGCACGCCAACCGGGTCATTATTGAACGCAGCGGCAAACTGGAAAATCTTTACTTCCCCGACACCGACGACAAGTCCGGCATCAACCTGACGGGTAACGAGTCACAACCACCGGTCAGGGCTGCAACACCTCCGCGACCCCAACCACAGGCGCAACCCGTCCGGTCGGCGCCGGCAGTCACCAGCGAGCGCCGCGATGAAATCCGGCAACGCCTCGAGGAATTGCGGCAAAGGCTACGCCAAAACAGCAACTGAGGATGCTGATGACACATATTCGGATCAGGCAAGGAATCAAGCTCGTTTGCCTGGCCCTTATGTTGGCCACATCAGCCGTTATTGCCATCGAACTCAGTGATCGCCTGCTCAATTATGTAGCGGAGAAATACGGCGAAGACGCCAAAAACCGCCTCACACAATGGCAAAAGCTTCAGACGATTGCGCAAAACGCGCCGGTTGACCGCCAACTGCGACTGGTCAATTCATTTTTCAACGAGCTGAACTTCGTCAATGACATTGAGCATTGGCACACTGAAGATTATTGGGCAACGCCGGTAGAGTTCCTTGCGACCAACGGTGGGGACTGCGAGGATTTCTCAATCGCCAAATACCTTACCCTGCGCGCCATGGGTGTGCCGGATGAGCAACTTCGTATCACCTACGTCAAGGCGCTCCAGCTGAACCAGGCGCATATGGTTCTCGCCTGGTACCCGACACCCACGGCTGATCCGTTAATACTCGATAATCTGATCAATGAGATACGGCCTGCGTCCGAGCGCAACGACCTGGAGCCGGTCTACAGCTTTAATGGTAAAGGGCTCTGGCTTCAGCAACTGAACAACAGCTCGAAACGTATTGGCGACGCCGACACCCTCTCCCGCTGGACCGACCTGAACGAGCGAATGATTGATACATTGCGTTGATTCTGTGGCACTTTGCCCCGTATCCTAAGACGTCTGACACATGTTGTGCCTTACCGAGCCTCATCAGTCTATCTTCCGGCACATTATGTTTGACAGCTCCCCGCCTTGATATTACCTTTACGTTAACGTCAACAATCAAAGTCTGACCATGTCTAATCTGAACGTACGCAAAACCTATTCAATCAGCGATCTCGCCAAAGAGTTCGATATTACTACTCGCACAATCCGGTTTTACGAAGAAGCCGGCATGATGACGCCCGAACGCGATGGTCAGACTCGGATTTATACCGATCAGGATCGGGTGAAGTTGAAGCTGATATTACGCGGCAAGCGGTTGGGGTTCAGCCTCGCGGAATCCCGCGATCTTATCAGTATGTATGGCTCAAACGCTGACAACATCAAACAACTCAATGCATTACATGAAAAAATTAAACAACAACGTGAAGCACTAGAGCAGCAAAAAGCCGATATTGAGGTGATGGAAAATGAGCTTGATGCGGCGGAAGATCGCTGCCTCGCGGCCATCAAGGAATTGACCGAAGCCTGACGGCTTCGCTCTCTTGGCAAATACCGAGCGATACAATCGGTATTTTCGCACCCACCTCTTCCTTTCGAACTACTCTATTAGCCAGGACACCAATCCGGGCAAAAGTTAAAACCGTTGTTGCCCGACGCGTGAGTCGCGTCTTTCTGCGCCGCCTGCACAACAGGCGTTTTCAGATTCTGAATTTGACGTTTACGTAAAGATAAGCTGACTTAATAACCACAATACGGTCAATGCACCAGAGCGAGAACGATTATGAAAAGCCAATACACCTCCCTTCACTTCGGCCTCGGCGAAACCGCAGACATGCTGCGTGACCAGGTAAACCAGTTCGCGGCCGATCATATTGCACCGATCGCGGCAGATGTTGACCGCGAAAACCAGTTCCCGAATGCGCTCTGGCCGAAACTGGGCGAAATGGGCGTTCTGGGCATGACGGTCAGCGAGGAATACGGCGGAAGCGCCATGGGATACCTCGCCCACACGATCGCGATGGAAGAAATCAGCCGCGCATCAGCGAGTATTGGCCTAAGCTACGGCGCGCATTCCAACCTCTGTGTTAATCAGATTTTCCGCAACGGCACCGATGAGCAAAAAAACCGCTATCTGCCCAAACTCGTGAGCGGTGAACATATCGGCGCCCTTGCGATGAGCGAGCCCAACGCCGGTTCCGACGTGGTTAGCATGAAACTGCGCGCAGATAAAAAAGGCGATCGTTACATTCTGAACGGCAGCAAGATGTGGATCACCAATGGCCCCGACGCCAACACCTACGTGATCTACGCCAAGACCGACTCCAGCAAAGGCCCTCACGGCATTACTGCTTTTATCGTGGAACGTGACTGGAAAGGTTTTTCCCAGGGACCGAAGCTGGACAAACTCGGTATGCGAGGCTCGAATACCAGCGAGCTGATTTTTGAAGATGTCGAAGTGCCTGAAGAGAATATTCTGGGTGGCGAGAACAAGGGCGTCAAAGTGCTGATGTCCGGTCTTGATTACGAACGTGTTGTGCTATCCGGTGGCCCTGTCGGCATCATGCAGGCTTGCCTGGATGTTGTGGTTCCCTATGTGCACGAGCGCAAACAGTTCGATCAACCTATCGGCGAATTTCAGCTTATCCAGGGCAAACTCGCCGATATGTACACCGAAGTAGCCGCGTGCCGCGCTTATCTTTACGCCGTCGCCCAGGCTTGCGACCGCGGTGAAACGACCCGCAAGGACGCCGCTGGCGTTATTCTCTACACCTCTGACAGAGCCACGAAAATGGCGCTTGAGGCCATCCAGATTCTCGGCGGCAACGGCTATATAAACGAATACCCCACCGGTCGCTTGCTGCGTGATGCCAAGCTTTACGAGATTGGTGCCGGCACTCAGGAAGTGCGCCGGATGCTGATCGGTCGCGAACTGTTCAACGAATCACGGTAACCCGATATGGCCATTATTCATTCTCAGGTTCAGATTCATTCAGACGAATTCGCTGAGCGTAAAAAGGCGATGCAGGCCCTTTGCGAAGACCGCAAAACCCGCTTTACCGAAATTGCGCGCGGCGGCGGTGAGCAGGCGCAGAAACGGCATACAGACCGAGGCAAGTTGCTGCCTCGGGATCGTATTCAGCGTTTGCTTGATCCCGGCTCTCCTTTTCTGGAAATCGGTGCTTTTGCCGCAAATGAGGTATACGACGAAGACGTGCCCGCAGCCGGCGTCGTGGCGGGCATCGGTCGCGTACATGGCATTGAATGCATGATCGTGGCAAACGATTCCACCGTGAAGGGTGGCACCTACTACCCGCTGACCGTCAAGAAACACATTCGGGCCCAGACGATTGCCGAAGAGAACCATCTGCCCTGCATCTATCTGGTGGATTCGGGCGGCGCCAACCTGCCCCGCCAGGATGAAGTCTTCCCGGATTACGAAGATTTCGGCCATATTTTCTACCGCCAGGCCAACATGTCCGCCAAAGGCATTGCCCAGATCGCCGTGGTGCTTGGGCTATGTACCGCCGGTGGTGCCTATGTGCCAGCGATGGCTGACGAAAGCATTATGGTGCGCGAGCAAAGCTCCATTTTCCTCGCAGGGCCTCCGCTGGTTAAAGCAGCTACGGGCGAAACAGTCAGCGCAGAAGAGCTTGGTGGTGCCGACGTTCACACCAGCATTTCCGGTGTGGCGGACCATTTCGCAAACACTGAATCTGAAGCTCTTGAGCGGGCGCGTCGCTGCATTGCCAATCTGAACTATCAACGCCCCGATGCCGTCAAGCGCAAGCCATCTGTAGAACCACTCTATTCTCCGGACGAGCTCTACGGTGTTGTTCCCAGCGATTTGCGTACCCCTTATGACGTGCACGAAGTCATCGCCCGCCTGGTGGACGGTTCCGAATTCGATGAGTTCAAGTCGCGTTACGGTGCAAGCCTGGTGTGCGGCTTTGCCCATCTTTACGGCATGCCTGTCGGCATCATCGCCAACAACGGCATCCTGTTTTCAGAGTCGGCCCAGAAAGGTGCTCACTTTGTCGAGCTCTGCTGTCAGCGTGGTATCCCGCTTATCTTCCTGCAGAACATCACCGGCTTTATGGTCGGCAAGGAAGCGGAGCACGACGGGATTGCCAAGCACGGCGCCAAACTGGTGACCGCGGTTGCTTGTGCCCGTGTACCGAAACTGACCGTGATCATTGGTGGCAGTTTTGGTGCCGGTAATTACGGCATGTGCGGCAGAGCCTACAAACCTCGCTTCCTGTGGATGTGGCCCAACGCCCGCATCGCGGTAATGGGCGGTGAGCAGGCTGCGGGTGTGCTTGCCGACGTTAAGCGATCCGGCAAGGAACGGCGCGGCGAAAGCTGGAGCGAAGCAGACGAGAAGGCATTCAAACAGCCAATTGTTGATCAGTTTGCGCGCCAGTCAGACCCCTACTATGCCAGCGCCCGACTTTGGGATGATGGCGTAATTGATCCGGCTGATACCCGCCGGGTGCTTGGGCTGAGCTTGTCCGCCGCACTGAACGCGCCGCCTGAAGAAACCCGTTTCGGCCTGTTCCGGATGTGATCCAGGAGACTCTCATGACTGATCAAACTGTACTCAGCAACACTGATCATCGCGGCGTCACCCGAATCACGCTGAACCGGGCTGACAAAAGTAACGCGTTCAATGCCGACGTGATGACCGCACTGATCAACGCACTGACCAATGCCGACAACAGCAGCGCCACTCGCGTTGTTGTCTTGCAAGGCGAAGGCAAACATTTTTCTGCCGGTGCTGACCTGAATTACATGAAAGCAACCGCAGCACTGAGCCGTGATGAAAATATTGAGGATGCCGAAAACCTCGCGCGGCTGATGCAAACCCTCGACCAACTCAGCAAGCCCACCATCGCCCGCATACAAGGTGCGGCTTTCGGCGGAGCTTTGGGCCTGATTTGTACCTGCGATATTGCGGTTGCCGCTGATAATGCGCGTTTTTGCCTCAGCGAAGCCAGACTTGGACTGGCCCCAGCCGCAATCGGGCCATATGTGGTGCGTGTTCTGGGTGCGCGTCAGGCACGCCGGTACTTCCTGACCACGGAAGAAATACCAGCGCACCAGGCGCTCACGCTCGGTCTTGTGCATGAAGTCACCGACGTCGATACGCTGGACGACACTGTTGACATGCTTGTTGATCGACTGCTTAAAAACGGCCCCGTAGCCCTTAATGCCTGCAAGTCACTGGTCGCTCGCGCCATCGATAACCAGCCCGATGCCGACTTGATCCGCTATACCGCAGAGTTGATTGCCGAACTGCGAACCGGCCCAGAGGGTCAGGAGGGCTTACAAGCCTTTCTGGACAAGCGTAAACCCAATTGGATTCAGGACTCTTCAAGATGACCACAACCGCCATCAAAACCCTCCTGATTGCCAACCGGGGCGAAATCGCCCTGCGCATCATGCGTACGGCTCAGGCATCAGGTATTCATTGCGTTGCAGTGTATTCAGAAGCCGATCGCACTGCGCCATTCGTGCTGCAGGCGGACACCGCTATTTGTATCGGGCCGGCCGCAGCCACAGAAAGTTATCTGAAGGTGGATGCCATCCTTCAGGCTGCGCGGGACACCCGGGCGGACGCCATTCATCCCGGCTACGGATTCCTCTCGGAAAACACGACCCTGGCCAGCCAATGCGAAGCTGAGGGCATTCTGTTTGTTGGCCCTCCGGCCGATGCGATTGCCTCGATGGGTTCAAAAAGTGCGGCCAAGGCTTTGATCGATAAAGCCGGCGTTCCTCTGGTACCCGGCTACCACGGCGACGAACAAACCGCTGAACGCTTTCGAACCGAAGCCGAAAAGACCGGCTTCCCATTGTTAATCAAGGCCAGCGCAGGTGGTGGTGGCAAAGGCATGCGGGTTGTCCGCGACATGTCCGAGCTCGATGATGCAATCGCCGGTGCCCAGCGTGAGGCCCAGTCAAGCTTTGGTGATGCGCACCTGCTGATGGAGCGCTACCTTGAAACACCGCGCCACGTAGAAGTTCAGGTGCTCTTTGATACTCAGGGCAACGGGCGCTATCTGTTTGACCGGGACTGCTCGGTGCAGCGCCGGCACCAGAAAATAATCGAGGAAGCCCCTGCCCCCGGTATTCCGGATAATGTGCGCAAAGCGATGGGCGAAGCCGCCGTGCGCTGTGGCGAAGCCATCGGTTATGTAGGCGCCGGAACCGTTGAGTTCCTGTACGAATCCAGCGGCGAGTTCTTCTTCATGGAGATGAACACCCGCCTGCAGGTCGAGCACCCGGTGACTGAAATGATTACCGGACTGGACCTTGTGGACTGGCAGCTGAAAGTCGCCGAGGGACAAGCCCTGCCCTGGGCACAGGAAGACCTGCGCTGCCGCGGGCACGCCATGGAAGCCCGGGTATACGCCGAGGATCCTGACAACGACTTTCTGCCCGTCACAGGCACCCTGCACCACCTGCGGGAGCCCTCAGGGCTTGCCAATGTACGTGTGGATTCCGGCGTAGCAGAGGGTCAGGAAATTACTCCATGGTACGACCCGATGCTGGCCAAGGTCATCGCCTGGGGCGAAGACCGCGATAAAGCACGCCAACAGCTTTTAGCCGCCCTTGCTGACTACAACGTGATGGGCGTCACTCTGAATATCGATTTTGTCAGCCGGGTACTCAAGCACCCGGCGTTTGCCGGTGCTGACCTCACCACTCACTTTATTGAGCAGTACGAAAGTGAACTGGGTGAAAGCCCCTTCTCGGTTCAGGAAAAATTGGCCCTCAGCTGGCTGGCGTGGCAGCAGTCAACCCGCGCGATGGTTGATGATACCGACAGCCCCTGGGCGCATTCCGACAGTTTCAGGCTCGGCGGCCCCGCTCAGCAACGCTGCGAAATTCGCCTCGCAGGCGAAGACCACAGTTTCCAGTATCAGTTGACCGGCAACATGCAGGCGATTTTGACGTTTGCAGCGGAAGGCAAAGCTGAAGAAGTGAACCTCAGCTGGGTAAGCCGCGATAGCGGCCCTTCACTCACAGTGCGGCTTGGCTCGAAGCGCGTGCGCCTTGCTTTGGCTGAACATGGCGAAAAACTGGGTGTCTTCGCCGATGCCTGTCACTGGATTGCACTGGTCAATCATCCCGAAGAACAAGGCGATGATGCGGCGTCAGACGGCAAGCTTGCGGCACCGATGCACGGTCGTGTCACTGCTGTTTCCTGTGCAGCCGGTGACACCGTCAAGGCCGGCGCATCGCTGGTGGTCATGGAAGCAATGAAGATGGAGCATGCGCTCAAGGCACCTGCGGACGGTCGTATTATCGCCGTCCACTGCGGTGTTGATGACAGCGTGTCTTCAGGTCAGATTCTCGTGGAATTTGAGGCGGGAGATGAATCATGAGCAGAGAAAACGTCACCCTCGTTGAAGTGGGTTTACGGGACGGTTTGCAGAACGAATCCACCCCGGTATCTGCCAGCGTTCGCGCTGACTGGTACAACGCCCTGGCAGATGCGGGCCTTCGCCGCATTGAAGCCGGGAGTTTTGTATCACCGCGCTGGGTTCCCCAGATGGCAAACACTGACGATGTCATGCGGCAGATCAGGCGCGATGCAAAGCTATCCGCTGAAGTGTTGGTACCGAACCTGAAAGGCCTTGAAGGTGCCCTTGCTTCGGATGCAGACGTCATTGCCGTTTTCACTGCGGCATCGGAAAGTTTCAATCAGAAAAACATCAATTGCTCCATTGCTGAAAGCCTTGAGCGCTTCCAACCCGTCATTGCGGGCGCCAAGCAGGCGGGCAAGCGCGTTCGCGCCTATGTTTCCTGTGTGGTCGGCTGCCCCTATGAAGGCCCCATCGCACCGGCACAGGTTGCACGCGTGGTGGAGCAGCTACTGGCAATCGGTGCAGACGAAATATCCCTTGGCGATACCATCGGCGTCGCCCGCCCGAAAGAGATCCACGCACTGCTCGATGCCACCTTGCCGTTGCTACCGACAAACAAACTCGCCCTGCACTGCCACGATACCCGAGGCCAGGCGATCGCCAACATCTACGCCTCGCTGGAGCGGGGTATCCGCACCTTCGACAGTGCCGTGGCCGGCCTGGGCGGTTGCCCTTACGCAAAAGGGGCAACCGGCAATGTTGCGACTGAAGATGTGCTTTACTTGCTGGAGGGCGAAGGTTTCGATACCGGCGTTGATCTTGACGCGGTGGCACGCTTGGGTGACACCATCTGCAAGACACTCGATCGTGCCAATCCATCGCGGGTCGGCCGCGCCCTCACCTCCTGCTAATTCATAATCAGAACGGTTGAAATGATGAGCGATTCTTTACTCTGGAAGCCAACACCCGAACGCATCGCCGGCACACAGCTGACCCTGTTCGAAAACAGGCTTCGTGACAGTTTTCCCGCTATCAAACCCGGGTATCAGGGGCTGCACGACTGGAGCGTTCATCATGCCGACGATTTCTGGCAGGCGCTGATAGACGATTTATGTATCGTCGGCGACTGGACCGGCCCTGTATCGGCAGAGACGTCTGAAGTGGTCGGACGCCGGTTCTTTCCCGAGTCCCGGCTCAATTTCGCCGAGAACATGCTGGCCCGGGGCAACCCTGAATCCCTGGCGATCATTGAGCACCGTGAGGATGGACGTCGCCGGCAGGTGACCTATGAAACCTTGCGTCGGCAATCACAAGCGCTGGCCGGATTTCTGAAAGAGCAAGGTGTCGAAAGCGGCGATCGCGTCGCCGGTTTTGTGCCGAACGGTATCGAAGCGGTGGTCGGTATGCTGGCAGCGAGTCAGTTGGGAGCCGTCTGGTCATCCTGCTCGCCCGATTTCGGTGTAAACGGCGTGATTGACCGGTTTGGCCAGATCAAGCCCAAAGTACTCATTGCGATTGATGGCTACTGCTATAACGGCAAGACAATCGATACGCGCCAGCGCGTTCAGGACATCGTCAGTTCGCTGCCAACCCTGAAGCGATTGATCCGAATCCACAACGCCAACAGCTGCCCCTGGGGCGGTGACGTGGAAGGCCTCGACTGGGAAGAAGCCATCCTGCATGCGCCGGAAACTCACTATAAACGCATGCCGTTCAACGATCCGCTCTATATCCTCTACTCGTCAGGCACCACCGGTGTACCGAAGTGTATCGTTCATGGCATCGGCGGCACGCTGATCCAGCATCTTAAAGAACTGTCTCTCAATACCGATGTGCGCCCCGGCGACCGGATGTTCTACTACACCACCTGTGGCTGGATGATGTGGAACTGGCTGGTTAGCAGCCTGGGCCTCGGCGCGACCCTGATTCTGTTCGACGGCTCGCCCTTTTCGCCCACGCCGTCGATCCTCTGGGATATCGCAGAAAAGGAAAATATCCGCATCTTCGGCGCCAGCGCTAAATACTATGCGGCCTGCGAAAAAGAAGGCCTCTCGCCCGGCAAGAGCCACAACCTCGGAACGCTCGATGCTCTGCTTTCCACCGGCAGCCCGCTGTCTCACGAGAGTTTCGATTACCTCTACCGGGAAGTGAAATCCGACGTCTGCGTGTCCAGTATTTCCGGCGGTACCGATGTGGTGTCCTGCTTTGCTCTGGGCTGCCCGAATTTGCCGGTTTACCGCGGCGAGCTGCAATGTCTGGGTCTGGCGATGGATGTCGCGTTCGCTGACGATGACGGCAATCCGATGGCGACCGGCAAAGGTGAGTTGATCTGTTGTAACGCCTTCCCCGCCATGCCCGTCGGTTTTTGGGATGATCCGGGTCAGAACCGTTTCCGCGATGCCTATTTCAGCCGCTTCCCCGGCATTTGGGCCCATGGCGATTATGGTGAGCTCTGCCCTCATGAGGCGACGGATGAGCTGCCTGCACAGGTTGGCGCGATTATTCACGGACGATCTGACGCCACACTCAACCCCGGCGGCGTGCGCATCGGTACGGCCGAAATCTATCGACAGGTAGAAAAGGTGGAGTCGGTATTGGAAGCCCTGGCCATCGGGCAGAAATGGCAAGACGATGTGCGGGTAGTGCTGTTTGTACGACTACGTGAAGGCGTCACTCTGGATGACGCGCTGATTAAAATTATCCGCGACACCATCCGCAGCAATACCACGCCGCGACACGTCCCTGCGCGGATTATTCAGGTGCCCGATATCCCCCGCACAATCAGTGGTAAGATCGTCGAACTGGCCGTACGTAATGTGGTCCACGGTGAGCCCGTCAAGAATCAGGACGCGCTGGCCAACCCTGAAGCATTACGTCATTTTGACAATCTTCCGGAGCTCCAGTAGTCAGGGAGTTCCTGATCAGGTCTATTGAAGGCGCGTTCTCCCACCATGACCAATACCACAGGCTTTACCCTCAAGGAGCTTTCCGATCTTTCGGAAAGCCCCCTGCTGACATTGCTGGATCACATCTGTGAGGGCAGCATCATCGTTGATGATCGGGCCCGTATCCTGTTTATCAGTGACAAATACCGGAAAGTACTGGGTATTGACCGCAAGCTGGCTGCCAAAGGTATGCCGGTTGAAGAGCTGATCCCCAACAGCATGATGCGCCAGGTGGTCAATAATGGTCAGCCGATTCTTTTGGATCTGCTTCGCGCCCGGGAAACCTGGATGGTGGTCACCCGCATCCCGATACGGGATCAGGCAGACAAGGTCATCGGTGGTATTGGTTTTGTGTTCTACAAGGACATGGACTACCTCAAGGCGTTCGTCGACAAGTACGGCCGCCTCAGAGGCCTTCCCACCACCGCCGAACAGCAACTCGCCAGCATGCGCGATACCAAATATACCTTTGCCGACTATATCGGTCAGAGCGAGCCGGTGGAGCGCCTGTTGCAACGCGCCCGCAGAGCTGCGGAGCTGGATACTACCGTGCTGTTGCTGGGCGAAACCGGCACCGGCAAAGAAGTGCTCGCCCATGCAATCCATCACGCCTCAGTCCGTACTGATCGCCCTTTTGTCGGGATCAATATGGCGGCAGTGCCAGATAACCTGATGGAGGCTGAGTTCTTCGGCGTCGCGCCCGGTGCTTATACGGGTGCAGATAAAAAAGGGCGCAAAGGCAAATTGCAGCTAGCAGACAAAGGCACGCTGTTTCTCGACGAAGTCGGCGATCTTCCCCACAGCTTGCAAAGTAAGCTGCTGAGGGTGTTGCAGGAACAGGAGTTCGAGCCGCTGGGGTCGAACGATGTGATCCGTGTTGATGTCAGAATCATCGCGGCTACCAGCCGGGATCTCAAGGCCATGGTAGAAACCGGTGATTTTCGCGCCGACCTGTATTATCGCCTCAATGTGCTGCCAATCGAAGTACCGCCTCTACGGGATCGTGTAGACGATATTGAACTTCTGGCCGATGCTATGATTCGTAAAATCGCTCACGGACTAGGCGTGTCCCGGAAGTGGCTGGACGCAGATGCACTCGCCTACCTGAAAGCACATGACTGGCCCGGTAACGTACGGGAGCTCCAGAACATGCTTGAGCGCACATTTATCTTCTCCCAAAGCTCAACACTGAGTGCCGAAGAGTTCCATTCGCCATCGATGGACCGCCCGACAGAAACGGCAGCGCCAGCCATTGAGCCTCTTCAGAGCATTGTTGCCAAAGCTGAAAGTGACGGCATTCTCAAAGCGCTGGAGTTAACCGACAACAACCGCTCCCAGGCTGCCAGAGCTCTCGGTATTTCCCGCGCCAACCTGTATGAAAAGATGGCGCGCTACGGGCTCTAGAGCAAAAAAAGGTGTCCGGAATTAAAGACAGTGTCTGAATAATCAGACGCCTGATTGACGTAGCGTCATCCCCTCGCATTTCGTATTAACCGAGACAACTGTCTTTATATTCAGACAGTTGTTTTTACCCTATCTCTCAATACCCTCTCTATCCAATTGAATATAAACAACTTTGTTTATCTGGCATGAGACTTGTGTATGTGTGGGTGCAGATTAACGACTGCCACACAAAAACAATAGAGGTCTCAAAATGACAAACAGCCGAAAAGCGCTCGCCCTGATTTCCGCCTGCGGTCTGGTTGCAGCCACCATCTCAACCCCTTCCTTTGCAGAGGAAAAAATCCGCTGGAAAATGCAGGCAGCCTACGGAAGTAACCTTCCAGCGCTGGGAGATGTCATTCCCGGTGTACTCGAAGACTTGAAAGAAGCGACCGACGGCCGGGTGTTCATCAAACACTACGAGCCCAACAAACTTGTCCCTACCCTGAATATCACTGATGCCGTGCGCACCGGAAAGCTTGACGCCGGCTACACCTGGATCGGCTACGATCAGGGCAAAATCCCGTCTTCCGTTCTGTTTTCAGCGGTGCCGTTTGGTATGGAGCCTTGGGAATACATGGCTTGGTGGTATGACGGTGAAGGCCAGAAGCTCGCTGAAGACGTGTACGAAAAAAATAATGTCCACCCCGTACTGTGCGGCCTGACGGGCCCTGAAACCGGCGGCTGGTTCAACAAGGAAATTAACAGCCTTGAGGATATCAAGGGCCTGAAAATCCGCTATGCCGGCATCGGCGGTCGTATTCTTCAGGAACTCGGCGCATCCGTGACCGTATTGCCCGGTGGTGAGATCTTCCAGGCACTTGAGAAAGGCGCAATCGATGCATCGGAATTCTCGCTGCCAACCGTAGACAAGCAACTGGGCTTCAACCGTGTCGCGAAGTACAACTACTTCCCGGGCTGGCATCAGCCGTTTGCTGCGTTCCACCTGATCGTCAACAAGGAAAAATGGGACGAAATCAGCGACGCCGACAAGAAACTCATCGACCTGACCTGTCAGGCGGCTGTCGCTCGCAACTTGTCCCGCAGCGAGGCCTTCCAGGGCCAGGCCATCAAGTATCTTGAAGAGAACGGTGCCGAAACCCGCAAGCTGCCCGAGCCAGTACTGCGCGAATTGGAGAAAGTCACCCAGACCGTGCTGCAAAGCGAAGCAGACAAAGACGCGGACTTCTCCAAAGTCTGGGAAAGCCAGAAAGAATTCCAGGACCAGTATCAGGTCTGGCAGGATCTTGGCTATCTTCCGCGGGACTTCTAAACCCGTCGCCCCGCACCAGTCCCGAACCTGGTAATTCCAATCTTTCCGCATGAATGAACGCTGGCCCTGCGGGGCCAGCCTTTCGCCTGTATCCGGAGATAATAATGACGGCTTCGTCCTCAACCGATCGGCCAGAACTCGAGCCGGCACCGCAGGGGCTTTCTGGCGAGTCATTGCCCCACACTGCAATATCGCGTGCACTCGACGGCCTTATCCAACGTATTGGTGCTGCGAGCGCCTGGCTCTGGCCCATTCTGATGCTGGTGATTATCACCAATGTCGTTTCACGTTACGCCTTCAGCGAAGGCTTTATCGAGCTCGAGGAGCTGCAATGGCACATCTACTCGGCCGGGTTTCTGATTGCCCTGTCGTACGCACTGCTACTCGATAGTCATGTGCGCGTCGATCTGGTTCGGGAACGCATCAGCTATCGCAAACAGGCGGTTATCGAACTGCTTGGCATACTCCTGCTGCTTGGGCCTTTCATCGGCATGCTGCTTTATTTTGCGGTGCCCTACGTTATTGATTCGTGGACGATGAACGAAGTGTCGTCTGCACCCGGCGGCCTCTCATCCCGCTGGATTGTGAAAAGCGCACTGCCGCTGGGTCTGACGCTCGTTCTTGTAGCGGCCTTCTCACGCCTGACTCGCCTGCTGGCCTTTCTGCTGTCACCGGAGGTGAAGCATGGAAATTAATGAAATTCTCGCGGCCTGTATGTTCGGGTCGTTCATCCTGCTGATCTTCAGCGGTTTCCCGATCGCCTGGGTTCTCGGTGGCATCGCCGTCGTGTTTACCGGCATCGCCCTGTTGTCTGACCTGTATCTCGATACCTTTATTGCGATGGACTGGAGCTACTTCTCGCTGACCATTGAGCGCATCTGGGGCACGATGAGCAGCTGGGTACTGGTCGCCATTCCCATGTTTGTGTTTATGGGCCAGATGCTGGACCGGTCCGGCATGGCCGAGAAGCTGATGCTCAACGTCTCGCGCCTTTTCGGACGTCTTAACGGCGGTACCGCTATCGCGGTCGTGATTATCGGCCTTCTTCTGGCGGCTTCGACCGGCATTGTGGGCGCCTCTGTCGCGTTGCTGACGCTCCTCGCTGTCCCTGTCATGCTGAAGCGGGAATACCAGCCAGAGCTGGCTGTGGGCACCGTGTGCGCCGTTGGTACTCTAGGCATCCTGATGCCACCCTCGATCATGCTCGTGATGATGGCCGATCAGCTGGCGATGTCGGTCGGCGATCTGTTTATGGGCGCCGTCTTCCCCAGCGCGTTACTGGGCGTAGTATTCGTGCTCTATATCGTTATCCGCGGCAAGCTCCAGCCGCACGTTGCGCCGGCCGGGGACGACGCCGAGCCGGTAACCTTTGGTATTGTTCTCGACGCTATCAAATCAATACTGCCGCCTGCATTCCTTATTCTCGCAGTCCTGGGCAGCATCTTTGCCGGCATTGCAACCCCCACTGAGGCTTCAGGTGTTGGCGCGTTCGGTGCCACCCTGCTCGCGCTGACCAACAAGCGGCTTAACCTTGATGTCATGCGGGATGTTTGCCGCGAAACCAGCAAAACCACCGCGTTCATATTCGCGTTGCTGATTGGCGCTACTGCGTTTTCACTGGTCCTGCGCGGCCTTGGCGGCGATGAAATGATCGAGTCTGCCCTGCATAACCTGCCGTTCGGCCCTGCAGGTATCGTGATCTGTATCCTGCTGCTCACCTTCCTGCTCGGTTTTGTGCTCGACTGGATCGAAATCACGCTGATTATTCTGCCGCTGGTTGCGCCGGTTATTCACGCGCTGGGATTCGATCTGGTGTGGTTCACCGTGCTCTTCGCTGTTTGTTTGCAGACATCGTTCCTGACGCCGCCGGTCGGCTTCGCTTTGTTCTATTGTAAAGGTGTAGCGCCGAAATCAATCGGTGTGAAAACACTCTACAAAGGCGTTATGCCCTTTATTCTGCTTCAGGTAACGGTATTGGCCATCATCTTTATCTGGCCGGATATCGTGACATGGCTGCCAACCCAAGCCTACGGCGGCCAATAAGGAGAACAAGAATGTCACATTCCAAATTGCTGACTCCCGAGGCTGCTGCGGAGTGCGTACCGGATAACGCCACACTTGCGACCGGCGGATTTGTCGGCATCGGCTTTTCCGAAACGCTGGCCCGGGCGCTGAAAGAGCGATTCCTTGCCACCGGCTATCCGCGCAATCTGACGTTGGTTTATGCCGCAGGGCAAGGCGATGGCAAAGACCGTGGCCTGAATAACCTGGCGCACGAAGGCCTGGTCAAGCGGGTAATTGGCGGCCATTGGGGGCTTGTCCCGAAACTTGGCACCCTTGCCTGCGAAAACCGGATCGAAGCTTACAATCTGCCCCAGGGCGTGATTGCACAGCTCTATCGGGATATTGCAGCAGGCAAGCCTGGCATGCTGACCCATGTCGGGCTGCACTCATTTGTCGACCCACGCCACGGCGGCGGGCGTATGAATGAGAAAACCACGGAAGAGCTGATTGAGGTCATGACTATCCGTGGCAATGAGTACCTGTTTTACCCGACCTTTCCGATTCAGGTCGCGTTTCTGCGCGGTACAACGGCGGATGCAAGAGGCAATATCACCATGGAACGCGAAGCGTTGCCGCTGGAGAGCCTGGCCATTGCTCAAGCCGTGCACAACTCCGGCGGCAAAGTGATTGTTCAGGTCGAACGCCTTACCGAACGGCACCAGCTGCATCCCGAGCGGGTTCATATCCCCGGCATTCTGGTTGATCACATTGTTCTCGCCGCTGAAGGCGAACATTTGCAGACGTTTGCCGAGCCTTATAACCCGGCGTATACCAGCGAGATCCGCTTGCCTGCGCTGCAAGGCGGCGACCCACTGAATGTCCGCAAGTTGATTGGTCGCAGAGCCGCACGTCATCTTGTTCCCGGCGCAATCGTCAATCTCGGGATCGGCATGCCGGAGCTGGTAGCAGACGTAGCGGCGGAAGACGGGTTGCTGGATCAAATTACCCTGACCATCGAGCCCGGCGCCATTGGCGGTCGGCCTGCAGGAGGGCTCAGCTTCGGTGCGGCGGCAAACGCTGAGGCGATTATCGATCAACCTGCCCAGTTTGATTTCTACGACGGCGGCGGGCTTGATCAAGCCTATCTCGGAATGGCACAGGTGGATCGTTTCGGTAACGTCAATGTCAGCAAGTTCGGCACCCGGCTGTCAGGCGCGGGCGGCTTTATCAACATCAGCCAGAATGCCCGCGAAGTCTATTTCATGGGTACTTTTCAAGCGGGCAAGCAGGATATCCGGATCAGCGACGACGGGCTGGAAATCATTGCGAACGGCTCGGGCTGCAAGTTCGTGGCGGATGTCGAGCACCTGACGTTCAATGGGCGCTATGCGCTTGAGCGCGGCCAAAAGGTGTTTTACATCACTGAACGCTGCGTGTTCCAGCTCACCGCTGAAGGGCTTGAACTGGTGGAGATTGCACCGGGGCTTGATCTGGATCGTGATATTCTGGCGTTTATGGATTTTCGCCCTGCCATTTCCAGCAAACTGCATGTCACGGAAAGTAGCCTCTACAAACCCTGACTTCGGTTTTCCTTTAAACCACAAAAAAGGGCGCCAAATGGCGCCCTTTTTTAGTTGAATCAGCTTATTACAGAGCTTTCTTCAACTCTTCCTCAAGCTGAGGAACCGCTTCAAACAGGTCGGCAACCAGACCGTAGTCTGCAACCTGGAAGATCGGTGCTTCCTCATCCTTGTTGATCGCAACGATCACTTTGGAATCGGACATGCCTGCCAAGTGCTGAATCGCACCGGAAATACCAACCGCAACGTAAAGCTGCGGCGCAACGATCTTGCCGGTCTGACCGACCTGCATGTCGTTCGGTACGAAGCCGGCATCAACAGCTGCACGTGATGCGCCAACTGCCGCACCCAGCAGATCAGCAACCTGCTCCAGCATTTTGAAGTTTTCGCCGTTCTGCATGCCGCGGCCGCCAGAAATGACGATACCCGCGCTGGCCAGATCCGGACGATCAGATTCTGCAACCTGCTCGCTAACGAAACTTGAAACGCCCGCGTCCTGTACGTTGTCCAGTGCTTCAACAGCAGCAGAACCGCCCTCACCTGAAACAGGATCGAAACCGGTAGGACGAACAGTGACAACCTTGATGCTGTCGCTGCTCTTGACGGTTGCGATCGCGTTACCCGCATAGATCGGACGAACGAAAGTGTCTTCAGATTCAACACGCACGATGTCAGAAATCTGCGCAACGTCCAGCAGCGCAGCAACACGCGGCATGAAATCTTTTCCGGTAGTGCCGGCAGCCGCAAAAATGTGGCTGTAGCCTTTACCGAGATCGGCAACCAGCAGACCCAGGTTTTCACCCAGGAAGTGACCGTAAACAGCGTTGTCTGCTACCAGAACCTTGCTTACGCCTTCGATCTTGCCAGCGGCTTCGCCTACAGCGCCGCAGTTTTCGCCAGCAACCAGCACGTCGATATCGCCACCGACAGCTTTAGCCGCAGCCACGACGTTCAGAGTCGCCTGCTTCAGGCTGCTGTTGTCATGTTCAGCAATTACAAGGATGCTCATTTAGATCACCTTCGCTTCGTTCTTCAGTTTATCGACCAGCTCTGCAACATCTGCAACCTTGACGCCCGCTTGACGCGAGGCAGGTGCTTCTACTTTCAGAGTGGACAGACGCGGCGCCAGCTCAACACCAAGATCAGCCGGAGTCATGCCGTCCAGCGGCTTCTTCTTGGCTTTCATGATGTTTGGCAGCGAAGCGTAACGTGGCTCGTTCAGACGCAGGTCGGTGGTTACAACCGCTGGAAGGTTCAGCGCAACAGTCGTCAGACCGCCGTCTACTTCCCGTGTAACGTTAACCTTGTCGCCTTCGACAACCACTTCTGAAGCGAATGTGCCCTGACCCATGCCTGTCAGTGCAGCAAGCATCTGACCGGTCTGGTTGTTATCAGTGTCGATGGACTGCTTGCCGAGGATAACCAGCTTGGGCTCTTCCTTTTCGACAACTGCTTTAAGCAGCTTGGCAGCTTCAAGAGACTGAACTTCTTCATCAGTCTCGATGTGAATACCACGGTCAGCGCCCAGCGCAAGTGCAGTACGGATCTGCTCCTGGCAAGCTTTGGCACCGATGGAAACCACAACGATCTCGGTTGCGACACCTTTCTCTTTCAGGCGAACCGCTTCTTCAACAGCGATTTCACAGAAAGGGTTCATCGCCATCTTGACGTTGGCAAGATCAACACCGGTGTTGTCCGGCTTGACGCGCACCTTTACGTTGTAGTCGATTACTCGTTTTACAGCGACCAGAACCTTCATAGATTCCTCGTTCTTCTACGATGGGTTTAATGACTCGCAATCAATAGCGCTCAAAATCGGCCTTGAAGCGCGCAAACGCTATCGATTCCTGTCGCATCGATTCGTCCGGAGACTCATCGCACGGTTTTATCGGGACATAGCACCTTTGGGTATTTGCAGGTAACTGCCAATCCCGACTGTCCCGTCAAACAGCATCCGCTGCATCGCAGATGCACGTTATTCCGAAGAGCGTTAGAATATCCGCCCTCGTCCAAAAGCGCCATAATACTGACGACAAAGCGCTGAGGGGTCAATAGCTGGACAGACGATGCACGTCCGTCAGTATCAGCACTGTAGTCGCACCAGAGCGCCGGAACAATGCCTGGCATGCCCCACTATCACGGGCACTCAGGACGCACATTACAATGCCATCACCCAGTGCAGATTTCAAACAAACGTTTGTTTGAATCGCGTGATGTTGTATCCTTTAAAGCTATTACGAAACCGGCTGACCAATGGAATAGTCGTTTACTCTAGCGAAATTCGTTAGTATTACAGTTCGCACAGCGATCATTGTATACCGCTCTGCGAACCAATAGTACCATTTGAATTGTTTTTTGATGACCGGAACGCTGGTGATCACGCCCTGACCGGCAGCTAAATCCGGACAGTTTCTTTGCCTGCATCAACATGTATGGTAAAGAGTCGCAACGAAATTTTCGGCAACGTGCTTTTTGAGTCGGTGTCCGTTATCCGGTAACACAATAAAAAGCCGTTATAAAGTAGAGAGAACAGGATTCTTCTTCGCTGCTTCAGAATGCGCGTCGAATCCCAATATCCATAAAGAAGTTTGAGGAGACCAACGTGGAACGCGAATCGATGGAATTTGATGTTCTGATCGTCGGCGCAGGTCCAGCAGGACTTTCTGCGGCCTGTCGCATCATGCAAATGGCACAAGAGTCCGGCGAAGAACTGACCGTTTGTGTTGTGGAGAAAGGCTCAGAAGTGGGCGCCCACATTCTCGCGGGCACTGTGTTCGAACCTACTGCGCTGAACGAACTGTTTCCTGACTGGAAAGAGAAAGGCGCGCCGCTGAACACACCGGTCACTCGCGATGATATTTTCCTGTTGCGCGGCAATGACTCGGCAACCAAAGTGCCCAACGCGTTTGTTCCCAAGAACATGCACAACCACGGCAACTACATCATCAGCCTTGGCAACCTGTGCCGCTGGCTGGCTGAGCAGGCCGAAGGTATGGGCGTAGAGGTGTATCCCGGTTTTGCGGCGGCTGAAACCATTATTGAAGATGGCCAGGTTAAAGGCATCATCACCGGCGACATGGGCGTTGCCCGTGACGGCAGTGAGAAAGACGGCTACATGCCAGGCATGGAACTGCGTGCCAAGTACACTCTGTTCACAGAAGGCTGCCGCGGACACCTTGGCAAGCGCCTGATTGCCGACTTCAAGCTTGATGAAGGTAAAGATCCCCAACACTACGGCATCGGCATCAAAGAGCTGTGGGACATCGACCCTGCCAAACACGAGCCAGGACTGGTTGTACACACCACTGGCTGGCCTCTGAGCGAAAGCGGTTCTACCGGTGGCTCGTTCCTGTATCACCTCGAAAATGGCCAGGTTTATGTGGGTCTGATTACTGACCTGTCGTACAGCAACCCTCACCTGAGCCCTTTCGGCGAGTTCCAGAAACTCAAGCTGCACCCTGAGATCAAAAAATACCTGGAAGGTGGCAAGCGCGTTTCTTACGGCGCTCGCGCACTCTCCAAGGGCGGTTTCAACTCACTGCCAAAAATGAGTTTCCCGGGCGGCTTACTGCTTGGTTGCGACGCCGGCACCATGAACTCATCCAAGATCAAGGGTTCTCACACCGCCATGAAGTCTGGCTTACTGGGCGCAGAAGCGGTATTTGAGGCGCTGAAGGCAGGCAAGTCCGGTGAAGAGATCACCACCTTCGCTGACCGCTTCAAAGACAGCTGGCTGTACAAGGAGTTGTTTGACGAGCGTAACTTCGGCCCGGCCATGCACAAGTTTGGCAATATCGTCGGCGGCGCAGTGGCATTCTTCGAGCAGAACATTCTGCATCGCAGCCTGCCGTTCACGTTCCACGACACCACGCCTGACTATGCCACCATGAAACCGGCATCAGAGTGCAAGAAGATCGATTATCCAAAGCCGGACAACACGCTGACCTTTGATCGCCTGACGTCGGTGTTTGTCTCAAACACCAACCACTCTGAAGATCAGCCGGTTCACCTGAAGCTGACCGATCCCAATATTCCGATTGACGAGAACCTGCCCAAGTACGACGAACCGGCTCAGCGCTACTGCCCTGCCGGCGTATATGAGGTTGTCGAGAAGGATGACGGAAGCGGCAAGCGCTTCCAGATCAATGCTCAAAACTGTGTGCACTGTAAAACCTGTGACATCAAGGACCCTGCCCAGAACATCACCTGGGTGACGCCTGAAGGCGGCGGCGGTCCAAACTATCCGAATATGTAATCCGGATAGCACAGGAAAGGCGACCTTGCGGGGTCGCCTTTTTTATTGCCTGATAGTCGTGCTCTCTACTCTAATCCAACTCACATCCCTGTAGAGGACGCTTATGGCCGGCAGACAGACACAAAAAAGGCGACCCCGGAGGATCGCCTTTTCATTTCTGTCGTCAGGCCACTCAAGTGCCCGGACAGAGGTCGCTCACCTTAGTGAACGTGACCGTGCTCAACTTCTTCATCCGTTGACTCACGCGCTTCAACAATCTCAACATCAAAGTTGAGTGTTTCGCCCGCAAGCGGATGGTTGGCATCGATGGTGACGGTTTCATCGTCAACTTCAACTACACGCACGACCTGTGGGCCGCCCGGAGTCTGCGCCTGGAACTGCATGCCAGGTTCGATGGTATCAACACCTTCGAAAGCTGTGCGTGGAACTGGCTGAATCAGCTCTTCGTTCTTTTCGCCATAGCCTTCAGCAGGAGCAACGGTTACTTTAACCTGATCGCCCGCGTTCTTCTCGGTCAACGCAGACTCAAGTCCGTTGATGATGTTCTGTGCACCTTCAAGATAGGTCAGTGGTTCACGACCTTCTACTCGTGAAGAGTCGAGCTCTTCGCCCTGCTCGTTGGTGAGGGTGTAATGAATGGTGACAACACGAGGTTGGGCCATGTGATCTCCTTGCGTATCGCAATGACTTTGAATTTGATGGCGATTGTGTCGGCAATCGAAAGTAGTCATGAACAGCGAAACTGAACAGAGGGACTGACGACCACCCATCCTCGTTACGAAGCAGCGCTCCAAAACAAGAGTGATAGCCACACAGCCTAACAAAGGTCAGACAATGTGTTCTAACGTAATTGGTGGTCGCTTTATGGCTTTTCAACCCCCGATTCAGGAATTCTCTGCCAATTTGAAGAAAACCCCGTTGCTCCACACCCCCAGACATCCGTTTTTGGCGTCATTAGCGGCTTCATCGGCTGATTCAACCGCCAACGCCGCCAAATCGTAGTAGGCTGCCGTGGTTAATCGCGCCTCCACACCATGTAGTACGTCGACAACGGGTCTGGGTTCGTCGCTATTCGGGTAATGCCCCATATGCAAGGGATGAGTATCGCCAACTATCACAGTTTCGCCTGTGTTTAATGTCAGCGTGATGACCTGGGATTTGTCTTCACCCATCACCTCGAGCCCATGGGCAAGGAGAGGCGCATCTTCAACCGAGATACGCCATTTCTCTACTGGCGTGACGAGATAGTAGTGCCCGCCCTCTTCACGCCGCAGTATGGTCGCAAAAAGCCTGACGATGGCTTCCCGCTTGATCGGGTTCCCTTTGAAAATCCAGCTGCCTTCACGGCTGATGCGCAGATCCATATCCCCTGACAATTCGGGGTGCCATTTCTCGATCGGCGGGCGTCCATCAAAATCGGCTGTCGCCTTCTTGATCTGATCACTTAAACGTTGTGCTTCATCGTTCACAGGCTTCTCCTCCGGGTCATAATCCCCGTTGCCATTCCTGCCTCAGCGGCATGACATCCGGCTGCTCGATTGCCAATCTTACTTCCCGCAACAAACGATCCTTGTCGCGCCCCAGTGTACCCTTGAGCACCAGATAGTTTGATGCATGATCGCTGCGGAATACCGTGTTATCGAGCTCAAGGTGCTGGATAAAGGTTTCGATTTCACTGAAAAGTGCCGGCTGATCCAGCGGCTCAAACCCGCCACCAAAGCCCTCACGAAAACGCGCCTCGCCCTGGGGAAAGCTGACAACAAGCGTCGACAGAAAGTCCGGCTGCGTTTCGTTGCACAGCTGCGCGGTGTTGATCGCATGCTGCTCGGAAAGACGCTTGCCTCCCAAGCCGTTCAACACCATGACCGAACTCTTGATACCTGCAGCACGCATCTTCTGAAGGGCGCTTGCGGTCGATTCGGCCGTTTCACCCTTGTTAACCCGCTGCAGCACCTCGTCATCTCCGGACTCCATACCCACGTAGAGCATGTCGAGGCCAGCCGCTTTCAGCGCAACCATATCCTCAACCGACTTTTTAGCGAGATTGCGAGGCAGGCAATAGCTCGTCACCCGCTCGAGTCCGGGTAGATGTTCGCGTAATGCGCTCAGCACACTCAATAACCGACGGGTCGGCAATACCATGGCGTCCCCATCTGCCAGAAAGACCTTCCGCACCTGTCCACCAAATCGCTCGCTTGCACGCAGGATATCAGCCAGTACGTCCACATCTTTTCTCGCACGAAACTTTTTCTGGGGCTGAGTATACATTTCGCAAAAGGTGCAATTGTTCCAGGAGCAGCCGTTGGTCAACGGTAGGATCAGTGACCGTGCTTCACTCGGTGGCCGGAACACCGGCTCGATATACTCAATCGGAAATGACGACATCTATACCCTGTCTCCCTGCAAACAAGCGTCTGTGCTAGTGTTTCAATGAACAAGACTATGGGGCCGGCGCCCGCGGCTTTCAATCCCGAAAACATGGAGTGGCTGACGTTTTATGAATGACAACAACGGATTAGAGTCTGAATTTGATTTGGATCCTAATGTGAGTTATCTCAATCATGCGGCTGTTTCCCCCTGGCCACTCCAGGCAGCACGTGCCGTAGCGGGCTTCGCGGCGGAGAATGCGCGTATCGGCGCACAGTACTATCCGGCCTGGATAGAAACCGAAACCCAACTTCGCGACAACCTCGCTCGCCTGATTAACACGCCTTCTCCGGACGATATAGCGCTGGTCAAGAATACCTCTGAAGCGCTGTCATTTGTTGCCTACGGACTGGACTGGCAGAACGGCGACGAAATTATTATTTCCGATCAGGAGTTTCCATCAAACCGCATTGTATGGGAATCGCTGGCCGACAAGGGTGTCATTGTGCGAGAGGTAGCGCTTTCGGCTGACAGCGACAGCGAGAACGCAATCATTGCTGCCATGGGCCCTCGCACGCGCTTGCTGGCTATAAGCTCGGTTCAGTACGGCACGGGCTACCGGATTGACGTCGCGAAGCTGGGGCACGCGTGCAGATCACGCGATGTTCTGTTCTGTGTCGACGCAATCCAGAGTATCGGCGCCTTACCGCTTGATGTTCAGGCGATGCAGATCGACTTCACTATGGCCGATGGTCATAAATGGCTGTTGGGGCCGGAAGGATTGGGCGTATTTTACGTCAGGCCTGAACTGCGCAATCAGCTCAAACTCAGCGAGTACGGCTGGCACATGATTGAAAAACGCGGGGATTTCAGCCAGCGGGACTGGAGCATTGCAAACAGTGCTGTCCGGTTTGAGTGTGGCAGCCCGAACATGCTGGCAACCCATGCCCTTGAAGCCAGCACCGCCCTGCTCCTGAAGGTTGGAATAGATCAGGTATCAGCATTGATTCAATCGAAGGTGGACTATCTTGCAGCGCAGCTCAAAACCATTGCCGGTGTCGAGCTGCTGAGCTCAAGAGACCCTTCACGAAGCTCCGGCATTCTGACCTTTCGGGTCAATGGGCAGGATTCGCAGGCTCTGTATATGGCACTCATGAAAGCCAACGTGGTATGCGCCTGCCGGGGCGGCGGCGTGCGATTCTCACCGCATTACTACACGCCTGAGGCCGCACTGGATCTGGCTATTTCGAGACTAAAGAGCTGCCTGGAGTAGCGGGTGGCCATTCAGCGTCAGGCAATGAACTGTGATTTTAGATCACCGCATCCCGGACCAACGATAGGTAAATCAATCACCACCGCTTGGCTGGTCATAAAGGGAATGCCGCGACGATGGCCATCAACCAGCAGCGTTGATAACGCCCCCACCAATGGCATATGGGAGACGATCATCAGCGTCTGCGCCGGATCTGAAAGCTGTAAAAGTGCATCGAGACAAAGCCCGGGGTCATCGTCGGGTGTAATAAAGGATTGGGTATCGACTGCCCGGATATTCAATACTTCAGAGACGATTCCTGCCGTTTGCTGCGCTCTCACCAATGGACTGCACCAAATGACAGAGGGGCTCCACTTCGACTCGGCAATATCCCGTGCCACTTTAGCGGAAGCCATTCGCCCGGCTTCGGTAAGTTCACGCTCCTGATCCAGCGTATGCCAACCTGCTTCTCCATGCCGCATTACAATCAGCTTCACGATATCGCCCTCTGAATCCGTCCGGATTGCAATTATATCAATACGTTATCAGGAATTTGTGCGAGGAAGTATGAAGTCCACATCCGAGTTCTGGACAGCCATCATCAGCCCCTTGATTACTGTACCTATGTCTTCGCTTCCATACAGAATATCGTAGAGCCCGCCAACAAGCGGCATGGGCACATCCATTTCTTCACATTTTTCCTTGGTCAGAAGCAAGGTGCGAATACCCTCTGCCACCTGCCCCAACTCCGCAACGGCATCATCCAGCTTCTTGCCCTGGCCCACAGCATAACCAATGCGAAAGTTACGGCTCTTGGAGGATGTACAGGTAACGATGAGATCGCCAACGCCCGCCAGCCCCATAAAGGTCATGGGATTGGCACCCAGCGCAACGGCGAAGCGGCTCATTTCTGCAAGACTGCGGGTTATCAGCATGGATCTGGCGTTCTCTCCCAGATTGAGAGCTGATGCCAGTCCAGCGACGATCGCATAGATATTCTTTAATGCGCCGGCGAGTTCAACGCCATACACATCGACATTGGCATACACGCGAAAGTAGCGGCAACCCAGCAGAGACTGGGTCAGCGTGCGTACATCCGGTTCGGTGGAGGCAATAACGCTTGCTGTGAGGTCTCTGGCTGCAATCTCGGATGCCAGGTTAGGCCCGCTCAGCACACCGATCCGCGTCTGCGGAATTTCTTCCTGCAGGATCTCGCTCATCAGCTTGAAGCCGTCTTTCTCAATACCTTTGGTCAGACTGACAACCGCCTGCCCCGCCTCAAATGCCGAGGCGTGCTCGCGGATGACCGAGCGAAACGCCTTACTGGGGATGGCCACGAAAACCGCCTCGGCGCCCTGCACTGCCTCTCGGAAATCAGCGGTAGGCAGCACATCACCTTCTAATTTTACGTCCGGCATATAGCGGGCGTTGATACGAGTGTCGCGCACCTCAGCTACCTGTGACTCGTTGCGCATCCAGAACCGGACACTATGGCCGTTTTCTGCAAGCACCTTGGTCATTGCGGTACCAAAACTGCCACCGCCGAGCACCGCAACCTGTCGGCTTACCGTTTGATTTGGAGCTACGGGTTCAGCGCGTTGTTCAGACGTATTTTTTTCGGACATGACTGTACCGTGATGATGGATTCAGTGTCGTTCGTCGGGAGCGGGGTGCGATTGAAGGAAAAACTCTAGAGCTCTTCGCACTCCAGCGCACGTACGAGATTCTTGAATTCTTCGCGATTATGACTGTTCAGCCCCATCAGAACCCGATGAGACTCGAGGACTTTGTCCCTGACCTGCTTTTCGCTGGCGCGAAGAACAGGGATTTCCTCAAGCTCTTCGATTCTTGAGGCAGGTTCTCGCAGAATGATAAAGATTTTGTCGAAACCCATGGTCGCGATAATGCGGGTGACGTCCGGGTTTGTGGAAATCAGGGTAGGAAGGAAATGTGACCGTTTTTCTGCAGCCATGGCAATTTTGGCCAGCAAGCCCAGCGTGGTGCTGTCTATGATATCGGTTTCCGTGAGATCGATGACAACGGTCCGGAACTCCGGATTACTGGTCATGGACTCAACGAGACTATCCAGCGTTGAACACAGGTTCAGCCGAATCTCGCCAATAAACTTGAGGACATAGATGCCCTGTTGTTCAGCTTGCAGTATTTTGTAGCTTGACATCTCAGCTCGCCACGACATCCGTAACCGTCACAATAGCAATATCATCCGGCAATTCTGTGATCTCATCGAGAATAAGAGCATCACTCAGGGAGGCGATAGTGTGACGACCTCCGGTGACGAGTTCAAGTAGTCTGCTCTCCTTTTCATCAAGGCTTTTTGCCTTAATGACTTCAAGGATCCCGTCAGAAAACAGAATCAGCCTGAATGGGCCTTCAAGCTTCATTTCATATGTCTCCCAGGTCGGCTCTTCAAAAAGCCCGACAGGGAGACCGGCCCCTTCCAGAAAATGGCAGTTGCCCGCCGCATCGGCAATGATCGGCATCGGAAAATGCGCGCCCACGGCATAGGTCAGAGTGCGGGACGAATGGGTAAAAATCCCGACAAACACGGTCAGGTGCTTGCCTAAACCGGTATCGAGCAATTCAGCGTTGATTCTTTCCAGAAAGCGGTCGGGATGCAGGATATCCTCGCTGGATCCGCGCCGGATATTGCGTTGTAAACGGTTGGTCAGGTTTTTCAGCAGCACAGTGACGAAAGCAGAGCTTGCGCCATGGCCCGAGACATCTGCGATGTAAACCAGCGTGCGATCATCGTCGAGCCGGAAGTAATCGAGAAAATCACCACTGAGGTAAAGAGAGGGTTTGATCAGGTGGTCAAACTCGAGCCCGCCGATATCGACTTTGTGATCGGGCAACATCTTGAGCTGAACCTTCCGCCCTGCCCGCTGATCGGCTCTCAATTCCGAGATGCCGGCACGCAGTTCACGGTTGGCATCTTCCAGTTCGTGCCGATACACCTGGTTGAGCCTGTTGACCCGAACCCGGTCAAATAGCTTGGCGAGCACATCTTCCAATGTGCCTTTATCACGGAACGGTTTCACCAGAAAATCCGCAGCGCCGGCTCTTAGCGCCGATGTGACCTGCTCAGCAGTGGACGCCAAGTGGCACACAACAACCGGCACGACGTTTTCTTCAGTATTCAGGCGATCGACCAGCGATTCAATTTCCGCGCCGCTGACATCTGCAAAAATGGCATCCGGCCATTTCTGGTCGAGTTGCAGGCTCGCGCTCTTGATATCGCTGTGAAGACTGACATAGAAACCTTTTGATTCCAGAAAACGCGTCAGCTCAGCCGCTGACTGTTGATCTGGATCAATAACAAGAATGCGCTCAGTGCGCGATCCCATGTGTACAACCCCCAACTACCTGAAGATGCGACAACAAATGGTCGCTCTATTCGCTATTCTGGCACGGCGGTGTGATATAACAAGCCTGCAGATGCAATGATCTGTACAGCGAAACCGCAAGGGGGAGAAATCCAAGGCATGCGACGCGCAATTGACGACCTACTCGGGGCCTACGACAAGCTCATTATGGACCCGGTACATGGCGGCATCCCATTGTACCGCCATGAGATTCAGGTGATTGACCATCCACTTTTCCAACGCCTTCGCAATATCTGCCAGAACGACATTCTGAGCCTGGTATTCCCGGGCGCGACCCACTCCCGTTTTCTTCACAGCATTGGCGTCATGCACGTCGGGAGCCGGATGTTCCGCTCCATGATCAATGCCTACCTGCGCGAGCGCCAATTGAGCAGCCAGGTCACACTTACCATGACCCAGCTGGATGCCATCGATTATCTGGCGAAAATTATTCGCCTCGCCTGCCTGTTGCACGACAGTGGCCATTCCAGCTTTTCGCATCAATTCACACAGGCTGCCAAAATTCGCGATCTGATGGCCCGGCCCGGGCGCTTCGAAGATCTGTGGAAAGGCGTCGATACCGGTACTATCTATCCGGAAACACCGACAGAATTGGAACACGAGCATTATTCGGTCAGAGTCGCGTTCGATGTGCTCAACAGCCTCAATCTTGACGATGCCGGACTTCAGCGCGATGACGTGCTGGGCATTATGGAAACCACTTCCGTCACGCCGTCTGAGCGTTTCTGCCAGCACGCCGAGACCTTCTGGGCCTTTATTGCAGGCGCAGACGCCAATGCAGGCGCTCTCCAAACCGCCTCAACTCCCCGGCTTGTGATGGACCTGCTGTCATCAATTGTGTCGGGTGAGATTGATGCGGACCGTGCAGACTATATGTTGCGGGACGGTTTCCACTCGTCCGTAACCATTGGCGGGTTCAACCTCGACCACCTTCTGAGCAACCTGCGCTTCGGCTGGACAGTGGATGAACCCTGGCTCGGGCTGGCCATCACTCAAAAAGGGCTGGGCGCACTGGAAGACTTTGTTTACAGCCGCTATCAGATGTACCGCAAGGTTTACGCCCATAAAACGGCACTGGGCTTTGACTGGTTGCTGCGCGAGGCTATCAACGAAGTACTGGCGGATCCCGATACCTTTGAATGGGTTGATCTCTGCCTGAGTGACATGTCCTATTTTGCCGATCTGACCGATAACTTCTTCTGGGAAGCCTTCCGGCGAAAAGCGCGCAAACAGCCTGAGAGCTACTCAAAGTGCATTGTCGACCGGGTAAAACTTGAGCATCTGGATACCCGGGAGAATCTCGACGCTGACGCTCAGAAGGCACACAGGGCATACCTTGCAAGTGCACTGGGGACTGATGAATCAGATGTGGTCACCTGTACCATGCGCGCCCGCTTCTCAAATATTCAGGACAACTTTAACGGCATCAAGGTGCTGATCAGCGAGCCGGTTACCCGCCAGCGCGCGCTGAAGCGCATAACCGATGTCAGCGCCTTTTTCACCAAATTCGAGGACGGCACCATTACGCACTTTTATCAGCGCCCGTCGCTTCTGCGACAGCACTGAATCAAATCATGATCATGTCATCCCTCCGGGGCTTGAGAGGCCGAGCATGGCCTCCACAAGCCCCTGGGCACTGGTAAACGCGCCCTCAACACGCCCTGCCGTCAGCCAATCCCCGCAAAGCCCGATTCGTTCACTATTGGACCAAACGTGCCCAGGCCCTTCCCCGGCAAATCCTGTTTTGGCGTAGAGCCAGCGATGGGTAATCAACTCGGTGACGTCATCCGCCAGCCCGGGGCTGTCCACTGCCATGGCGAATGCGCTTAGCAGCTCGGTTTTGACCCACTCCGGATCGGCATCCCGGAACTTTTCTGACCAGTCGGCCCTTGCATGCAGTACCCACCATTCGCCATCACCATCGCGTCCCGGTTTGCTGGAATTATTGGCCGCCCACTGCAACGCTGCGTGGTTGAAACTGAACCCGTCAGCCTCTGCGCGGGCCCCTTTCGGGAAGTGGACGATTAGCGCCCAGCATGCTTCCAGTGGCAAGCCCTCGAACACTGCCGCTGCCCCCGCAAGTTCGATGCCGGAGTTTTTAAGCAATGTGTCTGTCTGCACGGGAGGCGCGGTAATAACGACATCGTCGTAAACGCCAAGCTCGGCACCCACCGTGTCGACCAGCCGCCATCGGGAATCAGTTGTCGATTCAAGCCGCTCAACCCGCTTCGAACAGCGGACATCCAACCCACGGGACAGTGCCCGGGTAATGGCCGACATTCGAGGCACGCCGACATAGCGCGCTGCCGCTCTCATGGGTTCCCAACCCTTGTCAGCTCGCTGATAGCGAAGACGCGCGCTCCACTCCTGAACACTGGGCTGATTGTCGTCGTCGACCGCAAATCGACCCAGAAACTCGCGAAAGTCGGGATTCCTGATGGTGAAATACTGAGCACCAATATCCACCGCACCATCAGTAACCCGTTTCGACGCCATGCGGCCGCCCGGACCTCGCGCTTTATCAAATAGCGTGACATCACACCCATGAGCCCGCAGAAGTTTCCCCGCGGATAAACCAGCCATACCTGAACCAACAATGGCAACGCGACGTATCGCTGGTGTGAGGTTTCTGTTCATTGTCTTATTAGTCGTTGCCATGAGCGTTGATGCATCCAAACAATTGGTTTCAAACGTATAACCAGTGGTATCGAGGTGCTGACGGGAATAATCGTCAATTTGCGCAAGTTTAATGCTGAGCCGCCTCGCGCCAGATGCCATCTGTTGGCGGTTGAGGCTAACAATAGCCGGGGTCCGGGTGGAACGAGAATCGAACCTCAGCGGATCCAGAGTAACAGTCGATGTCCCAATTTTGGAGAAAGGCAATTCAATGACTCGAGTACAGCATTGGCTACACAGCGTGCAGAGATGGTTCGATTCCGAGGCCCATTCGGATCATCTGGATACTGACAGTCGGCGGTTCAATGTCGTGCGGGTTCTACCCTTTATCGCCCTCCACGCCGTTTGTTTCATGGCGATCTATACCGGTGTCAGCGCCTTCGCCGCATTTTTTGCGTTAGGTTTTTTCCTGGTGCGGATGTTTGCGATCACCGGCTTCTATCACCGCTACTTTTCCCATAAAACATTCAAGACCAACCGGTTCTGGCAGTTCGTTTTCGCCGTTATCGGCACCAGTGCCGCGCAACGGGGGCCCTTGTGGTGGGCGGCTCATCACAGGCATCACCACCAGCATTCAGATTCTCCGGACGACCTGCACTCACCTCAGCAGAGTGGGTTCTGGTGGGCGCACCTGGGCTGGTTTACCTGTGATGCGGGATTTGCCATGAATGAAAATCGTGTTCGGGACTGGCTGAAGTTCCCCGAGCTGCGCTTTATTAATCGGTTTGATGCGCTGATTCCCGCTCTCACTGTTGCTCTTATCTACCTGCTCGGTGAAGCACTGGCAACCTGGGCGCCGGGCCTTGGCACCAACGGACTACAGTTAGTCGTCTGGGGGTTCTTTATCTCAACAGTGGCATTGTTTCACGCCACTGTTTCGATCAATTCGCTCGCTCACGTCTGGGGGTCGCGCCGGTTCGATACCAACGATGACAGCCGCAACAACTTCTGGCTCGCACTGATCACACTTGGCGAGGGTTGGCACAACAATCATCACCGTTGGCCGCTGTCCGCCCGTCAGGGATTCCGTTGGTATGAGATCGACGTGACCTACTATGTTCTCTGGACGATGCAGAAGCTGCGCATCATTCACAGCCTCAACGAGATCCCGGACAACATCAAGAACGAAACCCTCGCCCGTGACAGGAGGTCATGAGATGAACGCATCAGAGCTTGATTTACACGGGGCGGAGAAAGTCACGGCATTACCGAACTGCCTTGAGCGATTCACCCGCCTTTTCAACCAGATGTCGTCTGATCATCTCGGCGACCTGGAAGGCGTCTATCACAAAGATGTCCGGTTTACAGATCCATTCACAACGGTCGGCGGACTGACGGCACTTAAACAGTATTTCGAAGGTGCCTACAGCAATGTGATCAGCTGTCATTTTGAATTTTCCAAGCCGATAGAGAATGGGGCTGAAATATGCCTGCCCTGGATAATGACACTCCAGCATCGACGGCTTAAAGGGGGCGATGCCATCACAGTGAATGGCATCAGCCACCTTGTCATAACCGATAACCGGATTATCAGCCATCGGGATTACTTCGATGCCGGTGAATTGCTGTACGAAAATCTGCCGGTTCTCGGCGGTGCCGTTCGCTGGTTACGGAAGCACGCATCATGAGCACTCCCCGTGTACTGGATTTTCAGGCAACCGTTTGGATTACCGGGGCCACCTCGGGTATCGGTTTGCACCTGGCACAGTCACTACTGCGAGACAATCATCGAATAATCGCAACGGGCCGGCGCCTCCAACCGCTGCAGGAGTTGGCCAGCGAAGCACCGGAACGCGTGACTATTGCCGTCGCGGACACGACCCAACCTGATGACCTCGAGAAAACCCGAACCCTGTTTCGCGAGCAAGCGCCTGTTCAAATGGCGATCCTGAATGCCGGCACCTGTGAGTACGTCGATATTGCCCAGTTTGATGCCAGCGTGATTGAGCACAACATTACAACCAATCTGATCGGCACAGCCCGTAGCGTCGAAACCGTGCTCCCCGCTTTACGCAAAGCACGTCGGGCGGGGTTACCTGCCCACCTTGTGATCGTCAGCTCATCGGCCTGGTGGTTTCCTTTTGGTCGAGCTGAGGGCTATGGCGCTTCGAAAGCGGGCCTCACCTATTTTGCTCATGCCTTGCGGGCCGATCTTGCCGCCGAGGGTATTACCGTGACCGTGGTATCGCCCGGATTCGTCAAGACACCCCTGACCGATCGAAATGACTTTCCAATGCCCTTCATGGTGACAGCCGAGGACGCAGCCAATCGCATTCTCAAGGGTTTAAAGAAAGGAAGGACTGAAATTCATTTCCCGAAACGATTCACCTACACGCTGAAGGCGCTGAACCTGCTACCTCAATGCTGGATCGACAGCCTGGCTGCGCGCATGACCCGAAAATCACAGGAAACCGATGAATGACTGATCGCCAACGCATCGCCGTTATTGGCAGTGGTATCTCCGGGCTGACTTCCGCCTGGCTGCTCGCTGACCAGCATGATGTGACACTTTTCGAGGCAGCTGATTATGCCGGCGGCCACACCCATACCCGGCATGTTGAAATCGATGGCACACGCTGGCCGGTGAACACCGGTTTTATCGTGTTCAATGACTGGACCTACCCCAACTTCATCAAACTGATGGAGCGGCTTGGCGTTGAATCGGAAGCCAGCGAGATGAGTTTCAGCGTGCAATCAGCCGACTCGGGACTCGAGTACAACGGCACCAGCCTGAATACGCTGTTCGCCCAGCGCCGCAATGTGTTTAATCTTCCGTTTCTCAATATGATCAGGGAAATTCTCAAGTTCAATAAGCAGACACGGGCAGATCTTGCCGCCGATGCGCTGTCCGCCACCGAGACCCTTGGTGAGTACCTTAATCGCAACGGGTTCTCTCGTTACTTTCGCCAACACTACATTGTGCCGATGGGCGCCGCGATATGGTCAGCACCGGAAATTGTGCTCGAACAATTCCCGGTGCGTTTCTTTCTGCAGTTTTTTAATAATCACGGCATGCTTTCGGTTGATGACCGGCCGGAGTGGCGGGTTATATCCAACGGCTCCGCGCACTATGTGTCGCGAATGATGGAAAAGCTTGCGCCGCTCACCCGCCTCAGTACGCCGGTGACCCGTGTTGTCAGGCACACCGGGCATGTTGAGATTGAAGTAGACGGTCACATTGCCAAATTCGATCAGGTGATTTTTGCCTGCCACAGTGATCAGGCGCTGTCGTTGCTGGACGACGCCAGCCCTGAGGAAACCGCAATTCTTGGCGCAATCGGCTATCAGGATAACGACGTAGTACTGCACACAGACGTCAGCCTGCTACCGTCAAACACACGTGCCTGGGCTGCATGGAACTATGCCATTCCTGCGCACGCCACCGAGCCGGTATCGCTGACCTACAACATGAATATCCTGCAGAATTTCCATACCGCGCCCGAAACTTTCTGCGTCACCTTAAACAATACCGCGGCAATTGATCCCTCCCTGATTATCGAACAATTCAGCTACGCGCACCCCGTGTTTACGCTTGACGCGGTGGCAGCACAGGCACGCTATGACGAAATCGGCGGGAAAAACCGGACACACTTCTGCGGCGCCTATTGGTTTAATGGATTCCACGAAGACGGCGTGCGCAGCGCGTTGCGGGTCACGCAAGCATTCGGGATCGGGATCTAGCCATGCCGACACCCAGCACATTCAGGAGCCAATGGCTCAACGGGCGAGTGCGTCACCGCCGCATGCATCCGGTCAAACATGAATTCACTTACAACACCGGCATGCTGGCACTTAATCTGGATGAATGGTCAAGGGTCCACACGCGCAGCCGACTTTTCTCCCTCGAACGTTTCAACTGGCTATCACTGGCGCGCAAAGATTATTTCAACCCTGACCACACAGACCTGAAAACCGCCATCATCGATCAGGTTGTAGCCGCAACAGGCTGGCAGCCTGACGGCGACATTGAGCTGATCACCAATCCCCGCTATCTCGGATTCTCTTTTAACCCGGTCAGTTTTTACTGCTGTTACCGGGCTGGTGAGCATGCGATCGAAGGGGCTGTGCCTGAAGTCATTGTCGCCCAGATCACCAATACGCCCTGGTTTGAGCGTCATGTTTACTGCCTTCAGGGCGCCGCTGTGTACGAGAGCAGCTCAGGCTGGAAAAGCCAGCGCTACGATTTTCGTAAGCGGTTTCATGTTTCACCCTACAACGGGATGGAACAGTCCTACCGCTGGATGTTCAGTTTTCGCGGCAACCAGATTCGCATCCACATGAATGTCTACGAAGAAGGTATCAAGCAGTTCGACGCCACGCTCAACGTGCACCGTATGCCTTTTACCCGCCAGTCCGTCAGAGACCATGTCAAAGCGTTTCCACTCGAATCTCTCAAGGTAGCCGGCGGCATCTACTGGCAGGCGCTCAGGCTCAAGTTTAAAGGTGCCAACTTCCAGACTCATCCGGACAAACTTGATCGGAATTCACCGGCGTTTCGTATGGGTCATCAAGATAATGGTGAACGGGTTGATACCCGCACCCCTGACACAGGCAAGGTGAGTTCATGGAGAACCTGAACGCAGTACAGTCCGGTCAAAAAGAGTCTGCCAGCAGTCACTGGGCGCGCCGGATCGTGTTTAAGCAGTTGTCCCTGCTGCAGTCTGGACGCCTCAGAGTCGTTGAGTCCGGTCTTGATGATCGTGAATTTGGCGATGGGGACAACCAATATCCAGTGGCGGAGATCCATGTAAGCGATGCCTCAGCCTGGCGCGACATTCTCACTGGCGGCAGCATTGGTGCTGCTGAATCCTACGTGGCCGGGGACTGGACAACTCCTGATCTGACGGCTCTGCTCCGCTTCTTTACCCGCAACATCGATCGCATGAATGCGTTTGAAGACAGGTTCAGCTGGATCACCAAGCCCGCCTTGCGAGGGCTTCACTGGCTCAACCGCAACAGTAAAACCGGTTCGCGCAAGAATATTGAGGCCCATTACGATTTGGGCAATGCCATGTTCGAACTGTTTCTCGACCCCACCATGATGTATTCGTCCGCCATTTACCCGGAAGTAACATCGTCACTGGACGAAGCGGCCGTATTCAAGCTCGACCGGATCTGCCAAAAACTTGATCTTGGGCCGACCGACAGCGTGATCGAAATCGGCACCGGCTGGGGAGGCTTCGCGATCCACGCGGCCAAACACTACGGCTGTCAGGTCACGACGACCACTATTTCCCGTGAACAGTATGATCTTGCTCTCGCCCGTATCGAAGCAGAGGGACTGACAGATCGGATCACCCTTCTGTTCGATGATTACCGCGACCTCAAGGGGCAATACGACAAGCTGGTGTCGATCGAGATGATCGAAGCGGTCGGCCCACAGTATCTGGACAGCTATTTCGAGCAAATCAGCACACTGCTTAAGCCTGACGGACTGGCGCTTATTCAGGCGATCAATATGCCCGAGCAACGCTATGACCGAGCGCTTAAGAATGTCGACTTCATCCAGCGCTTTATATTCCCCGGCAGCTTTATCCCCTCGTTTGGCGCCATATTCGAGTCTGTCAGAAATGGTACAGACCTGGTGCTTTCTGCATCGGATGACTTCGGTTTCCACTATGCCCGCACACTGAGGGACTGGCGCGAACGATTCCTGGAAGCCAGAACGCGGATTCAGGCATTGGGGTATGACGATGCTTTCATCCGGCTCTGGACTTTCTACTTCTGTTACTGCGAGGCAGGGTTTGCTGAGCGCGCCATTGGCGTCTCCCAGATCGTATTTGCCAAGCCGGGAAATCAGCTGGCGCCGTCCGTCTCCCCATGATCAGCAATGAGTTAGGGCGCAACATCGTCAATCTGATTCTGTTTCAGGTCGGCTGGATTTATTGTGCGATGGAGACCAGCTTCACATCCGGCATCGTGGCGTTTGTTTTCGTCGTTGTGCATCTGACGCTGGTCAGCCAAAGGCGAAAACAGGAAGTGCTATTCATCGCCGCTGGCACAGCCCTGGGATCGTTGCTAGACGGCATCAACCTCAACGCGGGAGTGCTGGAGCATCCGGCACAACCGGCCTGGACACCCCTTTGGCTGGTTGGGCTCTGGGCCCTGTTTATGACAACATTGCCCCATTCGCTGGCCTGGCTGGGTAAAAAGCGCTGGCTGCTTTTCATCTTTGCACCCATTGGCGGGCCGTTTGCCTACTGGAGCGCGACACGCCTGGGAGATACCTCCTTTCCCGACCCCACTGTCAGCCTGCTTGCGCTGGCTGTGGGCTGGACGATCGTGCTTCCGCTTCTGTTCACGCTCAAGCGTGGAATAATGCCGGGGACCTCTGCCGCATGACACACTATCGTCGTTCGAAACCACATGTCACACCTGTCCTGGCTTTGGCTGTTATCGCCGCGGCCAGTAGTTTCTCGCCGGTGACCTGGGCTCAGGATAACGCAGACAACGCCGTTTACACTTTCTCCGGCACAGCGACTGGTGTGGAGAATCAGGAGGCGATTTATACCGAAGATCATCAGGTCACCGGGAGCTGCATCAATAACGTCTTTCAGCCCCTTGAACGCCAGGTGACCTACCGTCGCGCCGATGAAGCAAAAACCGAGCTGGCGACAAAGACCATGCGCTATGATCAATCTCCGCAGCGCCCGTCCTACACTTTTGATCAGCCCAACGTTGGCGAAAAAATCAACGTCAGAAACGAGAATGACAAACAGCTTCGGATCAACGCTGACATGGGCGAGGACGACAAAAAAGCGTTTGAACTGGCGTTGAACGACCAGGTTGTCGTGGATGCCGGCTTTCTCTCGCTGATACGCCAGCACTGGCACGCGCTGAATGCAGGCGAAGAGGTGTCGTTTGAGTTTCTGTCGCCCACTCGCGGTAAAACCTATGACTTTATCGCCGAACCGGTATCTGACAGCCGCATCGACGTGACACTCGCCATCAAGATCCGTCCTGCAGGTATGTTCCTGAACTGGCTCGTTGATCCGGTTTTGCTCGGGTTTGACGACGAAGGCCAATTGACGGATTACATTGGCCTGAGCAACATCCGTAAAAATTCGGAATCTAATTACGTCGTGCACCTCCAATACCAGTCAGCCGACCTCCCCTGTGCATTGATCTCCCCGAAACAACCCTGACGCGCCCGGGGGATTTGCCACCAGTTCACAGGATGCAATCAGATCGCTTTGAGTGCAGCGGTGCTGTGATAGACTTCACGCATCACAGCCGCTGCCATTTATAGCCTTTTGAGGTTGCAGCGCCCTGCAGAAACGCGCACAAAGGACTCATCCCGTCTCATGAAAGTCGTCTCCTTCAACGTCAACAGTATCCGCACCCGTCTTCACCAGTTACAGGCGGTTATCGACACCTTCGATCCTGACTTTATCGGGCTTCAGGAAACCAAGGTAAGGGATGAGGAATTTCCCGTTGCTGAAGTTGAAGCCATGGGATACCAGGTTCACTTTCATGGGCAGAAAACCCACTACGGCGTCGCCCTGCTATCAAAGCAAACAGCAATCGACGTTCAGAAGGGTTACCCCTGGGACAATGACGAAGCCCAGCGCCGTCTCATCACCGGTCGATTTGAAATTGACGGTAAAAAGCTGACCATCATCAACGGTTACTTTCCCCAGGGCGAGAGCCGTGATCATCCGACGAAGTTCCCCGCCAAGCAGAAATTTTATGCTGACCTGAACCGCTACCTTGATGAAGCCACGACGGCCGATGAAGCCGTGATTGTCATGGGCGATGTGAACATTTCATCAACGGATCTTGATATCGGGATCGGCGCAGACAACGCAAAACGCTGGCTACGTACCGGAAAGTGCAGCTTTCTGCCGGAAGAGCGTGAGTGGATGGCCAAACTGGAAGCCAAAGGCCTGACTGATGTATTCCGCCACCTGCATCCAGACGAAGCCGATACGTTCAGCTGGTTTGATTACCGCAGCAAGGGTTTTGAGCGCGAACCCCGCAGAGGTCTTCGAATCGATCTGATCATGGCCAGCGATTCACTTCTGCCGCTTGCGACAGCCGCAGGCGTCTCCTACGACATTCGCGCCATGGAACGGCCGTCTGATCACTGCCCGATCTGGGCCGAGTTCAGTCTTTGATCGTGATCGCCCAACAGGACTGACAGGATGAAGGTCAAAACCCGCGACAGGATCATCGATGCCAGCCTTATGCTGTTCAACACGGTGGGTGAGCCCAATGTGACAACCTTGCTGATTTCGGATGAGCTGGATATCAGCCCGGGCAATCTTTATTACCACTTCAAGAGCAAAGGTGACATTGTCTCCCAGCTGTTTGACGTTTATGAAGCTGAGATGCACGACCTTCTGGTCGTGCCGGAAGATGTCGATATCTCACTCGAACAGCTGGGCATTTTCCTGCATTTGATATTTGAAGTTATCGCCCGGTACCGGTTTCTGTACCAGGATCTGGTCAACGTCCTGTCCCGGTATGACAATCTGCAAAATCGCTTTCGCAAAATACTGAAGCTCAAACGCAAAGCCTTCCAGACCTTGTGCCAAAGCCTGTCGGACCAGCAACTCATGCCCATCAGCAATACCCAGCTTGATGCCCTGTGCGAGCAGCTCGCGTTAACCATCAGCTATTGGGTGAGCTTTGAAATGCTGTCCCATCTGGAAGATAAAGACAGAGTCGATCTCGGCAGGGGCGTGTTTCAGATGATCACACTGATTCAGCCCTATCTTGTGGAAGACGCCCGCGAACAGGCTGCCATGATGGCGGAGGAATACCTTTAAAGCGGTGATGGCGGAACCCGCAAGTGTGATTCCGCGGTCTCAGTATTACTTTTTCTGTTTACGAATGGATTTCAGCTCGGCTTCAAGGGCTTCAATGCGCGCTTCGAGCGATTCGATTTCTTCCTTGCGATGAATCCCCAACCGCCGTAAAGCTCCCGAAACACGCTGATCGAACAATCCCTCCAGGCGGTCCCAGGTGCCCGTTGCACGCTCTTTTACGTCTTCAACTCGCCCTTCGACATTTTTGACATGCCGCCCCACAACACCCCGGGTTTTGTTCTCGAGCTCTTCGCCTTCATTCACCAGGCGCTCAAAGAACTTTCCGGCGTCTTCTTCCGCCTTGGTGTAGGCGCCCAGTCCCGCGAGCCATATCTGGCGCGCAGACCCTTTAATCTTGTCTGCAAGCTGAGCATTGTTCTCAGACGATTCACTGTCGGTTAATTGATCTGTGATGTCTGAATGATCGGTATCACGCTTCTTGTCAGTGCTCATTTGCCTGTTACTCCGCCGGCCAACTATTGGGCATTAAACGCTATGGGGATAATGCCCTCCATTGTATTACATCCTCGACGACGTTTCAGCGACAAGGCGGCCCCTTTACACTGATTGAACACTCTGCCGATCCAGCACCAAAGCTCGGATTTTTGCTATCCAAACCTGCCCGGAAAATAGCGGCATTACAGGCACTTGAAAACATCGGTTCCCCAGCGCTATAAAACAGAGCCACTTAGAAGAAAATGTTTTCAATTCGGACATGTAAAAACTTGTGATGCTCAAAATATGATCAATACTCAAAGTGCTGGTATCCCTGCTGATACCAGTTGTCTGGAAGTCTTTCATGGATACTACTCGCACGCCTCTACCCGGCCACCCGTGCCGGGCTTTTTTCTGCCCTCTGAACTAAAGCATTTCCCCGGGTTCGACTTCGGTTTACACTTTGTTATATGAATAGATCTTTTTTGAATAACTATTCAGAAAGCAGCGCAGACACGTGATATCGTCAACCCGTACACAGTTAAGCGGTCACGTGAATAACTCATTTTCCAGGTAAGCATGAGGTGAACATGACCCACCAACCTCAAGTCACACCGTTTTTGCATGAGGATACCCACACCTTCAGCTATGTGGTGAAAGACCCTGCGAGTGAACATTGCGCCATTATCGACTCGGTGACTGACTTTGATTACGCCGCTGGAGGGGTCACCTTTGGCTCAGCAGACACGATTATTGAATGGGTGAAAAGTCAGGACCTAACTGTCGATTGGGTGCTGGAAACTCACGTCCATGCTGATCATTTATCTGCCGCCCCCTATATTCAGGCAGCACTGGGCGGCAAAACCGGTATTGGCGAACATATCTGCGCGGTGCAGTCGGTTTTCGGCTCAACATTCAATGCGGATTCGGCATTCCATCGCGACGGATCGCAATTTGATCACCTGTTTAAAGACGGTGATCAATTCCATATCGGTCAGCTGAAAGGCACGATTATTCACACGCCGGGCCACACGCCAGCCTGCCTGACCTATGTATTCGGTGACGCGGCGTTCGTGGGTGATACGCTGTTTATGCCGGACTACGGCACAGCCCGCTGCGACTTTCCCGGTGGAGATGCCGCAACGCTCTACGAGTCGATCCAGAAGGTGCTCAGCCTGCCAGATGAGACCCGTTTGTTTCTATGTCACGACTACGGCACTGCGGAGCGGCCGGCGCTGTCATCCGAGACAACGGTTAAAGCCCAAAAGCAGTTAAACGTTCACGTACATGAAGGCATCAGCCAGGATGCATTTGTATCCCTTCGCGAGGAGCGTGACAGAACACTGGGAATGCCCCGGCTTATGCTACCTTCGGTTCAGGTAAACATGCGTGCCGGCCATATGCCGGAGCCCGAAGCGAACGGCGTGCGCTACCTGAAAATTCCGCTCAATTGTTTTAACTGAATTTCCATTGCAGCGAGCAAGGATTCAATGCGCTGCAAACCTTTCGGACCCGAACTGAGGAATTATTCTATGGATATTCGCAAACTCGACGACACCCTGTCGGTGTCCCCGCAAGTGACCCCAGCAGATGTTGAACAGATCGCCAAAGCGGGTTTCCGCACGCTGATTTCAAATCGCCCTGAAGGCGAAGGCGCAGACCAGCCGGCAACAGACGAATTAGCAGATGCAGCCCGCAAACATGGGCTCGACTGGGTTTACATGCCTGTCGCCCCCGGCAATATCACGGATGCAGACATTGCGAACTTTCGCCAGTTTCTGGAAAGCGCGGCAGGCCCTGCACTTGCTTTCTGCCGTACCGGCACACGCTGCACCAAGCTCTGGGCCTTCTCAAATGCCCAGCGTGGCGATATCGATGCTCTGCTCCGGACCGCCGGCGCCGCAGGTTACGATCTGACCGATCAGCGTGAGCGCATGGTCGGCCTGGCAAACACGCGCTGAGGAACAAGGCCTGGCAATGAGGCGAAAGTTACAGGCGCTCCTACCGCCCCTGAGCTGGCTGGCGCATTATGACACCCGCGCCTTCGGGCGCGATCTGCTCGCTGCAATCATCATGACGGTACTGGTGATTCCGCAGTCGTTGGCCTACGCGATTCTTGCCGGAATGCCGCCGGAAGCCGGCCTGTATGCCAGCATTCTCCCGGTAGTGGCTTACTCGATCTTTGCCAGTAGCGCGACACTGGCCGTTGGCCCGGTGGCCGTTATTGCGTTGATGAGCGCAACCGCAGTAGGCGAAATTGTCAGTCAGGGGATTGCAGGATACGCCGCTGCGTCAATGATGCTGGCGTTGATATCCGGCGTGATCCTGGTTGCAATGGGCGCATTCAGGCTTGGGTTTATCGCCAACTTTATCAGCCATCCTGTCATCTCCGGCTTCATCTCGGGCTCGGCTCTTTTAATCATCATCAGCCAACTCATGCCATTGCTCGGGATTGACGGCGGCGGTCGGACATCAGTTGAGATGGTCACCACACTGGTAACCGGGTCCGGCGATGTTGATCCGGTAACAGCGATTATCGGCGTCTGCAGCATTCTGTTTCTGTTTCTCGCAAGCAAATATGCCGCCAAAGGCCTCTCCGCAATCGGTTTACCCGGCGCCGCTGCGCTGACAATTGCCAAGCTTGCCCCCATGATCGCAGTGATCGTCTCAACGCTTATCGTGGCTGTCAGGGGCTTGTCCGATAATGGGGTGGCCGTGGTTGGCCAGGTTCCCGGCGGGTTGCCCGCACTGGCAGTACCTGTATTCGATCTGGCTCTCTTTGAGGCACTTTTACTACCCGCTGCGCTGATCAGCCTGATTATCTTTGTTGAATCCACCGCCATTGCCCATCGACTCGCATCGAAGCGTAATGAGCGCGTCAATCCCAATCAGGAGCTTGTGGCGCTTGGGGCTGCCAATATTACGGCCGCGATCGCCGGAAGCTTTGCAGTGGCCGGGGGGTTCTCAAGGTCAGCGGTCAATGCCGCCGCCGGGGCCCAGACTCAAGTGGCAGGCGTACTTACCGCATTGGGCATCGCACTGGTGACCTTATTGCTGACGGACTGGCTCTATTACCTGCCCCGGGCAACGCTTGCTGCCGCGATTATTGTCGCAGTCAGCAGTCTGGTGGACATTCGTGCTATCCGTGCGGTTACGCGTTATTCCCGTGCCGATGGAACCGCACTTGTGATCACCTTGCTGGTCACCGTTTCGGTGGGTGTAACGCCGGGTATATTGTCCGGTATCGGGCTTTCACTGCTGCTGTACCTCCACCGCACCAGCCGCCCCCATACAGCGGTGGTTGGCCGTATCGCGGGAACAGAGCACTTCCGTAACATCTCACGCCATCAGGTAGACACCGTCCCGCATACACTGATTCTCAGAATCGATGAAGGGCTGTACTTTGCAAACGCCCGCTATCTCGAAGACCAGATTGCACAAGCGATTGAGCACCATCCCGACGTCAACAACCTGGTGCTGATGTGCACCGCCGTAAATCATATCGATACGTCAGCCCTTGAGACACTCGAAGCGATTAACACCCGCCTTGAAGCATCCGGCGTCCGCTTTCACTTGTCTGAGGTGAAAGGCCCGGTGATGGATCGTCTGCGGCAGAGCGATTTTCTGGCTGAACTTTCAGGTGAAGTGTTCCTTAGTACCTACGACGCATGGAAAGCACTTTGCGAATCGAACAGGTCGTCTGTTGCAAGTAATAGCGCAAACACTTAAAAAACTAATCCTTTCAGCCCAAAATGACGTAATGTCTGCATCTGCAATGATGTCTCAGAGGCTACGTTTTAACATCACGTCACTTAATCCGACGTTGTACCACGCTCAATCTGTTATGGAAGTTGAACATGCATTATCGGGGACCTGCCGGATTCAGGCATGAACAGGCCGAAAAAATCGGCGTACTCATCACCAATCTCGGCACGCCGGATGCGCCTACATCGAAGGCCCTGCGTCGATATCTGAAGGAGTTTCTGTCAGACCCGCGTGTAGTCGAGGTACCGCGTTTTTTGTGGTGGCTCATTCTCAACTGCGTCATTCTGGTCTTCCGGCCAAGACTTTCCGCCAAGGCCTATAGCAAGGTGTGGCAGGCCGAGGGCTCGCCCCTGCTTTTACATACCGCACGCCAATGCGAGCAGTTGAGGCAAACGCTTACCAAGACTCATGGTGACAAGGTCGTGGTCGCTTTTGCGATGCGCTATGGCTCACCTGCCATATCAACGGTACTGGAACAATTGCAGCGCGAAGGCGTGACAAAACTGCTGGTTCTGCCTTTGTATCCCCAGTATTCAGCCTCCACATCCGCCTCGACTTTCGACGCCATTGCAGCCGACTTTACCCAACGTCGCTGGCTGCCGGATTTTCGCTTCGTCAGCCACTATCATGACTATCCTCCCTACATCGAAGCGATGGCGACACATATTCGCGCGCACTGGGATAAGCATGGGCGGAGCGACAAACTCATCCTGTCTTACCACGGCATCCCGAAAAAATACCTGCTCAACGGCGACCCATACCATTGCGAGTGCCATAAAACATCGCGACTGCTGGCTGAATGCCTTGGTCTGGATCCAGCCGATTACAAAACAACGTTCCAGTCACGGTTTGGTCGCGAAGAGTGGCTGACGCCCTATACCGACGAGACCCTGAAAGCCCTGCCGGAACAGGGCGTGAAATCGATCGATGTTTTCTGCCCCGGCTTTTCCTCGGACTGTCTGGAAACCATTGAAGAAATCGACGAGGAAAACCGCGGTTACTTCATGCAGGCCGGCGGCCAGAAATTCAGCTATATCAGCGCGCTTAACGCCGAGCCTCACCACATAGCGGCACTGGCGCAATTGATCGAAGCCAACCTGCGGGGCTGGTCAGTACCGGAAACCCGTGACGTGGCGCTACAAGCCCGTGCAGCGCGGGCTAAAAGCCAGGGCGCAGCTATATAAAGCGTCGCCATTAACGCTATACGTCGGGAAGAAATACCGGTATTCAAAAAAAATTGCTCTGAAGGGTGGCAATGTCCTGCCTATAACCTCTAAGTTATATCTACAACGGTTACTCGTGCGAATGGGCGTCTGCCCCGGCATATCAACCAGGAGAAGACTTATGAACAACGCTGAACTTCAGGCTCTCAAGGAAAAATACGTCGCTGCCGGCGCAGCCAGTCCGAATACGCAGTTCGCCGACCGCGCGGAGAACGCCCAGATCTGGGATGCAGACGGAAAGCGCATGATTGATTTCGCCGGCGGTATCGGTGTTCTCAATATCGGCCATCGCCACCCGAAAGTGGTTTCGGCGGTCAAGGCGCAACTCGACAAAGTTATGCATACCTGCCAAACGGTCATGCCTTACGCGCCATACGTTCAGCTCGCGGAAAAGCTCTGCAAAATCTCCCCTGTCACCGGTGACAGCGCCAAAGCCTGCATGTTTAACGCCGGTGCAGAAGCACTCGAAAATGCCGTCAAGATTGCGCGCAGCGCGACAGGTCGCCACGGCATCATCTGTTTCGACGGCGGCTACCACGGCCGCACTATGATGACCCTGGCCATGACGGGCAAAGTGCTGCCCTACAAACACGATTTCGGCCCAATGCCCGGCGGCGTTTTCCGTGCGCCCTTCCCCGTGCCCTACCATGGCATTACCGAAGAAGACTCTCTGGCCGCACTCGAAATGCTGTTCAAAACCGATATCCCGGCGAAAGATGTGGCCGCTATCGTGATTGAAGTGGTTCAGGGCGAAGGCGGTTTTTACATCGCGTCACCCGGCTTCATGCAAGCGATCCGTGCGCTATGTGACGAGCACGGTATCGCCCTGATCGTTGACGAAGTTCAGTCCGGCTTTGGCCGTACCGGCAAGATGTTTTCGGTTGAACACTGCGACGTGAAACCCGACATCATGACCATGGCCAAAAGCATGGCCGATGGCATGCCGATTTCCGCGGTTGTCGGCAACGCAAAAATGATGGATTCGTCCGGCCCGAACAGTCTTGGCGGCACCTACAGTGGCAACCCGCTGGCCTGCGCTGCAGCACTTGCAGTGATGGAGGTCTTTGAAGAAGAAAACATACTCGAGCGTAGTGTGGTGTTGGGCAACAAACTGCACCAGCGTCTCACGCACTGGCAGGAAGAGTTCGAGCACGTTGATAATGTGCGCAACCTCGGCCCCATGGCAGCATTCGAATTTGTCACCGACAAGAAGTCCCGCAAGCCGGATGCCGCAATGGCCGGCAAACTGTCGAAAATGGCCCAGGAAAAAGGACTTATCCTTCTCACCTGCGGCCTCTGGGGCAATTCAATCCGGGTGCTGATGCCGGTTACCATTGAGGACGACATCCTCGAAGAAGGCCTCGGCATTATTGAGGAATGCCTGAAGGCGCTCCACGGCTAACGGCATCAAGTCAATAATTACCGGCTTTGCAGCGGGCTCAAATGCCCGCTGCATCCATTCAGCTCCACGCCTTTAACCTTTCCGCGATCTAAGCGCTACCCGCCAGCTTGTTAGCAAATGCCAGATTTTCGCTAATACCTGACTGATTTAACCTGGTCACATGAACACGATCAGCCTTCAGCTTTGCCTTCCCTTTTGCTTCAGTACTGATACTCGCCAGGCCCGAAATCGATAATTCAGATTCGTTATCAACATGGACGATGCCGGCAGACAGCGAAATCAACGGAAATTCCTTCAGCGCGCCATCACGATCAACGGCAGTTACCTTTCGGGCATCACGGATATTCGCCGGATATCGGCTACGTGCCTCTGCTTCAAACCGGGCCTGTACTTCGCGGCAGATTTCCACGACGTGTTGGCTGCAGGAAAAGACCACGAAATCATCACCACCAATGTGGCCAACGCAGTCCGTTGGCGCACAAAAGGCATCAGTCAAATGTTGAGCCAGTGACAGAATCAGCTCATCGCCCAGACTGTAACCAAGAACATCATTAAACGGCTTGAAATGGTTAATATCGAAATAAACACAGGAGAACGGCCGAGCATACTGCAACCGCCATTCTGATTCCTGCTGAATCATTACGTTGCCCGGAAGCTGACTGAGCGGATTCGCATGTCGGGCTCGATCGACGCGCTGGCGAGTCATCATCTTAAGCAAGGTTCGTGTCGAGCCAAGTCCAAGATAAAGATCATTCTCGGTAACAACAAAATGTTGTTTCAGATAATAGAGATCGTCTTCAAGTAATGACTGGCTCACGGCTTCCAACGACTCATCACGGCCCACCACGAGCGCATCGTGCCCCATCAGTGTGGTGACCGACTTCTTTTCATTTAAAGCGCGCCCATAAGTGGAGCTGAACACCTCCATCACCCGCCATTTGTGAAGCAACCCCACTGGCCGGCCAGTGTCCACGACCGGCAAGGCAAAAATAGATGGCTCCGTCTGTAGCCTGCGCCAGGCATCACCAAGCGTGTTATTTGGCGACAAAGGTTCAATAGGCTGGCTCAGAAGGCCTGCATTTATAACCCGCTCATGACGGGGCCTCTCGAAAGCCGGGCCAATTGCATCCAATACGGCCGCGGGAAACGGGTTGGGGCGACCCACCAGAAAGCCCTGGATAAGGTTGATGCCCATTGAACGCAATAGTGAGAGTTCTGCTTCGGTTTCCACGCCCTCCGCAATCAACTTGCAACCCAGCCGCTCACATAGATTGACGACCGAACGCACAAACTCCTTCTTGACCAAGTCCTTGTGGATATCGCTGATGAAATGTCGATCGACCTTAACGTAATCCGGTTGAATTTCATGCCATAGCTTTAACCCCGAGTAGCCAGAACCGAGATCATCGATCGCGATCTGGAACCCTCGCTTCTTCAGGCTTAACAGGCTGGCTTTCAGCGCGTCCGCGTCGACAACCGGATACCGTTCAGATAGCTCGATGACCACTTCCGTTGGACGAATACCATGGGCCGTCAATAAATCTTCAAGGCGCCGCTCCGACAGGTTCTCCGGTAAAAGTAACCCTGGCGACACATTCACGAAGACTGGCTGATTCATGCCATTTCGAAGGCAGGTTCTGCCGGCCTGATGGAGGCAGACGCGCTCCAGCGCTTCAACCTGCCCGCACTGCTCACCTGCCTGGAATAACGCGGGCGCTGCATGCAAAGGGCTATCGGATGGGCCGCGCGTTAGCACTTCGTAGCCCACGACTATGCGCCGCTGGCAGTCGACAATAGGCTGAAATAATGTCGTTACCAGCTGCCCGTCGATAATGCGTTGCAACTCTCTCGCCTGATCGCCTGAAGTCATCACATGCCTCCGAAACTGAGCGAATGCCTGGATTCCCCGTTCTCCGTTCCCGCAACGATGTCCGGTCTCACTGGCTGTTGGTCTGGAAACGGGCGATTAGCGCCTTGAGCGAAACAGATTGTTCGCGTAGCTGGGACCCAACGGCTGATGTATTACTCACATTTCGCTCGAGCCCGTTCGAGCTTTCGCTAAGCGCATCGGAGCGCCGACCGACACGGCCGATTTCTTCCCGCTGCGCCATGATGGACTCATCTACTTCATCACTGAGGTGTTTTAGGTCGTCAAAGGTATGCTGCAGTGCAACCAGATGGCTCTTGAGGTCGCCGAGCGTTTCGCGGTTTCCGTCGCCAGCCTTACGTGTCTCATCCAACAAGCCGTTGGCCTGATCAACCTGTGAGACGAGTTCTGTTACCCATTGCCGAATCTGGCCTGTCGATTCCCCGGTGCGCCGCGACAGGCTCCTGACTTCGTCCGCAACAACAGCGAACCCGCGCCCCTGATCGCCTGCCCGAGCTGCCTCAATTGCTGCATTGAGTGCAAGCAAGTTGGTTTGCTCTGCAATATCTGCGATCACGCTGATCACTTGTTCAATCTTGACGCTGGAGCCCCGCAAAGCTTCGATTGCACTGGCAACCCGGCCTATGACTTCAACGGCGTGTTCAGCGGCGTGTTCGCTTTGCCGGAGCTGGTTCTGGACGTCGCCGTTGCCCTCTACAGCATCACTGACCTTGTCTCGCGATACCTGAGCGGAATGTTCAATTTTGGCAGTGCGATCTGTAATCACTGCCATCGACGACACGACATCCCGAATCTGCTGGTTGGTGTTGTCCGTAGACGCCCTGACCTCTTCAGATTGCTGTTCCAGGGTATGCGCCCGTTCCTCAAGAGCATTTGAAGCGACCGTCACATCACCAATAAAATCGGTGAATTTTGCGATCAGACCATTGATGGCCTTTGCAACAGACGACACCTCGTCATACCCATCGCTCGGGAGTTGCGTTGAAAGATCCGCATTTCGCTCCATTTCGCGAAGGCGGCCTGCAATCAGCTGTAAGCGTGTGGTGACAGTGCGGCGCAGCCAATACGTCATCGCAAACACGGCAACCAGGAAAATCAGGGCACCCATTAAAAGGAAGTTCTTCTGCTGATCCAAAAATTCCAATAACCCCTCTGCCCCCGCGTCTGCTCTTTGGCGCCCCAGCGTGCGTTGTTCATCTATGGCAGCAAGCATCGGGTCAATCGCGGGATACAGATTGAAATCAACAACCTTACCGACAGAGTAATAGCTTCGCTCGTCGATCCCTTTTCCCATCAGCGCAAGCAATTCAAGTACGGCGTCATGAGTTTGTTGGTGATCGTCCGCCCATTGCTCCAGTCGCGGGTTATGCCTCGCAATCTCCCATTGGACGCTGATCTCATCAGTAATCCCGGCAAACCGTTCAGTGACTTCGTCCCAGAGCAGAAGCTGTGATTTGATCCGGTAGGCGATGTCCAGGAGTTCCCTGTGGCTCTGATCCAGGTCGTTCAGCAACCACACATCAGCCATTTCCTCCCTGACGAGGTGATCAGTTTCATTTTTAGCTTCCGTCACCACTGCCATCGCTATCCATGCGAGTGCTCCAAGAGCAAAAACCGAGACACCGGAAAACAGTACAAGTCGAAGCCGGACAGTTAGTCGCATAGCATAAGAACCTCTCAGATGGTCAGGGGCAGCCTATGCCGACGACATGACAGTTTTGTTTCAATTCATTCAAAAACGGAGCAAAAACATCAAACTAAACGATGTTTTACGTGGTTTTATATTCCGATTTCATTTACGCAACACATCCTGTGCTGCAACGAGGAGTTCTCTTCAAATAGAACACTGCGGATCCCCCATCCGACATCAATCGCAAAAGCTTCCAAAATTCCCTTGCATAATTTTGTTATGTCCATAAACTTGGACATATGGACAATACAAACGCAATCGCCACCTTTTCCGCCCTGGCTCAGGACACTCGGCTAGATGCCTTTCGTCTACTGGTTCGCCACGAGCCGGAGGGCCTGCCGGCAGGCGAAATAGCCCGCGAGCTTGATGTGCCGCACAACACCATGTCGGCCCACTTATCGGTGTTATCCCGTGCCGGGCTGGTGCATTCGACCCGCCACAGCCGTTCCATTATTTACAGAGTCAATCTTGATGCCATGCAGGAGACGCTTCGCTTTCTGGTTGAAGACTGCTGTGGTGGCCATCCTTCGGTGTGCGGTCCGTTGACGACCGCCTTGCCCCCTTGCTGCCCTGATACAAGCGAATAACGAGGTCGTTATGAAGCCGATTATTTACCACAACCCCGCCTGCGGAACGTCAAGAAACACACTTGCCATTCTCGAGGCATCGGGCGAAACACCCGAGGTCATCGAGTATCTGGTCAACCCTCCCAGCCGCGCACGGCTCGTTGAATTGTTGGCCGCGATGCAGATGCCTCCACGCGAGCTATTGCGACGCAAAGGCACGCCTTACGACGACCTCAAGCTGGATAATCCCGCGCTAACCGATTATCAGCTGATTGACGCGATGATCGACCACCCGATCCTGATCAACCGGCCGGTCGTGATTACCGAGAAAGGCACGGCCCTTTGTCGACCTTCCGAGCGAGTTTTTGAATTGCTTGAAAACCCTGTGGCGCAGTTCACTAAAGAAGATGGCGAGACAGTTACCCCCGCATCCAGCCAAGAACACAACCCTGACAGGAGCGCCCAATGACGGATTCCCGTTTTGAAGATCTGCCGAATATTGCACCCGGCGAACTCCATCCTATCGACACCCATGCGCTGGCCGGTTCCGACTCACCTGATCACCCACCCCGGATTCTCGTGCTTTACGGCTCGCTGCGGCCAAGATCATTTTCGCGCTTTGCTTCGGAAGAGGCGGCTCGCCTTCTCCGCTGGTACGGGTGTGAGGTAAAGACATTCAACCCGACCGGCCTGCCACTGCCAGATGCTGCAGAGCCCGACCACCCCAAGGTGAAAGAATTGCGTGATCTCGCGACCTGGTCTGAAGGCATGGTCTGGGTCAGCCCGGAACGCCATGGCGCCATGACCGGCATAATGAAGGCCCAGATCGACTGGCTGCCATTATCAATTGGCGGTGTGCGGCCAACTCAAGGCAAAACACTGGCGGTAATGCAGGTGTCCGGCGGCAGCCAGAGCTTCAACGCTGTTAACCAGATGCGTATTCTCGGCCGGTGGATGCGGATGATCACTATCCCTAACCAGTCATCTGTACCCAAAGCTTTTGCCGAATTCGACGCCAATGGTCGTATGAAGTCTTCACCTCTATATATGCGGATTGTTGACGTGTGTGAGGAGCTGGTGAAATTCACATGGCTGACCCGCAGCCGGTCCGGCTACCTTACGGACAGATACTCAGAGCGCGTCGAAAGTGCTGAAGAGGTCTCCCGTCGCGTTAATCAAGGCGCTATTTAAGATCCATGGGGAAGCGGTGTTTCTGAAACCGGTCGTCAGAAACGTCTGGTATTGAAGTGATATGTTCTGGAGATCAACGTGTTGGCATTTGCCATTTTTGTAGTCACCCTGATATTCGTGATCTGGCAGCCCAAAGGGCTTGGCATAGGCTGGAGCGCATTGGCTGGCGCGGCAGTCGCACTTGCCGCAGGTGTCGTGAACTTCGGCGATATCGCCATCGTATGGGATATTGTCTGGGACGCCACCTTTACCTTCGTAGCCTTGATCATCATATCGCTGATACTAGATGAAGCCGGCTTCTTCGAATGGGCGGCGCTTCATATTGCCCGCTGGGGCAATGGCCGCGGACGCCTGCTATTCCCCCTGATCATTCTGTTGGGCGCGATGATTTCCGCGCTTTTTGCCAACGACGGCGCCGCACTGTTATTGACGCCGATTGTACTGGCCATCCTGGTGCGGCTTGAGTTCAGGCCCCAGGCGGCTCTCGCCTTTATCATCACAACAGGATTTGTGGCGGACTCGGCAAGCTTGCCGCTCGTCACATCCAATCTCGTCAATATCGTCAGCGCCAATTTCTTCGACGTCAGCTTTTCGCGATACGCAGCAGTGATGATCCCGGTTGATATCATCTCGATACTGGCCACGTTTCTGGTACTCGGCCTCTATTTCAGAAAAGATATTCCCAAGCGCTACTCAATTGACCGTATTGACGCACCGGCTTCTGCCATTCGCGATCAGCAGGTGTTTCGTGCCGCATTTCCGGTACTCACCGTATTACTGATTGCGCTGTTTGTGACCGCTCGCTGGCACATTCCCATTTCAATCATCATGGGTGTTGCCGCGCTGATACTGATGGCTATTGCCGGTCGTTGGTTCACCCCAGGTAAAACAGCGGTCGTGTCAGTTTCCAAAGTTGTGCGGCACGCGCCCTGGCAAATCGTGCTGTTTTCCGTCGGCATGTATCTGGTGGTGTATGGCCTTGGCAATGCCTGGCTAACGAACAGCGCGGCCGGGATGCTGACCTGGCTCAGCCAACAAGGAGAGTTTATTGCAACCCTGGGTACCGGGTTTGCAGCAGCCATTCTGGCGTCCGTAATGAACAACATGCCCTCCACCCTTATAGGCGCATTGGCAATTGATCAGGTCAACGCACCGGCGCTCACCAGAGAACTAATGGTTTACGCCAACGTTATCGGCAACGATCTCGGCCCCAAATTCACCCCTATCGGGAGCCTTGCCACTCTGTTGTGGCTGCACGTGCTTGCTGGCAAAGGGCATCGTATTACCTGGGGACAGTATATGAAGGTGGGGCTGGTGCTAACGCCGCCCGTGTTGTTGCTGACGCTGATTGCGTTGGTGGTTTGGTTGCCGATGATTTAAGGCTGGAAGCGTTTCCAGCCCTTGCTCTGCGCCTTTGCGCGTCTCAGGCCATATCAGTGCTTTTAATCGACGTGGCCTCCTCCTCTGTTATCGCCCGAATGACGCGGCAGGGATTACCTGCCGCAAATACCCCTTCCGGAATATCCCGTGTGACAACGCTTCCCGCGCCGATGATGGTGCGTGAGCCGATTCGAACGCCCGGGCAGATGATGGCGCCACCGCCAACCCATACGTCAGATCCAATTTCGATCGGTTTCGCATATTCCTGCCGGCGTCTTAGCGCCGCATCAAAGGGATGAGTTGCAGTGTAAATCTGAACAGCCGGGCCGAAGAGTGTGTAATCGCCGATGGTGACACGAGCGACGTCCAGCACCACGCAATTGAAGTTGAAGAACACCCGCTCGCCCAGCTCAATATTGGTTCCATAATCGCAGAAGAAAGGCGGCTGCATCCCCACTGTATCGCCACCCTTATTGAAGAGTTCAAGCAGGATGACTGCGCGCTCTTTATCCTGACCCTCACGGGTTGCGTTGAGGTCCTGACAGAGATCTCTCGCCCGATTGCGGGCTTCTACGAGCACCGGATCAGTGGGGTCATAGAGTTCCCCGCTTAACATTTTTTCCCATTCAGAAAGCATTTTGTTCCTCTTGAGAGTGCAGGTTCGTTTCGATGATTCATTCCAATACCGGGGCGACACCTCCCTGTGCCTAATTGAGGGCATTAGAAAGGCGATCCAGCACGCCCCGCCCCGTCTAGTGCAACTCTAAGTTTCAGACCAAGCGTGTTAGAAAAAGCCCAGTGGATTGGTGTCATAGCTGATAAGCATGTTCTTGGTCTGCTGGTAATGCTCAAGCGCCATTTTATGGGTTTCACGCCCCACACCGGACTTTTTGTAACCACCGAACGCCGCACCTGCCGGATAGGCGTGATAGCAGTTCATCCACACCCGACCAGCCTGAATGCCACGCCCCATGCGGTACTGGCGATTAGTATCACGAGTCCAGACACCGGCACCAAGACCAAACTCGGTGTCATTGGCGATCGCCAGCGCCTCTTCTTCGTCCTTGAAGGTCGTCACCCCCACAACGGGGCCGAAGATCTCTTCCTGGAAGACGCGCATTTTGTTGTCGCCCTTGAACAGCGTCGGCTGGATATAGAAGCCTTCGTTAAACTCCTCGTCCATCACTTCTCGGCCGCCACCGGTCAGCACTTGCGCACCTTCCTGTTTGCCTATATCCATGTAGGACATGATCTTGTCGAACTGTTCCTTGCTGGCCTGAGCGCCGACCTGAACATCGGTATCCAGTGGATTGCCGCGTTTAATCGTTTTGGTGCGCTCAATTACCTTGGCCATGAATTCTTCATACATGTCTTCCTGTACCAAGGCCCGCGATGGACAGGTACAGACTTCGCCCTGATTGAAAAACGCCAGCACCAGACCTTCAACACACTTATCGATAAACTCGGGCTCGCCCTGCATCACATCAGAGAAATAGATGTTCGGCGACTTGCCCCCCAGTTCCACGCTGGACGGAATGATGTTCTCCGCTGCGCATTTCATGATGTGGGAACCAACGGGCGTGGAGCCGGTAAAGGCAATCTTGGCGATACGCTTGCTGGAGGCCAGCGCCTGGCCGGCTTCTGCACCAAAGCCATTAACGATATTCACCACACCCGGGGGCAACAGATCACCCACCAGCTCCATCATCAACAGAATGGCGGCCGGAGTTTGCTCGGCAGGTTTGAGCACCGTGCAGTTGCCCGCGGCCAGACAGGGTGCAAGCTTCCAGGCTGCCATCAGAATCGGAAAGTTCCAGGGTATGATCTGCCCTACCACCCCCAGCGGTTCATGAAAGTGATAGGCAACGGTATTACCGTCAATTTCGCCCATATGACCTTCCTGAGCCCGAATGCAGCCGGCGAAGTACCGGAAATGATCGACCGCAAGCGGAATATCAGCATTCAGGGTTTCACGAACCGCCTTGCCGTTGTCCCAGGCTTCGGCCACGGCGAGCTTCTCGAGATTGGCTTCAATACGATCTGCAATTTTCAACAGAATATTGGAACGTTCAGTAATCGACGTTTTACCCCAGGCCGGTGCAGCCTTATGAGCGGCATCCAGTGCAAGGTTGATATCTTCTTCGGAGGAACGGGGAATTTCGCAAATCACCGCGCCGGTTACAGGCGTGATGTTCTCGAAATACTGCCCTTTTACCGGTGCGACCCACTCGCCACCGATGTAATTTTCATAGCGGGGTTTGAAGGAGACAACAGAGCCTTCCTTACCAGGTTGTGCGTAAATCATGACCGTGACCTCTCTTGTTATTGGCTGCGAAAACGTTCAACAACCGCGACAATGCGGTGCACGTCTCGACGACTTCACTCTAGCGGGCACCTGCGAATGTAGAAATGATCCTTTCGGAGCACCTACTTTGTAGTAGGTTAAATTCGCCACAAGTTCCAGTAGAAAAAGCAGAGGGGTAAACTTACAACGGGCGGACCTGATGGGATAAAAATGCTTGTTCGGGCAGATAGAAGTCCGTTCAAGCGCACTCTCATTTTCACTTTTTTAAACACACGATTACCTTGAGCACTCACCTATGAAGACCCCTTTTGTTGTCACTGTACTGTGTTTGTCGGCCCTGCTCTCAGGCTGTACCAATGTAACCGGTGACAACCTGAGAATGATCTCGTACACCGACCAGAAAACCCTGAGTGAAGATACCCTCTTCACTGTGGCAAACGGCTTTTTTACGCGCGCCGGCTATGAGTGCGACGACCAGGGTGGGTCTGTTCAGTTACTTTGTAACAAGGAGCTGCGGGATCTTTATATCCACCAGACGACTGCAGAAGTGACGATTTCTCAGGGCGCCGGCGAAGAAAAGGATCCGGATTATGTGCTGGCCACATCAAGATGGGATGAAGGAATGATTCCGAGTGAATTTCTCTCCAGCCGTTTCTCCAATGAGGATGTACAAGCGTTTTGTGACTATCTGGCTCAGGAAACGCAAGCTGTCTGCCAAGAGCTTTAATCGGCTATCCCCATCATTCAGTGGCAACCCCGGAGCCCTTTGCTAGCGCACCCTAAACCGGCAGATGGGCTCACCTCGCTCATGTAATTATCTCAGTCCCTTCAAAGCAAAAGTCCGGCAACAAAACGTTCTCTGCAACCAAATGTAACCGCCGCGCGTACTAGCTCTGACCACTCGGCTTCCAAGCCGGGAGGGAAATACAACAATAAAGCGGAGTCGCACTCCGGTCGGCTCCTGCGGGGAGAGTGCTACATGCGCGTAGAAAAGAACTACATGCGATTACCTCTGGCATCAGCGATGGCCCTGGCCATCGCGGGGACGACGCCGGCATACGCTGGTCTACTGGGCGGATTGCTCGGCGGTGACGGCAAGAGTGCCGGCGATGGCCAGCCTTCTGCGGTCACCGGGGACGGCGGCTTCTTTAGCGAACCCTTTGCCGAACCCACCATTCAGGTTGACGGCGAACAGGTCGCCACCAGTGACCGCTGCATTGTGGATGCCGGCGGAGACCTTCAATGCAAGCCAGCCGCAGGTACTATCGCTGTGCTAGGAGATGGCCGTTTCGTTTATCTGAATGCGCTGGAAGGCACGGAAAACGTTGAGCTCGCCGTGATCGCCCAGTTCGGTGAAGTCTCGGTCAACGACCAGTCACGCGTGATGACGCTGGACGAGAATGACCAGCCGAGCTGGATCAAGCCCACTCCTAACGACGGCGGCGCCAATCCCGACGGCAACGACAGCACCACGCTGACCGGCGGGCTGCTCGATACCGCTGACAACACCGACAAAAATGACGGCGCACTGTTCTGTGCCGATGTTGTGTTTCTTCCCGATGGCAGAATGATGGCGGTCGGCGGCACGGACTATTACACCGAGCCCGGCGTTGACGGCCTGCCTGTGGGCGTAGTGGAGTTGGAGGGCCTGAAGTCCTCGCGCATCTTCGATCCGGAAACCAACACCTGGAGCCAGAGCGGTGACATGCAATATGGCCGCTGGTACCCAAGCCTGGTGAGCCTGGCCAACAGCGATGTATTCGTCGCCAGCGGCGTGACCAAACTGCTCAAGCCGGTGTACCCGGAAGATCCTCTTCAGTCCGGCCGCAACGTCGCCCAAACCGAAACCTACGATATCGACAGCGGTACCTGGAGCAACAACGGCTCAGCCGCTCAGCGCTCGCTGCCACTGTTCCCGCGCATGCATCTGCTGCCCAACGGCCATGTGTTCTACAACGCCGGCGGTCAGGCTTTCAATCCCTTCGGGCAGGCTTATGACCAGGCGCTGTGGAACATCGTCGGCACCTATAATCCTGAATCAAAGCAGTGGACAGATCTGGGCTATGCCGGCCTTCCGTTGCGGCTCAACGAACTGGGTTTGGACGCACTGAGCACCACGCTCAATCCAACCAATATCAATCCAGATCAGGTAGAGCGTCTTCTCAGTGATCTGGTCGGCAAGACACTGGATGATCCGACAGCTGCGATTGGTCAGTTGCTTGAGACCCCGGTCGACGACCGTGCACTCGAGCGTGCCATTGGTTCCGGCATGCGCGGATCGACGTTCTCGATTCAACTGCCACTGCGTCCGGATAGCAACGGCGGATATCACAAGTCAGAGTTCCTGACGGCCGGCGGCGTACCAACTTATGTGACGGCCGGCAGCCCGGGCGGCTACTTGCCCATTTCCTCATCACGTATCGATACCGTTACCAGCAACGGCGATGAAATGGCCTACGAGTCGCGCCTGACTGGCTCGCTCAACCAGCCGCGTTGGTACGGTTCGGGCGTGGCGATGCCTGACAACAGCGTGATGGTGTTCTCTGGTGGCACACGCGATGGCGTGGTGGCTACGGGGCTGGAAGGCGCGATCATCCAGTCCGAGCGTTTTGATCTTGAAACCGAAACATGGAAACCAATGGCCTCAGCGCACCGTGAACGCACCTACCACAACACCGCTGTGCTAATGACGGATGGACGGGTTCTGGTGGGCGGTCACTCCCCCATCAACACCGCGTATCTGTCATTCATCAATCTGGATGAGCTGGGATTTGCGGACTATGCCGGGCGCGACCCGTCGTTCGAAATCTACACGCCACCCTACGCTACCCGGGATGATCGTCCGATGATCGAACAGGCGCCTGTCGCACTGCTTACTAATGGTGGTGAATTCGATATCCGCACAGACCGGTCAGACATTGACCAGGTCATGCTTGTCCGTCGCAAGGCGACTACTCACCTGGTTGACGGCGATCAGCGCTCAGTGGTGTTGCCCATCATAGACCGCAGAAACGACAAGGTAACAGTCAAAATGACCGCTAACCGTGCGGTTCTTCCGGCCGGCCAATACATGCTGTTTGTCAGCTACAAGGCAGATGACGGCATGCGGGTACCTTCGGAATCCACGCCGGTAAGCGTGCTCGCCGACCCCGGCAATCCGCAGGGCCCACTCGCCCAGCAGCTCGACCCGGCGCCCCAGGAAGCCGACAGCAATGGAGGCCTGCTCGGTGGGCTACTCAACAGCGGCAACAATGGCGGTTCGCTGCTGGATCCGATTTTCGACCTGAGCTCGGGCGGCATTAGCGCGGTACCCACCCTTGGCCAGCTTCGGGATGGCACGCCGCAGCTTCTGACCGAAGCCGGCGTTGCGATCGAAGGCGGTGCCTCGGTGCTTAAGCAAACCGTGGACGGCGCACCCGTTGCATTGCAAGGCCTGGTGATTGACTTCACCAATCTTGTGGGCAATCCATGATGAGCCGCTCCAATCGCAGCCTGCCCCTTCGGGGGCGGCTTTTGTTTGCGTTCATCGCAGCTAACCTGCTTTGGGGTACATCCGCCCATGGCCACGGCGGTGGCTCGGATGAAGACAGCGGCAGCGTACGTGCCGTGCTTGATCCTCTACCGCCGGAATTGTCATCACTGCGGGTACAGCTGCGCAAGACCCTGGCACCCCAGCTATTGGTGGCCAATCCAACGAGCAAACCGCTAACCATCGAAGACGAAGCAGGCCGCCCCTTCCTGCGCATCGGACCGGGAAATACCGAAGGAGATCTTGGCACAGCCGCATTTCACCGCACCAATACCATCATGGCGCCCGGCGCAATTTCAGCCGACGCTTCCGGCACGCCACGCTGGTCAGTCGTCGAGGCGACGCCGAATTGGGGCTGGTTCGATTTGCGACTGCGTACAGACGCGATCGATATACCCCATCAGGTCGTCGACGCAGGTGAACGTGCGTTCGTAGGCCAATGGTCGGTTCCGGTAAGACTGGGGGAAACTGAAAGCGTGATTTCCGGACGCTTCGAGTACCAACCCACGGCAAGCGGAATCGTTCAGGCGAAGGTATCGGATGTCGGAGCATTGAAAGGTCATGCGCTGGTACGTGCCATGCCGGGCAGTTCCCGTCCGGGGCTTTTCCTGTCCTACCGGGGCGAATCGCCGTTGACGCTGATGGGAGAGCATGACGAACCATTCCTGCGTTTTTCGCAGAATGGCGTTGAAGCCAATCGTCACAGCTCGACCTGGGCCAGGGTTGCACCTGCCGGCACGCCGTCGTTCGTTGACAGTGGGGATAATACCGAGGCGAACTGGGCCCAAGTATCAGGCGGGCCCAGCTACGGCTGGATCGAGCCGCGAGCAGCCTATGCCGGTAAAGTTGAGAATCCAGCCAAGTCCGGCATCGTCAAGCGCTGGCAGATACCGATACTCATCGGCGACAGCATCAGTCATATCCAGGGTGTATCCGAATGGTTCCCCAACGAGCCGGTTGCCGGCGAGTGATAACAGTAAAGATCCCGGGCAAGCACTAGCCCACCCGGGATCTTTACTTTCCGGGTCAATCCGGCTTTATTCTGTTCCATTCGAACCAATAGAACCCAACCTCCCCTGGTGAATTCGAAAAATCACGCTATAGCTGTGCACATCTGTTCGAGCCCTGGAATTTTATGAATCAAAAAAGCATAGTGACTCAAACCGTCTAAGCTTTGGTCGGTCATCACCCTTTATTTATACGGCCCAAATTTTATTGAACGCCGTCCCGTATCTGGAGCACGCCATGGCGCTTTCACCTTTTCATCTCGCCATTCCTGTCTACGATTTACCAGCAGCCCGATTTTTCTATGGCGACACCTTTGGTCTGGCAGAAGGTCGTTCCAGTGATCATTGGGTTGATTTCGATTTCTTCGGCCATCAGTTGGTGATCCACGAGCATCCCAGAACACCCTCACAGGAAAACGCCCATACCAACGCCGTAGATGGCCACGATGTGCCAGTGCCTCACTTCGGCGTCGTTCTCGAATGGAAACAATGGGAGGCGCTGGCAGAGCGACTGCGCAATCGCGACACGTCATTTGTGATCGAGCCGTACATTCGCTTCAAAGGCGAGCCGGGGGAACAGGCGACAATGTTTTTACTCGATCCTTGCGGTAATGCGTTGGAGTTCAAGGCATTCAAGGACATGGGTCAATTGTTTGCCAAATAGGCCGGTGTGATATCGAAAATTCAGATAACTGTAGCCAGATCAACCGCCAATATCGCGCCCTTACCTCTACCCTGTGATACCAACCCACTTCGACACAACGGACCTTTCCTTATATGGACGATACGAACTTTTCGCCCGGGCGCTTTGCAGCGCTTCTTTTCGATATGGACGGTACGGTCCTGAGTTCTCTCGCCTCAGCTGAGCGCATCTGGGCCGAATGGGCGCGAGAACATGATATTGACGTAGAGAAATTTCTGCCAACCATCCACGGGGTTCAGGCAGTAGAAACCATTCGCCGCCAGGCACTTCCCGGCGTCGACCCCAAAGTAGAGGCGGCACGCATCACACGCGCTGAAATCGACAATGTACAAGGAACAGAAGCGATTGCCGGTGCAGCAGCGTTGCTCAGAGATCTGCCAATTGATCGCTGGGCTGTCGTCACCTCGGCACCAAGGGCATTGGCAGAACGACGCATGGCCGCGGCCGGCCTGCCATTGCCTTCAGTAATGGTGACCGCCGAAGACGTGGAACGCAGTAAACCGGCGCCCGACGGCTACCTGTTGGCGGCCAAGCTACTGCAAGTCAACATCGGGGATTGTCTGGTATTCGAGGATGCGCCTGCAGGTATCGAAGCAGGCGTCACGGCGGGTGCAAGCGTCATCGTCGTTGCTGCGCTGCAATCCGAGCCACCGAAGACCAGGCACGCCACTATAGACAGTTATCAGGCTCTTCATGTCACTCCGGGGGATGGTGGGGTAACCGTGCAGTTGGTGGGAGCGAATTAATGGGAGATTTACTTGCTTGGCACGCCGTGGCAAGGGGCAGAAGAAGGTACTAATACAGGAAATGGTGCTATCGATGCGTGTCTACTGCACCGGGGTAAGTCCAGAGTTGGCGATGCGTGTCCACTACACTGGGGGAAGTCCATTGTCCTTTGCGGGCGCTTGTTAAGCGCGACCTACGACGATAGTTGATCGCGCACTTCCATTAGCGCGAATCCCAATAGATTAGCGCCCTTCCACAAGTTTGGGTTTTCACAGGCAGGGTCATCTTCGGCCATGCCGATACCCCAAATTTCGTCCACTGGGCTTGCTTCGACTAAAACTCGGCTACCCGTGTTAAGTAAAAATTCCTTCAGTTCCGGATTAGAACTGAATTTTGCCAAGTTACCCGCAACCACGATCTCAAAGCGACATGTGTCCCATTTTGCTTGATTGAAACCTTTAACCTCACGCCCAATAGCTTTTGCTTCTCCAGGATTAGTCGCGGCCAAAAGTCTTTTTGCAGCATCGCAATCACCAAAGATAGAAGCCTTGCGGTACATCATGTAATGCTCAGCCGTCATGAAACACTTGCCTTCGCATTTGAATGGCGCGTCATACCATTGACTGAAGCAGCTTTTCGTCACGCCGATTTTTGGCTTCTTGTGTCCCCAGAAATACACATACTTCACTCTGTTGCCGTGATTCACGTATTCCGCCAGTTCCTCTCTACTCCTGATTTTCAATCTTACTCCGTCGCTATTTGATTCCGCTGGTCCTACCCACGAAAAGTAGACACTCGGTTATGCGCATCTGCGCTCGTATTCCACCGGGCTGAGATAGCCCAAAGCGGAGTGTCTTCTCGTTCGGTTATAAAAGATTTCGATGTACTCGAAGATAGCGGATTTGGCCGCTGCGATCGACTCGAAACACTCAGCGTAGATCAACTCCACCTTAAGCCGACTAAAGAACGATTCCATCGGAGCATTATCCCAACAATTCCCTTTACGACTCATGCTCGGTACACAACCCCTTGAACGCAGGTAATCCTGGTAACCTGTCGACCGATACTGAACACCACGATCCGAATGCACAATCATCCCGGGTTCACCTCTCGGCGTCCATAGGCCATGCTCAGGGCATCGGTAATCAGTTGCTCTGTCATGCTCATATCCAGCGACCAGCCAACAATATGGCGCGAGTACAAGTCCATCACCGTCGCCAAATAAAGCCAGCGGCCATTCACCCAGATGTAGGTAATGTCGGTCGTCCACTTCAGGTTTGGAGCCGGCGCTGCAAACTGACGCCACAGCAGGTTGTCTGCCACGTTCGTCATCGCCTCAGACGTGCGACTGTATTTAAATGCCTTGCCGTTGCGGGCTCGAATAGCCTTCTCCCGCATGATTCCGGCCACATAGTTAACGGAACAGGGAACACCGGTTGCGCTCAGCTCCTGGGCAATCCGGGGAGCACCATAACGAGCTTTAAAGCTGGCGTAGGTCTCCATGACGGCCGCCTCCGTGACCACTCTGCGCTGTTCCCTGAGACTCGCTGGGCGCTGTTTCCAGCGGTAATAGCCGCTGGCCGAAACCTCCAGCACCCGACACATCAATCGAACGGCATACGACTGACGAAACTGATCCATCAGCGCGTACTTCACTCTTGGGACTTGGCGAAGTACGCAGACACCTTTTTTAGAAACTCGTTCTCCTTCCTCAAAGTCTCCATTTCGCGCTTGAGCTTGCGCATGGCTTCGCTCTCCGCCTTGGAGTAATCGACGCCATCAACGGCATTGAACTGCTTATCGGACAGGCGAGTAAACTGGCGACGCCAGTTGTAAATCTGGCCAGGATGAATGCCCAGTTCACGGGCAACGGACGCGGCTGTGCAGCCCGGTTGGTCGGCTCTTCTGACGGCTTCCCGGCGGAACTCTTCGGTGTACGCCTGGGTCTTCTTGCGGCTCATAAAGCACCTCCGTGCTAGGGGCAACCCTAACTATAGAAGGTGTCTACTGTTCATGGGTAACTCGGATTTTTAACGCCTGCAGCATGCGCTGCTTTGGAATGGAGGCGAAGCCGCAATGGAAAAGACGTCGCCATGCCTGCGATGGTTAAATATCAATGGGTTAAACGCATATCTTTGGAGAACCGCTCGTTTAGTTTCCCAAATTCCGCCGCAAACCAGCGCATCTGATCAGCTTTCTCTTGTGCGTGTGTTGATGGTAGTTCGTCTTGATGCCACTCACACATGTCGATCGACCGCTGCCATACCTCCTCGATGAACTCCATGATCTCTTCATCGAAAAGGAACGAAGCACCTTTTGTTTCGACTAGAAATTGCTGTTGCTCTTCTTCATTCGGATAGCGCTTCCTTACTACCGCCCCCATATATTCTCGCACCGACTCGTAAATCGCATAGCGTTTTTCGAATAGTTCTATCTTCAGTTTTTTTCGGTTGGTCCGATATTGCTGGATTGCGATATAGGATCCGAGAGCGGCTAGGGCAATCGGGATCAATGCGGTAAAGAAATCGATCACAATATTATATTTGTGCAGAAACGCGACTATGGTGAATCCTCCGTATATTTAACGCCTGCATAAACGGCGGCTTTTACGCAGCGAAGCGGAGAAAAAGCCGTCCGGTGGAGGACCTTTAGGCCCGGAACGTATTTAATGCTCTGGTTAGCTCTTTTCCGAGTTCTCCAGCTCCTCTTGGGGCTTGGGCCTCAAATTTTCGTAGATTCTTGAAACAGTCTCTTCAGGGACATGAGAAATGGTCTCTGGGTTACTTGAGTCCTTTAACCAATTTCTTGCTTCTAGCATGCAATTGAAAGCAAACCATGCGGCTGCCACATAAAGCCAATCCGCCTGTAAGAGCGAGTTAATACCAAAAAAGAAAACCATGATTAGAATGCCAAGCATCACCCACCGAGCGGCCAGAAGCATCGCAATTGATGCTCCATAACTGGCTAGCTGAATATTGCCTGAGCGAATGTATTCTTTGTGAAGCACATGCTTATGCACATCAATTTCTGAGTATGCTTTTGAGAAGGCCGCACCACTTGCCTTCGCTTTTTTGACGACTTTTTGAAGCAGCCAAGAGCTGATGGCGAAAACCGCAGAACCGAGAATGCTTTGCTGGAAGGGAGACAGCCCTTCAATCCAACTAAAAATTAGATCCATACTGCTTCCATATTTAGAGCTAACGCGAAGATAAGCGGCGGCCCGACAGGGACGTCCGGTGGAGGCCAACGGCCGGAACGAACTTAATCGACTTGTTAAGCATTTACGACCGCACTGACCACTGGCGCTTCTCGGGTTATTACATGAAACCAATCATCACCGGTCATTACTTCGAAATGCATAAGCTCTCCAGGCATAATGTCCATGAGTAAAGTTTCGTTTCTTACATAGTCAAGCAGAGTGGAAGACTTGTATTGGCCGACGACACCTTCGTCACGAAACTGGTGGTCAGTGGTCTTATGAGCGCACTCATCAAAAGCTTGGAGTAGAACAACATCATCAAAATAAACCCTAAATCTTTCTCCTTTTGGCTCTACTGCGTAGACGCCTTTAATTTCTATCCCATCGCCCAAGTCTAGGTCTTGTTTTTCATCTGACGTCACTCCGCAGACTAGTTCGATAGTCAATGTGCTGCCCTTGTAGATACACTTATCCACAAGCCATTTTTGATAGTTCTCTTTGTCTAATTCAGATTTCATACTGATGCTTAACAGTGGTTAGATAGCACGCTTCGTTATTGCACAAACCTGACCGCTTCATGATTACGCACAATCATCGAACGCGTTACCTACCTATAGATTTATAAAACAGTAGCTTAGCTGAGTGCTCCATCCTCCGCCATGTAATCATTTGACTTCTATGATTCGCTCACACAATCGTACTGTACAAATTTGAAAAGGACCCTCCACGCTTGGCTATTTTTCTCCACCCCTGTGGCGTTGGTTCTGTCCTATATATAGTCCAGGGTTGGAAATATGGTGGGTGATCCAGGATGTCTCCCGTTAAGGGTTTTGATCGCGGAGAGTTCCGGGGTGAAGCGCAGGGCGTGATAGTGACTCTCGGCCGTTTCTGGCTGAATTCAGGCAATAAAAAACCCGACACTAAGGTCGGGTTCTTTTATTGGCGGAGAGGGAGGGATTATTCGCAGCAAAGCTGCTCACCCCTTCGGGGCCGTCGTCGCTTTGCTCCGACGTTCCTGCGCAGGCGTTGCCTGCTCCGGTCGAACCGCGAGGGTTCTTCTACTCTGCCCAATCGGCCAATAAAAAACCCGACACTAAGGTCGGGTTCTTTTATTGGCGGAGAGGGAGGGATTCGAACCCTCGAAACGCTATTAACGTTTACACACTTTCCAGGCGTGCGCCTTCAGCCACTCGGCCACCTCTCCAATAACTGTGTCTGATTTTTGCCGCGCGGTGTATCGATTCAAGCTCGAGTACACACTTTCCAGACGTGCGCGTTATTCGCTGCTTTGCAGCTCACCCCTTCGGGGCCGTCGTCGCTTCGCTCTGACGTTCAGTCGGTCGTTCCGACCTTGGTGTCAGCCACTCGGCCGCATCTCCAATAAACTGTTTCAAACTGGCGTGCCAATCTGAGGGCGCAAACTCTAATGGTTTTCGGTATTTTTGGCAACTCAAAATCTGCAATTTGCTGAAGAATCAGTAGCCAGCGTTTCCCTGACTACTTTTTGCGGTAGATGATGCCCGGGTTGCACTGGACCATTTCGTATAGATCCGGCAGACCGTTGAGTGATTCCGAGGCGCCCAGAATAAGATAACCACCTGGATTCAGGGTGGCGTGGATGCGGGTCAGGATGTCGCGTTTGAGATCAGCAGAAAAGTAGATCAATACGTTCCGGCAGAACACCAAATCGAACTTGCCGAGCATGTACCGCTCAAGCAGGTTGAGTTCTTTGAATTCCACCATGTTGCGTATTGCCGGCTTGATTTGCCAACCGCCGGACGGCAGCGTTGCAAAAAAGCTTTTTTGACGCTCGGGCGAGAGCCCCCTGCCGATCGCCAACATTTCATATTCACCTTTGCGAGCAACATCCAGCACGCTGCGCGAGATATCCGTGGCGGTTATTTTGGCGTCGCCCTTTAGCTTGCCGGGCTTGGTGCGGCGGAACTCATCGATGGCCATACCAATCGAGTAAGGTTCCTGCCCTGTGGAGCAGGCAGCAGACCAGATTCGCAAACCTTGCGACGTTTTGCGCTCGGCGAACTCAGGCAGCAATTTGTCGCTGAGAATCCGGAAAGGATGGGTGTCCCGGAACCAGAGCGTCTCGTTGGTCGTCATGGCATCGATGACAACTTCCTTGAGCGGACTACGTCCCGGGCGCTGCAGGTTTTTGACCAGATCGCCCAGGGTGTCGTGACCGTTGTCTTCAAGGATCTTTCTGAGACGACTCTTGACCAGATACTGTTTGTTTTCACCTAACAGAATGCCGCAAGCATCCTGCAGGAACGTTTTGAAGGCCTCATATTCCTGGGGAGTAATTTCAGCTTTCATTGGATCTCAGTTGTGGTGAAGACGTTCAAAGTATACGGCACGCGGTTCAGGCGGATCGCTGGTCGATGATTTCCATAATCCGTTCAGCCAGTTCATCGGGGCTGAATTTCGCCATGAAGTCGTCTGCCCCTACTTTCTGGACCATTGCCTTGTTAAACACACCGCTCAGTGACGTGTGAAGCAGGATATACAGCGACTTGAGATTCGCCACTTCCTTGCAACGGGTGACCAGCGTGTAGCCGTCCATTTCAGGCATTTCGACATCCGATATCATCATCGCGAGATGATCGGAAATATCCGAGCCATCTGCAACTAGCTCTTTGACGTAGTCCAGTGCCTGCTTGCCGTCATTACGCAAAACAACATCAAAACCGATGGCCCGTAGGCAGCGCTCCACCTGCCGTCTTGCGACAGATGAATCATCAACCACGAGGATCGGGCGGCTGACACTGCGATCGGTTGCGGCGCCTCGAGTGACGAGCTCTTCGCCCACGTCTTCACGCAACGGCGACACTTCGGAGAGAATCTTCTCTACATCGATGATTTCGATCAGTTGTTCTTCGATGCGTGCAACGGCAGTGAGGTATACGTCTTTACCTGCGCCTTTGGGCGGCGGACTGACATCTTCCCAGTTGAGGTTCACAATTCTGTCTACGCCGGCCACAAGAAAACCCTGCGTGCGGCGGTTGTATTCGGTAATGATGATAAAGCTGTCGGCAATCTGCTCAGCCGGGATGGCGCGCATGCCGATAGAGAGCCCAAGATCAATAATAGGCAAGGTTTCGCCTCGAATATGGGCCACCCCCCTAACTACCGCGTTGCTCTTTGGCAGTGATGACAATTTCGGGCACTGGAGGACTTCCTTTACCTTGAAAACGTTGATGCCGTATACCTGTCGCCCCATTAGGCGAAACAGCAACAACTCGAGGCGGTTCTGCCCCACCAGTTGCGTGCGTTGGTTAACACTGTCTAGAACACCGGCCATAACGTGGCTACCTGTTTGTTTCTGTCTCAATGGCGCTTACAACCCTCGACACGACAATCTGTGAGAAGTCCGATGGGTTGCCAGCACTGTCTGTTTACCTCGGATATCGCCTTTGCCTGGCGCCTTAAAATGTCCGGCACAGATATTGCGAGGTGACTACTCATTACTATCGGCAATCACGGGGAGATCTTTAGCGCTCCCATCCCGGTAATCGCCCAAAAAAGCGATGAATCTACTCGCAAGCATAGGACATACTTCGCAAAATGCGCATCATCATTTTACGACTGTTTACCTGTATCGCCCTGCTGTGCGCCAGCCTGTCGTCGGCAATGGCTGTCGAAAAAACGACGCCGGAGGTCATTCAGAAAGCAGCGCGTCAATTCCTTGACCGATTTACTGAAGACGCCCGTGCAAAAGGTCAGACGGTGACCTACACCCTGGGCACACTGGATTCACGCATTCGCCTTGCGCCCTGCCCGTCTGGTCCTGACATTTCGTTTTCCAGCGACCCGATGCGCTCAACTCAGCCAACGCTGGAGGTGCAATGCAATGACAAGCGTCCATGGCGCCTCTTTCTGTCGGCAACTGTCAGCATGCAGGGCGACGGCCTGATTGCCGCGCGCACGCTGACCCGCGGCGCACGCGTGACTGCAGACATGATCGAGGCCAAGCCGATTGTGCTCAACGATGTGCGCCGTGGCCCGATCACTGACCCGCAGACCCTTATTGGCATGGAAGTTCGGCGTTCCGTCAATGCCGGCACTGTATTTACAGCCGACATTGTGACCGAGCCGGATGCGGTCACCCGTGGCGATCATGTTATCATCGTGGCGCGCTCAGGCCCGGTTGAAGTGGAATCCAGGGGTAAAGCGCTGGCAAACGCGCATGTGGGCGAACAGGTTATGGTTGAGAATCTGCATTCATCCAGAACGCTCAGGGCCACTGTCACCGGCCCCGGTCGCGTCGAAGTGCTGATGTAGGCAATTCAGCAACAACTTGCCGATAAACGGCATAACATTGCCGCTTTGGAAATTTTTGAAAATTTATATTAAAGATTGTTGGGGCTCGGCCGATACGAAGATTAATCGGTTTACTACCCAGTAACTCATTAATCACTGCAGGTATCATTATGACAGTTGACTTTAATGGAATTGGCCAAGGCCAGGTCAACTCCAAAACCAGTGCAAACACAGGTAAAGCGGCTACTCCAGCCCCTGAAGCCCCGCAAGAACAAGCAAAGGCTCAGGCAACACGCTCGGACAGCGTCAGCCTGAGCAGCCAGGCGCGTGACCTCAAAAAACTCGAGGAACGTCTGGACAGCTACCCCGAAGTGGATGACGCCCGGGTTGAGCAAATCAAGGCCGCGCTTGCGGACGGTAGCTATAAGATTGATGCGGAACAACTGGCCCAGAAAATGCTAGATATGGATAACAGCATTTTCGGGTGAGTAAGTTATGGCCGCAATTAATGAATTAAAAGTACTACTCCAGAAAGACATCCAGCAGCTCCGGCACCTTACCGGGCTGCTGGATAAAGAAAGACAATCCCTCAAGTCTTCCGATATGCCAGCCCTCCAGGCGCTCACTCAGGAAAAGAACCAGATCCTGAATGACGTTCGCGAACGGGCGAAACGCAAAATCCACCTGCTTGTCGATATGGGCTATAACCCCAAAATGGGCGAGCCTTCGCGCTTTATCCGCAGCGCCGGCCTTACCGAACTGAATGAACTGTGGGTGTCCGCAGCGGGCCAACTCAAGTCGTGTCAGGAACAAAATGCGGTAAACGGCAGGATTGTCGGTAACCTTCAACTACGTCTGGGCAGGCTGACCGAGATATTCAGAGGTTGTGCTGATCAGGCCAAACTCTATGGTGCCAGCGGTCAATCGACTGCAATGAGCCACAAGACCGTACTTGCGAGCGCCTGACGCTTTTCCGGGGCTGGACAACACCGCTCAGTCCCGGCTTACATCACACTTCCCTTCTTGTTTCAGTTTCAAATTCGTTGCGCAGCGGCCTTTCGCTTAAGGACGGGCGTAGATGGTCATGCTGGACGACGGATCGAAACGGATATTGTGAAGACTCACATTGCCCATCGACGGCCCTTCACTGCCACTGACGCGGATGTTATCCATCTGAACAAGTTCAATGCGATCCGGCAGGGCCAACTTTAGCCCACCATCGGCGAGTAGTTCGTACCGGGGCGTGTCTGCGTTGTAGTGAACACCGGTGATCGTGAGCTCCGAATCAAGAAAGTTCAGGATCGGCACAAAGGTGTTGGCCACCAGCTTGAGGTTCTCGATTGCATCGACAGCCGCATCGTTGCCGGCTTTGGCTTCACCAGGCATCTGACGAACACGCTCTATGCGATCAATCAGTGAATCGGACCCCTGACCTGCAACCCCCGCCATATCGTCATCACTTAAAGGCGACATACCACCGTTTTCTGCAAACAGCTGCCCTGTCTCAGGCTTTGCCAGTACCGGCGTGGCTACAGTGGCTGCAAGCGACACCACAGGCTGCAGAGGCATAGCGAACATTGCGACCAGCGCTGCCGTGTTGCGATACCGGCTTTGATGCTTGAGGACACGCTGAAGGTCACGCTCTGTAAGCCAACCTGCTGCTATCAGGACCTCACCCAGCATGGCGCCAGAGGCACGTTGCTGAGCCAGTGCATCTTGCAGCACCGCTTCAGAGATATAGCCACGATTAACCAGTAAACGCCCCAACCGGGATTTTTCTTGTTTACCCTGATTTATTTTCACTTTGTTCCTCCAAGGTCGCTTGCATAGAGCTTCCCCAAGCATGGGTCCAACTAACCGGTCTGTACAGAAACTGATCGAGTCGTTCGGTAACACCCGGTGAGGTAACGCAAGCAGCCTGTAGCGCTGACAACAATTGGCGTGCTTTTGTAAGCCCTCAAGCGAAATCTGTGACATCCCTTAATGATTGATATGCTTTGCGCATCGGCTGGCAGAGAGAACTTTGCTAAACTCCCGCCTGACAACAATGATCACATCATGAGGTTTCACCATTGGCTAATCTATTTTTCAAAAACAGTGTTAAACCTTTTCGTCGTGTGACACTGGTCCTCGGAAGCGCCATTGTTGCTTTCGCATTGAACACCGCTTATGCCGCCACCCCTGCAGAACAGGCCATGCCTCAGGTCGAACTCCAAACGACGGAAGGCAATATTACGATTCAACTGCGCCCGGATATCGCCCCAAAGACTGTGGACAATTTCCTTGCTTACGTCCGCGACGGGTTTTATGAAGGTACTATCTTCCACCGTGTCATCCCCGGGTTCATGATTCAGGGGGGCGGATACCAGAAGACTCTGAACAAGAAGGAAACCAAGGCGCCAATCGCACTTGAAACCAGCAAGTCCGCTCGCAACCTGCGCGGTACGATCGCCATGGCCCGCACTAACGATCCTGACTCTGCAACGTCCCAGTTTTTCATAAACCTTGTCGATAGCCGGTCACTCGACGCTGGCGTTCGCGGCGCCGGCTATGCTGTTTTCGGCGACGTTACCGAAGGCATGGGCGTTGTTGATGCTATTGCCGGCATGCCGACAGCCAGTCGCGGATTCATGAACGACGTTCCGGTCACCCCCGTGATCATCCAATCAGCACGCGTTGTCGGTGGCGACGACCAGAAAACTGATGCACCTGCCGAAGACTGACATTCTTAATGACCGCCGCCACACCATCACCCTCCATTGAAACAGATACGATTCACTGGAGGGATGGCCACCCCGTTTCATCCCGCTTCGACGCCCCTTACTTCGTTCCGGATAATGGTCTCGAGGCAATTCGTAGCACCTACATCAACCTGAACGATCTCCCTGCCCGATTTAGCGCGCTGGCCCGGGGCGAGGCGTTTGTGGTGGCAGAATCGGGGTTCGGCACCGGCCTGAACTTTCTGGCGACCTGGCAGACCTGGCGAGCCAACGCACACCCCGAAGCCCAGCTCCATTTTGTTTCAGTTGAGCCTTATCCATTAACAAAGCAAGACCTGCAGCGGGCGCTCGAATGCTGGCCCGAGCTTGCCCAATATGCAGACCAACTGAAGGCACACTATCCGCCTGCGGTCCGCGGCGCGCACCGTTTGCTGTTTGATGGTGGCCGGGTTCGGCTCACGCTTTACTTTGGCTATCCCGTCGAGGGCTGGAATCAACTCCGCTTTATCGCAGACGCGTGGTTTATGGCCGGCTTTTCAGCCGGGAACGCGCCCGGTTTATTGACCAATAAGGCTGCCAAAGCGCTATCGGAGCACAGCCATGCCAGCACAACGCTTGCGACCCATGCGCCAAACAATGGGGTAAAACACACGCTGGAACGTGCCGGCTTCAGAATTTGTGAAACGCCCCGCTGTGAATCGACCCGGGATGCGCTTCTGTTCATCGCTGACCCTGCGCTCATTACCCGCCAGCCAACTGAATATCCGGTTGGGTCTGAAGCTGCTGCGGTGACGGTGATTGGTGCCGGAATAGCCGGCGCCTCAACAGCTCGCAATCTGGCAGACCGTGGCTATCGAGTGACAGTTTTGGCAAAAGGAGCACAACCTGCGGACGGCGCGTCGGGCAATCCTCAAGGTGCCCTCTACGTTAAACTGGGCGTGGATTTCGGCCCTGAAACCGAGCTTGCATTACGGGGCTTATTACACAGCCAAAGGGCGTACCGGGCACTATCCATTACCAGCAACCCTTCTGACGAAGAGGCATTCTGGTTTCCTACCGGCTTGCTGCAAATGGCAACTACACCAAGAGAAAGGGATCGGCAGGCGCGCTTTCTTGAGCGCAGCCAATACCCGGCCGGCATATTCCGCCCGGTGGGTTCCGAGGAGGCAACAACGCTGGCGGGAATTCCGGTCAATCACGAAGGCCTCTATTTTCCAGACAGCGGTTGGTTGATTCCCGCCAACCTGTGCCGCGCCCTGCTCAATCACCCGAATATCACCACGTGTTTCAACTCTGAGGTCACGGGTATTGTTCCGGAGACTTCTGGCTGGTGTATCCAAACCCGGGGCAATACCGACAGCTATGCGCCAAAACTTGTTGTTGCCGGTGGGCACGAGATCGCATCACTGCTACCCGGTGCAGGCCGCTATCGCTTCAAACCAATACGGGGACAGGTCACATCGATACCGGCGGATAAGCTACGCGCACCCCAACGAGTGGTCTGTGGCCATGGTTACGTGAATCCTGTTACCGGAGGACAGTCGCTGATCGGCGCCACCTTTGATCTCAAAAACCCGTCTCCGGCCCCTTCCACAGAATCCAATGAAGAAAACCTCTCGACGCTAGCGTCCTGGTTACCCGACCTAATCGATGCCAGTGCCATTGATACCGAAACGTTGCAGGGGCGCGTCAGCTTCCGCTGCACTACCCACGATTACCAGCCCGCTGTAGGAGCAGTCGACACCGAGAGCGCTGGCACAGATCACTCGAGCGCCTCACTGTTCGTGCTGACCGGGCTTGGCAGCAAAGGACTATCCTTTGCTCCGCTGCTGGCCGAATTGCTGAGCGACGTTATCACCGGACAACCGGAGTGCCTCGAACAGCGTTTGTCTTCTCGCCTTACGCTCGCCCGATGCCGGGTTCAGGACTGACAAGCTCAGGTCATATCGCGCCGCGTCTGCCTGAGGCGGGCCGCTGTTATCGCACTGTAACCATAAAACTGTTCAGTTTCCGCACTACTGGCCGATAATATAGTGGACTGGCCAAGATATTCCCTGCGCTGTAACCGATAGCGAGATACCACCATGTTCATTTTCGCGAGTGAGCCGGGACGCCCGACAGAGACCCGGGTGCCGGAAACCGTTAAAAACCGACAAATCGGTGCCGTAGACCAACTCAATGAGTCGAAAGCGGCCCACGCGAGCACTAACGAAGCGACCATTTCGGCCGAGGATTCGGCGCGTCGTTTTGCCCAGCAGCGGGCCCTTAGTGAATACGGGGAGCAAGCGCAGACTGATCCCGATCAGCAAAATGCATATTTGCCTGTATCAAGGATGGAAACAACATCCATCTACTCTGTAGACAAAACGGCCACGCTGGCGGAAGCATTGCAGGAAATGGATCGGCACGACATTAACCATCTGGTAGTGGTTGCCGACAACGTGGTTGCCGGCCTTATTGATCGCCGCTGGGTACTGTCATGGCTTCATCACAACAAAGCGGATGAAAATACCGTCAGCTTGTCAGTAATCGAGATGCCGTCATTTCTGACAGCGACCCCCGAAACCGATGCCCACCAACTGGCGCGCCTGATGTTGGCCCACCAGCGCGACAGCGCCCTGGTCATTGGCTACGACGGCAAGACTACGGGCATAGTGACCAGCACAGATTACCTTCGCCACTACGCCGAAAGCAGCGCTCAGCAAGGCGATGTCTGAACACTGTCAGTCAGTGTTCAGCCACTCCACATCGCCGTTGAGTATATAGACCCCATAGATGGTCTTGCCGCCCATTTGTTCAGACACCAACGCGTAACTTTCTGCGCTTTTGTAGGACGTCATCGCAATCACTTGAGTTGATTGCGGTGCCTGAGCACTGGAGACTACCTGATACCGGGCCACATCGGTAAGATCGGCGCGGGTGATCGGCGTTGGCTCCTGACTGGTTGCATCTTCCGGGATTTCCTCGGCGGGATCGAAAACGACAACCAGCTCACGCTTGATCCGCGTAAAGGCCAGGCCCCCGGTGTTGCCCGAGCTGTCCGGATCAGTGAACCAGCCATCAGTAACACCGCCAATAACATAATCCTGCGCGAACGCCGAACCGGAATCAAAGCGCAGACTGGCGCTATCCTGCCCGCTAAGCGTCAATGCCGAGTCATAGGAGCCATCCTGCCCATAAGTCAGGATAAAGCCACGATCCTGTGCCGTGTCGGCGCCGGTGTTCAACACAACATCACTATCGGCGTCGAAGCCGCTCATGTAGCTGTGACGCGCCGCGCCAATCATCCAGAAAGTGGAACCGACGGCATCAGCATCGTTAAATTTTTCGCTTTTAGCTGAACCGACCTGATGGATGTCCGGTTCGATATCTTCACTGCCTGTCGAACCAAAAAAGAAAATATCATCAGAGCCCAGCGGAGCGTCAAACCCGACCTTGCCGGCGGTATACCCGATACTGAAAGGCGTTGAGCCCTGCAGAGCAAGCGAGACCACGGTGTCGTCCCGAGTTGAGCCAACCTGCTTTGTCCAGGCCAGCGCGCCCGTCACAGCACCTTCCTGGGACGTCTGGGTATCAATCCGTTGAACATAGGCATCCACGCCACCGGCATTGGCTGCATTGTCATTCCACACGCCCTTGGTTTCACCGGAGAGAAATACACTTCCCGTCAGGTTAATGTCGATGTCTTTAACAGAATCATCACCTGCGCTGCCCACCTGGGTTGCCCAAATCTGGGTATATTGGGGTTCTCCCGCATCACGACGTAACAACACGACGCCGGTATCGCTTCCACCCAGGTTAGCCACACCTCCGGTAGAACCGGTCGTGTTGAATGCAATCGCGACCTCGTTTCGGAATGTTGGCGAATTCGCGATGGATACTTTGCGTTGACGGAATGCAATCTTCGGCATCGCAGGCGTGGTTGAGTTAGTGGCAATATCGACACTTTGTTCAAACGCACCAAAACGATCATAAATGTCGATCCGGGTGAAGTGCTTGCCCGCGCTGTCGACAAACTGACTGGCAATGAAGAGCCGGCCGGCATCGCCCACCGCAATATCATTGGGTGTCAGCCCCATATCATCACTGCCTGCAACCAGAAACTCCTTCTGCTCGTTGATCCAGAGCTTCAGTGTGCCGCCGACACCCGCGTAGAATTCGCGACCATCCTGAAAAAAGACGTCGGCGCTAACTGTGATCATTTCATCGTCATTGAAACGGCCATCTCCCGCGGGATCTTCAGACGGCGGGATGGGCGGCGCGCTATCATCGATCGCTTCTACGATGAAAGTGAGTTCATCAACACCATCGGGAAATACAAGTTCGGTAATTTCCTCTTTTTGACCTTCAACAATCTTTACAAACCGGAAATCAGCGTCAGACGCAGTAGCTGTTTCCGTATCGTTCCCCAATCGAACCTTATAAGTGCCGCCCAGTGGCGCATTATCATCATTGTCGTTGCTGTCTTCGTCTTCGTTTTCGTCCTCATCCTCGTCGTCTTCACTTTTTCCGCCACGATCCAGCTTGGCGATGTAGGTGCCGATACTGCCCTCGTTCAATGCTGAGGACGTCAGCTCATTGCTGGTAAAGAACGACACCTGCGGTGCGTTGTCGGCGATCAGCACATCTTCGGTAATCCCTTTCCCGTTGTCTCCCAACTCAACCAGACCCTGACGCACTTCTTTCAGCTCAACAGCAAAGCTTTCTGAAGGCTCTGAAAAGTTATCATCAACGACTTCAAGCCGAATAAAGCACTCGGTAATACCACGATCCAGCGTAATGACGCCTGACCGGTCATCAATCACCTGGATGTAATCCGGAACAGGCAGCGGCGACGGGCCAGACTCGCCGCTCATATTGCCCACCAATACGACATCCTGATCGATCTGAGCCAAAGAACGGTTGGCCACGGAGAACTCGCAGGCCTTGTTTGGCGCTACAGCATTGCCGTCGCACCGGCTGGGGTCATAATCGGATTTGATTTCAAAGGCAATTTTGGTGGTTTGGACAGAAGGCTGATCAAGCAGCACCTTTATCAGCACGGAACGCGTGTCTACCTCGGCGTCAGCTGTGGCGTTAAAGGAACCGTCTTCGTTATAGGTGTTGTAGGTAAATCTGTGGCGCCCCTTGCCCATTTTGGGCATCGCGCAGATTTCACCCTCCCCGGCACCCTCAACGGTTTCAGATACTTTGCCTTCCTGCAGTCTTGCAGCCGAAAGCGAGGCCTGATTACCGATAATCTCGATATCAAAGGGCTGCACACCGAGACGCTGGCCATCAGTTGTGGTGAGATTCACGCTCTTTGCATTGCCAAGGTCGGCGCTGCCACGACCGCCGCCTGTGACGCCAGGCACACCGCGCATAATGATGCCCTGGCGCGCTTTGTTGCTGGTGTCTTCAAGACCGAGCCAGGGAGGCGCATTGGTTAGTGAGTAGCCGAGAATGGCGTCACCGCCATAGGCTCCGAAATTGTAGTAATACTCCACCCCCAGGTAGGCGGTACGGGGTGGCGTGCCAATAACGGTTGGTTGATCGGGTGATTTTTCGCTTTTACATCCTGCAAGGCTAAGCAGCATCAGGGCATATAGCGCAAGTTTCCTGAAACTGAAGAGTGTGCCTTTAACTCGGACACGCGCCAGGCGGGTCATACAACCAGACCGTAAGATCATGTTGGCTCGCATGCAAAAATCCATTTTTCGGGAATTGTTGTTGTCTATACCAACCTGCGACCCGGTCTCGGGCGCCCCAAGGACCGCTAACCGAAATGAGCAAACAACATCTCGGCGCAAATCTGTTTACAGGTGGTTACATACCGACACCATGGTAATGAATTTCCACGGCGGGCAATCTGCTCGAGTTCTCAGAATGGAGGGGTGTTCAGGCAAGAAAAGGGGCGAAGCCGCCCCTTAGCCAGTCTGCTCATCAAGAAAGGTGCTAAATTCAGCTTCGGTCATCACCGGCACACCAAGGTTTTCCGCTTTTGTCAGCTTTGAACCGGCCGCTTCACCGGCCACTACGTAGTGGGTTTTTTTGGAGACACTGCCTGACACTTTGGCCCCAAGTGCCTCAAGCTTCGCTTTGGCTTCATCGCGGGTCATGTCATTGAGCGTTCCGGTCAGCACAAAGGTCTTTCCGGCAAGCGTTTTCTCGATACGGGATACGTCGATAGGCTCCCAGCAAACACCAGAACCCCGAAGTGCTTCGATGATCTCCTGATTATGAGGCTGTTCGAAGAAATACTTTATGTGGGCGGCCACAATGGGGCCTACATCCGGGACTTCCGTCAGTGCTGTTTCGTCCGCGTCCATAATCGGCTGAAGGTCACCAAAATAGTTCGCCAATGCTTTGGCAGTGGCTTCCCCCACCTCGCGAATACCCAGTGCGTAAATGAATCTCCATAGTTCAGTTTGCTTTGAGGTTTCAATTGCATCTATCAGATTCTGCGCCGATTTTTCCCCCATTCTATCGAGAGATTGTAAATCATCAGACTTCAACCGATAGAGATCAGCCACCGTTTTGACCAGCCCACGCTCGACAAATATATCGATCCATTTGTCACCCAACCCTTCGATGTCGAGTGCACGCCGGGAGCCATAATGACGTATGGCCTCCCGCTGCTGCGCGCCGCAGTACAGTCCGCCAGTGCAACGGGCCACGGCTTCACCTTCAAGCTGAATCACTTCTGAATCGCACACAGGGCAGCGAGTCGGACGCACAACCTCTACGGCGTTTTCAGGCCTTTTCTCGGGCACCACTTTCACTACTTTGGGAATGACATCCCCGGCCCGGCGGATAAACACGGTATCGCCCACATGCAGGTCAAGCCGCTCAATTTCGTCCATGTTGTGGAGCGTTGCGTTGCTGACGGTTACTCCGCCAACAAACACCGGCTTGAGACGCGCCACAGGTGTGACAGCGCCAGTTCGACCGACCTGAAACTCAACGGCTTCAACTACCGTCATTTCTTCCTGTGCAGGAAACTTCTGGGCAATCGCCCAGCGAGGTGCACGGGATACAAATCCAAGCTGCCGCTGCAATGCCAGATCATTCACCTTGAACACGATGCCATCAATTTCATACGGCAGACTGTCACGCTGTTCCATCAAGTCTTCGTAGGCTTCGAGACAGGCCTCTACGCCAACTGAACGACGCATTTGCGGATTGATACGAAACCCCCAGCCCCTGAGCAGTTGCAAGCAATCCCAGTGGTTGTCTGGCAGTATTGCCGGATCTTCTACCGCAACGCTGTAGGTGCATAGCTCAAGGGGCCGCCTGGCCGTTACACGGGCGTCCTTCTGGCGCAGACTGCCAGCAGCGGCGTTGCGCGGGTTCACGAACACCTTTTCACCACGATCTGTCAGATCCTGGTTGAGCCTCGCAAACCCCGCTTTTGGCATATAGACCTCGCCGCGTACTTCAAGCTCTGACGGGTACCCTGTACCCCGCAGCTTTAATGGCACAGACGGAATGGTCCGGATATTCGCAGTGATGTCCTCGCCCCGGTATCCATCGCCCCGTGTAGCTGCACGGACCAATTCGCCGTCTTCATAATGCAGACTGACGGCGAGACCATCGAGTTTGGGTTCAGACACGTATTCAATTGCAGCATCGCTTCCCAGCCGTCCGGTGACACGACCGTCGAAATCCCGCAGTTCGTCTGCAGTGAAAGCATTGTCGAGTGACAACATGGGGATCTTGTGGACAATTTCGGCAAAGGTGTTGGACGGCGAAGCGCCGACGCGCTGTGTTGGGGAGGCAGACGAAACCAGTTCGGGATTTTCGGCTTCCAGAGACTGAAGCTCCCGCATCAGACGGTCGTAGACAGCATCAGGCACCTGGGGCTCATCCAGCACGTAATAGCGATAGTTGTGCTCGTCAATTTCCTTGCGCAACTCATCAATACGTTGGGTGACTGAATCTGCCATATCGGTCGCTCTACCTGTCAAAAATAGGGGTTACCCGCCAAAAAAATACCCGGCGAAAGCCGGGTATTATGCCATATTATGAAACTGCTTCGGTCACCCGGTGCGCTGGGAACGACGCTTGCGCTCGAACTCGCGAATCCGCTGCCGGCAGTGCTCAATGGTTTGAGGTGTCATAACACTGCGTCGCTCATCTTTCAGCTCTCCCCCCAGATTATGGATAACGCACTGGGCTGTCTCAAGCATGAACTCGAACGCCTTTAGCGAATCGGAAGGCCCTGGCAGGCTCATAAAAAAGCTGATCCCCGGCGACTTCATGTCCTTCAGATCAGACGCTCTGAACGTGCCAGGCTCAACGGCATTGGCGACACTGAACTGAACCGGGCTGGTCGTGTTGGTTTCTTCGTGGCGATGGTAGATATCCATATCACCGAATTCCAGCCCGCACGCATCAAACAGCTTACCCAGCGCCTTGCCTTCATAGGCATTGTCCGGCTTGGCCTGCACGTTGATCACAATAACTTCCTGAGCATCCGGACGATTAGCGCCTGCCTTCGGCTTATCGGGGTCGGTCCCGATATGGCGGCTGGCGGTATCTTCCTCTACATCGGGGGCGTCATTGTCAGGCCGGGCCTGATCGAACACTTCGTCCTGAGCCTGAACGTCGTATTCGTCTTCGCCCTCGGGCTCGTCATAGTTCCCGGCGTCAACGTTTCCTCCGCGGGATTCTCCTGACCAGCCATCATCAGCCCAATCTTCGTCATAGGCTGCGGCTTTTTTATCGTCTTCAGCGCTGAATGATTCGACAGGCTCGGAGTAGCCGGTATCGACCATTTCTTCGGCCACGTCTTCATCAATGTCGGACGGTTTCCAGCGCTCATCGGCTTCAACCGGCTGATCACTCTTGTGTTTATCAGCAACAACAGGACGCGTCGGTTTCTGTGGTGGTGAGGCAAACCGGGATTTTCCGGAATTACGGAAGTAACCGCGCTCGGCAAGCGTACTGGCAGATACGGGGCGGGCACCGCCGTTTGGCAATTCGGGGTTAAAGCCTTCATCGATGGGCGAACCGTCGATTTCGTCGGCTCCCATACCGGAAGAAATTTCTATAGCTTCTTTTCGCGCCCGTCGCATTCGACGGACACCATCGACAACAATGCCGACGATAAACAAAGCTCCAATGGCGATTAACCATTCACGCAGCGACATAGTAATGCTGTCCTGTTAGTTTTTATCCATCTTTATTAGCGACCTGGCCGGGAATAACGGCATCGTTTATACCGTCAGAGATGGCCCAACCGTGCCTGCGGGCACCGTGACGGATACTCTAAGCAATGACCGTCAGGAATACAACGCGCCGGCACGCCACATGGCATGATTGTCATTAAAAGTGGCGATTAATTGACGGAAATAACACCCACTCAGGCCTCAGCTAATGCCGCAGCCGCTTCCACGTCTACCGACACAAGGCGCGAACAGCCCGGTTCATGCATGGTAACGCCCATCAATTGATCGGCCAGCTCCATCGCAATTTTGTTATGGGTAATGTAGATGAACTGCACTTGGGAGGACATCTCCTTCACCATCCGGGCGTAACGCCCTACGTTGGCATCGTCCAGCGGTGCATCAACCTCATCCAGCATGCAGAATGGCGCAGGATTGAGCTGAAAAATCGAAAACACCAATGCAATCGCTGTCAGCGCCTTTTCGCCGCCGGAAAGCAGATGGATTGTGCTGTTCTTTTTGCCTGGCGGGCGGGCCATGATCGTAACGCCGGTTTCCAGCAGATCTTCGCCTGTCAGTTCAAGATAGGCATTGCCACCGCCGAATACTTTCGGGAACAACGCCTGCAAACCGTTATTGACCTTATCGAACGTTTCTTTGAAGCGCTGACGGGTTTCCCTGTCAATTTTGCGGATCGCGGTTTCGAGGGTTTCAAGCGCTTCCATCAGATCTGTGTGTTGGCTGTCGAGATAGGTTTTACGCTCGCTCTGAACTTCGTACTCGTCGATCGCGGCCAGGTTAATAGCCCCCAACCGCTGAATACGACCGCCAATACGCTCGAGCTCTTCTGACCAGGCGCCATCGGTGGCGTCTTCAGGCAAGGTTTCGAGCACTTCACTCAGCTTGACGTCCAGTTCCTGTAACTGCTCAAGGTGATTACCCGAACGGATTTCAAGCGCCTGGGATTCCATCTTGAGCTTTTCCAGACTGGCCCTGACCTCCTGGATAAGAAGTTCAACCCGACCACGTCCCTGCTCCAGCTCCCGCACATCCCGGTCAATTTCTTCCAGCGCATCACGCGCACTACTGAGTTTTTCTTCTTCTGCCATCCGACGATCGAGCAAGCCTTCAAGCTGAAGGCTCAGATCCTCGATGGGCTCTTCTGCAATTTCCCGGTTTTCGCGCAGCACCATGATGCGCTCTTCCAACCGTTCCCGCTGCAACTGCATACGATCAAGCGTTTGCTTGAGGCCGCTATGCTGGCTCTGCAGTGACTGAATCTGGAGTTCGATCTGGTGGGCATGGTCCCGATCATGACGAGCCTGATGACGCATGGTGTCGAGTTTCTCGCGAACAGCATCCCGACGACCAAGCAATGATTCCTTTTCGTTGGCGTGATCTTCAGTGGCATTGAGCGCCTCTTGCCAGACGGAACGAATCTCGTCGAGGCGATCGCGCTCTTCTTCCAGTTGCCCGCGGACATCTTCACCATCGTCCTGAATGCGCGACAGCCGGGATTCAATCTGCTCAGCCCGAGCCTCAAGGCCACTCAGGGAAGATCGCACCGTGCCGAGTTCGCGATCGAGTTCACTCAATTTCTGCTGGGCGTCATCACGATCCTGTTCAGAATTGATGGTGGTTTCTTTCAGGCTCGCGAGTCGCTCGCTGGCAACTTCCCATTGAGAAGACAATTCGCTGACGTCTTCGGTCAGGTCATCCACTCGCTTCTGACGCTCGATCAGCCCCACCTGCCCCTCGGCGGACTCAGGCATCTTGAGCCAGCCTTTGCCTACCCAGACGCCATCCGGCGTGATCAGACTTTCATTGACCCCCAGACTGTCGCGACGAGACAAGGCCTCATCGAGCGACGACACGGTGTGAATCGATTCCAGCAGTGACGACAAGCCGCCTGCATTCTGCACTTCAGCTGATAATCGGCCGGCACTGCTTGCACCGTTGCCGCTCACAGGCAAGACGAGCGACAGTCCACGAGGGGCAGTCGAAAGTGGACCTTCAAGGCTGGTAACGTCATCAAGGCAGATACTCTGGGTAAAAGTTCCCAGCACTTGCTCAACGGCGAAGGCCCAGTCAGGTGATGCTTTAATTTGCTGGGCAAAACGGGGGTGCTCGCTAAGACCCTGCGCACTGAGCCAGTCCTGCAGGGCCTCATCGTTGCTTCCCAGTTGCTCGGCCAACAGGGATTCCTGTGACGTCAGATTGGCCCGCGCGGTCTGCAACTGTTCTCGCAGAGCATTGCTTTGGGTTTCAGCATCAACCTGTTGGTCGCGAGCGTGTTGAAGTGACTCACTGGCAAGCTCGATTCTCTCGGCCGCCTCTTCCTGACTCAACGTCAGAATTTCGCGTTTCTCCCTCAACTCTTCGAGCGCATCCCGGTCGATCTGGCGCTCCAGCATCTCACGCTCGTCTTTCAGGCGGGCGATGCGGGTTTCAAGGCTTTCAATAGCGTCTTCGGTGGAGCGAATCCGTGACTGAGCCAGTTCCGCTCGTTGACGTGCTTCTGCCGACCGACTGCTGAACGCTTCCCACTCCTGCTGCCAGTCGCTCATCGCCTGTTCAGCGTCGTGCAGCGCTTCTGCTGAAGTCTCTGATCGGGCAGCCAGCTCTTCCTGCTCTGGCTCGAGCATGGCAAGCTCTTCAGCCGCTGCAGTCATTTTTTCTTCGTCGAGCCCCAGCTCTTCTGCAAGCTCACGTTGGTTCGCCAATGCCTGATCGAGCTCGGTCGCCATCTGGCGGGACCTTTCCCGCTGGTGCTCAAGGCTTTGTTCGATACGGGCGATATCCGCGCCGGCTTCGTAGTACCGTGCCTGCGCTTTGTTGAAGTGTTCGGTGCGTTCGTGATGGTCACCACGAAGGTTCTCCAAACGGGTCTCGAGGTTAACCCGCTCGGTAAGATGCTTTTCAAGCTCAAGCTCGGTATCACGCAATTTTTCACGCGCGCGCTGCAGCTCCCGATCGAGAGATTGCCAGCGCAACACCGTCAGTTCTGCTTTCTTTTGGCGCTCTTCATGCTTGAGGGTTTTATAACGCTCGGCGGCCTGAGCCTGGCGCTGGAGGTGCTGCAACTGGCGGCCCAGTTCTTCTCGCAAATCCGTGAGCCGCTCCAGATTTTCCATGGTCCGGCGAATTCGGCTTTCGGTTTCCTTGCGTCGCTCCTTGTACTTGGAAATGCCGGCCGCCTCTTCCACATAAACACGCAATTCCTCAGGCTTGGATTCAATGAGCCGGGAAATCATGCCCTGTTCGATAATCGCGTAGCTGCGCGGCCCCAGGCCCGTTCCCAGGAACAGATCGGTGATATCGCGTCGACGGCATTTGGAGCCGTTGAGGAAGTAATCGGACTGGGCTTCACGGGTCACCCGGCGTTTAACCGATATTTCGGAAAATGCAGCATGCTCTCCGGGAGCAGAACCGTCTGAATTGTCGAATATCAGCTCGATGGACGCCTGACCGACTGGCTTGCGGGCACTGGAGCCATTAAAGATAACGTCGGTCATGGATTCGCCCCGCAGGAATTTCGCGGAGCTTTCGCCCATGACCCAGCGTACGGCGTCGATAATATTGGATTTACCACAACCATTAGGCCCGACCACGGCCGTCATGTTCGAAGGAAACGGCACCGTCGTGGGGTCAACGAACGATTTGAAACCAGCAAGTTTTATCGACTTTAGACGCATAGCGGCTCGTTATCCTGAAGTGCCTGCGGTGATCATCATCCGTTTTTCCGGCCATCTGCCGACTCGGCTTCAAGTGCTTTCAGAGCCAATCGACGCTGGTGTTCGCCAAACTGTTGAATCACGGAATCGAGCGCTTCTCCATCTCGGGTTTCAGCGGCATCCGCCAGTGATTTGAAAAAGCGGCGGGTCTCCGCAATTTCACCCCGAAAATGATCAGTTGCAATAAAGTAAGTGCGACTGATCGCCGGACGAAAGTTCTCGAGAGTTTCTTCCAGAAACGGGTTCTCAACGATCCGGTGTATAAGCCCCACGATGTCGAAGCCTGACTCTACAATCTGTTCACGAGTCGCCTCTCCGGCCTCAAACAGGCGTTCAAGTTCCTGAATGCGAGCCACCATGGGCTTCAGGTCCGAGCCACTGGTCACCACCATCAAGCGACGGGCTAGTACTCTGAGCAACTCGATATAGACATCGTAGAGGCTATTGACCAGTGCGGGGGTCAGTTGGGACACCACAGCACCACGACGGGGGAAAATTTCGATCAGATGGCGGCGTTCAAGAATCAGCAGCGCTTCACGCACAGAGCCCCGACTGACATCAAGTTCGCCAGCAATGCGAAGCTCCTGAATACGATCACCCGGCTGCAGCTGTCCGGTGATGATGCGCTGCCCCAAATGCTGGGATATCTGTTCTGAAAGGCTTTCCGGTGCTTGGAATCGCATGGCTCATTTCGCGACTGTAAAATTAACGCCGGAGTGTAACACAACCGGCGTTTTCGCCTAGAGCCACTTACGTTTATTCGCTAACCTGACGCGGCATCCGGGTAGCCATGCACTTCAGGATCCAGCTCCCGAACCGGCCGCACCTCAACTGAACCATAACGGGCCGGCGGAATGTGTTCTGCCAGCTGAATCGCCTGATTCAGATCCCGCGCTTCCAGCATATAAAATCCCGCCAACTGCTCCTTTGTCTCCGCAAACGGCCCATCAGTAGACGATGCCCGGTTGTTGCGGACCCGGACAGTCGTGGCTGTCTCGACCGGCTGCAGAGCTTGCCCGGCAATGAAGTGGCCGTTGTCCGTCAACCGCTCGACACATGCCATACATTCCCGGTTAAGCGCGTCCCATTCGGCTTTGGTCATGGCATTCATGATGCTTTCATCGTAATACACCAGTGCAAGGTATTTCATAGCCTGTCCTCCGTTTTCGGTTGTTCGGGCTCTTTTAGATCGAGTGTTCGGCCGTCACTGACCAGTGTTTGGCCTATTGTTCAGCCAGGCAGTCCTTCAGCGAGCTATTGATCATCCAGGGGATGCCATAACGGTCTACTAGCATCCCGAACTGCTCCGCCCAGAATGTGGGTGCCAAAGGCATCCGGATTTCGCCTCCTTCTGCCAATCGCTCAAAAGCAATTTTTGCCCTGTCCGCCGGCATTTCCATTTGCACAAACATGCCTTGGGGAGACTGATACCAATCCGGTGGTGCGTCGGAGCCCATGATGTGTAGCCGTCCAACCTGCAACACTGCATACATGATCGCGTTTCCAAAGTCCGCCGGAACCTCGTCAGCGACCGGCGATTCGCCATGCGTCATCATCACGGCAACGTGTCCGCCCAATACATCAGCGTAGAATTCGAAAGCTTCCCGGCACTGGCCGGCGAAATTGAGATAAATATTGATCGCCTGTGGCTGGGCTTCGATCCGGTCGAAGGTCTTTTCAATAGCGGTAACGCCTTCGCCGGGAGCGAAATCCTCAAGTTCAAACAATCGCCGCACTTCCAGTTTGGCGTTACCCCCTCCATCAAGATCAGGCCACTGGCTGGCCCACTCAAGCGCCTCTTCCCTGGAGTTCACATCAATAATGCTATACCCCGCCACCAGGTCAGCCGAATCGCGAAACGGTCCTTCTGTCGCTGTGGGCTTCCCGTCATCAAAGTCTACCCGGAACCCCTCGCTGCTCGGTTTAAGCCCTTCTCCACCCTTCAGTACCCCCGCGTCCGCGAGCCTCTGGTTGTAACGCCCCATCGCCGCCAGCAATTCCGGCTCGGGCATCACGCCGGCTTCAGTCTCCCTGTCTGCCTTCCTGATAATGATGTATCTCATGACTTTAATATCCTCCTATAACATCCTGTATCTGTGACGATTTATAAAATAAAAAGGTCAGTAGGCGGAGACAATGGCAGGTACTGTTGACCATTTATTGCCCGAACATCACTCACCCTCAATGGATAGTCGTTCGGGCCTATCGGTAATCGACAATCACCGAATTATTTATTCAAATCTGGAGGAAGTGTTCGCTCAATCCGTCGATAGTGCTGCGATCTGACGCTCAAGAAATCGCCGTTCTGGTCCCTGCGTAACGTAGGCAATGGCGGTTTGGTAGGCACTGCGAGCATCCGATGTTCTGCCGAGGCGCTGGCACAGATCCGCTTTCGCGGCATGGGCAAGATGATACTCTGCCAACTCACCCTGATTAAGGATGGCATTTACAAGCTGGAGGCCCGCTTCCGGCCCATCGCGCATCGCCACAGCCACCGCTCGGTTCAGCTCTACTACGGGTGTCGGCATCCTGATCAATAGCGCATCGTACAAGCCGACTATCTGGTCCCAGTCAGTATCTTCGGCTGATGGCGATTCTGAATGAACAGCAGCGATCGCCGCTTGCAGGGTATAAATGCCGAACTCGCGGCTTGCCAGAGCATGGAGAACAAGCGCCACCCCCTCTTTGATCTGGTGCTGATTCCAAAGGCGCCGATCCTGATCTTCCAGGCGAACCAGTTCTCCTTGCGCATTAATCCGTGCGCTTTTTCTGGCATCGTGCAACAGCATCAGCGCCAGCAATCCCTCAACTTCTGCGGTTGGCATCAAACCAAACAGCAGCCGGGTCAGGCGGATAGCTTCAGTTGCCAGCTCATGGCGCACCAACTGCTCACCCTGAAATGCGGAATAGCCCTCGTTGAATACCAGGTAAATGACCTGAAGCACGACGTCCAGTCGCTCCGAAAGCTGATCCTTGCCGGGCACTTCGTAAGGAATCCGCGCATCCCGGATTTTGGCTTTGGCTCGCACGATACGCTGAGCGAGTGTCGAAGGAGGAACAAGGTAGGCTCGGGCGATTTCTTCTGTCGCAAGCCCGCAGACTTCGCGCAGCGTCAGAGCGACGCGCGCTTCTCTGGAGAGGCTGGGGTGGCAACAAGTGAAAATAAGGCGTAACTGGTCATCAACGATCAGTGCGTCGTCATCAATCGAGTCGGGAGTGTGGTGGCCTTCAGAAAGGACGGCGATACTTTCCACTGTCGAATCAAAACGCATCCGGCGGCGGATCTGATCAATCGCCTTGAATCGGCCCGCCGATACCAGCCAGGCGCGAGGGTTTGCGGGGACCCCATCCTTGGGCCACTGTGCCAGCGCGGCTGCAAAGGCATCCTGAAGAGCTTCTTCGGCCAGATCGAAGTCACCCAGCAACCGAACCAGCGTCGCAAATACACGGCGGGACTCGGTTTGATAGATATCTGACAATTTTTCGTGCATGTCCGGGCATCCAGCCTTTGATTGCGACTATTCGTCGAAAACCACTCCCGCGGAGCGAATCAACTTATAGTAGCAATCCCGTGTGACTGTGCACGGACCCAATATGAAAAGTGCCGGATGGGTCTAGATCTTTCTGACTCTGAAGGACCGGCCTTTGAGTTTGCCGGCAGTCAGCTTGGCGAGCGCCGGTTTGACCGCGTCCCGCTGCACTGCAACATAGGCGGATTGATCAAAGATCTGAATCTTGCCGACCAGCTTGCCGGCAATGCCCTCTTCACCAGTCAGTGCGCCCAGAATATCACCGGGGCGTACCTTCTGCTTTTTGCCTCCGTCGATTTGGAGCGTGACCATCGGTGGCTTGAAGGTGGTCTGATTGCGCTGATTACCCGCCGGCAGATTGGCTTTCTTTAACGCGTAACCCAACCGCTCTTCCAGCATCTCCAGCTTGTACTGTTCTTTATCGCTATAGAATGTAAACGCAACACCTTTGCTACCCGCACGGCCCGTGCGCCCTACGCGATGGGTATGGACGTCCAGATCCCGGGCGATGTGGAAGTTGAACACGGCATCAAGGGCTTCAATGTCCAGACCTCGCGCAGCCACGTCGGTCGCGACCAAAACGGATGCGCTTTTATTCGCAAACTTGACCAGGGTTTCATCCCGCGCGCGCTGTTCCATATCGCCGTTCAGGGCGATTGCGGTAAAGCCCATCCGACTCAGTTCATCGGCCACTTCCTGAGTTTCAATCTTGGTATTGCAGAACACGATGGACGAATCGGGACGGTGTTTCATCAACAGCAAGCGCACGGCATCGAGACGCTGCGCATCATTTTCGACACGGTAAAACGTCTGGTGGATACTCTGATTATCGTGGGTGGACTCAACCTTGATCTGTTCAGGGTTCTGCATGACCCTTTCGGCAATCGCTTTGATCTCATCCGGATAGGTCGCACTGAACAACAACGTCTGCCGGGCGTCCGGCGTATACTCAAGGATGGCATCCAATGAATCCTGGAACCCCATGTCCAGCATCCGGTCCGCTTCATCCAGCACCAGCATGGTCAGATTATCGAGATTGAGTGTGTTCTTGCGGAGGTGTTCCTCTACGCGCCCCGGAGTGCCAACAATGATGTGAGCTCCGTGTTCCAGCGACCCAATCTGCGGACCTATCGGCAAACCACCGCAAAGACTGAGAATTTTGATGTTGTGGATCGCTCTCGCCAGCTTCCGGAGTTCCTTGGCGACCTGGTCGGCCAACTCGCGAGTCGGGCAAAGCACCAACGACTGAACCCTGAAACGTTTAACATCCAGCTTGTGAAGTATCCCTAGCCCAAATGCCGCCGTTTTACCCGAGCCGGTTTTGGCCTGGGCAATCACGTCTTTGCCATCCAGCACCAATGGCAGGCTACCCGCCTGAATCGGCGTCATGGCGTCATAACCCATATCGGACAGGTTCTGAAGCAGATCGGGACGGAGTGACAGTGAAGCGAAATCGGTGGTGCTCAAAATAGGGTTCCTTCAGGGGTAATGCAGTCGTCTTTCCTGCGATGTTGCATAGATTAAAGGTATGGCACCGCCATGCCTATGCCTTGACGCCAATTAGCGGCCCGCAATTGTGCCTATCCGGCTTCGTGGCCACACACGTTTGCCGTCTCCATAGATTGCTTTACCAGTGGATGGGGCCTTTGCGGAGTTTCTTCACATAGCGTTTGTTCAGCGTCCTCAGGATGGGCGCAAACAGGAAGAACACGCTCCCGACAATGAAGAACCAGGTAGCGACTTCCTGCCATTCTGACCAGAGAAAAAACACACTCCCCACCAGAAACAGAATCGCTGATACATAGTCGTTGCATATGTGAAGCCATTCAAAACGCTCGTGTACGACGCGCTCGCGATCAAGCCTCGCTTGTTCGGCTGCCGATCTCTCCGGCCTTGTGGTTTTAGTATCTGCAGTAACGAGTTCATTCGACACGCAATCATTCTCCGACTGTATCAGGTGGATGCCGTTGTATTTTTCGGGTATCCAGGCTGACATGCAACTTTATACCCGCCCCCGCCGACTTCGGCACTTCCGGTGCTTTCACATCATCACCCACACCATCCCTGATTAAACTTTCGCCAGAATTATGCACTGCAAGCGCTTATCGGGTGCAACATGACCGGTGTATACGTTAGGGTGAATATCACACGATATGAATTAACAGGAGGCTTTATGAAACGTGAAGGAAGTGCACATTGGGAAGGTGATCTCAAGTCAGGCACCGGTACAGTTTCGACTCAAAGCGGTGCCCTTGATAATCAACCATACGGTTTCAATACCCGATTTGAAGATGGCAAAGGCACTAACCCGGAAGAGCTGATCGGGGCAGCCCACGCCAGTTGTTTTTCAATGGCCCTCTCCATGATTCTTGGTGAGGCAGGCTTTAAAGCCGATCATATTGACACCAAGGCAACGGTCACCCTCGACAAGCAGAGTGATGGTTTTGCGATCACCGCCATCCACCTTGATGTTAAAGCAAGTGTGCCAAAGGCCAGCGAATCAGACTTTGCAGAAGCCGCAAAAACGGCCAAGGAAAACTGCCCGATATCAAAAGTATTGAGTGCAGAGATTTCCATGAAGGCAACACTGGAAGGCTAACCTCCATATAAAACGGTAGGGGCTGAAAATACGGTTGTTAACCGTATTTTCAGCCCCTGCCGCAACCTGCCCTGTTTTGGACTGCTGACCGACCATATGGTCACCTCGTCGGCGCTGTGAGAAACTTCTGATTGCATATTTGCGAAAGACAGCGCGATGAAGAGCGCGAACCAGCCCGCCGCAAACCATGTGAGGAACAATTATGGACACGGACGCCATTCTGGCATTGCTTGATGGACAGTACTTGCTGATCCTCGGTGCCGCTCTGCTTATTATCGCCCTGGTTGCGATTATTAAACTGCGCGGCTCGGTACACCAGCTCGGCCAGGAGCATGATCAGCTTACCCGCCGTCTGGATACTTTATGGCATGATCTGGATGCCATGCATCAGGATGATACGCCGTCGCTTTCGGGAAAATCCAGAACACCGGCAACAAGCGTGACACCCGATACCTCACCGGAACTCCTGCTGGCTGAACGCAGGCTATTTGAAGGATTGTGGCCGGTCGCCTGGGCGCTGCACGACAAGGTCGGAGGTTTTTTAAGAGCCGTAGAAAGCGGTGATCCCCATAGTGAATCCCGCCTTGCAGCCCGAAACGCAGCACTTGAAATGCGCAGCCAGATCAATCGTTCGCGCCCTTTCTTTGATGCCGAAATTGAGGGCATACTCACCCAACTGGTCGATATGGAAATAAAGGCACACCTCACTGCCTGCCAGTACCTGGACCAACGCCAAAGCAACCTTGGTGTATCGAGCGAAGGTTCCGATGTACGGGAGTCATATCGTAACAAGTGGCGCCAGCTTTACGATCGCGAGGCAAACGAGTTGATTAACCATCTGGTCAGCGCGATGCGCAAGCGCCTGGTTCGGCATGTTCCGTGATAAATGCTGCGTTTGCGGCGCATCACGCCGCAGCCTGCACTAGGTCTCTTCGCGCGATCCCTTCTGCTTTTTACTCGCCGCACGCAAAGCAGCGCCATAGGCAAGGCTCGCCCAATACTGCATCACGTCCGGACTTTCCATCACCTCGTCGGGCGCCTGAAAGTAGGACATGACAACAGCCTTACCTTTACGTTCGAATGTGAACGGCAGCAACTCCATGTTCTCAAATATCGGCCGGGATTCACTATCCACTTTCAGGTAAAGCGTATTGTCGCTGACAAGTGCGAACATCAGCCCGTCGAGATACACACCGTGCCCACCAAACATCCGCCTGGAAACCGCCGGGCCTATCGACTGCATCTGGTCAACAATGAACGCTGCAAATTCATCTTTCGGATTGGTTTTCACGCTGATAGCGACCTCCCTTTTACTCTCGACTTGCGGTGTGAATGAGGCGCCGCGAGAAGTGAGGTTTAATGCTTCCCTTATATCGCTTTCCCGCGGTATGAACTATCATTAACCGTCGCTTTATTCGAAGCGTTCGGAAGGATTAACGTCCTGCCCTGTTGATCGCACTCGTTGTCAGATTCCTTTGTATTATCGGGATTCGTCGTAATGGGCTCAAACAGGCAGGAAATTCCGCCGAACGTCGGGTCACGGATTGACTGATTTCAAAAGCGCTTTCTCCCCCGAAGTCAGTCATACCGCGCCTCAGAATGACGGATTGTTCATCACAATATGTACTAGCTGTCATCAATCTGTTTTATTTTTTGCTGTAGCCTAAGTGTCATTCGGGAATTGGCAGTGTCAGGCAGTAGTTCTTCTGTTTTAGCCACCGGTTTCTTCGGTGCGACTTCATAGTTCGCTGACAAGAAATAGTGTCCGCCAGTGCTTCAATTTGAAGCGTCGCGCAACTATCAGCCAGTCCTGTACAACAAATGTAAAGCTACAGCGCATGAGCTGTTTTCAGCTTTTGAATTAGTAGGTTAGCCGAAGTGCTTCATCATCGACGTATGAGCTGTACGAAGCGCTGGCCTGCAAAAAAACAATGGCCTGAATTATGCAAATGTCACAGTACCCGCAACGCTCAAGGAGGGCTTTATGGGCAGCCAGCAAACGGAACGCAGACCAAGGGAAGCTGCTGTGGTAACCAAGCAGACGACATCGATTCGACTACATCACTCTAACCTGCTCGCCTTTTTCCGGGCGTTTGACAGCTTCCTTGTGATATTCCTGCTTTCCATCGCGCTTATGGCGTTCGGTGTCGAGTGGAACAATATCTACACCGGCCTTGGCGTACTCGCCATTATTACCTTTGGTTTCTTCGCAGAGACCAATGAGGTTTATCACATGTGGCGAGGTCATTCGACGACCTCCCTCGCCTCACGATTGCTGGGCGCATGGGTTGCCACTGCAATGGTTCTGGGTATGGCGGCACTGTTGATTGATCCATTCAAGGATCTCAACAGCACGGCCATCATCTCCTGGATTGCCGGCACGCCGCTCGTGATCGTATCGTTCCACTGGTTCCGCCGAGTGATTCTTACCAAAGTTCGGGGGCAATCTTCCAAACCCCGTCGTGTTGGCATCGTCGGTGCCACGCCTCTGGGCAAGCGGCTGGTGGCATCGATCAACAAAATGCCCTGGACCGGTTACCGAATCCACGGTTACTACGATGACCGTGCCTGTGTCGATGATAATCAACGACGCCTGAAAGACGAGGACGTGACGATCTGCGGCGGCTTGGAACAACTCCGGGCTGACGTCAAAGCCGGCAAGATCGATATTGTGTTTATTACGCTTCCAATGGCTGCTGAAAAGCGTGTTCGCACCCTTATTGATGCTCTGGCAAACAGCACTATTTCAGCCTATCTCATTCCGGATGTATTCAGCTTCGATCTGCTCCATTCACGTTTGACAGGCTTTCAGGGCATTCCAGCGGTCAGCATCTACGACTCACCGCTGGTAGAGCACGGTTCAACGAAACGGGCCGCAGACATCATCCTGAGCACGATTATCCTCGCCCTGCTCGCCATTCCGATGATCGCGGTGGCAATTGGCGTTAAGCTCAGTTCGCCCGGGCCCGTGTTTTTCAAACAGTTCCGATATGGTGTGCGAGGTGAACCGATAAAGGTCTGGAAGTTCCGGTCAATGTCAGTGTGTGAAGACGGCCCTGACGTTCCGCAGGCCAAGCGCGATGATCCTCGTGTCACACCTTTCGGTTCGTTTATTCGCCGGACATCGCTGGATGAGCTGCCACAACTGTTCAACGTGCTTGGCGGCAGCATGTCGCTCATCGGTCCTCGACCTCACGCGGTCGCCCACAATGAGTTTTATCGTGAGCACATTCAGGGTTATATGCTGCGCCACAAGGTCAAGCCTGGCATTACCGGTCTCGCTCAGATCAACGGTTTCCGGGGTGAGACGGAAACCCTGGACAAAATGGCGGGGCGCATCGCGTACGATCTGGAGTACATCCGTAACTGGTCTCTCTGGTTGGATATCAAGATTCTCTGGTGGACTTTCTTCAGGGGGTTTGTAGGCCAGCAGGCTTACTAACTATCGCTACGGACTAGCCAGACCAGTATGATCTGGCTAGTAGCCCTTCCGGGTTTTGCGGTTGCCATAAAAAAGGGGCCGGACATTTGATTGTCCGGCCCCTTTTTTGTCACTGGTTCATCGCCTGCACTTTATACATATCAGCCCTGCACCCCCATGCTGCAGATCTGGTATGTCGGTGCCCTTTTCTTCCTGACGTTATTTCGAAAAAGATGCTTTCTGGAACACACGCATAATCCGGCGATAGAGTTTACCTGCGCCGGTAAGCAGGAACGGCGCATTGGCCGCTACGATACGCATCATCCTGGCGTACAAATAGCCGGACTCCTGCTCTGAGCGAAGATAGAACAACTTCGCGTTGTCCAAATCCCCATCTGCGGCAAACCGGCTACCAATAGTGCACAGGGATTTCGACAACTCACGGCTGGGCGGTTTGAAAAGGCCGCCCTGGGTGCCGTATTTATCGAGCGGATCAGGACGCCCTGCGAGGCGTTCACGATGACAAAAAACAGCGAAGTCAGAAAGGTAGCGCTGTAACAGCAAACGCCGAGGATCCGCCGACACTGAGCCCGGAACCTTGGCAAATTTACGGTACAACACATCATTCAGCACAACGAACTGGGTGTGGTGGCTTAGACGGCACCAGAGGTCCCGGTCCTGAGCACACACGAAGTACGAGCGATACTTGCCGACTTTGTAGAAGAGATCCCGTCTGAACATCACCTCCCCGTGATGAAACGGGTTTGTGGTCAGGATTTCAGTCTCGGCATCACCATCGAAAGTGAATGGCGTAATATGCGGCGCACGGGTGCTCTGTAGCGTCACAATTTCGGAGCGACATCCAACAACCCCTACCTCTGGACGAGCATCCAGAACCGCGCTCTGGCGTGACAAGCGCTCGCGAAACGCGATATCACCACTGCCATGAACAGCAATATACCTGCCTTTGGCCTCATCGATTGCGGCGTTAATCGCGTTCACAAACCCCATGTTTTCGCCACCGATCACCCGCACTCGAGGGTCATCGGCATAACGGTTCAGCTGTGCGAGGGTGTCGTCTTTGGAACCGTCATCAACAAGTAGCACTTCGTAGTCTGTCATGTCCTGATCGAGCAAGCTTTTGACAGTATCGTCTACCAACGTCGAGCGGTTATAAAAAACTGAGACGACTGATACGGTGGTCATCTAGGACATACCCCTTTGCGTTAATTAAACCATCCAGTGGTCAGGACGTCGTGAATCGTCTGGCGCTGAAACGAACCGGTAGAGAACAGGAAAGGTTGAGACAGCGCAGTCGCCGATCGACATCAGCTAATGCATAACAGTCGATCAGGCCTTTGCCTGATCGACTTTTTCCATTCCAAGAATCTTGCGCCCCTGAGCCCAGGCATCCGTAAGATCCGTTTTACGCAACAACAAAAACTCACCCGGGGGTCGTTTGATCCTGCGCGAATAGATCATAATCATGATCAGCGCTGACAGGGTGTAACTTGCTGTTGACGCCAAAGCTGCCCCGACACCCCCCATGTCCGGAATAAGGAGGTAGTTAAGACCGATATTTACCGGTACTGCGATGCTCATGATCGCCAGCGCAATGTAAGGTTTGCCCTTACCACCCAGATCGGTGTTAGCCAACTTGAACACCACCATCATCACCATACCCGGCAACAACCAGAGCAGCATGGTATCGGCGCCCTTGAAATCGGCACCGAACAACAGCGGCACCATAAACGGTGCAACAGCACCAAACGCAACTGCACCCGCAATTGTGACCCAGAGTGATAACCGGATCGCACGGCACGCTGTTGCTTCCCAGTCCGTTGAGCCAGTTGGTGAATTGGCGCTGCGGGCAAAAATCATCATTCCGACAGCCGCCGGCAATTCCCAAAGCATCTCGCCGATCCTGGCTGCAATAGCGTATTTACCGGTCTCGGCATCCGTCGACAGCATCCCCATCAGGACAATATCGAGCTTGTAGTTTGCCATGATCAGAAACATCGCCAGCGCATAGACTGCGCCGATCTTCAGCATTCTGAAGACCATCATAAAACTGAAGTTGGGCCGGGTATTGACGGACTTGAGCAGAAACCAAAGTGCCTGCAAGGCATTGAAACCCGCCGAAGTCGCAGAAACGATGGCAGCCGTGAATACAGTAAGATGCCCCGTAAGCCAAAGCAGGCAGAGCATGGCAACGTACAGGGCTTTCTCAAACCAGAGCGCTGCATTGAACCGCTTGATTTGCTGCTTGCCAAGCAGAAAACCCCGCACCGCGCTGACCGTAATACCAGCAGGCAGAATAGCCGCCACGACAAAATAGATGGCGCCATTTTCTATTGACGATCCCTGGAAATGGAGAATGGCATAAGCCACGCAAAAACCCACAACACCAGCCATGACGGCATAGAGCAATACCGCTCCCAACACATCCTCGTCAGATGCCAGCTTCTTGCCCAGGTAATAAGTTGCGGACTGACGCATGCCACCGTCAAAGAAATTCATCATCAACAGGGGAACGACCAGTAACGTGGCGAGAATACCCTGACCTTCAGCCCCCAGAGACCGGGAGAGGACAACGATACCCGCGAGCGACAGCACTAATACAACTATTTTTGTGCCGAACACGGCAACGACATCGTGAAAAAATGAGCGTGCTTTGGCCATCAGTCGTTCTCACCCACCAAGCGGGGTTTCACGCTGTCATTCACCGGGCTCGCATCCTTGAAATAATCCCCAAATAACGCATGAGCCTGAATATGGGCGGGAACAATCGCGCCTGCCGGTGTCACAAAGCGAGCTTCGGCTGGCATGTCATAGCCTGTGGTACTGAGTACTGTTCGGCGCACCTTTTCAATGAGGTACAAAACATCATTGGCTGTGGCAGTGCCACGGTTATTGATGAAATTGGCATGCTGTGGCGAAATCTCAGCCCCACCTCGCTTCAGGCCTTTGAGCCCGCAGCGCTCGATAACCGCACCGGGGGGGCCGTAATCGGCATACATGGCGGGATTGCTGACAAACACCGAACCGCAATTTGGTAGCTTGCGGGGAAATTTATTACGTCGTTCACGCAGAATCGCCAGCATGCGCCTGCGAATGTCACGGGGAGCGTCAGAACGCTGGAAGGTGAACCGTGCACTAACGATGATTTCCCGTCGCTCCTGAAATACAGACGTCCGATAGGCAAAGCCGCAGGCTTCCTTATCGTATACCCGTAACTCGCCCTCTTCGGTGACTGTCGTAACCTCAGTGACATTGTCACCAATGCCTCGACGCTGACTGCCACCGTTCATGCACAACAACCCCCCCAATGTACCGGGAATGCCGCAGGTGTGCTCGGCGCCTTCAAGGCCGGCATTTGCCAGCGAACGGGCAAAACCCGGGACCCAGGCGCCGCTCTCACTCCAGACCGAGTCACCATCAATGGTCATTGCGCCCAGCGATGGGCCCAGATGCAGCCCCAATACCTTAAGGCCCTCATCGGCAAACAGCAGATTTGAGCTTGAGCCGAGCACTACATAGGGAATCTGGTGAGTATGGATATAGGCCATCACTGCACGCACTTCGTCGACCGAACCTGGAGACACCACCAGATCGGCAGTGCCTCCTATTCGCCATCGACTCAGTTCCGAGAGGTTCACATTCACGTGAACGCCCTCGGGTGACAGCTCGCGAAGCGCCGGCACAATACCCTCCGGCAGGACGCGGTCTCGCCGTGAAGTAGCAGATGTCATGGGCATTTACTCCGCAGCAAATACGGAAGCGTGAACGCCCAACGCCTGCAGTTTTCCGGGCAAATTATTGTAGCCGCGCATCGCCATCTGGACGTCCTTGATCCGGCTTTGGCCTTCAGCACAAAATGCCGCCAGCACCAATGCCATGCTGCCGCGCAGGTCTGTCGAGGTGACATCTGCGCCGCGCAGCTTGGCAACACCGCGCGTGGTAATCTTGCCGGGCTCAAACTCTATTGCCCCGTCACAGAACTTGTTCAGCTCGCGAGCGTAGGCAATGCGCTCCGGGTAACGATAATCAAAGGTGCGGGAAATCCCGTTTGCCTTCATGCCCAGCAGAACGTAGAACGACTGCATGTCAGAAATCACGCCCGGGTGCGTGCCGCAAGCCAGCTCAAATGGCTGGATACCCTGGTCGCGCATACAGTCGCCAGAAACAAACACAGAGTTGGAATTGCGGTACAGATCGATACCGGCATCTTCCAGATGCAGTAACGGTACTTCCATGTGCTTGAACGGTACACCGTCAACAAACACACTGCCGCCAGTCATTGCCGCGAAGATAATCCAGGTCAGTGCTTCAATCCGATCAGGCATCACCTCAAACGAGGCACCTCGCATTACACCACCGATCCCTCTCACTCGAATCAGGCTGTTGCCGAAGTTCTCGATCTGGGCACCCATCTGCCCCAGCATATCGATGAGGTCTTCAACCTCAGGCGTGATATAGGCGTTGCGGATTTCAGTCACGCCTTCAGCGACGGATGCGCACATCAATGCGTTCTCGGTGCCGCCAACGGTGGAAATCGGAAAATCAATCGGGCCACCCTTGAATTGCCCTGTAATCTCGATGTAGTCGTCTTTTTCTTCAACGACGCACCCAAGATCGCGCCATACCATCAAGTGGAGGTCGTAACCCCTGGCGCCGATTTTACAACCGCCGGGATATGGAATCCGGGCCTTGCCATTGCGCACAATCTGGCCAGCTGTCAGCAGGTAGGTCGTGCGGATCGGAAGGTCATAACTCTCAATGTTGTCGTACGACAAAGTCTTTGTGCGCACTTCCACAAAGTCATTGGCATCATCAACATCGATCTCGGCGCCCAGATTCCGCATGAAGCGGATCTTCTCCACCACATCAACCAGCTGAGTCGGGAAATTTCTTATCCGGACGGGTTCATCCGCCAGCATCGCCGCTGCAAGCAATCGCGTAGCTGCGTTTTTAGCGCCACTGACCTTAACCCGACCAGACGGCACCTGACAGCCTTCGACAATCATGTCGTATCTCATATGCATCCATTCCTCATGTCGCAACTACAGTTAATAACTGGTTTAAAACTTTTGAATCAAAACGCCCATCCGAACATGAATGCTCGAACGCGCGATCACTTTAAATCTAGCCGGCACCGTCCAGGGTGGAATACCATAACGCGGTGGTCAGAGCTGGCTTCAATGATTGCCACAACATATGACAGCCACTAACGAACTTGATGGCCTCAGCTGTGATCGCTATATAAAAGGTGTGTGCATAATGTGTTCCACCAACAGGCATTACGACTGAAATTTTCGTAATCATCTGCGCTATGACAACACCTTAATAAACCCCCAAAACGCCCGATAAATAGCCAAACGCCACAGCATAAAAGAAACTGGCAACCCCCTATCTCTCCAAAGAAGCCGGGGGAAACAGGCTGCACCTCTTTCTAACGCACTTTTTTGGATCATAACGGACCGAAATCGAGCCATTTAAACGATGCCAGCCGGCTTCAAATCCAAGACGGCCCTCCTGAACCCGAAATCCAGGCGCCGTCATCTTTGTATCACTATGTAACCACATTCCGGGCGACACCCCTAGTCCGGCGCATTACGAAACAGACGTAATTGCGGCCAGATCCGTGGCATAGTTACTGCTTTGTCAGTTGAACCTCGGTGTATTTATGTAGAAGCTAGTCACACCAAAATCAGGATCGATTCAAAGGTCAAAGGAATGAAGCCAATTCTAGACGGTTCCAACTGGCAATCAGCCTGTTTTCTGAATTCAGCCAGACTACCTGATATCACAACAGCGAAAGCTCGTAGCACCACATCACGACAGGTAGAAACCGACAGCCTTTTCCATTTGGATATCCATCCACTTAATCGTGGCGGCGGACATCGTGCGCGCTCAGTGTACCGTTCGAATATGACGCTTTTTTTCTCGCGTCATATTCGCTGTGACGTATCCGCCCGTCGCGATAAACTTTCGATTACCCATCATGCGTCTAAAGGGATTGCCGCTCATGTCTAACCTTCTCCTGCGTCACGCTGTGATTACACTGCCATTACTGGGAACAGCCATGACGGTGTGGGGCGCTGAAGATGCCAAACCCGATGCTCTCTCGGCAGATGTTGGAGTACGCCACACCTGGGACAGCAACTACGACAGAGAAGCCGACGGTAACGATGAACGCATCACCGTGGCTTACGCTGGCGCAGAGGTAAACACTGATATCAGCCGACAACATTTCAGTGGTCGCATTGGCGTTGCCCGCTACATTCATGACCGCCGTGACTATCTGGATGCCACCGGTTATAACGGCGGGTTGGCTTGGCGTGGGGAGCTGGGCGACACTTTTCGCACGCTTGTCTCCTGGTCACGCAAAGATCGCCCGGCCGATCGAATCGACTTTATCGGCAATGACATCATCACCTATGACGACAAGCAGGCAACGCTGGTTTACGTCATGAACACATCATGGGAGATCCCGCTGACTGTCAGGGAGGCCGAACAGACCCACGATAATGACAGCCGCCGTACACTCGACTACACCGACAAAGAACTGTTTACCGGTGTTCGCTACCGATCCGGGCGCAACTCAACGGTGATGCTGCGACTCGTCAACGGTGAACGGGAATACCCTAACCAGGCCACCCCTATCCCTGCGGGTCAGGATCTTAATTTCGATTACCAACGCGCCGAAGTCGAAACCAACTGGGCGTTCTCCAAAAAGACTCGACTCACCGGCGTGGTTGGATACTTCCAGCGCGACGGCGAGGTGAACGATGGCAATGGCCTCCAGGCCCTGCTTGAAGGCAACTGGCAAGCATCATCCAAAACACTGTTGACCCTTGGCTATAATTACGACCAGCCACCACTGGGTGAAGACTCGGAAAACGCATCAGACACTCAGCGCGTCTACATTGGCGCGGAGTGGGACGCTACGCCAAAGCTATCTGTCAAAACCGGCGCGAAACAAGTCTGGCAGTCTTTCGATAACACCCTGCAAACATCTGCAAGAGACGAAACGGTAAACGTCGTCACGCCATTGATCGTTGCCTACCAGTTCACTGATGTCGTGGGCGTGGATCTGGTGAGCGCCTGGCAAAAACGCCACTCACCTATCGCTTCACGCGATTACTCTGCAACCGAATTAACCTTGGGACTCAAAGCGGAATTCTGAGCCTCACGCCGGTTACTATGATAATCGGCGTCTTTCGCCAGAAATCCTATCCTGCGATAGCCGCGCACTGTCCGCCAAAAAATTTGTGCAAGCTCATGGTAAGAGCCCGATCTCAGCGTGCGGATATAAGACGTACCCCCACGTTGTCGCACTTCAATGTTGCTCCCCAGCCCCAGATACCCTTCCCGACGGAACTTGTCTTGTATGCAAGGGGCGGGAGAGCACTGCAGAATCCGGAGCTTCCTGGCAATCACCGATTCCTGAAACGAAAACAGCATTGCATCTGCAGGCTGGTGGACTGACACCGGCAATTCGATGAGCTGCCTGGCGGCACGCCGACTTAATATGTAGGCACCTGCGCACCAGGCGGTTGACTTGACGGGATAAAAGACGCGCCCGCCAAGCTGAAGAACCGGTTGTCGCGCCAACAACATCCGATTGGTTGACGGTTCAAGTCGAATGATATCAGTGCCTTCAGGTATCCAATCGTTGTGTGTAACGTAACGTCCGACATCGCCCGAAAGATAAATATCATCTTCGAAAACAACGCCGAAAGGCTGGGTACCCGCCGCAATTTTCTCCCAAGCTCTGTAGTGGCTCAGAAAACAGCCCATCTGTCCTCTCAACCAACGCTTGTTTTGCCTGGGCCGCGACTGCTGAAAGTGTTGAAAATCGCTCTCGGAAACCTCTCTGCCATCAACCGCCGCAATTCTCTCGAATCGCAAACCGAGTCCATCCAGTTGCAGGGAGACTTGCTCCAATCGCCGTACGTCGCGATCCAGATTAATGACATACAGCGTCATCATGACTAATCCACCTGACCCGGCTGCTGATAACGATAGGCGGCGCACTCTTTTCCCGCTTTCATACAACGCACAAGAAAACGGACGATGTCGACGGTATAGCGCTTCATTAAACGCCTTGGTTCCAGGCTCAATCGATATAGCCACTCAAGCTTGAGTCGTTGAACGATCGCGGGGGCTCTCGGCTTATCACCGGCCATAAAATCAAACAATGCCCCCACTCCGATCAACGTTGAGCAATTCAGGCGGGCCCGGTTCTGCAGGATCCAGTTTTCCTGCCGGGGGTTGCCCATCGCAACCAGCACCACGTCAGCTGCTGACTGGTTAACGTCAGCGATGACAGCATCAGTGTCTGCCATTTCACTGAACCCGTCACGATGCCCCGCAACGACAATGCCTTCTGCCTCAAGCGCACCAGCGGCCCGCTTGGCAATGCCTGGCCCTGCACCAAGCAGGAAGACTCTTTGTGACGGGGCACCACGTCTTAGCGGCTCTTTAAGCAGATAGGGTACGAAGTCGGTACCGTTCAGGTTTTCCGGAAAGCGGCGACGATGAATCAGCATGCCACCGATATCCATACCAATTCCGTCGTTAACCAAGATGACATCAGGATGACGAAGCGCGGGTTTCAGGCTCTCACACTGGACCACAAAGTTGGTATTCACAAAAAACAGGACCCGCTGCTGCCCTGCCTTGTGGTCCGCCAGCAAGCGATCGGCGAGTGAGCCGGTGCGCATACACTGTACCGGGTAGCCTGCCAGGGGCAGCACATCAGATGATGGCGAGAAATGTTGTTCGCTGCTCATATGCCCATCCGTGTGTCATCAAATTCACTGGGTGCCAATACCCGATCGGTGACCTCACTCCAGTTGAGATGGCGACGGGATGATTCATGAGGTGCCTCAAGCGCCTTGTTGATTGCAGCTTCAATCGACTCCGGATTGCCAGGTTCGTAGGCGAACCTGGAACTGTAGTCGCCAGTAACCGCGGCCGGACAAACAGCTGGCAGCCCCAGAAAATCGTATTGAATCAGCTTCATTGAAGTATCCGCGAGGTATGGCGGCACACTCTCAGAACGGTAAGGGGCTATTCCGAAACGGGCGTGCTTGATATAGCGCACGGTTTCGTCATGGGGCATTTCACCGTATACGGTGACGTTGTCACCGTACTCCGGATGAGGCGGCTGACCACATCCAATGATATGGAAATGGACCTCGGGAAAGCGACGAGAAGCTTCGATAAAGAAATCGGCGTCAAACAGCATGGAGCCCACCGACACCGCATGGACACCCTCACCGTAAGGTGACGGATCACCGGTTCCGGCGAGCCCGTGATTGATACCGTGCGGAATAAAGTAGGCATTGCGGGTAGAAGGCAGCTCGTTGGCCAACGCTTTGGATGGCAACCGAATGGACGTCATTGAAGGCGCTATCCGTTGAAATGTCTGCTTGACGAACTCAGCCACGTTAATCGTCTCGAGGTCGTCCGACGCGATATAAATGGTTTTGGCATCAGGATTCAGCTTTTTCAGGAGATCGAAAAAAATAGGTGCCACACCACTCTCAAACAATACAACGTCAGCGCTGGCTAACCAGTCTTTCAGCACTCGACTGGCTGACGCGACGTAGAGTTTGAACAGCACGTCTTCGCCAAGACGAAGGAACGGCTTGCGTGTATTAAATGGATGTATAGCCGTTTTCCACAAATAACATTGCACGCCATTGTGAGTTTCGATCTTGTTTGCCCGGGCATCCAGCGACAATCTTGGATCATTGGTATAACGGGACAGAAAACTGTACCGAAGCGAGAAAAAACGCGCCTCTCCCCGCTGGGCAAGCTGTTCAGTAATAAAGTGAATATTGGCCTTTCGAGGCGAGCGATAATCATGTGCGGAAAGCACCACATACTTCAGGCCTTTTCCGATAACGGGTGTTACCGGGGCAGCCTTCGGCTGTTCAGTTTCCTGGCTTGTCGCGGTTGCCTGCATGGTGACGTTTACTCCCTGTTGCGTTCCTTGTATGCCCGGCATCAATCGTCTACCCGCACATTCCGTGGCGCGCCCGGGCAGTTGCCGCCCTTGCACGAGATACCTTGCAGATAAGGTTCCAAAACCGACATCTGGGGCTTGTCCTGCCCATCCTGAGGATGCACCGACATGGTGTAGCCTCCCCACCATCCGCCAGCAGCCCAATATGACCAACCACGCCAGGACTCGCTGTCCGTCATGAGCGAGAGCATTCTATTCAAGGTTTGGAGGCATTCGCCCGTCGGCGGCACACCGAACTCACCGGCGAACAAGTGTTGTCCGTTTTGTTTGGCCCAGTCGCTTATGCGATCGAACATGCCGTTAAAATCATCCGGTGCCTTGCATTCTTCGTGGGTACCGGAATAATCGCTATCGGCATACTGATGTACTTCGATGACAGTTCGGTCCAGTGGATCCCGCAAGTCATCAAATACTTCTGCATTACTCGCGCCGTCGTAGCTTTTAAACCATTCATGCAAGCCGCTCCAGCGACCTCCGGCGACAAATATCAGATTTTTGACGTTGGCTTCGCGCAAATCGCTCAGGGTCTTTTTCGCAATGTTGCCCCAAACCGGAATATCGAGTTTAAAAGGCTCGTTCATCAGACCAAATGCAAGGTTGTCCGAATCACCCAATGCTTTGGCCAAAGATTTCCAGAACGATATAAAGGCCGACATACCGACTTCGGGCGAATCTATAGTGTCGCCGTTATAAGCGCCGTAGTTATGCAGGTCCACTATCAGGCAAAGATCGCGCTCCTCTGCGTGGGCGAGTACCTTTTTGATAGCGCCCACTTCTTCGCTTTCCAGTTCGCCACCAAGCTCATGCTGAAGGCGCTCCCAGCGCACTGGCAGGCGAATGACCGTCGCCCCCTTGTCAGCAAAATAATCGAGTTCTTCATCCTTGGGGTAAGTGTAATTTTTGTACATCACCCCCGGCAGCGTCTTGCTGTTGAACTCGGCACCGGCCATATTGACCCCTCTCAAGGGAGCATCTGAAAAACAGTCAGCCCAGGCCCAGGAGGACGTCATCCCAAGTACCGCCGAGAGAAATAGGCGCGGAAACAGGTGTGATCCAAACTTTTTCATGAGCTGCCTCCTAGCTGCTCGTATACATTTGAATAGCGTTCGGCAATACGGGTCCAGCTATACCTTTCAGCAAATGCCATCGCCTTGTCGCGGCGCTCAACGTGAGCGTCATTGCCCTGCGCATGCAACGCCTGAATCTGACGCGCGAACGCCTTCGGTTCATTCGCCGACGCCATGACACCCAATCCGGATTCATCTATCAGTTTACGAAACGGCGGAATATCACTAAGCACAGGCGTGAGCCCTGCGCTCATCGCTTCGATGGCGGCCAAGCCAAACCCTTCATGACGGGACAGGCACAGAAAATAACTTGCTTCGCTGATCAGTAATCTCAAACGCTCATCCGATGGCCCCGGCTCGAGCCTGACATGATTATTCAGTTTGCGGGCAGACAGTTCTGCATCCAAGTCCGCTGCCGTGAAGTCATATTCCCTTCCGGTAATGATCAGCCGCCATTCAGGATCTTCCGCAACCAACTGCGCCATAACATCAAGCGCTTCGATAAGCCCCTTGTTGCTCGACCAGCGTCCAAAGTAAATCAGCGTGCGGTTCAATTGCGCGGATCCGCAGTTTGAGTACTTGGTTGTGTTAACGCCGTTCTCAATCACCTCAAGCCTTGCAGGACGGATGATCTCCCCAAACTTCGCCCCGTCATTCTCGCTAGTCGCGATAATTTTTTCGTAAGCGGATGAAGACGCCCGGGTAATCGTCTTGAACCAGGTTTCCTTAAGCCGACTCGCAAATTCGGTGTGGAAAAAGCCACCATGTGTGGACAGCATCAGGGGCCGACGGTGGATAGGCTTGGTCAAGGCGAGAAAGTCGTAGAAAAAATCCACGCCATGAACATGAACCAGATCAGCCTGTTTGATCTCACCCAGCACCTGCGGACAAAGCGGATAACGGCTGGATCCCGAATATGGCAGCCGGACTACCGGCACACCTTCAACCATTTCCTCCTGGGGCAACAGATCGCTGTCATTTCGAAACAGACGGTTAAGCGTAATGACCCGCGCCTCCTGGCCCGTTTTTTGAAGCTGGCTGGCAGCAATATTGCGGACCACCTCTTCCATACCACCGATCGACGGATGGTACTGGCGGACCACGTGGGCAACGCGAATGGTCATATACTCACCTCCTTCCCTGGCATTGGACCGCGTTCAGGCCGACCGCCTGCGGGTGCAATACTTGTTACATTTATACCTGCCGGTCTTACAGGCGACTTCCGCTTATGCCTGGCTGAAATGGTCATCGGGTCTCGAAGCGCACTACCAAGCAGGAACCAGAGCACCCCGGCGCTTTTCAGCGCAAATAAAGACGTGCCACTGATGCAAAGAATCAATGCGATATAAATACCCACAAAACACCTGAACCGGTTCGCTTCGTCGTTCGGCATCTTTATCAGCCAGTATGCGAACCACAGAGCGACAGCGAGAACCAGACCAAACGTCGACAACACATAGGCATAGCCCTGGTCAGGAAACCAGGCATCCCGGTCATAACCTAGTAAGATCGCGGAATCGAATTCGAGTAGCGATGACGCGCTACTCATCAGTCGGCCTACATAACTGTCTGAATAGCGGATATCGAGGAAGAGCCCCATGGCGACGAGGCCACCCAGGATGACAAATGGCATCAGCGCAGGCAGAAACAACGCCCTGCCCCTGAAGGCGATTCGTGCAAAGACCAGTACGCCGACAGACACCAGTGCAAAGCGCGAGTCAGCCAGGACAATCAGAAAAGCCGCAGCACCAACAAAGAAGAACATCGCCTTGCGATCAGCCCAATCCTTGGACAATCCCCAGGCTGCCACGATGGTGGCGAAGTTGCCCAGGGAGACGGGCTCAAGAAATACGGACGATACACGGTGGTTGTCCAGCAGCCAGGGCAATAGGGTTCGCCCCATATCTTCCGGCCGGATACCGTTCATCTGAAGTTTGCTTTCGCGAACATAATCCGTAATCGGCTGAAGGTTTCCGATACCCACGTAGTACGAAAAAATATTGAATACATCGGTATAGGTATCAAGCGCAAACAACTCAAACAAGCCGAATGACGCCACCACCAGAATCGCGACTCTAAGCGTTTTATCGGCCAGATCCGGATTACCGAGATTGCGCCCAAGCCAATAAAACCAGATCGGAATCAGCAGATCCCGGAACCCCTTGATATCCAGTTGCCCGCGGACCAGCGCAAGCAGGCAAAGCATCGCACCTGCGAGCGCAGCTACCATCACGACCTTGGGGAGAAGACGGGGTAAAAGCAGGGGCAAACAGCCAAGCATGATGGCGAACTCTGTCACGCCAACCAGTGCTCTGGACACGCCAAAAACGTGGGTATGAATCAGGCAAAGAAGAGCCTGATAGCAAACCGTCGCCACAACCAGCAGCATCGCGAGACGCTGCTGGTTCCATGTAATCTGAACAGATTGAAGCTGCATGGCATCCCTGGCCCGAAACGACGAAGCCTCAGCCATGGCTGAGTGCCCATCGACGATAGTTGTATCCATCGCTACCACTTACTGGGATAGCGCAACACCCATCAAACTGACACCGACCTCCTGAAGATGTCGGCTAGCCGCTTCGAGCGACTTCAGTGGTGTCACATTTTCTTTCGCCACCATGAGTGCCGCTCCCGCCCTTGCTGCAATAAGCTGGGCATCGCGATTCTCTTTCAGTGGTGGCGTGTGAACGAGCACCACATCAAAGTTATTGGCAAGCGTTGTCATCAGCGTGCGATAACGACGGTGTGAGAGCAGTTCCTGCGGATTTGGTGCGACCGTGCCTCCATTGAGCAGCCACAGTGACTGCAAAGGCGCGCATAACTTGGGAGCCGGTGCCGCGCGGCCCGCCAGCACATCCGACAGCCCCTGCCCATCCGGCAGTGCGAACAGGCGATGCAGCGATGGTTGGCGCAAGTTGCCGTCAATCAGCAGCGTATTGGCACCCAACTGGGAAAAGACGATGGCCAGATTCGCTACGAGTTCGCCTGACGCCGCTTCACGGTCAACGCCAACAATCGGCAAAACCCGCTGGGCCGGATCATCGAAGTAACGCAGCATCAACTCGCTACGCAACCCGCGCAGCGCTTCCATGCGGCGGCTTTGAGGATAAAAAGCCGCCGTCAACGAAGGTGACAGCTGGCTGTTCGACAAGGGTGCAACCGAATAGGAAAACTGCTGGGCCAAGGCCGCCTTTACATCTTCCTGTGTGACCAGGCCGAGGCTGATAGCCGCTTCCCCGAAGCGCAAACCACGCGACTTCTGGAAACGGATGACACGCTCGAGATCGTGTGGCTTGATCTTGCCACTTTCGACCAATACGCGCCCCATCTGACCTACTTTGGTCAGAATTTCAGAAACCTCAATATCCAACTTCGGCGCCAGTTCTGTCATACAGGACTCCTTTCCTTTCCGAACCAACGTCTCCGGTCACTGGGCAAATAAGCCAGTACCGGAACTCCAAGATACTCTTCGACTTCCGCTCGGCTCCTGACCCTGCGATGAGTCAGCTCGAGCAATAGCGACAACCCGATGCCCAGCATAATGCCCAATGCCGCTGCGATAACGAGATTAAGCCGTACGTCTGGCGCAGACGGCAAGGTCGGTGCCACTGCATCGTTAAGAACGGCCACGTCTGTTTGTGAAAGCCGGCTTTCAAGCCTGCTGGCAGAGGCCCGTCCAGAGGCAGTGTTGTACGCCTCTTGCGCCGCATCGACCTCTTGTTTCAAGAGATCAAGCTCATCGCGCTGAGCATTAAGTTTGAGCACTTTTTCCTTTTGCTCGGCAACCGCATCCCTGAGTTCAGACTCGCGCTTGGCAGATTGAGCGGCCGTTGACTGGAGACTGCTTCCCACAACCCGGGTTTCCTGAGAAAGTTGAGACTTGAGCGATTGCACTTCCGCCTCGGCTTTCTTGTATTCAGGGTGATTCCGCCCATAACGGGTTGACGCATCGCTCAGCGTGGCTTCGGCCTGCGCAAGATCTGATCGCAGCTTCTGCACGACCGGATTACCCAGAACCTGAGCACTTGCCTGCTTGTCCTGTACCTGGCGTACATCATCCTGCAACCGGTCACCCTGAGCCGCTACCAACATTGAGGACAACTCGCGAAGCTTTGACGTTTCAACATCAAGTTTCTGGTCAGCCGCGACAATCCCGTGACTCTGCTGATAATCAGTCAACCGTGTACGCGCTTCTCGCAGGTTATCCCGCAACACCGTCATCTGCTCGTCATACCATTGGGAGAATCGGCGTGCGGGATCTGTGCGCAGCTCAAGATTCGTGCGCACGTAGGCTTCGGAAACTGCGTTCGCCAGGCCCGCTGCCAGTTCGGAGTTTTCCTCGCTGACGCTGACGCTCAGCACGTTGCTGTTGCGTCCGGGCGTGGCGACCATATTGCGCCGAAGGGTCTGGACGACCCACTTTTCCGGATCGACCTCACCATCACTGGCGTCGTCCGCTGCGCGCTGATCTGCCAGCTTGCGCATGTCCGGCGGCAGAAGCTCATACACTTTCGAAGCAACCTTACGGCTCTGGATCACGTCAACCTGGGTCGCGATGTAGCCTGCGCGCGCAGGCAGCACCTGCCCACTGAGCAGATCCTGAGGCTTGCCATCCACTATAAGCTCGGTTGTTGCGGTGTAGGTCTTCGGTAAGCTCATTGAAACCACCAGGGTTGCAACAATACAAAATACCGTAAGACCCGCAATCAACAGCCATCGCGCTCTAAGTATCTTAAAGAAACTTTCCAGGCTCACTGACGGGTCCCTCCGTTAAAACAGGCTTTCTTTGACGAACAACACATCGCCATCTTCGATACGATCTTCGAAGCGCGCTTCCAGCTCTTCGACTTCGCCATCAGGCTGCTGGCGATAGATAATCAAACCACTTGAACTGGCGCTGGGGTTAAAACCACCGCTTACCGACAATGCCTGCATCACGTTAAGGGGACGATCCAGCGCATAGGTTCCCGGCTTTTGAACCTGTCCATACACATAGAACTGGTCCGCACGGGGTATGTACACTGTATCACCTTTTCCTAGCGTAACCGGCGAACGGCCCTCAGCACTGCTGTCCAGCAGCTCACGGAGATTAAACTCCTTACGCGACTGGCGACCTTCATCGTCGATATTAACGAGAATAATGCGTTCGCTACCGGTGTCGTTGATGCCTCCAGCCAGTGCCAGAGCCTCGGTCAGAGAGGTTGGCCCTTCCAGCGCGATACGCCCGGGATGGTTGACCTGACCCAGAATCGAAACCGTATTGCTGCGGTATTGCTCAATAAGCAGATTGACGTGGGCCCGTTTGAGGTAGCCCCGTTGCTCCAGTTGCCGGCCAATCAGATCGCCCGCGTCCTGAGGGGACATCCCCCGAATTTCGACACGACCAACCAGCGGCATGGTAATCGTACCATCGCCGGCGACTTCAGCTTCTGTGGTGAGATCTTCCTGGCCATACACCATGACCTTGACCCTGTCTCCGGTTCCCAGCTTGTAAGCTTCGGAAGCCGCAGCAAAAACCATGTTGGAAAAAAACACCAAGAATAGTGTCAGGCTTGATGCCAATAGACGCCCATTCATCTTCATACCAGTCCATCCCTTGTCGAAGCATGAAAGTTCCCGGCAGATCAGCCGCCCCGTCACAGATGGAACCTGGATGATTCCTGACCCGCGCGGCGCTGTGACTGTTGCAGTAGAGAACTATGAACTCACTATGCAAAACTGGGGCCGAATGTTATAGAACGGGTCCCGTTTCAGCCAGCACAGAAAGTACGAGGATAATATCGGATATCACGCCGCCGTGAGGTTACGGTTAAGTTGGCGTTCCGCATTATAAACGATCGGGCTTTCGCGCCGATGCGCTATTTTCGAGCGCCTTTCCATGCGCCACGTTTCACACCCCTTTCTCGCCTTGAGCGCCGCCATCAGCGAGAAGATAAAAGCACAACGGTGATAAATTTCCTGACATCGACCTGCACACAACGATGCGTACAGTCTGAGGTCAGACGATGACAGGCGCATTACCAGTTGTTGAGATTGCAGGAGGATACCCGTTTGTCACAAACATGACGACAAAACTAACAGACTAACCGACAGGTTCATTCCCGGTTATTTCATAACCATCTCTGCGATCACGGGCCAGGCGATGGCAGGTAAGTACTGTAACGACCGGATTGCCGAAACGCTTGTAGCCGTCTATTAAACTTTTCACGAAGCATCTTGCTGTCTTTGTTGACCTTCGGGAACATCACAAAACTCTTGTTTTCCAAAAACGGTTTCGGGTGATGGGTGATCTGCGATACTTCTTCAGGGGCAAGCTCCCGAGCCATTACTTCATAGCCAACGCTAATCTCTTCAGGAAACAAATCAATTCGTCCTATCAGCAAACGCTTGAAATTTTGCCGGTTGCGCGACATTCGTTCCATTTTGAAGACACCACGCGCCAGCGCATCATCAAAAGCAGGGCCATAGCTGTACCCCATACCGCCGCCGAGCGTGAGCCCTCGAAGATCTTCAAGCGTGCTCCAGTTGAACCCCTTGTTTTTCCGGTAAAAGAATACAAACGTCTCATTCAGCACCGGATCACTGAACAAAAACTCCCTCTCTCTTTCCGACTTATACATCCATACAGCGGTTGCATCCTGCTTTCCCAAAGCAGCCTCACGGTAAGCTCTGTTCCACGGCAGAAAATGAAAACGGACGCGATAGCCTTCTTCAGCAAAAACATCGCTTATCAGGTGGGCAATCGGCCCGTTATGCGGCCGTGTCTGGTCGAAAAATGGAGGCCAGTCGCCCACAGAGATATCCAATGGCTTGAGTTCGTCCGAGAAAGCCAAAGAGACCCAAAGCGTCGCGATAATTGCACACACAATACGACTGATCATTCGTTGCGTTTCGCTCCTGAAGAGACAAACCAGAACATGTCGGCTCACTAAAGGCCGTCCGCATATTTAACAATAGTCACTAAATCGATATCGGGTCTCGGGATCTGTGGCATTTTGCGCCACTTCAACAACGGAACCTATTGTGTCCTTATTGCATCACGGTGGCGACAGCTTGCCGCAAGCAGGCGTCATTAAATTGTCGAGCCTCTTATTATTCGCCTTAAAACGAGCCAGAATATAAAATAAGCATTTGTTTAAAATACACTTTTAGACATGGGCACGAAGCTTGCTTTTTCCTCAATATATCCATGGGAGCACGCTGTATGCCGTCCAATCCAACACAACTCACCAGTCAGCTAAAACGCGAGCAGGCCCTCGCCGATCTTGAGCGCATCAGTGCCCAGTGGCAGGCCGACTCTGACGTTTTCACGCAAGTCAGCCGAAAAATGGCGACAACACTGGACCTGAGAACATTGCTGGCAATTTTCGCTGAAGAGATGCTGCCTCACGTTGCGTTTGATCGTGTCGTTTATAACCATACAGTTGAAGGCATGCCCATTCATATCAGTATTGGCAAGGGTGGCAACCATCGTTGCGAATACCGCCTCAACCTTGAGGGTGCGTGTTACGGCGACCTTCGCATCTTTCGCCGCCACCGGTTTGCTGAGCAGGAACTGCGATTCATCGAACAGCTGCTGAGCATCGCTATTCATCCGATCCGCAATGCCATCCGGTTTGAGACTGTACAGCGGGCCGCATTAACGGACGTGGTGACGGGTATCCCGAACAAACGAGCATTCGAGGACGCACTGGAGCGGGAGGCCTCTCTTGGCAACCGTCACGGTGATAGCTGTGCCTTGATCCTGTGTGACCTTGATCATTTCAAATCGATTAACGACACCTTCGGCCACAAAGCGGGGGACGACATTCTGCGAGCAGTAGCACTTAGCCTCCAGGATGCGACCCGTACCAGCGATCTGGTTTACCGGATTGGCGGTGAAGAGTTCGCCATCATACTGCCACGGGTAAATTCAAAAGAAGCGATCGTCGTTGCCGACCGAATCCGCAAGACAATTGAAACAATCAGCATTGAAACAGCGAGCGGAAAAGCGAAAGTAACCTCGAGTGCCGGTGTTGCAATACGAGCAACAGGCGAACCCGCAGACCCCTGGTTCTGCAGGGCAGACAAAGCGCTCTACAACGCCAAGAATGAAGGCAGGAACTGCACCCGGCAAGCGCTTCCCGGGCTGGATTCGGACGTCACCCCTATCAGAGGTGGGCGCCGTTCCTGAGCACAAAAACAAAGCCCGAAATACGCTGAGGTATTTCGGGCCAGATTCATACCGCCTTTAAGCGATCACGCGCCCTAAAGGGCTCACGAACTAGCGCCTGTTTTTTGGCGCCTTGTCAGAGCGCTCGGAACCCCCCCCATCTTTACGCGACGACTTCCCAAGAGGCCGGGTGGACACACTGCCTTTGCGGAATCCACCAGCACCTGAACCCTTGTTAGGCCGTTTACCCTGCTGTCTGCGCTGCGCGGCCTGCTCATCGGGTGTTTTAGCCGGGATCGCCAGAGGCTCGAGCCCAACCATTTTGCTGAGAGCGTCGATTTCTTTCTGCTCCATCTCGTCCCAACGCCCGACACTCAGGCGACTTGGCAGGAAAGCTGGACCAAAACGAACGCGCTTCAGGCGACTGACTTTCACGTCCTGCGATTCCCACAACCGCCTCACCTCACGGTTGCGACCTTCAAACAATGTCACGTGATACCACTTATTAATACCCGCACCGCCTGCAGCCGATATATCAGAAAACTTCGCCATGCCGTCATCAAGAAGAACACCTGTAAGCAAACGCTGCAGCATTGCGTCATCAACCTGACCAAACACCCTGACCGCATACTCCCGATCCACCTGATAAGAAGGATGCATCAATCGATTAGCCAACTCGCCATCGGTCGTAAACAACATCAAACCTGTGGTGTTGATGTCGAGCCGTCCGATCGCTATCCAGCGCTGATCACGCAATTTAGGCAGCCGATCAAAGACCGTCGGACGGCCTTCCGGGTCCTTGCGGGTCGTCACCTCGCCTTCCGGCTTGTTGTACATCAGTACACGCCTTACCGGGGACTGGGCCGACTCTATACTGATGCGCTTGCCATCCAGCGCGATAGCATCCTCGACCGTGACTTTTTGTCCCGGAATAGCCACTTCCCGGTTGACGGTAATCCGCCCTTCTTCGATCCAGGCTTCCACCTCACGACGGGAGCCGACGCCGGTCCGCGACAACACTTTCTGCAAGCGCTCGGGTGGCAGGTCATGCGTGACAGGTTTCTGATCATCATTTCGTGATTGATCAGCTTTGGCCGAACGCGGTACGCGCTTCTGCGCCATGGGTATATCCTTTCAGGTGACGCGGTTCCCTGTTAATGAAGGGTTCCGGATATGGATTCATCGACATCATTCTCTGGCGCGTCGGTATCGGATGCATCAGAGGACGGTTCAAACTGGATTTCAGCCTGGATTTTCTGCTCAATCTCCCGACCGATTTCTTCGAGATCTCTTATTTCAGAAAGCGGCGGCAGCTGCTCAAGCGTTTTCAGGCCAAAGTAATCGAGAAACTGACGGGTTGTGGCATACATGGCCGGCCTGCCCGGTACATCTTTATGTCCGACGATACGCAGCCATTCTCGTTCAGTCAGCGTGCGGATGATATTGCTGCTTACCGCAACGCCGCGAATATCTTCAATTTCGCCCCGGGTGATGGGCTGGCGATAGGCAATCAGGGCCAGGGTTTCAAGCAGTGCCCGGGAATAACGCTGAGGCTTCTCCTCAAACAAGCGCCCTACCCAGGCTGCGTATTCCGAGCGAATCTGGAGACGATAGCCACTGGCCACTTTAATCACTTCATAACTCCGATCCGCGCACGCCAACTCCAGCTGGCTGATGGCGTGCTCGATCACCTGACGCGCAGGACGATCATCTTCGGTAAACAGCTCTCGAAGTTGATCAAGATTCAGCGGCTTCCCGGATGCCAGTAAGGCACCTTCGATAATATTCTGGACCCGGCGGATCTGCTCTTCATTCATGACAATCGTTCTGATTTATCTCACTAAAGGATTCTAGACCACGGCGCGAGCGCGCACATGAATCGGCCCCAAGACTTCAACCTGAGCAACCTCTATCAGCTGTTCTTTAACAAGCTCAAGCGTTGCCAGAAAGGTAACCACCACGCCAAGCCGACCTTCTTCGATGGTGAACAAGCTCTCAAAGGATACAAACCGATCATCTGACAGTGATGCCAATATATGGGACATCCGCTCTCGCGTTGACAAGCGCTCGCGCTCAACCTGGTGATTGGAAAACAGATCAGCCCGCTGAAGCACGCCTCTCAGGGCCAACAACATTTCCTTGAGATCGACATCCGGATGTATCTGACCACTTTGCATTTTGGGTGGTACGGACGAACAACTAAAGGTATCCCGCTCCATGCGCGGGAGGGCGTCAATGTCCTCGGCCGCCTTCTTGAAGCGCTCATACTGCTGAAGCCGCCGAATCAACTCGGCCCGGGGATCAACCTCTTCATCTTCGTCGTTGGTCATGCGCGGCAACAACATTCGCGACTTTATCTCAGCCAGTGTAGCCGCCATGACCAAATACTCGGCCGCCAATTCAAATCGCATCGACTCGACCGCCCCAATGTAATCCATGTATTGGCGGGTAATCTCACTGACATCAATCTCGAGGATGTCCATGTTCTGACGGCGAATCAGGTACAGCAGCAGGTCCAGAGGCCCCTCGAAGGCCTCCAGAAACACAGCAAGCGCATCAGGTGGGATGTACAGATCCTGAGGAATATCCGTCAGCGGCTTGCCGGAGACCAACGCCAGCGATCCTTTCTCCACTGCAGTCGCAGTGGCCGTCTCAGCCGGACCCGTATCGTCGTGACCGGTTTCGGCTGAAGGTTCGTTTTCAACGGGCTGTTCATCTACCATTTGCGTCTGCCATGCATGCTGCCGACTCAGCGGTAATTAAGACCCATAGCCTGCCGAACCTCTTCGAGAGTTTCTCGTGCAGCGTCTCGTGCCTGCTCGCAACCTTCTTCGATTATCGAGCGCACCAGTTCGGGGTTCTCTTCGTATTCGCGGGCACGCTCGTGCAGCGGGCGCTGCTCCTCAACAATAGAGTCAATCAACGGCTTCTTGCAATCGAGGCATCCGATGCCAGCGCTACGGCAGCCGACCTGAACCCATTCCTGGGTGGCAGCATCCGAGTACACCTTGTGAAGGCCCCATACCGGGCATTTCTCAGGCTCGCCCGGGTCTGTCCGGCGCACCCGCTGGGGATCGGTCTGCATCACACGAATTTTCTGCGCGACGCTATCTGGCTCCTCCCGCAGGCCAATCGTATTGTGATAGGACTTGGACATTTTCTGGCCGTCCAACCCTGGCATTTTCGAGTCTGGCGTTAATAGCGCCTGGGGCTCCGGCAGAATGACCTTACCGCCACCCTCGATGTAACCATAAAGGCGTTCGCTGTCGCCCATGGAGATATTTTGCTGCTCTTTCAGAAGCGCGCGGGCGCGGTCGAGGGACTCAATATCGCCCTCCTCCTGATAACGCCTCTTCAAAGCCCGGTAGAGCTTGGCGTTCTTCTTGCCCATTTTGGTAATGGCCGCTTCGGCCTGCTCTTCAAACCCCGGCTCCCGGCCGTAAATATGGTTGAACCGACGCGCCATCTCGCGGGTGAACTCAATATGGGAAACCTGATCAGCACCGACCGGAACACGACCGGCCCGATATAAAAGAATGTCAGCGCTCTGAAGTAGCGGATAGCCTAAAAAACCGTAAGTTGCGAGGTCTTTCTCACGTAGTTTCTCTTGCTGATCCTTATAAGTCGGCACACGCTCGAGCCAGCCCAGTGGCGTGATCATCGACAACAACAGATTCAGCTCGGCGTGCTCTGGCACTTTCGATTGAACGAAAATGGTAGCAGAGCCGGGATTAACACCAGCTGCCAGCCAATCAATGACCATGTCCCAGACACTCCCCTCAATACCACTGGGGTCATCATACTGAGTGGTCAGCGCATGCCAGTCTGCGATGAAGAAAAAGCACTCGAATTCATGCTGAAGTTTGATCCAGTTTTTTAACACGCCGTGGTAGTGACCCAGGTGCAGTTTACCGGTAGGACGCATGCCAGACAGCACGCGCTGCTGGGGATCTACAGAACTCAAAGCATGAACTCCTTAATGAAATTTTTTGAACGCACATCAGCCTGCCGTCGGAGAGGCATCCGGTTCCAAGCATGACTGTCGCCCGGAATTATAAACTAATGAGCCGAGCCGGACAGGTTAACGCGAAAACGGCCAATGTCCTAGAAAACCGTCTTACTTGAACGAAAAAACCCCTGTTCTCTAGCGAAAGAGAACAGGGGTTCAGGATGTGCATTCGGCTAGTTTACCAGCCAGTCACTTCCTTCAATGCAGCACCGATATCAGCCAGGCTGCGTACGGTTTTAACACCCGCGCTTTCCAGAGCTGCAAACTTGTCGTCTGCTGTGCCCTTGCCGCCCGCGATGATAGCGCCAGCGTGACCCATGCGCTTACCTGCTGGTGCGGTAACACCGGCGATGTAGGAAACGACAGGCTTGGTGACGTTTTCCTTGATGAAGGCAGCCGCCTCTTCTTCGGCGTTACCACCGATTTCACCAATCATCACGATCGCTTCTGTAGCCGGATCGTCCTGCAGCAGCTTCAGAATATCGATGAAGCTGGACCCGGGAATCGGATCACCACCGATGCCGACACAGGTTGACTGGCCAAAGCCAAAGTCAGTGGTCTGCTTGACCGCTTCGTAAGTCAGCGTACCTGAACGGGACACAATGCCAACTTTACCGGCCTTGTGGATATGCCCCGGCATGATGCCGATCTTGCACTGGTCAGGCGTGATAACACCTGGGCAGTTAGGACCAATCATCCGCACGCCTTTACGATCGACGTACTCTTTCGCGTACAGCATGTCGATGGTCGGGATACCTTCGGTGATGCAGACGATCAGTTCGAGGCCGGCATCAGCCGCTTCGATGATGGCATCCTTACAGAAAGGTGCTGGCACATAGATAACCGTCGCAGTTGCACCGGTAGTTTCAACGGCGTCACGCACGGTATTGAATACAGGCAGACCAAGGTGCTTGGTGCCGCCCTTACCGGGGCTTACGCCGCCGACCATCTGTGTACCATATTCAATTGCCTGCTCAGAGTGGAAAGTGCCTTGTGCACCGGTAAAGCCCTGGCAGATAACCTTGGTGTTCTTGTCGATCAGGATGCTCATTATTTACCCCCCGCGGCTTTTACGACTTGCTGTGCAGCATCCGTAAGACTGGTTGCGGCAATGATGTTCAGGCCGCTGTCTGCAAGTACCTTGGAACCCAGTTCAGCGTTGTTACCTTCAAGGCGAACAACAACCGGTACTTTTACACCCACTTCCTTAACGGCACCGATAATGCCCTCTGCGATCATGTCGCAGCGCACAATACCGCCAAAGATGTTGACCAGAACCGCCTGAACCGCGTCGTCAGAAAGAATGATCTTGAACGCTTCGGTAACGCGCTCTTTGGTTGCCCCGCCGCCAACGTCGAGGAAGTTTGCAGGCTGGCCGCCGTTGAGCTTGACGATATCCATGGTACCCATTGCAAGACCGGCACCATTGACCATGCAGCCGATGTTACCTTCAAGAGCAACGTAGTTGAGCTCCCACTTGGCTGCGTCCGCTTCGCGCTGATCTTCCTGGGAAGGATCGTGCATCTCACGGATTTGTGGCTGGCGATACAAGGCATTTCCATCAACGCCAATTTTCGCGTCCAGGCAGTGCAAGTTGCCCTTATCGGTAATGACCAGCGGGTTAATTTCGAGCAGCGCCAGATCCTTATCTTCAAACAGCTTCGCAAGACCCAGGAAGATCTTGGTGAACTGTTTGATCTGGTCACCCTCAAGGCCCAATTTGAAGGCAAGCTCACGCCCCTGATAGGCCTGAGCGCCAACCAGCGGGTCAATTTCGGCTTTCAGAATCTTTTCTGGCGTCTTTTCTGCAACGGTCTCGATATCAACGCCGCCTTCGGTCGATGCCATAAAAACAACACGACGCGAACCACGGTCAACAACCGCACCCAGATAAAGCTCCTGGTCAATGTCAGTCAGGTCTTCGACCAGAATCTTGGTGACCGGCTGGCCCTTTTCGTCAGTCTGGTACGTCACCAGGTTCTTGCCCAGCCAATGCTCGGCGAACTCACGGATTTCGTCTTTGCTGCTAACCAGCTTTACGCCGCCAGCTTTACCACGGCCACCAGCGTGAACCTGTGCTTTGACGACCCAACGATCACCGCCGATCTCAGCGGCTGCGGCAACGGCTTCAGCCGGCGTATCGCACGCCACACCTTTGGAAACTGGCAGGCCGTATTCAGCAAATAGCTGTTTGCCCTGATATTCGTGCAAATTCATAGCGTTGTCCCACTCTTATATGGAGGATAACCATTTCAGAAGTTGACGGCAGAAATCACGCTCCCGGCGCGCTTCCTGCAGTCACTCCCCTGGGAATGTGAACCCGCAAACTGCGAATTCTGTGCGGGCGCATCAGGGGTCACCTCGATACACCCTTTTCCGGTAAAGCCACGACATCGGAACAGCTCCTGCAGACCACGAACTATTCCTGATATCTCAGGCCACCGGATGAAAGGTCGATGTCGACCCCGAGACACTGCGCTGCGTCCCGCTTGGTACTGTGCGAAAAAGGCCGGAGTAACCCGGCCTGTCTGTTCTTATTTTTTCTTGCGTTTGTTGGCGATATGAATAGCACCACCACCAACAGCAAGGGCTGCTTCATGAACCGACTCGGACAGCGTCGGATGCGCAAAGCAGGTCAGCGCCAAATCTTCGGCACTAGAGCCAAATTCCATTGCAATCACGCCCTGGGCGACGATTTCAGACGCCTGAGGCCCAATCACATGGAAACCAAGAATGCGGTCTGTTTTCTCGTCGGCGATGATTTTCACCATACCCGTAGCAGCGTTTGCCGCCATCGCCCGGCCGTTCGCAGCAAATGGGAAGGTGCCTACATTATAGGCCTCACCTTCTGATTTGAGCTGCTCTTCGGTTTTACCTACCCAAGCCAGTTCAGGATGGGTGTAGATAACATTGGGAATGCAGTCGTAGTTCACCTGCGGCTTGTGACCGGCGATACGCTCGACCACAACAATGCCCTCTTCCGAGGCTTTGTGCGCCAACATAGGCCCACGAACCACATCACCAATCGCGTAAACGCCCGGAGCATCTGTCTGGCAGAAATCATCAACGAAGATGAACCCGCGCTCATCCAGGTTGACACCGCTATCTGCTGCAAGCAGGTTGTCAGTATTGGGGCGACGACCGACGGCAACGATCAGCTTGTCGACCTTCAGTTCCTGTTCGCCTTTGGCATCTTCATAAGTCACGGTGACCAGATTACGCTTGACGCTGGTACCGGTAACGCGAGCTTTCAGTTTGATATCAAGGCCTTGCTTCTTGAACTGCTTCAGGGCCTCTTTCGCGCACTGCTGATCCACGTTCGGCAGGAAGGTATCAAGCGCTTCAATAACCGTCACCTCGGATCCAAGCCGGGACCAGACACTGCCCAGCTCAAGACCAATGACGCCAGCACCGATAACACCCACGCGCTTCGGCACTTCATCAAATTCCAGTGCACCTTCGGAATCAACAATGAAACCGTCAGTCAGCGGTGCAGGCGGAATATTAATGGGATCAGAACCAGTAGCGAGAATGACGTTGTCAGCTTCGTACGTCGTGACCTTGTCATCCTTGTCAGTAACTTCTACCTGGCGATTCGCCAGCAGGCGGCCACGGCCATATATGGAAGTGACGCCGTTTGCCTTGAACAACTGGGCGATGCCGCCGGTCAACTGCTTAACGATACCGTCCTTGCGCTCCATCATTTTGGAGACGTTGATCGCCGGATCCTTAACCTCAATACCCTGGTCGGCGAAGCTGTGGCTGGCTTCCTCAAATTTGTGGGAAATTTCCAGCAACGCTTTGGACGGGATGCAACCGACGTTCAGACAGGTGCCACCAAGCACCTGCTGCTTGCCATCTTTGGAAGTCCAGTTTTCAACACACGCGACTTTCATTCCCAGCTGGGCCGCTTTAATGGCAGCGACATAGCCGCCAGGGCCCGCACCGATAACGATGACATCGAACTTGTCAGACATGTTTTATCCTGTTTCTCTGATGCGTTGATTTACCGAGTTAAACATCCAGCAGAATTCGAGCCGGGTCTTCCACCATCTCTTTAATGGCTACCAGGAACTGAACCGCTTCCTTGCCATCGATCATACGGTGGTCATACGACAGCGCGAGATACATCATCGGCAGAATGACCACCTGACCGTCAACCGCCATCGGACGTTCCTGAATCTTGTGCATGCCCAGAATTGCAGTCTGGGGCGGGTTCAGAATAGGCGTTGACATCAGTGAGCCAAATACACCGCCGTTCGAAATCGTGAAGGTGCCACCGGTCATTTCTTCGATGCCCAGCTTGCCATCGCGAGCCTTGGCACCGTATTCGACAATGGTCTTCTCGATGTCAGACAAACCCATGCCATCGGTGTCACGCAGAATCGGCACAACCAGACCACGATCACTGGATACGGCGACACCAATATCCTGATAGCCATGGTAGACCATGTCGTTGCCATCAATGGATGCGTTAACCGCCGGGAAGCGCTTGAGCGCCTCTGTGGATGCTTTGATAAACAGAGACATAAAGCCGAGCTTGACGCCATGGCGCTTCTCGAACCCGTCTTTGTACTGCTTGCGCAGATCCATCAGCGGCTTCATGTTGACCTCGTTAAAGGTCGTCAGCATCGCAGCGCTCTGCTGCGCATTAACCAGACGCTTGGCAATACTTGCGCGCAGACGTGTCATCGGAACACGTTTTTCTGCCCGCTCTCCTGCCGGCACATCGGCGGCTGGAGCAGCCTTGGCCGCAGCTGAAGCTGCTGGCGCCTTGCTGCCACTATCATCAATAGCTTTCTGGACGTCTTCCTTGGTAACCCGACCGTCTTTGCCTGAACCCTTGATTGAGTCCGGATCAACGTCATTTTCATCTGCCAACTTGCGAGCCGCCGGGCTGAGAATCGCACTACTCTCGGTGCTGCCGGACTTGTCAGAAGACTCCGAAGACGCTGCGGGTTTGGAATCGTCACTCTTCGCTTCGGGTTTATCGCTGGAGGACGCACTGCCACTTGCGCCTTCCTTGAATTTACCCACGACTTCGCCGCTTTCGACAGTGTCGCCTTCATCTTTGAGGATTTCTTCAATAACGCCATCAGCTGGCGCCACGACCTCAAGCACAACTTTATCTGTTTCGATATCAACAATCAGCTCGTCGCGCTCAACGGACTCACCGACTTTTTTATGCCAGGTTGCGACTGTGCCTTCGGCGACAGACTCAGGAAATACAGGAGCTTTAATTTCGGTAGACATCTCGGTTCCTTAATTCGGTTGCTCTTAGAGCTCGAACGCGTCGTTAACCAGTTTCTTCTGCTCTTCAATATGTACGGCAAGGTGACCGCACGCCGGTGCTGCTGAAGCATCGCGACCTGAATACTGAAGGTAGAGTTTCGGATTGTGGCGATGAAGCGCCTGGCGCATATGATGCTGACTCGGATACCAGGCCCCCTGGTTCATCGGCTCTTCCTGACACCAGACGACATGGGTAAGTTTGGTATACGGCTTCAGAATCTCGTCCAGATCTTCTGCCGGGAACGGATAAAGCTGCTCCAGACGAATGATCATGACGTCGTCACGCTCGTCGGCTTTCTTCTTCTCAAGCAAATCAAAAAAGACCTTGCCGCTGCACATGATCAGACGACGCGTCTTCTTCGGCTCTGGCGGCTCCTTTTCCGGGAGCACAGTCTGGAATGTTCCCTGGGTCAAATCATCCAGCCCCGAAGTGGCCTCTTTGTGGCGCAAAAGACTCTTAGGCGTGATCGCAACCAATGGCTTCCGGAGAGGCCGCTTCACCTGACGACGAAGCATATGGAATACCTGAGATGGCGTCGTCGGCACGCAAACCTGAATATTATGCTCGGCGCTCAACTGAAGGAAGCGCTCCAGGCGCGCGGAGCTGTGCTCTGGGCCCTGACCCTCATAGCCATGGGGAAGCAACAGCGTCAGACCGCAAAGCCTGCCCCATTTATGCTCGCCGCTGGTCAGGAATTGGTCGATCACAACCTGGGCGCCGTTGGCAAAATCACCAAACTGAGCTTCCCACACAACCAGCGTATCCGGCGTGGTGGTTGAATAACCGTATTCGAACGCCATGGCTGCTTCTTCAGAAAGAAGCGAGTCATGAATCTCGAGCCTCGGCTGGGTATCCGATAGATTCTTCAGCGGCGTGTAGGTTTCACCGTTTTTCTGGTTATGGAGCACGGCATGTCGGTGCGAGAAGGTACCGCGACCAACATCCTGCCCTGTCAACCGAATGGGATGCCCCTCATTAAGAAGCGTCGCATAGGCCATGACCTCACCATAACCCCAGTTAATCGGCAATGCGCCTTGGGTCATTTTGTTGCGGTCATCGATGATTTTGGACACCTGGCGCTGAACCGGAAACCCTTCTGGCAACTGACCGAGCTTCTTGCCAAGCCGCTGCAGCGTGCGCAATGCAACACTGGTTTTGCACTTCGCAGTCCACTTGTGACCAAGGTGAGGCTGCCAGTCCACGTAGAGCGCCTTGTTTGGCTCTTTCACCAACGATTTGACGACGTGATCACCTTTGTCGAGCGCATCACGGTATTCAAGCTCCATCGCCTTGGCATCGTCTTCGCCCAATACACCAGCTTCTTGCAACTGAATAGCGTAGAGCTCGCGAGTGGTCTTACGGCTGCGAATTTTTTCATACATGAGCGGCTGGGTAGCGGATGGCTCATCAGCTTCGTTGTGGCCGCGACGACGATAGCAAACGAGGTCAATGACCACATCGCGCTTGAATTCGTTGCGGTAGTCCATCGCCATCTGGGTGACAAACAGGACCGCTTCAGGGTCATCGGCGTTAACGTGCAAGATCGGCGCATGGACCATCTTGGCGATATCAGTGCAATACTCGGTAGAGCGCGCATCGTCCTGTCGGCTGGTAGTGAAACCAACCTGGTTGTTAATCACAACGTGTATGGTACCGCCAACGCCATAACCACGAGTCTGAGACATCTGGAATGTCTCCATCACCACGCCCTGGCCCGCGAAAGCCGCGTCACCGTGCATAATGATCGGCAGCACCTGCTCGCCTGTGGTATCGCTACGACGCGTCTGACGCGCGCGGACGGAGCCCTCAACAACCGGCGACACAATTTCAAGATGTGACGGGTTAAAGGCCAGCGCAAGGTGCATCTCGCCGCCTTCAGTCATCACATTGGAAGAGAAGCCCTGGTGGTATTTCACGTCACCGGAGCCGGCATCTGCGAGCTTCTTGCCTTCAAACTCGTCGAACAGCTCCTTGGGGTTTTTACCTAAGGTATTCACGAGAACATTCAGTCGGCCGCGGTGCGCCATGCCGATAACCACTTCTTTACCGCCGTAAGAGCCCGCCCGCTGAATCAATTCGTCAACCAGCGGAATCAGGCTTTCACCACCTTCCAGGCCGAAACGCTTAACACCGGGATAACGGGAACCGAGATACTTCTCGAGACCTTCAGCAGCGGTGAGTCGTTCAAGGATATGACGCCGGGTTTTGGGTTCGTATTCAGGATGGGAGCGCACGGGCTCCATTCTCTGCTGGAACCAGCGTTTAATCCGCGTATCGACAATGTGCATGTATTCCGCGCCGATGCTGCCGCAATAGGTTTGTTCCAAACCTTCGACAATATCGCGCAGCTTCATGGTTTCAGCGCCGAAGCACAGTGAACCTGTCTGGAACTCCAGATCCAGATCAGCTTCGGTCAAATCATGGAAACCAATATCAAGATCTTCTACAGGCGCACGCTCCCAAACCCCTAGCGGGTCGAGCTTGGACTGTTGGTGACCTCGAAAACGGAAGGCATTAATCAGCTGGAGAACGCGGATCTGCTTACGATCGGCATCAGATGTAGCCGAAGCAGGTACACCACCGGCCGACAAACGACGCTGATTACGGGAAATGTGTTCGAACTGCTCACGAATGGCAGCGTGGGAAACATCGGTGCCTTTGGTGTCTTCGACACGCGGCAGCTTATCGAAATAATTACGCCATTCCTCTGGAATCGCGTTGGGATCGATCAGATAAGCTTCAAATAGCTCTTCAACATAGGTCAGATTCCCGCCTTGAAGATGGGAGGTCTGCCATAACTGCTCCATGATGCTTTCATGCATTTTGAATAGCTCACCTTGGACTGGAGCGGGGAGCAATCGGAGGATGGCAAGGGGTAAACGACAGTCACCAAGATGTCGGGCCGATGACTGCTGCCACCACAGAGATTACACGGATGTTTTCCGTTCCCCGGTGGTTCAACTCAGGAAAGCCGTCACGCAGACTTTATGGGCCTGCGCAACGGCTTCCGTAGTTTGCCCTTCGTACCCGTCTTTGGGTATTAGCCAATGGTGTTAGCCAATAAAGACATTCACCAAACAGGCGCGAAAGGCTCGATCATCAGAACAGTATAGCGTCAGAATCAGGCTTTGCTGATCAAGTCGCTCTCTGCAGCAGCAAGTTACGAATATGGCCAATCGCTTTGGTCGGGTTCAGCCCCTTCGGACAGACACTGACACAGTTCATGATGCCTCTGCAGCGAAATACGCTGAAAGGATCATCAAGATTGGCCAGGCGCTCGGCCTGAGCCTGATCACGACTATCCGCAAGGAAACGGTATGCCTGAATCAGACCTGCAGGACCAATGAACTTTTCCGGGTTCCACCAGAAAGACGGACAAGAAGTTGAGCAGCATGCACACAGGATACACTCGTACAGGCCGTCAAGCTTCTCACGATCTTCAGGTGATTGCAGACGTTCAATGGCCGGCGCAGGCTGATCATTGATCAGATACGGCTGCACCTTTTCGTACTGCTGATAGAACAAGGTCATATCAACTACCAGGTCACGGATGACCGGCAGCCCCGGCAAAGGCCGGATAACAAGCTTGTCTTTTTTAACGACTTCCGACATCGGCGTAATACAACCAAGGCCGTTTTTGCCATTCATATTAAGGCCGTCGGAACCGCAAACGCCCTCACGGCAGGAACGACGGTAGGCCAGCGACGGATCCTTCTCTTTTAGAAGGTTCAGAATGTCCAGCACCATCAAGTCCTTACCTGCAGGAACTTCGAGCTCAATATCCTGCATATAAGGGGCATTGTCAGTTTCGGGATTGTACCGATATACGCTTACCAACATTTCTGCGTCACCCCTCTTAATATGTCCGAATTTTTGGTTCGAACGTATCGACTGTTTTCGGTGCAAAGTTCACATCACGCTTGCCTACACGCTTTTCCAGCGGGAAGTACATCGAATGCTTGAGCCAGTTTTCGTCGTCACGCTCTGTAAAATCATTACGAGCGTGCGCGCCGCGGCTTTCTTTGCGCTCAACAGCGGATACTGCTGTGGCATAGGCAACTTCAAACAGGTTATCCAGTTCGAGCGCCTCAATACGATCTGTGTTGAACGCATTGCTGCGATCAGTCAGCTTGGTCTTACGAACACGCTCGCCGATCTCGCCGAGCTGGCGCAGACCTTCTTCCATGCTCTCACCGTCACGGAATACGCCGAAGTAAAGCTGCATGCAGTTTTGGAGCGCTTTGCGCACTTCTGCAACACTCTCACCTTCGGTTGTCGTATTCAGACGCTCAAGACGCGCCATTGCACGCTGAATGTCTTCTTCTGTCGCTTCCAGCGCATCATCACCATCACGCAACAGCTTTTCAATATGAAGACCAGCCGCACGACCGAACACCACGAGGTCAAGCAACGAGTTGCCGCCGAGTCGGTTCGCACCGTGAACGGATACACAAGCAGCCTCGCCACAAGCAAACAGACCATCGATGAAGACGTCGTTGCCGTTCTCATCCTGAGTAATTGCCTGACCGCCAACATTGGTCGGAATACCGCCCATCATGTAGTGGCAGGTTGGCACTACAGGAACCGGTTCTTTTACCGGATCAACGTGTGCGAATGTACGTGACAACTCACAAATGCCGGGCAGACGAAGGTTCAGCGTCTCTTCACCCAGATGATCCAGCTTCAGAAGTACGTGATCCTTATCCGGCCCACAACCCCGACCTTCAAGGATTTCGATAACCATCGAACGAGCAACAACATCACGACCTGCCAGATCCTTCGCATTCGGTGCGTAACGCTCCATAAAGCGCTCGCCTTCGGCGTTGATCAGATAGCCACCCTCACCCCGGCAACCTTCAGTGACCAGCGTGCCGGCACCGTAAATACCCGTTGGGTGGAACTGCCACATTTCCATATCCTGCACAGGAAAACCTGCGCGCAACGCCATACCAATGCCGTCCCCGGTATTGATCAGAGCGTTTGTGGTAGAAGCATAAATCCGGCCTGCACCGCCTGTAGCGAGAACCGTCGCCTTGGCTTTAATGTAAGCGACTTCGCCAGTTTCGATTTCAATGCCGATAACACCAACTACCTGACCCTTGTCGTTCTTGACCAGATCAACGGCGTACCATTCGTTAAGGAAAGTAGTACCACCTTTCAGGTTGGCCTGATAAAGCGTGTGCAAGAGCGCGTGACCGGTGCGGTCTGCCGCAGCACAGGTACGGGCAGCCTGTCCGCCTTTACCGTAATCCTTCGACTGACCGCCAAACGGACGCTGATAGATGCGCCCCTGCTCGGTACGGGAGAACGGAAGCCCCATGTGCTCGAGCTCAAATACGGCCTGAGGCCCCACTGAGCACATATATTCGATCGCGTCCTGGTCACCGATATAGTCGGAACCTTTAACGGTGTCATACATGTGCCAGCGCCAATCATCATTGGGATCCGAACTGGCAATTGCACAGGTAATACCACCTTGAGCAGAAACCGTGTGCGAACGTGTTGGGAACACCTTGGTAATACACGCGGTTTTGACGCCGGACTCGGTCAGCTGGAGCGCTGCACGCATGCCTGCACCGCCGCCGCCGATCACGATCGCGTCATATGAAATCGTTTTGATATTAGCCATTAATTAATGCCCCCACAGAATCTGAACACCCCAAACAACGTAGACGAACATAGCCGTCCCGCAGAGCGCCTGGATCAGGAACCTTGGCGCCGTCGCTTTTACGTAGTCCGTGGTAACCGTCCAGAGCCCGACCCAAGCGTGGGCACCCATGGAAATCAGCGCCATCAGACTGAAAATCCGGAACCAGGTTTGATGGAAAAGCGCTCCCCAGCTCGCATAGTCGACATCGGTAAACAACAGGAAGCCGAGCAGGAACAGGGTATAAAGAGCAAGTACGTAAGCGGTTACACGCTGGACCATCCAGTCATATGCGCCGCTACGTCCGAGGTTGGTAATGCTGCTTACTGCCATATCCAGACTCCCGCCAGAACAATGAGAATGACAGAGATGACAACAGTCGCCTTGGCCGCCAGACGACCACTTTGCAACTCTTCACCAATGCCCATATCCATAAGCAGGTGTTTGATACCCGCTACGAGGTGATATAGCAGGGCCGAAAGGATGCCCCAGATAATCAGTTTCGCCAGGAAACTGCTAAGCAAGTCATTTACCGCATTAAAACCGCTCTCGCCCTCAAGAGACAAATCCAGGCCGTACAAAAGGAAACCCATACCTATAAAGATAATGATTCCGCTCGTGCGGTGCAGGATCGAAGTGATCGCCGGCAATGGAAAATGAAACTTGCTGAGATCGAGATTTACTGGTCGTTTACTGTTCACAGCTCTCTCACACTCTTTATTGTCCGGCGTTACAACGTATTGATTCGCGGGACTGGTGGTTGGTGTAGTTCGATTATCTTTTCTTGCAGAACACTGGAGGGAGTATACCGCAGGTCAGCGCGTCGCCTTTGGCGCGAAGACCGGATATGTCCTCATTTCCGGGCTACGGATTATAAGGAGTGCCCCCCGGAATTACAAACAAGCAATGGACAGAAATGCCCTCACCTCAAGGCAGTTAGCGTTAATCGGTGCCAAGGCACCCCTTAATCCAACTCTTGATGGGCGACAGGGTAAGACCATGGTCTAACACTATCAACCACCCTAGTTGACATAGAAAAACTCGTCACATTTATGCCCTGATCTCCAAAGGATTGTGACTAAAAGCATGGAAAATCCGTCATCATCCATTGACAAAAAAAGCCAACAGCCTATATTTTGCCGCCACGCTTCAAAACTGCGTGCGGACCCAACGCCGGGTTAAAAGCGTCGATTTAGCGAAATAATCAGGCAAATGTCGGACTGCTTTCGCAGCTCCAGCACGTCTCCTGGCGTGGTTGGCCGTGACCTCACGGGACGATCTTGCAATAATATGCGTTTTCAAGAGAGCGACCGGCGGCAAAGCAACTGTTTTGTCGGATGTACGACGCGTGCGGGCGTTCCGGACCGCTTTCTTACGCCAGAAATGCTGATATAGGAGAGCACCATGACCGACAAGAAAGCACAGCTTTCGGTGGGTGATAAATCAATCGAGCTGCCCGTTTATGCCGGCACGGAAGGCCCCGACGTCATTGACGTCAGAAGCCTCGTCCAAGAAGGCGTATTCACATACGATCCAGGTTTTGTATCCACAGCAGCTTGCGAATCAAAGATCACCTACATTGACGGTGCCAATGGTGTTTTACTACACCGCGGTTATCCGATCGAACAACTCGCAGAGCATTCTGATTACCTCGAAGTCTGCTATCTGTTGCTAAATGGCGAACTGCCGACCAAGGAACAGGGCGACCTTTTCCGCGATACGGTCAAGCATCACACCATGATCCACGACCAGATGCGTCATTTCTTTAGCGGCTTCCGCCGCGATGCGCACCCTATGGCAATCATGTGTGGCGTAGTAGGCGCGCTTTCTGCGTTCTACCATGACCAGATGGACGTCACCAGTGAAGTGGAGCGGGAAATCACTGCGCACCGCCTGGTTGCGAAGATGCCAACCATTGCAGCCTGGTGCTACAAGTACTCTGTTGGTCAGCCATTCGTTTACCCGCGTAACGACCTCTCCTACTCGGAAAACTTCTTGCAGATGATGTTTGGCAATCCCTGCGAGAACTATGAGGTTAATCCGATCCTGGCCAAGGCTATGGATAAGATCTTTATCCTGCATGCCGACCACGAGCAAAACGCCTCCACGTCGACAGTTCGTCTGGCCGGCTCAACTGGCGCCAACCCTTACGCTTGCATAGCGTCTGGCATTGCAGCACTCTGGGGCCCCGCTCACGGCGGCGCCAACGAAGCTGTTCTGGACATGCTGGCAGAAATTGGTGACGAATCGAATATCGACAAATTCGTCGCCAAGGCAAAAGACAAGAACGATCCATTCCGCCTGATGGGCTTTGGTCACCGTGTTTACAAGAACTTTGACCCACGCGCCAAAGTCATGAGCGAAACCTGCCACGAAGTTCTGACGGAGCTCGGCCTGGAGAATGACCCCATGCTGCGCATTGCTCAGCGACTGGAGCAGATTGCCCTTGAAGACCCCTACTTCGTTGAGCGCAAGCTGTATCCGAACGTCGACTTCTACTCTGGCCTGATCCTGAAAGCTGTGGGAATCCCAACCTCAATGTTTACGGTCATCTTCGCGATGTCCCGCACCATTGGCTGGTTCTCCCATTGGAACGAAATGGTCAGTGGCGATTACCGCATCGGCCGTCCGCGTCAGCTCTATACCGGAGCAAGCAAACGCGACTATCCTGCAAAGTAATCAATTTGCACGGATTCCGAAAAGGGCTGCACATTGTGCAGCCCTTTTTTGTTTGTCACTGTATAAAAATAAAAAGTCATCGGAGGTAATCAGTTTATGGCGCTTAACATCACCTTTATCGGGCTCGGAGTGATGGGCTTTCCCATGGCCGGCCACCTTGCGAATGCCGGTCACACCGTCACTGTCTTCAACCGTAACCCGGACAAAGCAAACCAGTGGCTCCAGAAATATTCGGGAAGTGCCTGCGAAACAATCCGGGAAGCGGTCAAAGATGCCGATTGCGTGCTGACCTGCGTCGGCGCCGATCCCGACCTTGAGTCTGTATACCTGGGAAGCGACGGCATCATCGCCAATACCCCGTCAGGGGCACTGCTAATCGACCACACCACCGCGTCAGCGGGCATTGCCGAGCAGTTGGCCGCTGCAGCAGAAGATGTTGGGCATACCTTTATTGACGCCCCCGTCTCTGGCGGACAACAAGGTGCGGAGAACGGCAAGCTGACGATCATGTGCGGCGCTGCGGACGACGCGTTTTCACGCGCACTCCCCTTACTCGAGGCATATGGGCATGCCATCACTCACATGGGCAAGCCAGGCCGCGGCCAACTGACCAAGATGGTTAATCAAATTACCATCGCAGGGCTCGTTCAGGGACTGTCGGAAGGCCTGCACTTCGCCGAACAGGCGGGCCTGGATCAGCGAAAGGTGATCGACGTCATATCCAAAGGCGCTGCTCAGTCGTGGCAAATGGAAAATCGCGCCGACACGATGATCGCCGACGAATACGAACACGGGTTTGCTGTGAACTGGATGCGTAAGGACTTGGATATATGCCTGAGCGAAGCCAGAAAACGCAACGCTACCCTGCCTGTCACAGCGCTCGTTGACCAGTTCTATGCTGATGTCCAGGCCATGGGCGGCGGCCGCTGGGATACCTCAAGCCTACTCAGGCGATTGAGCACCCAGGCGCGCAGAGAGCAAAACAAAGACTGATAATCCGGCCATTCACCTCAGACTCACCTCAGGTAAAGGGCATAAAAAAAGGGGCGTGAAGCCCCTTTTTTCGTCGCTTGATGCAAAACAGCATCCAGTTAGCGTTATTTCTTTTTATCTTTTATTTCCCACTTTCCGCCGGAATAGTAAGCACTCCAACCGGTAGCCTTACCCTCTTTTTCCGTCATCACGTACTGTTCCTTGGTCTTCCGGCTGTAGCGAATGACCGCTGGATTCCCCTCAGGGTCTTTCTCAGGCGCATCCATCAAAAAGCCATACTTGGGGTCGATCTCGTCACGATGTGGCTTGATCTCTTTCACAAGCGGTGCTCGGGTTTCCCTGTTTTTCGGGAATTTGCTCGCAGCCAGGAAAAGCCCTGACGCACCATCGCGCAAGACATAGGTGTCGTCCACTTTTTCACATTGAAGCTCTGGCATCGGCACCGGATCCATCTTCGGTGGCGCAGGCTCCCCCGAGCGCAGAAGCTTGCGGGTGTTCTTGCATTCATCATTGGTACAGCCGAAATACTTGCCGAAACGGCCTGTTTTCAACTGCATTTCCGAGCCGCACTTGTCACATTCCAGAGTCGGGCCATCATAACCCTTTATCCGGAACGTACCCTCCTCAATTTCATGGCCGGGACAGTCTGGGGTATTGCCGCATACATGCAACTTGCGGTGCTCATCAATCAGATAGCTGTCCATCGCAGTGCTGCAAATCGGGCAACGGCGCTTCATCCGCAACAAGCGGGTCTCGCCCTCACCTTCCACATCGTCATCCGCGCTGACGACTTCGTCACCCGACACCAGGTTGATCGTCGTCTTACAGCGCTCCTTCGGAGGCAGCTGATAACCCGAGCAGCCCAGGAAAACGCCGGTACTGGCGACCCTGATCTGCATCGGTCGGGAGCAGGTTGGGCATTTGATATCCGTATCGGTGGGCGTATTACCGCGCATTCCGCCGTCTTTGGAATCAGTTCCAGCGCTATCAAGCTGCTTCTTAAAGCGACCATAAAAGCCATTGAGAACAGTTTTCCAATCGACGCCACCCTTGGCGATATCGTCCAGCTCTTCTTCAAGGCGCGCAGTAAAGTCGTAGTCCATCAGGTTGGTGAAGGACTCCTTCAAGCGATCGGTTACGATGTCACCCATCTTCTCCGCGTAAAAACGACGATTCTGGAGACGCACATAACCGCGATCCTGAATAGTGGAGATAATCGAGGCATAAGTGGAGGGCCGTCCAATACCCCGCTTTTCAAGCTCCTTCACCAGACTCGCTTCCGTGTAGCGCGGCGCCGGCTTGGTAAAGTGCTGGGTCGGATCAACTTTTGTCAGATCAAGCTGTTCGCCTACCTTGATGTCTGGCAGTGCAATGTCTTCGTCTTTTCTGGAAGCCTGAGGCGCCGCTTTAAGAAAACCTTCAAACTTGATTATGCGGCCACGGATCCGCAGCTCGTAATCCGCCGCAGCAACTGCGATTGAAGTGCTCAAAAATTCGGCATCCGCCATCTGACAGGCGATAAACTGACGCCAGATAATGTCGTAGAGGCGCTCAGCATCCTTCTCAAGCCCGCTAATATCAGCCGGGCGTCGGGTCACATCAGTAGGCCTGATGGCCTCGTGAGCCTCCTGAGCACCTTCCTTGCTACCGTATACCCTTGGCGCATCGGGCATGTAGTTCTTGCCGAACTGCTTCTCGATATACTCACGGCAACTGGTTACTGCATCCTGACTCAGGTTGGTAGAGTCAGTACGCATGTAGGTGATAAAACCGGCTTCATACAGACGCTGGGCCAGCATCATGGTTTTCTTGACGCTGAAGCTCATCCGGTTACTGGCTGCCTGCTGCAGCGTCGACGTAATAAACGGTGCGCTTGGCCTGGATTTGGTTGGCTTGTCTTCACGCTTGGCGACTTTGAAGTCGGACGCCTTCAGCGTTTTGACGTGTGCCGACGTTTCAGACTCACTGGTTGGGCGAAACGCCTTGTCGCCCTGGCGAGTGACTTCAAATCGCATGGGCTGCTTGGCATTCTGAGGCGTCAAATCCGCATGGACCTGCCAATACTCCTCAGGAATAAAAATACGAATTTCTTTTTCGCGCTCTACAATCAGCCGCACAGCAACAGACTGCACCCGCCCTGCTGACAGGCCTCTCGCGAGCTTGCTCCACAGAAGCGGCGACACCATGTAACCCACAACACGATCCAGGAAACGGCGAGCTTGCTGGGCGTTTACGCGATCCGTATCAAGCGTACTCGGCTCTTTAAATGCCTCTTTGATCGCGCGTTTGGTGATCTCGTTAAATACCACCCGGCGGTATTTATCGTCGTCGCCGCCGATCGTTTCCCGCAAGTGCCAGGCAATAGCCTCCCCCTCGCGGTCCAAATCCGTCGCGAGATAGACATGCTCGGCGTCTTTCGCGAGCCGCTTAAGTTCGCTGACGACCTTTTCCTTGCCGGGCAGTATTTCGTAACGCGCACTCCAGTCATTTTCCGGGTCAACACCCATACGATTGACGAGCTGATCTCGCGATTTACGAATCTTGTATTCCGCTTTCTCTTCAGGCGCCATCTTGCGCGTCAATGCCGCTTGGCGCGCGCGCTCTTTGGGATCGCTCTGAGTACCACTGCCGCTTACCGGCAGATCACGAATATGACCGACACTGGATTTCACGATGTAATCGGAACCCAGGTACTTATTGATGGTTTTCGCTTTTGCCGGTGACTCGACAATGACGAGATTCTTACCCATGGCGACGTTATGTTCCTTTCAAAGATATCCAGCAGTATAAATGGATACCCGGATGATCTGTTTCAGAGAGACACTGGACAGATGCCCCACTCCCGAAGCGGAAAGCAGCTCTTCAGTGCATCTCAATAATGGCGAAAAATCAGGCTGCTAGGGCATCACTCGCCTGCAGCTGAGTTATAGGTGCTCTGTTTTACAGGGTCAAGGTGATCAGCACAACCCATCAATGGCGTTTGAAGTCATGCTCGCTGTCAACGCTGCCTACCACTGACCTAAAAAAAAGCCCGGACAAACGCCGGGCTTTTTTCAACTCAGGGGACGATTAGATCCGTTCCCAGACAGTTGCTATGCCCTGCCCCAGACCGATACACATGGTGGAAACACCCAATGTACCGCCTTTGGCCTGCATAACGTGCAGCAGCGTAGTTGAGATACGCGAACCGGAACAACCCAGCGGGTGACCCAGCGCAATAGCGCCACCGTTAAGGTTGACCTTTTCATCAGCAACGCCCAGCAGCTTCAGATCCTTCAAAACTGGCAGAGACTGCGCAGCAAAGGCTTCATTAAGCTCCCAGAAGTCGATATCTTCAACCTTAAGGCCAGCGCGCTTCAGCGCCTTCTTGGTTGCTGGTACCGGACCGTAACCCATGATCGCGGGATCACAACCGGCAACGGCCATGCTCCGGATCTTGGCGATAGGCTGCAGACCCAGTGCTTGCGCACGCTCCGCAGACATCAGAACCATCGCAGATGCGCCGTCTGTCAACTGCGAAGAGGTACCCGCAGTGACGGTGCCGTTTTTAGGATCAAACGCCGGACGCAACTGACCCAGTGACTCCACTGTGGTCTCTGGACGAATAGTTTCGTCGTCCTCAATGAGGACTTTGAATCCATTTTCGTCATGACCTTCAATGGGCACGATCTCGTTCTTGAATCGACCTTCAACTGTCGCTTCATGAGCCAGGCGATGTGAACGCGCTGCGAACTCATCCTGCTGCTGACGGTTGATGCCATGCATCTTGGCCAGCATTTCAGCAGTCAGGCCCATCATGTTCGAGGCCTTGGCACTGTATTTGGATGCTGCCGGGTTGTGATCGAAGCCTTCAGTCATGGGAACGTGCCCCATGTGCTCGACACCACCCACAACGAACATCTCGCCATTGTTGGTTTGAATGGCCTGTGCCGCAGTGTGAATTGCAGTCATGGCCGAACCACACAGACGGTTGACCGTCTGGGCAGCGGACTCGTGTGGCAGGCGTGTCATCAGGGAAATCTGACGCGCTACGTTAAAGCCCTGCTCTTTGGTCTGGTTTACACAACCCCAAACCACGTCTTCAACTTCTTTCGGATCCAATTTTGGATTGCGATCAAACAGCGCTTCGATCAATGCAGCAGACAGGTTCTCTGCACGCACGTTGCGGAAGCATCCGTTTTTAGCGCGACCCATTGGAGTCCGCACGCAATCGACGACGACAACGTCTCTCGGATTAAGGCTCATAGATCTGTCTCCGTTCGGAAATCTCGTTCAGGGTTCAACCGAAGAACTTCTCGCCGGTTTTGGCCATTTCACGCAGCTTCTCGGTCGGATGATACAAAGGACCCAGATCTGCAAACTTGTCTGCCAGTTCGACGAATTCGGCAACGCCCATATCGTCGATGTAACGCAGAGCACCACCACGGAACGGAGGGAAACCGATACCGTAGACCAGACCCATATCGGCATCTGCAGGTGACTCAACAATGTTATCTTCCAGGCAGCGAACGGTTTCCAGGCATAGAGGAATCATCATTCGCGCAATGATGTCTTCATCGCTGAAGTCATTCTTGCTCTGAACGACAGGCTCAAGCAGTTTGTAGGTTTCTTCGTCTACAACCTTCTTCTGCTTACCTTTACGGTCCAGCTCGTACTTGTAGAAGCCTTTGTCGTTCTTCTGACCGTAACGGTCATTATCGAACATCACGTCAATGGCTGTTGTGCCTTCATGCTTCATGCGATCCGGGAAGCCGTCAGCCATTACTTCGCCTGCGTGCTTGCCTGTGTCCATGCCGACAACGTCAAGCAGATACGCGGGGCCCATCGGCCAGCCAAACTTCTCCATAACCTTGTCGACTTTCTGGAAGTCAGCGCCGTCACGTACCAGGCCGATAAATCCACCGAAGTATGGGAACAGAACACGGTTAACCAGGAAGCCCGGGCAATCATTCACGACGATCGGGGTTTTGCCCATTGCCTTGGCGTACGCCACGGTAGTGGCAATCGCACGGTCACTGGTCTTCTTGCCACGGATAACTTCAACCAGCGGCATCATGTGTACCGGGTTAAAGAAGTGCATGCCGCAGAAGTTTTCAGGACGCTTGAGGTTTTTCGCCAGCAGATCGATAGAAATAGTCGATGTGTTGGAGGTCAGGATTGCGTCATCGCGAACGTGCTCTTCAGTTTCGCGCAGTACTGCATCTTTGACTTTCGGGTTTTCGACAACAGCTTCAACAACCAGATCCACACCCTTGAAATCACCGTAATTAAGGGTTGGAGTGATGCTGTTGAGAACATCAGCCATTTGCTCGGGCTTCATCTTGCCCTTGCCTACGCGCTTGGTGAGCAGCTTTTTGGCTTCTTTAAGGCCCAGCTCAATGCCGTCCTGATTGATGTCCTTCATGACGATGGGCGTGCCTTTCAGTGCAGACTGATACGCAACACCGCCACCCATGATGCCTGCACCCAATACGGCAGCAAGCTTCACGTCGTTCGCTTCTTTTTCCCAGTCCTTGGCCTTTTTCTTAAGCTCCTGATCGTTCAGGAACAGACCAACAAGACAGGCAGCAACATTGGTTTTCGCCATTTTGGCAAAACCTTTTGCTTCTACTTCCAGAGCTTTGTCACGGGTAAGGCCGGCATGCTTCTGCATGACTTTGATTGCCTCAACCGGAGCCGGATAGTTTTTACCCGCCTGCGCGCCAACAAAAGCTTTAGAGATCTCGAACGCCATCATGCTTTCCATGGCATTCAGCTTGATCTTGCCTTTCTTCTCTTCGCGGCGCGCCAGGTAATCCAGCTTGCCTTCGTTGCACTGATTGATCAGAGACAGCGCGGCTTCCAGCTGCTTGTCACCTTCAACAACCGCATCGACTGCGCCTGTTTTAAGGGCCTTGTCAGCACGGTTTTCGCCACCGGCCGCAATCCATTCTACGGCGTAATCAACGCCAATCAGGCGCGACAGACGCACGGTACCGCCGAATCCGGGGAAGATGCCGAGCTTGACTTCTGGCAGGCCAACCTTCGCTTTTGGATCCATGATGCGGTAGTCGGTAGCCAGGCAGATCTCGAAACCGCCGCCCAGCGCCATACCATTAATGATGGTAACGGTCGGGAACGGCAAGTCTTCGATTGCACTGAATACTTCGTTCGCTTTGAGGTTATTGGCTACCAGATCTTCTTCAGAGCCAGCAAACAGCTCTGTGAATTCGGTGATATCAGCGCCAACAATAAAGCTGTCTTTGGAACTGGTTACCACCAGCCCTCTGATATTCTTGGCTGCTTTCAATTGGTCGGCTGCGGCACCAAGCTCTTCGATTGTGAGGCGATTGAACTTGTTAACTGACTCGCCTTGGAGGTCGAAGTTCAGCTGAGCGATTCCGCCTTCGATCTCTTTAACCGTGATGGCTTTACCTTCGTAAATCATCAACTGATCTCCAGTCTGTGTTTGGAACTGCTATTGAGCGCCGGTTTCTGGCTTTGTTCCAAGCCATAAAAACCCACGTTGTTTGCAGAGAGATTTCGGTCACTGCCCGATTATCAACACCGAAATTCATACGGTCGTTTGAATCGAGTGCTGCACACGATGTGAAAAAATCCGTCGTTTGTCAATTTGTTTCTTTCTGCTAAGGGTACTGCAGAGCATGCGGACACCGGCCTTGATTGAGCGCTGGCGTAATTAGACGAGCAAATACATAAGGTTGTAAGCACTTTTTGGCTCTGCGCACGAAAACAGGCTCCCATCGGTAAAATAAGTTTACAAAACGGGGTTCTCGTACTTACCCAAAACCGCTTGATTGGCGCGCGCAGTTAATTTAGCCTCAAACTCAAACCGGCGTCCAACAGCCTAATGGCACTACAGACAATACGCTTATAACCGAAAGAACAACAAGCCTCGTTGTTGCGCCGAATAATAACAACACCCTTCTGACAATAAGAAACTGGAGATCGACACCGATGACCCACAACGGTAATTGGTTAAGGGGATGCGCGACACTCATCGTTGCCCTCACCCTGTCTACCGCCTCTTTCGTAGCGCAAGCTGCGAGTGACCCGCTTCTGGCCAGCCTCCACCATTTCCGGATCAGTAACTTTAGTGCGCTCAACGCGTATTACCAGTTCACTGTCAGCGGTGATACCGAAATACTGAACGAAGTTGTTGCTGCGGTGAACGACTCCAACTCCGAAATGAACACAATCAGCACCGATGCCAAAGGTGTGCTTAATGACGATCAGATCAGCCAGCTCACCAAAGAGTTCGACAGCTACAAGAATCTGATGCGTCAGAACATTAACGATGTCAGAAAGAACGGCTACCCGGATCTGCGTCTGGTGTCTGACATGGCCAACCAGGCTCAGACACTGAGCGTTATCTCTGACGAGCTGTATGAGATTTCCCAGTCTTCAGAGGGTATTCAGGTCGATCAGCGCGTTGAAGCGGCCCGCTCTGCTGCGCTGCTGATGGCGAAGATGATGACCAAGTATTCGGCGCGCTCAACATCTTCTGTGTCGCAAACTTTTCAGGGCGCAGCCTCTGAAGAAGCACTTGACGTGCAGGCGAGGAAATTCGACTCCCTCATCAGCCAGATTACGACTAACAACACCTACACAGGTGAGCTGAAGGAAACGCTTCATAGCGTTGCGTCCAAGTGGGGATTTATTCGCGGATCCTATATTAACTTTAACGAAAACAACGTCTCTTTCGTTATTGATCGCTACTCAAAAGGCATTCTGAGCGAGCTCAACGAAGCGATCAACCTGATGACCGGAACCACTTCGCAAGCCGGCAATCAAGCCACCAGCTAAGCAATAAGGCGAGTCAAATAACAGGCGGACACTGGATGACCAGCGTCCGCTTTTTTATGGGCGAACCAGCACATTTATCTGAGTCAGGCTGCGATCCAGTTCATCGCGGACGCCGGACTCGTCCCAAACAAAACCTACCCCCCTTCCGTCGATGAACCAAGCTTTGAAAGCCCCGGACAGCGGCACTAACTCAGCGGCCTTATCAAGCCCGGCGAGTGCTGTTCCGCTCGCAAATACCGCCGGCCCGCTTCGCCCATCAACACCTTGAGGCACATCGCGTTCCCAGGGTTTCCAGTATAGGTATAAGGCTTCGTCAGGATCGCCCGACCCTAACTGGGTTCTCAGCGCCCCCTTTACGGACTCAACACGAAACCCCTCACGCACCGCCTGATTTCTTAAATGCATCCTGCGACGCTCGTCGGCAGAGGGGCGTAACCAGAAAATTGAACCAACGATAAACCCCAACGCAAGGACAACCACTACAGTCAGCAACATGGCGCTTCAAGCCTCCGCAGGAAAATGATGCTCAATGGCAAAAATCCCAACTGCTCGGCAGCGGAACAGCTGCGATCGTTTTACATTAAGGCTAGCCTGTTTCAGCCCGTTCGTTGGTAAGTTATGTGAATTAGTGCAATTCGTAATTCGCTGGCGTTTGACCAAACGAGGGCACTAAACTGGAACTATAGTGTTACCTGAACTGAACAGCTTCTGAAGCGAAGGAGATCTCCATATGGCCCTTTACAACATCATGCTTGCCGCGATCGACCTCACCGACGAAGCGGATCAGGTCATCCAGCGAGCCCAGGAACTACGAGCGATGCATGAAGCTGACCTCATACTGCTTCACGTGGTTGAGCCCGTTGGCTACGCGTACGGCGGCGATATCCCCATGGACCTGACCGAGTTACAGGATCAACTGGATTCTGCTGCAAAAGAACAACTGGCGGTATTCGGAAGAAAGTTCGATATCCCACCAGAGAACCTGGTGGTTGCGGTCGGACGTCCGGAAGCAGAAATACACCGGGTATGCGATGAACGAGATGTCGATCTGGCGATTATCGGCAGTCACGGGCGGCACGGCATTCAATTGCTACTGGGCTCTACCGCCAACGGCGTTTTACACGGCGCCAAGCGCGATGTCCTGGCCGTTCGCATCAATACGGATGACAACTAGGCCTTTAAGACACTGAGCCGGCGGTCACGAGATCGCCGGCCTGCCAACATGCCGGTGCCTGATTACCCCAGCCGGGATTCGAGCTTCCGCAACTGAGTCTCCAGAGAAAAACTCACACTGGATGCCATCGAGAAGAAATTGAGAAGTGCCTTGAGGTTGCCATCCCCCTTGCAGGCAGAGTGTATTCTCTGCCACAACGCCTGATTCACCAGTTGCAAACGCTGGTTTCGCTCCACCAGGCCCTTCAGCTCCCAGTCAGGCGTTCGATGATTACGCTTTTCAAAATACTGCTGCAGCAGATAAAGCGACACGCTGCGCTGAATAAACTCGTCGGAACTGGCGAAAGGCATATGGTGAATCGCCATGGGCCGAAGTTGCGAAAGCAGAGGGCACTGGCTGGTCGCCATTGTCAGCCCCAGTAGCGAACGCAGCCCTTCTTCCAGCGTTGTATCCTTTGAATAGCGCCGGCGATCGTCTTCTACATCCACCCTTACCTTCTGATAGGCATTATCGTCACCGAGGTCTTCAACAATAGGCACCATATCGAGTGCCGCCGGACAGTGCTTGTGCGTTTTGCTACTTAGCGGACAGTTTGAGCACTGGCAATACGCCAAGCGGGTCCAGTCAGGCGCGCCAGCGTCAGGCGCTGATGACTGGCGATCGATATCAACCCGGAATGTTCGGGTATCGCCTTCGCTAAAGGTAAAGGCGTAAATTACATTCATTCAAACTACCTTCTTGGCTTTACCCGCTCACTATTCCGCGAGTCTAAACGGAGCCCATTCCGTCCAGGACAGGGCTTTATATCGCCGGGCAGTGTATAGCAGTACAGGAAGGCGTGGCGTGCACTGCCCACAGAAAGGAGCGGCCGGATGACCAGGAAAAGTGATCGGCTTAACAGTTCCAGCCAGCGCTCGCCCCAGCCCTTACTAACCCGCCATTTCCTCAAGCTCCATCCAACGTTCAACTTTTGACTCAAGCGCCTTTTCTTTCTCAGCCATGCCTTCCAGAACAGCGGTGACTTCGTCATGAGGCCTTGAATAGAATGCACTATCGGAAACCTGAACCTGATCTGCCGCAATCGATTCTTCGAGTGCTGCGATTTCGCCCGGCAATTGTTCGAGCTCGTGTTTCAGCTTGAAGCTCATTTTTTTTGCCGGAGCCTTGGGCGAAGGCGTGGTGGATTTCGGAGACTCTTTCACCGGAGGCGCATTTTTACGGGATGACGACTTTACTTCGGCCTCGGTGGGGAATCGACCACCCTGACGTCGCCAGTCGCTGTAGCCGCCAACAGCAGCACTGACCTGCCCTGATCCGTCGAGGAACAGGGTATCGGTCACAACATTGTCGAGGAATTCCCGGTCGTGACTGATGACCACAACTGTGCCGGCAAAAGACACCAGTTGAGATTCCAGCAACTCAAGCGTCTCAACATCCAGATCGTTCGTTGGCTCATCCAGTACCAGAATGTTGGCAGGCTTACTGAACAGTTTGGCCAGCATCAACCGTGCCCGCTCACCGCCAGAGAACACACGCACCGGAGACCGAGCCCGTTCCGGGGTAAACAGGAAATCCTGAAGGTAGCCCAGAACATGCTTTTGCTGCCCGTTGATTTCGATGAATTCCCGACCTTCTGACAGGTTATCCAGAGCATTCAGTTCGTTATCCAGCTCACCGCGCAACTGGTCGAAATAGGCGACAGACCGGTTTGTGCCCAACCGCACCTGTCCTGAGGTGGGTTCGAGCTCGCCCAGCAGCAAGCGCACGAGCGTCGTTTTACCTGTGCCGTTCTCGCCAATCAAACCGATTTTGTCACCGCGGATAACCGTGTAATCGAGTTCATCGATGATGCGCTTTCCGCTCGGATAGGCGAAGCTCGCCGCAGTCGCCTCAACCACCAGTTTGCCGGATTTCGCTGCATCTTCGACCGAAAAGCTGGCATTGCCGCTGCGCTCGCGGCGCTGCTTTCGATCTTCCCGCATGGCCTTCAACGCACGTACTCGCCCCATATTCCGGGTGCGCCGCGCCTTTATGCCCTGGCGGATCCAGACCTCTTCCTGCTTCAAACGCTTGTCAAACAAAGCGTTCTGGCGCTCCTCCTCTTCCAGCGCTTTCTCTTTCAGCTCCAGATAATGATCGTAATCCGCTGAGAAACTAACCAGTTGTCCGCGATCCAGCTCCACCACTCGGGTCGCAATGCGACGGATAAAGGCCCGGTCGTGACTGACAAACAGCAAGGCGCCGCTGAACTGGCGCAACGCGTCTTCCAGCCAGGCAATCGCAGGAACATCAAGATGGTTGGTGGGCTCATCCAGCAACAGGATATCGGGCTCGGCCACTAGCGCCTTGGCAAGCAGAACGCGCCGCTGCCAGCCGCCAGACAAGGTATTCAGCGTTTGGTCGGGATCGATCTTGTATTGCGCGAGAATAGCATTGACCTTTTGATCTAATCGCCAGCCATCCAACGCTTCGAGCCGATCCTGGACTTTCATCAGTCGATCGAGGCTGGCTTCATCCGCCTGTTGGGAAAGCGCATGGAATTCGGCCAGCACTTCGCCTGTTTCAGGAAATGCGCCCGCAACAACTTCATAGGCCGTGCGGGTATCGTTTGATGGCAGCATTTGTGGCAATACGGACAACACCGCGCCATCATCAAGCCTTACATGGCCGCCATCGGGCGTGACTTCACCAGTCACGATTTTAAGCAGGGTGGACTTGCCTTCGCCATTGCGCCCAAGCAGACAGACTCGCTCACCGCGCTCCATCACCAGCCGTGCATCGTCCAGCAATGGCTTGAGCCCGAAAGCGAGTGATACTCCATCTAACGTAAGCAATGGCATGTGCCGTTTATCCTCTACTCTGAAATTTCGAACTGATCGCCGACCTTAATCGGGCCAGCACCATCGTGTACCGCATTCATTCCGAATATCACACCGGCATCCGTTCGACGAAACGAACCCAGTTCGCGAAGCGGCTGCCGGTCATCTGACTTAACGCCTAACCAGGGGTCGACTGTCGTCATAATGCACCGTGAGCAGGGCTTGACCAGCGTTAGCGTCAACCCTTCCCTTGTAAGCGTTCTCCACCGATCTTCGGCAAATGCCTCACCACCGGACACCACGATGTTCGGCCGAAATCGCCGCATTTCAATATTGCTGCCAATCCGCCTGGATAGCGCGTCCAGCGATGCCTGATGAGTGACCAGGAACGGGAACCCGTCAGCAAACCCGACCCGGCGCCCCGGCTCGGTGAAACGGGTATCAGCCTCGCGCACAACATCCTGCGGCATATACACCAACTGGACCTGCAGGCCCAGAAAACGGCTCAACGCTTCCGATGACGCCGGCTTGGCGACAATCGCCCTGACGGTATCCTTCCAAACGGTCACGGCAAGGCTCTGAGAACCCAACTCAACAGCGACAATGGTTTCGTCAATGGATGGCGGGATGGCGGGGAAACAGAGCTGCAGCCCCGATGAGGTCAATTGCGCCGAGACCTGTGCAAGACGCGGCTGCTCGCGCTGGGTCACGAACTTGCCATCAGAATCAACAATCATCCAGCGACGATCATTCAGAGGCCCGAAATCCGACAGGTCAAGCGAATCGACCGCGATACCACGCAAGGACTTCACAGGGTAATAGTACAGCTGCTCAACGGTGAGTAATGCCATCTCTTGGCTCCGTTATAAAACTAAAGGATACCAGTGAGCCCCGCCGAAACCGAGCATTTCAATCCGGCCTGCCCCGACCCCGGCCTCAGATGCAATTTCAGATGCCATAAACGAAAAAACCCGACTCAAAGAGCCGGGTTTTCTGAAATCTGGAGCGGGAAACGAGATTCGAACTCGCGACCCCAACCTTGGCAAGGTTGTGCTCTACCACTGAGCTATTCCCGCTGAACGTTGTGCTGAACCTTTCGGTTACTCTCTACAACGGGGCGGGATTATACGGAGCGATTTTTAAGGGCGCAACACCTTCAAATATTTTTTTCACTTTCAGGGTCATTTTCCTGGCTTTTACCGGGCATTGAACATTCTTCGGGAGCAATTGCAGCCCGCTGGCTCAGTACTCGTTCAGCCATGCATGATGGATCGACACCCATCAACATGCCCAAAGTACGCCCTAATGATTCCTCCAGAAATGCAGGGTTAAACCGGTCACGGAACAGCACACCGTCATACCCCATCCCTGAAACTAGAGAAACGATCAGAGCTGCATCCCGCTTCGGCTGGTCAGTATTCAAACGGCACAATACCGATTCAACACCTTTATACCAGGCCCGTCGGTATTGCCTGGCCAATGTATGCAGTTCCGGTTCACGCATTGCCTCAAACAGGAACACCTGTTCCGTCAGAACGGCTGACTGATGGAATCGAAACTCCTCACAGAAATAATCAGCAATAAACCTGGCAACCTGAGCGGCAACTTCGCATTTCCCTTCAGGGGACTCAAGCAACCCTTGTCGTTGCGCTTCATCGATAAGTGCATTCAGGCGTACATGATAATTATCGAGCTTTTCCTTTGCCTTCTCTGCGAACAACATGAAAGCGTCGCGGATCAGTTCCGAAATATCACGAAAATAATAAGTCGTTGATGCCAGAGGAACGCCCGCGCGGCGGGCTACCGCCCGATGCTTTACACCACGAACCCCTTCCACCGCAGCAATTTCAAGGGCAGCCTCAAGAATCTGCACACGTCGATTTTCACTTTTCGCCCGGGCTGCTTTCCGCCCGTTATAGTGGATCGAATCTTTGAGTGTGCTACTCAGCTTTACTTTGGCTAGGGTGTCGTCATCTATCATTGTGCTGGTCCATGGCATGTCCTGTTCGTGAGCAACGTCACCACGCTGGCCGAGCGGAATATTGGGATCACGGCGCATCTCGTGCCAGCGTTCCGTGGCTACCCATGGTGTGCGCCCGCGTCGTTCAATTGTGCCAAATCGAAGCAGCGAAAATCGTGACAGACGTCTACAGAGCGGCCGCAAAATCACAGCAACTCACTGCTACTGCCCATATCGCTTTGCACCGCCCTCAAGGTATCGCGTTTCGTCTTCTGTATTTTGGCGCCCGAGAACTTTGTTGCGATGAGGAAAGCGCCCAAACTGCTCAATGACGTCCCGATGCTCTTTTGCGGACCGGAAAAATGACAGGATGAGCTCCCGCTCCCGGCCCTGGGTCGAGGCCACCAGTTGCTCATAAAAGCCGACGCCTTTCTGTTGATCTTCAAACCTTTCGGAGTGCTGCAACGGCATATAGAAAAACGCCCGCTCAATGGGCTTCAGCATGACATCAAGGCCCTTTTCAAGCCCTTCCTTGCACAGGCGTCGCGCGAGGCGATCATTATCAAACGCCAGTGCCAACCCGCGATTGATATTTCGGGTGAATTGATCAAGCAGGATAAGTTCAGCGAGGGCCGACTCCGGCCGGTCCCGCCATCCGTCAAGCCCGTCTTCGGAGGCAACCAGCGCCAAAGACAGGAACCGGCGCCGGATCTCCCAGTCAAACGACCGACTGGATTTAAACCAGCGCGCCCGATGAAAGTTGTCCGGCAGGTTATCGCTATCCAATTCGCCAAACCAGAACGCGAGCACATCGTGCCATCCGAGCATAGCCACTCCTCTATCTGTGTTCCCCGGCCGCGCGATCTTCAGCATCAAAGCAAGCTTGCCTCGCTATACACTCTCAAGTCGGCCGTTGATAAAAATCCCTGAACTTTTAATTGGGCTTATTCGGCATACTATACGTAATTCGATATGAAAACGTGCCAACCAGACTCAGGAGCCCTTCACCAATGAGCAGTCATCGCGTACTGCTGCTTGCTCACGGCAGCAGCGACCCCAAGTGGTGCGAAACATTTGAGGCACTCGCACGCCCAAGCCTCGACGCAATCCCCGAAGCCGCTATCGCCTATATGGAACTGAGCGAACCGTCACTGGCCAGTGAAATTGCACGTGCTTCACGCGACGGCATTGAAAAGGTGACGGTACTACCTCTCTTTCTCGCCGCTGGCCGGCACCTTCGCAAGGACGTTCCGGAAATGTTGGAGCAATTATCAGCGCGTCACGGCGTCATCACAGAATTAGCCGCACCCATAGGGGAACACCCTTTACTTGCGGAATCGATCAGCCACATAGCAAAAGAACGCTTAAAAATTTAGATAATTTCAGCTATTTATAAAGATGTAATGACAAAGCACTTCAGGAGATATTAATGAAGAGCATATTGATAACAGGCGGCACCGGGTTTATCGGGCAGCAACTCTGCCCTGACCTGCTATCAAAAGGCTATGAGCTTACGGTGCTCAGTCGCCAGTCAAACGCCGACGTGCGCTCTATCTGTGGCAGAGTAACCCCCATTCATTCGACCGACGAGGTTCCCGGACTCGACACGATAGATGCCGTTATCAATCTCGCAGGTGAAGGCATCGCTGCGTCACGGTGGACAAAAGGCCGCAAAGAGAAACTCATGGATAGCCGGGTCGCGCTCACCCGTTCGCTCGTTGACGCGCTCAAAATGCGTACTCAAAAACCTGAAGTCTTCATATCAGGAAGTGCAGTGGGATATTACGGCAGCCAGGACAGCGCCACGATTACCGAGAATGCCGCCCCCAACCAACGGGACTTTACCCACAGACTCTGTTCCGAGTGGGAGAAAGCGGCACTTCCCGCCGAGGAGTTCGGCGCCCGGGTATGTTTTTCCAGGACAGGCATCGTGGTCGGCAAGAACGGCGGCTTTCTCTCGCGAATGACACCGCCGTTCCGGCTGGGCCTTGGGGGCAGGCTTGGCGACGGCAGTCAGTACATGCCCTGGGTTCATCGGGACGATGTTGTACGGGCACTTTGCTGGATGCTTGAAACCCCCACCGCATCCGGCCCATACAATGTCGTGAGCCCCTGCGCTGTTACCAACGATGATTTTACCAGCGCACTCGGTAGAACCCTCGGCAGGCCCACGCTAATACCTGTACCGGCATTCGTGCTCAAACTGGGCCTCGGCGAAATGGCGACGTTATTGCTTGAGGGCCAAAACGCCAAACCCGCCCGGTTACAGGCAGAGGGATTTGACTTTCATTACTCCGATCTCGACAGCGCCTTGAAGGCATCACTTTAGATACCCCTTTCAGTTCCGGGATGCCGAGTCGGTTTGGGGATTTGCGCACAACGGACACACATGGGCTTTGTTAAGCTTAGTTTCTCAATTTCAGCCTAATGACATGCTCGATGGTCCGACTCGCCTCAATCGCTCGCTTTTACCTGATGCTGGCAACGCTGACACCTGCTTTGGCGGCAGCTGATACGACATCAGAGCAAAGTTTTGAAACCTGCAGCATGATTACCAGTGAATATGTGACGGTTTTACAGCTTGTCGCCAAGGGGTTCAGCAAGTCCCAGCTCACCGAAAGCCTGCCGGGGCTGAGCCCAGCTGCAGAAAAAAGGGTGACGACGTTGTTCGACGCTGCAACAGCCAGCAAAAGCGCGCTGGTTGACACCTTTTCTGCCGTTAACGCCGAGTATGCAAAATGTAGCAAACGCGTTTACGACCGATCCGGACGCCCACCGCCTGCAAGTCGGGAATCGCATTTTTACTTCTGCGCAGGTGAAAACAAGCTCAGATATGAAGTCTTGATATCAGCCACTCTCGACGCACCGATATCCAAGGTGTTGCCGCAATTGCCCGCTACCCGCGAACCTATCGCCCGAGCGATTTACGACCTCTATCACTCTGACGGGGTGACCGCCGCATTTGATGCCATCGGGGACGAATTGAAGTACTGCCTGAATGGCCAAGGCTGATTTTGCTCATTTTTTTTGAAAAACTATTTGACACAGTGGCAACCCTTAAATACTATACGCGCCACCTCGACGAGGTAAGCGTTTAACGCGCTGCGTCCCCTTCGTCTAGTGGCCTAGGACTCCGCCCTTTCACGGCGGCAACAGGGGTTCGAACCCCCTAGGGGACGCCACTTTTTTTCTCGTCAGGTAATAGCAACACGGAATCAAATCACTTGATTCCGAAAGATCCCGGAACCGGCTATCGTATCGCCGAGCCTCGCCAGACCCCGCTGGTTCACTCCAAACCCTAGCTTATTTTTCCCAGCATTCTTTCAGGTGCAAGATATTCAAGCCCTTGAGCTGTCGCGACACCCTCGCACGTCAACTTCCCTTGTGCCACATTCAGTCCTGACATAAACCCTCTATCTTGTTCCAGTGCGCGTTTCGCACCGTGATCTGCAAGCCGGATAATATAAGGCAACGTTGCATTGGTCAGCGCCTGTGTCGACGTCCGAGCCACACCACCCGGCATATTCGCAACACAATAATGCACAACACCCTCAACGATATAGGTGGGGTCATCATGTGTTGTGGGTCTTGAGGTTTCAGCACAGCCACCCTGATCAATTGCGACATCAACCAACGCAGAGCCCGTGGGCATGATTGACAGGAGGTCACGAGTAATCAACCGCGGCGCAGATGCTCCGGGAACCAGTACAGCCCCCACCACAAGATCTGCCTCAGACAAAACGGCTTCAATCGCATCCTGTGTCGAATACAGCGTGGCTATGCTGCCGCGATAGTGTTGATCCAGATCCCTCAACACGGCGACTGAACGATCCAGCACGGTAACATTTGCCCCCAGACCAACCGCCAACTGGGCAGCATTGCGTCCGACTACTCCACCACCGATAATCACGACGTTCCCAGGGTAGACACCCGGAACCCCCGAAAGCAGCACGCCCCGCCCACCTTTGACCTTCTCCAGCGCCTGAGCACCGGCCTGAATCGCCAGCCGGCCTGCAACCTCTGACATAGGCGCCAGCAACGGCAGATTGCCCCGCCCATCTGTCACCGTTTCATAAGCGATGCAGGTCGCACCGCTGGCAAGAAGATCATGGGTCTGATCCCTATCCGGAGCCAGATGCAGATAGGCAAACAACGTATGGTGCGGCTGAAGCAGTTTTCGCTCTGCTGCGAGCGGCTCCTTTACCTTGATCAGCAAAGTTGCTTCCGAAAAGACTGAAGCGGCATCGCTCGCTATTCGGGCGCCGGCTTTCAGATACTGCTCATCCTCGTAACCGGAGCCGATACCCGCCGATGCCTCAACCACAACCGTATGGCCATGCTCGGTAAGTTCACGGGTACCGGCGGGCGTCAATCCGACCCGGTATTCGTGGGTTTTGGTTTCCTTGAGCACCCCAACTACCGTCATCATGTCACTCCTTCCAACGGATCCATGTAAGGCCAGTATAGAAAACTCTCTCCAGTTCACCTCATACCGGAAAAAATTTGCGCGATGTGTCCTATTTTTTGACGTGCCCAAAGCGCTCGCCACCATCTACTGCTATATTGCCTAAAAGGCTGAATTGTTCATATTTTTGGCTGGGACACGGGTTTTTGGCCAATATTCAAGGGCTCCTGAAAGCGCTTCAACATGACCAAGCTGTCAACACGTTTAAGTCAGTTCAGATCCAGCTCACCGTTATCATTCCGGTTGCTCGCGTATATTCTGCTTTTCAGCTCACTCTTTACGCTTGCGGCATCGGCTATCCAGATCTATTCGGATTTCCGCCGGGATGTATCGCTGGTTGACGAACGAATGTCGGTGATCGAGACCAGTTACTCCAGCAGCCTGTCCCGAAGCCTTTGGGCGCTTGATCAAAAACTGCTTCAGGTTCAGATGGAAGGCATTCTCAGCCTGCCTGATATTGTTCACTTGAGACTGAAGATCTTTCCCGACTCTGAAGTGATCATGGGCAATATACCTCGCCAGACGTCCACCAAAACCCGCACCTTCCCGCTCAATTACCGGGGCGACGAAGTCTACGAACTGGGAACACTGACGATTACAGCCAGTCTTGAGGATATTTTTCGTGACCTGCGCCGAAAGATCATCGTCATATTGACGGTTCAGTTCTTCAAAACTTTCTTCATTTCTGTCCTTATCATCCTAATATTCCAACACTTTGTTGCTCGACATCTGTCGACAATGGCCAGCTATGCCAGACGCTTTTCGCTTCAGAACCTGGAAGAACCCCTTTCGCTGGACCGCCCCGATACACCGGCCAATCGCAGGGATGAGCTGTCGCAGGTAACAGAGGCGTTTAATCAAATGCGGGAGCGCCTCAACGACGACGTCAGGCAACAAAAGGACGACGCATCCGAGATTCAGAAGCTTTCAATGGCAATAGAGCAAAGCCCGTCATCGGTATTGATCTGCGACCGGCACTGGCACATCGAATTTGCCAACCACAAGTTTTTTCAGCTGACCGGTTTCAATAGTGAAGAGATAAAAGGCAAGCATCCGGGCATGCTGACCAGCGATTCGTTCTCCCAAAGGGAGAACCAGCAACTCTGGCAGAACATTCGACTGCAGGTGCAGCGTGTAGGTGTCTGGCAGGGTGAGATAAACAGCGCTCGACGCAGTGGTGAAAGGTTCTGGGAGCAGGTCATTGTTACGCCTATCAAGGATAGCAAGGGCAGCCCCACTCACTTCCTGATCCTCGGGGAAGACATCAGTATCCGTAAGCGCTATGAGCAACAACTCCTGCGCCAGGCTAACTACGACGTGCTGACCGGGCTCCCCAACCGCATGCTGGCGCTGGACCGACTGAAACTGGCGCTCGCTCAGGCCCGCCGCGAAGAAACGCTGGTTGGCGTGATGTTTCTGGATCTGGACAACTTCAAGCACATTAACGACACCATGGGCCACGAAGCCGGCGACAACCTGCTTATTGAGGCATCTCGCCGCATATCCAGTTGCCTGCGGGGCACCAGCACTGTTGCGAGGCTGGGCGGAGACGAGTTCCTCGTTATCCTTCCGGGGCTAAAAGATCCACTCTCTACCGAGCAGGTCGCTGAACGTATTCTGCAAACCTTCACACCGCCGTTTCAGCTGGGCCCACAGGAAGTCTTTGTCAGCACCAGCATAGGCATTGCCATTTACCCTACCGACTCGGACAACAGCAGCTCCCTGTTGCAGAATGCCGATGCCGCGATGTATCAGGCCAAACGCCAGGGCAAAAGCGCTTTCGTGCGATACGCACCGAAAATGAAGGATGTCTCCCATGAACGCCTGCAGATCGAATCCAGGCTACGCCGGGCCCTCGAACTGGATGAATTTGAACTCCACTTTCAGCCCATCGTCGAAACTGATAGCGGACGGCTGATAGGCGCTGAAGCGCTAATCCGCTGGAACAACCCCTCGATGGGAATGGTAATGCCGGACAAGTTTATCCCGCTCGCCGAGGAGACGGGCCTCATTATTCCCATTGGTGAGTGGGTGATCGGTGAGGCCTGCGCAGCCGCCTGGGAGTGGAAGCAGGCAACGTCCCTCTCACTCTCAATTGCAGTCAACGTATCCCCTCGTCAGTTCAGGGACCCCGGGTTCGTGGACATCGTCAAACAGGCGCTGGACACACATAACCTGAGTCCCGATTGTCTGGAACTGGAAATAACCGAACACCTCATTCTGGACAACACGATCGAGACAGCAGACATTCTCCAGCAACTCGATGCCATGGGCGTTCGGCTGTCAGTCGACGACTTTGGAACCGGCTACTCTGCGCTGAGTTACCTCAAAAGCTACCCGTTCGATACGCTTAAAATCGATAAGTCCTTTATCCGCGATATCATGATCGAGGAAGGCGACGCAGCCTTGGTCAAGGCGATCATCAATATGGCGCACAGCCTCAGCCTTGAAGTGATCGCCGAAGGCGTCGAAGAATCCGATCAAAGTCTGTTCCTGAAAGAGCACCATTGCGACTACTCTCAGGGCTACTTTTACAACAGACCGGTCTCAAACGCTGATTTTCTCGAGTGGATCAGGGTCAATCATCTGGAACAACACTAGAGTCTCGCAGACACTCGGCGGTACACTGACGCTCCTGAAACAACCACACCAACAAGGAACGTTAAGGGATGGCGAAAAGCACTCTCGTTGTTAACTGTGGCAGTTCGTCACTCAAGCTTGCCGTATTGTCAGAAGACTTCGAACATCAGGCTCAGGTGCTTGTTGAACGGCTCGACACCGATCATCCCTCCGCCTCGGCAAGAATCGACGGCAAGCGTGAATCCGTCACGCTTGAGCCAAACAGCGATTACGCTGACGCCCTTGCCACGGTTGTGCGTTTACTCGAATCAAAAGATGTACTGACGGGTGACCCGCTCGTCATAGGCCACAGGGTCGTCCACGGTGGCGAGAACTTTTCCTCTGCAACGGTGATCGACGAAGCCGTCATTGGAGCCATCACTGCATGTAATGATCTTGCCCCCCTGCACAATCCAATCAACCTGATCGGTATCGAGGCGACACGCAAACTCTACCCTGATGTTCCTCAGGTCGCCGTGTTTGACACCGCTTTCCATCAGACTCTCCCGTCTTACGCTTACCTCTACGCCCTTCCCCGGCGTTGTTATCAGGACTGGGGTGTTCGGCGCTACGGTTTTCATGGCACCAGTCACGCCTATATGCTCAAACAACTCGGTGAACGGCTCGACAAGCCCGCCAATGCGCTGTCACTGATCTCGGCGCATCTGGGAAATGGATGCTCAATTACCGCCATAGAAAAGGGTCAAAGCCGTGATACCAGCATGGGCCTTACCCCGCTTGAGGGTCTGGTGATGGGAACCCGCAGTGGTGATGTTGATCCCGGTCTGTTTGATTTCCTGCAACAAAAAGGACTCTCCCGGGATAGCATTTCACGCATGCTGAATCGCGAAAGCGGGCTGCTCGGCCTGTCTGGTAAAACCAATGACATGCGCGCGATCGTCGAAGCCAGGGACGCCGGTAGCGCAACTGCGCGAGATGCCATCGATGTGTTCTGCTTTCGCCTCGCGCGCTACATCGGCGCCATGATGGCATCACTGAGCCGAATTGACGGGCTTGTCTTCACCGGCGGTATTGGCGAAAACAGCGCCACGATACGCGAGCAGACCGTTGCCCACCTGCAGCTGCTCGGGTTTACCATCGATCAGAACAGGAACGCCCAAAACGGTCGCCAGAGTAGCGGGCGAATTGATTCCGGCAACGGCCATGCAATTTACGTCATCCCTACTGACGAAGAGAGCATGATTGCCCGAGAAGCAGTTGACGCAGCCTATCCAGACACGCCAAAAAATCACTGACAGGACACTCTCGCGCCATGGCCAAGAACCTCTTTATTGCCCCAACCGACCTCGACTCGGGCCTGACCTCTGTCTGCCTTGGTCTCGTTCGGGCACTGGACCATGTCGGCGTTCGCGTCGGGTTCTATAAGCCGGTCAGTCAGCCACCGTCCTCTTCAGAAATCGGCGAAACTGTCGAAGAAGACCGTTCGGTCGCTTTCCTTCGCGCCCGCACCGAACTCAATCCGCCAAGCCCGCTCAGCCTCAAGCACGCCCAGAGTCTGATCAACAAAGGCCATTCCGAAACCCTGATGGAAGACCTGATCGGCCACTACGAACAAGCGGCCAAGGATGTCGATGTCGTGATCGTGGAAGGTCTGGTTCCGGATCGCAGTGAGGCCTACACAGCGCGCCTCAATGTCGAAATTGCCCGCAACCTCAATGCGGAGGTCATTCTGGTCAGCGCCCCGGGCAAACGTAATCCCGAAGAACTCAATGAATGGCTGGATTTCTCTGCCCGGCTGTTTGCTGCGCCCAAAGACCCCAATGTCATCGGCGTTATTCTCAACAAGGTGGGAGCACCTGAGCGAACAGGTCTCACGACACACGCGCTCGCCCCCGAGACAGGACAAGCAACGGATTTTGCGGACCAGTGTGACATTTTCAGGAATGGCCATTTGCGCCTTCTGGGCTGCATTCCCTGGCAACCAGAGTTGCTGGCGCCCCGCATGTCAGACGTGGCAAAAGCCGTGAATGCCAAAGTGCTGCACGCCGGCCAGATAGACCAGCGCCGAGTTCAGCGGATCAGCGTCTGTGCCCGTACGATACCGAACATGGTGGAAACACTGCTTCCCGGCACGCTGCTGGTAACGCCGGGCGACCGGGATGACATTGCGGTTATAGCGGCGTTGACCGCGCTCAACGGCGTTCCTCTGGCAGGCCTGATACTCACGGGCGACTTAACACCGGATGAGCGCACGCTGAAGGCCTGCGCAGGCGCGTTGAAAACCGGGTTGCCGGTATTGCAGGTTTCATCCAACACCTACGACAGTGCCTACCAACTCGCCCACGTCCCCATTGAAGTGCCCGTTGATGACGTCGACCGGATCGAAAAGGTGATGGAATCTGTCGCCAGTGCAATTGATACCGAATGGCTGCAAAAACACCTGAGCATCCAACGGGAGCGTCGACTATCGCCGCCGGCATTTCGTTATGGTCTATCGCAGCAGGCTCGCGAAGCCAAACGGCGCATCGTATTGCCTGAAGGCAACGAGCCGCGCACGGTTCAGGCAGCCATCATGTGCCAGGAGCGGGGCCTCGCCCGGTGCGTACTGATTGGTAAGCGAGACGAGATCGAGAACATTGCCCGAGCCCAGGGGCTGGAGCTCCCAGACGATCTCGAAGTTATCGATCCGGATGAGGTTCGCGGCAACTACATCGAGCCCATGGTGAAGCTGCGCAAGCACAAGGGACTGGCGCCGGATATGGCAGAAGCACAACTGGAAGACAATGTGGTGCTCGCCACTATGATGGTGGCCCTCGACGAAGTTGATGGACTGGTGTCCGGTGCGGTTCATACCACGGCCAACACCGTTCGCCCTGCACTGCAGCTGATCAAGACCCATGAAGCGGCAAAGGTCGTGTCATCCGTGTTTTTTATGTGTTTGCCTGAGCAGGTCCTGGTCTACGGTGATTGCGCCATCAACCCCGATCCCAATGCCGATGAGCTGGCAGACATCGCAATTCAGAGCGCCGACTCTGCAGCAACTTTCGGCATCACCCCGCGTATCGCCATGATCAGTTACAGCACGGGCAAATCCGGTTCTGGCTCCGATGTAGAGAAAGTGCGAAAAGCCACAGCACTGGCACAGGAGCGCAGGCCTGATCTGATGATTGACGGACCATTGCAGTACGACGCTGCAGCAATCGAAAGCGTCGCCAGGAGCAAAGCTCCTGATAGCCCGGTGGCGGGCAAGGCAACCGTTTTCATATTCCCTGACCTGAATACCGGCAACACAACCTATAAGGCCGTGCAGCGTAGCGCCAATGTCATCAGCATCGGCCCCATGCTTCAGGGCTTGCGGAAGCCGGTCAATGACCTGTCTCGCGGCGCGATGGTTGAAGATATTGTCTTCACTATCGCCCTGACTGCGGTTCAGGCCAAGCAAACCCAGGATGCGAAAGCGGCTGAATCCGACTGATCGAGCCGGCACTTGGGATTCCACGCAATAAAAAAGGGGCCGCCGAAAACAATTCGAGGGCCCCTTTTCCGAGAGCAGTTGCGCTTATCTCGCTTTTTTGTACTTCTCTTTCTTTTTCGCTTTCTTTGCGTGCCGGATGAGACGGTCTTTTTTAACTTTCTGCCGCGGGGTCAGACGATTGACGTTCCCCGCAAACGGGTTCTCACCGGATCGGAATTCAAATCGGATCGGCGCGCCACGTACTTTCAGCACCTTGCGGAATATATTTTCCAGATAGCGCTTGTAGGCGTTTGGCAATTTATCCGTCTGATTCCCATGGACCACCACTACCGGCGGATTCGAGCCCCCCTGATGCGCATACCGAAGTTTGATTCGACGCCCGTTTACCAAAGGTGGCTGATGCTGAACCAGCGCGTCTTCGAGAATAGTCGTCAGGTGGTTGGTCGGCCACTTGGCCATCGTCGACTCATAGCTCTCAGCAACTGAGTCGTACATCACACCAACGCCAGACCCGTGCAGCGCTGAAATAAAGTGCTTGTCGGCATAGTCAAGAAACTCGAGACGACGAGCCAATTGCTCCTTAACACGAGCCCGCTCATCGCCATCCATGCCGTCCCACTTATTGACAGCAATGACCAGTGCACGGCCGGCATCAAGCACGAAACCAATCAGGTGCAGATCCTGATCGACCAGACCTTCCCTTGCGTCGATCACCAGAATAACGACGTGAGAGTCTTCTATGGCTTTCAGTGTTTTGATAATCGAGAATTTTTCGACTGTTTCCTTCACGCTTTTGCGTCGTCGAACGCCCGCTGTGTCGATCAGCGTGTACTCCTGGCCCTGGCGTTCGTAAGGAATGTAGATACTGTCGCGAGTGGTTCCGGGCATATCATAGACAACGACCCGCTCTTCACCCAGCATGCGGTTTACAAGCGTTGACTTGCCTACGTTCGGGCGCCCGACGATACCGATGCGAATACCGGGATACTTTTCAGCGTGATCAACTTCACCCTCATCAACAGCGGGCAACAACAGCTCGAGCATCGAGCGAACGCCGCGATTGTGAGAGGCCGCAATCTGGTATATCGACTCAAAACCCAGTTGATAAAAATCAGCTGTCGCGACATCAGGGTCCTGGCCGTCAGTTTTGTTCACCACCAGGTGGGCTGACTTGCCTGAGCGACGCAGATGAGCGGCAATCATCTCATCACCAGCCGTCAAACCAGCGCGACCATCAACGAGGAACAGTACAATATCCGCTTCTTCGATCGCGAGCATTGACTGGCTCGCCATCTTGGCATCAATCCCCTGCTCGTTTCCCGTGATCCCTCCAGTGTCAATGACAATAAAGCGCTGACCCTCGAAGTTTCCCTCACCGTATTTACGGTCGCGGGTAAGACCAGAGAAATCAGCAACAAGCGCGTCCCGCGAGCGTGTCATCTGGTTGAACAAAGTGGATTTGCCAACATTTGGCCGCCCCACCAGAGCAATTACAGGAGTCATATAGAGTTCGTCAGTCAGAAAATGGGGGACGACATCGCCAGGCGAGATCGAACGCTGTTGCTTGGCAACGCGCTCAATCTTCCTCTTGTAGACGGTAAGCCACGAGTCGGCCGCTATTACCGTAAATATAAATCATGTCGTCATCTAATAGCATAGGTACTCGCAACCCATCGTCGTCAATTTCCCGCTGCCCCTGAAGAGACCCGTCGAGCTGAGACAGGATATGCACGTACCCTTCGAAGTCACCCGTGATCAAATAACCATCAACCGCAAGCAGGGAGGTCGTCTGGCGCCATTTGAGCTTGTCCTGGGTCCAGAGCTCCTTGCGGTTGAACAGACTATAGGCACTGATAACACCGTCAGAACCGGAGATATAAATATTGCCATAGCCCAGAGTTGGTGACTGGAAACTGCTGGCGTTTCTGCTCCAGAGCTCCTGCCCGCTACGGGCATCAACGGCTGCCATTTTACCCTGGTAACCGACAACGTAGACCACGCCATCTTTGAGCACTGGTGTACCATCAACATCAACCAGACGCTCGAGCTCGGTTCTACCCGCGGGTTCACCGACGGCATACTGCCACACCGGTTGACCGGTTTCCGTCAGTAGCGCAAAGACCTGACCACTGGCAAAAGCCAGCAAGGTAGTCTCTGAGCCCACCGTCGGCGTTGCATTGCCGCGGAAACTCAGCACTGGAATGACACCGTCATACTGCCAACGCTTTTCACCGGTCTGTGCATCAAAAGCAAGTGCCTTCCCATCAATCGTCTGGGCAACAACAGTGCTGCCATTCGATTGAGGTGGCGCGAGAATTTCGCTGGGCAAAGACACAGACCACTGCTCGGAGCCATCTTCACGGGACAAACCGAGCAATTCACCCGCACGGGTGGACACATACAGCCGGTCGTCGTCCGCCCCTACGCCTGCGAGAATGCTGCGGTCGAGGTCTCTCTCCCACTTCTCATCGCCTGTTTTGGGATCAACGGCAACCAGCTCACCATCCTCTGAGACAGCAAACAGTACGCCATTGGATATGACGGGTTGAAGGAACAGGAGTTGATCATTGTCCCCGTCACCTATGGACATATCCCAGACTTCATCAAGCCATACCGTACTCTCAATTTCCGGTAACGGAGATGGCTCCTCAAACGTGTCGTTTGAGCTACAGCCAGCCAGAGTCCCTACCGCGATCAGTCCGATCAGCCAGTTTCTGGCGGATTGCAGGCCTGGAGTCATCAGGCGTCCTCCCCGATGGCCATATCGGCCATTTTGAGTTCAAGAATTGGATTTCGTGCATCGCCGGCTGCATCACGAGCAACGGTGTAGGCTTCACGCGCACCCTCGATGTCACCCTGAGAACGAAGAATGTCACCTTCCAGCTCAGCGTAAAGAGCAGCATATTCGCCGGGCTCATCTACACTACGCAGAGTGCTCAGTGCCGCGTCAGCGTCGCCTGCAGCGAACTCGGCCTGCGCCTGGCGCTGGGTAATCAGCGTTACCAGCGGCCCTTTGGCGGCATGGGATTTGGCCCACTTCAGCGTCTCGACTGCAGCTTTGGCATCATCCTGCTGAGAAAACTGGTGTGCTGCCAGAATAAGAGAGCCATACACGGCGTAGGCGCTGCTGTCGAACTCATCTTGCAGCTCTTTGGTAACAAAGGTAATGGTCTTTTCTTTTTCTTCGCCGTCAGGCTGGCTGACGGCGGTAATCAGTTGCTGGAACTTGGCACCGGCAGCGCTCTGCTGCTCTTCCTGATGGTTTTCCCAGGCTTGCCAGCCAAATACAATAGCCAGTGCAGCGCCAATCCCGATAAGCAGCGAACTGCCGTTTCTTTTCCACCAGTCTTTGATCGCTGCAATTTGTTCTTCTTCAGTACGCAGTTCCACGCTCTAACACTCCCGTAAAATCGATAGCTGGTTTAATTCAGTAAGGTTTTGAGTTCTTCCGCAAGCGCGTCCTGTGGGATGCTGCGTTGTTCTTCTTCGGTGCGCAACGGCTTGAGGCTCACTGTACCTGAACTTACCTCATTGTCGCCGAGAATCAGCGCATACCGGGCACCACTGCGATCCGCCTTTTTCATCTGGCTTTTGAAACTGCCGGCACCGCAATGACTCACAATCGTTCGCTCGGTCAGTGCATCACGCAGGTCTTCGGACACTTTCAGTGCCGCAGCCTCACCTGCCTCGCCCATCCCCATCACGTAGATATCAGCACCCGCACCCACAGTCCCGGGCACCAGATCCAGTGTTTCAAGCATCAAGATCAAACGCTCGACGCCCATCGCAAACCCCACGCCTTTGGTCGGTTTGCCACCCAGCTGCTCGACCAAACCATCATATCGGCCGCCGGCACACACGGTGCCCTGCGCACCTAAACTCTCGGTGACCCATTCAAAGACGGTTTTGCCATAATAATCGAGACCACGCACCAGCCTCGGATTCACAACATACTCAATGCCCGCCAGATCCAGACGGGCTTTCAGACCTGCGAAATGGTTCCTGGAGTCATCATCAAGAAAATCTTCAAGGCTCGGGGCATCGTCCAGAAGCTTCTGGGTATCCACTGATTTGGAATCCAGAATACGCAGCGGGTTGGTCTCGAGACGCCGGCGACTGTCTTCATCCAGCTCTTCACGGAAACCCGAAAGATAATCGACCAGTGCTTCCCGGTAGGCTTTACGGGATTCCGCACTGCCAATCGAGTTGATCTCCAGCCGAACATGCGGCATGAGCCCCAGAGCACGCCACAGACGCGCCAGCATGATCAGAAGCTCAGCATCGATATCAGGACCATCCATCCCGAAGCACTCGACACCAATCTGGTGGAACTGGCGATAACGCCCTTTTTGAGGACGCTCATAACGAAACATCGGGCCGGCGTACCACAGCTTTTGGGTCTGATTGAATAACAGGCCATGCTCTTCAGCGGCCCGCACACAACCGGCCGTACCCTCCGGGCGCAATGTCAGGCTTTCGCCGTTGCGATCCTCAAAGGTGTACATTTCCTTTTCGACGATATCGGTCACTTCACCAATCGAACGCTTGAACAGGTGTGTCTGTTCGAGCAACGGCATCCGGATTTCCTGGTAGCCGTAACCACTGAGAACCCGCCCGACCGTACGTTCAAGGTACTGCCAGACAGGCGTCTGATCAGGCAGGATATCGTTCATCCCACGAATTGCTTTAATCTTTGCCAAGGTGTATTTCCTGGTCAGGTTTCAAATCACGCCATCCTCTGAAGGCGACAGCCTGATTACTTCAACAAGGAGAATCAACAGATATCGACGGCCCGAAATCAGTTCTCGCTGGTCAAATCAGGCTCAGTCGTGCGTGCGGACAATAATGGCGTCTTCCTGTTCCTTGCGGCGCTTCACTTCCGTTCGAATCAGGTTTTCAAGATTATCAACGAGGTTTTCGTTATCCAGCTTGTGATCCGGGGCGCCGGCCATATACAGCAGATTACGCGGCGAACCACCCGTCAAACCAATATCGGCCTCTTTGGCTTCACCCGGCCCGTTTACCACACAGCCGATGATTGCCACATCCAGAGCGGTCTGCACATCCTCAAGGCGACCTTCAAGATCATTCATGGTCTGAATAACGTCGAAGTTCTGTCGCGAGCAGCTGGGGCACGCAATAAAATTAATGCCTCTGGAACGCAAGCGCAGGCTTTTGAGAATGTCGTAGCCGACCTTTATTTCCTGCACAGGATCGGCCGCCAGAGAAACCCGAATGGTGTCGCCAATACCGTCCATCAGCAGCATGCCCAGCCCGATCGACGATTTGACCGTGCCGGATCGCAAACCACCCGCTTCGGTAATACCCAGATGCAGAGGCTGCTCTATCTGTGAAGCAATCTGCCGGTATGCCGCAACTGTCATGAACACTTCCGAGGCTTTCAGGCTCACCTTGAAATCCTGGAAATTGTGGCGATCAAGGATGTCGATATGACGCATGGCGGATTCGACAAGAGCTTCCGGAGTCGGCTCGCCATATTTGCGCTGAAGATCCTTTTCCAGCGAACCGGCATTGACGCCGATCCGGATCGGGATGTTTTTATCTTTGGCCGCATCAATGACTGCCCGCACCCTATCTTCACGCCCAATGTTGCCCGGGTTGATGCGAAGGCAGTCAACACCGTACTCGGCGACCTTGAGAGCAATGCGGTAATCAAAGTGGATATCGGCTACCAGTGGCACGGAAACCCGTGGTCTTATGCGGGAAAAAGCCTCCGCTGCGTCCATGCTTGGTACCGAGACCCGCACGATATCAGCGCCCGCTTCCTGAAGAGCTTCGATTTGCGCAACGGTAGCGTCAACATCACAGGTTTCGGTGTTCGTCATGCTCTGGACGGCAATCGGAGCATCGCCTCCCACAGGCACGTTACCCACGAAAATCTGGCGGCTTTTACGGCGTTTAATCGGTGATTCGTGTTTCATACAATCCTGGAATGATTTCTGAAAGCTCAGTTACCCAACGTCAGCGAGACGCGGTTATTGGACGTCGGATAGCGTGAAAGATCAACAGCTTCACTGTTAAAGTTCAGTGAGACAGCATCAGCAGCGCCCAGTACAACCGTAAAGGGTGCCGGGCCTTCATAGCGCAGGGTATCACCATCGCGTTTCAACACAGAGACAACGGTTCGCCCCTCACCATTTTTAACCGACACCCAACAATCAGCTGAGAAGCTTGCTGTAATGACAGATGCGCCGGCTGTGGCGGGCGATTCGGTATTTTCCGGCACGCTCGCCTGTTCGTCTGATGCTGTCGAAGGTGGCGCGACTGCGGCTTCAACCGGGCTTTCATCCGCCGGTTCAGTCAAAGCACTCTCGGCGGCGCTTGACTCAAAAGAATCACTTTCAGATTCGCCTGCTTCAACGGAGGCGTCCGAAGCGTCAAACGACATGTCCGACTCTTCGTCTGCAGCAGATGTCAGTATGCCGTCGGATTCAAATTCTGAGGTGTCGCTTTCTGCGGAGGGTTCAGCGGTATCCATCATACCCGCCTCTGAATCCTCAGCGGGCGCCGATTGCAAACTTTGCGGAGCTTCTCCTGACTCAGAAGCGGAGCCATTACCCAACAGCGTCCCCAGCGGTACAAATCGAGATGCGAGAAATGCTGCTGCAGCCAGCACCACAACAAGCAGCACCCATCGTGCTATGCGGCGCTTTCTGCGCTTTTTCTGAGCAATATTTTCGAGTGGATTCGATTTCTGTGCTTCGACAGCCTTAACGCGAATCGGCTCCAGTTCGTGATCCAGACGATTGATCAGGTCAGATGCGTCCAGCCCCAGCTGCTCTGCATAAGCCCGAACATAGCCTTTGAGAAACAACTCACTGCCGATTTGCGAGTAGCGCCCCTCTTCAATGGCATCAATTATGGACGGGCGCAGATGCTGATGCTCAGCAACCTCCGCTACAGAAAGTCCTTTCGCTTCCCGTGCCTCACGAAGCTCACGACCAACGTCCCCGGCTAATTCAGGGACTTCTGGTGACTGCCCGCCGTCTTCATTTGTCATTTGAAATCAGGGCCCTGTACTGTTTGAGTTCTTCTGATTCTGGGTACTGGTTGCGCAGAAGTAAAGCCAGGCTCGCTTCACGATGCTTGTCACCGTAATAGTGAGCAAGGCGGATTCCGGTATAAAGACTCTCGGGAGAATGCTGCATCTGCGGATTATCATTGATCATCCTCTGCAGACGATTATAGAACGCCGAAGCCTCGGTATACTGCTGCTTGTTTACCAGCGCAGTGGACACTGCAAGAAGATAGCTTGCATTACCCCGTGACAGCTCTACTGCCCGATAGTAGCTCTGCAATGCATCATCGTCTTTGCCCATGGCTTGCTGGGTTCGGCCGAGATTATAAAAGATCGACCCACGATCCTCGTACTCGGTATCTTTGGACGCTGTCTCGAACTGTTCGCTGGCGTCTTTGAACTTGCCCTGGCTGTAGAGAAAGGCGCCGTAATAGATCCTGCCACGGGTGTAGCTGCCATCGCTACGCAACGCCTTTTTGAAGTAGTCGTCTGCAAGCTCTGGCTCGCCTTCCGACTGGTAAATCAGCCCCATTGCGGAGAGAGCCCCAGCGCTCTGGGGATTAATTTCAAGTGCACGCTTCAGATGATCGCGCGCCCGGTCGTAATTTCCCTGTCCGAGATAGGCTGTGCCCAGACGGACATAGTTCTTCTCAGCCTTCTCTTTATCGGCCTCTTTGGCAAAAGGACTGTCAGTTGTCGTCACGCAACCGGAAAGCGCAAGCAATCCAGCCAGAGCAAGCAACCTGAAAAAACGAATTCTACGGCCGTATGCATTCACTCCAGGGAAATCCTTATGGTGACAAATTGATTATGGGGAAACCTGATGAACCGCAATATGGCGCTGACTTCTGCGCGTGCGATCCTCGAATTTGCCGACAAGTTGGCCGCATGCCGCATCGATATCGTCGCCACGGGTTGTTCTGACAGTTGTGACAAATCCACCTTCATTGAGGATGGACTGGAAACGGCGGGTCGCCTGAATCTTCGGGCGTTTGAAATCACTTTCCGGGAACGGATTAAACGGGATCAGGTTAATCTTGCATGGCAAGTCCTTGAGCACCCGGACGAGCTCATGGGCATGTTCAAGCTTGTCGTTAACGCCGGCGATGACGGTGTATTCGATTGTCGCCTTGCGCTTATCCGGCAGACGGGCAAGATAACGACGGGTGGCCGCCAACAACTCGGCTATCGGATACTTCTTGTTGATTGGCACCAGCTCGTTACGCAATTCGTCATTAGGCGCATGCAACGAAATGGCGATGGACACATCCGTAACCTCCCCCAGACGATCGAGCGCGGGTACGACGCCTGAAGTACTGAGCGTTACCCGGCGCTTGGATATGCCATAGGCCAGATCTTCCATCATCAGGTTCATGGCGTCGACAACATTGTCGAAGTTGAGCAACGGCTCACCCATTCCCATCATGACAACATTGGTGATCGGCCGGTCGGCTTTCTGATCGAAAGGCATAAACGCGCGGCGGGCAACCCAGACCTGGCCGATAATTTCAGCCGCCGACAGGTTACGGTTAAAGCCCCGCTTTCCTGTGGAGCAGAAGGTGCAGTCAAGGCTGCAACCGATCTGGGATGACACGCACAAGGTGCCACGCTGGCCATCGGGAATCAGCACGGTTTCGACGCTGTTGCCGCTATCCATGCGCATGATCCACTTGCGAGTACCGTCTTTGGAGGTTTCATCGAGCACGACCTCCGGCCCACGAATCTCCGCGACCTCTGCCAGTTTCTCGCGCAATACCCGACTGACGTTAGTCATTTGATCGAAGTCATCAACGCCATGCTGATGAATCCATTGAAGCATTTGGGTGGCACGGAATTTCTTCTCACCCATGGACTCAAAAAACGCCTCCATTTTGGCCTTGGGCAGGCCCAGCAAATTTACTTTTTCAGAAGGCGCCGTCATTGCAATAACCTCGATCAAATAACCATGTCGGGACCGGGTGCCCGCAGGCGCCCGGTCCGGCAGAAATCAACCCCGTGGGCAGATCTCGTTATCATTAAAGAAATAAGCGATTTCACGCTCAGCTGATTCAGCAGAATCAGAACCGTGAACAGCGTTGGCATCGATTGAAGATGCGAAGTCAGCACGGATAGTGCCGGCAGCTGCTTCTTTCGGGTTGGTAGCGCCCATCAGATCACGGTTTTTCAGGATGGCGCCTTCGCCTTCCAGAGCCTGAACCACAACAGGACCAGACGTCATGAACGCGACCAGATCGCCGAAGAAAGGACGTTCTTTGTGCTCGGCGTAGAAGCCTTCTGCCTGCTCCTGAGTCAGGTGCATCATTTTTGACGCAACAATGCTCAGACCGGCTTTTTCGAAACGGCTGTAGATTTCGCCGATTACGTTCTTGGCAACGGCATCCGGCTTGATAATAGAGAGCGTACGCTCGATAGACATGCTATATCTCCAGTTAATGTTCAGGTGAAGGTGAAAAACTAATCGGCGATTATACGCACGAAGCCGGCCACTGCCTACCGGGCACCCATTCTCGCTTGCTGAATGTCCCGAAGACGGGTGAAAACGGAGGTGATTTCGCTTACTGCAAAATCGATCTCTTCGATCGTTGAAAATCGCCCGAAAGAAAATCGGAGTGCGCTGTGGGCAAGTGCGTCCCCCACCCCCAAGGCCCGCAGCACATAAGAGGGCTCCATAGAGGCGGAAGCACACGCTGAGCCGGATGATACCGCAAGATCACGCAGGCCCAGCATTAACGATTCGCCGTCGATACCGCTGAAACTGATATTGACAATGCCCGGCACCGTGAGTTCCTGGTGCCCGTTAAAGAAAATCCCGTCCAATCCGGACAATCCCGAGATAAAACGGCTACGAAGCGCCCCAAGGAGAGCCATTTCTTCGTCTAGCTCTTCCGCTGCAATCCGAAAGGCCTCTCCCATCCCGACCGCCTGGTGGGTGGCGAGTGTACCGGATCGCATACCACGCTCATGACCACCGCCGTGAATCAGCGGATCGATTTTGACTGCCGGATCCCGACGCACATACAACGCACCAACGCCTTTGGGTCCATATACCTTGTGCCCCGACAAAGACACCAAATCCACTTCCACTTTCGAAAGGTCTATTGGCAGCTTGCCCGCCGCTTGCGCGCCATCGACGTGAAAAGTAATGCCTCGACTCCGCAGCATCTGACCGATAGCAGGCACATCATTGATCACGCCCAATTCATTATTGACCCACATCAGACTCACAAGGAATGTATCGTCGGTGAGCGCTTCCGTTACTTGCTCAAGAGAAATCACCCCTTTCGCATCGGGCTGAAGATAGGTTACGCGGTAACCTTGGGTTTCAAGCCATTCGCAGGTGTCCAGTACAGCTTTATGCTCAATTCTCGATGTGACGATATGCCCGCCGGGGTGCCGCAAAGCGCATCCGGTAATCGCCAGGTTGTCGGACTCAGTTGCGCCGGAGGTCCACACGATTTCCCGAGGATCACAGGCAATCAGGTCTGCAACCTGCCTACGAGCGCCCTCTACGGCGGCCTCGGCCTGCCAGCCATAACCGTGTGTTCGTGATGCCGGATTACCGAAAACCCCGTCCAGCGTCAGGCAGTCAGCCATCTTCGCGGCTACCCGAGGATCAACTGGTGTAGTGGCTGCGTAATCGAGATATACAGGCTTTTTCATGGATGATCGGCGCTTTTCTGTGGTTTTCTGAAACGGTTACTGCTTTTGGAGACCGGAGCAAATAACGCCAGTGTGTTAGACAGGATCGCCTTCCATCAGTCGCTCGGTATTGATGGCATCCGCCTGACGTTCGTTCTGGCGACTCGCTACAATCTGGATCTCGCGCTTGCGCATCAAATCGGCCAGACTGATTTGACTCAGGAACGTATGAATTTGATCACTTAGATCTGACCAAAGGTGATGCGTCAGGCACTTTTCACCGTTCTGGCAATCACCTTTATTATTGCACCGGGTGGTATCGAGCGATTCATTAACCGCATCAACGACTTCGGAAATAAAGACCTGCTCATGCGAGCGGCCCAACTGGTAGCCGCCGCCAGGTCCGCGCACGCTCACAACAAGCGCGTGCCTGCGAAGCTTGGCGAAAAGCTGTTCCAGATAAGATAGAGAGATATCCTGACGTTGGGAGATGTCCGCCAGACTGACGGGCCCATCGCCACCATGCAACGCAAGATCAAGCATTGCCGTGACTGCATAGCGCCCCTTGGTGGTCAGTCGCATTGATCGCTGCCTCTAGAGGTCAAGAAGAGTACGAAATTGACTTGGAAGTATGAATTGACCCACTAAAACAGTCAAGTATTCAACCCCAGGGCGAACCGCTCGAAAAAGATCAGACTTCGCGGTTCTCGTCCCTCACACAATCAAAGTCTTCCTCATCGATTGGCGGCATTGCACCGTTGCGATATTCCTTGTCTACCCGCTGAAGCGCCTTGCACATGGTTTCGATCCGGTCATCCACCACATGCATGTGATCCAGCAGGCTGCGCATGGCGCGCGCTACCGGATCGGGCATTTCTTCCGATACGCCGTAAGCGTCGAACCCCATGCGTCGCTCCATATCGCGCCGTTTCGCTTCATCGCTATCATTGGTATCGCGTTTGATGATGACCCGCCCAGGAATCCCGACTACCGTCGCATCAGCCGGAACAGCCTTGGTGACGACGGAATTGGACCCCACTTTGGCCCGGTCGCCTACCTCGAAAGGTCCCAGAATTTTGGCACCGGCACCGACCACGACACCATTTCCCAGCGTGGGATGGCGCTTGCCCTTGTTCCAGCTCGTACCGCCCAGCGTAACGCCCTGATAAAGCGTAACATCATCGCCAATAACCGTTGTTTCACCAATCACCACCCCCATACCGTGATCAATGAAAAACCGTCGACCAATCACTGCACCGGGATGTATTTCTATCCCGGTAAACCAGCGAGCCAATGTGGAGATCGTGCGGGCCAGCCATTTAAAGCCCCGCACCCATAAGCTATGGGCGAACCGATAGAAGAGTAATGCGTGCAACCCGGGATAATTGGTTAAAACCTCGAACGTATTGCGCGCCGCCGGGTCCCGATGAAATACACTGCTGATATCTTCACGTAGACGTTCAAACATAAATCAGCCCTGGTCCTGCCCTGCTTTTGTCTGCCCTTGCGGCGCCCCGGCACTCTTCTGAACAGCTGAAAGAACGCCTCGTAAAATATTGATTTCCATCTTATCCATGCGCGCTCTCTGGAACAATCTCCGAAGGCGACTCATGAGCTGCCGGGGATTTTCCCGGCGGTGGAATTCGATGTCGACCAGCACCTGCTCCAGGTGACCGAAAAAGCCTTCCACCTCACCCACGGTGGCTGCCTGCATATCCCAGCCGGGATCACCCGGGGCAAGCATTGGCTGCAGCGCTGTCCGCTCACCTTCAGCCTCCAGTGCTTCGAGTTGCTTGATCCGCAATTCATAGCAGACAACCTGAACCGCCATGGCGAGATTGAGCGAACTGTAGTCGGGGTTCGAGGGAATATGAATGTGGTAGTGACACCGCTGCAGCTCATCATTACTGAGGCCGTGATTTTCACGCCCGAAAATCAACGCAACCTCGCCTTTGAAGGCTTCTTCGTTTACTTTTTCAGCGCAGGCTGAGGGCGACATAATAGGCCAAGGCACCTTTCGCCCTCGAGCGCTGGTCCCCATCACCGTAATACAACCCGCAAGAGCTTCGTCCAGGCTGTCAACGACCTGCGCCCGATCAAGCACATCAGAGGCGCCAGCGGCCCTTGCATAGGACGTTTCATCAGGAAAGGATGCAGGATTCACCAGCCAAAGATTCCCCAGGCCCATATTCTTCATCCCCCGCGCGACAGCCCCGATGTTGCCGGAATGGGATGTTTCGACCAGTACGATGCGAACGTTGTCGTAAGGATTGGCGGGGGTAGCACTCATGCAATCAAGCCTCGGGTATATCAAATCGTCAGGGCGCGACATGATATCAGATGTTAATCCCGGTTGAGCGCCCAAGACGCTAATTAACCGGGTAATCCCCTATTACTCCAGTCCGCAAAAAACATATAAGCCAGCAAGGCGATTTGATATGATACGCAACCTTTGTACACAGCCAGGTGACAGATAGTTCCATGCAACCAGCGATCAAGATGGCCCTGCGCATAGCGCGCCAGGGTTCAGAGTTTCTAAAAGCCCATTTCGAACGCCAGGACCCTGCGGTTCAGGACTTCGGAGAAGCCCGTGAACAGCTGGCGAATGTTGAGGCCTCCATATCCGCCAATTTCACGGAACAGCTGCAGAAAGCCTACAAGGATCACTATATTGCGCCGACCGGCGACATTGAAGCCGACGGCCACGATGCCAGCTGGCACGTATTTCCGGTTATCGGTAGTGAGAATTTTGTGCGCGGCATTCCCGAATTTGTCACTGCACTGGTTCAGAAAAAGCAGAACCGCGCTGAGCACCTGTTGCTGATCAACCCTGTCACCGGTGAAGAGTATTCAGTCAGCCGCGGTCATGGCGCAGCACTGAACAGCCGCCGGATCCGCATGGGGGGCGCACGCCTCATCGCTGAAGCCCGTCTGACAACCAACGTGCTGAACTTTACGCGCGAAGGTGACAATCCTTTGGTTTGGGGTGAGCTGATCACCACACTGGCTTCAGAATCGACCGACGTACAAACCAGCCGCTGCGCACTACTCGACATTGCACGCGTAAGTGCGGGCCACCTGGATGCAGCCGTGCTATTCAAACCTGACAGTGTCACACAGTCGCTGGGTTTGTTGTTGGCACACGAGAGTGGCGGGCTTTCCGGCGACTTCTCTGGCAACCCCTCCAGCCAGGAAAGCCGTCAGCTTGTCATTGCCAACCCAAAGCTGTTCAAAGACATACTGAAGTCGCTCCATAGCTTCCGGGGCCGTTTGCCACGATAAATAACTGGCAACTCCCCTCTCCGGAGGAAGCACAAAAAAAGCCCCGCAAATGCGGGGCTTTTTTATGACGGGCGGAACAACGGACTACATCCGGTTCAGCCACTCTGGCGGCTGCTCTTCGTCAGTCGCTTCTCCTGCTCCTTCTTTTGCAGGCACAATCAGGTCTTCACGGGTAACACCCAGGAGTATCAGCAGGTTTGCAGATACGTAGATGGATGAGTAGGTACCCACGACGATACCGATAATCAACGCAACCGCGAAGTTGTGAATCGCCTCACCACCCACAAGGTACAACGAAATGAGTACAGCCAGTGTAGTGCCGGAAGTATTCAGCGTACGCGTTAGGGTTTCGGTGATTGACTGGTTAACGATATCTTCGGTCGTACCTGTCCGCAATTTACGGAAATTCTCGCGGATACGGTCAGATACGATGATTGTATCGTTCAACGAGTAACCGATAATGGCCAGCAGCGCTGCCAACACACTCAAGTCGAAAGTCCATTGGAACAGCGAGAAAATCCCCAGTACAACGATCACATCGTGGGCCAGAGGCAACACCGACGCGACGCCAAACTTGAACTGGAATCGCATGCCGACATAGATCAGGACGACAAACAGGGCGAGCAGCATACCCAGCCCGCTATCTTCCTTCAGCTCGTCGCCAACCTGTGACCCCACAAACTCGGCCCGGACCATATCGACCTGGTCGCCATTTGCCCGAAGATCAGCTGCCATCTTGCGACCGAGAGAATCATCAAAGTCCTGGGGCAAACGCACCAGAACAGACGTATCCTCGCCAAAGTTCTGAACCACAAACTCTTCATACCCGGCAGCATCGAGCGTTTGGCGCACTGCGTCCAGTGAAGGCGCCTCTTTGTATTCGAACTCAATCGAGGTGCCGCCGGTGAAGTCCAGGCCGAAATTGAGGCCATTGAACGCCAATATGCCAATCGAGAGCACAACAGCAATCAACGATCCCACTGACGCCGAACGGCGCAGCGCCATAAAGTTGATTACATTCTTCCCTAATCTAGCCATTGGTGACACGCCCCCCGATCGCAAGTTTTTCGATTTTGCGACCGCCATAAACCACATTAATGATACCGCGACTGACCAGCAATGCCGTGAACATCGAGGTCAGAATACCGATGCATAGCGTAACCGCGAACCCTTTGACCGGACCGGAGCCCATCGCGAACAGAATGATCGCAACCAACAAGGTCGTGATGTTGGCATCAAAGATTGAAACAAATGCGCGCCCGAAGCCAGCATTAATGGCACTTTGCGGCGGTACCCCGAGCCTCAACTCTTCTTTTATACGTTCGAATATCAGCACGTTGGCATCCACCGCCATACCAACGGTCAGCACGATACCGGCAATACCCGGAAGCGTCAGGGTGGCCGTCAGAATCGACATACAGGCCACTAGCATCATCATGTTGATTGCCAACGCAATATTCGCCACCAGCCCGAAGAACCGGTAGTACACCAGCATGTAAAGCAGCACCAGCGCGAGACCAATCGTGACCGACAGGATGCCGGAGTCGATATTCTTCTGACCCAGGCTTGGCCCGATAGTGCGTTCCTGCACGAAGTACATGGGCGCGGCAAGTGAACCTGCGCGCAGCAATAGCGCGAGCTCCGATGCTTCAGGAATTGAATCCAGACCGGTAATCCGGAAGCTGCTTCCCAGAGTGGACTGGATCGTTGCCAGGCTGATGATGCTGCGATCAACCTTGCGCTCTTCCACTTCCTGCAGCTTGCCGTCTACCCGCTTCTCGACCGTTTCGGTACGGTACTCGATAAACAATACCGCCATGCTACGCTTGATCGCATTGCGGGTCGCGCGGGTCATCATATCGCCGCCGGTGCTATCCATCGTGATATTGACCTGCGGCTGGCCGTTCTGATCGAAACCTTGCTGCGCATTCGAGACGTTTTCACCGGTGACGATGATGTCCCGCTCCAGACGTGCCGTGCGATTTTCGTTGTCGCGGAAGGGATAAACCTCGGTTGTGCCGGATGGCGCATCCTGCTTGGCGGCAAGACGGAACTCGAGATTTGCAGTAGCTCCCAGTACACGCTTGGCCTGAGCCGTGTCCTGAACACCCGGCAACTCGACCACGATACGATCCCGGCCCTGGCGCTGAACCAGAGGTTCCGCAACACCCAGCTCGTTAACCCGGTTGCGAATGGTCGTCAGGTTCTGCTGCAGTGCGTAATCCTCGATATTTCGCACTTCCTGCTCGGAAAGATTGAGCTGGAGAGTGTATTCACCCTCACCCGCCTGCTGCTCATCCAGCAGAAACTCATTGTATTGAGCACGCACAAGATCGAAGGCTTCGTCTCGTGCCGCCTCATCACGGAAAAACAGCTGAATGGAATTGCCATCAACAACGTCACCACCGCGGTACCGGATACGCTCGTCACGGAGCTGACGCTTGATTTCACCGGCATAAACGTCGAGGCGCTGCTGCAATGCGCTCTCCATATCGACTTCCAACAGGAAGTGGACACCGCCGCGCAGGTCGAGGCCCAGTTTCATTGGTCCCGCACCAATGCTTCGCAACCAACCCGGAGTGGTGGGTGCCATATTGAGAGCAACCAGATAATCCCGACCCAGTGCTTCCTGAACGATCGGGCGGGCGCTGAGCTGCACATCGCCGTTTTCAACGCGAATCAGGGCATCAGGGTTATTGAGCTTGGCACCTTTAACAGTAATGCCGCTTTCTTCAAGCGATGAGACCGCACGGTCCAGCGTGGCCTGATCAACCTGGGTACTGCTGCGCGCGCCGGTAATCTGGATTGCATAGTCATCCGGATAAAGGTTGGGGAGCGCGTAAAGAAAACCGATCACAATCGCGACAATAATCACGATGTTTTTCCAGAGCGGGAATTTATTGAGCATGGAATGCCTTATCTGCCGGCCGGAGCCAGCCCTGTATCTTTCTCGGAAACTGTCATGAACCGCAGGATGCCGTTCAGACCAGTGTCAAAAACCTCCGCGAAGCTGCGGACCTGAATGCAAAAGGGGCACTGTCGTGCCCCTCAATCAGGATCAAACGTCCTTGAGTGTGCCTTTCGGCAGTGCTGTAGCCACAGCGACTTTCTGCACTTTGACTTCAACATTGTCAGCCACTTCCACCACGATAAAATCGTCGGTGACACGGGTAATCCGGCCGGCGATACCACCTGAAGTGACGACTTCGTCGCCTTTACCCAAACCTGCCATCAGCGCTTTGTGCTCTTTTGCACGCTTGGACTGCGGACGCCAGATCAGTAGGTAAAAAATCAGGATAAAGCCGGCGAAGAAGATAACGTTTCCATACACACCCATGCCCTGGCCAGCAGCAGGATCCTGAGCCATGGCCGCAGCAGGCATGGCCGCGAGAATAGCAATCAGTGCATTACGCAAAGCTTTCATTCAGTTACTCCGTTTTTGATTGAAATCTGTTTCCCGCACCGGGACGGCATTTCAGGCTTCAGGCGTCGCCGTCAAAGGCGGAACTGATTGATCCCGAAGTGCATAGAACTGCTCAACAAAGTCCGACAATGTACCTGCTTCAATGGCACCACGCAATCCGGCCATCAGGTTCTGATAGAAGCGCAGATTGTGGATTGTGTTGAGCTGCGAACCCAGCATTTCGCCACAACGATCGAGGTGATGCAGGTAGCCCCGTGAAAAATGCTGACAGGTATAGCAATCACAACGGGAATCTACCGGCGATGTATCGCTCCGGTGACGGGCGTTGCGGATCTTGACCACCCCTTCTGAAGTAAACAGGTGTCCGTTGCGCGCGTTGCGGGTGGGCATCACGCAGTCAAACATATCGACACCACGGCGCACACCTTCGACAAGATCTTCAGGCTTGCCAACACCCATCAGGTAGCGCGGTTTGTCTGCGGGCATCTTAGGAGGCAAGTGATCCAGAATCCGGATCATGTCTTCTTTTGGCTCACCAACCGAAAGACCGCCAATCGCGTAGCCATCGAATCCAATGGCTTCGAGACCTTCCAGCGACTGGTCACGCAGCGCCGGGTACATTCCACCCTGCACGATACCGAACAATGCAGACGGGCTGTCGCCATGGGCCTTTTTGCTGCGCTCAGCCCAGCGCAGCGACATTTCCATGGAATCCTTTGCCTGCTTCTCGGTAGCCGGATACGGCGTGCATTCGTCAAAAATCATTACGATATCGGAGCCGAGATCTCGCTGAACCTGCATCGAGATCTCCGGCGAGAGCTCCACCGGGGAGCCGTCCACCGGCGAACGGAATTTCACGCCCTGTTCACTGATTTTGCGCATCTCGCCCAGACTGAACACCTGGAACCCGCCGGAGTCGGTCAGGATTGGCCCCTGCCATTGGGTGAAATCGTGAAGGTCACCATGCTCCTTTATAACCTGGGTACCCGGGCGCAGCATCAGGTGAAAGGTGTTGCCCAGAATAATCTCAGCGCCAATTTCTTCGATGTCACGAGGCAGCATGCCCTTGACCGTGCCGTAAGTGCCGACAGGCATAAACGCTGGTGTTTGAACTTCTCCACGCGGGAAGCTGAGTGTTCCGCGGCGGGCACGGCCATCAGTCGCGAGGGTTTTAAACGTCATGAAACAGCGTTCACTCATGATCTGGACTCCTGGACGGCCGCTGCAGCGACTGAGGGCAACTGCCCGGTCACAAACATGGCATCGCCATAGCTGAAAAAGCGATAGTGTTGATCGACAGCTTCACGATACGCCGCCATCACGGGGTCATAACCGGCAAATGCGCTTACCAGCATGATTAATGTGGATTCGGGTAAGTGGAAATTGGTGACCAATGCGTCGACACAACGAAAGCGGTAGCCGGGATAGATGAAAATATCCGTCTCACCCTGAAATGTGGTGAGCTCGCCATTAACCGATGCTGATTCCAGCGAGCGGACCGATGTCGTACCGACGGCTATTACCCGCCCACCACGGGCACGCGTGCGCTGAACCGCCTCTACGGTAGCCTGAGGCACATCGGCGACCTCACTGTGCATATGGTGGTCACGGATGTCATCAACACGCACAGGCTGAAAAGTACCCGCACCGACGTGGAGAGTGACAAATGCCTGTTCTACACCGCGCTCAGCCAATTCGGCCATCAGGGTCTCGTCAAAATGCAGCCCTGCTGTCGGTGCAGCAACAGCCCCCGCCTCACGGGCGTAAACGGTTTGGTAGCGCTCCCGGTCAGCTTCATCATCAGGGCGATCGACATAGGGCGGCAACGGCATGTGCCCTACCCGTTCCAACAGATCGAGCACCGATTCAGCTCCGCCGGCAAGGGACAGGCAGAACAACGCGTCTTCACGACCAGTGACAGCGAACTCGCCACCACCTTCAACCCATATCTTCTGGCCGGGCTTGGGTGATTTGGACGACCGGATATGAGCCAGCAATTGCTGTTGGTCCAGCACTCGCTCAACAAGAATTTCCAGCCGACCACCGGTTTCCTTTTGGCCAAACAGGCGCGCAGGAATAACCCGGGTGTTGTTGAATACCAGCAGATCACCGGGATTTATGAGGTCGAGAAGATCACGAAACTGACGGTGGGCGGTCGCGCCTGTCGGACCATCGAGGGTCAACAGGCGGCTGGCTGAACGCTGCTCAAGTGGATAGCGTGCAATCAGCTCGTCAGGAAGGTCGTAATGGAAATCGGAGACTTTCATGAGGATTTAACCAGGCATCCTGTACCTGCCTGAAACCGCATCGCAGAAGTGCATTGCGATGACGCCCCAACACATACATGGACGCACTCAGACATGGTTCCGGAGGTGAGATTCGAATCGCTGTCCAAATACTGTCTATGAAAACACGAACAAAAAAGAGTAATCAGACGCAAAATCAGTTTATTTGCCGGTGTATTGGTTGGTAAGCAATGGATTTAACCATTTCAATGGTAGCGGAGGCCGGACTCGAACCGGCACGCCCGTGAAGGCAACGGATTTTGAATCCGTCATGTCTACCAATTTCATCACTCCGCCAAGAGCTTACAAACAACCGACAATACTTCGAGAAAACCGATGAGGCCAGCAAGGGAGCTGCAATAAAGCTGTCAGCGCGACCCGCTCCGTTTGCGAGTCTTCCGATCTCGCTACCCCTGCGTTCGAAGAGTGTGGCGATTATACTGACGTCGCTCGCAAGGTCAACTGCCTGCGCGTATAACCGCCCTCTCGAATATCGCCCGTTACAATTTGTCGAACAGCGACAAGCGGGATACCTGAGCAAACGAAAGCTGGGCGGCCTCAAGCACAAAACTCTGGAAGCTCAGGCGACTGACCGCCTCAGCATAATCGACATCCTGGATTTCGGACCGGATCTGCTCGGTGTATACCGAAGAATCTGTCAGGAAATCGCGCGTTGTTTCGATAGCGTTTAGCCGCCCACCGATCTGGGTTTGGGTGGTCAGGATGCTCTCCTGCACATTGTCCAGATCCGCCAGCGAGTTTGCGATCAACTCATCGAAGGCTTGTTGGCCACTGGCCACTGTCGCCGTGACCGGTCCGCTCTGAAGGTCGAGATCCTCAAACTTGGTTCCCGTGACAACCATTTGGCCGGTGGCTGTACCCCCGTCGTCTGCCGCAAACTCGAGATCTCCATCCAGAGACGTGATCACTAGATCTCCATTGCCATCCAGCTCTGCGCTGATGTTGGCAGTTGCCGGGTCGTTATTGAGATTGATTGCATCCCGCAAGCTTGCAACATCTGTCATACCGGTAAAATCGACACCATTGATCGTGAGCGTGTCGTCACCATCCGGCGTAAAGGTTGCAGCCGGGATAGTCGCCACAGCCGGTGATTTGGCCTGATTTTCAAGACCGTAAATCAGCTTTTCGACGGTGGTGAACATGGACTGCTTTTCGGCAGTTTTTATCACAAAGCTGTCGCCATCAGCCGCGCCGGTAATTTCAAACTGAATACCGGCAACCCGAATACTCTCGCCGCTGACATAGTTGGCCGGTGTTGGTGTGAGATCCGCACCGGACGCCCGGTTTGTCACTGTAAAGGTACCCGCAGTGGCATCAACCTGCACCACCAGGTCAGCCGGATAAACACCGTTGAATACCTCCTGATCCAACACCATACCCGAACTGATTCGCGCAGGGGGATTGGACGTGTTGGCGCTACTGGCTTCGGCAAAAAACGTCGGGTTATTCGATGGAATATCGACAAAGAGCCCTTTGCCGTTATCGCTAATCGCCACTTTCACGCCGTTATCAATTTCAAGCTGGCGCTGACCTTCATCCCCCTGATAAACCCAGTCACCCGAGATATTCTGGGTAAAGGCAGGCGTATTCCCCTTGAATCCACTGAAGATATATTCACCGGAGGCATCGCGGGTATTGGCCAGCGAACCAAGCTGGTCCAGCCTTTCCCGCAGTTCAGCAGCCACTGATTTCCGGTCAGACTCCGACAATGCGCCGTTACCCGCCTGCACGGTAAGCTCCCGCACGCGCTGCACTACATCTGTGATGCTGGCGAGCGTGCTTTCTTCCTGCTGCAACCGGTTCTCGGCAAGACCTGCCCCGCGCTGGAACTGCTCGATCTGAGCCGTCTCCTGCGCCAGCTTCAGTATACGGGCTGCTGCTACCGGATCATCGGACGGATTGAGCACGCGTTTGCCGGTTGAGATCTGCTCATCGGTTTTCTGCAGATTACTGTTAAGGTTCTGCAACCGGCTGATCCCGCCGCTAAAAATCTGCTGTGATGAAATACGCATATTAACTCCTCACTCCGAAGAGCTTACCTGAAGGTGCTAAGCAGGGTGTCAAACAGATCCTGAGCAACGCTCATGACTTGCGCAGAGGCGTTGTAAGCTGCCTGATACTGGATCAGCTTGCCGGCTTCCTCATCCAGGTTGACACCCGAGACAGATTCCCGCTGATTGGTGGACTGCTCCAGCAATGCGGCACCTGCGTCTTTATCCAACTGGCTTTGACGTGTGGTCACGCCCACCGTCTCGACCAGGCCACCATAAGCCTCACTGAAGCTCTGGTTTCCGCCATTCATTGTGTTCTCTGTACCCAGCCCACCCAGGATTTGAGCGTTACGGTTATCAGAGACACCATCGGTGTTGTAATCGATGGTAAACATGTCACCCGCTTCAGGGTTACCGTTGATCTCAAACTGGAAACCGCGGTAGTTAGGGTCCGACGGGTCCTCGGAAAATATCTTGTTCGAAATACCTTCCTGGAAAGTCTGCCCCGTCATCGGTGGTGTAAGCGGCACCGGGTTTGCCGGATCGCTGGCATCCAGAATGTCGTAGGTTGTCGCCGAGGTAAAACGGACTACCAGAGGCGGTGAAAGCTCGCCCCGCTGCGTAAAGTTCGACAGTGGCACATTGGTGAGCGGGTTGTTCACGCTCAGCATGGTGCCCTGGGAAATACTACCTGTGCCGCTATTGCCCAGATCGGCGTCCGCCGTGATCGGTGTTGCGAAAGCGAGATCCTCTTCACGCTCAATCATCAGTTCAATATCAGCGGCGGCATTGCGGGTCGGGTTGACCAGAAAGCTGTCGCCATCCTGAAACTGACCTGATTCAACAACGATATTGAATCCCGGCATGGAGATTTCGGCCGGCAACGGATCCGGCAACTGCCCCTGGCGCAACACCTTCCCAGTCTGGGTATCAACAACCGCAAAATCCTCGCCGTTGTTTCCACTGAACTTCAGCTCGTAATTAACACCGGCAAGATCGGCACTGTCAGTGATTTCAACGCCCACCACGCCACTCTGGGGCGGCAAGTTGTTGGCATTGGGCGTCACGCGCCCCAACTGGGCCTGACGGCTATTGATGTCCGTAAACATCAGGCCGCCAAGATCACCTTCCAGATCCATACCAATCTGGTGCTGCTGGTTCAGTTGCTGGGAGACCGCAATCGCAATGCGGCCCAACTGTCCAAATGCCGGCTCAAGCACTTTAGTCTGGAAGGTACGAAGCCCGCCAAGCTCGCCGCCTACGATCTGGCCCGTCACATCCGCAACCCGGTTACCCGTTTGCAGTTTGAACACCAGCTGATTCGGATCCGAGTCACTGTCGGCTGTTGTGAGAGACGACGCGCGATCCCCCGTTACCAGCGCCTGCCCTCCGGCCAGTGACACATTGATTTGACCGCCATCCACGGGTGTCACTTTGACCTGAACCAGTTCAGACAGCTGGCGCAACTGCTCATCGCGCTTGTCGAGCAAGTCGTTTGGCATCTTGCCCTGCGCCAGACCCGGTGATTCTGATATGGCGCCGTTCAGATCCGCGATGCTCGACAGCAACGAATTGATATCAGCCGTCGACGCCTGCATTTGCGACCTGACGGATTCCCGCTGCTGAATCAACGACGAGTTCAGCGACTGGAATCGCGTCACCAGCCCCTGGGCTTCGCTCAATACAAGCTGACGCTGGGGCAAAGCCGCTGGATCTTCCGCAGCACTTTGAAGGCTTGTGAAGAAGTTGTTCAGCGCAGTATTGAGGCCGGTGGTTTCGCCACCAAGCAGATTGTCCAGTCGGGTCAACTCGCTGTTCAATGCGCTTTGCTCACCGAACAACGAGGTGTCCGATCGCAGTTGATTCACGACGAAGTCGTCCGCAACCCGTCTGATATCTTCGATGCTGACACCGGTACCAATAGTACCGGCGCCGGTATTGATTCCCGACCGGGCATCAAAGATGACCTGCTGACGGCTATAACCGGGCGTATTGGCATTGGTAATATTATTACCGGTTGTATTCAGCGCGCTCTGGTGTCCGAGAATGCCGGACAAACCAATATTGATCAGGCCTGCCATCAGAATTACTCCTCGTTACCAGTGCTTTGTGGGTTGAAACCAAACGACAGAGGATTCATTGAAAGCGATTCCCCGGTAGCGGTATCAAATGCGTCAAACGTGTCGCTGTTCATGATGCTGCGTATTTTTGCGCCGTAGTTCGGGTCGGTGGCGTAGCCCGCCGCCTGCAGACGATCAGCGAATTCTTCCGGTCGATCCGCCGCTTCCAGCACATCCCGGTATCGAGGATTGCGATTCAGGAATTCAACATAATCGCTGAAACTTGCGCTGTAGCTATCGTAACTTCTGAACGCTGCCCGCTCGCTCATTGGCACGCCCTCGCGGTATTCCGTCGTCATAATATCGACAGCGCCGCCGTCCCAACGGGTGTCTGCCTTTATGCCAAACAGGTTGAAGCTTGGCTCCCCTTCAGAGCCCTCAATCATGTGCTTGCCCCAGCCGGTCTCAAGCGCGGCCTGAGCCACCATTACCCGAGGGTCAATACCACTATCACCTGCGGCTTCAGCCGCCATCGGCAACAGTGTTTTGACGAAATGCTCGGGTGAATCAAACTGGGCTGGAAGCCTCGCCGTGTTCGACATTTTCACAGAGGCATCTGCCCCTGTGGCTGTGACTGACGCTTCTGAATTTGCCAGCTTGCGGACTTCTTCAACCTGTGCCGGCAGTTTCGGTGACAGCGAAGGCAGACTGCGATCGTAATCCGCCAGCGTGGCCCTGTGCTTGCCGGTTTTGACACCCTCAGCCGTCATTCCTGGAATTTGACGTGACATCTGGCGTTCCAGCACCTCTGCCAGACCAAAACCCTGCTGCTCGCTGACTGACAGGGTCAGCTGGTTATCAAACATATCCTGATAGAATTTTGACTGGTTGGTATTCAGATAATTGCCTTCGGCGAACACGTCATTCACCTTCCGCATGGACTTCACCATCTCGGACAGAAACAGACTTTCAAACTGCTTGGCGACTTCTTTCAGGGCAGCACTTTTATCTGTGCGCGCCTGGGTTTTAAGTGCGTTCAGGCCACCGAAGTCGTTGTAAATCTGTGCTTGCTGAAGACGTGAATCCTGCATGGCGCGACCTATATCACGATCAGCTCGGCGCGCAGTGCACCGGCTTGTTTAAGCGCTTCCAGCACTGCCATCACATCGCCGGGGGCAGCGCCCACCTGGTTAACAGCCTGCACAATGTCATTCAGCGTGACTGCGGGTCCGAACTTGAACATCCGCGACGGCTCCTGGGTGGTCGTAATTGTCGATTCCTGAGTGACCACTGTGTCGCCACGACCAAAGGCGTTGGGCTGGCTGACGACCGGGTTTTCCTCAATGGTCACCGTCAGGTTGCCGTGAGTAACTGCGGCAGGGCTGACGTGAACGTTCTGCCCGATCACAATCGTGCCGGTGCGGCTATTGATCACGACCTTGGCGACGCCTTCTGCGGGCGATACTTCAAGATTCTCGAGCACTGACAGAAAACTGACGCGCTGCGACGGATCCCTGGGCGCTTTCACAGAGATCGAGGTGGCGTCGTGGGCGTAGGCCATATCGGGCCCCAGCGTGCCGTTAATCACTTCCACCACCCGGCGTGCGGTAGTGAAGTCCGGGCTCATCAGATCAAAGGTAATGGTGTCTCCCTGACTGAATGGCGACAGCACTTCCCGCTCCACCGAGGCGCCATTGGGAATCCGGCCAACGCTCGGCAGGTTAACGGTAATCTTGGAACCGTCAGCACCTGATGCGCCAAAACCACCCACGACAAGGTTTCCCTGAGCGAGCGCATATACCTGTCCGTCAGCGCCCTTGAGCGGCGTCATCAACAAAGCACCACCACGCAGACTTTCAGCGTTACCGATAGAGGAAACGGTAATGTCGATTTCCTGACCGCGCTTGGCGAACGCAGGCAATCTGGCCTGAACGGTCACCGCCGCGACATTTTTCAACTTGGGATTCACGCCCGGCGGCATGGTGACGCCAAACTGGTTCATCAAATTCCGGAACGTCTGGTCAGTAAATGGCGCCTTGTCACCGGTGCCATCAAGCCCGACCACCAGACCGTAACCCACCAACTGGTTGGAGCGCACACCCTGCACCCGGGTCATGTCCTTGAGGCGGTCAGCCAGCAACGGCTCGGCAACCAACGCCAGAAGACAGAATGCGACGATCGTTCTCAAGCCGTTCATAACGGAAACCACTCACTGTTGAAGAACCGCGACAACCAGCCCATACGGTTGGCCTGATCAAAATCACCGGTCCCGCCGTAGCCAATGCGGGCATCGGCAATACGGTTGGAGGACACGGTATTGTCCGGGGTGATGTCCTGTGGACGCACCAGCCCGGTCAAACGGATAAATTCATCGCCATTGGTCAGGGATAGCCACTTCTCACCACGGATGCGCAGAATACCGTTGGGATAGACTTCTGTGACCGTGACGGTGATGCTGCCGGCGAGGCTGTTGCTCTGATCAGCTTCTGCCTTGCCTTCGAAATCCCGCTCCATGCTTACATTGGTTTCCAGGCCAAGCTTGTTGAGACCCAGGATTGCGCCATTGTTAAAATCGACATCATTATCTTTGGTGATCTTGCTATCGGCGTTTTTGGAGGCTTTGGTTTGCTCTTCAAGCGTCACCATCAGAATATCGCCAACATTGAGCGCGACAGTGTCACCGTAAAAATTGAAGTTGCGGGAGGTCTGGTAAATCGCACCGGAGGAGCGGTCACGCTGCAACATGGCCTGCGCCTTGACCGGCGCATAAGCCGGATCGTCAGGCACGGCACGGGGACGCGTCGCAGCCGCGCAGCCCTGAAGCAGCACCAGCACGAAGACGATAATTGGCGTTAGTGTTGAATGCATCTGGATGATCCTCCGTTAACCCGGGACTCGTTGCCCGCGCTCATGCCTTAACCGATATTCTGGGTAATGAACTGCAACATCTGGTCGGTTGTCGACACCACCTTGGAGTTCATTTCATAGGCGCGCTGAGTGGTGATCATATTGACCAGTTCCTCAACGACCTGAACGTTCGACGACTCTGTCATCCCCTGCTCGATCGTGCCGAGCCCGCCGATACCCGGTTCACCTTCCTGGGGATCACCACTGGCATTGGTTTCACGGTAGAGGTTGTTACCCACCGCCAGCAGACCTTGCGGATTGACGAAGTTCACCAATGTGATGTCGCCCAACTGGACCGGCGCAGCCTGATTCTCGATCACCGCCGAAACCGTGCCGTCCGTACCGATTGTGATGCTCGTGGCGTTATCGGGTACATTGATGTTGGGTTCCAGCGGATAGCCATTGGCATTCACCACATCACCGTCAGAGTTCAACTGAAACTGACCGTCGCGGGTGTAGGCAATTTCGCCATCAGGCAGCAATACCTGCAAAAAGCCACGACCGTTAACCGCCATATCAAGCGGCTGCTCGGTTACCTGCAGGTTGCCCTGGGTAAACTGCTTGGCAGTGCCCGTCACCCGCACACCCGTACCCAACTGAAGACCGGAAGGCAGCTCGGAGTTCTCGGTTGACAGGCCACCGGGCTGACGCTTGACCTGATAAAGCAAGTCCTGAAACACCGCCCGATCGCGCTTGAACCCGGTGGTATTCACATTCGCCAGGTTGTTGGAGATCGTGGTCATGTTGGTGTCTTGGGCGCTCAAGCCCGTTTTACTAACCCAAAGTGCTGGATGCATTGTTCATTCTCCTCGTCGGGATAGTGCGTCAATCCCGGTAATGAGCGGTGTCGGAGGTTAATGCGGCGAACATTTGCCGCTTTTCAGAAACCGTCACCGTTTCAGATTCTGTTATCAGAGGTTCTGCAACAGCCGTGCCGTTGCGTCGGAATTCGACTTGGCGGTCTGCATGACCTTGACCTGCATTTCGTACTGGCGGGCCAATTCCATATTGGAAATCATCTCCTCCACCGCGTTGACGTTGGAGCTTTCAAGAAATCCTGATTCAACCCTGACAGTGGCATCCAGAGGTGCTACCTGGCCCGCGCCACCAACCTCCCCCAGCTTGAGACGCATAAAACCGTCAACACCTTTTTCCATTGCCTCTCTGCCAGGGTTGACCAGTTTGAGCCGGTCAACCTCCACCAGCTGGTCTGGCGGGCCGCCAACCGGGACAATGGATACCGTGCCGTCCGAGCCAATCAGCAGGTTGTCGTAGGGTGGCAATGCGACCGGACCACCATTACCGATAACCGGTTCACCGGATGAGGTCCGCAGGATGCCGTTCACATCCACGCTTAGGCTGCCGGAACGGGTATACACCTCTTCGCCGTTTTGGGACTGCACCGATAACCAGCCGTCACCACCAACCGCAACGTCAAGTTTCCGTCCGGTTTCCATTAGCGATCCGGCAGACATATCGGTGCCCGGCCGCTCAGTCATGGCATAGGCGCGTGTTGGAAAGTGTTCACCGTAAACGGGCATGCTCCGGGCCTGCGCGTAGTCCCGCTTGAAGCCGGTAGTCGACACGTTAGCGAGGTTGTTCGCATGGGCCTGCTGGGCCAGCATGGTCTGCTTGGCACCGGACATGCCGATAAATACCGCTTTATCCATAGGAAAACTCCTGCCGGATTATTGACTCAATAAGAGTGAATAAGCAGAAGTCGTGCCAGTATTAGAAAAGACGATAACCACGGGCCTCGAGACCCGTGGTTATCGTTATCAGAAGGGAACTGCGCTTATCGCAGGTTGATAATTGTCTGGGTTACAGCGTCTGCCGTTTCGATGGTTTTGGCGTTCGCCTGATAGTTGCGCTGGGCAATGATCAGGTTTACCAGCTCTGCTGACAGATCGACGTTGGATTCTTCAACCGAACTCGCGGCAATTGAACCCAGGGTGCCGGTATCAGGCGAGCCGATAATCGGCTGACCGGACTCGAAAGTCTCTACCCAGCTGGTATCCCCCACCGGTGCCAGACCCTCGGTATTGCGGAAGCTGGCCAACGCAACCTGCCCCAGGGTTTGGGACTGACCGTTTGAGTAACGGGCAAACAGCACCCCTTCAGTCGAGACATCCAGGCCGGACAATCGACCCGTGGTATAGCCATTCTGGCGCTGATCATTGACGGCAAATTCACTACCAAACTGCGTGGTGTCATCCAGATCGAGCGTGAAGTTTGAGCTGACCGGGGGATCAGGGATAGGAGTCTGCCCCCCGTTCGCCACCAGGCGTGGACCATCGGCACCGTTAGGCTGCCCGTTCGCATCCAGCGGCGTCCAGTTGGAAATCAGAATTTCCTTGTCGATCGAGCCGTTCACGCTTTCAAGTGTGCCATCTTCAGTGAACTTGAGGTCATACCGGGCAAGCGACGGCTCACCGCTGGTATTTGGGGGATCACCCACGTTCTCACCGTCGATCTGAACATACAGCGACCAGCTATTGCCCTGATTGGCGCCGTTATTGGGCTCCTTCACGTAGTACTGGGTCATCACGTGCGAGTTGCCCAGACTGTCATAGATCGTTGTTGAGGTGGCGTGGTTGTAGGTTTTCTGATCGTCAGGATCAAACGTATTGGAGGTAAAGGCCGACGGTGTAACTCCATCCAATACAGTCGAAGTCGATGGCGGTGTTGCCGCTGCAGTCATCGCGACGTCCCGATCAAGTGTCACGCTCAGCACACCCACCTGTGTCGACGGATTGGTCTTGTCAGCAGACAACGCGCCCCCGGCATCAAAACTCATACTGCCGCCCGTACCGGTCGTATCCTGATAACTCAGGCGCAAGGTATCGCCACGGCTCGAAATGATGCGGAGATTGCCCGAACCATCAATCGTTGCATTCAGGCTGCTGAGTGATGAGCCATTGATATCATCTGCAAGCTGGGACAACTGCTGGGCTGTTGTCAGTGCATTACCGCTCGCATCAGTGCCGCGCACAGTAAAGTCGACCCCCTCCAGCGTAAAAACGTCGTCCGGCTGAATATTGCCGCCATTCAACAGCACCTCGGTACGCGCTGACGCGCTGACGCCTTCTTCCTGGTTCAAGGATTCCGCTACGGCACTCGCCGAGCTGCCAGCCGTAACCGGCACATTCCGACTGGTGCCATCAGGATAGGTAATCGTAAGGGTCTGGGGCCCGATGCTGGCTCCCGCTGCCGGCGCGTTAGTTTGAATGCGCGTCCCGCTGACTTCCAGCACCGACTGGCGCGAGTCCAGGTTCAATTCGGATCGCAGATTGGTAGTTCGACGTGGAGCCAGGTTGTCGCTATCGATAAACAAGTCACCGCGCACGCCCGAAAGATTGCCGTCAGCGTTCGCCTGAAAGCCCTGAACGCGCATGCCCTGGTTGTTAACGACAAAGCCGTCTTTATCAAGACCAAACTGTCCTGCCCGGGAATAACGCACTTCACCGTTATTATTCAGAATAAAGAAACCATCGCCGTCAATCGCCATGTCCAGGCCATTGTCGGTAAAGCTGATATTTCCCTGCCCGAATGTTTGCTGAATATCCTGCACACGGACGCCATCCCCAATCGGGTTGGTACCGGATGACAGAAAACCATTGGCATAGAGGTCGCCAAACTGCACCCGGCTGTTCTTGAAGCCCACCGTGCTTGCGTTGGCAATGTTATTACCGGTGACATCCAGGTCAACCGAGGCGGCCCGAAGACCACTAAGTCCAGTATTGAACGCCATACCTCACCCCGACTGTATGTGTTAGTTAATTTGACTGACGTCTGACAGCGCGATGGATCCCATCCCCGCCAGATTGAGCGTGACACTGCCTGCGCTGCCCAGCGAAACGCTGTCGACATTGGCGCTGATCAGGGTGCCGAGCTGCTCGGAACCTGACGGATAACTGCCTTCAGCCTTAATTATGTAGGCCCCCGGATCCAGCGCTTCGCCGCTTCCGTTAGTACCGTCCCACTCAAAGGACGTCTGACCGGCCTGCGCAGGACCAAGATCGATTTGTCTGACCAACTCACCGCTGGTATTCATGATGGAAACCCGCAGGCTGGAGGTGGATGCAGGCACATTCACTACACCCTTCATCTCACCCGCTGATGACAGAATGCCGGTCTGAGATGGCACCAGCACGGTCCGGCCAACCATGGCCGACGCCTGCAGAGCCTGCGTTGAGCGGAACTGGCCGACCACATCATCAACTGATCCAGCCAGACTCTGAATTTCTTCAAGCGAGCTGAACTGCGCCAACTGCGCAATAAAATCGCCGTTGTCCTGGGGCTCAAGCGGGTTTTGATTGTTCAGCTGGGCCAGCATCAACTCCATGAACTCGCCCTTGCCAAGCTCATCAGAGGACGAAGAAGCTTTCGAAGCATTCTGGTACTGGTTCAGTACGCTGGCTGCGGCAGTGTTATCAACTGTACTCATGGCTTACTCCTACCGGGCCGGCTTATTGTCCAAGTGTCAGGATGCGCTGCATCATCGACTTGGCGGTGTTCATGACATCAACGTTCATTTCGAAGCTGCGCGAAGACGACATCATGTCCGCCATTTCTTCGACAACATTCACGTTGGGATAGAAAACGTAGCCATCTTCGTTTGCCGCCGGATGATCCGGTTGGTAGCGCATCTGCAGATCTTCATCACTCTCCACAATGCCCTCAACCTGAACCCCGGTGGAGGCAGCAGAGTTTGCACCCCAGCCTGCGCCAAACGCGTCACCGCTCATTACATCCTGCTGAATGGCTGCGAATACCGGCTTGCGTGCCCGATAGGTCTCTTCTGTGCTGGAACTGGCAGTTTCAGCATTGGCAATGTTCGAAGCGGTCGTATTCAGACGCAGTGACTGAGCAGTCATACCCGAACCGGCGATATCAAAAATGTTTCCGAGCGACATAATCTGCCTCCTCAATTATCCGGGGATCGGGTTATTGGCCCGTGATGGCCTTGCTCAGACCGGTAAATTTGCCATTCAGAAACTGAAAGCTGGCTTGATAATCCATAGAATTGCGCATGAACCGAGCCTGTTCCTGCTGCGCATCCACCGTGTTGCCGTCGATGGATGGCTGATAAGGCGCGCGATAAAGCAAGGTTGCCCGGTCACTCATGGCCGCTGCAGTGTCAATGTGGCCGGAGTCGGTTCGTACCATCGCCAGATCACTATCAACACCCGACTGAGCCGCACCCAATGCAGCCTTGAAATCGACGTCGCGCGCTTTAAAGCCCGGTGTATCGGCGTTTGCCAGATTATTTGCCAGTACTTCGGCACGCTGTACGCGCATATTCAGCGCCTTTTCGTGAATGCCGAGTGCATTGTTAAAACTGATGGCCATGATGTCTCCCGCAGGTTTTGCCGCGATTCTGCTTTCCACAGACTAAGCAACTGCGATGCCATCTTTTAAAAACCGTGTAGCGGCGGGGTTTTCAGGGAGAAAAGATTAAAACGGGGATTAAGAAAAGAGGCAAAAAGAGGAAATGCGGCAAGCCCTTTCCTCCTTAACCCGACACTGACCTGCCATCAGCACTTGCGCAACTAGCCTGGCCAACGTGAGACGAAAGCATCGGGGTCGGGGCGATCAATCGCCGGCTTTTCGGAAACAGGTGTACCAACATAGAGAAAGCCGACGATCGACTCGTTTGGGGCAAGCCCCAAGCCTTCAGCGATTACCGGATTATAGGCAATGGAGCCGGTGCGCCACATACCGGCAAATCCCTGCGCCTCCAGCGCCAGCAGGATATACGCCATGCCGCAACCAGCCGAAAGCGTCTCCTCAATAGGCGGCACTTTAGGATGACCGTGATGGGACGCGATACCCACAATAATCATCGGCGCGCGGCGCGTCATACCTTGCAGCTTCTCCACCGGCAAAGCCGTGGGATTGGCCGCATCGGCCGTTCTGGCAAACACCTCGCCCAATGCGTCCAACCCGTCACCTTCAATTACCAGATAACGCCAGGGTCTGAGTAACGCATGGTCCGGCGCCCTTGCGGCACATTTGAAAACGGTATCGAGTACCGATGCGCCGGGTGCCGGCGACTCGAGACGTGGCTCTGATGACCGGTTCAGAATTTGGCTGATAACGTCCGTCATAACACTCCTTGGGACTGAGGCCGCTGCGCGGGCGCCGGGTAACCCCCAGCGGGCAACGCAAGTGATGAGTTAGCGAATTGTGAGGCTTATGTAATACTGTTAATCTGTGCCAAAAGGCAGTCAGTAGCCGGATAAACCAAATATTACGTCATTAACGGTAACCGGAAAATCTGCTGACAAAGGCCTCGCAGGCCTTCGCAAACACTATAACAACAACCTCGCTGCGGAAAGTCATGACTCAGGAAACAAAGTTCAACAGCTTTGCGGAGTTCTACCCCTATTATCTGGAAGAGCATCGCGACCCAACCTGCCGCAGACTGCATTTTGTTGGCAGCGGGCTGGTGCTGCTCGTTATTGCTGTCGCGCTTATAAGTAGACAGTGGGGTTACCTCTTGCTGCTTCCCGTTATCGGGTACGGGTTCGCTTGGGTCGGTCACTTCTTTTTTGAAAAAAACAGACCCGCTACCTTCAAGCATCCTTTGTACAGCTTGCTGGGCGATTGGGTCATGTTCCGGGATATGCTCACCGGCCGGATTCGGTTCTAGAATGATGAATGCACCGTTGGCCGCCTCCAAACAACTTGTTATTGATGCCCAGAACAAGCCGATCGCAATCCCGCCGATGCCGGACTACAACGGGCGGGTGCTGGCCTACGCGGGTGCCGCGGCCATTATCTTTGCCGGCCTTTTGACAGAGACCTTCGCTGACTGGCTGATCTGGCTTGTTCCCGCTGCGTTGTTATGGCCCCATGCCGCCCACTTTATAACGCGCCGGACCATGCTCAAACGATCCAGTCGCGTGCGTCCCAAAATGCTGCTGATCGATTGCGCGATTGGTGGCGCATTTATAGGCCTGGTGGGTCTGATTGCGATTCCGTCTTTTGCCATTTTCATGATGCTGACTTTCAGCTGCATGTTAATTGGCGGCATTCGTCAGTGGTTATGGGGCATGCTCTGCTTCTCAGTGACAACCGTCACTGTGTTCGCACTCCACGGCCCTGCACCGACATTCAACTCGCCGCTTCTATTGAGCATGGTGGCGCTGTTCGCTACGGGTTTGTATATCGGGATCACCGCTTATTACGCCCATCAGCAGGCCCGCGCCCTGATGACGGCCAAGACCCAGATCCAGTATCAGCGGGAACAGTCCATCGCCCTCTCCCACAAGCTTTCCAAGTACCTGTCGCCCCAGGTATGGCAATCCATTTTCACCGGCGAACGCGATGTCAGGCTCGAAACGCAGCGCAAGAAGCTGTCCGTTTTCTTCTCTGACATCAAAGGATTCACCGAGCTTTCCGAGGAAATGGAGCCGGAGGCGCTGACCGAACTTCTGAATCACTATTTCAACGAGATGTCCCAGGTAGCGCTCAAGTACGGTGGCACAATCGATAAGTTTGTAGGCGATTCGATTATGATTTTCTTTGGTGACCCGACTAGCCGGGGTCCTCGAGAAGATGCCCTCGCCTGTGTGGCGATGGCCATTGATATGCGCAAACACATGAAGATCATGCGTCAGAAATGGCGCAGCCAGGGCATCAAGACACCGCTGGAGATCCGCATGGGCATTAGCGCGGGCTACACGACAGTCGGCAACTTCGGCGCTGAAAACCGCATGGACTACACCATTATCGGCAAGGAAGTGAACCTGGCCAGCCGCCTGGAATCACTCGCAGACCCAGGCGAAATTCTGATTTCCTATGAAACCTTCTCTCTGATCAAAGACAAGATCATGTGTCGGGACAAAGGTGAAATTTCAGTAAAAGGCTTTGGCCGACCGGTTCCGATTTACGAAGTCGTTGATTTTCGTCGCGATCTGGGTACAGACCGGAGCTTTCTGGAGCATGAACACGCGGGCTTTGCCATGTATCTTGATTCAGAAAAAATCAAAACAACCGAGCGCGAAGATATATTGATCGCGCTCCAGAATGCGCTAGAACGGCTCAGACACGAAGAAAGCTGACAGCAGGGATCGCCTTCCTGCCATCCCCTGGATTAAATCCTACTGCCTGACCAGCCTGGGCATTGCAGGCGGATGCGCCTCCGTACTCCGCCAGGGATTTATATCCAACCCGCCTCTACGAGTGTAATGCGCACTGACCGTCAACTGCGTTGGCTGGCATCGGGTCATAATGTCAGTGAATATTGTCTCGACGCAGTGTTCATGGAAATCCTGCTGCTGACGAAATCCCACCACGTATCGCAGCAATCCCTGCCGATCAATCTTACCGCCAGTGTAGGTGATCAATACCGACCCCCAATCCGGTTGACCGGTGACCGGGCAATTACTTTTAAGCAAATGGGAACACAGCTTTTCAGTGACCTGCTCATCGCCGGCTATCAGCGCTTCAGGGCACCCCTGGTAGCTTTCGATCGTCACGTCTTCGTTATCAATCAACTCGTAACCAGCCGGCTTGCCGATAGCCCTTCCATCCTCATCAACACTGAAAATCCGGCAACCGACAGCCGCTCCGGAGGCGCTCGAAAGATCGCTTTCGATACGCCCCACCACTTGCTCTTCACTGGAAAACACCTCTTGATTCAGCGAATTGAGGTACAGCTTGAGGGATTTGGATTCGATGATATTGGGTGATGCCGCGGGCACTTCCAGCACGGCCCAGGCTACCGCAGGTACGCCATTCGGGCGCAACCAGGAGATCTCCCACGCTTGCCAAAGATCCGACCCAAACCATGGCCAGCGGCCATCCTCATGCCCGATGCGACGGCGGTTGTCACTTCGCGGCACAGGGAAAAGAAGTTCCGGCGCATAGGTATCGGGATAGCGGCTGTTCTTCCCCAGCGGTGCATTGTGCAGGGCCATAAATTGAATCTCTCAGAAAAATCAGTGACGAATACCCTGGCCACGGGCCAGCATGCGCAAGCAGACCACAATCAGTCCGACAATAAAGGCCACAATCATGGCGAGTGAGATGCCGACATTAACGTCCGACACACCCAGAATTCCGAATCTGAATGCATTCACCATATATAGAATAGGGTTGATCATTGACACCGACTGCCAGAACTCCGGCAGCTGATGAATCGAGTAAAATACCCCGCCCAGATAGGTCAGCGGCGTCAGTATAAACGTCGGCACAATCGAGATGTCATCAAACTTCGTCGCCAGCATGGCGTTGATGAAACCACCAAGAGAAAACAGCATCGACGTCAATGCGACCGTAAGCACTGTCAGCACAGGATGCTGGACCGAAAGATCAGTGAAGCCCAGCGACACCAGTGTCACGATGAGCCCCACACCCAGCCCTCGCGCCATACCACCGGCAACATAGCCGGCCAGGATGATGTAGTTGGGTACCGGCGATACCAGCAACTCCTCAATGCTGCGGTGAAACTTGATGCCGAAAAATGACGACACAACGTTGGAGTAAGAACTGGTAATGACCGACATCATGATCAGTCCGGGCACAATGAACGCCATGTAGTCGAAGCCGTCCATCTTGCCAATCCGTGAGCCAATCAGGTTGCCGAAGATGACAAAGTACAGGGTCATGGTCACAGCCGGCGGTAACAGCGTTTGTGGCCAGATGCGGGTAAACCGTCTTACTTCCCGGACGACAATGGTCATCAACGCTGTCCAAATCGCACGAGGGCTCATAGTGCACCTCCGGATTGCGCACTGTTACTTTCAACCAGTCTGATAAAGAGCTCCTCCAGCCGGTTTGCCTTGGTCCGCATGCTCAACACCCGAATACCCTGCTGATCGAGCTTGCTGAACACCGTATTCAGATCCTGGCCTTTGCGCACATCGACTTCGAGTTGCCCTTCTGCAGTCAGACGGGAATCGAAAGCCTCCAGTTCAGGGACTTCAGAGAGCGGTTCTGAAAGATCCAGAAGAAACGACTCGACGCTGAGCTGTTTCAGAAGATCTCGCATACTGGTGTCCTGAATAATCTCGCCTTTATCGATAATGGCGATATTGCGGCACAGCGCCTCCGCTTCTTCCAGGTAATGGGTGGTCAGAATAATCGTTGTGCCCTGTTTATTCAGATCCTCAAGGAAGGTCCACATTGACCGGCGCAACTCGATATCCACCCCTGCCGTCGGCTCATCCAGTATCAGCAGCTTGGGCTCGTGCACCAACGCCCTCGCAATCATCAGGCGACGCTTCATGCCGCCTGAAAGGCTCCGGGCCGGACTATTACGACGATCCCAGAGCCCCAACTGGCGCAAATAGCGCTCTGCGGATACCACTGCCTTCTTGGCCGGTATACCGTAGTAACCCGCTTGCGTCACGACGATATCAATGACTTTTTCAAACTGATTGAAGTTCATCTCCTGAGGCACGACGCCGAGCGTCATTTTTGCCCTGGATAGATCGGTATCAATATCGTGACCAAACACGGTGACCTTGCCGCTACTTTTATTGACCAGCGAACAGACAATTCCCAAAGTGGTCGATTTGCCTGCGCCGTTCGGTCCGAGCAAAGCAAAAAAGTCGCCCTGCCTGACTTGCAGATCAATTCCCTTGAGGGCCTCAAATCCGGAGCCGTAAGTTTTGCGAAGATTCTCTATTCGTAATGCGTCAGTCATGAGCGCCTTGAATATCGGTTTAGAAAAAGAAAGAGTGAAACCGCCTTAGATTGAGGCGACACCAGCAAATTCAACCCTGAGCCATAGCCAGCCAATCCGGTTACCCCGATTTCCCCTTTTGCTGCTGCGCAAAAAGCCCCGCAAACATCATGACTTTGGCAAACTGCGACGGGCTTCCAAGAACCCCTCGCATACAGCCCTATAATCGAAAAATATTAAAAGCATGGCGGATTCCGGACGACAGATGCTGCTCAGGTTGCGCATCCCGCCCTCCAAGGACGTATCGAACCCTTTATGAGACTAAAAACCGCACTCCTCGTTGCATCAACACTCATTCTTCACGGCTGCTTTGGCGGCGACAGTGATGATGGCGACGATACGTCGATTGGGCAGATAACCCTGACCGGAATTGGCGGATTGACCTATCAGACTCAAAGTCAGCGCAGCCTCACGGATGCCTCCGGTCGCTACGCTTACTACCCCGGCGAGACGGTTGATCTGAGCATTGGCGATTTGCCGGTCGGTATCGATATTCCAACCGACGATGTTATTACACCGCTCCAGTTTTTGCCTGAAACACGAAACCAGCTTCAATCATCCATAACAGACGAGTATGGCTTGCTCAGCCACAAACCGGTTGAAAAACAGGTTATCCAGAATCCTACGCTGATTAACATCACCCGGTTCATGATGGTGATGGATGATAACGAAACCACCAATGATGGCGGCAACATCTACTTCACTGCCCGCAACATCAGTCAGCTCAACCAGGCAATGGCGTACTTGCCTGACAGCATCGATTTCACCCTGCCAGTCAGTGTCTTTGCCCTCGACGATGAAGATACCGGTGCCATGTCAGTTGCCAACCAGGCGCTCGCCGAAATCTGCTTTTACCCGCCAGACGACGAACTCTGCGAAGACCCGCCAACACAAGCGGAAATCGACGCTGCCCCGGCACCCCCGGAAGCCGACATGCCGCGCGATGAAAACATCGAGTACAAGGATGATCTGGAGAACAAACGCGACCGGATCCTCGCCGCTATCCGCAAGGTAGGTGACGTTCAGCTCCCGGACGTGGAAGAATACCTGCTGCGCGAGCTCGACAAAATCACCACCGAGCGCACCAACCGTTATTACCTGAGCACCGTAACCGCGAACATCAGCGCTTCCGACACGGCTATCCGGGAAGTATTTGTGCGTCTGGTTGGAGGTGAACCCAGCCTGCAGGGACTGGAATCCGTGAGCACCGATGAGATGGCCGTGGTCATTCACAGCACCAGTGCACAGACGCATTCAGCTGAATATTTTGTTGCGGGCGCACCGGAAGACGAGAGCGAAGTGATCGTCAATTTCCGGCCTGCGGACGATTACCGGTGGCTGAGAAAACCACTGAGAGTGATCATTGAATAGATTGAATAGAAAGTAGTCATCGAAGCCTGTAGCTACACCTGTTTAAACACTACGCAGGTGTAGCTCGCCTATCACCCTACCAGCCGTTTGAGGCTCCAGCGGGAGCCAGCGCTCGTTAACTCGTAATGACGTGGATCCAGACCCTCTGCACCGAACGGCAGACACCCACTGATACTCAACATCATTGAGGGATCCTTACCATCATTGATGCTGGCAAGATTAACCACTTTCGCAGCCTTTAGTGGGCGATGGTCGCGATCGGTCATGACCATGACCTTGGGCCACAAGCGTCTGACAGGTGAGTGAGAAACAACAGCTCCCCTTTGGCCATCGCTGAGTTGCACCAGTGTTCCAGTCGGGTAAATTCCTACGGACTGGATAAACCGCTCCACCAGGTCATCCTGAAACTCAATATTGCGCAACGCATACAGGTGGGCAACCGCTTGAGCCGGGGTCAACGACGCTTGATCGTCACGCGCTTCTACCAATGATTCGTAATAGTCGACCAGCCCGGCAATCTTGGCCAGCAACGGAATACGATCTCCCCTGACGCCTTGAGGGAACCCGGATCCGTTGTGACGCTCCCGGTGAAACTGAACGACATTGATGACCGGACGAGGCAAGGCTGTCGCTTCGAGGTGGGCCACACCTCTATTGACGTAAGTTTTAAACTGGGCGAACTGCTCGGCGTCGAGCTTGCTTTCGTTGTGCAGTAGCTCAACAGGTAACTCTGATTTACCAATATGCGCCAGCAATGTACCAAGAGCCAGGTTCTGCAGTGCGGTCCGCTCCAATCCGAAATGCCGGCCGCAAACCAGCGCCCACACTGCCGTATTCAACGAGTGTCTATAAATGTGATCATCGTGCTTACGCAGCCGTGCCACCCACAGCATAGCGTCAGGATTGCGGGTAACGCTGTCAGCCATACCACGGGCAATACTGGTGATCGCTGAAAGGTCAGGCTCAACACCCTGACGAAGTTGGCTGCCAATACGCTGCAACGAGGTTTCGACATCAGCCAACAATCGCTTGCACTGACGCGCCTCCTTTTTTAGCGTTGAGGCGACAGGATAATTCTCGGGATTACGCACCTGAATCGGCGCAAGCTGAACGATCTCTTGGGTATCACGGTTGCCCAGGCGCCTGGCAAATATGGGCGTATTCGTCGCTTCGTACTCAGACGTGTCCCGGGACTCTGCAACGTCGACCATCACCCAGCGGCAATAGGATGTCAGCGACCGAATATCGTCCTGGCTCCGGATATAAAAGCCCTGAATGGGAAACGGCGTTTCGTGCCATGGACGATCCAGATCGGAGACGAATGTCCCGATCCTCAAGTCATGGACCGCAACCTTTTTCTGGCTTACACCCACCCGGCACCTCTGAAAATAAAGTAAACGATGATGTCTATTCTGCAGCCATCGACGAAAGACGCAATTACAGTTTTGTACTGCTGGGTAACCATTGCGCCACAAAGCGTTACCAAACATGTCTGCAGGCAACATTTAGTTGCGTCGCGACGTACTTAACGCCAGGAATGTGACGAACCGCACACTTCCTTGTTGCGATACGACATTGAAAGACAGCCTTGAACGCTCCTAGTTGGCTTCACACACGTGATTGTCAAATTCAGGAGGGCGAGCCGAAAGACTGTTTCTTGCGGCTTTCCTGACGCTGATACTGTAGGGAATCGTTGAGGCCCGAAGGTAATCATGATTGGTCTTCTCACCGCCCGACTCAGTGACCGGTTGAGCCGGCTTGCAGGACACCAGCAGATCAACACTGCGATCAATGTCGACAATTGCTTCATCGCCGGACGCCTGAATACACGGTGTATCTATGGTTGCCGGATGGCCGGATTGCGCATTGATATCAAGAGCTGGATCGCCACAGGCGGAGATACCGCCTACGCACTCTTCCGCCTTATCGGTAAGTTTCCAAACCCGGCTGCTGCACTGCGTTTCAAGCGTAATAGGGGTCGACTGGCTACTCGCAAACCACCATGCAGGATACTCAGCCGTATCCCAAGTCACACGAACCTGGCGTGGATCTCCAGCGGAATTTGACGCTGTGAACATACCGTAATGAGTGTAATAGGAAGCACAACCGCTGAGCGCGGCGAGCAGCCCGGCAACAAGAATATTGCGGGCGAAAAAAGGGAAAAACGTCATAGATAATCCATCATCCACATGTCGCTGGTAGCGTTATACCCACAAGCGCCCAGCGGCACAAGTGCCGGGCCGATTACAAATGCCCGCAACTTGCTCCAGTACACTATCGTTATTCGTCCAGAAACTGGAGCCCAAAACCATCCACGGTCATTCGCACGACCTTCATTTGAAGCACCGGCGCGGGCACAGGCAGTCCTTGAACCTGCACTTCTACCCTGTCTCCAAGCGATGGCAGTGCGTCAGTGTCTGTGACTATAAAAATGCCGCCGTCGGAAATGTCACGAGTATTGTAGACGTGTCGTCCCAGTTCTGGGTGGGTGACGCTGACTTTGGCATTCAGCGCAGTACGAATGTGGGCTCGTCGATTGTCGGACATCTCTTCTCTCATTCCCTTTGATACAAGTCGCACACGTAACCGATAACACGAAGCTAGCGCAGTTTGGCGGTAGGTTCTAGTGACTGTAGGCAGCGCGTGAGAACCACTTGCCTTTATTGACGGCAGTTATACGGTTTCGGCTGTTTCTGCTTGTTTTTTCGAAGAATAGCACTTTACAGCACGCTGTTTAGTAAATTTACCTGAATTGACAACTCATATCACAACAATGAGAATCGTTTCCTTTTAGGTTAACAGCAGCGAAACTCATCGCTATCTTGCGTGGCAACACTGCCGCCCTCAATACAAGGACTTTCTTTCATGAAAAAGCGCGCCTCGATCCTGGCCAGTCTCGCCGTTCTGGGATCTCTGACTACAGCCTCCACAGCCGCATTGGCTGAAGGCGAAGTCAACATATACTCCTATCGCCAGCCGTACCTAGTTGAACCTCTGCTCGAAGCATTCACAGAAGAGACGGGTATCGAGGCCAACGTGGTTTTCGCCAAAAACGGCTTGGCTGAGCGCCTGCAACGCGAGGGCCGTAACAGCCCTGCCGACATCGTGCTGACCGTTGATATTGCGCGCCTGAATGAACTGGTCGAAAAAGACGTGACTGCCCCCATCACAACCCCGATCCTGACTCAGGACATTCCGGAAAACCTGCGGCATCCTGAAGGGCTCTGGTATGGGCTAACGACCCGGGCAAGATTGATCTTTACGTCAAAAGACCGGGTAAAAGAAGGTGAAATCACCACCTACGAAGAGCTGGCTGACGACAAGTGGAACGGCCGCATCTGTACGCGCAGCGGCAAGCACCCTTACAACATCGCGCTTATCGGCTCCATGATTGCCCACCATGGCGAGGCGGAGACCGAAAAGTGGCTGCAAGGCGTTAAAGGCAACCTTGCCCGCAAACCTCAGGGCGGCGACCGTGACCAGATCAAGGCGATTTCTGAAGGCGTCTGTGACATTGCCATCGGCAATAGCTATTACTACGGCAAAATGCTTGATGACAAGGCTGAACATGCTGCTGCAGAATCGGTCAACCTCGTATTCCCCAACGCTGAGGGTCGCGGTACGCACATCAACATCAGTGGCATGGCACTCACCAAAAGTGCTCCCAACCGTGACAATGCGGTCAAACTGATGGAGTTTCTTACCACTGAAAAAGCACAACACATCTACGCCGAGGTTAACTTTGAATACCCGGCCAACCCTGAAGTGGCACCCTCTAAGGTCGTTGCCGGTTGGGGTGAGCTGAATCCTGACCCACTTCCACTGCACGATATCGCTGAAAATCGTGAAGCTGCGGTCAAAATGGTTGATCGCGTGAACTTCGATAACTAAAAGCAGCTGAAACACGTCCTTCAGATTGCGACGTCACTGAGGTCTGGTAAACTCCCCTGCGTTACCGGCCTCTTTGACGTTTCAACAGGATTTCCATGAATCATCCGGCGCAAACCGCCAACCCAGTATCTGCGCCCCAACCGATGAGATCCGGAACGTCCCGGCGATGGATTCTGGCCTCTCTTGTCACCACTTTGCTGGTGGCACTTCCCGTTTTTTCGGTGCTCTACCTTGCCGCATTCCCGGAAGACAACATCTGGCCACACCTGCTGAACACAACACTCCCGATTTATCTTTCAAACACCTTTAAGCTCATGATCGGCGTTTCGGTTATGACGCTGGTCATCGGCATATCCACGGCCTGGGTGGTGACCATGTGCGAGTTCCCGGGCCGGCGCTTTTTTGAATGGGCTCAGCTCTTACCGTTTGCCGTGCCCGCCTATGTGATTGCCTATGTGTACACTGACCTGCTGGACTATGCCGGGCCGGTTCAGATCATGCTACGTGACGTTTTTGGCTGGCAAAGCGCCGCCGACTACTGGTTTCCGTCCATTCGAAGCCTGCCGGGTGCCGTTATCATGATCGGTCTGGTGCTTTACCCTTACATCTACCTGCTTGCTCGTGCTGCGTTTCTTGAGCAGTCACCCTCACTTTTTGCCGTCAGCCGAAGCCTTGGTCAATCGGCTATCAGCACTTTTTTCCGTGTCGTGCTCCCTATCGCCCGACCAGCCATCGCCGTGGGTCTTTCTTTGGTGCTGATGGAGACACTGAATGATTTTGGCACCGTTGATTTCTTTGCAGTGAATACACTGACAGCCGGCCTGTTTGACACCTGGATGAACCTTGGCAACATAGGAGGTGCCGCCCAAATCGCCACTGTGATGCTGACCTTCGTGCTGATTCTGGTCACACTTGAGCGCTATTCCCGCCGCCGCCAGCAGCAGTTTGCCGCCCGGGACCTCAGAGACCCCATTCACCGGTTCAAACTATCACCAGCGTTGCAGACACTTTGCATACTGACCTGCGTGCTCCCATTCATATTGGGATTCGTTATCCCGGCCGCCATGCTGACCCACTACGCCATCAGCTATTTCAGTGAAAGCTGGACCACAGAGTTCGTACGAAATGCACTCAACAGTCTGTTTCTTTCCGGAACAGCTGCCTTCACCACCCTGCTTATCGGACTCCTGCTCGCCTACAGCCGCCGCCTGCACGATACGCCGGGCATTCGATTTCTGATGCGTCTTTCCAGCCTCGGTTACGCTATGCCTGGTGCTGTGCTTGCGGTTGGTGTCATCATTCCGCTGGCTGGCTTCGATAACTGGCTGGATCTGAAAATGGAACGCTGGTTTGGTTGGAATAGCGGCCTACTACTAAGCGGTACGGCGTTCGCCATCATATTTGCCTATACCGTGCGATTTCTTGCCGTTTCAGCCGGAAGCATCGAAAGCGCGCTCCAGAAAGTCACGCCGAGTATGGATATGGCCTCCAGATCATTGGGGCATCCACCCGGAAAAACACTCATCCACGTTCATTTCCCGATGTTGCGAGGAACGCTTCTTACAGCTGCGCTGGTCGTATTTGTAGACTGCATGAAAGAGCTACCCGCAACACTGATTTTGCGCCCTTTCAACTTTGAAACACTGGCGACGCAGGTCTACCAATACGCCTCAGACGAGATGCTGCGGCAAAGCGCGCTACCCGCGTTAATTATCGTGCTTGCCGGGATCATTCCCATCATATTGATGAGCCGCTCCATCTCCCAGTCACGGGCCTTTCACTAGCAAAGCCAGAATAGAATCCGGAATCACACTCCGACGCCCACAAAAAAGGAGCCTGTCAGGCTCCTTTTTTGCTCTTCCTTTTCACTTCAGCACTATTTATTCCGTTGCGCTCATCAGGCGCTGCCCTTAAAAGCGCAACGATAACCAGAAATTATTCCCAAATGACTGACTGGCGCTGCTCGTACCAGCTATCCAGATCACGCTTATACGCATCCTCCACCACATTGCGCTTGAGCTTCATTGTGGGCGTAAGGAAGTCATTCTCAATGTTCCATTCATCTTTGACCACTGCAATAAACTTGAGCTGTTCATGCGGATCAACCGCCTGATTGACATCTTTCAGCAGACTGGCAAAGCTGGTTTCCAGCTCCTTGCGGAAAGCCTCATCTGCCGTCTTGCGCTGAGCCTCTTCGGATAGCATGACCAGGCAATGGGGTTGCGGGTAATTGGCGCCCGACACACACACCATTTCAATATCCGGGTGGCTCATCAAACGGTTCTCAATCGGCGCAGGCGCCACGTACTTGCCCTTGCTTGTCTTGAAGATCTCTTTGATGCGTCCGGTGAGCTTGAGCCTGCCGAGTTCATCAATTTCCCCTTTATCACCGGTTCGCAAAAACCCGTCCTCGGAGAAGGTTTCACGGGTCTTTTCCTCATCCTTGTAGTAGCCATTCATTGTGGCAGGACTTTTTACAAGTACTTCCCCGATATCGCTGATTTTCACTTCAACGCCTGGCAAAGCCTCACCAACATAGCCTGTGCGGGCACGACCCGGCTTGGTCATATGAGAGTAAGCAAAATTCTCGGACATACCGTAGCCTTCAAGCAGCTCAAGCCCGAGCCCCCGATACCAATCGAGAATATCGTGGGACAGTGGCGCTGATCCGCTACCTGCAAATTTCACGTGCTGCAGCCCCAGATTGGTCAGGATCTTTTTCTTGATGACGCGATTCAGAACCGGAATGCGCAGCAGCTTTTGCAACTTCTTCTGAGGCATCTTCTCGAATACCCCGTGCTGGAACTTCGTCCAGATGCGAGGCACCGCCAGGAACAGGGTAGGCTGCGCCCGCTTCAGATCGTTAACGAAGGTGTCGAGCGATTCCGCAAAGTAGAGTCGAAAGCCGCTGTGCATTGAGCCCAATTCCACCACGAAGCGCTCAAAAACATGGGACAGCGGCAGGTACGACAACATGCGCTCATTTGGCGTGACTTCGAGCGCATCAATACCGCCGGCAGCGGCATAGCCCAGGCTAGCAAAATCGAGCATAACGCCTTTAGGTCTGCCGGTACTGCCAGAGGTGTAAACAAGGGTTGCCAGCTCTTTAGGATCACGCTCAACGTTTTCTTCCAGAGGCGGAAACTTGGAGACGATATCATCCCAACTTTTGAAGTCATTCTTCGGACTCAGCGGGTACGACAGGCACAAGACATTTTCCGGAACACCCGGTTTCATTGTTTCCCAATCATCGAGCTTACCGACAAAGAGTACCTCCAAACCTGAATGCTCTATCGTATAACGCACGGTGTCAGCGTTCAGGGTCGGGTATAACGGCACGGAAACGTGGCCCGCCATCCAGATCGCCCAATCCGACATAATCCAATGAGCACAATTTTTGGACATGATCCCGATACGGCTGCCGGCTGGCAGATTCAACGACTTGAGGTAAGACGCCATACGCCGGGCCTCACCAACAGCCCGACGCCAGGTGTAATCAACAACCTGGCCTCCGCCTGTTGGCTGCGTCATATAGATGTCTTCAGCTTTGGCGGTTTCCCAGTGGTAAATCATCTCGAGAGGAAGTTTGTTTTTGGTGTCCATGTGATCCTTGCCTGTGTATTTGTATTTTGTTTTTTGGACTACACCAACGGTATCATGCCTGCATTCGGTCGTGCTCGTCAGTACAGCGACTGAAAACAACAACGGCTGATGCTTTTGCAATAAAGGGGTCTTAAGCGCCTGCATACCCATTATTTCAACACACCAACGACTCACAAAATGTGACAGGTTTTCAACTAATTGTCGAAGCCGCCTGCAATATAAGAACTGACAGGGTTTGAGTTCAACTGAAAGCCGGATAACCGACAAGCACGTCATCATGCCGCTTTTCACAGAACGACGGGGAATACTGCCACCATGTATGTCTGCATCAAGTGCAACAAAGGGTTGATGGATCCGGTATCAAAGCTGGACCAGCCCGATCCGATGGACCGTTTCCAATGCAGCTTTTGCGGACATCAGGCAAATATTCACCCTTTCATGATATCGATTACCCAACTCGCAACATCGATCGTGGGCATCGGCTTTTCCCTTTATCTGCTCATCCACCACCTGCTTGATGCCGTAAAGGCAATTCAGCTTTCGAATGCCGGCGCCAGCTCAAGCCATTTCGCATTGGTGCTTCTGGGCTGTTTCTTCGTGGCAGGTTTCGTTTACACCATCCTCAAGGCCTGGCGTAACCTGCGAACGCTGCGCTTATACCGTCGCAAAGCCAACACCGGGTAACACCGCTCAAGGACTGCGACTTACACCTAAAGAGCGAAACGCCCGAACTGTGTTAGAATTCGCGGCTTTTCGAAGGCCCATTCGGGCATACCGGCACCCTCGCATATGGATCGGGAGAATTCGCAAATGAATCGCACTATTCTGCGCACTGGCTTTATCGCCCTACTGATGGGCCTGACCGGCCTAGTCCACGCTGCCCCAAAGGTGGTTGCGATCACTCAGATCGTCGAACATCCAGCGCTTGATGCCGTCTACAAGGGTGTCAAAGACGAGCTAACCGAAGAAGGGTTCGCTGAAGGTACCGACGTCACCTATATGCATGAAAGTGCGCAGGCCAATACCGCCACTGCAGCCCAGATCGCACGCAAGTTCGTAGGCGACCAGCCGGATGTCATCGTGGCAATCGCCACACCATCAGCCCAGACCGTCGCGGCAGCCGCACGAGAAATCCCTGTTGTATTTTCTGCGGTTACCGATCCGGTGGGTGCGCGTCTGGTGAAATCACTCGACAAGCCAGGAGCCAACATCACAGGCATTACCGACATGCTGCCGATCGACAAGCACCTGGACATGATGCTGCGCATCGTTCCAGACGCCAAGCGAATCGGCACTGTTTATAACCCCGGTGAAGCCAATGCCGTTGCGCTGGTCGAACAGCTGGATGCCAAGCTCAAGGCGCGTGGACTGACTCTCGTCAAGGCCGCCGCCACCAAGACATCTGAGGTTCTGGCTGCCGCCCGCTCACTGGTCGGCAACACCGATGCCATTTACCTCACCACTGACAACACGGTGATCTCGGCAGCTGAAGCCGTGATATCGGTCGGTGAGCGCGCCAAGATCCCTGTATTCGCAGCCGATACCGCAACCGTTTCCCGCGGCGCTGTTGCAGCACTGGGTTTTGATTATTACGACGTCGGGCGCGACACAGGCAAAGTAGTCGCGCGCATTCTGAACGGTGAAAAGCCGGGCGACATCGCAGTTACCGGTGTCGAAGAGCTGTCTTTGCATGTGAACCCGGCGGCGGCCAAGCGGATGGGCGTAACCTTATCCGACGATGTGATCAGCAGCGCGGCTGAGGTCATTGAGTAAGGACACCCAAATCACAAATTGATTCACAATGTGAGTCCCAAACTGCCACGCGATACACCGGGATATCAGTACCGTCATGCTCAGTGAAATTGCCCTATACGGCGCCTTTGAAACAGGCCTAATCTATGGCCTGGTTGCTTTTGGAATCTACATTTCGTTCCGGGTACTCAACTTCCCGGATCTCACGGTCGACGGCAGCTTTCCTCTTGGGGCGGCTGTTTCTGCAGTGTTGATTATTGGCGGTTACAATCCATGGCTGGCAACAGGTGCAGCCATTATTGCCGGGATGGGTGCAGGCGCCGTTACTGCCCTCCTCAACGTCAAACTCAACATCCTGAACCTGCTGGCCTCGATTCTTACGATGATCGCGCTCTATTCCGTGAACTTGCGGATTATGGGGCGCCCCAACATCGCGCTGCTCGGCGAAGAAACCGTGCTCACTCCCTGGTACGATCTTGGCCTCGCCTATCACCAGGTGCCGGTGCTGCTGTTCTTGCTGATCGCCATCATCGGCCTGTTTGTTCTCTGGCGCTTTATGCAATCGGAAACCGGGCTCGCCATGCGCGCAACCGGCGCGAATCCCAGAATGGCGCGGGCACAGGGTATTGCGACGGGCTGGATGATTATTCTGGGTGTGGCACTCTCTAACGGTTTGGTCGCGCTGGCTGGCTCGCTCTTTGCGCAGAGTCAGGGTGCAGCAGATGTCACCATGGGCGTCGGTGTAATCGTAGTGGGCCTGGCGTCCCTTATCGGTGGTGAGGCCGTTATTTCTCCGCGAACGGTATTCCGCGCCCTGCTCGCCTGCCTGGTAGGCGCTGTGTTGTATCGCATTGCCATCGCTCTGGCACTGAATGCGGACTTCATTGGTCTGCAAACACAGGATCTCAACCTGGTCACGGCCGTGCTGGTCACACTTGCGATTGTGTTACCTAATGCGCGCCATTCCATCAAATCCTTCTTTTCACGGAGTTGAGCGATGATCAGCGCTGATAACCTTCACCTGACGTTTGGAAAAGGCACGCCTCTTGAGAATCCTGCCCTCAAGGGCATGAGCCTGACAGTAAATCAGGGTGAATTCGTGACGGTCATCGGCAGTAACGGTGCCGGCAAATCTACCTTTCTGAATGCGCTTTCCGGCGAAGTGATTGTCGACAGCGGCAAGATCGAAGTCGATGGTGTCGACGTCACCAAACTTCCGACCCATAAGCGCGCGGGCCGTGTTGCCCGGGTTTTCCAGGATCCCCTTGCAGGTACCTGCGAAGACCTGACCATTGAAGAGAACATGTCCCTCGCAATTAAACGCGGCATGCCACGCATGCTGGGATCAGCCGTCAAGGCTCGCTACAGGGATCGCTTCCGCGAGGGCCTTTCTGGCCTCAACCTGGGCCTTGAAAATCGGCTTTCGGACAAAATGGGACTGCTTTCAGGAGGCCAGCGTCAGGCGGTGAGTCTGTTGATGGCCAGCTTGAACCCTTCAAGTATTTTGCTGCTGGACGAACACACAGCTGCGCTGGACCCACGCACAGCCTCCTTCGTGCTGGACCTCACCTGTCGGATTATCGAGGATCAGAAGAAGACGGCATTGATGGTCACCCATAGCATGAAGCAGGCACTCGAAGTAGGTACTCGCACTGTTATGCTGCACCAGGGCAAAGTGGTATTCGATATACACGGCGAGGATCGAAAAGGGCTTACGGTTCCGGATCTGCTGGGGCTTTTCGAAAAGCAGCGCGGTATCGAAATTACCGATGACAGCTTGCTCCTGAGTTAATCCATTCAAATAGCTTTTTGTATGGCAATAAAAAAGCCGCGAGCTGAGAAGCCGCGGCTTTTTCGTTTCAGGCTACCAATGGATCAGTGGCCGTAGACTCGCATTGCCGTGTTCTGTATCGACAGGTTATCCAGTGCGATAGCACCAATAGATGTACCACCAATCAGCACGCCACCAATGGTGATATCGGAGTTGAACTCCTGCAGGTCGATCGCCAGCGCATCTCCGCCGTCGTGACGTGTACTCTTGTAGATATCAAACTCGACGTACGAAAACACTCGCAGCGGTGTCGGCGCATCAAGATCATAATCCGCACCCGTTAGTCGCAGATCACGCACACCAACCGCCAGGAAAGGCGCGTCGAAATCCATATCATCAATCGCGATATCGGTCTTGAAATTAAGCTTGTCCGTCGCAGTATCGACACGAATAGTGGCTGAACCGGCCAGCGCGTCCATCTGGAAATTATCCAGAATGGTGGTACTGTCGTTTGCGCCTTTCAACTCCCATGCACCGGTGCTGATTCTGAAATCAACAGCACCAAATTGCTGAGGCAGGACGTTGATTATCGCATCACCGTCGCTTTTCACGTCGATGTTGATCCGGATATTGTCCAGCAAGTCACTGGGAGTGGTTCCGGTCAGATTAGTGCCCATTTCGGCAAACAGGTCGGTTCTGTTTGTGCCGCCAATTTCGATATCACTGATGGCGAGCGTGCCTTCGTCAATGTACCGAAACTGGTCAATGTTCACCTTGGTTTCGAGCTCGATAGTGACACCGGCCTGACCGGTAACACTACCCATTTCACTCTCATTCAGGGGCTGTATTTCAGCAAAGCTATGCATGGGCACCAGGCCCATACATAGCACTAAGCTTTTTATTTTCAGGCCTTTCATTATAGTCGAGTTCCTTTTTGCTTTTATTAGTATCAACACATCATGAAGCGATACCACGCAGATTCCCTCCATGTTCTCACTTTAGCGACACGTCCAGTCTATCGACGTGCCGAAGGTCACAGTTCACTCATTGTTAAGTGTTGAAATGTAAACCCTTGTAAAACACAACATGTAGTGAAGTCGGCTGGCGAAAAAATCGACCGATAGCGGCAAAGCATGTCGAATTCAAGTTACCGTAGATTGATTTTTAGGTGCATATCCGGTGTCAGCGATAGTTTCCCTTTTCTTCACAGACCACAATATCCTGTTATACTCACTCGAAATTGACCGGCTATATTGGGTTTTGGTGAATTTTCAAGCGATCACGAATTGGACTGAACAATCCTTGATCGCTTGACACCCCAAACACACGCCCGACGCGACTTGCAGAAATACCGGTCGACCACCAACATCAAGCAAACACCAGATGTAGTGTTTCACGACAAACCGAAGCACACTGGTTTTCAGTTAGCAGGTCCAGTCTTTCTGGATCAGGGACAGGTACGCAGAGACCTGAATCGAGCAACAACAGGATTATATGAGGGCGGCATGAGCGCAAAAGTACAGGAACTGATCTCTACCATTCCGATGCAGGATACCTCGCTGGATATCTGGAACAGTAAGTACCAGCTGAAAACCAAAAGCGGCGATCCGGTTGACGCCACTATCGAGGACACCTACGAGCGGGTTGCCCGGTCCCTGTCCAATGTTGAAGCCAAAGCCAAGCGCGACAAATACTTCAAGGAATTTGTCTGGGCCCTGCAGAACGGCGCTATCCCTGCCGGTCGTATTATTTCCAATGCCGGCGCCGAAGCGCACAAGCCCGCGACCTCAACGATTAACTGCACCGTGTCTGGCAGCATCAATGACTCCATGAATGACATTCTGGAGAAAAACCATGAAGCCGGTCTGACGCTGAAAGCCGGCTGCGGTATCGGCTATGAATTCTCCACTTTGCGTCCCAAAGGCGCCTATGTTGCAGGTGCCGGCGCGACGACCTCCGGCCCCTTGTCCTTTATGGACATCTTCGACCGCATGTGCTTCACCGTGTCTTCAGCCGGTGGTCGTCGCGGTGCCCAGATGGCGACATTCGACGTTCACCACCCTGACGTTATCGATTTTATTCAGGCAAAACGTGAAGATGGCCGCCTGCGCCAGTTCAATCTGTCTCTGCTGATTACCGAAGATTTTATTGAAGCCGTCAGAAACGACGCCGACTGGCACCTGTCGTTCCCGATTACCGAGCAGGAAGCCGAAGCCGAGTCACTGGACCTGTCTGACGCCAGCCAGTACGTCTACCGTGACTTCCCTATTCTGGATGGTTATGTCGCCAATGATGAAGGCAAAGTCGCCTGCCGCATCTACAAAACGGTAAAAGCCCAGTTCATCTGGGACAGCATCATGACCTCTACCTACGACTACGCTGAGCCAGGCTTCATCCTGATCGACAAAGTTAATCAGATGAACAACAACTGGTTCTGCGAAGACATTCGCGCCACCAACCCGTGCGGCGAACAACCGCTTCCACCCTACGGTAGCTGCCTGTTGGGCTCGGTTAACCTGACCAAGTTTGTTGATTATCCGTTCTCCGACAAAGCGAGCTTTAACTACGAAAAATATCGCAAAGTGGTAGGCACCTTCACCCGGATGCTGGATAACGTTGTCGAAATCAACGGCTTGCCGCTTGCCGAGCAACGTCACGAAATCGAATACAAGCGCCGTCACGGCATGGGTATTCTTGGCCTTGGCTCGACACTGGCCATGCTGCGCATGCCGTATGGTTCAGAGGACTCCATTGCCTTCACTGACAACGTCGTTCGCGAAATGGCAGTTGAAGGCTGGCGCCAGTCGTTGTCGCTGGCCAAAGAAAAAGGCGCCGCACCGATCATGCTCGACGAATTCGAAGTGACCGGTAAAATGCTGGCCAAGTGCCCTCAACTGCGCGCTGATGGCATCAAGGAAGGCGACAAGGTTCCCGGTCGTGTTCTTCATGCCAAGTACAGCGGCTACATGCAGAAAATCGCCGAGGTCGAGCCCGGTTTGGTAGAAGAGCTGGCCGCACATGGCGGCCGGTTCACGCACCACACTTCAATTGCACCGACCGGCACTATCAGCCTGTCGCTGGCGAATAATGCCAGCAACGGCATTGAGCCCAGCTTCTCCCACCATTACGCCCGCAACGTGATTCGTGAAGGTCGTAAAACCAAAGAGAAAGTCGATGTTTTCTCTTATGAGCTGCTGGCTTATCGCCATCTGGTCAATGCCAAGGCAATGCCTTTCTCGGAAGAAACCGAGCTGAAGCTGCCGGCTTATTTCACAACATCTGACGACGTCTCCCCGACTCAGCATGTCGATATTCAGGCCGCCGCGCAGAAATGGATCGATTCGTCGATTTCCAAGACTGCAAACGTGCCAACGGAATTCCCTTATCAGGATTTCAAAAACATCTACATGTACGCATTTGAAAAGGGACTGAAAGGCTGTACAACATTCCGCTTTAACCCGGAAGCCTTCCAGGGTGTTCTGGTCAAGCAGAAGGATCTCGAAAGCACAGCGTATGAATTTACTCTGGATGACGGCTCCAAAGTCAGCCTGAAGGGTCATGAAGAAGTGGAGTACGACGGCGAATTACATACCGCCGCCAACCTCTTCGACGCCCTCAAAGAAGGCACCTACGGCAAATATTGATCCGTTACTTCGGCACAGGACAAGATAGGACACAGCATCATGACGGTAAAAATCGATAAAAAAATTGTCGGCTACCGCGTTATCAAAGATGACGCTTCCGACGCACAGGCTGCCCCGGCTGAGACCCAGGCCCAGCCGGTCCAGATGAACGAGTACATTGCGCGCCCTGATTTCTTGCTAGGTACCACCTACAAAATCAAGCCGCCCATTGCTGAGCACGCGATGTATATCACCATCAATGACATCCTGCTCAATGAAGACACGGACCACGAGAGCCGTCAGCCCTACGAGGTTTTCATCAACTCCAAGTCGATGGAACACTTCCAGTGGGTCATCGCCCTCACCCGCGTTATCTCTGCCGTGTTCCGCAAAGGGGGTGATGTTACCTTCCTGGTAGAAGAGCTGCGGTCGGTATACGACCCCAACGGTGGATACTTCAAAAAGGGCGGTGTCTTCATGCCCTCGCTGGTGGCCGAAATTGGCGCCGTGATCGAGAAACACATGAAGGCCATCGGCCTGATCGAAAGTGATGAACTGGGCGACGTTGCCAAGCGCGTACTGGCCGAAAAGCGCGCGGAGTTTGAATCGCGCCAGTCGACCAACGACGATACCACTGGCGACTACCCGTCCAACGCGACACTATGCGGCAAGTGCAACACCAAGGCCGTGATCGTGATGGATGGCTGCGCGACCTGCCTGTCTTGCGGTGACAGCAAGTGCGGCTAAGAAGGCCTGTATGAAAAAAGCCACCTCGGACACTTCGTCCCAGGTGGCTTTTTTATATCCGTTGTTTTCTGGGGCTCACAGCCTATAACGATTACGCATTGATAACGGAAATATCCGCGGTTCAACCTCCAGCGTCACACCGAAACGGGCTTTGACGTCATCGCGGATTCGGCCAGCGAGCGACAACAGTTCGATCCCTTGTCCATTACCGTGGTGCACCAGCACCAGTGCCTGCTTGCTGTGAACACCCACATGGCCTTCACGGAACCCCTTCCAGCCGCACTGGTCTATCAGCCAACCCGCCGCCAACTTGGCTGTATCATCTGCAACATAGGCAACCAGATCCGGAAAGCGGTCCAGCAGATCATCATACTGGCGGCGAGATACCACCGGGTTTTTAAAGAAGCTGCCAGCGTTTGGCAACATATCAGGATTGGGCAACTTGCGATTGCGGACTTTGATGACCGCATCTGCCACATCATCGACCGTTAACGTGGAAGGGTCTGTTCTATCAGCAAAGTATTCCTGAAGATCCCGGTAGGCAAGGTTAAATGGCGCGGTTCTGGATAGCTTCAGTTTGATCCCGAGCACCACGTACCGTTCCGGCTGTTGTTTGAAAATACTGTCCCGGTAACCGAACCGGCAATCATCGCGGGACAAGACCACGACTTCTCCTGTGTCACAATCCCAGGCTCTCACGCTCTGGAGCGCATCACACAACTCAACGCCATAGGCGCCGATATTCTGGATGGGCGCCGCACCGACCGTTCCCGGAATCAACGCCAGATTCTCAATACCCCGATAGCCGGACCGAACCGCATACATCACAGTGTCATGCCAGTTTTCACCGGCCCCCAGCTCAAGGATAGCGGTATCTTTATCGACCTGACTCCAACACCTACCCCGCAAGGCAACCTGCAAAACCAGACCCGGAAAATCACCACCAAAGACCACGTTGCTGCCGCCACCCAAAACCAGCATGGGTAGCGATCGCTCCCGCCCCCAGGCGAGTGCCTGTCCCAGAGTCTCGACACTGTCGATAACCTGAAGCCAGGCGGCTTCAGCTGAAAATCGCAGGGTGTTTAGCGATTGAAGGGACGCGTTCTTGCGTGGCGAAAGGGGGATAGCGCTCACTTGAGGCGCTCCTTTATCACCTCGATAAGACCGTCGGATGCCGCTTCCACCAGGTCCAGCACATGCGCGAAGCCATCCTGACCACCATAGTAGGGATCAGGCACTTCCTGCTCAGCAGCGTCACCTGCAAACTCCAGAAATAGCCGGGGTTGGGTTCGGGAATGCACGGAAGCAAAAGCAGCAATATCACGCTGATTTTGCCGGTCCATCGTCAATACGTAATCGAATTCGTCAAGGTCTTCCGGTACGAACTGGCGCGCCCTCAACGCTGAGAGATCGTAACCCCGCGCTTTCGCGGCGGCCGAAGCACGGGCATCGGCCGGCTCTCCAACGTGCCAGTTACCGGTACCACAAGAATCAACTGAAACACTGTCTGCCAGACCAGCAGCCTTCAACCGCCCTTCCAATACGCCCTGCGCTGTTGGCGAGCGGCAGATATTCCCGAGACAAACAAACAGCACCCGAATAGGCTGTGGCATCAGGCGTGCCTCCCCTTAGTCGCGGGGGCTTCAAAAAGAGCCCTGAGACGATCCAGGTCTTCCTGCGTATCAACACCGCCCGGCGGCACTTCTGCCGCGATATCGACATGAATCCGTGCGCCGTTTTCCATTGCCCGCAGCTGCTCCAGCGATTCGCTGCTTTCCAGTGGTGATGGTGACCAGGTGACAAAGTCATGGAGTAAGCCGACACGGTAGCCATAGATCCCGATATGCCGGAAATAGTCGACGCCTGCGGGCTTTTTCCGTTCCACACCGCTTGCAGATGCGCTGCCCCAGGCGTCCCTTGGCCAAGGGATCGGCGCGCGGCTGAAATAAAGCGCAAACCCCTGCAGGTCCCGCACGACTTTCACAACGTTGGGGTTCAGTACCTGCTCCAGGCTTTCGATGGGCTCGCAGAGCGTCGCAATGGCCGCATCCGGATTGGCCTGCAGGTTCGCCGCAACCTGATTGATAAGCGCCGGAGGGATGAGAGGTTCGTCCCCCTGAACATTGACGATACAGGCATCCGATGGAAAAGAAAGATTGCGAACGACTTCTTCAAGCCGGTCAGTGCCGGACGAATGATCGACTGCCGTCATGACCACCTCGGCACCAAACCCACGGCAAACGTCCAATATACGGTCGTCATCTGTCGCAATAATGACGCGCTCGGCTTCGCTTGCACTGGCCTGCAGATAAACATGCTCGATCATCGGCCGCCCCCCTATATCAAGCAAGGGCTTGCCGGGAAGACGAGTAGATGCAAACCGGGCCGGGATAACGACACTAAAAGACATAGGTTGCTCGAAAACAGAATATGGATTGAGTTTAGCGGTTCGGGGCGATTTATCCCTTATCCAAACGCTCGTCTGTTGTCAGCGTGCGCGCTTCGGTTGCGAGCATTACCGGAATGCCCTCACGGATTGGAAATGCCATGCCATCCGGACGGCAAATCAGTTCGGTGCGATCCGCCTTCAATTGAAGCTCGCCCTTACAGACAGGGCATGCGAGCATCGCCATCAATTTTTTATCCATCAGTTCGCTTCTCTTTGAGATGACCCGGCGTCGTTTCGAGCGAGGTCAGTTTATGATCCAGCGCCTTCCAGAAAGCATCCGGTAAGCGCGCTTCAACTTCAAGTGACCAGCACTTATCGTCCGCAAACTCCCGACATTTCACTGCATCCTTGGCCGTCATGACAAGCAGCTGACCTTCGGGCCGGCTTAAATCTGCCGCAGTAAACGTGTGGTGATCGGGGCGTGGTTGCGGCTCCAGGTTGGCCCCGAGCGCTTCAAGAGCGGTAAAAAACCTGGCAGGATGCCCTATTCCGGCGATTGCAGTGACGCGCTGACCGTCCAGCCAGCCAGGAGACCTGTGCTCCCCTGTCACCAGATTAACCAAGCATACCGACTCAAACGTCATCAGTGACACGGAAGCGGCGCCAAACTGATCCAGCCCATCAATAAGTTTGCCGTTGCATACGATGGCGTCGACGCTGCCTAATCGGTCAGGCGATTCCCTGAGCGGCCCGACGGGAATCGGCGCACCATTGCCAAAGCCGCGAGCGCCATCGATAACGGCAATCTCGATATCACGACCAAGGCCGTAGTGTTGGAGCCCGTCATCACAGATGAGCACATCACCGGCGTTGTCCTTATAGGCGCTAGCGGCTGCGTTTGCCCGGACAGGGTCGACATACACCGGCACACCGGCCTGCTCCGATAGCATTTTGGGCTCGTCGCCACAAAGAGCAGCTGGGGTATTGGCATCAACCCGAACCGGGTAAACATCACTTTTGCCGCCATAACCGCGACTGATAATGACCGGGCGCCAGCCGGCAGCTTTAAGATGGGATACAACGGCAAGGACCAGAGGAGATTTGCCGGTGCCACCGGCGGTAATATTGCCAATCACGACAACCGGAAGCGGCGGCCTTTGCGCCGGAGCAGTACCTGACAGGAAAGCCTGCCGGCGAGAACGTGTCACACGCCGGTACACCCACGCCAATGGCCACAAAGGCCACAAAGGCCTGCGTCGACCGTACCAGAGCCGGTCAACCATGCCCGTCATGGGTTTTCGCTGAAATCTGTTTGGTGCAGTTGCGCATAGACGCCCGCCATATCAAGCAACTCCTGATGAGTGCCCGATTCAACGATGCGTCCGCCATCCATAACCAGAATCCGGTCAGCCTTTTCTATGGTTGAAAGGCGGTGCGCAATGACCAGCGTTGTCCGCCCCTGCATAACCACATCAAGCGCAGACTGAATATGGCGCTCGGACTCCGTATCCAGAGCCGATGTCGCCTCATCGAGTATCAGAATCGGCGCATCCTTCAACAATGCCCTGGCGATCGCCAGCCGCTGACGTTGACCGCCCGAAAGCATCACACCGTTGTCACCGATCAGCGTGTCCATGCCTTCCGGCATGCGATCAATGAACTCGAGCGCATGGGCTTTGGCAGCCGCTTCACGTATTTCTTCCAGACTGTGCTGACGCAAGGCCCCGTAAGCAATATTGGCCGCAATGGAATCATTGAACAACACAACATTCTGGGTCACCAGTGCGATCTGATTCCTCAGAGCTGATAACGTGTAATCGGTAATAGGCACGCCATCAATCAGGATATCGCCACCGGTATGGTCATAGAATCGGGGCAACAGGCTCACCATGGTTGATTTGCCGCTACCTGATCGCCCTACCAGTGCCACGCTCTGCCCCTGGGGAACCTCAACATCAATTCCCTGCAGCACATTATCCAGTTGGTCGCGATAGCGGAACGACACATCCTTGAAGCTGATATCGCCCTTGACCCTGGCAGGAGAAAACTCACCACCATCCTGCTCGGGTGGTTCGTCGATCGTTTCAAACACATCGTGCGCTGCAGCAACACCTTTCTGTATTTTGGAATGAACTGACGTCACTTGACGTATGGGCTTCGCCATGGTGGTCGCCGCCGTTATAAACGCGACGAGTTGACCGGTGGTCATGCTACCCCGGATTTCAGGTGCCAGCATCAGCCACACCAACCCGGCAATTGCCAAGGCAACCAGTACCTGAATAATCGGCACACTGATCGCTTGAGTCGACGCCATTTTCAGGCTTTGCAACAGATTCTGCTCACTCACGCCGCGAAAGCGTTCGCGTTCGTACTCTTCGCCGCCGAAGATCCGGACTACCCGATAACCGCTGATCGATTCAGACGCCACATGGGTAATATCACCCATTGAGCCCTGGATACGGCGACTCAGCTTGCGAAAACGCTTGCTCGCATAACGGACCACAAAGCCGATAATCGGTCCGACGGCCACAAAAATCAGGGTCAGTTTCCAGTTGGTCCACAGCATGAAGCACAGCAGCCCGACGATGGTCAGACCTTCACGCAAGGTGATTGTCACCGCATTGGTGGTGGCATCCGCAACCTGCTCAACGTTAAAGGTCAGCTTGGACACAAGGTGCCCTGACGAGTGGTCATCATAGAAACGGGACGGAAGTTTCAAAAGCCGCTCAAACACCTCGGTGCGCAACGCATTCACGACCTGTCTGCCGACGTAGCTGATGTAGTATTGCCCAAGGAAGGTACCCAACCCGCGGAAAGCAAACACGCCGACGATCAGTGCTGTCAGGAAAATTCTGTTCTGTTCGGTGGGGTTTTCAATCGCCTTGATGACGTATTCCATTGCCGCCGCCATGCCTGTCGACGCGGCGGCGTAGATAATGTTGCCAACGACCGCCAGAGAGAAAGCGACCCAGAAAGGTTTTACATATTTCAGCAGGCGCTTATAGGTCTGCCAGTTGGTCGCGGAGTCCGCTGTCATATTTGGGTCCCGATTCCTGATCGATCAAAGACGCAACCCCCGGCATCACCGAGGGCGCTATCATTTGTCTTCTGCAGCGCGTTGAGTGGTAATACTGAGTTTCACAAATCCCAGATGACCCGCGACATCCATAGCCCTGACCACGTATTCATGCGGTGTCTGACCATCCGCCGTGATAATAAAGGGCAACTTGGAATCTCCGGCAGAGATCTCTTCAACCGCTTTCTGCAACGTCTGCTTCTGGTTATTGACCAGTACCCTGTCGTTAACGGCGTACTGACCGTCAGCTGTGATCACAACATCAACCTGACTGGCCTGGGATTCAGCAGCGTCACCGCTGGCTTCAGGCAAATCAACCTTGAGGTGGCTTTCTCGGGTAAATGTGGTCGAGACCATGAAAAATATCAAAAGCAGAAAGACAACATCGATCAGGGGTGTGAGATCAACACTGACTTCCTGACTTCTCTGGCGCTTGAACTTCACGGCGCTCAGGCTCCCTCTACGTCGATTTCACGATCGCCATGGACGACCTCTACCAGCTTGATGGCTTCCTGCTCCATGTTCACAACAAGTTCATCAACCCGACGGAGAAAATAGCGGTGGCAGATCAGCGCCGGTATCGCAACGCTAAGGCCCGCGGCTGTTGTCATGAGTGCTTCCGAAATACCGCCAGCCAGGTTACCGGCATCGCCAACACCTGCAAGCTGGATCTCCGCAAACACCTTGATCATACCGATTACCGTACCCAACAAACCCAAAAGCGGTGTGATGGTGGCGACCGTGCCCAGCGGATTGAGGAAACGCTCCAGTTCGTGAATAACCTGGCTCGCTTCCTGCTCGATGCTTTCCTTCATGATCTCGCGACCGTGCTTGGCGTTCATCAGACCGCCAGCGAGCACCCGGCCCATAGGTGACGAGGCCTGAAGAGCCTTCAGCTTGCGCGCATTCAGTTCTTTCTTTTTGATCCAGCGCCACAGTTCATTCAGCGTGGTCTGGGGTGCCACACGCGATACCCGCAATGACCAGAAACGCTCAAGAATAATGGCAAGCGCTAGAATGGAACACGCAATGATCGGCACCATGATGATGCCACCTGCCTGAAGAAGCTCAAACACTCTTTGTTCTCCCTGATATGGATACAGCCGCGCGCTACTTTAGCACAGCAAACGCCACTCGCTACACCCCGCTATAGCGCATTGCCCGACGGTGTGCGCCCTGGCTCAATCCAGAAAGGAGCGCCGTTGCGCAACGAATGTACAATCCAGCCTTCAGACGAATAGACAAAACGCAAAGCGCCCGACAACGCTGTGCTGTATACCTGTGCGCCTGATTTCGTGTAACGATCAACCACTGAGGCTGCGGGATGGCCATAGGGATGGCGAAAACCTGACGAAAAAACGACGTGCTCCGGATCAAGCTGGCGGATCCATTCAGCTCCCGAGGATGTTTTACTCCCGTGATGTGGCGCAAGGAGCAGACGGGACACATTTTCAGCAATGACGTTATCGCCAAGCCATAACCCTTCGTTTTTTATTGAAATATCGCCGGGGACAATAATCTCAGCACTCTCAAACCGGATTCGCACGACACACGAGGCATCATTCCCTTCAATCATGCTGCCGACTGGCTTGGGGGCCTGCTGCCAGAAGCCCACAGTCCCTTTCCCTACCTCTGCCGGTTGATGGTTCTGGCAGGGTTCGAAGTGCTTGGCTTTAGCGCCAGCGAGGCGCCGAACCCGCTCGCTATCACCACTCACCACCTGATCTACCGGCAAAGCACCCAACAGCTCATCCAGACCACTGGCATGGTCTGCATCACCGTGACTGATTACCAGCAGTGACAAGCGATTCACACCCAGCGATCTCAACGTTGGCAAAATGGCCGAGCCAACGGACGTCTCACCGGATGGTGAACCCGGCCCGGTGTCGTAAAGCATCACATCGTGACCATCCCGAAACATCACCGATAGCCCCTGCCCAACATCCCAAACCCACAACTCCGGACGCTCAACAAATCGGTTAACAGGCTTCATGACTGCACTGCAGCCCACAACCGTCAAAACGCTTATCGCTCCCGCAGTCGCAATCCTGCGACGTAGCAAATTCGGTACCGGGAACAGACACAGCAACATCACAAAGGCGAGAAAGATCGACAGGGAAAACAGCACCGTAGCAGCAGGCGGCGACATTGACGCAATGAATTCGAGGCCGCCCGTCATCGCCCCCAGCACCACGTCAATTACTGTCATGACCGGCTCCCTTAGCACTTCAGAGAAAGCACCTGCCGGAATACCCATCATCAAGACCGGCATGACCACCAGAGAAAGCCACGGAATGGCCAGAATATTGGCTAGCCAGCCCAATGGTGCTGCCGTTAACCCCAGTGCCGAAGAAACAGGCAACAACCCGAAACCGATAGCACACTGGGCAATCAGCAATGACCTTACCGCACCACTTCGACGCAATCGGCCTGAGAACACCATAATCAGACAGGCGACAGCGCCGAATGATAGCCAGAACCCACCATCCAGAGGTGCAAAAGGATCGATCAGCAAAACACCGGCCAATGCAATCAACCAGGCAGTCCAGTAGCCCGAAAGCCGACCTCGCAGATAGACCACGCTGGCAACTATCGCCATGACCAGCGCCCTCTGCGTCGGCACCGACAATCCGGCAAGCAAGGCATATAACAAGCAGAACAACATACTGGTGCCCACGACCCACCGCCGACGGGCCCGGGAACCCATAAAGCGGCTCGGCACACACCGGAGCAAAGCCCTGGCCAAAGCTGCGCCTAACACCCCTATCAATCCGATATGCAGTCCTGAAATGGCAATCAGATGAGAGGTGCCCGTCACCCTGAAACGTTCCCAGTCGGCGGACTCAAGATAGCGTCGCTCTCCGAGCACCAGTGCTTCGATCAGCGGATAGCGTCGCATGGTTCCATAATGGCGCTGCAGCCAGCCGGCGATACTGGCCCTGTATTCGCTATAGTGGCAGTGCACACCACACTCCGCCTGTTCTGGCGCCGAGGCCTTGATGCTCCCTGTTGCGTCATACCCATGCCGGAACAACCAGGTTTCGTAGCGAAACCCTTCAGGATTGACGGTGCCATGAGGGGGCTTGAGACGAACGGTCAACCGCATTTGATGAGGAAGCGATTCAGGGTGATCGCCATATAGCGAAAGACGTATTTTCTTAACGTCAGCAAGGCGTTTATCGGGCGAGACCCAGCGTGTTATGCAAAAATCAAAGCGCAGACTGTTGTAACTACCGGGTCCGGAAAGACTACACTGGAAGCCAATGACCTCGAAAGGGACATCAGTTGGGAGAGCTGCCGGAAACCGGGAATCCAGTCGGGACTGCGCATGCAGGCCGGCCCAGAGCAGTCCGGCGAGCACGCAGACTGCCAACAGAAGCGCCCGGCGGCCCGGCGAATAAGCAGCCGCGATCGCGGCGAGACCACTCAGAGCAACTAGGAGCCCCTGCCACGGTGGTATTTCGCCGATACAATAAAGTAAGATGACGCCGCCCGCGAATGCAGCAATCCCTGCGCGCACGCTGAATCTCCCGGGCATTCCATGCCCTGATGTCCATATTTATGGCACTTGTGGCAAATGCAGCACATGTGCTGAACAATTTTGACAGGCACCCCCTTCGCCATGCCGAAACGGTTCATCAAGCGTTACATGCCAAGGCCGGAAAAGATCAAGGCAATGAAATCGCTTCATTTCCTTGGTGACCTCTTGCACGAGCCGAACCTGTGGCATATCAATCGCCATGCGGTTTGCCGCGCCTTCCTGATCGGCATTTTCTTCTGCTTTATCCCAATGCCCTTTCAGATGGTTGCAGCCGGCTTTTTCGCTATCTGGTTCAACGCCAACCTGCCTATTTCCGTGGCGCTGGTGTGGATCAGCAATCCGGTAACAATGCCGCCCATCTTCTATTTCAACTACAAGGTCGGTGCGTATCTGCTCGGCCATCCGGTACTGGATTTCGAGTTTCACCTGTCCTGGCACTGGCTCAGCCAGCGCCTGGTGGAGATAGGCGTCCCTCTGTATTTCGGATCGGTGGTCGTAGCGGTCCTGGCGGCGTGTATCAGCTACCTGGTAATGCAGTATCTTTGGCGGCGCAAGGTGCGATCTGACTGGCGCAGGCGCCGCGGCCTGCGCACAGACGAAGAAGATTAATCCGCGCTGACCAACCGGCCCTGCTCGAGCCGGAGCACCCGACCGAGACGCTGCGCCATGCGCATATCGTGCGTCACGACTACAAACGCAATCCCCAACCTGTCCCGCAATGATTCGATAAGGTCCTGCACACCGTGGGCTGTCTGCTCATCAAGATTGCCGGTCGGCTCATCCATCAACACGCATTGGGGCTCGTTCACCAACGCCCTGGCAATCGCGACACGCTGGCGTTCGCCACCTGACAGCTCGCCCGGTTTATGCTCCAGTCGGCTCCCCAGATTGACAGCCGAAAGTATCTCCCGGGCCTTCTCTCGCGCCAATGCAATGGAGTGATCACCAAGCACGCACGGCATCATGACGTTTTCCAGCGCCGTAAACTCCGGTAGCAGGTGATGAAACTGATACACGAAGCCGAGTTGCCGGTTGCGAAACTTCGCGCGCGCCTTTTCTTTCATCCTGTGGATGTCGGCATGACAGATCTCAATCCGCCCTGATGATGGCTTGTCGAGGCCACCCAGCAGATTCAGCAGGGTGGTTTTACCGGCGCCGCTGCTTCCCACAATGGCTACTGTTTCACCGGCTTTAACCTTGAGTGATATGTCCGAAAAAATCGTGAGCTTCGCCGGCCCCTGACTGTAGGTCCGCGTAATTTTTTCGCAATCGATCACCAGCGATGTTTCGCTGCGATCCGGTGATACCTGTGCTGTATTATTCATAACGCAATGCCTCTGCCGGATCGACACGAGACGCACGCCATGCCGGATAAAGTGTTGCCAGAAGGCTCATAGCCATGCCAGCGCCGCTGATAATGAATACATCTTCCCATTGCAACTGGGACGGAAGGTAGCTGATGAAATACACGTCGGCACTCAGGAACTTGTGGCCCAGAACCCCTTCCAGCCAACTGATAATGGCGCTGATATATTCGGCACCGAGCACGCCCAGCGTGGTACCGATCAACACACCGAAAATCCCGATCACCGCACCCTGAATCATAAAGATACGCATAATGCGGCCCGGTGTTGCGCCCATGGTACGGAGAATCGCAATGTCACCGGTTTTATCCGTCACCACCATCACCAGTGTTGACACGATATTGAATGCAGCGACCGCCACAATGAACATCAGCAGCAGACCAATCATCGTCTTTTCCATGCGGATCGCCTGGAACAGATTGCCATGGGTTCGGGTCCAGTCGGATACATAGAACCGGCCACCCAGGCTACGCGCAACGCGCTCGGCAACAGCCGGCGCTTTGAACAGGTCATCAACCAGCAAGCGCACGCCCTGGGCTTTTCCATTGGTGCGCATCAGCTTTGCCGCATCATCCATATGGATCAGGGTGTAGCTGCCATCGAGCTCTGCACCCACGCTGAAGATGCCCTTCACAGTGAAGCGCTTGAGTCTTGGCAGAACGCCTGCCGGCGTTATTGACGCTTCAGGCAACACCAGCGTCACCTTGTCACCGAGCTTCACCCGCAAGTTGGCTGCCAGCATTCGGCCGATGATAATACCGAACTCACCCGACTGCAGATCATCCAGCTTACCTTCAACCATATTGTCTTCGATGATCGATACCGTTTTTTCCTGCTCCGGTAATATACCGTTGATCATCACACCATGGACGTTACCCGCACCTGTCACCATGCCCTGTCCCTGAATGAAGGGCGCCGCAGCGATAACAGACCTGTCTTCGGTCGCAATTTTGTCAATCCGCTCCCAATCATCAACAGTGCTCTGCCCCTGAATGACGGCATGAGGCACCATACCGAGAATCCGGTGCTTCAGTTCATGATCAAACCCGTTCATCACCGACAGGACGATAATCAACACGGCAACGCCGAGCATCAGACCGATCATGGAAGTGAGTGAGATGAAAGAAATAAAATGATTGCGTCGCTTGGCAGCGGTATAACGCAAACCGACGGACAAAGATAAAGGCTTGAACATGAATGAGGGCCTACCGCTTCCCTGAACTGATTGGGTGTCGCTCCCGGCACCCGTCAGGTACCGGTGAAGCTGTTAAACTACTGTAAATGCCTTACACGAATAACTCTGCGATCACAGGTGCTGTCCATGACGACAAACTCATCCGAAGACCGCCGCGATTACTTTCGGATCGACGATCATGCGGGTCTCGAAATCAAACCGCTGGAGAACGATGACCATAGCGACAGCGATCTTGCTTTCGACGACAACCAGCTCGCACCCTTGCAAGACGAACTAAGACGGCTGGACCAGGATATTCGCAGCCAGCTTGCCGCTCTTGCCGAACGGGAGCGCTTACTTTCGAATCTGATGAAGTCGTTCAATGCCAAGATCGACACGTTGGCGCGCATTATGGCCTTTGAGCAAAATCCCTTGCAACCTGAGCAGTGGCATCCGGTAACACTCAGTGAAGGTGGCATCGCGTTCCCTTCTGATGACCCTTCCCTCGTCAAAGACCGGTTTATCGCCCTGCGGATGACGCTACCCCCGGAGTTTGTGCAACCCAGAGCTGTAGCGCAGATTATCTCCATTTCGGAAACCGATGGCCGACGCTGGGTGCACACGGAATTTACCACACTTGATGATGCAGACCGGCAACTCATCTCCCGGCATGTCTTACGTTGGCAGGTTCGCCAGCGCCAACAACCTTTAAGAGACTGACGGGTCTGTCACAAGTCGATTACTTTCGACGATACTCTGTAGTAATGTTCGGGTGATAATAAATTTCAGTAATTAAAACAATGATTGAGCCGGGTAAGGCCTCGTCAGTTTTTCGATATGGCCGCCGCCAAATTGATAATTAAAGCCGGCAGATCAACACAAAAAGCAGCAGGAAAACGATTCATGAAAACGCTATCGCAGCCCAGACCGCTAAACGTAGCCCGTCCTTTGTCATTCGTCGCCGGTGCGATGGTCGCACTCGCAGCATTCACGGCAACGACGCCGGCAATCGCAGACGAAGTTCGCATCCCCGTCATGCAACAAGGCAGCGACAAACGGGCAGTAAAACTGCCGGCTCACGGCGAAACGAAAGGCCAGGTCCAGAGCCGTTACGGCAAGCCGCAGGGCATTAAGGGCCCTACCGGTGAACCTCCTATTACCCAGTGGTTCTTCAATGACTTCGTTGTGTACTTCGAAGGCGACCGGGTTATCCATGCCGTTCTCAAACCAAACCGCTGAAGACATCGCAGCGTATTGATATCGGGCATGCCTGCAATCGTATCTGTACATACCGCAACCACCCTGAAGTCGCTGGTATCAGACGTTCAGGCAGGTAGAATGGCAAGAATGAAGAGTCGGCGCCTCATATGCAGGTTGGGACAATCGTCCATTAATCAGCCGCACCGGATATGGTGCGCAGTTAATACCGACCATCATTTCCCCACAATCTGAGACAACCGCCAAGCGATAAGGTGACGGTAACTTGAGTAATTTCCGCATTATGCCTGCCGAGTGGGCGCCCCAGAGTGCCGTGATGCTGACATGGCCCCATGCCGGCACTGACTGGGCTGATGTACTTGACGTTGTTGAGCCCGTGTTTGACGCAATCGCGAAAGCCGTGCTGCGCTTCCAGCACCTGATTGTGAGTTGCGAAGACGCCGATAAGGCAGCGTCTATCCAGACCGCATTGAACGACTGGGTTGTGAACCGGGGTTTTCCGGGCCGCGTCAAAACCGCAGCCGTGCCGGCAGATGATACCTGGGCCCGGGATCACGGACCCATCACGGTGCTGGAAAACGACAAGCTGCAACTACTGGATTTCAACTTCAATGCGTGGGGCGACAAGTTCCCATGGGCAAAGGACAATGCCATTAACCGCCAACTGGCCGAATCCGGTTTTTTTGGCGCTGTTCCGCTGCAAGATCAGGATTTTGTGCTGGAAGGCGGCTCGCTTGAGTCCGACGGCGCAGGCACGCTGCTCACAACCAGCGAGTGCCTGCTGTCGACTGCGCGCAATCCGGGCTACGATCGCTCGCAAATCGAATACAAACTACGGGACACACTGGGCGCAAACAAGGTTTTGTGGCTCAACCACGGTTATCTCGCGGGTGATGATACTGACAGCCATATCGATACACTTGCCCGATTCTGTTCCGCCGACACGATTTGTTACGTACGCTGTGACGACCCGCAAGACGAACACTTTGACGCCCTCAACGCCATGGAGCGTGAGCTGAGCCAGTTCACCAATATTGAAGGCAAACCCTACTCGCTTGTCCCGCTGCCGTGGCCTGACGCCCATTTTGATCAAAACGGTGAGCGACTGCCGGCAACCTACGCCAATTTTCTGATAATTAATGGCGCGGTTCTGTTGCCCATCTACAACGTTCAGCAGGACGTCGAAGCGATCAGAACCATGACCGCGCTGTTCCCCGATCGGGAAATCATCCCCATCGACTGCGTTCCCCTGATCCATCAACATGGAAGCCTGCACTGTGTCACCATGCAGTTTCCAGCCGGAGTCGTGACGCTATGAGCTCAACAGGTGCCCGCCCTCTCAACGTGGCAGCCATTCAACAATCCTGTAGCGCCGACAAGCAGGAAAGCCTCGCCACCAGCGAGCGCCTGATACGTCAGGCGGCAAAAGACGGGGCTCAACTGGTCGTTCTGCAGGAACTCCACGCGACCCTCTATTTCTGCCAGAACGAAGACACAGCCACGTTTGAACTGGCTGAACCCATACCAGGGCCAACAACCGAAAGGCTATCAGCGCTGGCAAGCGAACTGCAGATCGTGCTGGTCGGTTCGGTATTCGAGCGCCGGATGAACGGGGTCTACCACAATACCGCCGTTGTCTTTGATACAGACGGCAGCATCGCCGGTACCTACAGAAAAATGCACATCCCGGATGACCCCGGCTTTTACGAAAAGTTCTACTTCACACCGGGAGATGCCAGCTTCAACGATGGCCGCAACGGCTTTACACCGATTGAAACCTCGCTCGGGAAACTGGGTGTTCTGGTGTGTTGGGACCAATGGTATCCGGAGGCCGCTCGCCTGATGGCCCTGGCCGGTGCAGAGTGCCTGATTTACCCTACTGCCATTGGCTGGGACGTCACTGACGATCAGGACGAGCAACAACGCCAACTTGAAGCTTGGGTGACGGTCCAGCGCGGCCATGCAGTCGCCAATAACCTGCCGGTGATCGCACCCAACCGCGTCGGCGTCGAGCCGGATCCCGACGGCCATAGCGATGGCATCAAGTTCTGGGGAAACAGCTTCATCTGCGGCCCCCAAGGGGAATTTCTGGCAAGAGCGGACTCGGATAACGAAGCCATTCTTCACACGACGATTGATCGCAACCGTAGCGAATCGATCAGGCGGATCTGGCCCTATTTTCGCGATCGGCGCATTGATGCCTACGGCGATATTCTTAAACGCGTGCGCGACTGATCAGGGATTCAAACCATATGAAAAAACTGATCGATGGCGTCGTCAGCCAGCTCAATACTATTTTGCTGGGCAAAGATCATCAGGTGCGACTTGCGGTCTGCTGCCTGCTTGCCCGCGGTCACCTGCTGATCGAAGACATCCCGGGCATGGGTAAAACAACCCTTTCCCACGCCATCGCCAGAGTAATGGACCTGAGCTACACCCGTATTCAGTTCACCAACGATCTGCTGCCTGCCGATGTGTTGGGTTTCTCCATGTATGACAAGGCGGCCGGCGCACTCGTGTTCCACAAAGGCCCGGTGTTTTCACAGGTTGTTCTGGCTGACGAAATCAACCGTGCCTCGCCTCGCACCCAAAGCGCCTTGCTTGAGGCGATGGAAGAGCGCCAGGTATCGATTGAAGGCGAAACTCGCCCGCTTCCAACACCATTCTTTGTCATCGCCACCCAGAACCCTCTTGAACAAGGTGGCACCTATCCGCTTCCGGAATCGCAGCTTGACCGCTTTCTGATGCGCGTAGAACTGGGCTACCCCGATCCCCGTGCCGAGCGCGCATTGCTGGAAGGCAGCGACCGGCGCGCAATGACCGATGCCATGATCCCCATGGTCAGCCAGGGAAATCTCGAGGCCCTTCAATCCGCCGTTGAAAAGGTGACTGCCAGCGACGCGCTGCTGGACTATGTGCAGCGGCTGTTAGAGCAAAGTCGCAACATGCCCGGCGTTCAGTACGGGCTGTCACCAAGGGCAGGACTGGGCCTGTTGCGCGCAGCCCGCGCCTGGGCTCTGATGGCGGGCCGGCGTCACGTTCTCCCGGACGACATTCAGGCAGTACTGCCGGCCGTTGCCCGTCACCGCCTCGAACAGGGTGAGTCTGCCAGCAGCGCTCACCGGGTTACCCAGCTTATCAATGAGGTTGCCGTATTCTAGGCGCCTGGATCTATAGCGCACCGCAATGAACGGCATAAGCCCAATCAATTCAGATAAACCTTGAGGCGTGTTATTCTCGCCCTCAATTACGCATCAGTGGGCCGTCAAGAGGCTCGCAAGACATATTCGAGAGAGACCGCATCATGAGCGAAGCAAAGCATTCACGACTGATTATTCTGGGTTCCGGGCCGGCGGGTTACACCGCCGCGGTGTACGCTGCACGAGCGAACCTGAACCCTACCCTGATCACCGGGATAGAAGTCGGCGGCCAGCTCACCACCACGACTGACGTCGATAATTGGCCTGGCGACAACGACGGCGTCCAAGGCCCGGAACTGATGCAGCGGATGCTCAAGCACGCAGAGCGGTTTGAAACCAAAGTCGTGTACGACACGATCAACGAAGCAGACCTGAACGAACGCCCGTTCCGCCTCAAGGGTGACAGCGGCGAGTATACCTGTGACGCACTTATTATCGCGACCGGCGCAACCGCTATGTATCTGGGTCTGGAATCCGAAGAGAAGTTCAAAGGCCAGGGCGTGTCAGCATGCGCCACCTGCGACGGCTTCTTCTATCGCAAACAGAAAGTGGCGGTGATTGGTGGCGGCAACACAGCAGTTGAGGAAGCGCTCTATCTTTCCAACATCGCAGACGAAGTCACACTGATTCATCGTCGCGACAAGCTGCGCTCGGAAAAAATCCTGCAGGACAAGCTGTTCGAAAAAGAAAAGAACGGCAACATCAACATTATCTGGGATCACACTCTGGATGAAGTGCTGGGCGACGGCACCGGTGTCACGGGGATTCGTATCAAGAGCACCAAATCGGACGCCACACAAGACATGGATCTTGCCGGCGTTTTCATCGCCATTGGCCACAAACCGAACACCACCCTTTTCGAAGGGCAGCTGGAAATGGAAGGCGGCTACCTGAAAATCCGCTCCGGACTGGAAGGCCTGGCTACCATGACGAGTATTCCGGGAGTATTTGCTGCTGGCGACGTCGCTGACCATGTCTATCGTCAGGCCGTCACCTCTGCTGGTTTCGGCTGCATGGCGGCGCTGGATGCAGAGCGTTTTCTGGATCAAGCTGCAGAGTAAGGCATCAATCCAACCTGGTGATTGTCCTGTCAACGCAATGCTTGGCGGGCAATCACCAGATTGCGCCGATCAGCCCTCACGTGTAACCAATCAACCTGATCCCTGCAACAACTGCCCGAAGTCATCTCCGGTCTCACCTTCCTGTTATTCTCGTGTTACGCTTGAAACCCTATGTCGTTCATAACCGGCCTGCACTGGAGTATACGCCTCAACGATGACTGCACTGCCCTGGCTTGATCCAGACAAGCTCTGGTTCCCTGCGCCTCAGGATGCCCTCACAGATCCGGACGGCCTGCTTGCTATTGGTGGCGATTTGTCACCAGAGCGATTGGAGGCTGCCTATCGGAGAGGGATTTTCCCCTGGTTCAGCGAAGACCAGCCGATTCTCTGGTGGTCGCCGGATCCACGCTGCGTGCTCATCCCTGGCGAAGTGCATATATCCCGGCGGTTGCGCCGCAGACTGAACCAATCGCCCTACACCATCACCATAGACCGGGATTTCAACGGCGTCATTCGAGCATGTGGGCAGACCCGGGCTGAAGGCACCTGGATCACTTCAGACATGGAATCCGCTTACCGGCGCCTTCACCGCCGTGGCATCGCCCACTCATTCGAAGCATGGAACAGTGCTGGCGAACTTGTAGCCGGGCTCTATGGCGTATCGATCGGACGCTGTTTTTTCGGTGAATCCATGTTTACTCTGGAAACCGATGCTTCCAAGATTGTCTTCGTGCACGTGGCCAACCAGCTGGCATCCTGGGGTTACACCATCATGGACTGTCAGGTCGAAAACAATCATTTGCTCAGCCTTGGCGCACGCTGTATTTCGCGTCAGCAATTTTTATCTATACTGGAAAAAGGCATTGATCAGTCGCCCGGTCAGAGTCGCTGGATTTTGGACTGGCACTGGCCCTCCGGTGGAATCGGCTAGATGCAGAGGTTCTGTCAATGAGTAGCCTCAAAACGCTGGTGTTTTTCGCAACACCGCCGCATGACTGCAGCTATATCGACGGCAACGAGGCGACAACCATGTTTGTCGACCCTCGGGCGCAAGTCGACAAACGCCTGTACAGCCAACTGACAGCACTGGGATTCAGACGCAGTGGATCCCATTATTACCGCCCTCATTGCGAAAGCTGTAACGCCTGCATTCCGGTGCGGCTGGATGTTCGCGAGTTTGAAATGAACCGTTCGCAACGCCGCGTCTGGAAGAAGAACAGCGACGTCCGGTTCAGGCTCGCTCCAGCACGCTTTCGTGAAACCTACTACCAGCTATACGCAAAGTACATCGAGCAACGCCACTCGGACGGTGACATGTACCCGCCCTCGCGGGAGCAGTTCACCTCATTTCTTGTAGAAGGCGCCAATCAAAGCGAATTTCTTGAAATGTGGCTCGACGATACGCTGATCGGACTCGCAGTTGTCGATTCACTGGACGATGGCCTCTCAGCAATTTATACACTCTTCGATCCTGCCGAAGATGATCGCGGCCTGGGTACACTGGCTATTTTGTGGCAGGCGAAAGAGGCCCTCAGACGCGACACCCCCTACCTCTATCTCGGCTATTGGATCCGCGAGTGCCGCAAGATGAACTATAAAGCCAGGTTCAAGCCACTGGAGGCCTTTATAGGCGGGCGCTGGCAGCAGCTAATCGCAACAAGCGGCCATTCTGTCGCAACAGAATGAGCAAGATGGGGCTTTTTTTGCTATACGCCTATAAATCAGGCAGAATTGCGCTCATTTATTGCGGTAGGGGTCGGTAAATTTCCGCTGATATTCAGCCAGCCGACCGGGCGTTACGCGCCCCTGACTCCCAGACGACTAATTCAAAGCGTGAGGTTTTTACTGAATGGCAAAATCAGATGTCATCGAAATGGAAGGCACAATTGTAGACACCCTTCCCAACACGATGTTCCGTGTTGAACTGGCGAACGGCCATGTTGTTACAGCACACATTTCCGGCAAGATGCGCAAAAACTACATCCGTATCCTGACCGGCGACAAGGTCAAGGTTGAGCTGACACCTTATGACCTGAGCAAAGGTCGCATTGTTTACCGCGCCCGTTAACAGATTATCTGGCCTTTAGTTACCCGGCGTAAGGGTAAAGATCGGTCAACGCCCTGTTTTGCCCTGGCGTTAAACTGCCGAGGCAATAAAAAGCCCCGCTCGAACAAATCGACCGGGGCTTTTTATTGGGCGATAGCTTTTGCCAGAGCCCGAGATCGGCGATCACTGAGTAATTTATTCCCGGTCAGGCGACGAACACTCCTTCCCTCCTGGGTTGGTATAACAGCGCACCTTCCGCAAAATAGTCATCATGTCGTCATCATAAACCTGAGCAGCAAGGCGCCCGATCTCGGTTTCATTGCCATCGAGATCGATCCGGACCTCTCTCAGCATCTCCTGATACTCCAGCTTCGCCTTCTGCGGCACGTCGACCCAGCGCGACTGGGGGACAGCATCCTCATACTGCCTCACCAGTCTCATCGACTCATTGTAAAGTCGTGACATTGCCTTCCTCGACTTCTGCACAAATGCCGCATCAAATGCTCCCTGACGTGCCACCAGCTGGATGGTCACCTGACCCACCGGAAACCTGACGATGCCTCCCTTGACGCCCATGCCTTTGGCCATTTCGAGCACCTCGTAAGCCGCCGCCGGAACATAGCTGATATCCGCCTGCCCGGAATTGAAGATTCCCGCGAAATTGCTGATTTTTGCAGGCACCGGAATCGCTCCGACATACTCCACCATGTGCCATGCATCATAGTGGCCTTCAAAAACCGTGATGCGCTTACCTCTTAGATCTTCGACGGTATCGATGCTTCTGTCATTTACAAACAGGTAGGCAGCGCCCATCGGTGCCACGCCTAATATCTGGTATCCGTTACCATCCATTTTGTCGCCTACTCTGGGGCTGGCCAGAATTTGAAGCAGAACCTTGAGATCCTCATAACGGGGCACAGCACCAATTGCACTGATCGAACCGGTGAATCGGTTGTAGTGGCGAGCACCCATATCCGTAACAGCTACCAGATCACAGCGACCGGCTTCAAAGTCCCCCCTCGCCCTGTCCTCATCGGTATAAGGTTTCATTTGCAGGTTTTCGCCTACCTGCAGCATCTCCCTGCGGTATGTTTTCAATGTGTTGTATACGTAACCGCTAGCGCCTGCCACATCGAACACACAGAACGCACGTGAAGGCTGCGCATGCCCCTGAACCGTCCATGTCATTGTGAGTATCAGAAGCAGATATTGCGTTCCCCTTGCCATCGTCTTGTTCCTCCGGGTTATCGTTTTTGTTGATTACCTGAACCCGCGTCACCACTGAAGCACACAAAGGGCGAGGTATAGTCGGAACGATCCCAGAGCCAAGGCCTAAACAAATTGACCTGACATTGATTCTTCTCGAGGCAAATCTGCAATTCAGCGCTCAAACCCGCGGTTTCAGGGAGTGCTCGCTTAGGAACCAGAAATAACGGAGGGGAAAAGAAGAATGAAATTGGCACTTAATGACATAACAGCCATTTGCAGTGACGTGCCCGGATTCATAGAACCGGTATAGGAATCCCGGCCCGCGCCCTCGTGAGGGAAGCGGGCCGGTAAGTCAGTACAACAGCGTCAGATCAGATTGCTTCAGCAGGCTCATCTTCATACTCGAAGACAAGCTCATCGCCTTCAAGATGAATATTAACCTCGCCACCGCTCTCTGCCAGCGAACCGAACAGGATCTGCTCGGCCAGCGGCCGCTTGATCTTGTCCTGAATCAGGCGCGACATCGGGCGGGCGCCCATTGTCGAGTCATAGCCCTTGTCCGCCAGCCAGCGCTTGGCCTCCATATCCACATGCAGCACCACGCGCTTCTCATCAAGCTGAGCCTGCAATTCGGTCAGGAACTTGTCGACCACATGAGTGATCGTGTCGCGCTGGAGATCCTCGAACTGAATGATGCCATCGAGACGGTTACGGAACTCCGGCGTGAAGGTCTTGGTAATGATCTCCATACCATCAGTGCTGTGGTCCTGCTCGCTGAAACCAATTGAGCGGCGGCTCATACTTTCCGCGCCCGCGTTGGTTGTCATCACCAGTATAACGTGCCGGAAATCAGCTTTGCGCCCATTGTTATCGGTCAGCGTACCGTGGTCCATCACCTGCAGAAGCAAGTTGAAGACTTCGGGGTGTGCCTTCTCGATCTCATCCAGCAGGAGCACGCAGTGCGGCTGCTTGTTAACAGCCTCGGTCAGCAAGCCCCCCTGATCAAACCCGACGTACCCCGGGGGCGCACCGATCAGGCGCGATACCGTGTGGCGCTCCATGTACTCTGACATGTCAAAGCGGACAAGCTCGATTCCCAACACCTTCGACAGTTGCCGCGTTACTTCTGTTTTACCGACACCGGTAGGTCCGGCAAACAGGAAGGCCCCTTCCGGTTTTTCAGGCGACTTGAGACCGGCTCGCGCCAACTTGATCGCCGTCGACAGGGATTCGATCGCCCGATCCTGACCGAATACCACCATCTTGAGATCGCGCTCCATATTGCGGAGCAGATCCTTGTCGCTGGTAGACACGTTTTTTGGCGGAATGCGGGCAATCGTTGCGACCACATCCTCAATTGAGGAGACGCCGATCACCTTGCGACGCTTGTTGCCCGGCAACAACTGCTGCCGAGCCCCCGCCTCATCAATCACGTCAATGGCCTTGTCAGGCAGGTGACGATCCGTGATGTAACGATCAGCCAGTTCAGCGGCTACGCGCAACGCTTTGTCGGTATACTTCAGATCATGATGCTTCTCAAAGTGGGACTTCAGACCCCGTAGAATCTGATAGGTGTCTTCCACGCTTGGCTCATTCACATCAATCTTCTGGAAGCGGCGCGCCAAAGCACTATCCTTCTCGAAGATACCCCGGAATTCCTGGAACGTGGTTGAGCCAATACACCGGATATCGCCTGAACTCAGGAGCGGCTTGAGCAGGTTGGACGCATCCATAACCCCACCGGAAGCCGAGCCGGCACCGATAATGGTGTGAATCTCATCGATGAACAGAATAGAGTGATCTTCTTTCTTAAGATCAGCCAGCAACCCCTTGAATCGTTTCTCAAAATCACCACGATACTTGGTACCTGCCAGCAGCGCACCCAGATCCAGTGAGTAGACTACGGCATCCGAGATAACATCCGGCACCTGGCCGTCAACGATGCGTTTGGCAAGCCCTTCAGCAATGGCCGTTTTACCGACACCGGCCTCACCGACCAGCAACGGGTTATTTTTGCGTCGACGCACCAGTATCTGTACGACACGCTCTACCTCGTGCTCGCGCCCGATCAACGGGTCGATCCGACCCTGGCGAGCCTGCTCGTTCAGGTTTGTCGCATAGCTTTCGAGAGGCTTGGACGATGTGCCATCTTCGCTGACTTCTTCCTGGGGCTGCTCAACACCTTCCTGCTCATCTGCACCTTGCAGACGGGAAATGCCGTGGGAAACGAAGTTGACGACGTCAATGCGTGCAATGCTCTGCTTCTTCAGAACATAAACCGCCTGACTTTCCTGTTCACTGAAAATGGCAACCAGCACATTGGCACCGGTCACCTCTTTCTTCCCGGATGACTGAACATGGAACACTGCGCGCTGAAGCACACGCTGAAAGCCCAATGTGGGCTGTGTTTCACGTTCACTGTCATTATGGGGAATCAGTGGGGTTGTTGAATCAACGAACTCCAGGAGATCCTCCTGCAGTCCCTGCAGATCTGCACCACAAGCCTTAAGGACACCAATCGCAGAATCATTGTCGAGCAGAGCGAGCAGTAAGTGCTCTACCGTCATGAATTCGTGGCGCTTGTCCCGGGCACTTTTAAACGCTGCATTCAGCGTAATTTCCAGATCTTTGCTTAACATGGGCCACCCCAGCGTCTATCAGTCCGCACGTTCAATCTCACAAAGCAGTGGGTGTTCACATTCCGAAGAATACTGATTCACCTGTGCCGCCTTGGTCTCCGCGATATCGCGGGTATACACACCACATACGGCCTTTCCCTGCGTATGGACGAGCAACATCACCTGCGTCGCTTTTTCTTCATTCATTCCGAAGAATGTCATCAACACTTCAACTACAAAGTCCATCGGCGTGTAGTCGTCGTTGAGGAGCAGTACCCTGAAGCGCGCAGGGCGTTTCAGGGCAGGTTTTTCCGGAGATACTGCCAAACCGTCCTCACGGCCAGGCTCGTGATCTTCCCCTCCCTGACTTAATACTAGTAGAGAATTTTCGATGTTCCGCATGCTTCTTTACCGGATTTTAGATTCGCAGGGATTTGAGTAGTTCCATTCCCTGATTAAACGTGGTTCCCCGTGATGCTGTTTTCAAGACACAGGCACAATAAAAACTGCACAACCCGCAGGATTCGTAAAAACAGGGGCCTGTATCCATATTAACGCCTAGCCCACCCTCACAACCAGCGTTGTTGCGAATGAAAATATCGCAAAACGCTACGAGTACCGCCGACACCCGACCGCGAATAATTTAAAACCTGAAGGCACAATTCACCTCACAGAAATGCCTGTTTTGACCCGATTTTCAACCACCCGTGAGCACCCGCAACAGTTTTGCAGCGCCCTCTATTGACTCTGTGCGAATATTGGTCAAGAGTACAAGATGTAATGTGAAATTATGTCAACTGCGGTGCCGACCTTGCCTTCGGCCCGTTGCCAATGAATTTTAAAAGCAATAATAAGACGAGCAGGAAAACAAGGGAGTGGATCATGCCTCAAGGCAAAGTGAAGTGGTTTAATAATGCCAAGGGTTATGGCTTTATTATTGAAGATGGCGGCAACGAAGACCTGTTCGCCCATTTCTCAGCAGTCCAGATGGAAGGCTACAAGACATTGAAGGCCGGACAGACGGTCAGCTTTGACAAGAAGCCCAGTGACAAAGGCACCCATGCGGTGAACATCGTTCCACTGGATCGCCTTGAGAAACGTGAGCCGTCACACAGTGACGCGAGCAGTTCCGATGCCGAATCGGAGCTATCAGAGGGCGCATCAGGACCAACACTCCGCGCTGCCCACGGCTGACAATCTCAAACGCAACACCATGCGAATGCTCATGCCAGATTACGGACGCCAAAGCACACTCAGCCGATGGCGTTAACAGGATCCGGCGATTCCCGGAGCGCGTAAGCACGCTCTGAAACCGGCAAAGAAGGCAACAAAGGTTCTACACGAACCCAATTTTACTGCCTGACACACAATCACTGCCGGTTCTTCTATAACATATCCCGAATACAGTAGAGCGGCGCCCACGAGGCGCCGTTTTTTCTTGTAGTATCAATGATACCCTACGCCCTGTTTCATCCGCCTGGTTGTCGCAGTATTCGAATGACCACCTGTGCCGAAGCCTTTGATATACGTGATAATCAGCTGACTTACCTTTCTTAAAGACGCGATATGGCCCGACTTATACTGCTCAACAAACCGTTCAACTGCCTCTGCCAGTTTACGGATGACCGTGGCCGCTCCACCCTTGCAGATTTTATTCGAACTCCCGGCGTCTATCCTGCGGGCAGACTTGATTACGATTCAGAGGGGCTCCTGCTGCTCACGGATACCGGCGCCCTGCAACACCGTATCGCTTCGCCGCAGCTTAAGATGTCCAAGACATACTGGGTTCAGGTTGAAGGCGATATTTCCGACGAGGCCCTGTCTCGGCTATCTTCAGGTGTCGATCTCAAGGATGGCCCAACCCGGCCAGCCAAAGCACGGCGCCTGAGCGCTCCGGATCTCTGGCCCCGCAACCCGCCGGTCAGGCAACGGCAAAACATTCCGACCAGCTGGCTTGAACTGACCATTACCGAAGGCCGTAACCGGCAGGTGCGCCGAATGACCGCCGCCGTCGGGTTCCCCACTTTGCGGCTGATTCGACAGCGTATCGGCGACTGGTCGCTCGACGACCTTAAACCGGGCGAAAGCCGGACGGTCGATGTGTACATGCCATCCGCACCGGCAAAACCTGCCAAACGTGGCAAACCGGCGAACAAAAGCGGATCCTTCAAAGGAAAGCGAAAATGACCTGGAAACCCCACGCCACAGTTGCAGTCGTCGTTGAACAGGATGGTCGATTTCTGATGGTTGAAGAACACAGCGATGGCCGGGTGGTCTATAACCAGCCGGCAGGTCACATCGAACAGCATGAATCCATTCTCAATGCCGCCCGCAGGGAAACCCTGGAAGAATCCGGTTGGCAAGTTGAGCCCACTGACTTCATGGGGCTCTACACCTTTGAGGCCCCCAACGGCGCGACCTACTATCGTCTGTGCTTCGCAGCCAAAGCCATCGAGCACATCAGTGATACTCTCGACGACGATATTATTGCCGCCCACTGGCTGAGCTACGACGAGATTTGCAAGCGTCGACAAGAGCTCCGCAGCCCTCTAGTCATCAATTGTATCGACGACTATCTGGCAGGGAAGCGCTACCCGCTTGAAATCATCACGGACAAGATCGGCATGGACGCAAACTAAGACCACCCTGCCCGATCCTGGCTGCAAAACTACGGATCACCCTGGGGCGGCAAAGCTGATAGAATGCTGCCAAATTCTGCCTCGATTCCGTTATTTTTTATGAGCACCAATACGACTGACTCCGGAAACTCTCCTCGCGTTATCGTCGGCATGTCCGGCGGTGTCGATTCCTCCGTTGCTGCCCTGCTGTTGCTGAAGCAAGGCTATGCAGTGGAAGGCTTGTTCATGAAAAACTGGGATGAAGACGACGGCACAGAGTACTGCACTGCAATGACGGATCTTGCAGATGCACAGGCCGTCGCTGACAGCATTGGTATCACCTTACACACCGCCAGTTTTGCTGCGGAATACTGGGACCGGGTGTTTGAGCACTTTCTTGAAGAATACCGCGCTGGCCGCACGCCCAACCCGGACATCCTGTGCAATAAAGAAGTAAAGTTCAGGGCCTTCCTCGACTACGCGATCACCCTGGGTGCTGATTACATAGCAACCGGCCATTACGCACGCAGACAGCTCACCGAGTCCGGTGAAGCCCAACTACTGAAGGGGCTCGACGCCAATAAGGACCAGAGCTATTTCCTGCACGCGGTATCGGGTGACCGTATCGCCCGGACCCTTTTCCCGGTGGGCGAAATCGAAAAAACCGAAGTCCGCGCCATCGCCGAAGAAGCCGGCCTGGTGACCCACGACAAAAAAGATTCAACCGGCATTTGTTTCATCGGAGAGCGCAAGTTCCGTGACTTCCTGAAACAATATATCCCGGCTCAGCCAGGCAATATCGAGACACCGGAGGGCCAGGTCATCGGCCGCCATCAAGGCTTGATGTACCACACCATAGGCCAGCGCCAGGGCCTCGGCATCGGTGGGCTTAGCAACTTCAACGACGACCCCTGGTACGTTGCCGAGAAAGACCTCGATCGCAACATACTGGTCGCGGTGCAAGGCAAACAGCATCCACTGCTGTTTTCCCGTGGTCTAATCAGCGGCCCTGTCGACTGGGTGTCGGGCAAAGCACCGGCGCAGGAATTCCGCTGCCATGCCAAGACCCGCTATCGCCAGCCTGACCAGGCTTGCACTGTAACGGTGACTGAAGTGGGTTGTCGGGTTGTGTTCGACGACGCCCAGCGCGCAGTAACGCCCGGCCAATCGGTCGTATTCTACGATGGCGACAACTGTCTCGGTGGCGGCGTGATCGAGACGACGTGGCGCGATGAGTCCGCTGCGGTCCCGACGGCAACGTCGGCCTGACACCAAATCTGGCAGCCCAACCCGGCTCTAATAAATTCAATCAGGCTACACCAAGTGAGGTAACGTTGAGTCGCTCCCTAGAAGAACAAACGCTGGCACTAGCTGGCATTTTCCAGGCTGCCGCATTGGTTCAGCAACTGGCTCATCGAGGCCAGTGTGCGCCCTCAACTCTGGAAACCTCTATAGGCTCCCTGTTTGCGACCAACCCACCCACCACACTCAGTGTTTTTGGCGAACTGAAGGATTTGCGTGAAGGCCTGTCGGTTGTGAGCAAGCTGCTGCAAACCCAGAGCGGCCAGCAGGACATCGAGATCCTGCGCTACGCCCTGAACCTGATTCACCTGGAAGCGAAGCTGCGCAAACAGCCCGATATGATCGATATACTCGGCAGTCGTATCAAGCAGGCCAGGCACACGGCGGATCACTTCGGCTTCAGCCACATCAACCTGATTAATAACCTGGCGTCAGTCTACACCGATACCATCAGCACCTTCCGCCTGCGCATTCAGGTCACCGGTGACCCCAATCACTTGCGCACCGAAGAAACTGCAGCGCGCGTGAGAGCGTTGTTGCTGGCCGGCATTCGCTCTGCCGTATTGTGGCACCAGACTGGCGGGCGACGCTGGCATCTGGTGTTTTATCGCAAGCGGGTTGTGGAATGTGCCCGGCGTCTGTCTGAGCAAGCCAACCAGTCCGTCTTCCACTGATCGGTTTTCCACTGATTCCCGGCCCCAACTGGTGTATCCTATAGCCCATTTTAAAGAGGGTATTGCAAAACGACCGCGCTCGACCAAGCTGCGCTGAAAATCCGTTCAGAATGCGCATTTACTTAACGTAAACTGCGCTTTTCGCGAATTTTCGCCTTGCCTGACCGTCGCTCGCGACGCTTTGCAACACCCTCTCAAACTTGATGGCGCCGCCCCGCGAGCCCGCAACTGGCGTCACTGGTATTGTCCAACTGCTCCAGCGCATGAATTGAGAGGTTTCTGATGGAATTGACTGCCCTGACCGCTATTTCACCGGTCGACGGCCGGTATGGCGAAAAAGTCCGCGTATTTCGCGAAATTTTCAGCGAATACGGCCTGATCAGAAACCGGGTGAAGGTCGAAGTCCGCTGGCTTCAGCAACTGGCAGCACACCCTGAAATTGCCGAGGTTCCGGCACTGTCTGACCAGGCCAATGCCGTGCTCGACCAGCTGGTGGATCAGTTCAGCCTGGCAGACGCCGAGCGCATCAAGACTATCGAGCGCACCACCAATCACGACGTAAAAGCTGTCGAGTACTTCATTAAAGAGAAAATCGCCGACACGCCCGAGCTCCAGGCCGTCACAGAGTTTGTGCATTTCGCCTGCACCTCGGAAGACATCAACAACCTGTCTCACGGCTTGATGCTGAGCGAAGGTCTGGAGCTCGGCATGTTACCGGCGATGAACCGCATCATTGCGCGCATCACCGAACTGGCTCACGCGCATGCCGCTCAGCCCATGCTCTCGCGTACACACGGCCAGACAGCCTCGCCCTCAACCGTGGGCAAGGAATTCGCAAACGTTGTTCACCGCCTGCGGCGTCAGGTGGAGCAGATCAAGCGAGTCGAAATCCTGGGTAAGATCAATGGCGCAGTCGGCAATTACAATGCCCACATGTCCGCCTACCCCGCGATTGACTGGGCAGCGAACGCAGAAGCTTTCGTAACATCCCTCGGCCTGAGCTGGAATCCTTACACCACTCAGATCGAACCACACGACTATATTGCCGAGCTTTATGATGCCGTTTCCCGCTTCAATACCATCCTGATTGATCTCGACCGGGATGTCTGGGGCTACATTTCACTCGGTTACTTCAAGCAGAAAACGGTTGAAGGCGAAGTTGGCTCATCCACTATGCCTCACAAGGTCAACCCGATTGACTTTGAAAACTCCGAAGGCAACCTCGGCATCGCCAACGCCATACTGGGTCACCTGTCTGCCAAACTCCCCGTCTCCCGCTGGCAGCGCGACCTGACCGATTCCACTGTATTGCGGAATCTGGGTGTTGGTTTTGCACACAGCCTGATTGCCTACGAATCAACATTGAAAGGCCTTGGCAAGCTGGAGTTGAATTCCAGCCGACTGGACGCCGATCTTGATCAGGCCTGGGAAGTGCTGGCAGAACCCATTCAGACCGTCATGCGCCGGTACAACATCGAAAAGCCCTATGAAAAACTGAAAGAGCTGACGCGCGGAAAAGCCATGACGCCAGAAGTTATTCAGGATTTCGTGCGCACACTCGATATGCCGCAAGCCGGTAAAGACGAATTGCTCGCACTGACGCCTGCCAATTACATCGGTAATGCTACCGATCAGGCGAAGTCAATCTGATATGCAAATCCCAGGTGGACTCGACGCAGCTGAGTTTCTGCGTGACTACTGGCAGAAAAAGCCGCTGATCATCCGACAGGCCTTTCCGGATATGGAAAGCCCTGTTTCTCCCGACGAACTGGCCGGGCTCGCCTGTGAGCCCTCGGTTGAATCGCGAATCGTCATTGAGGATGACGACGGAAAGCCGTGGCAGCTTGAGAATGGCCCGTTTGAGGCAGATCGCTTTCAGTCATTACCTGAAACGCACTGGACCTTGCTGGTTCAGGGGCTTGATCACTGGGTGCCGGATCTTGCGCCACTGCTCGACCGGTTCCGTTTTGTGCCCAACTGGCGACTGGACGACATCATGGCCAGCTTTGCGCCAGAAGGCGGCAGCGTCGGCCCACATTATGATCAGTATGATGTGTTCCTGCTGCAGGCTGAGGGCCGGCGGGAATGGCACTACGGTGGTCACTGTGACGAGAAGTCTGCGCGGGTCGACGGCACACCCCTGCGCATTCTTCGGGACTGGCAACCTGAGCATACCTACACGCTTGAACCGGGCGATATGCTCTATATTCCACCGGGGGTTGGCCATCATGGCATTGCGCGCGGCGACTGCATCACGCTTTCCGTAGGATTTCGCGCACCGAGCCACGACGATATACTGACCGGCTTCAGCGATTTCCTGTGTAATCTGCCTGGCGCCGAGCAATTGCTCCGCGACCCTGACCTCGTTCCCCAGGAGAACCCGGGCGAGATCAGTGCGACAGCATTGGATAAAGTTGCGGATATCGTGAACGCTGCCCTTGGTAACCGCGAACAACTTGCACTCTGGCTGGGCCAGTACTCCACAGCGCCCAAGAACAGTGAGATTGTCTCACCTCCGGAAGAAGTCTATACAGCAGAGGATTTGCGGGACGCTCTGAATGACGGCGAGCAGCTTCGCTGGAACGAAGGCTCCCGATTCGCCTATCATGACTTTGATGGCGCAACAGCGCTATTCGTCGATGGCGAGCGCTTCGTTCTCAAGGGAGACGCCAAACGGATCGCGCCCCTGCTGTGTGCCGGCCATAGGCCTGATCCACAGCAAATGACGCTGATGGCAGAAGACCAGGCACTTTCCGGCCTGCTGGTCACACTCATCAATCAGGGAAGCCTGTATCTGGAATGCGACTGAAGATCCGCAAATACAGCTGGCAACTGGCGCCCTCGGCCGTCAGGGAGATCCGTCAGGCCGTCTTTATTGACGAACAGGCAGTGCCTGCAGAGCTGGAGTGGGATGATACCGATGAAATATCGGATCACTATATCGGCCTGACCCCGGACAACACGCCGGTTGCAGTCGCGCGGCTAGCTCCCTCCATTACAGATGCTGCCCATATCGGGCGGATGGCGATTCTCAAGGACTTTCGGGGAATGGGGCTCGGTGAGCAGATGCTGCGGCACGTGATCGCTGACGCTGCGCCGGAGTTCGACAGCCTTTACCTGAGTGCCCAGCAATACGCAGTACCGTTTTATCAACGGGCCGGGTTCCATGTTTGCTCCCTGCCCTATGATGACGCCGGCATACCACATCTTGCTATGCGCTGCTTCGCTGCCAGGCAAGTTCTTGCAAACGTTGGTGGCGCATCAATGCCCACAATTGCCGGGGAAGACAGCAACACCTGGCACTTCTCCAGCGAAACGGATCTTTGCGACCTGACCGACACACTGGCAGGCCAGGCCCGGCAACGCCTATGGATCTACGAACGGCACCTCAGCCATGAGATTTACGATCGCAAGCGCTTGCGGGACCTGATCTCGGACCTTGCCCGAAGCCATCGCAATGCTGAAATTCGAATACTGATCCATGACGACAAACCGCTGGTGCAACGCCGGCATCAGTTGGTCGAACTGATGCGGCGTCTACCCAGTAAGATCGAGCTACGCCTGGTGAATCCGGATTACCCTGTGGAAACCCAGGCCTTTTCGATAGGCGACAGGGAAAGCGTCAGCTACCGACACTCTCTGGATAGCCCTGTTGGCTGGACGCGATTCAACGATACCGGGCGGGCGAAGCTACAGAGCGAGGCATTCCAGCGCATGTGGGATAGCGCGCGTCCTTCGGTTGAACTGCGCGAACTTCCGATTTAACGCCAGCCTCCGCACCAGCTGTCGATCAGTGATCCTGCCCTTCGAATGGCCGACCAAACTCGGCAAACTCCGCATCCACTTCAGCAGCAACATCCATGATCAGACGTCGTAACCACTGATGATCAGGGTTGTGCTGAAGTAATGGACTCCAGGCCATTTTCAATTCAAATGGCGGAATCTTGAACGGCGGAACCTTCACCACCAGTTGCGCGTTGTGTCGCTGAAGCCAGGCCGCTCGGCTGGGCAGCGTCGCAATCAAATCATGCTGCTCTGCCAGCAGCATTGCGACCTGATAGTGACGGGTGAATACAGAGATATTTCGCTTACGCCCCATCAGAGTGAGCGCTTCATCCACCCAGCCCAAACGCTGCACATCTTTTGGATTCACCCCGACCCCCACACCGAAACCCGTTTTGCTGACCCAGATGTGACTGGCATCCAGATAGGTATCGAGAGTAAACGGCTCACTCAGGATTGGGTTGTGCGCGTTCATCAGGCAGGCAAAGTACTCGGTCCACAAGGTTTTCTGGTGGAACGACTGGGGCAAGGTGTCAAACCGGTTGATCGCCATATCGAGACGTCCCTGCTCCACGTCAAGAAAGCTCACATCACTGGGGGTCAATACATCCAGGGTGACATACGGCGCTTCCTGACGGATGCGGCGCAAAACCCTGGGCATCAGGCAGGACTCAGCGTAATCACTCGCCATAATCCGGAACACACGCTGACTCTCATCAGCCGCAAACTCTGACTTGGCCTGCACCGCACGTTCGATATCCGCGACTATATTACGCACCAGGGGCTTCAGCTCCAGCGCGCGTTCGGTAGCGGTCATCCCCTCGCTGGTCCGCACCAGCAAAGGATCGCCGAACAAATCGCGTAATCGCCGAAGTCCGTTACTCATTGCGGGCTGAGTGATCCCCAGATGATTCGCTGCTTTGGTGACGTTTTTTTCGCGTAAAAGCACATCAAGGTAGACCAACAGGTTCAGGTCAACACGTGAAATATCCATCCGTTCTCCTTGTGTGGTCTGATCACCAGGGCAGAAATATAGCGGGCAGTCTACCATTCATGGAATAAATAAAGAAAAGGATCAGCATCAACGGAATGAATTGAAAGAAGAGCGGCCACCGACCTCTATCACATACAAAGCTAAGTCATTGTCTTATACACACAACTTAACCCTTTGAGACAGATGATTGGGCTATACTCAGCAGGGATAGTCGCGTAATACGTCACCGGCGCTGGAATCGAATAGCATAAGGGTTGTTTGCTGGCTTATGAACACCACTACCATCGTTATATTTTTTGCGGTCATCGTTCTCGTATCGATCGCCATCATTGTCATCTCCCAGTTCAGGGAAAAGGCCAAAATCGAGCGCGCGCGTACCGTAAAAGCGCTTGAAGACAGTTATTATCTTACCCAACGATTGTTATCGGAGCTGCCCCCGCAATACCTGTCCCGCGACCTCAAGCTGGTCATTCTCATGCGGGCCGAAGACATCTGCAAGGAACTCCAGGCGCTTAAAACAGCGCAACCAGTCGACCAATGGCAAAGCCAGATCAAGGCAACCCGCCAGCGCATCGAAGATGGCGCCGACGAACAATCTCCTCAGCGTATTGATACACCGCAACGCTGCAGCGACGTTAAACAACTGCTCCAGTCGTTGTTCAAGCTGATCGAACGCCAGCAAAAGAAGGGACGCATTGAAAAAAGCCTGGCCCGCAAGCTTATGAGCCTGGTGCTGTTTCTTATTCACAAAACACAGGCGGATTTGCTTATCAGCCAGGCCCGCGATCTGATTCGCAATAACGAGCTTCGTAAGGCCATTCATTGCTACCATCTGGCATCAACAGAGTTGGGTAAAATCAAAGATCACCCGATGGCCGTCAAATCGATAAAAAGCTATCGCATGCGGATCAAGGAACTGGAAGGCACGCTGGCAGGTAATGCTCCGCAAAAATCTGACGAAGAACAGCAGCGGCTCGATAAAGAGTGGGATTCGTTTGCCCACGAAGAAGAATGGAAGAAAAAAGCGGATTACGACGATTAATTCGCGACGCCATAATACAGGGATAGTTTGATTTGTGAGTGCTCCTTTTACCAAGCGCCTTTCATTTCGCCTGACGCGTAACACCGTTTTGCTCGCGATGCTGCTAGGTATCGTGCTGAATATGGCACAAGTGACTCTGGACTTCTTCAATGCCCGAAAGAGTATGGACGATGAAATCCGGGCGCTTATGGATATCAGTTACAGCCCGGCATCCCAGATCGCCTATAACATCGATACCCGCCTGGCAAAAGAGTTGCTCGATGGACTACTGCGCCATCCCGCTATCGTTGAAGCCCGGATTGTCGACCCGGACGATCGCATACTGGCGTCTTCAACCCGCACCTCCAACGAATCCCGCTACCGCATGCTCAGCGACGCCCTCTTCGGGAACGAGCGCGAATATTCCGAAAGCCTGCGAGTGCCGCAGCTTGACGACATACCGCTCGGGCGACTCGAGGTGCGCATTGACACCTACTATTACGGCACCGCCTTTCTCAGCCGCGCTGCCAACACGCTTATCAGCGGATTTATCAAAAGCCTGATTCTCAGCATCATATTATTGTTTATTTTCTATTTCGTACTGACAAAGCCTCTGTTGCGGGTTATCGAAGCCCTGCAAGAGGTTGAGCCTGAAGCGCCGGAGAAGGTCCGGCTGCCAATCCCCAAGCACCACCAGGAAGATGAAATCGGGCTGATGGTCACGATTATCAACCACCACCTGGATACCATCGACAGCAGCCTTGATCAGGTGCGGCACACCGAATCCCAGATGAAGCACTACTCGTCGCAACTTGAGCGGGAAGTCGACGACCGAACACGGGAAATATCCGACAAAAACGAAGCACTGCAACGGGGTAACCGGGCGCTCATACGCGCCAAGGAAGATGCGGTTCATCGGGCGCGCAGCAGAGCCAACTTCCTTGCCAGCATGAGCCACGAAATCCGCACGCCACTTAACGGCGTGCTGGGCATGCTCAGCCTGGCACTTGAAGGCGAGCTTGAGCCGAGTCAGCGAAACCGGCTCGACATTGCACTCAACGCCGGCCAAAGCCTGCTCAACCTCCTTAACGACATTCTGGACATTTCCAAGGTGGAAGCTGGCAAGCTTAACCTCGAGAGCATCGAGTTCAGTCTGCGGGATGTGATCGAAGAATGCGCCACTCTGCTAAGCCAGCAGGCCCGACACAAACACGTTGAACTGGTTATCGATCTGGACCCTGCACTTCCGGATATTTTCCAGGGCGACCCTACACGGGTCCGTCAGATCATCAACAACCTGCTGGGCAACGGCATCAAATTTACTGAAACCGGCGAAGTACGGATCAGGGCCAAAAGCGACAAAACCGAGACACGAATCGATATCATCGACACGGGCATCGGCATGGCTGAAGAATCTCTGCGCCGGATTTTCTCGCCGTTCTCGCAGGCCAATGCAGACACGACCCGCCGATACGGCGGCACGGGGCTGGGCCTGACACTATGCCGGCAACTTGTTGAAAGAATGCACGGCCAGATTACGGTTGAATCCCGGGAGAACAAAGGCACTCACTTTACCGTTATCCTGCCCCTACCGGTGCGATCACAGGCCAAACGCGCGGTCTTTGAATCAGAACGCTTGCGACAAGCCGGCATTGTTCTCGACATGAACCACGCCAATCCACATCGACTGCCACTCGAACGGCAGCTCCAGTTCTGGAATATTCCGGTTCAGACATCCAGTGAAGCGCTTGACCGCGATAACCCTATTCACAGCGCTGCTTATCTGTGTGACACAGCAGACTGGATGCGGGGCAAGCTGACTGACATTCCGCTTCCCTGCCCGCTTGTTTTAATTGGCGAGCCCGCCGAATCCATCAAGCCGGTATCGGGCCGTCCGATGCAGGTTATTTCACTGCCATTGAGGCGGGAACAGGTTGAAACTGTACTTCAGTCGGCCACGAGCACACGCCAGCCATCAAAAGAACCGACCCAAACCCAGAACGGCGAGAGAACGAGCAATCGCGCGCTCGACATCCTTCTCGTAGAGGACAACCGCGTTAACCAGATCGTGGCGAGTAGCATGCTACGCAAATTGGGTTACCGGGTAGATCTGGCAGAGAACGGTGAGCGAGCGATTTCAGCCCTGAAGCAGAAAGGCTACGACGTGGTGTTGATGGACTGCCAGATGCCAGTACTTGATGGTTATGAAGCAACACAACGTATCCGGCAGAATCCGGAGTGGGCATCACTGCCTATTATCGCCGTCACCGCAAATGTCATGCAGGGTGACAAAGACGATTGCCTGACAGCCGGCATGAATGATTACATCACCAAGCCCTACAACAAGCATGAACTGCAGGCGATGATCGAAAACTGGGCCGCTGCAGGTGATCCCTCTCAGGAGAACTGATCCAGTAACAGCCTCAAATTGCGCCTGAGTTGATCAGCCTGCTCTACATCCAGACCACTCCGGCACAGCATGTCACCGGGTACCGTCAGCGCTTGCGTACGGAGCTGCTGGCCGTCCGGCGTCAAGGCGACATCCACAACCCGCTCATCGGTTTCCCTGCGACGCCGGGTGACCAGACCCCGATGCTCCAATCGTTTGAGCAAGGGGGTCAAAGTGCCTGAGTCCAGCCTCAAGCGCTCACCAATGCTTGATACCGTCACAGTCGGAGCACCCTCGGCAGATTGCCCCTGAGCCTCCCACAGCACCAGCATTACCAGGTATTGCGGGTAGGTCAGGCCCAGCGCATCCAACAGCGGGCGATATAGAGAGGTCATGGCCCTGTTTGCAGCGTACAACGCAAAACAGACCTGATTATCCAGCGCGAGAGGATCGGTATTCATCACGATGAACTAGAGCAATGCTTCGATGTCAGCACGAATGGCCTCTGGCTTTGCCGTTGGCGGATAACGCTTGACGACTTTCCCGTTACCATCGACCAGAAACTTGGTGAAGTTCCATTTGATTTTTTCTGATCCCATCAAGCCCTTTGCCTGGCTCTTCAAAAAAGCATAGAGAGGATGCGTGTCAGGACCGTTCACTTCAATTTTGGCAAACATCGGAAAATCAACGCCGTAATTCAGGCTGCAGAATTGGCTGATTTCATCGTTGTTACCCGGGTCCTGGCTCATGAACTGGTTGCACGGAAAACCCAGCACTTCAAAAGCATCGGCACCCAGGTCCTTGTGCAAGGTTTGCAGCCCCTCAAACTGCGGCGTGAATCCGCATTTGCTGGCTGTATTGACGATCAGCAGGGTTTTGCCCTTGTACTCCGCCAATGTGTGGGTCTCGCCTTTGATGTCTTCTACTTCAATATCGTAAAGGTTCTGTGCTGTCATGCTGTGCCCTCCTCGGCCTGTAGTATCCGGTATTCCACAATGCAGCCAGTATCCGTCAAATTTAAATTTGTTACAAACTAATTGTGCACAACTTAATTTAACGATACCGAGTTAAAAACCGTGACGCCCTTCAGGCATCAGTTTACTGTCAGCGACAAAATCCTGCTGATATGCGCCAGCGGACGGCCAGATTGTGCTTGCCATTCCATAAACGCCGCATTAACGCGTTCGCGATCAGGCTTTCGGGTCGGCTTGTCATCAATTGCATCACTCGCGATAAGTGCAGTGATAACGTCATCCGTCAGCTGGAAGGTGTCCCGCCCCGCCAATCGCAAAAAGCGTGCTCCCGAATGTCCGCCCATCCGCTCAAAGTGTTTTTTAAGATACGCCCATAACCCAAACAGATCCGCATCAGGCCAGCTGGCGAGAAAACGACCGAAACCATCATTTTCCCGACTGATATCCAGCATTCGGGCCGCATTGGTTGGTATCGTGCGCAGCTTGCCCCAATGGCGAATCAAAGCAGGATTCTGCATCGCTTTTTCGAGCTGCTCTTCCGAAAGCAGCATCAGCTTCTCCGGCTCGAATGACCAGAACCACTCCTCAAACACGGGCCATCGATCATTAATAACGCTGTGACGCATGCCGGCCTGAAAAATTCTCCGCGTCATCACGGATAGGAAGTATCGATCGGGCAGTGCGATCAGTTCACTCTCCGAGCGCACGGCTGGCATCAGGCCTTGCAGAGCTTCCAGGCTCCCAAGGCGCGCCACTGCGCGATCTTCAATCACATTAAATGCGAGCATATCGGCTTAACTCCGGGGAAATGCCCCTACGCTATGAGGTCAATTTCAGGCATTGTGCCACTATTCATCACATTTGATCGCACTTGATCACAACGCACCACTTCCTACCCACGTAACCCTTTGGATAGAATAGGGGTTTGACCCAAGCCGAAGCAGGAACCCTCAGCTCATGCAGAATTACAAGAAGTCCGCCAAACTGGAGAACGTATGTTACGAAATTCGTGGTCCGGTTCTGCGAGCGGCGCGTCAGCTGGAGGAAGAAGGTCACAGAGTGCTGAAGCTGAACATCGGTAATCCCGCTGCTTTCGAACTCGACGTTCCAGAAGAGATTCAGCAGGACGTGATTTCAAACATGTCAGCCGCTCAAGGCTACGTGGAATCCAAAGGCCTGTTCTCGGCCCGTAAAGCGGTCATGCATTATTGTCAGCAACGCGGCATAGACAAAGTGGATATCGACGATATCTACCTTGGCAATGGCGTCAGTGAACTTATCGTGCTTTCAATGCAGGCGCTTCTGAATACCGGCGACGAAGTGCTGGTACCCGCGCCTGATTATCCGCTGTGGACCGCGGCCGTCACCCTTTCGAGCGGTAAACCGGTGCATTATCACTGCGATGAGGAGCAGGACTGGTTCCCGGATATTGATGACATCAAGAGCAAGATCACCTCGCGCACCCGCGCCATCGTATTGATCAACCCTAACAACCCAACAGGTGCGGTCTACTCAACAGAGCTCCTTGAGCAAGTCATAGAGCTGGCCCGCCAGCATAACCTGATCGTGCTGTCTGACGAGATCTACGACAAGATCCTTTACGACGGGGTCAAGCATGTTTCCACCGCTTCGCTTGCAGACGACGTGCTGTTCTTTACTTTTAACGGACTTTCAAAAAATCACCGCGCTGCAGGTTATCGCTCCGGCTGGATGATTATCAGCGGCGCCAAGTATAAAGCCCGGGATCTGATCGAAGGCATCGACATGCTTGCGTCAATGCGGCTGTGCTCAAATGTGCCAGCTCAACTGGCCATTCAGACGGCGCTTGGTGGCTACCAGTCGATCAATGATCTGGTGCTACCAGGCGGACGTCTTTACGAGCAGCGGGAAACGGCCTGGTCACTCCTGAACGACATTCCGGGCGTTAGTTGTGTGAAGCCCATGGGAGCGCTTTACATGTTCCCCAAACTCGACCCCAAGCGCTTCCCTATTCACAATGATGAGAAGCTGGTGCTGGACCTTCTAACCCAGGAAAAAATCCTTCTTGTACAGGGTTCTGCCTTCAATATTGAAGACAAACAACATCTACGCGTGGTGTTTTTGCCCCGGGTCGATACGCTGGAAGATGCCATCAAACGATTGGCCCATTTCCTCTCGACTTACCAGCAATAATAAAAACAAGGCAGGCGACGATGGCGGACATTCATATCGAGGAGTTTTACAAGGACACAGCCATTATCCTTGTTCAGCTCTACAACGCCTTCCCACGCAAGGTGACGCTCTACGTCGAGGACATTGCAGGACCGGATTCCCCCGACGAATTCGGCCTGCACAGTCGCCGGCACAGAGCCTGTTTTTCCACCATGCTGTGGCTCGCAGCCGAAGGCCATATCCGCTACGACGATACCATTCTCCAGAATGCAGCAGACCAGGCCGTCCTGACTCAGGCTGCATTCGTTTGTCTCAACACCCCTGCAAGGGACGGTCGGCTATCGCCGGAACTGATGAACCGGATACCGTCCTCCCCAGAGGATGCGCCGCCTTTCATCCAGTCGGACATGTCAACGAATATTCACTTGCTGCGATCCGCATTGAAAGATGGCAATTCATCGTTTCTCGCAGAAGTTGTCAAGGCCGTGCTCTTTTAAACGCCGATCCTGAGGAAGCGCCCAAGCCTTTGAGTGCCCTGCCCCCTCCATCAAAACAGTCTTTACTTAAATTACTGTAAACCTATTGAACAAAATCCTGTCTGACCCGATATTCTCCGACATATCTCTGATTCAGTCTTTCAGGAACACACCATGAGAATCTTGCTTTTACTGGGCACCAACCTTGCCGTCATACTCGTCGCCAGCATCACGTTGCGCTTGCTGGGTCTGGACAGCTATCTCACCCAAAATGGCATCAACTACCAGTCGCTGCTGGTTTTTGCGGCGGTGATCGGATTTGGCGGATCGTTTGTTTCGTTGCTGATCTCCAAGAAAATGGCCATGTGGAGCACGCGCGCCCAGATTATCGAGAACCCGAAAACACCTGCAGAACGCTGGCTGGTGGACACTGTGGCTGAACTGGCGCAGAAAGCGGGCATTGGCATGCCGGATGTTGCGATTTTTCCCGCCTCCCAATCCAACGCGTTTGCCACTGGATGGAATAAAAACAGCGCACTGGTAGCCGTCAGCCAGGGACTCTTGCAACGCTTCGATAAATCGGAAATCCGTGCAGTACTGGGTCACGAGATTGGCCATGTGGCCAACGGTGATATGGTGACACTTGCGCTTATACAAGGCGTCGTGAACACCTTCGTGTTTTTCGCTGCTCGCGTGATCGGATCCATTGTGGATCGGGTTGTATTCCGCAACGAAAACGGTCATGGCATTGGTTTTTTTGTGGTCAGCCTTGTTGCTGAGCTCGTACTCGGCATTCTGGCGAGTACGATCGTGTTCTGGTTCTCACGGCGAAGAGAGTTTCGTGCGGACGTTGCCGGCGCAGAGTTGGCGGGGCGCAGCGCAATGATCAGTGCTTTGAACCGTTTGCGCCAGGAAAGCGAAGTACCGGACCAGATGCCGGACACGCTCCAGGCTTTCGGTATCAACCGCGGCGCCCGCCAGGGGTTAAGTGCGCTATTTATGACCCACCCTCCCCTTGAAGAAAGGATCGCTGCACTCCAGAGTAGGTCATAAGGGAGCATCATAGACTGCCGGCGGGTCACGCCACTGCCATTGCACCACCTTTGTACAATGGCGGTAAAACCGAAGGCTCGTCAGAATGGGGAAGTTGGTTAATAATGAAACAGAAGGTTGAGAGGACTGTCACGACTTCAGTGTCATCGTTGCGACATAATCGAACCGTATCCTGAGACGGAACTTGGATAAACAGAGACGAAAGAGGCCAGACACGTGATGACCGATACACAGTCAACGGAATCCTGGATGAATGGTGCTGCAATCATTCTTTCTGATGGAAGGGAAATTCCAATTACCGATACGATGGTGCGCAGTTCGCTCGAAAAACTGGCCGCCGATGACGAAGACGACCAGCAAACGTCACGGGTCGCAAACGGCGGCCGCTGATTCAGCGACCGGCCACTTCAGCTTTTCAGTTTGAACTCCAGCGCACGGAATACCTGCTGGAGTTCTTTCACCCCGCCTTTTAGCTGAATCTTGGTGCTTGAGAACTCCCTACGTATCGGATAGTCCCGCCGCATGGCATCAAATGCTGCTGCTCTCTGGTCTGCAGCTAGCAACAGGGAACGGCGATAGAACGCATCATCCTTGCGCACATCGTAACAGGCCCGGATCGCAAGATGAGCCGCATCCAGCGCCTTGGCCGATGACGTAAACGAAAGTTTTCCAAGTGCCGGATCACTCATGAACTGGCCGCTTTGCTTGCGTGCAGGCAACCCCAGAAACCGGCATAACGCCTGGTAAATCATCTCGGTTCCGCCAACTTTTCCCTCAAGGCTGTAGCCCGCAATGTGTGGCGTGACCATCCACAGGCGATCCGCCAACTCTTTATCTATTTCCGGCTCACTCTCCCATACGTCTAACGCAACGTAAGGGCTATTCTCAACCTGCAAACGCTGTTTCAGGGCAGCGCTGTCGATGACACCGCCGCGACTGGTATTGATCAGTAACTGATCGCTGGTAAGGCTTTCAAGACGACCTGCATCCAGCATGTGATATGTGGGAAATTCACCTTCCCGGGTAAGCGGCGTATGCAGCGTTACCACATCACATTGCAATACCTCCTCCAGCGAACTGAAATCGTCCTCACCTTCATTTTCGGCGCGAATGGGGTCGTGGACACAAACGTCAAAGCCCAGCCGATTCAGTCGCGTCCAAAGCCTGCTGCCCACATTCCCGGCACCCACGATCCCTACACTCAGATCGGTCCAGTCATCGTAGCCCCGCTGTTCGGCGTATACCGACAAACAACTCAGCACATATTCAGTCACGCTTGCTGCATTGCAGCCTGGCGCGCAACCGAAGGCGATACCTTCTGACTTGAGCCAGTCCACATCCACATGATCGGTGCCAATAGTGGCCGTGCCGACGAACTTCACCCGGCTACCCTCAAGCAGCGCCTGATCCACCCGGGTGACGGAGCGCACCAGCAGAATATCCGCATCGCGCACCTGATCCGCCGTCAGCGTGCGTCCGGAAACCCGTCTGATTGTTCCGATATCCTCAAAGAACGCATTCAACAAGGGGATATTTTCGTCTGCAACAATTAACATCGCCTTTCCTCGTATTAAGCCCGACGTGGCGGCCGACGCCCGGTAGACGGCCGACGACGGTTCCGCTGACGGGTAATCGGCGGCTTTTCAAGCGCTGCCATCAATGACTCTTCCGGCACGGTGCAAGTCAACTTCTGACCGATATACTTTTCGATAGGAGGCAGCGAGAAGGCATCATCCTCACTGGCAAAGCTGATAGAGGCGCCTTCCTGCCCCGCCCGACCGGTACGGCCGATACGATGGACGTAGTCCTCGGCATTTTCCGGCAGGTGGTAGTTGAAAACATGGGTCACCCCATCAACGTGAATCCCCCGACCCGCAACATCCGTCGCGACCAGAGCCTTGATGCTGCCTTCCTTGAATTTTTCCAGTGTTCGCAGGCGCTTGTTCTGTGCAATTTCACCTGACAGCAACGCCGTGCTCACATCCTGTCGTTTGAGATCTTCTTCCAGATCCCGGCACTGGTCGCGCCTGTTGGCAAAGATGATCGCCTTGGAAACTTCCGGACGCTTGAGGTAATTGACCAATACTGTGAGTTTGTCATCACCGCCAACCATGTAGACGGTCTGTTTGACCCGCTCCGCCGTTTTCTGCTCTGGCTCAATTTCGACAAATTCAGCGCTTCGCGTCCACATGGAAGCCAGATTCAGTACATCCTGATTAAAGGTGGCGCTGAACAACAGGGTCTGTCGCTCTTCCTTTGGCGTGCACTTGCGGATGATCCGTTTAACATCTGGAATAAAACCCATATCCAGCATGCGATCGGCTTCATCGATGATCAGCATGTCGAGCTGATCGAGGAACACATCCTGTGATCCCAGGAAGTCGATTAATCGTCCTGGCGTGGCAACCAGCACATCCACCACATCGTTGCGGAGTTGGTCGCGCTGTTTGTCGTAGTTCATTCCACCCAGTACGGTTACCACATTATGGCCGGTATGCGCACACAGGGTTTCCGCATCCTCGGCTATTTGCATCGCCAATTCACGGGTCGGTGCCAAAGCCAGAATGCGCGGCTCTGACGCGAACTGCTCGTTTTCAGGAATCGGTGATGCCAGCATGCGCTGAATCGCTGTAATCAGAAACGCAGCGGTTTTGCCCGTGCCCGTCTGGGCCTGACCAATCAGGTCATTGCCGGCAAGAGTCAGTGGTAATGTTTCGGATTGGATGGGGGTGCAGTATTCGAAGCCAATACCGGCGATCGCTTTCTGCAACTTCGCATCCAGTTTAAAGTCGGTAAAGCGGGCTTTCCCTTCTACTTCAGGAACATCAATATTATTCAACGGGTCCTCCCGGCACTATGATTCAACACGTTGGTGAGTGCGGGTTGAAAGCGCTTCGATTTCAACGCCAGGCCACCAATCACAACGCATCGTGCGTAAATTTCTGTCGTCTATTATGGACGATAAACGGATAATCAGCCCCGACATTCAATGAGGCTCTGTCGCTAGAGCGCAGCTGGCGCCTGCGCGTGGTTAAATTCCTTATCGGCTGCGCAGCCTGTAGCAGCGCCCCTGAAACAATCAGGGCAAAATTCGGCATGACGGCCATAAAAATCGAGCAACGCGTCTTTGAAAAGTGCAGCTCGTGGCGGCAATCCATTGGCGACATACCGTTGGGCCTGCTCTGAAACACGGGCACGGAACGCATCTTCATCCGCCGGGCCCTCACCCGAGAGGTTGTCAACGCTGATATTAAACTTAGAGCCGGCTGCAGCAGAAAAAACCCATTCTAGCGCCTGCGGCTTTATCTCCGCTTTTTCGAAGGCCGCCTGCTGCTGTTCTGTACGACCGTCTGGACAATACCAGTAACCGTAGTCATGTAACATACGGCGACGCTCGCCGGCTATGCACCAATGGCTAACCTCGTGCAAGGCACTGGCAAAATAGCCATGAGCAAAAATTACCCGGTGATGAGCATCGGCATCAGAAGCGGGAATGTATTCGGGCTCTATGTCCCCTTTAACAAGACGTGTGCGCCACTTCTCGAGAAAAAGGTCATTGAACAACATGATGAGATCGTCAGGATGGTGTTTCATGCGAGCGCTATTGTGCGTCTTTCACCCTTTCAATACCAGCCTGCCCCCCATTCCGCAAGTATTACCGGGTTACAGCGGCCTTCCGATACCGGAACTGACGAACGGTTTACACTCGAAACAGGGAACTTTCTGGTAACATTCCGCACCAAGAGTTGCTCTAAACAAGCCCGTTAGCGATTCAGATATGCTGTGAGGCGCCTTGCTTGTAACGCAACCCAACACCTAACTAGAGATCCAGAATCACCGTGATGCAGTTCATTTCCCACGGCAGCGCACAAGTTTCCTTCCGGCAAATCATTGCGTCAATGATGTTCAGTCTGGTTCTACTTGGAAGCGCATCATCCGTTCAGGCTTTTGATTTTGGAAAATCGGCAACGGCCGGTGCCATGGGCGAGTTCCTGCCAGTGGATGAAGCCTTACCGTTTACATCCGGACTTTCAGAAGACGGTGTGTCCCTGAGCTGGAACATTGCGCCGGAACACTATCTCTACCGCGGTCGCATTTCAGTCAAAGCCGACGATGACAGGGTGACAATCTCCGAGCCCGTTTTCTCTCAACCCGGACACGACAAACAGGACCCCTACTTTGGTGAGGTTGTTGTCTTTACCGAACCTGTCTCTGCCGATGTCGCGATCAGATTGCCGGAGGGCATGAAAGAGGCCAACCTGAAAGTCACCTATCAGGGATGCGCGGATGCCGGTCTTTGCTATCCGCCCCAAACCCGCGATGTGCTTTACATCAGCAACGCCGCTTCAACGCCGGCAGCTCCTGACAATACGATATCTCCCGCTTCCACACCCATCGCGGCGGCTACTGCGGCGGTAGCCATCGGGTCGCCCGTTAATACGGATAGTGCAACTGGCATCGCCGGCATTCTCGCCAATCAATCAACATCGGTGATTATCGGACTTTTCCTGCTGCTCGGACTTGGCCTGACCTTTACGCCTTGCGTCCTGCCAATGATTCCCATTATTTCGACACTGGTGTCGAGCCGAACCACGTCTTCAACGGCCCAGGCTTTCATGCTTTCTGTCAGTTACGTAGTCGGCATGGCGCTTACCTATGCAGCGGCAGGTGTAATCACAGGTATGCTTGGCGCCAGCTTTAACCTCCAGGCTCACCTCCAGTCGCCTGTGGTGCTCAGCGTGTTCGCGGCACTGTTTATCCTGTTCGCACTTTCAATGTTCGGGATGTTCGATATTCAACTACCTGCGTTCCTGCGGGATCGCCTGAACAATGCAAGCCAACGCATGTCCGGCGGCAAGGTGGCCAGCGTGTTCGGTATCGGCGCCCTTTCCGCTTTGATCGTGTCGCCCTGTGTATCCGCACCGCTGGCAGGAAGCTTGATTTACATCAGCACTACGCAGGATGCCGTGCTCGGTGGAGCCGCATTATTTGCACTTGGCCTTGGCATGGGAATTCCACTGATTCTGGTTGCTGTCGGCGGACGACGCTTGCTACCAACAGCCGGCGCCTGGATGAACACCGTGAAAGCTGTCTATGGTGTGATGCTGCTTGCGGTATCAATCTGGTTACTTGAGCGCCTTGTGCCAGGCTGGGCATCAATGGTGCTGTGGGGGCTCCTCGCGGCTGTTACCGGCGTACAATTGGGCGCTTTTGAAAGTGCAAGAGCCGGCTGGCAGCGCACCTGGAAAGGCCTCGGACTGGTGCTATTCGCCTATGCGCTCGCACTGCTCGGCGGCGCGATGACCGGCGCAACTGATCCGCTTCGTCCTCTGGAACCGCTGGTCACCGGCGCAGGTTCGGGCAATGCTGGCAATGCCGCAACAGCCGGACATGCTGAAACCGGTTTTGTGCAAGTGGCGGAACCTGCTGAACTGCGCACGCTGATGGCCGCCGCAGCCAATAGCGGAAAGCCGGTCATGCTCGATTTTTATGCCGATTGGTGCATCAGCTGTAAGGTTATGGAGCGCAATGTGTTCAGTCGACCGAGCGTACAGTCGGCATTGAGCGGATTCACCCTGTTGCAGATCGATGTGACCGACAACTCGCCGGCCCAGCAAGCCCTGCTTGATGAGTTAGGCCTGTTCGGACCACCCGCAATTTTGTTTTATGACGCCAGTGGCAACGAGCTGAAACCCGCACGCGTTATGGGCGAAATGGATCGGGAGCAGTTCCTCGCCCATATTAATGGCCTGCCCGATACCATTACCTCCTCCCTGTGAGCCCACTCTATCGTGGCGCCGCTTGCGTGCTGGCCGGCGAAATGTTGCTGGCGATCATGGGCGCCATTATCAAGTATCTCGCCCCGGACCTGCCCAATGCTGTTCTCGTTTTTCTTCGCAATGGGCTGGGCCTGCTTATTATCACGCCCATCGTACTGTTCCAGACGGGACCTTCGGCACTGAAAACTCGGCATTTGCGCTTTCACCTGATGCGCGCGGTAATCGGCGTGAGCGCCATGTACTGCTACTTTTTCAGCCTCAACAATCTGGCGCTAACAGAGGCCGTACTGCTGAAGCTGACAGCCCCCTTCTTCATCCCGATTATTGCCCTGCTATGGCTAAAGGAAGCGACCAGCTCCAGAATCTGGCTGACGATTGCCATCGGCTTTGCCGGCGTACTGGTGCTTCTTGATCCTCAAACGGCCGGGTTCGACGACTACCTGTTTGTTGCCGCCGGGATGCTGGGCGCGCTACTCGGCGCAACGGCAAAGGTGACGATCAGGAGAATGGGGGTTGCAGAGCCGAGCGCCCGAATCGTGTTTTATTTCGGTTTGTTTGGCTCCCTGGTTACCGCGCCCGCGGCGATACTTGGCTGGGTCACACCGACAACCAGTCAGTGGTTCTGGTTAATCGGACTAGCCGCATGTGCCACTCTCGCCCAGATGCTGATTACGACCGCTTACCGGATCGCACCGGCCGGCCAGATCGGTCAGTTCACCTATTCTTCCGTGCTGTTTGCTGCACTACTGGGGTGGGTTGTTTTTCTGGAACCGACCACTCAGGAACAACTGATCGGCTGTATCCTGATTGTTGGCGCCGGACTCATGAACCTGCGACAGCGCCAGCCAGTGTAACCAGGCAATGAAACAAGCGAGGAAACAGACGGTTAAAGTGTCAAACTCACTGACCTCTGCGGATAAAATAGACAAATAAGGTGTCAGTGTGCTGCTCATCAATCAGCACATGATTCAGAAACTGACAAAACCGGGGCACGTCCCGTGTAGTAGAGGGATCTGTCGCCACCACTTTCAATACGCCATCGACTGGCACATCGTGGATGCGATTATGTAACATCATCACCGGTTCAGGGCACATCAGCCCGGTTGCATCCAACTCGAGATCAAAACAACGTTCTGACACACCTTACTCCCATTCGTTACCGCCTTGTCTCAGGGGTCGTGCTACCTCTGCTGCCACAGCGCTCCGCTGTGATCCCAGTCGCGCTGACTACGCAAAATCGCCAACCACGTGCTAGATTAAAATGACCAGATCAAAGAGCTGTGGAGGATATTATGATCCGGGTATTAATAGACCGCCATATTGCTGACACGCTTGAATCCGTCTACGAACTCAACTCCCGCACACTGCTCCAGCACGCCGTCGCGACCCGCGGATTCATTTCGGGTGAAACCCTTGTCGACTCCCAGGACCCCAATCACAGGCTAACGCTTTGCAACTGGCGTTCAACGGCGGACTGGGACAAATGGTATCACTCCGAAGAACGCAAAGAACTGATGAACGAACTGGTGCCGATCATGGATCAGGACGAGAAAATCATCATTCTCGAACAACACTGACCGGCAGTGGCGTTTAGCTCATCCGCTCGATAAAGCAGGTGATTTCCTCACGATCATGGTAGAGATGCTTTGCCCGGAATATGACGTGGATGCCGGCGGCGTCCAACTGTTCGAGCATACTATCCCGACATACCAGCCATTCGTCATAGCGCTTTTTCATCGGCAGCTTGAGGTTAAACACCGTGTACTTGCACCGCCGGTGGGTCAGCCAATCCACCACCATGTCAGCCGTTCGGCGGGGCTTGTCAACGATATCGCATACCATCCAGTCAACGGCGCTGCGCGGTCGCCATTGATAGCCGTCAGCCTTGACATGCTCGACGTGGCCAGACGCCATCAAGGCTTCATCCATCGGGCCATTGTCGATTGCTGACACCAGCATACCCTGCTCTACGAGCTGCCACGTCCAACCGCCCGGCGCTGCGCCAAGATCAACCGCCTTTTTTGCGCCACCAAGGTAATCCAGCCACTGATTGTCCGGAATAAAAACCTTCCATGCCTCTTCCAGCTTTAACGCCGATCGACTGGGTGCCGCTGGCTGAAGCCGTAATCTCGGAATACCACTGAGATACTTTGCACGATTGCCAGTGAGACTGACACCCAGAAGGACACGATCAAACGTTGGCAGAAATACTTCAAGCCTGGAGCCACCGGCAGACTCCACCAGAAACCCGGACTCCCTCAGGGCTCTGGAGAGCGGCGCCACCCACTTCTTGCCGAAATTGCTCAAGTCCCGGTTCTGGGACTCTTCCGGTATGCGCACTTCTACCCTGGATGATGGTCGCAACCCATCCTGCTCTCGCAGAATATCCAGCACCGCGCCAACCCGATCCGCCTTCGGCAACACCTCATCCGCTACAACAGCGAACCAGTCGCGCACAAAAACCAACGACTCGAAAGGAATTCGATCCATCAATGTGATCGCGTCAGTGCCATCAGCAAGTATAAACAGCACCCAGCCGCTACCTGACTCGGGCTGAAAATATCCATAAACGCCCTCGGCTGCGGCAGCATCCGTCAATTCCCGGCCAGCTTCCGTTTCAAAACCTGCACGACAAAACAAAAAAATCTGACTCATATCTCAACTACTTAAAGAATTTATAATGTTTTAAAGCGTGCCAGCGGGCGCTTTAGCTATACTCAGCGCCTATGCACCCACACCGTAGAAACGGCTCTCACTCGCAACGTGCCGGCCGCTGCATCTTCCGTTTTATACTATTGCTCTGCACTTTGTTGCCGGGCACGCATGCGCTTGCCCTGAACGCAGCAAGCTGTCCGGAAGTCGCAGCCAACATGCCGGAACACAGGGCAAGTCTGCTGGACAACATCTGCTACTACGTCGACAGGCGCCGGCTTGCAAACCCCGAAGAAAATGCGCGATTTGAGAACCCCGATGAGCTCGCGTCCATCCAGGACTGGCAGCGCAGCAAAGGTGACGAACTGATCTTCACCCAGTCCAGCGCTGATTACTGGCTCAAGATTACCATGAAGAACACAGCGGACAGCGCCGGATACTGGTTTCTGATGCTGAGCTACGCGCCCCTCGACAACATCGCGATGTGGGTAAGCGAAGGCGACGGCTATCGTCAGATTCACACCGGCGATCATACGGTATTTTCGTCCCGTGACGTCGACTATCGATATTATCTGGTACCCATTCTGCTGGAAGGAAATGCCAAAACCGACATTTATATGCGCATCAACAGCAGTGGTGCCATCAACCTCCCCTTGAGCATTGAAGAGCCAGCAAACCTGATTGCCCAGAGTAATGCACTGACACTGACTCACGGGCTATTTTATGGCGCACTATTGATATTCTCGGCATTCAACCTGCTGCTGTTCTTCAGCACAGGCACAGCCTATTACTTTTTTAACGCCTTTTATATGCTCGCCACCGGACTCTTCCTGTGTTCGATGGCTGGCCTGTCGTTCCAGTATTTATGGCCGAACGTTCCCTGGCTGGCCAACATGGCGATCCCGCTGAGTGAGGGCCTCAGCACGCTCGCCTTCATCCTCTTCGGTCGCGCCTTTCTGGACATTGACGAAGCACAACCCCGGCTCTCCGGTTTACTGAAATACCTGGCGTCGTTCAGCGTGCTTGTGATCGCGCTGTGCTTTGTTTTGCCGTACAGCATCGTCATCAAAATTGCGACGCTGTACGGCCTGTTCTGCATCGTCACGCTGTTCGTCATCGGCATTCAGCGCTGGCTTCAAGGTTACTCCCCTGCCAAATGGTACGTGTTTGCCTGGTCAACAATGGCAATAGGGACGTGTATATACGCCCTTGCAGCATTTGGCTATCTGGCCGATTTTCTGGCCCAGGAAATTCTGATGCAGATTGCAGTGGGCGTGCAGGTTATTCTGCTGAACTACGCGATGGTTCAGCGCTGGCGACTGCTGACAGACAAGGTTCTCAGCATGGAAACGGCTGCACGGCATGAATTGGAGATTCGGGTTGATGAACGAACAACCCAGTTGCGCGACACCATGCGACAACTTGAAGTCGCTAACCAGCGGCTGGAGGAACTCAGTATTCACGACGACCTCACTGGCCTCCACAACCGCAGACATCTGGATGCCGCGCTGCCCGACATTTGCGCAGAGGGGCGGCGCCTCAAGCAACCGGTCGCCTTAATCATGCTGGATGCCGACCGTTTCAAGACGATCAACGATACCTACGGACACCCCTTCGGCGATCGGTGCCTCAAAGTGATTGCCGAAACGCTTTTGCGGCACATCAAGCGCCCGATGGATATTGTGGTCCGGTTTGGTGGCGAGGAATTTGCCGTGGTGCTACCAAAAACCGAACTCGCGGGTGCGATGGCTGTGGCGCAGGCTATTCTGGAGGATATCGCATCACAGGCGATCGAAACGCCAGACGGTGATACCTATACGATCACTCTCAGCGCTGGCGTGGCCACCTACAGTCATCGGGATTCACTGGAAGCGCTATACCAAAGAGCGGACAAAGCGCTTTATCAAGCGAAAGAAACCGGTCGCAATCGCGTCTGCGCCAGCGAAGCCTAGTCGTTCAATGTGCGCATCCAGGTTGCTGCGTCCTGCGCTGCAGAGGCAATCAAATCGTCCTGATCGCGACCGGACGCCTTCGTCGGCCTGAAGTCATGCTCGCCGCTTTCCAGCCAGCTCACCGTTAGCGACGGGCTGCCAAGCAGCCGCTCTGCCAAATGATGCTCGACCTCCTCGTAACGTCCGAAAGGATCACGCGTGCCCTGAGCTATTCGGACTGGCATCGCCAGTTCATTGAAATGATCCGTTCGCCACCGCCCGGGCTTCCCGGGAGGGTGGAATGGATATCCAGCGCAAAAGCATCCCGCCACACCGCTTTCGACCCAGTTGGCATCGGCTGCGAGCAGACTCGCAATCCGCCCGCCCATTGACTTGCCGCCGATAAATAAGGGCATGCCAGAGTTCATGGCCGATACAGCCTCGACAACCTCCCGAAACTCGCCAAGCAGTTTCTCAGCTTTTGGCGGTGGCCGGCGTTTACCGTCAAGACGACGCTGGTGCATATAGCCGAACTCAAACCGAATAACATGGACACGATTCAGGGCTAGCTGTTCTGCCATGGCTACCATGAAACCAGAATCCATTGGCGCGCCGGCACCATGGGCAAAGATGATCATCGCTATTGCCTCGCCTTCCGACGAATGGTTCACAAGCCAACCAGCCTTCTCGGCGCTACCCATATTCTCGGTTCTGACTTCCATTTTTCGTTATCCATTTATGTCGATGAATGTGCAAAGCTCATCATTTATTACAAGGACTGCAGTCATGCACTGTTTTTCATTCCGCATCCTTATAAAGAGGACGGCGCGATTTTTCCAGAACCCGCTACCCTTATCTAGAAGTGTCCTTGGAATTTCGTGTCAACTGAGCGCTGCAAGCGTGTAACTTCGCGAGATAAACCGCCCCATGTTGCTGATTTCGGCGGGTTGTTTCCTTGATTTGGGTCATTGCAAATACGTAATCAATTCCCCATACTTGCGGCCTCAAACATTCCCACTCGTAATCCTCTGGTAAGGCTATGAGCACAGTACATCCAAACCTGACTTACAATTACAAGGTGGTGCGTCAGTTCGCCATCATGACGGTGGTATGGGGTATCGTCGGAATGGGCATGGGCGTGCTGATCGCAGCACAGCTTCGATTCCCGTTCATGAACTTCGATCTTCCATGGACTCACTTCGGTCGTCTTCGCCCACTCCACACCAACCTGGTTATTTTCGGGTTCGGCGGCAGCGCCTTGTTTGCCACGTCTTACTACGTGGTTCAACGCACCTGTCAGGCGAGACTGTTCTCGGCTGGCCTGGCGGCTTTCACCTTCTGGGGCTGGCAAGCCGTTCTTGTGGCAGCGATTATCACGCTGCCAATGGGCTTGACGTCTACCAAGGAATACGCAGAGCTTGAGTGGCCGATTGATATCCTCATCACTCTGGTCTGGGTGTCCTATGCGGTCGTGTTCTTCGGAACCATCACTCAACGCAAAACCAAGCACATCTACGTTGCCAACTGGTTCTACGGCGCTTTCATACTGACAGTTGCCGTTCTTCACATCGGTAACAACCTGGCACTGCCTGTCAGCGCATTCAAATCCTACTCAATCTATGCCGGTGTAACCGATGCCATGATGCAATGGTGGTGGGGACACAATGCGGTTGGCTTCTTCCTGACAGCTGGCTTCCTTGGCATGATGTACTACTTCGTTCCCAAGCAAGCTGAGCGTCCGGTTTACTCGTACCGCCTTTCGATCGTTCACTTCTGGGCACTGATCGCCACTTACGTCTGGGCTGGTGCTCACCACCTTCACTACAGTGCACTGCCAGACTGGGCACAGACAGCAGGCATGGTGATGTCCCTGATCCTGCTGGCACCAAGCTGGGGCGGCATGATCAACGGCATGATGACGCTTTCAGGTGCCTGGCATAAGCTGCGTACTGACCCCATCCTGCGCTTCCTTGTGGTGTCACTGTCGTTCTATGGCATGTCCACATTCGAAGGCCCCATGATGGCAATTAAAACCGTCAACGCCCTCTCTCACAACACTGACTGGACCATCGGCCACGTTCACTCCGGTGCACTGGGCTGGGTTGCCATGATCAGTATCGGCGCCATTTACCACCTGATCCCGCGCCTTTGGGGACTGCAGAAGATGTACAGCATCAACCTGATCAACGTTCACTTCTGGCTGGCGACAATCGGCACCGTACTTTACATCGTCGCTATGTGGGTCAACGGCATCATGCAAGGTCTGATGTGGCGTGCAGTCAATTCGGACGGCACCCTGACCTACAGCTTTGTTGAAGCTCTTGAAGCCTCCAAGCCTGGTTACCTGGTTCGCCTCATTGGCGGTGCCCTGTTCCTGTCGGGCATGCTGGTAATGGCCTATAACGTGCGAATGACCATTCGCCAGAAAGATGCAGTAGCGCTCGACAACAGTGCGCCACAGGCTGCCTGAGTAAGAGAGAGACAGAATGAAACACGAAATTGTCGAAAAAAACATCGGCCTGATGGCAGTACTGATCCTGTTAGTGATCAGTGGCGGCTTTTTGGTCGAGGTTGTCCCCCTGTTCTTCCTCAAGGAAGTCAATGAGCCGATTGCCGGTCTCGAGCCGCTCACGCCGATGGAAATGGAAGGCCGTGACATCTATATCCGCGAGGGCTGCCACGTCTGCCACACCCAAATGATTCGCCCATTCCGTGCCGAAACTGAACGCTACGGGCACTATTCGGTTGCCGGTGAGTTTGTTTATGAGCACCCCTTCCTTTGGGGCTCGAAGCGCACAGGGCCGGATCTGGCGCGTGTTGGCGGACGCTACTCCGATGCCTGGCAGCGGGTGCATCTCTACAACCCGCGTGATGTTGTGCCTGAATCCGTAATGCCTGCGTATCCCTGGTTGTTCGACACTAAGCTCGACCCTGAGGGAATCACCGGCAAGCTTGAGGCAATGCAGACACTCGGAGTCCCCTACACTGACGAGCAGATTGCCAGCGCCCCGGACGAAATTCGCGATAAATACGAAATCGAAGCGCTAGTAGCTTATCTACAGCAGCTCGGCACGGTGATTTCAACCAAGCGGTGATGTCGATGGATATTAATGATGTGCGCGGGATTCATACCCTGCTTGTTCTAATAGCCTTCATTGGTATTTGCTGGTGGGCCTACAGCTCGCACCGGAAAAACGCCAACGATGAAGCGGCTCATCTGCCGTTTGACGACGATGAGATAGACCAGCGCACTCAACAGCAAGACAAGACGGAGAATAAGGAATGAGTACGTTCTGGAGCATCTGGATCAGTGCGATCGTGCTCGGCACGGTGTTTGGGTGCTGGTGGCTTCTGTGGTCAACACGTAAAAGTCAGGTGACCGACAAGGAAACTGACCGGACAACCGGTCACTCCTTTGACGGTATCGAAGAATACGACAACCCGCTGCCAAAATGGTGGTTCTATCTGTACGTCGCTACTTGCATCTTCGCGCTGGGCTACCTCGCGCTCTACCCTGGCCTGGGCAACTTCAAAGGCATACTGGGCTGGACACAGGAAGGTCAGTGGCAGGAAGAAATGCAATTGGCAGATGCCAGATACGGCGAGTTGTATGCAAAATACGGCAGCGTACCGGTAGAAGAACTGGCAAAAGACGAAGATGCCCGCAAAATGGGACAACGTCTTTTTGCAAACAACTGTGCAGTTTGCCACGGCTCAGCGGCGCGCGGCGCTGTTGGCTTTCCAAACCTGACAGATAATGCCTGGATCTGGGGCGGCGAACCTGACCGCATCGTTGAGACTATTCACAAGGGGCGTCAGAACCAGATGCCCGCAAAAGGCCTGATGCCCGGGATGACCACGGATCAGGTTGATTCGGTTGTAAACTATGTCCTGAGCTTCAGCGGCCGCGAAAAAGACGCTGAAGCAGCCGAACGTGGCTCAAAGATCTTTGCTCAGGCCTGTGCCGGGTGCCACGGTCAGGAAGCCAAAGGCAATCCTATGGTGGGTGCTCCCAACCTGACAGACGATGCCTGGCTTTACGGCAGCACCTATGAGTGGATCAAGGAAACCGTCACTCATGGACGCCAGAACAGAATGCCGGCCCAGGAAGGCCGCCTCAGCGACGATCAGATTCACATCCTCGCTGCCTACGTGTACGGCTTGTCCCACCGCGAAAGCAAGTAATCCGTCGCGACCGACAGGGTAGCTCGAGGCTGCCCTGCCGGTTGTCGGACACAGTCTTTTGAAATCTGGGCACCTCTCGTGCCCATACTTGAGAAGACCGTGCCATTGAGAGGTCCCTATGAGCAGTCAAATTCCGGTCAAACAAGTTGACCCCGCGACTGACGCCTCCTCTAATAATAAAAATACCGAGACCGTTGAACTCTACGCCAGCCGCAAAAAGATATACGTCAAATCTGTTAAAGGTTTCTTCCAGCGCATACGGTTTGTGAGCCTGTGGGCCCTCATGGGCATGTACTTCCTTTTCTGCTGGATTCATATCGGCGGCGAACCCCTGCTTTACTTTGACCTTCCAGCACGGGAATTCCATCTGTTCGGGACGACGTTCTTTCCGAAAGATTTCATCATGCTGTCAGGCATGTTGATCATTGCCGCCTTCGGCCTGTTTTTCATCACCACACTGTTTGGCAGGGTCTGGTGCGGGTACACCTGTCCGCAAACGGTCTGGACCTTCATTTTCATGTGGGTTGAAGAAAAAATAGAGGGTAGCCGCAACAAACGGATGAAACTCGACAAGGCACCCAACAGCGCCGAAAAGATGATTAAAAAGGGCGCTAAACACGCTGTATGGCTGCTCATCGCCTTTGCCACAGGCTTAACATTTGTTGGTTACTTTTACCCCGTTCACGACCTGACGATTGACCTGTTTACGCTTAACGCCAATGGCTGGGCCTACTTCTGGGTCGGCTTTTTCACACTGGCGACGTACACCAACGCAGGCTGGCTGCGCGAGCAGGTCTGCCTTTACATGTGCCCCTACGCCCGCTTTCAGTCCGTCATGTTTGACGAAGACACCCGGGTTGTTGCCTATGATTTCAACCGGGGCGAACCTCGCGGCGGCCGGCGAAAAGATGCGGACAAGGACGAGCTGGGCATCGGCGATTGCATCGATTGCGGCATGTGCGTGCACGTCTGCCCTACCGGCATTGATATCCGGGATGGCCTGCAATACGAATGTATCAACTGTGCGCTTTGCATTGACGCTTGCGACGAAGTCATGGAAAAGATGGACTACCCCACCGGACTGATTCGCTACGCCACCGAACACGAACTCGAACACAAGACATCAAAGCTGTTGCGACCTCGCACATTCGGCTATGGTGCAGTGCTGGTGCTGATGATCAGCGCCCTCGTATACACACTGGTCACCCGTGTACCCATTGAACTGGAAGCAATCCGAGATCGCGGCGCGCTCTATCAGATGAATGGCCGTGGCATGATCGAAAATTCCTACACGCTGAAGATCCAGAACATGACCGAGATACCGCAGACGTTCTCGATCACAGTATCAGGTCTGGATAGCGTGCGGATGCTGGGCGACAACGAGATCACGCTGGGTGCCAGTGAAAGCCTGTCACTTCCGACTGTTGTCGAAGTCAGCCCCGATGCCCTGCAAGGCACGAATAACAACATTACTTTCACAGTGAAAGTCGAAGGTAACGACGAGCTCATGGCCGAGAAAGAAAGCCGGTTCCTTGGTCCGAACCGATAACGCACGTTATTTACGAGAAAGGCGTACACCTGAATGAGCGAACACGTAACTGAAACCATTGCACCCTGGTACCGCCAGTTCTGGCTATGGTTCCTGCTGTCTATTCCCGGCATAACCATCGTGTTGTGCATCGGGATGATTTACGTTGCAGTGGTCACCAAAGACCCGCTGGTCACCGATGACTATTCAAAAGAAGGTCTCGGGATCAACCTGGAACTGGCTCGGGATCGCGCGGCTGCAGATTTCAAACTCGGTAGCACCGTCATTTTTAGCGGGAACACCATAACCCTCGAGATAGAAAAGGCTGGCAGGCCCGCCAGTTTCGATTATTTGATACTCGACCTCTCCCATCCAACTCTCGCCGATCGGGATCGACGGATCCAGTTCCAGCCTGTTGGTGATGGTCTGTACGAAGCGAAGCTGCCCGTTAAACTCGATGGCCGCTGGTATATGGAGTTGCGGGGCCCTGAAAACAACTGGCGCTTGAAGGGAGAGGCAATACTCCCCTCGGACAAGCCCCAGGTACTGGCGGCAGCACATCAGGGGTAACGATTGTCCTTCGAAGTCTGTTTCCATTGCGGCGAACCCGTTTTGAGTAGCGCCCGGATTGAGCTTGACGTCGACGGCTCGATTCGGGCGTTTTGCTGTCACGGCTGCCGGGCCGTGTGCGAACTGATTGTGTCGGAGAATCTGACAGGGTTTTACCATCACCGCACCAATACTGCGGTCACACCAACCCCGCTCGCGGAACAAGAGAAAGAACAACTCCGGCTTTACGACCACCCGCTTGTCCAGGACACCTTTGTTTCAGACGTGCCAGGCAAAGTCGGTCAAAGCAAATCGGAGCCCATTAGCCGCGAAGCCCTCCTTCTGATTGATGGCATCACCTGCGCCGCCTGCATCTGGCTACTGGAGCATCACCTCGCCGAACAGGCGGGGGTCGTCCAGTTCAACGTCAACCATTCTACTCGGCGGGCGCGATTGGTGTGGGCCAAAGACGATACCCGTCTCAGCGACCTTCTGATCGCTATCCATCAACTGGGTTACCGTGCCCGTCCGTTTGAGCCTGATCAGGCCGAGGCAGCGCTCCAAAGGGAGAAACGCAGCGCACTGATTCGACTGTGTATCGCCGGCATGGGCACGATGCAAAGCATGATGCTGGCGATGCCGTTGTATTTCGGCATTATCAGCGGGCTTTCTGAACAATTTCTCGAATTCTTCCGCTGGGTCAGCTTACTGGTGGCCACGCCGGTCGTGTTCTACAGCGCCCGACCGTTTTTCACCAACAGCCTGCGGGATATTCGTAGCCGGCACCTGACCATGGATGTGCCGGTTGCGCTGGCCATCGGGCTCGCCTACTGCGCCAGCGCATGGGTTACTGTCGTGGGTGGCGAAGAAGTCTATTTTGAATCCGTCTGCATGTTCACTTTCTTCCTGTCACTGGGACGGTATATCGAGATGCAGGCTCGTTACCGGGCAGGCCTGACCGGCGCATCAGTCGGATCGGTGATGCCCGCGATAGCGACTCGCCGCCAGAACAACACGCTGGAGATCGTCCCGGTACATCAGCTCCAGCCCGGCGACACCGTTGAGGTAAAGCCTGGTGAAGTTGTTCCGGTTGATGGCATCATTTCCGCGGGTAGATCCACGCTTAACGAAGCGGCGTTAACTGGCGAATACATGCCCGAACAACGCGGCCCGGGTGATGTCGCGCACGCCGGCGCCATTAATGGCGAAAGCCCACTGACACTGACCGTTGAACGCGCCGGCGCAAACACCCGGCTGTCCAGCATTCTTCGTATTCTCGACCGCGTGCAATCTGAAAAGCCACCGGTTGCCCGAACCGCAGACAAGGTTGCTGGCGTCTTCGTCAGTCGTATTCTGTTGATCGCGCCATGCGTCTGGCTTGGCTGGTGGCTGGCAGGTTCTGACCGAGCGTTCGATATTGCTTTGTCGGTATTGGTCGTGACGTGCCCCTGCGCATTGTCGCTGGCAACGCCTACCGCGATTACCAGTGCCACCATGAAGCTTCGCAATATGGGGTTCTTGCCCACTCGCGGCCATACGCTGGAATCCCTTAACAAGATTGATACGGTGGTTTTCGACAAAACGGGTACGGTCACAGAAGGTGCGCTGACTCTCCAGCAGACCAGGACCTATACGGAGATGTCCGAGGCAGACTGTCTGGCGCTGGCAGGCGGTCTTGAGCAATACTCGGAGCACCCCATCAGCCGGGTGTTCCGGCGCTTCGCACGCTCGGACACCCCGATAAGCGATGTGCACAATCACCTTGCCGGCGGTCTGACCGGGCACCTCAACAACGCGCCCATTATAATTGGTCATGCCGGTTTTATCCGTGAGCACAGCACTGCTCAGGAGCTGGACGAATCCGGCGACGGCCTGACAGTGTTTCTGGCCACTGACACTGCGGTTTTGGCCAGGTTTGTACTGGACGATCAGCCCCGGGCCGATGCCCGGATTGCGATTGCGCAACTGCATGCTCTCGGGCTTAACACAGCCCTCTTAAGTGGCGATCGCTCGGCGCATGTCCAACGCATCGCCAACGAGCTGGGTATTGCCGAGGTCCGCGGACAGGCATCACCGGAGGACAAGCTCGCTTACCTCAGAACACTGCAAGAAAGCGGCTGCCACGTTATGATGGTGGGGGACGGCTTGAACGATCTCCCGGTCATGGCGGGTGCCGACGTGTCCGTGGCCCTGGGAAGCGCCGCGGACCTGACACAGTTACGAGCCGATGCGGTTTTGCTGAATGGTCAATTGACCCGACTGGTCAGCGCACTTGAAACAGGCAAGCAAACCCGGCGGATTGTCCGCCAGAACATGACCTGGGCGATTGCCTACAATATTTGCGCCCTGCCTCTCGCGGCTGCCGGTATGATTTTGCCCTGGGTCGCCGCGATTGGCATGTCAGCCAGCTCACTGGTGGTTGTCGCCAATGCGCTACGGCTGGGCAAACGCAAAGCCAGCGACAAGACTCGAGAGACGGAGCTGGCGATGCCATCGCGGGCTGACACGCTGAATTAACGCAGTTTTAGAGGTCCTGATTGTGGAAATTGTTTATCTGTTGGTTCCGGTCACCCTGATACTCGTCACCATTGGTGTCGTTGTATTTTCTTGGGCGGTGAAAAGCGGCCAATATGACGACCTTGAAGGCCCTGCACACCGTATTCTCTACGATGACGACCGCGACATGATCCCCGAAGACGCCAAGACCGAAGCTCAGAAAAAAGCAGCTCGCCCTTCAAAGACCGCTCCGGAACAGTCCGGACAGGATAAAACGAACGACAATGGGCAGTGAGCTCTACCTGAGTTATCCCGGTGCTTTCATGATTGGTTTATTGGGGAGCACCCATTGCCTGGGAATGTGTGGCGGCATCAGCGCCTCACTTTCCATGGCCATTCCAGTGGGTCAAAACTTCCGGGCGCGCCAGTCTCTTATGCTGCTGGGGTTTAATGCAGGTCGAATCGGCAGCTATATGCTGATCGCCGCACTGATTGCTTTGGTCAGCACCCAGGCAGTGGATACCTGGGCCCAGCTTGGCACTGCATTGCGATCAGTCGCTGGCCTGCTGCTGATTCTGATGGGATTGGCGATGGGTCAATGGTGGCAGGGCATCCGTTATATCGAGCGAGTTGGTGGCCCGTTATGGCGACGACTGGCACCCCTGACGCAACGCCTTATGCCTGTGCAACGTCCGTATCAGGCGCTATTGCTTGGAATGCTTTGGGGATGGCTTCCCTGCGGTCTGATTTACAGCACACTCGGCTGGGCGGCGCTTCAGCCCACGGTCCCTGCGGCTACAATGACCATGCTTTTCTTTGGGCTGGGAACATTACCGTCAATGCTGGCTTCGGGCTTCGCGGCGACATCGCTCCAACGCCTCAAGTCCAACCGCTACTTCAGGCAAATAACTGGCGCCTTGCTCATTGCCTTCGGGCTGTGGACACTACCGCTCCTTCATATCCCACAACTAACCTGACGCGACCATGAAACACGTGCGGATCGCGAGGGATCCCCATTTTGCCATGTTTAACTGTTTATTTATTGACCACACCTGCGTTGCCAGCTATATTCATCATGAACTTAGCTTTAAATGCTAGAGTGTATCTGCAGAATAAAACTTAACTTGTTGTTTCTGCTAAAGACCCGGTCGTAAGAGTATTGCTAGCGAGGACGTTGGTCATGTCCCAGGCACACGCACTTCTGAACCATATCATCCGCCCAGTCTCCCTGGCGCTAGGCGAACCCCATCTGATTCACGAAGAAATTCTACTGAGCGCGGCAACGCTTCGGGGTTTTGATCCGTTTGCGGAAGACCGGGATGAAGGACTGGGTGTATTTGGCATCTCCCCTACCCTTCACCGACAGGTGTGGGATGAATACCTGGCATTTGAACCCGACAAGGCAAGCCAGGTGCGCGGCTTCGCCAGTCAGCGGCAGTTTCTGGTGAACCCTGATGCCGAACTGATCACCAACACCCAGTATGCGGCAGCTGTAGGTATCAGCGCACTGCAGTGGGTTCGACCATCCTGGCCAATGCCAGATGATGCACCGGCTCTTTCTCAGCTCTGGGCAGACCTCACCCACATACAGGAGCGCCGTTGCATCGCCCGGTTCCAGAAAACGCTGGAAAAACTGTGTTTACAGGGGACTCCAGACAACTTATTTCATCCTGCCTGAAAACGGGAACCCTGGTCAGATATTCAGTACATCCAATCGGTCATAGCTTGGCGCCGGCTCAGACGCCGAGGCTGTTACGGCGCTGCCAGTATTGCCAGCCACACCCTCTACCCTCAGGTTTTCAAAGTCATACAGCTTCGGGTCAGCAAGATGCGAAGGTTCGACATTGCAAATTGCCCGGAACATGGACTCGATGCGTCCCGGGTGCTGTCTGTCCCACGTCTGTAACATATCCTTGACCACCTGGCGCTGCAGATTCTCCTGCGAGCCACACAAATTGCACGGAATGATAGGAAATGAACGCAGCTCGGAGTAGCGCTCAATATCTTTTTCCCGAGCGTACGCCAAAGGACGAATGACGACATTCCGACCGTCATCACTTTTGAGCTTGGGCGGCATGGTTTTCAGCTTGCCGCCATAAAACATATTAAGGAACAGCGTTTCAAGCATGTCATCCCGGTGATGGCCCAGCGCAATTTTTGTGACGCCGTGCTCATCTGCGAAATTATACAGGATGCCCCGCCGCAGCCGTGAACAAAGGCCGCACGTGGTTTTACCCTCCGGCACCTTCTCTTTCACGATGCTGTAGGTATCTTTCTCGATAATATGGTATTCGATGCCCAGCGCTGCCAGGTATGCCGGCAGAATATGCTCAGGAAACCCAGGCTGCTTTTGATCGAGATTCACCGCAATCAGCTCGAAATCGACCGGCGCGCTCCGCTGCAGGTTCAACAGTATGTCCAGCATGGCGTAGGAGTCTTTGCCGCCACTGAGGCAGCACATTACCTTATCGCCTGCTTCGATAAGTCCGAAATCAGATATCGCCTGACCGACATCGCGCCGCAGTCGTTTTTGCAGCTTGTTCAGTTCAAGTGTTGATTCGCGGTCACCGGTTTGATGCTCAGCCATAACCCTGCCAGACATTAAAAAAATTGGGGTGCGGAGTATAACGGATACACCCCGGCTGCGTCAGTGTCGGAATCCCCTGTTCCGGATTTCACGTATAGCCCGAAAACGGCCAATCAACGAGCCTATGAACAACTGATTAATCTTTTGAAATCAATCCCACGGACAGGGAATACGACATGGAAGCGTTGAAACTCGGTAAACGTGAGCAAAACCGAATCAATAATCGGCATGCGATATTACAGGCTGCCAAAGCCTGCTTTCGCGAGCTCGGATACGAACGAACCACCATTCGCGATATTATCCGCCGCACTGATCTCGCAGCCGGCACCTTTTACAATTACTTCTCTGATAAACGTGACATCTTCTCCGCCCTGCTGCACGACTTTCTCGCCACGCTGAATCGCAATATTGAAACACTTCGCCAGTCCGCACGCACCGAAACCGACTTTATTCGCTCGACCTACCTGGCATTGTTTCAAGCGACTGCGGAAGATCCTCTCATTTACGAGTTGGCCCACAAGAATGATCAGGCCATCAGGGAATTATTTGGATCCGACATTTTGGGGCTTGCCATGGCCTCCCTCGATGACGATATTCGCAATGCTGCCAAACGCGGGCTATTCCAACACGTCAACCATGAATACCTTAGCGCAGCCTTTTTCGGCATTGCCTACGAAATGAGCCTCCAGGTGGCGCGCCGGGTTCATCACGCTCCCGAAACCCGGGACTCCGAGGCTGAACAGGCAGCCGATTTCGTCACTTCGCTTTTTCTGCGCGGTATTTCGCGGTTTGATGCATAAGGGCGCGACAAAAGCGTCGCCCGGAAAGTTTACCCTTTCCCTGAGCTGATGGCTGGCTTAGGCTTGAGTGATGAACAACCGTCAACAAGACTATCCAGCCCGACATGAATCGCACAATGAGCTGAAGCCAGAGGAGGCGCTGGAACGGCAGATTGTGCTGCTTTCGGAGGCCATTGAAGCCACTCTGAGGGAGTTCCCCGAGGGGCTTTCCGAGCTGCAGCTTATCCGCACGCTCCAATCACCGCCCTGGGCTTTGCTCGAAAGCGTGGACTTTTCCGATCCGGCCTCACTGTATCCTGTTCACTTTCTGGTATTTCATTGCCTGTATCGACTCAGGGATGAACTGTCTGTTCAGGGCGAACAACTCACCATCTCGCCTCTGCGCATCACTCTTGGCCCCGCCAGTACGGTAGCGGGCAGCGGCGTTCCCGATGCTCTCGATGCACTGCGGCTTTTTTACCTTGATCTGTCCCAGTATGATTTGTCCGGACTGACTGTTCGCCGGATGGTCGACGATTTCTGGAAAGGGGTTCGCCGTCCGTTCATCGGAGAAAGCGATATTGCTGAAGCTGCCAGAGCACTCGGCTTTGATACCGTGCCAGATGATTTTTCAGTAGTTAAGAAAGCGTATCGCAAGCAGGCCATGCGGGCGCACCCGGACCGGGGCGGCAGCAATCAGGACGTTCAGGTTCTCAATCAGGCATTCGCATGTTTGCGTCAGCATTTCCGTTCAGCTGTACAGGAGTGATTGAACTAGTGATTTCGAAACAACGTCGTTTTAATAGCGTCGCGGCTGCGGCCGTCCTGCTGCTGGCCAGTGGCGCAGTATCTGCTGATCTGGCAGTTCTGCAATACCATCATGTCAGCAATGAAACACCGGCCTCAACCAGCACCACCCCGTCGCTTTTTCGCAACCAGATCGACATGATTCAGTCTCTCGATATCGACGTAAAACCGCTTGAATCCGCCACTAAAGAAGCACTTGACGGAGATTTGAACGAGAGCCAGCAAGTGGCGATCACGTTTGACGATGCCTACAGCTCGGTCTACACATTTGCTGCTCCGCTGCTGCTTGAGAAAGGGTTGCCGTTCACTATTTTCGTAAACAGCCAGGCGATCGATGATCAAGACCGAGGCTCAATGACCTGGGAACAACTTGAAGAGTTGGCAAACCACCCGGAAGTGACGATCGGCAATCACAGCCTGGATCATGGGCATCTGGCCCGCAAACCCAATGAGGCTGAAGCGCAATGGCACGAGCGGGTATCGCACAGTCTTGACGCATCTGCCGCGCGTATTGAAGAGAAGCTGGGCGTAACGCCCACGTTATTTGCCTACCCTTATGGCGAATATGACAGCGAACTTGAAAAGCTCATCGAAGATCGCCAATGGCTGGCGTATGGTCAGCAATCCGGCCCCATAGGGGCTCAATCCGCCAAAACCCGGCTGCCCCGTTTTCCCATGGCGACCAGTTTCGGTCAGTTGTCATCACTTAAAGACAAGCTCATGAGCAAGGCATTGCCGGTAGATGCAGCCTCGCTGCCGGATGGCATCGTTAAGGACAACCCACCGGAGCTCCGATTCAGTCTGCCTGCCAACATGCCCACCAAAGCACTATCCTGCTACGGTTCTGGCGTGGGGCAGCTGGTGGTAAAAAGCGATGAAGCTGAAGGCGCCGTCATGGTGACGGCGGACCGGGCGTTCGATAGCCGGCGATTCCGATATAACTGCACGTATCCGGCTAGTGAGGGGCGTTTTTACTGGCAGTCAGTGCAGTGGATTGATCTTTCAAAGCCGGAGGACTGAACACACCAACCCACGCCACTCCAGACGCATCAAGCACCCTGCCTGGCATTCAAATGTGCCAGGCAGGTTTCTAGTGAAGTTGCGACACGCCCAATAATCCGGTCGGTTTGTGGGGAATAACCAGTGGGCCCGTATCTGTTTCGACTACAGTCTGATCACGCTGGTCCGCACCACGGCTCATTACCAGTAGCCAGCGATCGCCCTCTGCAGGAAAAACCGGCACTCTCGCCTCAATATAACCGTGGCTATGCCAGGATTCCGGCTCGTAATCAAAAGCAACTTCGGTCACCAACCGCCTTGTAGCCATTCCTTTATCTAAAAACACCAAAGTGGGCACAAAGACACCAGACTGGACATAGGAGCGAATACGCACAACGAATGCCGGTGCCTCGGAAGAAGCGGGCAATTTCATGAGGCGGTAGGCACTCTCACCAGTAGAGAACAGATATTCAGGCGCCATATCATCAAGGTCTACCTGAAACTCCCTGGAATCGTCCCATTCGACAAGATCCTTTACCGGCAAACCGACACAACAGTTCGCCATCCACTCATCCATCAACGAGCCGCTCTGGTCGAGTTCCAGAACCGCTATCGCTTCAGCGCTCATCTTGTTATCGGCCTTACCGCGCGAACCATCGAGCACCATCGCCTCGCTCAGTTCAGGTGGTTCAGCAGCTGATTTCTTTTTCTCGAATCCGGGCTCAGGCCGATAGTAATCGACCCTGACATTGCCTTGCGCATCGCGCCAGGTGTAATACGGCAGTGCGTCTCCTTCTCTGAGAAACCCCTTTTTGGCCAACTCATCACCATCGGGATAATTTTTGAGGTTGTAATCAGGGTTGGTTGGACGCTGCACGCCGCTCGGCGCGGCATCAGCTCCGGAAGTGGCCGGCGTAGCGGCCTGATTCGCGGGCGCTTCAGGTGCAGCGGCAGCAGGTTGGGCTTGTTGCGGGAGTGGCGCGTCCGATATGGGTGCCTGTTCACCGGCTTCGGGCACAGGCTCTGTCACCAACTGGTCACCGGCCGACTTCGGGAATTCTGCAGCTGCAGGCCCATTTTTTGCGGTCGAAGCCTCGTCATCCGAAGCGGCTGGCTCATTGGCACCAGCAGGTTCGGAGGCCGTTTCCTTCTGCTTACTGGCTGATGATCGCGGTTGGTCGACGTCGGTTGCTGAACTGGCTGATTTCTCTTCGCGGACGGCTTCGGCCCGCTCTTCCACCGGATTGTCTTCTTCCTGAATTAGCGTGTGCTGGACGTGACCGTTTTCATCCACCCAAGTAAAGTACCGGTCAGCGCTTTGAAGCGGTCCGGCCGTGGCTATCAACGCTGCCACCAGCATAATCCCGGCCGGGCCGATCGTGAGTCTGGAATTAGCCATTCAGCCTCCGCTGGAACCCGGAGCCTGCTTGCGCCGGATTCGGGCGACTATCAAAATTTGGTTCGAAAACTCAGGCCAGCCATGACAACACGCAAAGACGTTTTAACATCAAGCCCGGCATAAGGATTGTAAATGATATTGGTGATACCAGTGCAGTTCAGATTACAACTGGTATCTGCAGGGATCGATTCAACCGAATGTAAATAGCTTAAGCTCAAATCAATTTCGGTATCGCGATCCCAGCGATAGCCCATCCCGACACTGTACAGGTTTGCCCCGCCAAACGGCGCCATGACCTGTCGCTGATCATCCGGAATAACCGAATCACGTATCTCCACCCCTGCCCTGAGATCAAGCCGTGACGACGCATGAAACTCTGCGCCAAACCCCCAGTTCCACTGATCCTTGAACCCCAGAGGCAGACTCAATGAGTTCGAAGTCGCGTTGTCTGGTGACAAAATACGGGCGGCATTCAGGAACTCAAGGTTGCGGTCAAACACGAAGTTGAAAGCATCCCATTCGGAATAATCGGTCCAGCCCACATCAACGTTAAGAGTCAACTTGGGATGTACGTCGATACTGATACCGGTCTGAAAGTGCTGGGGGTAAGTCAGGTTAAGGCTGACGTTGCCAGCTTCCCGCGGTGCGCCGGACGGCAGACTTAGGATTGCGGAGCCGATCGCGCCCAGAATCGAGCTGTTAACGCTCTGCCAGAAACCAGACCAGTCTTCGGTATACTCGATCGAAAACTGACCTTTCATGTTCATGTCAGCTTCCGAGGTATAGCTCGCCCCCCACCTGAACCACTCGGTGGGCTCCCAGGTCACACCAAGCGAGTAGGTAGGCGAAATCGACTCCTCAACGTCAATACTCAGCGCGCCGATGTCATCCCAAGGGCCCACATTACCGCCACACAAAGCCAGCCAAGGTGCCAGAGGCTCATCACCGGACTGACAGTTAAAGGCATCCTGCAGCACTTCTGCCACGCCAAGCAGCATGTTCGGCGCGCGCATATACTGGTCTGCCGCTACCGCCATATGGGAAATATGAATACCGGCACCAACTGACCACTCGTCATTGATTTCGTAGGCCACCGTTGGTGACAGATAGGTCGTACGCTGCAATGCCGTGGCTTTTGGCTGGTATTTGCCCGGATCGTCATAATCCCGGTAAAAGCCGGCCGCCATCGGTATAAAAAAGGCGTTGGCAAACGTCAGCTTGGATCCCGGTTTCTGGAGACTGATACCTGCAGACGGCGCAAATGCGGGGCCTGGTGGTAGCTTAGTGATGCCGCGCCCGGGAACATATAGCGCAACGGTGTTGGTATGACTGTGGCTGTTGGCAACAGGATCCCGCTGTTCGCCGGTGACAGGATCTGTTTCAAGTCCATCAATACCAAAAATGTTGTATCCAGGCGGTGCGGTAAAATCAGCATCAACATCCAGATAGATGCTCATCAGGTTCACTTCAAGCTGGCGACCATCCAGTTTGGTCAGGCCGGCAGGGTTGTAGTGAATCGCCATAATACCCGGGGTATCCGCGGTCACCGCGTTACCCAAAGCCAATGCTTTCGGGTGGATCGTCAGATTCTGCGCCAACTGTGCGTGAACACCGCACGACATTGCGCTGGCTGCAATGGCCCCGATAAGTCGTGATTTGCAGCAGTTCAATTGCATGACATTCGTCCCTAACCGATAAAACGTCCGAAGCGCCAATTATTCCTTCAGACCCGAAATGTTGATCGGGAGTGAAAGGCCCAGAGAAAAATCCGGAGCGTCTTCAGTCAGGCCTATACCCAAACTGGTGTTGATAATGGTCGTATCGCTGACACGAGTACCCAGAGAGAAGCTCAGGAAACCGGTCATCTGGTCCTGGGCAACCGCCTGTTCGCCGGTACTGAACGTCAATGTGGTTTCATCGCTGTAGCTGATTTGCGCGGAGGCGCTCAGGGAGATGTCATAAGACAATGAGTAGGCAAAGCCCATCGATCCTGACAGACCAAAACCCGGTTCGACTTCAGTCAGCAGGCGTGCGCCCCTGACCTGGTTGAGATTGTCCTGTGGTGTGTTGTAGCTTGCGCTCGCGGAGCCAAACAACACCACTGGATCAAGCACCTTTGACAGACTCGCGCCGCCGGCGATGGTGTAATAACCACTACCGGTGGAAAGTTGGCGGCGAATGTCGATTTCGTAGGGGCTGACACCGGTTTTGGTCGTCAGTGACGTAAACAGAGTGGTCGACATCTTGCCCGGCACGTAGGGATTTGGCTGCCAGCGTGCAGTCAGGGAAACGTCACCCAGATCATAGATGTTGAGCTCGTCTTCGGTGTCGTACTTGACCACCAGCGGCACCCGGGTACCAATCGTCAGGTTGTCCAGCAGACCGTAGTCATAGGAAAACGCATTGGTGAAGCTGTGTGTGGCTGACGGTACGATATCCAGATTCCGAACCGAGCCGTTCTCGATATTCAGATCAAGCCGCTGGTCTCCGGTGTAGGCATAATCGAAGGAGTAGGTCAGCGCATGGCTGCCCTTTTTCTGCAGCGAATAATTCTGCTCTGCAGACTGGAATACTTCTTCGAGCTGCTTGGCCGAATCTTCGTCATCAGCCTGTTTGGCAAGCGCCTCACGGGCCTTGTCCACACTGTCGTCTTCCTGAGCCCACACCATTGCCGGCTGGCCCGCCACGGAACAGATGAGTAAACCTCGCACAACCCAACGATTCATCCTGGCTCCCTTTTTATTGGTATTTGTTTCCCTGACGCCGTGCCTGCTAACAAGGCGCCGCATGACAATCGTGGTCAGTTGCGACGGTAATAGAGTTCTTTACGGGTGTTCTCTACCGTGCCGTCAGGATTATTTTTCTGTCGTTCCAGCAAATTATTAATGCGACGATCAATTGCTTCGTAGTATTCGGGTATGTGATCCAGCGCCAGTTGCGTCATGGTCTGATCATCAATAAACCGGAGATCCTCTTCTTTGAGCTCCAGAGCATCCAGCGGCTTTTCACCGCCCGGGAACACAATAAACAGGACGTTGTCGTCCCACTTCTCTTCGAACTGGGCCAGCGTGAATGAGATATTGCCGACGGAAGGATCAGCGATGAAGATGCGATCGTGCTGAATCGCACGCACCACAACAAAGTGCTTAAAGCCCGCGTGTTTGATGGGCACAATCGCCGGATGGTCGAGTTCCTTGAGGTCTGCCATGGTGGCCCTGAAGCCCCCTGACGGATAACCGAGAGCCGTTACCAGGCGCTTCATGTCCAGCATCGAAAATGCGCGGCGTTCAATGATGCGTTCGCTCTGACCGTAGTGCAGCAGGCCTTCCATAACCTGGCGTTCCTGCAAGTTGCGGCCGAGGTAATATCGGAGAACCGTGGTCAGTGCCGCTGCACCGCAACTGTAGTCGTATGCCTGACGCACCACATTGCGATAGCGCTGCTCAACAAGCGGCGCAATTCGGACATCGTTGCGGAGCTTCTGGGGAGTCTTGTCGTAGTCCTGCTCAATGACCACAGCGCCTCGTTCAAAAGGCTCAACAACTGTAGCCTCCTGCACGATTGCAAATGTCAAAAGGGACCCCGCCAGCACCAAAATCATGGCAAAAAAGCTTCCTTGTTATTGGAATAATACGATGGCGCACGGTCAGATTCGTAGCGCAGCCGGCGGTCTGGATTATGATTATTTTGGGCCCAGTCGCCGTTACATCCTGTTACGGTAAGATACCGGAATGGTAAAGCGCTGAAAGATAACTGTGCCTCAATTCTATTCGGGCAAAAAAGGCCTGAGAATGCTGTTTTGGGAGCCAGTTCACGTCATTCACACAATGTTCAGAGCGCGCGGCAAGTGGGGAGCTGTCAGGAAGGTAGCGGCAACAGGAGGCCAAGATGCCCCGAACAACACGCAGTTCAGGTCATCAATTGTTCAGCAATTGATAAGCGCGGTTCCGGCGTCAGCATCATATCGCCAACACCGGTGACCGCTCATTCGGAGATTGTTTCAGGGAATGCCCTGGATCTTTCCCTACAGAAGAAGCTGGCGCAGGTCCTCCAGTGCAGCCTTCAATGTATTGGTAAATCGCGCCGCATCAGCACCATTGACCGCACGATGATCATAGGACAACGACAGCGGCAGCATCAGACGTGGCTGAAATGCGTTCCCATCCCAGACCGGTGCCATCGACGCTTTGGACACTCCCAGGATAGCCACTTCAGGCGTATTCACGATGGGTGTAAATGCCGTACCGCCGATACCACCAAGACTGGTGATCGTAAAGCATGCACCCTGCATGTCCCGCGGGCCCAGCTTCTTGTCACGCGCCCTCCTGGCCAGGTCCTGCGCTTCTTCGGCAAGCTCCCACAACCCTTTCTTGTCAACATCGCGAATGACCGGCACAACCAGTCCGTCAGGGGTGTCCACCGCTATACCGATATGGATGAAACGTTTTTGAACGACTTCCTTTTTCTCCATGTCCAGTGACACATTGAAGCCGGGATGAGCGGCCAGCGCCTTGGCGCAGACCTTCAGCAAGAACGCCATGGGCGTAAGCTTCACACCTCTCGTCTCGCCCTGCGATTTCATCGACTTTCGGAAGGCTTCCATCTCGGTGATATCAGCCTGTTCAAACTGGGTTACGTGAGGCACATTGAGCCAACTACGCTGCATGCTGTCTGCCGTCAGCTTCATCAGGCGACTCATGGCCTGTCGCTCAACCTCACCAAACTGGCTGAAGTCTGGCAGCTTCACACCGGGAAGACCGGCACCCGCCGTCGAGCCACCTTCCTGCGACGTCGCCAGAGCCTGCTTGATATAAGCCTGAACATCTTCCTTGAGGATGCGCTTTTTGGGGCCGCTGCCCTGCACTCGCCCAAGATCGGCACCCAGCTCACGAGCGAGGCGTCGAACCGCAGGGCCTGCGTGAACACGTTTTCCGGAAGCCGGCGAGGCTTCTGCCTGCGGTGTTGGTGTGCTTTCCTGCCTCGCTTTAGGCGCTGACTCAGTATGCTTTTCTTTTTCCGTCGAAGAGGTCTCTTGAGCAACCGTTTCCGACTTTGGCCCGGCGCTGCCCCCTGCCACTTCGATCTGACCGACCACGTCACCTTCGCTGATCCGGTCGCCCACTTTTACGGTGATCGATTTAATGGTGCCACCACTGGGAGCCGGCAGTTCGACTGACGCCTTGTCCGATTCGACCACGAGAATCGGATCTTCCTCGCCAACCTGATCGCCCTCTGCGACCGCTATTTCGATCACCTCTACGGAATCAGCGCCGCCAAGATCCGGTACGCGGATGTCGTCAATGCTGGCAGAGCCGGACTCAGGTTCAGATGATGTCTCTTTGGCGCTTTCATCAGACTCAGATTCGGCTTCAGGTTCGGATGCAGGTGTGTCCTGCTCGCTGTCGTCTTCACCCTCAATTTCCAGCTGGCCAATCACATCGCCTTCGCTCACGCGGTCGCCGACGCTGATGCTCAGGGACGCAATCTTGCCGGCCAGCGGCGACGGCAGTTCAACAGAAGCCTTGTCTGATTCCAGTACAAGAATCGGATCTTCTTCAGCGACGGTATCACCCACCTTGACGCTGATCTCGATGACCTCAACCGACTCGGAGCCGCCAAGATCGGGAACACGAATATCTTCAGTCTGCATAATCGGGTGTCTCCTCCTGGTTTCAGCTCAGCGCCGGATCCGGCTTGTCGGCATCAATTTCGAATGCCCGAATCGCATCTTCCACGACTTCGGCCTTGATCTTGCCCTGGCGAGCCAAGGCACCCAGCGCTCCTACCACAACGTGATGGCGATCCACCTCAAAATGGCGACGCAGCTTCTCCCGGGTATCACTGCGACCGAAGCCATCAGTTCCGAGCACCGTATAGTCCCCCGGTATCCACGCGCGCACCTGCTCGGCAAACAGACGCATGTAGTCCGTGGAGGCAATAACAGGCGAATCCGTCTCACCCAGGGTTTCCTGAACAAACGCACTACGCGGCCGGGAAGCGGGATGCAGACGATTCCAGCGCTCAACATGCTGACCATCCCGCGCCAGCTCGGTAAAGCTGGTGACGCTGAAGACATCGGACGCCACGTTGTACTGCTCCGCAAGAATCGTCGCTGCTTCCCGCACTTCATTGAGAATGGTGCCGCTACCCAGAAGGCGAACAGCCAATGCCGATTTCTTCTGCTTTGCAGGTTGGGACTCAAGCTTATAGATACCGCGAACAATGCCGTCCTCGACACCCTCAGGCATCGCCGGGTGGGCGTAATTCTCGTTCATCAGGGTGATATAGAAGTAGACGTTCTCGTTGTCGCCGTACATCCGCTGCAGGCCGTGACGCACAATTGTCGCGACTTCATAGGCGAAGGTGGGATCGTAAGACACGCAGTTGGGCACTGTGGACGACAAGACGTGACTGTGTCCGTCCTGATGCTGCAGACCCTCGCCGTTTAGCGTTGTGCGCCCGGCTGTGCCGCCCAGCAAAAAGCCTCGGGCACGCATATCCCCTGCCGCCCAGCACAGATCACCCACGCGCTGGAATCCAAACATCGAGTAGAAGGCGTAGAACGGAATCAGAGGGTAATCATTGGTACTGTATGACGTCGCAGCAGCAATCCAGGCCGACATGGCGCCGGCTTCGTTGATACCTTCCTGAAGGATCTGCCCCTTGCGATCTTCCTTGTAATACATAATCTGTGCACGATCGTTTGGCGTGTACTTCTGGCCTTCAGCGGTATAAATACCCAATTGACGGAACATGCCGTCCATACCGAAGGTTCGCGCCTCATCCGGAACAATAGGCACAACGCGGGAGCCGATCTGCTTGTCTTTGATCAGGGTCCCGAGCATGCGAACAAACGCCATGGTCGTCGACAACTCGCGATCGCCACTGGATTCCAGCTGAGCTTTGAAGGTGGAAAGCGGTGGAATGGTGAGCGGCTGACTGTCTTTCAGACGACGAGGCAAAGAGCCGCCAAGCTTGCTCCGCATTTTCTGCATGTAGAGCATTTCCGGCGAGTCCGGAGCCGGCTTGTAGTAAGGCATCTCCTCGATTTCATCATCAGAAATCGGAACACCGAAACGGTCCCGGAAGGCCCGAATGGTATCGCTGCTGAGTTTCTTCTGTTGGTGCGCGGTGTTTTGTGCCTGCCCCTGCTCACCAAAACCATAACCCTTAATGGTATGGGCCAGAATCACAGTAGGACCGCCTTTGTGGTTGACCGCCTCGTGATACGCAGCGTAAACCTTGTAAGGATCGTGACCACCACGATTCAGAGCATAGATATCATCGTCGGATAATTGCTCAACACGCTTCAGCAGCTCCGGATCCTGCCCGAAGAAGTGCTTGCGCACGTAGCCGCCGCCGTTGGACTTGAAGTTCTGCATTTCACCATCGACGGCGGTATCCATAACCTTCTGCATGCGCCCGTCAGTGTCTTTCTCGAACAACGGATCCCACAGGCGTCCCCAAACGACCTTGAGAACATTCCAGTTGGCTCCGCGGAAGATACCTTCCAGTTCCTGAATAATCTTGCTGTTCCCACGCACCGGGCCGTCCAGGCGCTGCAGGTTACAGTTGACCACGAAGATCAGGTTATCCAGTTTCTCCCGCCCAGCCAGGCCGATAGCGCCGAGTGTTTCCGGCTCGTCACACTCGCCATCACCAATAAAGCACCAGACTTTTCGATCCTTGTTTTCGGTGAGTTCACGCCCCTGGAGGTACTTCATCACATGGGCCTGGTAGATGGCCTGAATCGGCCCCAAGCCCATCGAAACCGTAGGAAACTGCCAGTAATCAGGCATCAGCCACGGATGCGGATAGGAAGACAGGCCATTGCCATCCACTTCTCGGCGGAAATTATCCAGCTGCTCTTCGGTCAGACGACCTTCCAGAAACGAACGGGCATAAATGCCGGGCGACGAGTGGCCCTGGATGTAAACCAGATCGCCTTCGCGCGTCTCGTCACCGGCATGGAAGAAATAGTTGAACCCTACATCCATCAATGTCGCAATAGATGAGAACGAATGGATATGCCCACCGAGATCTCCGGGCCGCTTATTGGCACGAATCACCATCGCCAAAGCGTTCCAGCGGATCAATGACCGGATCCGGCGCTCCATGAAAAGATCCCCGGGCATCCTGACTTCCCGACGGGTGGGAATAGTATTGCGATAAGGCGTATTAACGCTGTAGGGCAGCTTTACGCCATCTCGACTGGCTCTTTCTCCCAGTCTTTCCAGCAGGAAAGCAGCACGCTCCAGCCCCTCTTCATCCAGCACCGAGTCCAGCGACTCGATCCATTCACCCGTTTCAATAGGATCTTCATCATGCAGCATTGATTTCTCCTGGCATGAACAAAGACATCAACTGACACTTACCGGATCGCCTATCCGAAATCGGACACAGATTTGGCAGAAATAAACAGGCAGGATAAGTGGATCAGACATGATCGCCTTTGCTCGACATGTCGTACCTATGTAGTAATTTGATAAACAAACATCTACTTTACTACACAATAATAGTATTTTTTTACTAGTATTTACATCATACCAAGGTATTGGCAGACACAATGACCACAACAATTACCGCTGGCAGCCACACCTATATCGGCGCAAAGACCTTGCCACCACAGGCCCCGACCGCATTGGTTGCGCGGGAAAAATTTAATGACCTGTTGCACGAAACCGATCCAGTGAGCCTGCTACTGGTGCAGGCACCGGCTGGTTTTGGTAAAACAACGACCATCGCTGATCGCCTTGCCGCGCTTGAGGCTGACACCGTCTGGTATCGGCTCGACAGACCTGATGACAATCCATCTCAGTTTGCGGCCTATATGGCATACGCACTGGAGACCCATCGTCCCGGCGCCTGCCCCGATACGCTCAAGCGACTATCGTCCGAAGGCTTCCCTGATTTACAGACGTTCCTGACGCATCTTGTGGCTGAATTGCCGCTGGACGCGCCACCCCTGTATCTGGTGCTGGATGACTATCATCTGATAGCTGACCCGGCCATTCATGACGGCATTCGCTTTTTACTGCGCCATCAGCCGGCCTACCTCACATTGGTTTTGCTGTCTCGCACATTGCCGCCAATTGGTGTCGCGCAGCTGCGCATGCAGGGGCGGATGATAGAAATTGGACCACGGGAATTGGGCTTTGGTGCTGACGAGGCCCAGACCTATTTCGATGCCCGCCTTCCCTACGAAATATCCCGGGAAAGTATCGAACGCGCCGTTCGTCGTGTTGAAGGCTGGGTGTCTGCCCTGCAGTTACTCGCCGCAAGCGCTCCCACCAGCGTGGATTTCAATGATCTGGTTGCACAGTTCGAGCATGGCAACCAGTACATTTTTGACTACTTTGAAGAACTGCTCGGGCGCGGCATATCCTCCGAGGAACTGTCGTTCCTTCTGCGCACCAGTATTCTTGATCGCTTCAATGCATTCCTCGCCATGAGGGTAACCGGCCATAACGACGGCCAGGCGTTACTCAACCAGCTTATCGGGCGCGGTCTTTTTGTGATGCCACTCGATAGCAGCGGACTCTGGTACCGGTACCACCCGTTATTCAACGCCTATCTCAGGCACCTGCTGGCCTGCACCGCTGGCGAAGACGTCACGCTGATACATCAGAAGGCCTCCGATGCGTGGCGGGAAATGGGTCAGCATGAAGAAGCCGCCCGCCACGCGGTCAAAGCGCGTGATGCGGACAGGATTATCCGGATCCTGATGGAAACCGGCAGAAGCTTTTTCACCGAGGGCCAGTTTTCGCTGCTACAACAATGCCTGGATGCTCTGGATCCGGCCGTTATCGCTGACGAGCCGCTGCTTACTTTGCTGAGAGCCTGGGTGACGCAAAGTCAGTACAAATTCGACGAAGTGGAACAGTGGCTGTCAGCCGCTGAAACCCGCCTGAAAGAAACGCTCGGCGAAGCGGATCTGAATGCCCTGCGCTGTGAGTTCAGCGCATTACGGGCACAGGTAGCGATGAACTATGGTGACGTCGATACGGCAATGGGGCTGGCCGAAGATGCCATTCAACAGGAATCCAGGTTCCTCCCCACATCAAAGGTCGCGGCGGCATCTGTGATGGGCGAGGCGCTGTTTGTTCAGGGTCACCTGACAGATGCGTTGGCGCGAATGCAGGACACGGAACACCTGGCTCGGACACACGGCGCACACCAGAACGTGCTCTGGTCCCTGTGTCAGCAATCTGAAATCTGCATGGCGATGGGGCTGCTTCAAAAGGCCTACAACATTCAGGAACGCGGCTTCCAGTATGCCGAGGAAAACCACCTCAACCACATGCCGATTCTCGAGTTTCTGTACCGGGTGCGCAGCCAGATCATGTGGGAGTGGCATCATCTCGAGAATGCAGAACGGTGCGCGCTCGTCGGCATCGAGATCCTCGAATCCCAGGGCGAGCGCTGGTACGTGCAGAGCTACACGTCGCTTGCCAAGGTCGCCCAGGCAAGAGGTCGACAGACACTCTGTGCGGACTACGTTCAGAAGATTCAGAAAATGCTGGCGTCCGGTGAATACCATATCGACTGGGTCGCCAACTCCCATGCCACCATGCTGTCGTTCTGGGATGCGGTCAGAGACCTGGAATCAATCCAGCGCTGGTTGACGGCTGCACCGGAATACACCATCGAAAACGCTACCAATCACTTCCTGCAGTGCAATGCCCGCAACTGGGCACGCGCCTACCTGAGCCTTGAGCAACCCGACAAGGCCCTGCCAATTCTGGAAGGCCTTCAAACGGTAGCCGAGCGCGTCGGCCTGCAGACCGATCTGAACCGAAATCATATCGCCCTGGCGCAGCTTCACTGGCTAAAAGATGACCGGGAACGGGCGCTGCACCACATGCATCAGGCGCTACAATTGGCCAGCACAACCGGTGCCGTCGGCAGCTTCCTGCGTCTGGGCAAGGTGCTGATTGTGATTCTCAAAGGCCTGATTGCAGATCACGCACTGGATGGCATGGAACTCCAGAGGGCCGAACGTCTGATTCAGCTCGCTCAGCAGCAACGCGATTTCAGCCGGGCCATTCGCATCTCGCTTGATGAGGCAATTATTCAGGACATTATTGACCGGCCCGATGTGCCCGAGCTAATCCGCACGTCACCTCTCACCCGTCGGGAGTGGCAGATTCTGAGCCTGATTCACGCCGGCCTGTCGAATGACCAGATAGCAGAGCACCTCAAGGTTGCCGCCACTACTGTCAAAACCCATATTCGCAGCCTCTATCAGAAGCAAAACATTGCGCATCGGTCAGAGGCCATTGCCCTCGCGCGTGATCTGCTCAGCAAAATCCAGGGGGAATAACCGCCAGATCAGAGCGCAGCAGATTGCCTCCTCCCCCTCTCATCCCCCGGGCTACGCCAGCAAAAATAAGCCCGGGAGGATGCACGAACAGATGCCGTGTCGCACCATCAGATCATCGATAGCTATCAACAACTAATGACAACAACACGATCTGAGTGAGGCAGCATGCAGCAGAAAGATCCGGACTGGTGGCGCGGCGCCGTCATATATCAGGTTTATCCCCGAAGCTTTTATGATTCCAACGGCGACGGCATCGGCGACTTGCCCGGCGTTACGGCCAAGCTTGATTACATTGCCAGCCTGAATGTAGATGCTATCTGGCTGTCCCCCTTTTTCACGTCACCGATGAAAGATTTCGGTTATGACGTTGCGGATTACCGCGGTGTCGATCCGATCTTCGGCAACATTGACGATCTGGATGCACTGATTACCAAGGCCCATGACCTGGGCCTGAAGATCATGATCGATCAGGTGCTGAGCCATTCATCAGACCAGCATGCCTGGTTCGTTGAAAGCCGCAGCGGCCGGGACAACCCCAAAGCAGACTGGTATGTATGGGCAGAAGCCAAACCAGACGGGTCGGTACCCAATAACTGGCTTTCGGTGTTCGGTGGACCAGCCTGGACCTGGGACACACGGCGCAAGCAGTACTACCTCCACAACTTCCTGAGCAGCCAGCCGGATATCAATTTCCACAATCCGGATGTCGTGGCACAGGTACTGTCCGATATCCGGTTCTGGCTGGACCGGGGCGTGGATGGCTTCCGCCTCGATGCAATCAATTTCTGCTTCCATGACCCGGAGCTGAGAAACAACCCGCCCAGCGAGGCCGTCGCAGAAGCGTCAATTGGTGTTCGCAAAGAGAACCCTTACGGCTACCAGCAACACATTTACGACAAAACCCGCCCGGAGAACCTGGCCTTTCTGAAACAGCTGCGCTCCTTGTTGGATGAATACCCGGGCACAACGACAGTCGGCGAAATCGGCGACGACAACTCGCTGCAAACCATGGCGGACTACACCAGCAACGGTGACAAACTGCATATGGCCTATTCGTTCGACCTGCTGACTGAGCAGCACAGCGCTGCATTCATTCGTCACACAGTCGAAACCATTGAAAACAAACTCCAGGATGGCTGGCCCTGCTGGGCTGTCGGCAACCATGATGTTGCCCGCGTGGCCTCGCGATGGGCAACCCGCTCGCCTGAACAGATCAAACTTTACATGGTGCTGCTGCTTAGCCTGCGAGGCAGTGTGTGCATCTACCAGGGCGAAGAGCTGGGGCTTGGAGAAGCCGAACTGAATTATCGGGATCTGGTTGATCCCTATGGCATTCGCTTCTGGCCGGAATATAAAGGACGCGACGGCTGCCGCACGCCGATGGTCTGGCATCCTGAAGAACAAAACGCAGGTTTCTCGTCGGGAACCCCCTGGCTACCGGTTTACAGCGAGCACTACAACATGGCGGTCGATATCCAGGAGCAGCAAGATGAGTCAGTGCTGCACGCGTATCGCACTTTTATGGCCTGGCGGCGTGAGCAACCCGCTCTGCTGGAGGGCGACATAACCTTCCACAACAGTCCGGACAACACACTGCTTTTCAGCCGAAAAACCGATGGTCAGCAGTTATTGATCGGGATTAATCTGGGCGATCAACCCGCTGCATTCGACTTGCCAGCCACTGCGCAGCGCATCGACAATGCACCGGCCTCCCTTGGCGGTGACTGGCAAGGCAACAGGCTCGAGCTACCGGCGTTCGGTGCCGCCATCGGCCAGCTGTAAGGCAAACGCATCGGAACATCGCTCCGGCATCGCACGGAGCGTGCGATTTACCAACAACAAAGACGGCATATTATGGCAAGCGTCACCCTCAGAAACGTCTACAAGCGTTACGGCGACATTGAAGTGACTCGCAACGTTAACCTCGATATTCAGGACGGTGAATTTGTTGTCTTCGTCGGGCCGTCAGGCTGCGGCAAATCGACCTTGCTTCGCATGATTGCCGGGCTTGAGGATATCTCCGATGGCGATCTGTATATCGGCGAGTCGCGCGTTAACAACCTGCCCCCCAAAGAACGCGAGGTGGGGATGGTGTTCCAGTCTTACGCCCTGTACCCCCACATGAACGTGGCCGAAAACATGGCGTTCGGCCTCAAGCTGGCAAAGGTCCAGAAAGGCGAAATCGATCGGCGCGTGAACGACGCCGCACACCTGCTGCAACTTGATCCCCTGCTGGAGCGCAAACCCAAGGATCTGTCCGGTGGCCAACGCCAGCGGGTAGCGATCGGCAGAACGATTGTGAGGGAACCGGAAGTCTTCCTGTTTGACGAACCGCTTTCCAACCTCGATGCCTCATTGCGGGTTCAAATGCGCATTGAGATATCCAGCCTGCACAAGCGGTTGGGCGCTACGATGATCTACGTAACCCACGATCAGGTTGAGGCCATGACCATGGCAGACACTATCGTGGCATTGGATCACGGCAGTATCGCGCAGGTCGGCAAGCCACTGGAACTCTACCACTACCCGGCAACCCGGTTTGTTGCGGGCTTTATCGGCTCACCGAAAATGAACTTTGTGGCGTGCAAGGCGGTCAAAGTAAGCAGTCAGGAGGTGACCGTCAGTCTGCCGGGGGCAACGCAACTCACCTTGCCCGTGAACGGAACCGATGTGACGGAAGGCGACATGCTCACGCTAGGCATTCGCCCCGAGAATTTCTGCACTGAAGAAGATTGCGAACTGTCGATGGCCGGCGAGGTCACGGTCGTTGAACGACTGGGCTACCAGACCCTGGTGCATATGACCGTCGAAGGTGTTGATGACATTCTGACCATGCGCACTGATGGCGGCAATCCCGTTCAAGAGGGCGATACCGTAACACTCGGTATTCGCGCCAATCGGTGTCACCTTTTCCGGGGAGACGGCAACGCCTGCCCGAGGCTCTACAAAGAACCCTGCGTCGATCTTTAGACGCCCCCAGTTTTCAGGCCCTGCCTGGAATGCCCGTGTGTTTGTTGTGTCACGTTGCCCGCCCACTCCGGCGGGCTTTTTTATGTCAGGAAAGGAAAGTCCCCCTGCCTGGGCGCCACATCAATCGCTGATTCCCGGCGGCTGCTATTCTTTTACGCACAGCTTTGGAAGCGGTTGTATCCTGCTCCACTTTGATCTAATTTACGTTTACGTAAACTTTATCTAGTGTAAACAAATTCTGACGTTAATTCGGCTGGCATGGTGAGCAAATGCGGGTCCCGACAAGCGCGATATCATCCCGGCCGGTAAGCCTTAAAACGTAAATCTGAAGGTAACATCATGTCTGATAATGAACGGCCCGTCGCACTGGACTTACCTATCCCGGACCCCGCGGATCTCCCGGAAGAAACCCGGCGTTACTTCGATATCTGCCAGACCAAGCTGGGCATGATCCCCAACGTATTGAGGGCCTACAGTCAGAACCTCGAACAGCTTGAAGCCTTTACCCGCATCTATAATCAAATGATGTTGGGTGAAAGCGAGCTCGATAAACTCGAGCGAGAAATGATTGCCGTCGTGGTGTCTTCCGAGAACAAGTGCTTTTACTGTCTTGTGGCCCACGGCGCAGCCGTTCGCAAATACAGTGGCGACCCGGTTCTGGGGGAGCATCTGGTGATGAATTACCGCAGCGCTGAACTGTCAGCCCGGCATCGCGCCATGCTGGATTTCGCCTCTGCCCTCACGCGCTCCCCTGCAACGATTTCCGGGGCTGATACTGATGCGTTACGCCAGGCAGGTTTCAACGATAGCGCTATCTGGGACATCAGCAACATCGTCGGTTTCTACAACATGACAAACCGGGTCGCGATTGCCAGCGATATGCGCCCCAACCCCGAATATCACAGCCAGGATCGCTGATATCTTCGATTCCGGCACGATTGCAGCTCGACCATCGCTCGATCGGCTATCGATCAGAACCAGGTCAAACCGGATGAATAGCAACTCCAAGCCCACGGCTTAACAACAATAATGGAGCCCGACTATGAGCACAGCACTGCCCAGCTACACCAGCGGCACTTCGGAAAAGCCGCTTATCGGCATGACAATCGGCGATATGTTCGACCGGACTGCCGAGCGCTTCCCTGACAACGATGCACTGATCGCACTGCACCAGAATATCCGCTGGACCTATCGTGAATTTCAGCAAAAAGTGAATCAGTGCGCCCGCGCCCTGCTCGCGATCGGCGTTAAGCCGGGCGATCGTGTCGGCATCTGGTCACCTAACCGGTATGAATGGACGGTGACCCAGTTTGCAACCGCCAAAGCGGGGGCCATTCTGGTCAACATCAACCCCGCCTATGGCATTCACGAACTCGAGTATGCGCTTAACCTCGCCGGCACCCGCTTTGTAGTAACGGCGGACAGCTTCAAGGCGTCCAACTACCGCGCCATGTTTTACGAGCTGGCACCGGAGCTGAAAACCTGTGCACCCGGGCAACTGAAAGCGGAACGGGTGAAACAGCTTGAAGGCGTGATCAATATGGCCGAAGAGCGCCATGACGGGATGTGGTCGTGGCAGGATTTCATGGCCCGGGCCGATGATGTCTCTCAAGCGCAGCTCGACAAGGTGCAGTCAGATCTGCAGTTCGATGATCCTATCAATATCCAGTTCACCTCAGGCACCACCGGCGCCCCAAAGGGTGCAACCCTGTCGCACCACAACATTCTGAATAACGGCTACTTTGTGGCCGCCAGCATGAACTTCACCGAACAGGATCGCCTGGTCATCCCGGTGCCGCTCTACCACTGCTTTGGCATGGTGATGGCCAATCTGGGCTGCATTACGCATGGTGCGGCAATGATTTATCCTGGCGAAGGTTTTGAGCCGCGCGCTGTGCTCGAGGCAGTCCACAAAGAAAAGGCGACCGCGCTTTACGGTGTGCCGACCATGTTTATTGCCGAACTGGCAGATCCGGACCTTGCATCGTTCGATTTATCGTCATTGCGCACTGGCATCATGGCCGGCTCGATTTGCCCGGCGGAAGTGATGAAGAAAGTGAACAGCACCATGCACATGAAAGAAGTGCAGATCGCGTATGGCATGACAGAAACCAGCCCGGTTTCCACCCAGACCAGCTCAGATGATCCGTTCGACAAGCAGGTCACTACCGTAGGCCGCACTCAGCCGCACCTGGAGTCAAAGATTGTGGATGCCGCCACTGGCCGCATTCTCCCCAGAGGCGAGATCGGTGAGCTGTGCACCCGTGGCTACAGCGTGATGCTGAAGTACTGGAACAACGAAGAGAAAACCCGCGAAGCCATCGATGAGAGCGGCTGGATGCATACCGGCGATCTGGCTCAGATGGACGAAGACGGCTACCTGCAAATTGTGGGTCGCATAAAGGACATGGTGATTCGCGGCGGCGAGAACATCTACCCCAAGGAAATCGAGGAATTTCTGTACACACACCCGGCGATATCGGATGTGCAAGTGACGGGCATTCCCGATGATAAATACGGCGAGGAACTGATCGCCTGGGTCAAGCTGCGCCCGGATGCCGGCAGTGTGACCAGCGAAGACCTGCAGGCTTTCTGCAAGGGCCAGATTGCCCACTTCAAGATTCCGCGCAACTTCAAATTTGTCGATGACTTCCCGATGACGGTCACCGGCAAAATCCAGAAGTACAAAATGCGCGAGATATCCATTGAGGAATTGGGGCGAAGCAAGAACTGACGTCACCCCCGCCATACAGAAATGCCGCCGGGGAATGGTCAGCGAATGGCCATTCCCCGGCCTCCAGCTCTCCCCTAGCCTTTAACACCGCCTGCGGTCAGGCCGCCGACAATCCACTTCTGGCAGTAGAGGAACACCAGCGTAATGGGCAGCCCTGACAGCACCGCAGCTGCAGCAAAGTCGCCCCAGAGGTAGTTCTGCTCATAGAGGTATTGCTGGGCACCCACCGCCAGCGTCAGCTTGTCTGTATCCACCAGCAGGATCGACGCCATGGGGTATTCCATGATCGTCATAATGAAGGCGAGGATAAATACCACCATCAGAATTGGCACAGACAATGGCAGCAGAATATAGCGGAATGCCTGCCAGGTTGTGGCCCCGTCAACGATAGCCGCCTCTTCAAGCGACCGGTCGATCGAGTCAAAGTAGCCCTTGATGGTCCAGATATGCAGCGCCATCCCCCCCAGCGAGGCCACGATAACCGCACCATGGGTATTGAGGCCGAGCCAGCTCACATGATTGCCGATCTGGTCAAACAACGCATAGAGCGCAACCAGCGACAGCACCGGCGGAAACATCTGGAAGATCAGCATCGACTTGAGCACAAACCCCTTGCCGGCGAACCGCATCCGCGCGAAAGCGTAGGCACTGGTTGTCGACAGCGCGAGAATCAGTATCGACGACACCACCGCAATCTTGATCGAGTTCCAGAGCCACAGCAGCACCGGAAATGGCGGCTGTGTGACATTGCCCGCGTCGTCGGTATAGGGAATCCCCAATGCCAGCGACCAGTGTTCAAGCGATGGCACCTCCGGCAGCAAACTGCCGGTTGCAAAGTTACCGCTGCGGAAGGAAATCGAAATCACCATCAGCAGTGGAAACAGGATCAGTGCGATAAAACACAGCATCCCGATATGGGAGGCCAGCACCCGGTATTTCGTGGATCGTGGTTGAACCATTGCCATAGCCGCCTCCTATACCTTGATTTTGGACAGTTTCAGATTGATCAGGGACAGCGCCCCGACCACCAGGAAGATCACCGTCGCAATTGCCGCTGCCAGGCCAAAGTTCTGACCGGAATCCTGAAACGCAATGCGGTAGGTGTAACTGACCAGCAAGTCTGTTGTACCCGCCGGTGTACTGGCGCCCAGAATATCCGGCGCGCCGCCTGTCAGCAGTGCAATCAACACGAAATTATTGAAGTTGAATGCGAAGCTGGCAATCAGCAACGGAGCCAACGGCTTTATAATCAACGGAAAGGTAATGTTCATCAGGTTGTTGATCGGCCCGGCACCATCCATCGCCGAGGCTTCGTACAGGTCCCTTGGAATCGACTGCAGTAGCCCCATCGACAACAGCATCATGTATGGATAACCCAGCCAGGTATTGACGATCAGAATCATGGTCCGGGCCAGTGCCGGATCGCTGAACCAGTCAGGCCGAATGCCAAACAGGTTCTCCAGCACCAAATTGATCTCGCCAAAATTCTGGTTAAACAACCCCTTGAACACCAGTATCGAGATAAAGGCCGGCACTGCATACGGCAGAATCAGCATGGTGCGATAGAAGCCTTTCCCGCGAATCTGGTCCCACTGCAACAGATTGGCCAGCAGCAGCCCCAGAATCAGGGTAAAGATCACCGTGCAGACAGCGAATACCAGCGTCCAGATAAAAATCTGGAGAAACGGCCCGCTGATCGTCGGGTCCGTGATCACTTTGGTGTAATTATCCCAACCGGCAGAGACCGTCCAGCCAGGCACCAGCCTGTCACCGTCCGCGCTTTCGTAAAACCCCTCATCATGATTAGGGAAATAAGTAACGCCGGTCCGGTTGTTGGTTAATGTGTCATTTTCGCTAACAGCATAAAGCGACTGTATCGCTGCGAAGTCCCTCAGGCTCGCCATGCTGAGTTCGCGTCCGTCTTCGGTAGACAGTTTCAACTCGTTGAGCGCCGAACGGTGTTTGATGATGTCACGAATCTGCAGGGGCTCGCCGGACGGCGTCTGCTGAGCCGGCAGAACCGGTACCGGTTGAATCTCGTCGCCTTCCAGACTGAACGGTGGCGACATCAGGTTCTGGTGCTTGCCTTCCAGGTAAATAACATAGCCCTTGTCTGTATCGTAAAGGCTGTAGCCATAGCGGACGGATTCAGACTGGAAGGTGCGCCCCATCAGGTTATTCTGCACCCGCTCGAAGCTCAGCAGGTTGCTGGCGCTATAGTTGGTAAAACCGATGCCCACGGTATACATCAGCGGAAAAATCACGAACAGCGTCATGCCTGCGATCGCAGGAAAAATGTAACGGTGGGCGTACATCCGCTTGTTCACAAAAACGAATACGGCCGATGCCGTAAGCACCAGAAACAGCATCGCAAAAACAAATGCCTGTTGCGCATAGAGCGCAAATATCAGATAGAGCGCCATGCTGACGGTAATCGCCAGCGCACTCCATTTCAGAATTGATCGAGTCATGAATGCTCTGTTTTCGGCTCGAGGGTAAGTCAGCGTATCAGTCAGCATTGTAGTAAGCCCTGCCACAGTAAGCCCTGCAAATACCTTGCAACCGCTATGGAGTGCGATCACACGGAACCCGACGCCCCTCCTGACGGAAGCCGCCGGGTTCTCAAGGCATTATCGGGTGATGCGCTTCGCAGCGGCATTCAGCGCTTCTTCTACTGACTGGCGCCCGGATGTAATATTTTGCAGAGCCGGCGCCATGGAAGACCAGAAAGCTCCCATCGCAGGCACGCTGGGCATGGGCTCGCCCATTTCGGCGTTCTTGAAGGTCGCGTTGATGTTCGGATCTGCAGACAGCTCGTCCATCAGCTCCTTGTTGGCAACGGCGCCCAGTGGTACGTCGTCGTTCACCATCTTCAGCCCTTTAACCGAAAGCGCGTAGTTCTCAAGAAACTCGACAGCCAGCGCCCGGTTCGGGCTGGCTGTATTGAGCGTCGCGGCCATCACACCGACCATCGGCTTGGGCTCACTGCCGTTGATTGTTGGCAACGTCGTGACACCAAAGTTGATGCCGCTCTTCTTGAGATTACCCCAGGCCCAGGGGCCACTGATCATCATCGCCAGCTCGCCCTTGTTAAAGCGCGAATCCATAGCGCCGTAATCCGCTCCGCGAGGCATGACGCCCTGTTCGATCAGGCTTTCAAGCACCGTGGCACCCTTGATGGCGCCATCAGAATTAACCCCGGTGTCTTTAACATCGTAACTGTTGCCGGATTTGGCAAAGATGTAACCACCGTTGGCCGCCATCATCGGCCAGGTGAAATAGGTGTTGTTATAGTCCCACAGGATGGCCTTCTTGCCCTGCTCGGCCAGCTTTTTGTCCAGCGCCGGGATTTCCTCGAAGGTCTTGGGTGGTTCGGATACCAGATCCTTGTTATAGATCAGGCCAATGGATTCAACGGCCATGGGGTAACCGTATACCTTGCCGTCAACTGTTACGGCATCCCAGGTAAAATCGTAATTGGCATCTTTCACTGACTGGGAAGGATTGAGCTCGGCAATCAGGCCACTTTGAGCCCACTCGCCCAGACGGTCGTGTGCCCAGATAAAGATGTCGGGCCCGTTACCGGTTGCGGCAGATTGCTGAAATTTGTCAGTCGCACTATCAGGATGTGCCACTTCAACGGTAATACCGGTTTCTTCAGCGAACCAGTCACCTACTTCCTGAAGACCGTTATACCCCTTGTCACCATTGATCCAGACAACAAGCTTACCTTCCTGAATGTCAGCCTGCGCGGGCGAGACCGCACCGAGTGTCGCCAGGATGGATACGGCGAGTGTGCTGCGGATAAATTTCCGGCGGTTCATGGTTCAGTACCTCTCTTTCCTTGACTTATTCTTGTTGGCCGGTGCCGGCATGAGGCTTTCGATCACCGGGGCGGTCGCAATCTTTTCTGCGATGCTTCAAATCCTGTGGTAATCGGGCAACAAGAGCATCCCCCCTGTTTTTAATCGACGAGGCGTAGAACGGGGGAGTAGACCGGCATAGAGGATTCCGTCTACCCACAATCACCACACTCTGGTTATATCGGTTAAGTCTCAACTCGTCCGCAACGCCGGACTTGCCGATAACAATAAAACCGGAGTCGCCCATGTTGGCCCTACACAGATCCGTCTATGCCTTCCTGCCCGGCAAGGCCCTTGCTACTGGCATCACAATCGTCGCCATTGCCGCTACTCTGTCTGCCTGTGCGACCGGAGAGTCAGCCAGGCGTGCCGGTGATAGTAAGGGCACTACCCCGACCAGTTCCAGCGACCAGCCAGCAAATCCATCCTCTGCGGCGTGCGCTGTGGATGATGCACCGGTCACCATCCCGGTCAACAGCACTTTTGCCGATGGAGCCTGGTTAAAAGACGCCTTCTCGGGTCAACGGGTACAGGTTCGCCAGGGTGAGGTCACGATTGCCCCCGCGCTGGGATCGGAAGGGGTCATTCTGCTGGAACCTGTCGAGCCGGAGACACAGCACTTCAGTTGGGCCGGCGCCACGGTTTATTTCGCACTGACCGACCGATTCAACAACGGTAACCCGGCAAATGACAACGCCTACGGTCGCCAGCCAGACGGCGACCAGGAAATCGGGACTTTTCACGGTGGCGATTTCGCGGGACTCACGCAGAAACTCGATTACATCGCCGCACTGGGTGTTGATGCACTATGGATATCGCCGCCAGTTGAACAGATACACGGCTGGGTCGGTGGCGGCGATCAGGGCGACTTTCGTCATTACGGCTACCACGGCTACTACGGGCTCGACTTTACCGTTCCTGACGCGAGCTACGGCAGCGAAGCCGAATTCAGAACACTGGTAGACGAAGCGCACAAACGCAACATCCGGGTGGTCATGGATGTGGTCCTGAATCACCCGGGTTACAGCACATTGCAGGATATGCAGGACTTCAAGTTCGGCGCACTGTTCGAAGGCTTTGAACAATACCTGCCCGAGCACTGGGGTAACTGGCAGCCCGAGTCGTGGGAAAACCTCCATGCTTACCACGCGCTGATTGACTACGACAACACGAATGCCTGGGCAAACTGGTGGGGCAAAGATTGGGTACGCGCAGGTATCGCTGACTACGACTCGCCACCAAACGCCACTATTGATCCCATTCGTGGGTCGCTGGCGTTTTTACCTGACTTCAAAACCGAGTCTGCTCAGCCTGTTTCCCTTCCGGCGTTTCTGACCTCCAAGGCTGATACAAGAGCCCGCCCTCTCGACGGCGCCACAGTTAGAGATTACCTGATCGCCTGGCAGACAGACTGGGTGCGCCGCTACGGTATCGACGGGTTCAGGGTTGATACCGTCAAACACGTGGAGCCCGCCACGTGGATAGCGCTCAAAGCGGCAGGACAACAGGCCCTGGATAACTACCGCAAGTCGCATCCGGACAATCCCCTGCCGGCATCGGATTTCTGGATGGTGGGTGAAGTATTCCCGCACGCGGTTACCCGCAGTCACTATTTCGATGAAGGTTTTGATGCTGTTATCAACTTTGATTTTCAGGAGCAGGCAAAAGCGGGCGCACTTTGCCTGCCAGCGATGGAGCCTGTTTACCGGCAATACGCCGAGAGCCTGCAGGGTGAAAAAGCCTTTAACGTTATGAGCTACATCTCATCCCATGACACCGCGTTGTTCAGCAGCGAAACGGCTGATGATCCGCTTTTGCAAAAACGCGTTGCCGCTGCATTACTGCTGGCGCCCGGCACCACGCAGATTTTTTACGGCGATGAAAGCGCCCGCATTGCAGGGCCCGGCGGCTCAGATCCGCAACAGGGAACCCGATCGGATATGAACTGGCGTGCAATCGATTCGGGAGAAGTGGCCGCGCTTATTGAATACTGGCAGACACTTGGACAATTCAGACAACGGCATCCGGCCATTGGTGGCGGTCAGCATAAAATGCTCAGTGAGCGACCGTATGCTTTTTCAAGACAGAATGGAAACGACAAGGTCATCGTCGTGTTTGCGCGGAAATAGCTTAAGGACATCACCATAACCAGTTTCAGGCGACAGAGACCTGCTCTCTGCCGCCTGAATACCGGGATGCCTAGCTTTCAGCTTCCCATTTCTTCAGCAGTTCCTTGTATGGCACGGTCTGCCCTTTAGGCTTCTCGTTGTCCAACTTCGGCTTGGGCGCACCCGGTTGGTCCAGCCAATATTGCGCATCGCGTTCTTCGTTCAGCTTGGGACCGCAGGTTTCCATCACATTGGCCCGCTCCAGACGCATCATGATGTTGTCCTGAGCCTTGGCCAGGCCGTCCAATGCTTCCTGCGGTGTGCTTTCGCCACTGGCTGCCTGAGAAATATACTGCCACCACAGCTGGGCCAGCTTGGGGTAATCCGGCACGTTGGTGCCAGTCGGACTCCACTGGACCCGCGCAGGACTGCGGTAGAACTCAACCAGACCGCCCAGCATTGGCGCCGCTTCGGTCATCGCATCTGAATTGATATCAGACTCGCGGATCGGAGTCAGACCCACCAGCGTTTTCTTCAGAGATACCGTTTTGGAGACCGTGAACTGCGCATACAGCCATGCAGCCAACCGACGCTCTTTAGGCGTTGATTTCATGAAGGTCCAGGCGCCAACGTCCTGATAACCCAGCTTCATGCCCTCTTCCCAGTATGGTCCGTGGGGCGATGGCGCCATCCGCCATTTTGGAGTGCCGTCTTCGTTGACGACCGGCAGCCCTTTCTTGGTCATGCTGGAGGTGAACGCGGTGTACCAGAATATCTGCTGCGCGACATTACCCTGCGCAGGTACCGGACCGGACTCGGAGAAGGTCATGCCTTTTGCTTCAGCCGGGGCATACTCGTTCAGCCAGTCCACATACTTCTGTGTGGCATAGACAGCTGCCGGACCATTGACGGCACCACCACGGGTGACACTGGAGCCAACCGGGTGACACTCTTCAACCCGAATACCCCATTCATCAACGGGCAGACCATTAGGCAGACCCTTGTCGCCCGCACCCGCCATTGAGAACCAGGCATCAGTAAACCGCCAACCCAGAGACGGGTCTTTCTTACCGTAATCCATGTGGCCGTATACGCGCTTGCCATCAATGGTCTTCACATCTTCGCTGAAGAACTTGGCAATGTCTTCGTAGGCTGACCAGTTAACCGGCACGCCTAGCTCGTAGCCATAAATTTCCTTGAACTTCTTTTTCAGATCTTCGCGCTCGAACCAGTCGGCCCTGAACCAGTAGACGTTTGCAAACTGCTGATCGGGAAGCTGGTAGAGCTTGCCGTCGGGTGCAGTCGTGAAATCCAGGCCGATGAAATCGTCAAGATCAAGCGTTGGCAAGGTGAAATCCTTGCCGTCGCCTTCCATCATGTCGGAGATCGGGACCACTTTGCCGTAGCGAAAGTGTGTGCCGATCAGATCAGAATCGTTGATGAATGCATCATAGATGTTGCGGCCTGACTGCATCTGCGTCTGCAGTTTCTCAATGACGTCACCTTCCTGAATCAGGTTATGGGTCACCTTGATACCGGTAATGTCGGTAAACGCCTTGGCCAACACACTCGACTCATACTCATGAGTGGCGATGGTTTCAGACACCACATTGATCTGCATGCCACGCATGGACTTGGCGGCCTGGGTAAACCAGGCCATTTCTTTGAGCTTTTGCTCTTCCGTCAATGTCGATGTTTCGAACTCGCTGTCGACCCATTTCTTGGCGGCATCCGAGTACTGATCTGCCAGAGCCGGCATTGCGGCCCCCAAACCAGCAACGCTGATGGCGGCACTCAGCATGAGCGCTCTGGGACTTTGATTGTTCCTGAACATAGCCAACCTCGTTCGTATTGTTAGAGTTGTAGACGAATGGGTCTCGGTAAGACCCCTTTTTCACCGCTCATGCCCATGCGCACAGCAACTACCGGGCAACAGATTGAAAAACACTTTCCAAACATTCGTTCTATTGTCAGTTCACACCTTCAAGCGCTATCCCCAGCGCAACAGGATGCACAACCACACCACCGAAATCCCCAGCGCGATCCATAAACTCACTTCGGATAGCCCAAGAAACATCAGATGAATATAGGCGCTGGTAAGCAAACCGATAAACAACCGGTCGCCCCGCGTTGTCGCAATCGGCAGAAACCCCTTGCGCTCGGTACAGGGCGACACGACTTCGTAAACGGTCATTACCAGCAGTATGGCCGCAATCACCGCGAAGAAAATCGCCGTCGGCATTGTCCAGGACATCCAGGCAATCATTGTTGTTCTCCCCCGGGTTTATTCATGGCAATTACACCCGACCCAGCGCGAAGCCGGTGGCCACGTGATTACGTACAAACCAGATCACCAGCAAGCCTGGCACGATAGTCAGAACACCGGCGGCCGCCAGCACCCCCCAATCGATACCACTTGCCCCCACCGTTCGAGTCATGATGGCGCCAATCGGCTGGGCCTCCACTGATGTCAGTGTTCGGGCCAGCAGCAGCTCGACCCACGAAAACATGAAGGCAAAAAAGGCCGTCACGCCAATACCGGAGCGGATCATCGGAATAAAAATCTTGATGAAAAACTTTGGGAAACTGTAACCATCGATATAGGCCATCTCGTCATATTCACGCGGAACACCGGAGATAAACCCTTCCAGGATCCAGACCGCCAGCGGCACATTGAACAGACAGTGCGCCAACGCCACAGCGATGTGGGTATCAAACAACCCGATCGACGAATAGAGCTGGAAGAATGGCAGCAGGAATACCGCCGGCGGGGCCATCCGGTTACTCAACAACCAGAAGAACAGGTGCTTGTCGCCGACAAACTTGTAACGGCTGAAGGCGTAGGCTGCGGGTAACGCAACCAGCAATGTGATCACCACGTTCATTGAGACGTAGATCATCGAATTGATATAGCCGTTGTACCAACTGGGGTCAGTGAAGATCACCGCATAGTTTGCCAACGTGAAATTCTGCGGCCAGAGCGTAAGCGCGCCCAGAATTTCCTGATTGGTCTTGAATGACATGATCAGGAGCCAGTAGATCGGCAACAGTACAAAGACGATGTAAATGCTGATCCCGAACCCTTTGCGTTTATTCATTTTCATATCAGGCGCCCCTCACTTTTCTTTGTCGAGGTGGGTGATGGCCGTAAAGAACAACCAGGACACCAACAGGACAATCAGGAAATAAACCAGCGAGAAAGCGGCCGCCCGACCAATATCAAACTGGCCTATCGCCATGGTGGTGAGTGTTTGACTGAGGAAAGTTGTGGAGCTGCCCGGTCCGCCGCCCGTCAATACGAAGGGTTCGGTATAGATCATGAAGCTGTCCATAAAGCGCAACAGCACCGCGATCACCAGTACACTTTTCAGACGCGGCAACTGGATGTAGCGGAAAATCGCCCAGCGGGACGCCCGGTCAATCTCGGCAGCCTGATAGAAGGCCTCCGGAATGGCCCGCAGGCCCGAGTAGCACAAGAGCGCGACCAGCGGCGTCCAATGCCAGACATCCATCAGCAATACAGTGGCCCAGGCATCACCGGTATTGCCGGTATAATTGTAGTTGATCCCTATCTCGTTCAGCGCCCAGCCAAACAGCCCAATATCGCCCCTGCCGAAAATCTGCCAGATAGTGCCTACCACGTTCCACGGAATCAGCAGCGGAATGGCCAGCAGAATCAGGCAAAGGGAACCGCGCCGTCCCGATGTCGGCATCATCAATGCCACACCGATTCCCAGCGGAATTTCGATCAGCAACACAGCGGCTGAAAACACAAACTGGCGCCCAAGAGACGCCTGGAGATTCTCGTTTTGCAGCACTTCCCGGAACCAGTCAGTGCCCACAAAGTAAGCGCTATTGGGGCCGAAGATGTCCTGCACCGAATAGTTCACCACCGTCATCAGTGGAATCAGCGCAGAAAAAGCCACCAGAATGAAAACCGGCAGCACCAGCCACCAGGCTCTGTTATCAGGGATCTTGTTCATTCTGCTTGCTCCTCAATCAGAAACTCATCGACATAGAGCTTCAGCCACTGGCGGGGAAATCCTGCATGGATCTTTCCAGGCGCTACAGCGTGATCTTCGTCCACGCGCGCCTTGATCGACTGATTGCCCAGCATGAGAGACACAATCTTGTATGTGCCCAGATCCTCAATGTCCGTCACATCACACTCAAAAGTGTCATCCGACGGCGTGGTGGTCAGCTGAATAAACTCCGGGCGAATGCCCAGCTTCAGGTTGGATGAGGTGCTTTGCTCCAACAGCGATTGCAATCCGGCGCCAAGTTTGACGGTCATACCATCGAAACGAACCCCTTCTTCGCACCGCTCGACCGCGACCAGATTCATCCCCGGGCTCCCGATAAAGTAGCCTACGAATGTGTGATTCGGGCGCTCGAACAGTTCTCGCGGCGTGCCAAACTGGACAATCTGGCCGTCGTACATCACTGCAATCTTGTCAGCAAAAGTCGATGCTTCTAGCTGATCGTGGGTGACATACACCATCGTGATATTGAATTGCTCGTGGATCTGCTTCAGCTTGCGGCGCAGTTTCCACTTGAGCTGCGGGTCGATAACGGTGAGCGGCTCGTCAAACAGAATGGCCGAGACATCGTCTCTGACCAGTCCGCGACCCATCGATACTTTCTGTTTTTCGTCAGCCGTAAGATTCCGTGCCTTGCGGTGAAGCACCGTTTCCAATTCAAGAATTTCAGCGACTTCGTTAACTTTGGTCTCGATGCGGTCCTTTGCCATGCCGGCATTGCGCAATGGAAAAGCAAGGTTCTGGAACACTGTCATCGAGTCGTAAATCACCGGAAACTGGAACACCTGAGCAATGTTCCGCTCTTTGGGCGATAGTTCGTTGACCCTGACATCATCAAACAGAACCTCACCTTCCGAGGGGGCCAGCAATCCCGAAATGATATTGAGCATCGTGCTTTTGCCGCACCCGGATGGCCCTAGCAGCGCATAGGCCCCCCCTTTGTGCCAGGTATGGCTTATTTGCCTGATGGCATAATCTTCGGGGCCTGATGGATGCTTGCTATAACTGTGAGCGAGGGATTTGAGCTGAATTTCTGCCATGACCGCTTACTCCCCTGCCCGTTGTGAAGGTGCATGAACCAGCGCGCCATCAACATCAAAAACAAACAACTTGCTGATGGGCAGATAGATTTTGATCGGCGTGTCCGTGTGATATTCATGAACCCCCATCAACTGCAGCACCATGTGGAAGTGCTCGTTGTTCACGTGCATAAAGGTTTCGGAGCCGCTGATTTCTCCCAGCTCAACCGTCATGGCTAATTCCAGGTCGTCTTCGTTCTGGGGAACAAGACTGATGTGACTCGGCCTGATACCAAACTGATAATCGGCAGGACTCAGGGATTGAAGTTCGCGCGTCAGTGGATGGTGTGCGTAGTTATCGAAAGTGACGTCGGTATCCGTTACCCGGCCGGGTATCAGATTAATCGGAGGCTCACTGAACAGTTCCGCCGCGGTGACATTGACCGGTTCCCTATACACCGACATCACCGGTCCGGACTGAATAATACGGCCTTCATGAAGTAATGTGGTGACGCCTCCCAGGGCCAGCGCCTCGTTCGCTTCAGTGGTGGCGTAAACCGCAATACAGTTGCGGGCACGGAACAGTTCCCGGAGCTCTGCTCGCAGCTCTTCCCGCAGTTTGTAGTCGAGGTTGACCAGCGGCTCGTCAAACAGGATCAGACTAGCGTCCTTCACCAACGCCCGAGCCATCGCCGTACGCTGTTGCTGACCTCCCGACAACTCCAGCGGATACCGCTTCAACAGCGGCTCGATCTGCAACATCGCGGCGGTTTCCTGAACTCGCCGGGTTATCTCGGACTCGGGCATTTTGGCCAGCCGCAAGGGAGACGCTATGTTTTCCCAAACTGTGAGGTTCGGGTAGTTAATGAACTGCTGGTAGATCATCGAAATATTGCGGCGCTGAACGGACTCGCGGGTGACGTCACGGCCGTCGACCAGCACGCGGCCTTCCGTGGGCTTATCCAGCCCGGCCATCAGCCGCATCAACGAGGTTTTGCCAGCCAGTGTCCGGCCAAGCAATACGTTGAAGGAGCCCGCTTCAAAGGTGATGTTCGCGTCCGCAATGTAGGGCACGCCATCCACAACATGGGAGACGTTTTCCAGAGTGAGCGACATTAACGCTTTCCTTGTTTTTGTTTTGGACGTCCGTGATGTCATTCCCGCAGGCATGATCCGTCACGTGAGCGTTCGAATACGAATACCGCAACGCAATGAACATACCAGTCCACATCATTTTATTTCGCACACACCCTATAATATTGATTTTTATTATTTTTTGTCTTCAACCGAATATTTTCGGTTGCTCAATAAATGTTCGCATACGAATCAACTTGATCAGTGTGAACATTGACAAGTCAGTAAAATGAACACAATACTGAACAAAAACCACATCCTCTGGCGCGCGAAAACATAAAAACGAAACAACAACAGGGACGATACGTTGAGCAGCCAAGTAAACCTCAGCAAATCAGACGATTTTGCGGATGCGATCGCCGCTTCGTGGGCGCGGTGCCAGCAATTCGGCCTGTCACCCGCTACCAGGCCTCAGGCCGAAACCTTTGATGAACAGGACCTCGCAGCGTTGCGCAACAGCAACGCCATATTGCTGACGACGACAGAAAATGAAGTACTGCCCTATTACGACAACATTTTGTCCAATAGCCGCAGCATGATCGTGCTGGCCGACAACGGCGGCCGGGTTCTGAAATACTGGGGTGACAAGCGTTTTATTCAGGCCGGTCGGGAATCACTGTTCATTGAAGGTCGCAGTTGGCTCGAGCAAACCAGCGGCACCAACGCAATTGGCACCGCTATTGCCACCGGTCAGGCCGTTCAGGTGCAACGTAATCAGCATTATCTGAAAGCGAACCGTTTTATGGCCGGCAGTGCTGCTCCCATCCTTGATGCTGAACAACGTCTGATCGGCGTGCTCAACGTCTCCAGCGACGCTTATCTGCCGCAGGCCCACACGCTGGGGATGGTCAAATTGATGTCGCTCGCGGTCGAAAACAGACTGATGATGCGAAGCTATAAGACCACCTGCTTTTTGCTCACGCTCAATACCCACGCCGATAATCTCGACAGCGAATGGTCGGGGCTGATTGCATTTGATGAAAGCGGATGCATTCGTGCAGCCAACCGCCGGGCATTGCAGCTGCTGGGGCACGATCTGGTGGGCCAGCGCCTCGCCGATGTATTCTCAGCGGGCGAGCAGCCGCCCGTCAGCGATATGGAAGATGGCAGCCATGTGCAGCTGGCAACAGCTCAGCAACGACGGTTCCACGGTTTGATCAAACGGCCTGCACCAAAGCAAGCGACGCTCGACACGCCAGCCATAACAACGCTGTCCCCCAGCACGCCTCCAACGACCCGGGACGCGCCTTACCACAGGCATGGCCAACAAGGCGCTGTACCTCTCAAGCACATTGAATTCGGCGACCCTCAAATCAAACGCTGCATACGTCAGGCTTCCCGTGTTGCAGACAAGGATATTCCGATCCTGATTCATGGTGAGACCGGCGTCGGTAAAGAAGTCTTCGTAAAAGCACTCCATGGCGCCAGCGCACGACACAACCAACCACTGGTAGCCGTCAACTGTGCCGCCATCCCCTCGGAGCTGATCGAATCTGAACTTTTCGGGTATGAAAAAGGTGCCTTCACCGGCGCCAGTACACGAGGGGCTATCGGCCTGATTCGCAAGGCCCATCAGGGCATACTGTTTCTGGACGAAATCGGTGAGATGCCTCCCCGTGCCCAGGCCCGGCTATTGCGCGTATTGCAGGAGCGCGAAGTAACGCCTCTGGGTTCAACGGAATCCTATCCCGTTGATATCCGGCTGGTCTCAGCAACCAATCAGCACCTGGAAGAACACCTCGAGTCAGGCCTGTTTCGCCGTGATCTGTTCTACCGTATCAGCGGCCTGAATATCGAATTGCCACCGCTGCGCAAACGCGCCGACAAACGTGAAATATTCAGGCAGGTTCACCGCCAGCATCGGGAGCCGGAGCAGGCGCCAGACTTGCCCGATGCGGTGCTTGATCTGTTCGAGAAGCACCCCTGGCCGGGCAATATCCGCCAACTGATCAATGTTATGAAGGTGGCACTGGCAATGGCCGATAACGATCCGCTGGAGATGTGGCACCTGCCCGACGACTTTATCCGGGACTTACAGGCGATGTCCTCCCCCTCCGGCGCTGCGGGTGACGCGCAAATGCCAGAACCCCAGACGGCGAAAGCATCGGTCAACACATCAGACCATTCAAAAGACAATGGGCTGGATCGGCTGCTGGAAACCTACAACCATTACCGGGGTAATATCTCCAGAACCGCACGGCAACTGGGATACAGTCGGAACACTATTTACAAGCACCTGAGGGAACTCGGTGTTCGGTAAGGTGTGAGGTAAGATTTTCAATCGGACATCAGTTGACTTGAGCCCCTGTTGCATTATTCCATAGCGGGCTGAATCGCTTCATGACCGGGCTTCCAGGGTGCCATCAAACGCATGGCGTCACCTGATTTTCCCGGCATGGGTTTTGGCTGTATCAAGAGGCGCGGAATGGCACAGATTAACCGGCATGATCTGATTATCGAACTGATCCAGAAAAACGGGTTCGTCACCACCGAACAACTGGTTGATCATTTTCAGGTTACACCGCAAACCATTCGCCGGGATCTCAACCAGCTGGCTGAGCAGAACCGGGTGCGGCGTCATCACGGTGGTGCGGGCATTGACTCAAGCACCGTGAACACCGCGTACCAGACCCGCAAGATCATGGAGCTCGAAGCCAAAAAGCGGATTGCCGAGGACCTGGTGCGGCATATCCCCGATGATGCGTCGCTGTTCATCAACATCGGCACCACGACCGAAACCATTGCCCAGGCGCTACTGAACCACAATAACCTGCGAGTGGTAACCAACAATCTGCACGTCGCGTCCATCCTTGCCGCCAAGGAAGATTTCAACATCATTATCGCAGGCGGTGAAGTGCGTAACAGGGATGGTGGTATCGTGGGTGAAGCGACCCGCGACTTTATCAACCAGTTCAAGATGGACTTCGGCATCATCGGTATCAGCGGCATTCATACTGATGGCTCATTGCTCGATTTTGACTACCGTGAGGTGCGGGTGGCACAGACCATCATCGCCAATTCCCATCAAGTACTGCTTGCAGCTGATCACTCCAAGTTTGGCCGCAACGCCATGGTCCGGCTAGGCAACATTACCCAGGCCGATCATTTCTTTACGGATCAGGCACCGCCCCGTGAAATCCAGCAAATGCTCAACGACAACGCCGTGGAACTTCATGTGGTCTGAACCACACTGAACACTACGAAGCAGGCATCCGAAACCGGGAATCCTGCTTCATTTTCGTTTTCAATCTTTGTCTTTTCCTTTACGAACCTCCGCGGGTTTCCCATAATCATCAGGGAATCCATTTGCATCGACAGTGGCTCGCCTGAAAACAAGGTGAGTACGGGGACGTAGAGGCATGACGGCAGACAATACCGAGTTCGATCTGATTGTAGTAGGTGGCGGTGTCAACGGTAGTGGTATCGCCCGTGACGCCGCGGGCCGAGGCCTCAAAGTCTTGCTTTGTGAGATGAACGATCTCGCATCAGCCACCTCATCAAACAGCAGCAAACTGATTCACGGCGGGCTGCGGTATCTGGAGCACTACGAATTCAAACTGGTCCGTCAGGCGCTGGGCGAACGAGAGGCACTGTTACGCAGTGCGCCCCACATCATGTGGCCCATGCGTTTTCGGCTGCCCTACCTCCCTCACCTGCGCCCTGCATGGATGATCCGCACCGGGCTTTTCCTCTACGACCACCTGGCCAAACGCGAATTACTGGGTGGCTCAAACAGCATTCGTTTTGACGAAAACTCCCCGTTACTGCCCTCGATCACCAAAGGCTTTGAATACTCCGATGGCTGGGTTGACGATGCCCGGCTGGTTGTTATGTCGGCAAAAGGCGCCGAAGAAAACGGCGCCGAGATCTGTACGCGAACGCGATGCCTTCGGGCCGAACGCGATGGCAAGCACTGGCAGGTGACGCTGGCCGATGTTGATAGCGGTGAGCAAAGACACTGCCGGGCACGGGCGATGGTCAATGCCGCCGGCCCCTGGGTCAGCGCCCTGTTCAAGGAAACACTGAGCCTGCCCGCACCGAAGCAGATCCGCATGGTAAAGGGCAGTCACATTGTAGTGCCGAAAGTCCATGACGAGCCTGAAGCCTATATGCTCCAGAATGCCGACAACCGGATCATCTTCGTTATACCCTACGAGGATGACTATTCGCTGATTGGCACAACCGATGTGGATTATCACGGTGACCCCGGCAAAGCGACGATCTCTGCTGAGGAAACCGAATATCTGATTGGCATCGTCAACGATCACTTCAAGAATACCCTGTCGCCAGCCGACGTTGTCTGGTCATACTCGGGGGTGCGCCCATTAATGGATGACGAATCCGGCAGCGCCCAGAAAGCCTCCCGAGACTACACTTTTGAAGTGGACGGTAATGCCGAGACTGCGCCACTTATCTCGGTCTTTGGCGGCAAGATTACGACATACCGCAAGCTGGCCGAAGCGGCGACAGACCAGATCTGCCGCTTCTTCCCTGATGCAGGCCCACGCTGGACCCGACAAGCCACCATGCCTGGCGGCGACTTCTCCAGTCAGGACGAACTCATTGCGGCTTTCAAAGCGGAGTTTCCATGGTTGGATGAGGTTCTGATACGACGTTACGTGCGCACCTATGGCACGCGCACACGGCAAATGTTGAAAGGCTGCCAGGCGATGACTGATCTCGGCCAGCATTTTGGCGGCACCCTGTACGCCCGAGAAATCGATTACCTGACCATCCATGAATGGGCGCGTGACGCTCAGGACATCATCTGGCGCCGCACAAAGCTGGGCTTAAGGCTAACCGCCGCGCAAGTCAGTAATATTCAGAGTTATCTGAAGACCCACACCCCATCCACTGCGCAGCATGAACCTGATCACGACTTACCTTAAGCCCCCGGTTATGCCACGCTAACCGACCGATAATTATCTACTAACCCCAAGCTGGAGGAGTAACCCATGCCCGCCTTTCCCCCGTTGATCCTTGGCATGATGCGCCTGGAGGACTATCCGGAACTGGCAGGCGCCGGGCCGCTGGCTCGCTGGATCGGAGAGCAACTCGATAAAGGACTGAACACCTTTGACCATGCCGATATCTATGGTGGCGGGTCAGCAGAATCAGCCTTCGGGGCAGCGCTGGCGTATGCGCCCTCACTCAAAGAGCAGATCCGGATCATCACCAAAACAGATATTGTGCATGCCACAGACGACACCGTTAAACACTACAGGGCCGAGCCCGGCTACGTGGCGCAAGCGATCGACAACGCTCTGGCGCGCCTCAACATCGACCAGATCGACACCTTTCTGATTCATCGCCCTGATCCGTTAATGGATGCCGAAGGCGTGGCAAACGTGCTGGAAGAGGCGGTACAGGCTGGCAAGATCAGCCAGATCGGCGTGTCCAACTTTTTGCCGGAACAATGGCGTTGGCTGCAAGCCAATACCGATCTGCCACTGGCCTGCAATCAGAGCGAACTCTCACTGACCGCAAACGCCCCCCTCTCTGACGGGGTTCTGGAAGCGCACCTGACGGACCGATTGCAATGGCTGGCCTGGTCGCCACTGGGCGGCGGCAGCCTTGCGAAAGGTCGCATTGCCAGTGCACTTAAGAAGTTAGGCGCTGAAACCGGTTTGTCACCCACGGCACTGGCGATCGCCTGGCTCAGGCAGATCCCCGGCAACCCGATTCCGGTGCTGGGTTCAATGAAGCCAACCCGCATTGATGACGCCCTGACGGGCGCTGAAGTGGGCATGTCACGGACCGACTGGTTCACACTGCTAGAGGCCGCACGCGGGAACCCCGTCCCCTGACGCCGGCCATACGGGACTCAGTGACCACTGCTCGTGAGACGCCAGTCGTTTCGTGTGATCGGCTCAGCCGCGTCAATACCGACTCTGACAGTATCGCTGAACCCGATACCCCAGACGCCGGGTATCCGGAAGCAAAGCGGCAGGTGAAACACCATGTTTTCTTCAAACTGGACATTCTCACCCGCCGCAACAAACCCGCTCCCCTCAACCCATGACGGCGGAAACTGTGCACCCACGGTGTAACCGAATACGCCGGAGAAAAACACCTCATCCTGAATCGGTCTTAGCGCCTCATTTGCAACCCGGGCAGCGTCACCAAACCTGTTGCCAGGGCGCATGGCTGCCAACAAACGCTCATAGACATGACGACAGGTATCGAAGACTTTCAGCATACGGACATCTGGCGTTTCGCTGCCTGCTACCACTGTATGCATGATCGGTGCGGTGTATCGCTGCCAGGCCGAACCCAGCTCGATAAATACCGGTTCCCGGTCGGCAATGGTGAAACGCCGGTGGTTGGTGTGAATCACGCTGCTGCGCTGTCCGGCGACTACAATGGGTTGCATGCTCATAAACTCGCTACCCGCAGCAATCATGGCCTCTGCCGCCGCTGACGCCACCTTATTGTCAGTGCTCCCCACAGCTACAGCGCCACGTGCAGCCAGAATACCGGCTTCCGTGATACGCGCGCTTTGGTGCAGGCACTCCAGCTCAACCGCAGACTTCACACGCTTGATGCTGGCGAGTATGCCGGAGGCGTCAAGCAGTTCATGACGACCCAGGCGTTGACGCAAGCCATCAACGATCCCCGGGCGCAGGCCGCCGCCCCAGCAATCCATACCGATACGGGGCCCCATACTCCCAAGCGTGTCGGCGAGCGGCGCCAGAACCTCGCCCGGCCCCTCCCAACGATAGCCGATTACCTCATCGCATCGTGCACAGGCGATTGCAGGTCCGGTTTCAATCGACGGCACCTGTAGCACGCAACGCTCAGGTCCGTAGATAAGGGCGGTGTGAACGGAGACTTCGAAGGTGTTGTAGCCGGTAAGGTAATAAATATCGGAGGGGTGAGTGATCAATATCGCATCCAGCCCGTTGTCGCTCATTTTGCTATTCAACAAGCGTTGGCGGCGATCATATTCGGCATCTGGAAAGGCAGACTCTCGTCCTGCCAGCATGTGTCTGAGTTTTAACTGGTACGCCACGTGATCCATAACGGTCTCCCGTGCCTGATGAACGTCTGGTCAGGCCAGTTGGCAACGACTCAGCGCCACTTCGATTGCGGCGCCTCATATTCGACACACGACGCCAGCAGCTCAGCTGGCGAGTCGCTCACCAGCAGCATGTCACGATAGACCGGTTTCAAAAACTGTTTATCACACATACTGTCAATAAACGTCAGCAACGGATCGAAGTAACCTTCGACATTCAGAAAGCCGCAAGGCTTTTCGTGATACCCCAGCTGGGCCCAAGTCCAGACCTCAAAAATCTCTTCCAGCGTGCCGGCACCACCGGGCATCGCCACAAAGGCGTCAGACAAGGCGGCCATCTTGGCCTTTCGGGCGTGCATGTCATCGACAATGAAAAGCTCACTGATATCCTCATGAGCCACTTCCCGCTCTTTCAGTAACCGCGGAATCACACCAACGACCTTGCCACCCCGATCCATCACTTCATCAGCAATAATACCCATCAGCCCCACATTTCCCCCACCGTAAACAAGGCTGTGCCCGCCCTCGGCTATTTGCTTGCCAAGGGCTTTTGCCTGATCGGTGAAAACGGGGTCTGAACCGGTGCTTGAGCCACAGAATACGGCGATTCTCATCGGGACGGGATCTCCTTGATGTCTCGCAGAGTGCGACGATGCCGGTACCAGGCCCGGCACAAGATGGCGGAACCCCGTCAGGCTTCAGCCTGCGAGGTTCCTGTATAGAGTGTATTGAAGCATGGAGAAAGGCATGTGTCAGCTAACCGACATCAAACGGACACCGATTCAAATAGCCTCAGACTTCCGGATTGCGCAACGCCTCGCCTGCACCCAGCAAACCGGTATATTGCTCGGTGACAATATACACAGGCGTTGATTCCATCAACGGGCGCATTCGCCCTTTATCTTCGAAGCCAGTCTGAAAGGGGCTCTCAAGGAAGAAATCGATAAAACGGGGAACGATGCCGCCACAGATATAGACGCCACCCAGTCCTCCCAGCGTCAGCACTCCATCGCCGGCCACTCTTCCCAGAATGCCACAGAAATGCCGCAAGACTTGCCGCGCCAGCGGATCCGCCTGCTCGACTGCTGCCATCGTGATCTTGTGAGGTTCATCCAATGGCGCGGCAACGCCCTGAATCTCGGCGTGGGCCTGATACAGGTTCAGCAGCCCCTGACCACACAGAATTCGCTCCACCGATACCCGACCGAAGCGGGCCTTGAGAATACGCAGCACCGCGATTTCGGTTTCGTCGGTTGGCGAAAAATCCACATGGCCACCTTCTGTAATCAACGGCACCCACCCGTCCCGGATCGGGATAAGCCCTGATACACCAAGCCCTGTGCCCGGACCTATTACCAGGCGAGGCCGCGTCGACTTGCCCGCGCCCCCACAGACATGAACCAGATGGTCTTGCGGCACATGAGGCACACCCAGTGCCATGGCGGTGAAATCGTTGATGACCTTGAAGTGGCGTAAACCGAACGCCTCGCGAATCGCCTGTACACCAAACCGCCAGTGATTGTTGGTCATGCGCACTTGAGCATCGGGATCGTTGGGCTCTGGCACCGGCGAGGCAACAGCAAGACAGGCATCGGTAACCGATGCCACGCCAACTTTGGCAAGATAGGCTGTAATCGCACTGTCCAGATTGTCGTAGTCACCACAAGGCAGTACCTCGATAGCCTCCGGACGCACCTCGCCTTCGCGCACCAGCGCCAGTCGCGCATTAGTGCCGCCGATATCGCCTACCAGTGAAAAGGACAGGTTATCATTCATGCATCGTGGTTCCAGAAAAAGCAGGCGCCTTCTTCAGGCGTGCTTGCGGAACGGCGCATCCAGCCAAACATTTCACGCCCCAAACCGCTGTGATGTTTGGAAAGGTCATTTTTCGCAAGCGCCCGTTCACTGAGTTCATCTTCCGACAACGCCACCGTCAGCGCGCCCTCTACAGCATCCAGACGAACAACATCGCCACTTTTCACTCGCGCCAGCGGGCCGCCGTCCAGAGCCTCAGGATATACATGAATAGCAGCGGGCACCTTGCCGGACGCTCCGGACATACGACCATCCGTCACCAGCGCGACATGATAACCCCTGTCCTGCAGTACACCCAGATACGGCGTCAGCTTGTGCAACTCCGGCATTCCGTTGGCTTTGGGGCCCTGGAAACGCACAATAACCACACAATCCCGATCAAGATCGCCGGCCTCAAAAGCCGCCTTCAGTTCGTTCTGGTCGTCAAAAACAACTGCCGGTGCTTCAACAATATGATTTTCCGGCGCTACAGCAGACACCTTGATCACGCCTCGCCCGAGATTACCATCGAGCACTCTCAAGCCCCCTTCCGGCGCAAAGGGCTCAGTAGCCGAACTCAGCACCGACAGATCGGATGATTCTGTCTTGGCGGGTGACCAAACCAGCTTGTCACCGTCCAGCGACGGCATTTGCGCGTATCGTTCAAGACCGTGCCCCACAACGGTTTCCACATCGTTGTGCAGCAACCCCTTATCGAGCAGTTCACCGATCAGATAAGGCGTTCCGCCTGCATCATGAAAGGCGTTGATATCAGCCTGGCCGTTTGGATAGATGCGTGTCATCGACGGCACAGCGGATGACAGCTCCGAGTAGTCATCCCAGTTGATATGGATACCCGCTGCACGGGCAATGGCTACCCAGTGAATGGTGTGATTGGTCGATCCACCGGTTACCAGCAATGCCACGAGCGCGTTGACAATCGTTTTCTCGGACACCATGTCCGCAAGCCCGAGCGCCCCCCCATTTGGCTTGGACAAACGAATCACCTGCTCCGTCGCAGCGCTGGTCAGAGCGTCCCGCAACGGGGTATCCGGATGAATAAACGCGGCGCCAGGCATGTGCAACCCCATAACCTCAACCAGCAGCTGGTTGCTGTTGGCCGTGCCGTAAAAGGTACAGGTGCCAGGACTGTGGTACGACTGACTTTCGGATTCCAGCAATTCATCTCGGCCAACCTTGCCTTCAGCGTGGAGCTGGCGAATACGTTGCTTTTCTTTATTGGGGAGCCCGGAGGGCATAGGGCCGGCAGGTACCAACACTGTTGGCAGATAACCAAAGCTCAGCGCGCCGATGAGCAGGCCGGGCACAATCTTGTCGCAGATACCCAGCAACATGGTCGCATCAAACATATTGTGACTCAGGGACACCGCCGTGCTCATGGCGATAACGTCCCGGGAAAACAGACTCAACTCCATTCCAGGCTGCCCCTGCGTCACACCATCACACATTGCGGGCGTGCCACCGGCAAACTGGGCAACTGACCCCATTCCATGCGCCGCCTGGCGGATAATATCGGGAAACCGGTGGTAAGGCTGATGCGCCGACAGCATATCGTTGTAGGCCGAAACGATCGCGACATTCGCCTTGTTCATGAGCTTAAGGGTGTCTTTGTCTGATTTGCCACATGCCGCAAATCCGTGAGCCAAATTACCGCAGGAGAGCGATTCCCGCTGAGGAGACTGAGCTCCCAACGCCGCCATCCGCTGCAGGTAATCTTCGCGGCTGCCACGGCTGCGCTCAATAATCCGCTGCGTGACTTTCTCGATCGTAGGATGCATTGCCCTCTCCTCACTGACTGTTGACGCAAGACCCTGATTGCTGATTCGGCACACCGACCAGGCCTTTAGCCCTTCTCGGCGCCGGGAACATAACGTTGCAGCACAGGTCGTAAACTTTAAAGCCTCATTTGTTCGACTAAAGACGATCTGACCTTCGAACATGAAACCATTTGATCACAATACTACGTAGTATTTTTACTTTATTCAGCATTTACGTGCACAAATAATCTAACTTTTGTTATATTTACTACGTAACTTCGAGAACCAGCAAAGCATAATTTCCATCGACGGGAGCATTTTCACTGCCCCTTCCGCCGACAAACAAAACAATTACCGGCCGTGGAGCTAACAATGACGATTCGCATAGGTATTAACGGATTTGGCCGTATCGGACGCAATATTCTCCGTGCACTTTACGAAAACGATTATCGCCAGACCATGCAGGTTGTGGCGATCAATGATCTTGGTGACGCCGAAACCAACGCCCACCTGCTGAAATACGACAGCGTGCACGGGCGGTTTAATGGCATTGTCAGCCATGATGCAGAATCACTTTCAGTCAACGGTGACAGGATTGCCATTTGCGCTGAGCGCAATCCAGCTTCACTGCCCTGGAAAGATTACCATGTCGATGTCGTGCTCGAGTGCACCGGCCTGTTCACCAAGCGCGAAGCCGCGGCAGCGCATCTGAGCGCTGGTGCCCGCAAAGTGATTATTTCTGCACCCTCGCCCGACGCTGATGCCACCATCGTATACGGCGTCAATGATCACAGCCTGACCGCTGATCACCACATCATCTCCAACGCCTCCTGCACCACTAACTGCCTGGCACCCGTGGTGAAAGCCATATCCGATGGCATTGGTATTGAGAGCGGCCTGATGACGACCATTCACTCCTATACCAATGACCAGAAACTGAGTGATGTCTACCATACCGATCTCTATCGTGCGCGCTCGGCTACCCAATCCATGATTCCCACCAAAACAGGTGCGGCAGCCGCAATTGGTCTGGTTCTCCCGGAACTTGCCGGCAAGCTCGACGGAATGGCGGTGCGCGTGCCGACAATTAACGTATCGCTGGTGGATCTCAGTTTTATCGCCAGTCGCGATACCACCGCAGACGAAATTAATGATTTACTGAAATCTGCCGCACAGAAGAGTTCTATACTGGGCTACAACCAGGAAAAGCTGGTCAGTGTCGACTTCAATCACTCCGTACTTTCCAGCATTTTCGATGCCAATCACACGCGGGCGCTAGGCCGTCACGTTAAAGTCATGGCATGGTATGACAATGAATGGGGATTCTCGAATCGCATGCTGGATAATGCTACGGCACTGATGCAGGCCGCCAGTCGCTGATAATTCCCAACCCAACAGAACTCTTCAAGCCATCAAAAGGAGCACACATGCTCAGGCGCACCAAGATTGTCGCCACGCTCGGTCCGGCCACAGACTCTCCCGAATCGCTATCTGCCATTATTGCCGCAGGCGTTGATGTCACACGACTCAACTTTTCCCACGGCAGCGCAGACGATCACATAGAACGCGCAAAACAAGTGCGGGCTATCGCCAAACAACAGCAACGCTTCGTCGCTTTGCTGGCCGACCTGCAAGGCCCCAAGCTGCGTATCGCCCGCTTCAGCGAAAACAAAGTCACGCTTAAAGCGGGGCAGCAGTTTGTGCTTGATGCCGCGATGGACAAAGAAGCCGGCACCGACCAGTGCGTCGGCATTGACTACGAACAACTGATCAATGATGTGACCGCGGGCGATATCCTGGTGCTCGACGATGGCCGGATCGAGATGGAAGTCGAACAGGTCAGCGAGCACAGCATCACCTCCCGCGTATTGATCGGTGGTCCTCTCTCCAACAACAAGGGCCTCAATAAACGGGGCGGCGGCCTGTCTGCCGAAGCCCTTACCGAAAAAGACAAGAAGGACATCGTAACTGCCGCCGAACTGGGTGCAGACTATGTCGCCGTCTCTTTCGTGCGCACCGCTGAAGACATGCACACCGCTCGCAAGTTACTGCGGGCTGCCGGCTCCAACGCGTCGCTTATCGCAAAAATTGAGCGCGCAGAACTGGCCCACAACCCGGAACAGCTCGATGCGGTTATCGAAGCGTCCGATGCCGTCATGGTAGCGCGGGGCGACCTGGCGGTAGAAATCGGCGATGCAGAACTGGTCGGCGTTCAGAAGCACATCATCAGCAGGGCCCGCAGCCTGGACCGTGTCGTAATCACCGCCACCCAGATGATGGAATCGATGATCGACAACCCCATGCCGACCCGCGCGGAAGTATCTGACGTGGCCAACGCGGTCATGGATTACACCGATGCAGTGATGCTGTCGGCTGAAACCGCCGTGGGCGACTACCCCAGAGAAGCGGTCGAAGCGATGGTGCGCATTTGTCTGGGCGCTGAAAAGCAGCCGTCCATGCACCAGTCAAAGCACCGGATTCACGAGAGCATGGAGCGTATCGACGAGGCGATTGCCCTGTCGGCCATGTACGCTGCCAACCATCTAGCCGGTGTCACGGCCATCATCTGCCTGACAGAAACCGGCGCCACACCGTTGCTGATGTCCCGAATCAAATCAAGCTTGCCGATCTTTGCATTCTCACGCCATCACAGCACCCAACATCGGGTAGCGCTTTATCGCGGCGTGCAGACGGTACCATTTGACTCCGACACCATTGCCAACGAAAAGACCAACAGCGCGGCGGTAGATGAGCTGATGGAACGTGGCGTGGTGAAAGATGGTGACTTGGTGGTCATCACCAAAGGCGACTACGCCGCTCCCCAAGGCGGCACCAACTCGATGAAAATCGTCCGTGCCGGCGCTACCGTCAAATAGCGGAGTTCAAAATTGCAGGTTTGAATCCTGAAGAATTGAATAGAAACAAAAGGGGTATGGCAGCAACGCCATACCCCTTTTTTTATCCCTTCAACATACCTTACCGTTTCGCAACAAGGCCAAACTCTCTCGCGCTATCGCCGTAACACGCTGCCAGTCACCCTGATCAATCGCATCCTGTGGCGTTAGCCAGCTCCCACCAACAGCAGCCACATTAGCCAACGCGAGATAGTCACTCGCTGTCTCTTTACGGATGCCACCCGTCGGGCAGAAACACACATCCGGGAATGGACCGGAAAATGCTTTCAGCGCAGACACCCCGCCCGCCACTTCAGCCGGGAAGAACTTGAAATGGCGATAGCCCCGCTGATAGCCCCGCATCATCTCTGACAGGGTAGCGACACCCGGAAGCAGCGGTGCTGAGGCTGTCAGGCCGTAATCAAATAAAGAATCAGTGGTACCGGGCGTAATCACAAACTGGGCGCCCGCCTCCTCCACAGCACGGTACTGATCGACACTGGTAACCGTACCGGCACCAACCCAGGCTTCCGGTAGCTCTTTGCGAAGCTCCCGAATAGCATCCAGCCCGAAAGGCGTGCGCAGGGTGATTTCAAGAATATTGATCCCGCCCTCAACCAGCGACCGGGCGAGAGGCAGGGCATGCTCCGGCCGATGAATGGCGATTACCGGTATCAAAGGACACGCATCAAGCACTGCCTGAACCTGCGCCCGGCGGGCATCCGTTATTGAGGATGACATAAACCCCTCTCTTCGATATCTGACTAACAAAAATGGCGAAATATCCGCGCGCGCTAAGATCAGGGGCTCCAGTAAACCTGCGCCCCATCACCCAAAAATGCGCGTATCGGCATAGCATGAACATTGGCGAGATCGGCAAACGCCCGCTCAAGCGTCTCAAGCTTGTCTGTACCCTTGAGGTGCACTGCAGTCCAACCGGCCTCGGCCAGGACGCGGCGTGACAATGAAATCCGGGGAACAGCCTGAGACGGCGGGTGCATCGCAATGCAGCGAGCCGGGCGGCTCGAATCAAGGGCCTCGCCGATTTCCGGTGCATCTGGAAACAGTGACGCTGTATGCCCGTCATTGCCCATCCCCAGCACCAGCACATCCAGCGGCCACTCCATCTCGGCAAGGGCTTCTTCAGCGATGGGTTGCCCGGCATTGGCCGTGTCATGAGGCTGCTTCAGCCCGATGAGCCTGGCGTTGGCAGCCGGCCCTTGCAACAGCGCCGCCCTGACCAGCCGTTCGTTACTGGCGTCCGCATCCACATCAACCCAGCGCTCGTCTGCCAGGGTCACATCGACGCGGGACCACTCAACAGGCAACTGACTCAGCGCCTGAAAAAAAGCTTTGGGTGTACTGCCCCCGGACACCGCCATACAGGCGCGCGACTTGCGGCCGAGCGCCTCAGTCAATTTTCCGGCAACGGTCCGGGCAAGCTTGTTCGCGATCACATCGGCACTCTCGTCCTGGATCACATCAACGTCTGCGGGCCAGTGCAAATCAGACATCTTCATACCAGCTTCTCCCATCACGGGTGATCAGCGCGACAGAGGCCACCGGCCCCCAGGTTCCGGCTGCGTATCGCTTCGGTGGCGCGGCATGATCTTCCCAGTTCGAAATCACCTGATCGACCCAGCGCCAGGCGTGCTCTACTTCGTCACGGCGCACGAACAGGTACTGGTTTCCCTTCATTATTTCCCACAACAGGCGCTCATAGGCATCCGGTATACGGCCCTGACCGAAGGTTTCCGAGAAGGTCAATTCAAGCGGCCCCTGACGCAGACGCATCCCTTTATCCAGCCCCTGATCCTTGGTCAGGATCTGCAAAGACATACCTTCATCCGGCTGCAGTCGAATGATCAGTTTATTGTTGGCCATTTGCTTCTGGTCAGGATCGAAGATGTAATGCGGGGCCGGCTTGAAGTGAATAATGATCTGGGAAAGCTTCTCCGGCAGGCGCTTGCCTGTACGGATATAGAAAGGCACGCCGGACCAGCGCCAGTTGTGAATCTCCGCTTTGAGGGCAACAAAGGTTTCAGTGGAGCTACCTCTCACTGCGTCCTCTTCTTCCAGATAGCCAGGCACCGCCTTTCCACCGGAACTCCCCGCAGTATATTGGCCGCGAACCAGATGCGTCTCCATCACGTCAGCCGTTATCGGGCGCAATGCTTTAAGCACCTTGACCTTCTCGTCCCGAATGCTATCGGCAGTAAGATCAGACGGCGGGTCCATGGCGATCAGGCAAAGCAACTGCAGCAGGTGATTCTGAATCATATCCCGCATTTGGCCGGCCTGGTCAAAGTAGCCCCACCGCCCCTCAATCCCAACGCTCTCGGCGACGGTTATCTCCACGTGGGAGATCTGGTTCTGATTCCACTGGGTCTCAAACAGGTTATTGGCAAACCTCAATGCAATCAGGTTCTGAACAGTTTCCTTGCCCAGATAATGATCAATACGGAATAGCTGATCCTCATTAAACACCTCAGCTAACTGATCATTGATCTCGCAAGACGACTCAAAATCATGGCCGATCGGTTTCTCCACAACCACACGGGTTGCAGCATCAATGCACGCAGCTTCCCGGAGATTGCGGGCAATGGTGCCATAGAACGAGGGCGGCGTTGCCATGTACGCAATCAGTGCACCATGACCGCCCTCTTCCCGCCACTCGCGCAGAGCGTGGTAGTCGTCCAGCGTGCCGAAATCCAGGCGGTGATAATCGACGCGCTGGAGAAATCGATCGAGCACAGCCTGATCCATCTCTTCGGACTTTACGTTCTCAAGGATTTTCTTGCGCAGTTGTTCTCGCGCGCCTTCAACATCCAGATCCTTGCGAGCTACCGCAAGCACGCGGGTGCCCGCTGTCAAAAGCTCAGCAGCATCCAGCTGATAAAGCGCAGGAAACAACTTCCGCTGCGCCAGATCACCCAATGCGCCAAACATGATCAGGTCACACCGGTTCTCAGTCTTTTTAACCATGAATACAGTCCTTTACTGTCCGTATACGCGCCATTTATTGTTGTCATATCAGGCTGGAGCCTTGAGATCGTGACCAACAACTCCGCTGACTGAAGATTCGATCCAACTCAACGGGCAATAGCGTTCTGGCACCTGCCGTGCAGACGCCACGGTATCCCGTTATGGTTGCGAAAGCCGTGCCAGCCGCCAATCGCCGTGCTACAACCACAGACAACCAGCATGAAACGGGCACTTTGGTAACTTGCTATCGCCAATACGTAGTAATTTAAACAAAATAATGACACTTAATTTTGCCACATCCAAGTTAAAATCGTCATTTGTGATATTTTTACTACGGATTTTAATGCAAAAAACACGCTATAATCTCAGCACAATCATCCTTCGGCACATCTCTGCCAGGCAGTGACAGCCGGCAATTCAGGGAAAGCACATGCACAAATTCAATGACAGCAGCCACCTGAACCTGCTGGAACAGATTCAGGCAAAACTCGACAACCTCAACAAGTCCGAGCGCAAAGTTGCTGAAGCTATTCTGCAAGACCCTTCAGCTGCAACACGTTACAGTATTGCAGCACTGGCGCGCGCCGCCGACGTCAGTGAACCCACGGTGAACCGCTTCTGCAGGGGCTTTTCAACCTCCGGCTTCCCTGATTTCAAAATCCAGCTGGCACAAAGTATTGCCACCGGTACGCCGTATGTCAGCCAGATAGTGAAGCCGGATGACGACGTTGCCACCTTCGCTGACAAAATAGTACTCAGCACTATGGCCAGCCTGGACAAAGCGCGCCAGGCGCTCAACCCCAGCGCACTGTCATCTGCCATCGACTATCTCATCCAGGCCAAACAGATCAACTTCTTTGGCATGGGCGGCTCAGCGCCTGTTGCCATGGATGCCCAACACAAGTTTTTCCGTTTCAATATCCCGGTCATGGCCTACGACGACGTACTGATGCAGCGAATGGTTGCAGCCGGCAGCAGCACCGGCGACGTTATTGTCGTGATCTCCTACACCGGCCGCACTCGCGAAATGGTGGAGATCGCGAAAGATGCGCGCAAAAACGGTGCGACCGTTGTCGGCATTACCGCGCCGAACTCACCGTTATCCGAAACTTGCACCGTCGCACTGGAAGTCACGGCACCGGAAGACACCGACGTCTATATGCCCATGACGTCACGAATCATTCATCTCACGATAGTCGATATCCTCGCGACCGGGGTAACACTCAAGCGCGGCAGCGATTTCCAGCAGCACCTGAAAAAAATCAAGGATAGCCTCAGGCCGACGCGATACGCAGCCGACTAACCCCCGCCCGGAATATTGCAGCGTATCGCGCCCAATCTGTGGCGTGGTGCGCCGCGCCCTGCCGCAAGACCGGATATTCTAGCGGGATGCTCATTAAACCCGTTTTATCTACGCCCCTCCTCCCCCCTGAATCTCCACCCCCAAAACTTCATGACCGGATGATGTGGCTTGCCTTTCGTTTAAGGAGTATGAAAACAGGTTTCCCGACTCAAATCGGCTGGAAGCCCCGCATGCAGCCTTGCACATACGTTGGCATGGTCGCTACGGCAGGTTTCGGAAATCGGTACACGCTTATGGGCCCTGGTTAACCCGACCGTTCGTGTGCAGGCAACGAAACCCTGGCGCTCAAAACAATACAAAAAGCACAGGAATCAGGATGATGCAGAACAACAACCGATTGATCACACGTCTTTCCCCGCTTGCGGCTGCTATCGCAACCATCGCGTTCACCACACCGGCAGCCGCACTCGATTTTAATGGCTACGCCCGCGCGGGCGCCTCAACCAACCTCAATAGCGGCGGCGAGCAAACCTGTTTCGGCAGCGGTGCAGGCGGCCATTACGTGGGGCGCCTGGCTGACGAGTGCGACACCTATGCCGAAATAGGCCTTGGCGACGAACTCTATAATGAGAATGGCAAGTCATTCCGGTTTGATTCCATGGTGTCATATGGCGCCAACAATCAGGGCAACGACTTTCAGAGCTACAGCTACAACAATGACGGTGGTGGCTACGATGGCGGCGATACGTCACTGCGCCAACTTTATATCTCCGGCAAAAATGTGGTCGACCTGTTCCCCGGAGCCACACTTTGGGCGGGTAAGCGCTACTACCAGCGTCACGACGTTCACCAGCTTGACCTCTATTACCTGAACAACTCGGGCTACGGTGGTGGTGTGGAAAACATCAGCGCCGGCCCGGGCCAGCTATCACTCGCATTTACCAACCACGACAATAAGGATGGCACTGAACTGGTCCAGAACAACAAGTTCGACGTTCGGTACGCTTTCCCTGTGGGCTCAAGCACCCTGACACTGGTTGGCATTTACGGCATGGCCGACCTGACTGACCAGCAAGAGGATGCCGGCCTTGATGACGAAGACGGCTACTTCCTGACCACTGAGCTGGCAAGCGGCTTTATGGGTGGGTTCAACAAGTTTGTGCTTCAGTACGGTGCAGACTCGATGGGCTTCGACGCCTTCGAAAATGGCGGCGGCGGACGTATCGCCAACAACAATACCAGCGGCTACCTGCAAAGCAGCTGGCGTATTCTCGATCATGGCGTCATCAAACTGGGCGGCAGCTGGGACCTGGGTTACTCAGCACTCTACCAGCGTGGCGAAGCACACGACTCCAGCCTTGACGACGCGGAACGCCTGAGCGTTGTTGCCCGTCCGATCTATAACTGGAGTGCGGTGTCCAGCACGGCCCTTGAAGTTGGCTATGACAACGTCAAATCCACCGGCCCTTCCGATAAGGAAGACCTCCAGAAGGTCGCCATCGCGCAACAATGGTCTGCCGGCGAAGGCTACTGGGCCCGCCCGGTAATACGGGTCTACGCCGCAGCATTCTTTGGCGATCAGGCTGAAGCAGCCCGCAGCGGCGACGGTGTCGATGGCGATGTGCAGCTCGGCGTCCAGATGGAAGCCTGGTGGTAAAGTAACCTCCGCACCTGTTATTTAAAGACACGCAAGCCGGGCCCGATTATCCCACAGCGGTGATCGGGCCTGTTTTTCTTTACGCCCCAGGCTTCAATCCTTTCTGCGCCCTCTCCCGAAATTAATCGCTGAATACGCCTCCCGTCCTACGCCATAAAAAATGGCTCCCCAGAGGATGCGCCCCCCTTGCCCCAAAGATCACCATCAATAGAGCAGTACAAAAACAACAAACAGAGCAAGGAAACGACGTTATGATTCAGCGCATGACCCCTGCCTGCTGCCCGGGAATTGGCAGCATTCTACTCATCACCGCCAGTCTTATTCTGACAGGCTGCAAATCGGACAATGACAAGCCGACGGATCCAGGCACTTCGCCGAGCACCGAGGCGCTAATTGAACCCGGCCCTAATGAAGCCATCCTGTACTATCTGCGCGAAGACAAACGCTATGATGAGTGGGGCCTGCACCTCTGGAATACAGACACCTGCAGCGGTGCCGCAGCGCCGACTGAATGGGCCACTCCACTGTTGGCTGATGGTATCAGCGAGACTTACGGAGCTTACTACCGCATTGACGTCACAGACGATGGCGACTGCCTCAACATGATCATGCACCAGGGCGACAACAAAGACCTGGGCGGCAACGACATCCAATGGCGCTTTGCCGAACTGGGGCGGCGCGTTTTTACGCTCAGTGGATCGCCCGATCTGTCAGCTGATCCGGTTGCCATCCCCTCAGTAGCACTGGAGGGCGCAAGTGCCCATTGGATTGATGCGAATACGCTGGTTTGGGACGATGCGTCAGAAGCAAACAGAGTTGAGCTTCGCTATGACGAAAATGCAGACATTCACGTAGACGAAGGCGTTCTTACTGGCGGAACTGCGATCGAACTCCCTTCATCAACTATCTCCCAGCAGGCCGCCAATCAGTTTCCCCACCTTGCAAGCTGGCCGGCGTTCAGAGTCGATATAAATGAAGCAGAACGGGCTCGCATTGTTAAAAGCCAGCTCATTGCCGCCGCGTACGACAAGACAGGGAAACTCACACATGCGACACGGCTACAGATTCCCGGCGTGCTCGACGCAGCCTACGCCTATGAGGGACCACTTGGTGCTCGCGTCACAGGTAGTGGCGTTGAGTTCGCGGTCTGGGCGCCAACCGCTCAATCGGTAAAATTAAGGGCTTTCGATTCCAACAAGCAGCCGCTTCCGGGATTCCCTGTCGCCATGACACCCACCGCCGAAAACACCGCTGTATGGCACTACACCGGCCCTCTGTCACTGGATCGCGCCTACTACCAATACGAAGTCACAGCCTTCCATCCGCAAACGGACGGGGTCGAGACTGCAATCACATCCGATCCCTACGCTTTGAGCCTCTCAACCAATGGCGAGTATGCCCAGGTGGTCAATCTTGATGATGCAGACCTCAAACCCGCTGGCTGGACTGGCGTCGCGCCGCCCGCAGTCGCTCAACCTGAAGATGTGGTCATCTACGAAACGCACATTCGGGACTTCAGTGCGTCCGACGCAAGCGTTGCGCCTGCTCAGCGTGGCAAATACGCCGCATTCTCGGCCAGCGGCAGTGTAGGCCTGACCCATCTGGCACGCCTGGCTAATGCCGGCGTTACTCACATTCACCTGCTGCCGGCATTCGATATTGCCACGGTCAACGAGGATCCGGCGAAGGTCGTCGATATCGATGATGAATTCAGTCGGCTCTGTGCGCTTTCCGATGTCGCAGCCGACCAGTGGGCAGATCAATGCAGCAGCGGCACCATCCGTAGCGTGCTGGAAGGGTTCGATCCGGCCTCAGGCGATGCACAAGCGCTCTATTCCGTTCTCAGAGGCCTGGACAGCTTCAACTGGGGCTACGACCCCCAGCATTACACCGTGCCGGAGGGAAGCTATTCCAGCGATGCTGAAGGCGTGACCCGGATCATTGAGTTTCGCGCCATGATCAAGTCGCTGACCGAGATGGGATTCAATGTAGTGATGGACGTGGTGTACAACCACACCAACGCCTCGGGATTGGCCGAAAAGTCCGTACTGGACAAGATCGTACCTGGTTATTATCACCGCCTTAACCCTCAGACCGGGGCTGTGGAGCAGTCCACATGCTGCGAGAATACCGCCACTGAACACCGAATGATGGCGAAGTTGATGACCGATTCTCTCAGCACATGGGCCAACCAGTACAAAGTATCCGGCTTCCGCTTCGATCTTATGGGGCACCATATGCTGTCGAACATGACGGACGCGTTGGCCGCCGTTCAGGCGATCGACCCCGATACCTATTTTTATGGCGAAGGCTGGAACTTCGGCGAAGTGGACGACAACGCCCGGGGCGTGAATGCGATCCAGAAAAATCTCGGAGGCTCAGGCATTGGCTCCTTCAATGATCGCAGCCGGGATGGCGTCCGCGGAGGCGGCCCCTTCGACAGCGGAGAGTCGCTTCGCAGCAACCAGGGCTTTGCAAATGGTCTCTATACCTTTCCGAATGAACTGAATAACGGGAACGAAGAAGAGAAACAACGTCTGCTCCAGACAATGGACTGGATTCGAGTGGGTATTACAGGCGGACTGGCAAGCTACCGGCTGGAAACGTTCGATGGCAGCACGAAAACCGCTTCGGAAATTGATTACAACGGTCAAGCAGCCGGTTACACCGCGGATCCCCAGGAACTGATTAACTACGTGTCAAAACACGACAACCAGACGCTATGGGACAACAACCAGTACAAGGCACCAACGGCTGCATCAAGCCGCGACCGGGCCCGCATGCAGGTCATTGCACTCGCCATCCCGATACTGAGCGAAGGCATTCCGTTCCTGCATATGGGGTCAGAAATACTGCGGTCCAAATCGATGCAGCGGGACAGTTACGATTCCGGGGACTGGTTTAACGCTGTCGACTTCAGTTATCAGACCAGCTCTTGGAACCGGGGACTCCCCCGTGCCGACAAAGACGGTGACAACTGGCCGATCATCACACCGATACTGGCAGACAGTGAGGCAAGCCCAACCACCGCCGACAGGCTGTATACCCGCGATGCCGTCGAAACCCTGCTACGCATTCGCAAGCAGTCAGCACTCTTTCGGCTGACAACTGCCGAGCAGATCAAGAGACGGCTGGTTTTCCATAACACCGGACCGCAGCAATTGCCGGGACTCATAGCATTCAGCCTTGATGACGGGACGGCTGCAGGCAACGATATCGACATTAACAGCGACGCCATCATGGTGGTAATCAATGCCACACCCACCACCCAGACCTTACAAACGAGTCTGACAGGCTTTGAGATCCACTGGGGGATGCCCGCTAACGGCGCGTCATTCGCCAGCGGCGATTTCGAAGTCCCCGCCTTGTCGGTTGCTGTATTCGAGCAACAACAAAGCGGAGCACAAGGCTCCGGCGTTCCAACCGTCACCTATTAGCCGGTCAGAACCCGGCTGATCACAGCGGTAATCCATAAAAAAAGGCAGGATTCTCATCCTGCCTTTTTCGTACTTCCGGGTCGGTATCGCTTTACGGCTTCTCAATCTCCGCACTATCGCGCAGAGAGGCACTGTATGCGATGTACTCACGCTGCCCGCGCTGCGATGTCAGGAAGTTGGCAATCGCCTTAACCTGCTCATCACCTCCGGATATTTCGCCCTCCTGAACATTCTCAAGACCGACGATCACAACACGCTGGGCACCTGCTACAGAATCATAGGTCTTGCCGTCCTCAGGCCGCGGCATGCTGAATACCGATTGAAGGACATCAAACTCAACCCCTCGACCATTGCGGGACATGGCGGGGTGCTCCTGCCACTCTGCACCCGCTTCTTCAGCAACACTGGCGGGATCTGCGCCATCCTGCAAACTTGCCACCAACTCGCTGCCCTTTTCGGTAAGCGCCTTCTGGATGTGCTCGGCCTTCAGCTGTTCGCGAATCTGATCACTGACTTCAGCCAGGCTCAACTGCTTTTCTTCGTGATGCTCACGAACCCGGGCAACAACCGCCGTGCTGTTATTTACGTCTACCATCTCGGTATTGAACTCACCGTTCAGCACATCGTCGGAGAACAACTGACGCACCAATCCCTGATGATCAAACGGAGCGTCCCCACCTTCGCGAGCGACATCTTTAACAACCTGAATTTCGAGTCCCAGCTCTTCGGCAGGCACGTCCAGGTTTGGCTCGGAATAGGACAAATCGGCCAACTGGGTGCGCTTCTCGGAAAACAGCTTGCCAGCCTTTTCACGCGCAACGCCCTCGCGCAGCTCATCTTTCATTGACTCGAACGATGGGCGCTCAGTCTTGCGAATGCCTGTGAGTTTGATGATATGGAAACCAAACCGTGTCTCTACCGGCTCGGATGTCTCGCCTTCTTTCAGCTCGAACAGCGCATCTTCAAACGGCCCGGCATAGGCCCCTTTACCGGCATAGCCGAGATCACCACCTTCCTGAGCCGAGATTGGGTCCTTTGAATACTCCTCAGCTACCTTCGCAAAGTCTTCGCCGTCTGCCAGCTTCTTTTCGACTTCCGCTACTGTAGCTTCAGCATCATCGCCTGGCTCAATCAGAATATGCGACGCGCGACGCTGCTCTTCACCACCAAGATCTTTGGACTGGGATTCATAGGCCTCTTTCAGTTCTTCGTCAGATACTTCGACACCCTTCGCCAATGCGTCCAGCGACAAAGCGACATAAGCAGCATCGACGTTCTCGGGCACCTTGTAATCCGCCTTGTTCGCGTCGTAGTAGTCCTGAATTTCGTCGTCCGTTACCTTTACGCTGGCACTCACTGCATCGGCAGGGATCGTCAGAGTCGAGAAGCTGCGCGTCTGTGACTGAAGCTTCAGAATATCTTTTGCGGTTTCCGGATTAACAATGGCGCTGGCAGCGATACCACTGCGGATTTGATTGATAACAAACTGACGACGCAAGGCTTCACGGAACTCCGCTACGCCCATGCCAGCATTACGAACTGTCGCAGTAAACGCCTCGCGACTGAACTCGCCGTCGACCTGAAACTGACTCATGGACGTAATGATGCGATCAATATCAGTGTTCGACAGCTGCATACCCTGATCGACTGCGTCCTGTGACAGAACCGCTTCCCGGATCAGCCCCTCCAACACGGAGTTGCGCAGCTCATCATCGTTAATCAGTGAGGGGTCGGGGTTTTCCATCTGAGAAAGCTGGCGTTGCCGCTCCATTTGCACGGTACGCTGAAATTCGCGCTCGGTGATGTCCTTTCCGTTTACAGTGGCGACTTCAGGCTCACCCGAAAATCCCCCGATAATGGCGTCCATACCGAACATGGAAAGCCCGATCACCAGTAACCCGATGATGACTTTGGCAATCGTACCCTGAGCGTTATTCCGGATATCTTGAAGCATGTTTCTCCCAGACAGTCGTTACCAGCGGAGACGACATCCACCGGCAGCTGCATCAGGCCTCTTGTTTCTATTTGTCCTGAAAAACCAGACGCGCCCACAAACCACGTACTATCGACATGGGCAAGTGAAGCGCACTGAACGTAAAAAGGCGCATCCGGCAAGGAATGCGCCTCAAAACCAACGGGGCAGTCAATCAGGGGATTTCAGCGTGATGAGGTCAACGACCTACCGGAACCGGATGCCTTGAAGAGACCACCCCGGCAACGCCAATAAAAGCGCTGCCGTTAAAGGCCGCTTCTTACTTGACAGCGTCTTTCAGAGCCTTGCCAGCCTTGAAGCCTGGAACCTTTGAGGCCGGGATCTTGATCTCAGCGCCGGTCTGCGGGTTACGACCAGTGCGCGCTGCACGTTCTTTTACTGAGAAGGTGCCAAAGCCAATCAGAGTGACCTGATCGTCTTTTGCGAGTGCACCTGTAATAGAGCTCACCATAGCGTCCAGGGCACGTCCTGCACCGGCCTTGGAAATGTCTGCTGACTCTGCAATTGCGTCGATAAGTTCGGACTTGTTCACACTAAACCCCTTCGATTTCAGGTTGAAGATGTTATATGTTGGTTTGTTTTTCTTGGATCTTCTCGACTATCGCATAAGCGTCTCGAGAATTCCATTCTTCGGTATTGTTATTCCTTTCGGTCATCTGGTGTCGATCGGAATATGGTCAAAAACCCCTCGAGCCCTTGGTACAGGCTGCTTCAGGTCGAAACAGTTATACCAACGGGCTCTCTGGCGTGTCAACAACGGGATCCACGTTTAATGTGTATTTATGCGTTCGCCGACGTCGCCTTCGTCGTCACGGGATTTTCCACCGGCTGACTTTTGTGGCAGATCACCTGTATCCGGCCCTGGCTGATAAGCCAGCGCGATATCAAGCACCTCGTCAATCCACGCGGCTGGCCGAATCTCCAGTGACTCCTTGATATTGTCGGGTATCTCTTTGAGATCACGGACATTTTCGTCAGGAATAATCACGGTTTTGATACCGCCGCGATGTGCCGCCAGAAGCTTTTCCTTGAGGCCACCGATGGGCAAAACACGACCGCGCAGGGTGATTTCACCGGTCATCGCCACGTCAGCCCGCACCGGAATACCCGTCAATGCGGACACCAACCCTGTGCACATGCCAACACCTGCGCTGGGACCATCTTTGGGTGTTGCGCCTTCAGGAACGTGAATATGAAGGTCCGTATTCTCGTAAAAGTCTTCCTTGATACCAAGGCCAACAGCACGACTTCTGACTACTGTCAGCGCCGCCTGAATAGACTCCTGCATCACATCACCCAGCGAGCCCGTCTTCACGACCTTGCCCTTACCCTTGGTCAACGCGCACTCAATAGTGAGCAACTCACCGCCAACCTGGGTCCACGCCAGACCAGTGACCTGCCCGACCTGATTCGCTTCTTCCGCCAGACCGTACTTGAAGCGGCGAACACCACTGTAGTCTTCCAGCATTTCAGGGGTGAGATCGAGGGACACTTTCTCCCCTGCTTCAACATGCTCCCTGACAACTTTACGGCAAATCTTTGCAATCTCACGCTCAAGGCTCCGCACACCCGCCTCTCGCGTGTAATAACGCACCAGATCACGCAGCGTCTCGGCCGGAATATTCAGCTCGCCCTTGCGCAACCCGTTGGCCTTGAGCTGCTTGGGTAGCAAATGCTGCAGCGCAATATTGACCTTCTCGTCCTCGGTGTAGCCTGGAATACGGATAATCTCCATACGGTCAAGCAGCGCCTGAGGCATATCCATCGAGTTGGAAGTACAAACAAACATCACGTCCGAGAGATCGTAATCAACTTCAAGATAGTGATCGTTGAAGGTGTGATTCTGTTCGGGGTCAAGCACTTCAAGCAATGCCGACGCAGGGTCGCCACGGTGGTCCATGCCCATCTTGTCGATTTCGTCGAACAGGAACAGCGGGTTTTTGACCGCAACCTTGGAGAGCTTCTGAAGCAGCTTACCCGGCAAAGCACCGATATAGGTTTTCCTGTGGCCACGAATTTCAGCTTCATCGCGTACGCCACCCAACGCCATACGGGTGTACTTGCGATTTGTCGCTCGCGCAATGGATTGCCCAAGGGAGGTTTTACCGACACCCGGCGGCCCCACCAGGCATAGCACAGGGCCCTTCACTTTCTTGACACGGCTCTGCACGGCCAGATACTCAAGAATGCGCTTTTTGACCTCATCCAGCCCAAAGTGATCCTCGTCCAGAATTTCCCGGGCCTTTTCAAGATCATGACGCACCCGGCTGCGCTTTTTCCAGGGCACGGCCAACATCCAGTCGATGTAGCCGCGAACAACCGTTGCTTCGGCTGACATCGGTGACATCATTTTGAGTTTATTCAGCTCGGCTTCGGTTTTCTTGCGCGCCTCTTCGGGAAGCCCCGCTTCCTCCAGGCGCTGCTCAAGCTCTTCAAAATCGTTATTACCTTCACCCAGCTGACCCATTTCTTTCTGGATCGCTTTCATTTGCTCGTTCAGGTAATACTCGCGCTGGCTCCGTTCCATCTGCTTCTTAACGCGGCCACGAATGCGCTTTTCGACTTCAATCAGGTCGATCTCACCATCAAGTCGCCCGAGCAACAGCTCAATACGGGTGCGGATATCCAGCGACTCCAGCAGTTCCTGCTTCTCATGGATCTTCAGCTCAAGATGAGCCGCCATGGTGTCCGCCAATCGCTCCAGATCGTCGATTCCGGTCAGCGAGTTGGTGACTTCTGAAGGCACTTTTTTGGATAACTTGACGTATTTTTCAAATTCCTCGGTCAGTGTTTTGACCAGCACCGACTCTTCACGCTCAGGAAGCGGGTCCTCGTCGATCAGCATTGATCTGGCAGACAGGTAGTCGCCATCTTCAATTGAATCAAGGCGAGCGCGGGCATTACCCTCAACAAGCACCTTTACGGTGCCGTCAGGCAGCTTCAACATCTGAAGCACGGTAGCAAGGGTGCCCATATCATAGACATCGCCCGGCCCCGGATCGTCGGTGCCAGCATCCCGCTGAGCAACCAGCAAGATCTCCTTACTCCCCTCCATTGCTGCTTCCAGCGCAAGAATCGACTTCTCACGACCAACAAACAGGGGAACAACCATGTGGGGAAACACCACAACATCCCGCAGGGGAAGCATTGGATAGTCTTTCATGGGGGTCTCAGGTCTTGGTGTCATAGATAATCCTCTGACTAGCATGCCCTGACAGAGCATGAGGAGAAACAAGCGAATGCGACATCACCGGCCTTGTTCGTTAACTGGCAGGCATCCGAACAACATGAGCCTGTTCATGATGCCACAGAAACCGGGCCGACGATGTCGTATGAATGTCATTTGAATTAATCATTGGGGCAGGCTCATCATATTGCAATGCCTTTCGGGCCAGACTGTGATCAGCGAAGATGCTGCCTGGCGAGACAGGGAGGACAAATGCCGCATAAAACAAAAGGGGCGCGAGCGCCCCTTTTGTTTTTAACCGCGTCATGCCCTTCATCTCTGACGGGATGACACGCTATTGCTTCAACTGATCAGTCTTCAGGAACAGCCTTGGCACGGTCATTGTTCGCGTAAATCTTGAACGGCTCGGAATCACCGTTTATCACGCTTTCGTCAATGACAACCTTGCTGACGTCTCGCTCCGAAGGAATCTGATACATCGTATCGAGCAGCGTTGCTTCAAGAATCGAGCGCAACCCCCTGGCTCCGGTCTTCCGCTCCATTGCCTTTCGCGCCACAGCACGCAGGGCATCTTCACGGAAATCGAGCTCAACCTCTTCCATATCAAACAGCTTCTGATACTGCTTGGTCAGGGCGTTTTTCGGTTCCGTCAGAATCTGGACCAGCGCAGCCTCATCCAACTCAGTCAGCGTCGCCACAACTGGCAAACGGCCTACAAACTCCGGAATCAGCCCGTATTTGACCAGATCTTCAGTTTCAACGTCCTTGATCAGATCGCCGGTGCTCTTACGGTCGTCATCACTGATAACCGCAGCGGAGAAACCGATGCTGCTGCGCTCGGAACGCTCACGGATAACCTTATCCAGGCCCGCAAACGCGCCACCACAAATAAACAGGATATTGCCAGTATCAACCTGCAGGAATTCCTGCTGCGGATGCTTTCGACCGCCCTGCGGTGGAACCGACGCAACCGTGCCTTCGATAAGCTTCAGCAATGCCTGCTGAACACCCTCACCCGACACGTCACGGGTAATGGACGGATTGTCAGACTTACGGGAAATCTTGTCGATTTCGTCAATGTAAACAATGCCGCGCTGGGCCTTGTCGACATCGTAGTCACACTTTTGCAGCAGCTTCTGAATGATGTTTTCGACGTCTTCACCGACGTAACCGGCTTCGGTCAACGTGGTCGCATCGGCGATCGTGAACGGAACATTGAGCATCCGCGCGAGCGTCTCGGCCAGCAGTGTCTTGCCGCTGCCGGTAGGGCCGATCAGCAGGATATTACTCTTGCCCAGCTCAACATCGGATTTGCCTTCGCCGTAGCGCAACCGCTTGTAGTGGTTGTAGACAGCGACTGCCAGCACAATCTTCGCGCGATCCTGACCAATGACATACTGGTTCAGGTTCTCACGGATCTCCGCGGGACTGGGCAACCGATCGCTCTGTTCTTCCTGTGCATTCTCCTGAATTTCTTCACGGATAATGTCATTGCACAGGTCAACACACTCGTCGCAGATGAAAACCGAAGGCCCTGCAATAAGTTTGCGGACTTCATGCTGGCTCTTTCCGCAAAACGAGCAGTAGAGCAACTTGCCGTTATCGTCGCCTCTGCCGTTTCTGTCATCTGCCATTGAATTACCTCTGTCTTGGCTTACGTGTTCACCGAAAAAGCGGCGCGAAGCTCATGCTTCACCTGCCTGCTCTAACATACGCCCGCGAGACGTCGTGCGATCACGATACATTTATATATAAAGTCAAAGCTCGGGTGCCCCGGCCTGTCAGCAAAAATCAGGGCACCTGAGTCAGTATTATGTATTCTGGACGCGTTTATCAAGCACAGCGTCAATCAGACCGTACTCCTTGGCCTGATGCGGATCCATGAAATTGTCGCGCTCTGTATCCCGCGCAATCGTTTCCAGATCCTGGCCAGTGTGATGCGCCAGCAGCTTGTTCAGGGTCTCACGAATCTTCAGGATCTCACGGGTGTGAATCTCGATATCCGTCGCCTGCCCCTGATAACCGCCCAACGGCTGATGGATCATCACCCGCGAATTCGGCAGACATGCACGCTTGCCATGAGCACCACCCGCCAACAGGAAGGCGCCCATGCTGGCTGCCTGTCCTACACACAGGGTTGCCACGTCAGGCTTGATAAACTGCATGGTGTCATAAATGGACATACCCGCAGTCACAGACCCACCGGGACTATTAATATAGAGGTGAATATCCTTGTCGGGGTTCTCGGACTCCAGAAACAGCAGTTGTGCGACGATCAGGTTGGCCATGTGATCTTCAACCGGCCCCACCATAAAAATAACCCGTTCTTTAAGCAGACGGGAATAAATGTCAAAAGAGCGCTCACCTCGTGCGGTTTGCTCGATGACGATGGGCACCAGACCAGAGTTGGTAACCATTGTTGGACCGTCGTAAGGTTTTTGCATCATGATGTGCCTGAACTCCTTAGCTATTTGAGCGAGCCAGCCGCCCGTATCATGGATACGGCACTGCGCTGGAAATCGATCCCGACGCCCCGTTTACCGGGGTCGCAGATAAGTCACTGGCATTCAGCTACCGAGATAAAAACAGCCGGAGAACCCGGCTGTTCCACAGTGTAGCTTATCGAGTATGTTGCAAAACCAATGACCTCAGCCATGCGGCGCTGAAAATCGGCTCAATATGCTCATTTACGCAGCGTAAACTGCACTTTTCGCAAATCTTCGCCTTGCCTGACCTTTGCTCTCTGCGTTTTGCAACACCCTCGAGCTGCTCCCGCTTTCGCCGGAGCAGCTATTGACGGCAAGCAGATTAGCCTTGCTGCGGCTGACCGGCCTGAACCGCTTCTTCGTACTTCATCTTCTTATCTTTTACTTTGGCCTGAGACAGGACAAATTCAACCACCGAGTCTTCAAGAACAACAGATTCGATCTGCGCTTTCTGCTCCGGGTTGCTGTTGTAGTGGGCAACCACCTCTTCAGGCGACTCGTAAGTTGAGGCAATTTCCTGGATCTTTTCTTCAACTTTATCCGCTTCAGCCTTGATGTCATTCTGACGGATCAGCTCCTGGAACAGCAGACCGGTCTTCACCCGGCGCTTCGCCTGGTCAGTGAAAAGTTCGGCTGGCAGTTGCTTCGGATCCATCTGACCACCGAAGCGCTGAACCGCGTCTTGACGCAGGCGATCGATTTCCTGGTCAATCAATGACTGTGGCACTTCAAAATCGTTCACTTCAAGCAGGCCGTCAACAACGTCGTTCTTCACCTTGTTGCTTGTCGCCTGCTTCAGCTCACGCTCCATGTTTTTCTTAACATCTTCGCGGAAGCCTTCTTCGTCTTTGGCATCAACACCAAACTTGGCGAAAAACTCTTCGTTCAGCTCAGGCAGAACAGGCTCTTCGACTTCGTTGATCTTGATTTCAAACTTGGCAGGCTTACCAGCCAGCTCTTCGTTCTGGTAATCCTCGGGGAAGGTCACTTCAATTTCCAGCTCTTCACCGGCTTTTCCACCAATGATGCCTTCCTCAAAGCCAGGAATCATCTGGCCTGAGCCCAGAGTCAGCTTGTGACCTTCGGCTGCACCACCTTCAAATTCTTCGCCATCAACGAAACCTTTGAAATCGATGGTGACGATGTCTTTCTTCTTGGACTTGCGCTTGACAGATTTCATGTCAGCCTGCTGACGGCGCAGGCTATCGATCATTTTCTCAACGTCTTTGTCCGCAATATCGGCAACAGGCTTTTCGATCGTAATCTTGCTCATATCACCCAGGGTGATTTCAGGGAGCACTTCGAAGATTGCGACAAACTCGAGATCCTTGCCCTCTTCCATTGTTTTCGGCTCGAAACGCGGCCAACCAGCTGGAGAGATGTTCTGCTCTTCAAGTGCTTTGACATAGCTATCGCGCATCAGTTCGCTAACCACTTCCTGACGAACGCCTTCACCAAAACGACGCTTCACTACGCTCATTGGCACCTTGCCTGGACGGAAGCCGTTCATACGGACGGTGCTGGCTGTTTGCTGCAGTCGGCTTGCTACTGCCTGATCAATATCCTGAGCGGGCACACCAATCGTCATGCGACGTTCGATGTTAGACGTCGTTTCAACAGACACTTGCATGGAAGATCCTCGAATTACCGGTTCAATAGTTAAAGGACACGCAGGCCGACGTGAGGAGTCCGACTGAACCACAGAAGTCGCCTGATCAGACCTGCGAAAATTTAAACGCGCATTTTATCATGCTTTTGGTGGCAGAGAGAATCGCTCTGACCCCAGAGTTTTCAGGATCAGGTAACAAAAGCGCGTTTTTCAGACACAATGCGGCGCAGCAAGGCGCAACATTGTATGCAAGCACCTGGAGTACGACGCTGAAGAGAAGCCAGTTCAACCCGGAAGGGAGGCGTCACTGTTTGACCACAACAATGCCCTTCAATGACTACAGTGATGCGGCCGAGCGCGCCGCCTGATCATACAGCCCGGAAATACCCCGCAAAAAGCTGGCAATGGACCCCAGGTCTGCATTGGAAAAGCCCAGCGTCCGCAGAGAATCGACCAGGCAATCTTCGCGAATTTCACTATAGCGCCGGCAGATTTCCTCACCTTTTTCGGTCACGGTGTAGAAAGTCTCCTTGCCTCGCTTCTCCGACCCGACAACGCCGCTTTTGAGCAGTTTTTTCAGGGAATAAGTCACGGTGTGACTGTCCTCAACATTCAGTACGAGACAAATGTCAGCCGATTTTTTGGGGCGATTACGGTGATTCACACTGTGCAGTACCAGTACATCCAGGGGGCTGAGATCCTCCAGCCCTGTGGCGTTCATGCAACGCACCATCCAGCGATTGAAGGCATTGCCCGCTACAATCAGGCCGAACTCCAGCTCGGACAACTCCGCCGACTTGCCCGCCGCCAGATGAGCGGAGGATACAATTGGCCCGACCCGATGCGAGCTTTCTTCCTGCGTTTGCGGTGTCTTGCTATCACTGTTCTTTTTCATACATGCATCTTTAATCCGTTAACAATGGCATTCGGCAACCCATACACCGAACGGTGGGCAGTCTATCAGTTGCCCATCTTGCCTGGCAGATAAGTCACAATTTCCGGAAATATCGTGATCAGCACAACGCCAGTCAGTATCAGCAGGAAGTACGGCAAAGCCGCCCACGCCACCCGCAAGATGTTCTCGCCTGTGAGCCCCTGAATCACGAACAGATTGAAACCAACCGGCGGTGTGATTTGACTCATCTCCACCACAATAACCAGATAGATGCCGAACCAGAGTGGATCAATACCTGCTGCCTGCACCATTGGCAGGATGACCGACGTCGTCAGCACCACCACCGAGATGCCATCCAGAAAGCATCCCAGCAGAATGAAGAACAGCGTCAGTGCCACCAGCAACATATACGGCGACAAGCCCAGCGTGCTGATCCAGGCCGCCAACTCACGCGGAATTCCGGTAAACCCCATTGAAGTTGTCAGGAAATGGGCGCCCACCAGAATGAACGAAATCATCGATGACGTTTTCACCGTGCCCATAAGTGCGCTTATAAAGGTATTCCGGCTCATGGATCCACTGCGCCAAGACAGTAAATGAGCCAAAGCGACACCGATCGCAGCTGATTCAGTTGGGGATGCAAGCCCTCCGTAGATTGATCCGATCACCCCGACGATCAACAACACCACCGGAATCAACGGCCGACTGCGCTGAAGCTTGGCCGGAAACGAAAGCGATTCGGAATCGCCCGCAGGCACCCCCGCAGGATTCATCAGCGACCAAAACATAACGTAGGCGCCAAATAACACCATCAACATGAGGCCGGGGAGGATACCCGCAACGAAGAGCCGCGCGATTGACTGCTCCGTGGCCACACCGTACACAATCAGAATGATTGAAGGTGGAATGAGCAGTCCCAGCGTCGCTGAACCGGCCAGGGTACCCAGAATCTGCTTCTGGTCGTAGCCGCGCCGGGTCAGCTCCGGAATCGACATCTTGCCGATTGTCGCCGCCGTTGCTGCGGAGGAGCCGGATATCGCGGCAAATATGCCGCAGCCCACGATATTGGTGTGCAGTAGCCGCCCGGGTACCTTGCCTACCCAGGGCGCGATACCACTGAACATTTGCTCCGAGAGCCGAGAACGGAACAGCACCTCCCCCATCCAGATAAACATCGGCAAGGCCGCCAACTCCCAGGAAACACTGGCGCTATAAAATGCAGTCGACAGACTGTCACCCACCGGAATGCTGCTGAAGCAATAAAGTGCCACACAGCCAATCGCCGTCAGAGCAAATGCCACCCATAGCCCTGCTCCCAAAAGTGCCAGGAGAACGACGAGAAGGATAAGACTCATCCAGATCATATCCATGCCGTTTACTCCTGCGGCGATTCAGTAGGAATTGTCTGGATCCGCCCGGTCACCAGCGAGAAAAACGCATCCAGCAATGCAATCAGCAGCCAGACGAGGCCCAGCACCATACCTAGCTGGGGCACCCACAACGGCACCGGCACCATACCGATCGACAGATCGCCGAAGTCATAGCTGTCGTATGCAAGCCAGGCGCTATTCCAGGCGGCAAATGCCGTGATCGCAGCCGCAACCAACACCGTGGCAATATCCATAAACCGCTGAGCAGGGAGCGGCAGATGCTGCACCAGCAGGGTGACCCGTATATGGCCCCCTTGCCAGAAAGTGTATGCAAGGCCAAAGAATGTCGCTCCGAGAAGGAAGAAAGCCGCAATTTCTGCCAACCCCGGGATATTCAGCCCAAGAGCATCAGCGCCAAGCCAGACCAATACCCGATCAAGCACCCGGCCCAGTACCTGCAACACCACCATCACCATAATGGCCACAAGTTGCAGCGCAGATAGCGCACCGCCGAAGCGATAAAACCCATTCAGAGCATTGCGCATGGGCAGCCTCTTCCCTCTCTAAAGTGCCAGGTTTATTGTTTGCGGTAAGCGTCAAGCAAAGCCTGGCCATCGGGCCCTGCACGCTCAAGCCACTCTGCGGTCATGGTTTCACCGACCGCCTTCAAGCGCTTTTCCAGCGCATCGGATGGCTCTGCGATATCAATGCCGTTTTCGCGCATGATCGCAATCTTGGCATCGGTCTCTTCTTTACTGGCCTCCCAGCCACGCTTTTCAGCTTCAGCCGCTGCCTCTTCAACAGCCGCCTGGACATTCTCCGGCAGCTTCGCAAACGCACGCGCGTTCACGATAACCATATTCTTGGGGAGCCAAAGCTGGGCGTGGTTAAAATTGGTCAGATAATCCCAGGCCCGGGTGTTCGCGCCGGTAGACGGCGACGTGATCATGGCGTCCACGCGGCCCGTGCCAAAGGCTGTCGGGATGTCCGGAACCTCAACCTGGGTCGGAATTGCGCCCAGCAACTCGGCCAGATGCTCACTCGATTTGTTGTAAGCACGCATTTTCACGCCCTGCAACTCTTCGCCCGTCTCGACCGGGAACTTGGTATAAATACCCTGTGGCGGCCAGGGAACCGCGAACAGCAGCTTCAGACGCTGCCCCTCCAGGCGCTTGGCCAAGATATCTTTGGATGCCTGCCAGAGTTTCCAGGCCTCATCATAATTGCTGGCCAGATACGGCACAGAATCCACCTCAAACAACGGATCTTCGTTCGCCAGGCGCGACATGATCAACTCTCCCATTGGCACCAACCCGCGGCGCACGGAGTTTTTGATCTCAGGATGCTTGATCAGTGATCCGCTGCTATGGACCGTGATATTCAGCTCGCCGTCCGTCGAGGCTTTTACGTCTTCGGCAAACTGGCGGATATTGACCGTATGAAAATTGGAATCGCCGTAAGGCGTTGGCATGTCCCAATCCGTCGCCTGCGCCCCGGCCATTGCAATTGACGACGTAACAGCAGCCAGAGAGACCCACAAGTGCTTCATTCGAATTCGCATATCGTGTCCTCCGGGTGACTGCCGATCCGGTCGAATACCGCGCGCAGCCGCCCTAATTTATTGTTTATAAACGCCATTACGGCGCATCCGGATTGCTTTCCGCCTGTACGGAATCTGTACTTTATTCAACCAAACTAGCGGCGCCCAAAACCCCTGTCAAACTTTTTGATTAGATAATATAGGTGTTTTTACCTTTTTTTATCGATATTTTATCTATACTTTGTTTCTATTAGGACATGACAAACATCGTTCGCTGGCCCATTCTGGGAACACCCCCCATGACAGAATAGCCATAGCCGGGAGACTGACATGCGACTGAACTGTGATATTGGCGAGAGTTTTGGAGCCTGGGCCATGGGTCTGGATGAACAGGTCATGCCATTTATAGATCAGGCCAATATTGCGTGCGGCTTCCACGCCGGCGACCCGATTGTAATGACGAACACGGTACGCTTGGCGATCGCACACGGCGTCACCCTGGGCGCACACCCAGCCTACCCTGACCTGCAGGGATTCGGTCGTCGCGATATAGCCTGCAAACCAGACGAAATCACAGCAATGGTTCTGTACCAGGTGGGTGCGCTCAACCAAATCGCCAACTCGCAAGGCGGACAACTGGCCTACGTCAAACCTCATGGCGCGCTTTACAACAACATGATGCGCGATACCAACATCCTGAACGCGGTGCTGAAAGCACTTAGCCAGTCGCCGCAATCCTTGTCGTTAATGGCCATGACTACTGCGGACAACCGCCCCCTGAAGTCAGCCTGTGACGCCCACGGCATCGATCTGATACTGGAAGCTTTTGCCGATAGAGCGTATGACGCGGAAGGCTACATCGTGCCTCGCAGCCAGCCCGGCGCCGTCCACCACGATCCGGACATAATCGTGCAACAGGCCATTAGCCTCGCCCGTCAACAACCCATCCACACCCTTGACGGCCAACCACTGACCCTGGAAGCCGACTCCTTGTGCGTGCACGGCGACAACCCGGAATCCGTCGCCGCTGTGCGCAGCATTCGGGAAGCACTGCAGGAGCTGGCGTAATGTTCTGGCGTTACGAGGTTACGGGCGTCGATACCATTACCCTGCATTTCGGCGAGAAAATTGACGTCGCATTGGTTTCGACAATTAACAGAGCCGCGGCGGTCCTGCACAACACTCTGGGCGAGCGCCTGCTGGACGCAGTGCCGTCCTACACCACGCTTCTGCTTCGCTATGACCTGTTGCAGGATGACCTGGCCAGCCTTGTTGCTGACCTGAAACCGGCCCTGGATTCGCTGTCGACAGCGGGCAACGAGTCAACAAAACCGCCAGAGGTCGTGGACGTACCGGTATTTTATGATCCCCGAGTGGGGCCGGATCTGGAGAACATTGCCAACCGGGCAAATATCAGCGTTGAAGAGGCTATCAAGCGCCACACAGGCCGGACTTATCACGTGTTTGCAATCGGATTTGCACCGGGCTTTGCCTATCTGGGCCAGGTTGCAGACGAACTTGCCGCGCCGCGACTCTCTACACCCCGCAAAAAGGTACCCGCGGGCACTCTGGGCATCGCAGACACCCAAACCGCAATCTATCCGATCAGCTCTCCCGGGGGCTGGAACCTTATCGGCCGAACGCCACTCACACTGTTCGACCCGGACCGCGCTCGCCCGAGCTTGCTGGAAGCGGGCCAGCAGGTTCGTTTTCGAGCCATCAGCGAATCGGAGTACACAGCGCTGGGTGGCAAGCTGGACGATTTACCTTGGGAAACAGCGGCGGCGAACGCGAAAGGAGACCAGAAATGACGGATCAGCCCCAAGGACTCATCGTTCGCAAACCTGGCTTTCTGAGCCTTTTACAGGATGCCGGGCGAACTCGCGTCATGCACCTCGGCCTTGCCTGCGGCGGTGCAATGGATCGTCACGCATGGGCTTGGGGCAATCAATTGTTAGGCAATCGCTACGGCGCTACAGCTCTGGAAGTCACTTTTGGGGGCTGCGAGCTCACCTGCAACCTGAACACCCAGATTGCTGTTACAGGTGCCGCGGTAACCTGCACAGTGAATGGCGAAGCACGCCCGTTATGGGCAACCCTGAACCTCTACCCTGGAGACGAAATCGCCCTGAGCGCACCCCAATCCGGGCTGCGCGCCTATCTCGCTGTGCGCGGCGGCCTCCAGACAGAAGCCGGACTTGGCGGCAGCTGCGCCACTTTCACCCGCGAAGGCACTGGCGGCCTGCATCACAACGGCAAACCATTGCAGACTGGCGATGTACTGCCCTGCTCTCCAATGACACACGAAGCACCTAATCGAAAAGTCCCCAATCACTGGATTCCCGACTACAACGCCGAAACCGCACTGGACGTCATTCTGGGGGCTCAAGTGGACCGTTTCCCGGCCTGTGCGCTGGAGAGTTTTTTTAGCGAAAGCTATGAGCTCAGCCCCCAAAGCGATCGCATGGGGGCTCGCCTCAACGGCCCAGCTCTGGAGATAAACGGAGAACGACTGATATCCGAAGGCATCAGCCTGGGGGCGATTCAGGTACCGGCGGATGGGCAACCCATCATTCTGCTGAACGACCGTCAGACGATCGGCGGGTACCCTAAACTCGGTGCGGTGACGCCACGCAGCCTGGACGCGCTTGCCCAATGCGTGCCGGGCAGCAAACTTCGGCTCCGCCCCACTTCACTGCATGAAGCCCAGCAACAGGAGCAAACCTTTCTGCGTTTCTTTAACCAATGAACACTTTCGCGGCCCATCCGGGACACAAACGATTTTGGCAGGCATAAAAAAAGCCCTTAGACGATGTCTAAGGGCTTTGATTTGGTACTCCGGGAGGGACTTGAACCCCCACACCTTGCGGCAGTAGGACCTAAACCTACCGTGTCTACCAATTCCACCACCGGAGCATAAAACTGTGTTCTGGCTAAATGCCAGCTCAACGAACCTTGTCGTTGAATAACCAACTCGACTCACTCATAACAGCTTTCTGAGTTCATCCAAATCTATGGATGACTATATAAGCCTATTACCGGAGTTTATCAGATGACATGCACCCGAAAAAAGGAGTTGGGGTGGACGAAGGGGATCGAACCCTCGACCGCAGGAGTCACAATCCTGAGCTCTACCAACTGAGCTACGCCCACCATATCGACATGTTACGGTAGTTGATCCGCAACATCGGGCAACTTACTACCCGATAAGTCCTGTACTGCAAACGTTCAAACTTTGCCTGGGCTTTAGCCTCAACTGATTCAGACTGCTTCCAGCCGGGTTAAGTTGGCGCGCCCGGCAGGACTCGAACCTGCGACCCATGGCTTAGAAGGCCATTGCTCTATCCAGCTGAGCTACGGGCGCGTGCTCTTTCGCCCCATCTGAATTTCCAGGAATTAAAAGTGGTCGGGGTAGAGAGATTCGAACTCCCGACATCCTGCTCCCAAAGCAGGCGCGCTACCAGACTGCGCTATACCCCGATTTCTACTTCCTGAACAACAGTTGCTGTAGCAAAGTTGGCGCAAAGAATACCGGCGGTTTTGCGGTCCGTCAACATGGATTTCATAATACTTTCAAATTAACGGTGATACCGTTTGTTTCTTGATCAATATTACCCAAAATACGACGCAAACCGGTTATCAAATAGCCTCACGCTCCGTTGGCCGAAGCATCGAACCGTGCGACAATAGCGCACTTTCTCAGGATAGCACTTGGCAGCATGGCCCCGAACCGGACACTTAATGTGCCCCTGGCGTGATCCAGACGTTGCCCAACACTTGCGGCGGACAAGCCTACCCGTCAGCCGACACCCTATCCCTCAGTCACCCGTGCGCAGCCCGTTGCTGCTCACCAACCAGAACTGGCAGGTAATGACAGCACAAATTATTGATGGCAAAAAAATCGCGGCTCAAGTCCGTGACGACGTCGCGGAAGGTGTTAAAGCTCGCACTGACAAAGGCCTTCGACCGCCAGGGCTTGCTGTGGTTCTAGTGGGAGAAGATCACGCCTCAAAGGTCTATGTAGGTAACAAGAGAAAAGCATGCGACCAGGCCGGCATATACTCGCTATCCTACGATTTGCCCGCAGACACAACGCAACAGGCACTCGAAGCCCTTATAGACGAATTGAACGAAGACCCTTCGATAGACGGCATCCTGGTGCAACTGCCCCTGCCCGCGCCTCTTGATGCTGACCCGATTCTGGTCAAGATCCGCCCCGACAAGGATGTGGACGGCTTTCACCCATTCAACATCGGCCGCCTTGTTCAACGCCGCCCGGAACTGCGCCCCTGCACACCAGCAGGCATCATCACACTGCTGGACAGTGTTGGTACTCCCTATAAGGGCCAGCACGCCATTATTGTCGGCGCATCCAACATCGTGGGGCGCCCAATGGCGATGGAACTGCTACTCAAGGGCGCCACGATTACGGTCACGCACCGGTTTACCGACAACCTCCCCAAACTTGTCAGCGAAGCGGATATCGTGATTGCCGCTGCAGGCAAACCAGGACTGGTAAAGGGCGAATGGATCAAGCCCGGCGCCACGGTCATTGATGTCGGCATCAATCGCACAGCCGAGGGTAAGCTGATCGGTGACGTGGAATTCGATGTCGCCGCAGAGCGCGCGGCCTACATTACGCCGGTACCTGGTGGTGTTGGACCGATGACGATCGCGACATTGCTGCAGAACACACTGTTTGCCGCAAACGAACTGCACAAGGACTAACGGGCGAACCCGCCAGCCCACAACGCTATTGGCAGACACAAAAAAACCCGCTCGAAGGCGGGTTTTTTTGTGAGCTTTCGCTTACTGACCGTATTTGGCTTTCGCCTTCAAACGGTAAGCATGCAGAAGCGGCTCGGTATAGCCATTCGGCTGCACACGACCTTTCAACACCAGATCGACCGCCGCCTGGAAAGCAACGTTATCGTCAAAGTCTGTTGCCATCGGGCGATACGCCGGATCATTGGCGTTCTGCTTATCAACAACCGCTGCCATGCGCTTCAGCGTTTCCATGACCTGCTCTTCCGAGCAGATGCCGTGGTAGAGCCAGTTGCAAATATGCTGCGAGGAAATACGCAATGTCGCACGATCTTCCATCAACCCTACATCATTGATGTCAGGCACCTTGGAACAACCAACGCCACTGTCGACCCAACGCACAACGTAACCAAGCAGGCCCTGGGCGTTGTTGTCGAGTTCCTGCTGAATATCGGCAGCAGACAGCGATGACGGATCCTTCATTAGCGGCACAGTAAGGATGTCATCCAGACTTGCGCGCGCACGGCTCTCGAGCTGAGACTGAACGTCAGCAACGCTAACCTGGTGGTAATGCAGCGCGTGCAAGGTTGCGGCTGTTGGCGAAGGCACCCACGCAGTATTGGCGCCGGCTTTCGGGTGGCCAATCTTGGCTTCCATCATTGCCGCCATCAGATCCGGCATTGCCCACATACCCTTACCAATCTGAGCGACACCTTTCAGGCCTGCCTCCAGACCGATATCAACGTTCCACTGCTCGTAGGCCTGAATCCAGGCTGCAGACTTGATATCGCCCTTGCGGATGATCGGGCCTGCTTCCATGGAGGTATGAATTTCATCACCGGTGCGATCAAGGAAACCGGTGTTAATGAATACACAACGGTCCTTGGCAGCTTCGATACACGACTTGAGATTAACTGTCGTGCGACGCTCTTCGTCCATGATGCCAACTTTCAATGTAAAGCGCGGCAGACCCAATGCATCCTCAACACGACCGAAGAACTCGTTGGTGAACGCAACTTCTTCAGGACCATGCATTTTCGGCTTAACGATGTACACGCTGCCGGTCTTTGAGTTGCGGATAGCGCCCTCACCCTTCAGATCGTGAATCGCGATCAGAGAGGTCAGCACACCGTCCATCAGACCTTCAGGAATCTCATTGCCATCCTTATCGAGGATCGCATTGATGGTCATCAGGTGACCCACGTTACGGACGAACATCAGGCTGCGACCTTTGAGCGTCAGCTCACTGCCATCTGCCGCGGTGTAGGTGCGATCGCCGTGCATCTTGCGGGTAACCTGCTGACCGCCTTTCTCGAAGCTTTCTTCCAGATCGCCCTTCATCAGACCCAGCCAGTTGCGATACACAACCGTTTTGTCGTCAGCATCAACTGCTGCAACTGAGTCTTCGCAATCCATAATGGTGGTCAGTGCAGATTCGACCAGCACATCTTTTACGTGAGCACCGTCGTCTTTACCGATCGGATGGCTGGCATCAACCTGGATTTCAAAGTGCATGCCATTCTTGACCAGCAGAATACCGGTAGGCTCAGCGGACGCGCCGGTGAAGCCAACGAAGCCGGATTCGTCTTTCAGACCCGTGGTCTCTCCATTCTGGAGCTTGACGACCAGCTTGCCGCCTTCGACCAGATACTTGACGGAATCCTTGTGGCTTCCGTTAGCCAGCGGTGCGGAGGCATCCAGCATGTTGCGGGCATACTCAATCACTTTCGCGCCGCGTACCGGATTGTAGCCGCGACCTTTCTCGGCGCCGTTGTCTTCTGACAACACATCGGTGCCGTACAGCGCGTCGTAAAGGCTGCCCCAGCGAGCGTTTGCTGCGTTGAGCGCAAAACGGGCATTCATGACAGGCACAACCAACTGCGGGCCGGCCATAGTAGCGATCTCGGCATCAACATTGGCAGTCGAAATCTTGAAGGCCGCAGGCTCTTCAGTCAGGTAACCGATGTCGGTCAGGAACGACTTGTACTCGGCCATATCAATCGACTGACCCTTGCGCTCGGTGTACCAGGCATCCATTTTGGCCTGAAAGTCGTCACGCTTGGCCAGCAGCGCCTTGTTACGTGGCGCCAGCTCGTGAATGATGGTGTCAAATTCTGCCCAGAATTTGTCAGCATTTACACCCGTTCCGGGAATCGCTTCATTGTTCACAAAGTCGTACAGGACCTTTGCGACCTGCAGGCCGCCGACTTGGACGCGTTCTGTCATCGTTATCGCCTCAGTGGTTTGCTAAATTCTGTGGAGTCCGCAACGCGGAGTTTCTATTGCCGCTTGGGCCACTCTCTGTTTGCCGGCCATCCGGGCCGGCAAAGTGCGCTTATTCAGAGCGCGGTATTCTACGGGATAATACGGATGAATTCATGCCCGACGCCACGTTGTACCTTCACGTGAGTCATCCAGGATAACGCCCTTTTCCGCCAACTCATCGCGAATGCGATCGGCGCCGGCAAAATCACGATCACGACGGGCCTGTGCCCGGGCTTCAATCTGCTGCTCTATTTCCTCTGGGGACAGGCCATCCTTTCCGCCAGCCTGAAAGTAGACTTCGGGGTCCTGCTGCAACAACCCAAGCACACCACCAAGACGAATCAGCACCGCCGCCAGCGAAGCGGCTTCGGCATCGTCGCCGTCCCGGCGTAGCCGATTAATCTCGGACGCCACCGCGTGCAGCACCGTGTTGGCGCCAGCAGTATTGAAGTCATCGCTCATGACCTCAGCAAAGCGCCGGTCAAACTCTGTCTCGCCCACCGCCTCGGCGGGCACCACTCCACGCAGCGACTGATACAAACGCGCCAAGGTGTTGGATGCCTCTGCCAGATTATCTTCGGAATAATCCACCTGACTGCGATAGTGACTGGACACCAGAAAGTAGCGAACCACCTCCGCCGGGTACTTGTCGAGAATTTCGCGAATTGTGAAAAAGTTGCCCAGTGACTTGGACATTTTCTCTTTATTGACCCGCACGGCGCCGGCATGCATCCAGTAATTCACAAAGTGCTTACCGGTCGCAGCTTCAGACTGCGCGATTTCGTTCTCGTGGTGGGGAAACATCAGATCCGGACCACCACCGTGAATATCAAAGGTGTTGCCCAGGCAGCAGGTCGACATCGCGGAGCATTCGATATGCCAGCCCGGACGCCCCTCACCCCAAGGTGAAGACCAGCTTACCTCACCTGACTTCGCCGCTTTCCATAGCGCAAAGTCTGCAGGGCTGCGCTTCACTTCGGAGACATCCACCCGGGCACCGGCTATCAGATCTTCCAGCTTTTTCTTGCTGAGCTTGCCGTAGGTTTCAAACTTCTGCACCGCGTAATAAACGTCACCGTTATCTGCAGCATAGGCATAGCCTTTATCGATCAGGGTCTGGATCATCTCCAGAATCTGGCCGATATAGGCTGTCGCACGAGGCTCATCGTCAGGCGCCAGCACGCCGAGCGCACGCTCATCCTCGTGCATTGCATCAATCATTCGATCGGTTAGCGCATCAAAAGCCTCACCATTCTCATCTGCACGACGCAGAATTTTGTCATCGATGTCGGTGATATTGCGCACATAGGTGACGTCGTAACCGCGATGACGCAGATAACGTGTGATGACGTCGAACGCTACCAGCACACGGGCGTGACCAAGGTGGCAGTAGTCGTACACGGTCATCCCGCAGACATACATACGCACCTTGCCTGGTTCAATGGTTCTCAGCGCTTCTTTTTTCTGGCTCAGCGTGCTGTAAAGCTGAATGGCGTTATCAGTACTCACTTGCACTTACTTGCCCCCTTTCGCCCAGGAATCGCGCAGGGTCACGGTACGGTTAAAAACAGGCCGCCCACCCTCGGATCGCGCTGCATCAAAGAAGAAATAACCCTCACGCTCGAACTGATACGGGATGTCAGTCAACGGCGTCGCAAGGCTTTTCTCAACACGCGCATTCTGCGTGATCTGCAACGACTCGGGATTAATATGCGTGGCGAAATCCACGTCTTTATCGTTGTCCGGATTTTCTTCATTGAACAGACGATCGTACAGATAGACGTCTGCATCGATACTGTCGGTTGCAGACACCCAGTGGATCACGCCATTCGGTTTGTAGCCCTCAGGGTTGACGCCCAGTGTCGCCGGATCATATTCGCAGCGAAGCTCAACAATCTCGCCCCGGTCATCACGAATAATCTCGCGGCAGGTCATCACGTAACCGCCACGCAAGCGCACTGCCTGATCGGGCGCCAGACGCTTCCACTTGCGCGGAGGCTCTTCGACAAAGTCTTCCCGGTCGATATACAGGGTTTGGGTCCACGGCACCTCCCGGGTGCCCATTTCAGGATCCTGTGGGTGCACCGGCAGGGTCAGGGTTTCGGCCTGACCTTCGGGGTAATTCGTCAGCGTGACCTTCAGAGGCCGCATCACACACATGGCGCGTGGTGCGCGGGCGTTCAGATCTTCGCGGATGGCGTGCTCCAGCATGCCCACATCAACAGTGCCGCCGGCTTTGCTAACACCGACCATATCGCAGAACTGGCGAATCGAAGCCGGTGTAAAGCCGCGACGACGCATTCCCGAGATGGTCGGCATGCGCGGATCGTCCCAGCTCTCGACGTGTCCTTCGTCGACCAGACGTTTGAGCTTTCGCTTGCTGGTAATGGTGTAATTGAGGTTCAGCCGCGCAAACTCGATCTGGCGAGGCTTGCAGGGAACCGAAATGTTATTGATAACCCAATCGTAAAGCGGGCGATGATCTTCAAATTCGAGCGTGCACAGCGAATGGGTAATACCTTCCATTGCATCGGATATCGGGTGCGTGAAGTCATACATCGGGTAGATGCACCACTTGTCACCGGTCTGATGGTGGGATGCATAGCGAATACGGTAAAGAATGGGATCGCGCAGGTTTATATTGGGTGACGCCATATCGATCTTCGCGCGCAACACCAACGCCCCGCCTTCGTGCTTACCATCGCGCATTTCCTGGAACAGTGTCAGGTTCTCTGCCACCGGACGATCGCGATGGGGGCTGTTGCGACCAGGCGAGGTCAAAGACCCACGATACTCCGCCATTTCGTCGGCCGTCAGCGCGCAAACATACGCCAGACCTTTTTCGATCAGCTCCACTGCAGCTGCGTAGATCGTATCGAAATAGTCAGACGCGTAACGCACCTCGCCCGCCCACTCGCAGCCAAGCCATTTCACATCACGGGTAATGGCATCGATGTATTCCTGGGACTCTTTCTCAGGGTTGGTGTCATCAAAGCGCAGCGTGCAATCACCGCCAAAAGTTTCCGCAATGCCGAAGTTCAGGCAGATCGATTTGGCGTGACCAATATGCAGATATCCGTTGGGCTCAGGCGGGAACCGGGTCACCACTTTGCCCTGTTGCTGACCATTGGCAATGTTTTCTTCGATCAGGTTACGGATAAAGTTGTTGGCTTTTTTCGACTCTGCGCTCATATATACTCGTCTGACATGTAAATGGATGGTCAATGGAATGCGGCTATTATACGCATAGATGAGGACGTATCTCATGCACACAGGCGTGCTCTCGCGTACAATTAGGCTTAATTTTTTATCACAGTCTCCATTGCGCCCGCACCGGAAGGTTGTATTGCAGCACTCGCCTGCTGTTTCAGCGTTATGAGACCGACACGTTAAACACCTATCAAGACTGACCCGACCTACAGGACCCCCAAATGATTCTGCTGAAAACCAATCATGGCGATATCAAGATCGAACTGGATTATGACAAGGCCCCGAAAAGCGCCGCGAACTTTGAACAATATGTCAAAGATGGCTTTTATGACGGCCTGATCTTCCATCGCGTCATCGGCAATTTCATGATTCAGGGCGGCGGTTTTGAACCGGGCATGATCCCCCGCAAAACCGGCGAGCCCATTCGCAATGAAGCCAACAATGGCCTCAGCAACATGATCGGCACGGTTGCCATGGCACGCACCATGGATCCTCACTCAGCGACCGCGCAGTTTTTCATCAACGTCGAGAACAACGGTTTTCTTGACCATACCGCTGAAACTCCGGAAGGCTGGGGCTATACCGTATTCGGCAAGACCGTCGACAGCATGGACACCATCAACAGCATTCGTGGCGTGCGCACCACCATGATCCAGGGCCATCAGGATGTTCCGGCTGAGGAAGTGATTATCGAGAGTGCAGAAATCATCGAGGACGGAGGCGCAGCGTGACCACGCTGTTTATCTCGGACCTGCACCTCGTAGAATCGCGCCCGGATATTACCCGCGCCTTTCTGAACTTTCTTGAGCAGCGCGCTGCTAAAGCCGAAACTCTCTATATTCTGGGCGACTTTTTTGAAGCCTGGATCGGTGACGACGAGCACACACCGCTGCAGGATGAAGTGGCAGCAGCGCTGCGCAAGCTGACTGATGGCGGCACACGCCTCTACCTGATGCATGGAAACAGGGACTTCCTGATTGGTAACGCTTTCTGCGACAGCGTCGGCGGTGAACTGCTCGATGATCCAACGGTGATTGATCTTTATGGCACCCCCACCCTGATAATGCATGGCGACAGCCTGTGCACAGCGGATGTGGAATACCAGAAGTTCAGAGCCAGCATGCGCAACGCCCAGTGGCAGGAGATGTTCCTCAAGCGTCCGCTGGCCGACAGGCAACTGGTTGCCCGCCAACTACGCGAAATCAGCATGGCCAAGAACAAGGGCAAAGACGAGTTCATCATGGACGTGACACCGGAAGAAGTCGTCAAGGACATGGAGTCTCACAAGGTCCAACTTATGATACACGGTCACACGCACCGCCCTGCAGTGCATGACCATGAGGCCAACGGCCAACCTGCGCAGCGTATTGTGCTAGGCGACTGGGACAAGCATGTCTGGTGGCTGGAAGCGGAACCTGATCGCAAGCCTGAACTGAAGAAAGAGCCGCTCTGACAGGCCGGCAAACAAAAAAAGGGGCCAATTGGCCCCTTTTTCTATGCCCCGCGTTTACAGCGCGGGGACTAGCGCATAACGTCGCATTATTTCTCTACGAACGCCCGCTCAATCACGTAATGTCCAAGGTCGCCCTGACGCGCTTCCTTGAAGCCCTGCGCATCGAGAATTGCACAGGTGTCCTTCAACATGCTCGGGCTACCGCAAATCATGAAGCGGTCGTCCTCGGTATTGAACTCAGGCAAACCCAGATCCGACATCAACTTGCCACTTGCCATCAGGTCCGTCAGGCGCCCCTGGTTACGGAAAGCCTCTCGGGTAACCGTTGGGTAGTAAAGCAGCTTGCCGTGCACCATCTCGCCGAAAAATTCGTTATCAGGCAAACCGCTGATTTCCTCCTGATAAGCCAGCTCAGATACATGGCGCACACCGTGCGTCACAATCACTTTATCAAAACGCTCATAAACCTCGGGATCCTTGATGATGCTCAGGAACGGCGCCAGCCCTGTTCCAGTGCTGATCAGGTACAGGTTACGCCCTGGCAACAGTTGATCAACGATCAGGGTACCCGTCGGTTTACGACTCACAAGGATCTCGTCGCCGACTTCGATTTTCTGCAGCTTGGACGTTAACGGGCCGTCCTGCACCTTGATGGAGAAGAACTCAAGCTCCTCTTCATAATTGGCACTGGCAATACTGTAAGCGCGCATCAGCGGCTTACCTTCGGTTTCCAGACCGATCATGATGAAGTGACCATTCTTGAAACGGAAGCCGGCATCCCGGGTTGTCTTGAAACTGAACAGGGTATCGTTCCAGTGACGGACACTGGTGACACGCTCGAGATTCATATTGCTCATTGCGATTACTCCGCTGATGAGAGGCATAATTTCAGGTTGAGAGCAGTCTACCGCAAGAGTAACCTATCGACAAAATGGGATATTTTCATAACCTTATTCGGAATTATCGATAATGAAATATACATTCCGCCAACTGGAAGTTTTTTTAGCTGCTGCCAGCATGGAAAACATCACCAAAGCTGCGGAATCACTGGCCATGTCGCAATCCGCCGCAAGCAGTGCACTGAAGGAGCTCGAGTCCCAGTTCGACATTCTGCTTTTCGATCGTGTCGGTAAACGCTTACAACTCAACGAGCTCGGCAGGCTTTTTCGCCCGCAGGTTGAAGCACTTCTGGCCCAGGGCGCCGAGCTCCAGCAAGCATTCAGTCAGCATGCGGAGGCAGGCGCCCTTAAAGTCGGCGCTACCCTGACTATTGGCAACTACCTTGCCGTTGGTGTCATGGCGAACTACATGCGTACCCAGCCGCACGCCCGCGTATCGCTGGAAGTCGCAAACACCAGCACCATTGCCCGCCGCGTGAAAGATTTCGAACTGGATATCGGCCTTATAGAAGGCGAGCTTCAATCGGCAGAGCTGGAGGTTATACCCTGGCGGTCGGATGAACTCGTGGTGTTTTGTGCACCGGATCATCCTCTCGCCCGCAGAAAGCGACTCGGAGATGACGATCTGCGTGAAGCGACCTGGATCATGAGGGAGCCGGGATCCGGCACCCGGCAAACATTCGAGCGAGGGATGCACGGCATACTGTCCGACCTGAACATCCTGCTTGAGCTTGAGCATACCGAAGCAATCAAGCGGGCGGTAGAGGCAAACCTGGGCATTGGCTGCCTGTCCCGGGTATGCCTCGCAGACGCCTTCCGGCGAGGCAGTCTGGTGCCGTTAAATGTACCGGAGTACCGCCAGTTTGATCGTCAGTTCTACTTTATTCTGCATCGACAGAAATACCGCAGCGCCGGCATAGCCAGCTGGATGGAACTCTGCCGGGCACTTCAGACAGACAACAAAGACTGATGTTGCAACGCCTGCTTATTGCTCGATAGGCCCACTGTGAAATCGGAATTCGGTGTCAGGCGACTGAATCAACTCCTTCTCGATTTCAAGAAACAGCTCAACCCGGTCATCAATCGGCTCATCAGAGGCTTTTTCGGCCAGCGTCAGGTAATCACGGTAGTGCCGCGCCTCTGATTTCAGCAGACTGCTATAAAAGGATGCCAGCTCATCGTCAAGATGCGGCACCAACGCCGCGAAACGCTCGCACGAGCGTGCTTCGATAATGGCGCCAACCACCATGACATCAACCAGACGCCCCGGATCATCCTGCCGGATCTCTTTTCGCAGCCCCGTTGCGTAACGCGCCGCGGTCAGGTGACCATACTGAATGCCGCGCTTGTTGATAATCGCCAACACCTGCTCGAAATGACGCAGTTCTTCGCGCGCAAGTCTGGACATCCGGTTCAGCAGATCGGAATTCTCCACATACCGGTACATCAAGCCTAACGCCGTGGACGCGGCCTTCTTTTCACAGTGCGCGTGATCGATCAACATGATGTCCTGTGCGTCCAGGGCGTTCTCTATCCATCTGGACGGCGTCGGACACCGCAAAAAATCGTGTATTTCAGCGAGTGCGGCTTGCATATTCTGGGTTCCCCTACTTCCGATGGCGGGCATTATACACAAAGCCTACCGGTTGAATTCGGTCGGCTTGAAACAGCTAAAACAGCGCCTGCAAACGGCCGTTTGCAGCGTGCGCATTTACCGGAAGTTGACCTGACAACAATCGCCCAGCTTAACTTTTCACCGCGTTTCCTATAAAATCCTGCGCCTGAACTAACGCCCAGGGAACCAAAGACGGCTCCCTAATCAACTATAAACCCCCCGTTATAAAGAAGGAGCCACTGAATAAGTAACTTGCCTGTCGCTGTGGCCGTCTTCCGAGACACCTTTATCTTCCCGGCGACCTGCGTAACCTATTTATTCAGTGCCTCCTCTCCACACTGCGGGGCATCCTAACTGATGAGGGTCTTACCGTGTTAGAAGCATACCGTGCACACGTCGAAGAGCGCGCAGCTCAGGGCATTCCTCCCAAGCCGCTGAACGCCGAGCAAACTGCCGCGCTGGTTGAACTACTGAAAAACCCGCCTGCTGGCGAAGAAGATACGCTGGTTGATCTGCTGGAAAATCGCGTCCCACCCGGGGTCGACGAAGCCGCGTACGTCAAAGCCGCTTTCCTGACAGCAATCCTCAAGGATGAAGCCACTTCACCGCTGATCGACAAGCCCAAAGCCATTCAGTTGCTGGGCATGATGCAGGGTGGCTACAACATTGCCACTCTGGTTGAGCAGCTGGACAACGCCGAACTGGCGGAACTGGCTGCAGTGCAGCTCAAGAAAACCCTGCTGATGTTCGACGCCTTCAATGATGTGAAGGACAGAATGGACGCTGGCAACGCCGTCGCCAAAGAGATCATGGAATCCTGGGCCAACGCTGAGTGGTTTACCGGCAAGAAAAAAGTACCTGAAAGCATCAAGATGACCGTTTTCAAGGTGACCGGTGAAACCAACACTGACGACCTGTCACCTGCTCCTGATGCCTGGTCACGTCCTGACATCCCGCTGCATGCCCGCGCTGCCTACAAGATGGAACGCGATGGCCTGAAGCCGGAACAGCCAGGCCAGGTTGGCCCAATGAGCCAGATCGACGAAATCAAGGCCAAAGGCCTGCCGGTTGCCTTCGTAGGTGACGTGGTCGGTACCGGTTCTTCGCGCAAGTCTGCAACCAACTCGGTACTCTGGTTCTTCGGTGAAGATATGCCGGGCGTGCCCAACAAGCGCAGCGGCGGTGTCTGTATCGGTAACAAGGTCGCGCCTATTTTCTTCAACACGATGGAAGATGCCGGCGCACTGGTTTTCGAAGCACCTGTTGATGACATGCACATGGGCGATGTGATTGATATCCGTCCCTATGAAGGCAAGATCCTGAACGAGAATGGCGATGTCATCTCCGAGTTCGGATTCAAATCAGACGTTATCCTGGACGAAGTTCAGGCCGGCGGCCGTATCCCGCTGATCATCGGCCGCGGTCTGACCAACAAGGCCCGCGAAACGCTGGGGCTGGGCGCTACTGACCTGTTCCGTCTGCCAAAAGATCCTGAAGAAGGCACCAAAGGCTTCACCCTCGCCCAGAAAATGGTCGGCAAGGCGTGTGGTCTGCCAGAAGGCAAAGGCGTTCGTCCGAACACCTACTGCGAACCCAAGATGACAACGGTTGGCTCTCAGGACACCACCGGTCCGATGACCCGTGATGAGCTGAAAGACCTGGCCTGCCTTGGTTTCCAGTCTGATCTGGTCATGCAGTCGTTCTGTCACACCGCGGCTTATCCGAAGCCGGTTGACGTTGAAATGCAGCACACCATGCCTGACTTCATCCAGACCCGTGGCGGTGTTGCCCTGCGTCCTGGCGACGGCATCATCCACTCCTGGCTGAACCGTATGCTACTGCCTGACACTGTCGGCACCGGCGGCGACTCCCACACCCGCTTCCCGATGGGTATCTCCTTCCCTGCGGGTTCAGGCCTGGTGGCTTTCGCAGCGGCGACCGGCGTTATGCCACTGGACATGCCTGAATCTGTGCTGGTTCGCTTCAAAGGCGAAATGCAGCCAGGCATCACCCTGCGTGATCTGGTACACGCCATTCCGCTGTACGGCATCAAGCAAGGCATGCTGACCGTTGAGAAGAAAGGCAAGATCAACGAATTCTCCGGTCGTGTACTGGAAATCGAAGGTCTTGAGAGCCTGACTGTCGAGCAGGCATTTGAACTGTCAGACGCCTCTGCAGAGCGGTCTGCGGCTGGTTGCACCATCAACCTGTCGGAAGATTCAGTTGCCGAGTACCTGCGTTCCAACATCACTATGCTGCGCTGGATGATTGCCGAAGGTTACGGCGATCCACGTACGCTTGAGCGTCGCGCCAAGGCGATGGAAGCGTGGCTGGCTGAGCCTTCACTGATGCGTGCAGACAAAGATGCTGAATACGCTCACGTGATCGAAATTGATCTGGCTGACATCAAAGAGCCAATCGTGTGCTGCCCGAACGACCCTGACGACGCCAAGCTGCTGTCAGAAGTCGCTGGCGACAAGGTTGACGAAGTGTTCATCGGCTCTTGCATGACCAACATCGGTCACTTCCGCGCAGCAGGTAAACTGCTTGAGCAGAACAAGGAACCGCTGAAAACCCGTCTGTGGATGTCACCGCCAACCAAGATGGACGAAGCCCAGCTGATGGAAGAAGGCTATTTCAACATCTACGGCACTGCCGGTGTGCGTACCGAAATGCCAGGCTGCTCACTGTGTATGGGTAACCAGGCGCGTGTGGCTGCCAAGTCTACGGTGCTGTCGACCTCTACCCGTAACTTCCCGAACCGTCTGGGTGATGGTGCCAACGTGTACCTGACCTCTGCGGAACTGGCTGCGGTAGGCGCGGTTCTGGGTAAACTGCCCAGCCCTGCGGAGTACATGGAGTACGCCAAGGACCTGAACAGCATGTCGAAAGACATCTACAAGTACCTGAACTTTGATCAAATGGAAAAGTACACTTCCAAGGCTGCCACGGCTAACGCCGAATCAGCCTGATCAACAGGTAAGTTGAAGGGTTGAAAGCCCTGAAAAACGCCAGCCTTTCGGGGCTGGCGTTTTTTTTCGCCAGTAACTGACACGCCGTTTTCATGGAGAGCACCATGGACCCACAGACCCCCTGCCCCTGTGGCAGCAAGCAACCATATTCTAACTGCTGCTATCCCTGTCATCAGGGAACCGACGCCCGTTCTCCAGAGGCATTGATGCGATCCCGCTACACAGCCTTTGTGACCGGCGATGTGGCGTACCTCACGCAAACATGGCACCCGGATACCCGTCCCGAAAACCTGAGTCTTGAAGGCTCTCCCGAATGGACATCTCTCACTATACTGTCTTCGGATGAAACACAGGCGACCGGCAAGGTGCGCTTCCGTGCGCTATACCGGGAACAGGATCAATGGGGATATCTGGAAGAGCATTCGGACTTTGTTAAAGAAGACGGCCGCTGGTACTACCTTTACGGAGAACCCAAACAGGGCATTTTCAAACCGGGTAGAAACGACCCCTGCCCCTGCGGTAGCGGCAAGAAATTCAAAACCTGCTGCATTAACCGGTAGGCCAAAATCAGCCGGTGAACACAGCTGTTCGTCGCGCTATTAATGCACGGGCGACGTGAGTACCGACATCCAGTCGATGACCGGTGTTGGATATACGCCAAACGCAATCACCAGCAGCGCCAGACCCAACACAACCACACCACCGGCCTTCATTCCCCAATTGTCCGGCGCGTCGCGACCACGCATCCCCGGCTCAACCAGATAAAGCGTCACCATCACCCGCAAGTAATAGTAAAGCCCAATCACGCTGCCCGCGATGATACCTCCGACCAGCCACCAGCGCCCGGCCTCGACTCCCAGAGCGACAATATAGAACTTGCCTATAAAGCCTGCCGTAAAGGGGATCCCTGCGAGAGACAGCAAACAGACCGTCAATACCGCGGCAAGATACGGGCGACGCCAGAACAGCCCACGATAATAGTGAAGTGCCGATGCATCTTCACCGCTATACGGGCTGGAAAGCAGCGTCACCACGCCAAACGCACCGAGCGTTGTCATCAGATAGGTGATCAGGTAGATGCCGGCTGTTTCAACAGCAAGCCCATCTGCCACGACCAAAGCAACCAGGAGATACCCGAAATGGGCAATAGATGAATAGCCGAGCAGCCGCTTGAGATTCGTCTGAATCAACGCCAACAGGTTGCCCACAATCATTGTCAGCAGCGCCAGGCCACCGAGCACGGTGTGCAGCCATTCCACATGAAAAGCCGGAGCCACCATCACGATCCGCAGCAGGACGATGAAAACCGCTGCCTTGCTGGCCGTCGCCAGAAACGTCGCCGCAGGCCCAGGGCCACCCTGATAAACATCAGGCGTCCACAGGTGGAAGGGTACAATCGACAGTTTGAAGCCCAGCCCCACCAGCATGAGGCCGGCACCCGCCAGCGCCCAGGCTCCACCACCGCTGCTTTCGAGCCCTGCAAGCAACCCGGCAATGTCCAGACGCCCCGACTGGGAGTACAACAGCGCCATACCGAACAGCAAAAAGGCCGTGGCTGCTGCTGACAACACAAGGTACTTGATACCCGACTCGAGCGAACGCTTGTCGCGATAGGTATAGGCCAGCATGCCGTATAACGGCATTGACAGTAGTTCCAACCCGAAAAACAGCGTCGCGAGATGCTGGCTGGCGACCAGCACCATGCCGCCCGCTGCCGCGCAAAGCATCAGGAGGTAGAACTCCTCTTTCCGGCCCGGGTAGCCTTCCAAGTAAGCGTGGCTCATGGTCAGGCAAGCCAGTGTTGACGCCAACACGAGCACCATACCCAGCATGCTCAAGCGATCAAATACCAACAGCGGCGTCGACACATCGCCTGCGCTGTACACCAGATACAGTGACACCAGAGCCAGATTCAAACCAAGTATCGACACCAATGCTGTGGCCGCGTGCTGCCGACGCCAGGCAATGCCCAGCATCACGGTGACTGCGGTGGCACAAACCAGAATGACGGGCGTCAATGCCATCATGTGCGCGCTTGTCAGCATTATTGCCCTCCTCCGGCCAAGCTACTCATTGGCACAGAGCCAGCAGGAAGCGAGCTCTGGAACAGTCCCTGCACTTCCCCCATCACTGCACTCGTGGTATCCAGCAACGGCTGGGGATAAAGCCCGAACAGCACGACCAGTGCGAAAATCCCCAGCAACATGGTGAACTCGCGCCCATCCAGCCCTTCAAACTTCTGGTCGTTAAGGGACGGCCCGAAATACACGCGCTGCATCAGAATGAGCGAATAAATCGCCGCGAACACCATACCGCAGGCACCAATGATCACGACCACGGGTGCCGTCGGGAAGGTGCCGAACAGCACCATGAATTCGCCGACGAAATTCGCGGTACCGGGCATCCCCAGAGAGGCCGCCACAAAACACAGGGAGAACCCGGGCAGACTGCCCATACGGCCCCAGAGCCCGCCCATTTCCTGCAGGTCACGCGTATTGAGACGCTCGAATAGCTGGCCGCTCATAATGAACAGACCTGCAGCGGAGAACGCATGCGCGACCATAAGCACCACAACCCCCTGCAAAGCGAGCTCTGAACCGGAATAGATACCAATCAGCACAAATCCCATGTGGGAAATACTGGTGTAGGCAATCAGACGCTTGATATCTCGCTGACCACAGGCGAGAACAGCACCGTAGAAGACGCCAACCAGACCCAACGTCATCGCGATGGGTGCAAAAGTCTGGGATGCCTCGGGGAACAAAGGCAAAGCAAACCGCAGCATTCCGTATGCAGCGGTTTTCAGGAGAATGCCGGCAAGATCGACACTGCCTGCAGTCGGTGCCTGGGCGTGTGCATCCGGTAGCCAGCCATGCAGCGGAACAACCGGCAGCTTTACAGCAAACGCGATAAAGAAGCCCAGCATCAGCACCATCGCCATGTTTTCCGACAGTGGTGTCTGCAACAGGTCAGCGTAGCTGAACGAATATTCGCCTGTATTGGCATGATGGGCGAATACCAGTGCGAGGATCGCCACCAGCATGAGCAAACCGCTGGCCTGAGTGTAGATGAAGAACTTGATGGCGGCCCTTATGCGGGTTTTGCCCTCCGATCCACTGTGCCCCCACAGCGCAATCAGAAAGTACATGGGCACCAACATCATTTCCCAGAAGAAGAAAAACAGGAACAGATCGATTGCCAGAAACACCCCGACAACGCCACCCAGAATAAACAGAAGGTTGAGATGAAAGAAGCCGATCCGGTCGTCGATCTCTTTCCATGAACACAGCACCGCCAGCATCCCGAGAAAGCCTGTAAGCGCAATCAGGACAAGTGACAGGCCATCCAGCGCCAGATGCACATCAATTCCGAACCGTGGGATCCACGGCACTTTCCATTCCATCGCCCAGCGAATGGAATCAGCGCCGGCATTCATCGCTGGCAGCTGGTAATCCCCCTGCAGCCATAGCACCAGCGTCATGATCAGCACCAGCATCATGGTAATCAGTGCGATCCAGCGTGGCGCTTTTTCACCCCAACGATCGGCCTGCCAGCACAGCAAGCCGCCAATGAACGGCACCAGGACCAGCCAGAGCAGAATCATACGGCTGGGCTCCTCTTGTCAGCGGTCAGCAGTATCGTCATCGTTTCCCCGTGATCAGCCATGATGAATATCTGAGCCATTGTTAATCCGCCGTTATTGCCCGAATGCCAGAAAAATCAGGACCACCGCAGCCCCGAGCACCATAGACGTGGCGTAAGTACGCACTCGGCCGGTCTGGGTTCGCGTCAATCCAGCGTTAAGCCCTTTGGTAATACTGGCTACCAACCCGAACAGGGCATCGATAATGTCCCGCCGCAGAATAAATACCAGTATCCGGAACGGCCGCACCAGCAAACGGTCGAACAACAGGTCAAAGCCCCAGGCCTGGTTCCAGAGTGTCCATAACGACGCTCCAGGCCCACTGGATACCAGGCGCGCGAGCGCCTCGCGCTTGCGCAGAAACAGCCATGCAGCCAGTGCGATACCGGCGATAGCCGTGCCGGCTGCAATCAACTCAAGTGCGGTATGCCCCGCTTCAGTTGATTCTCCGGGACTTGCAGGCAGCACGCCGGAAAGTGGCGGGTGAATCATGGCGCCGATAAAGGTCGAGAGTACCGCCAGCAGAATCAGAGGCAGGCCATGCTGAAGCCCACGACCCGGTTCGGCATTGCGGGCGTGATCGCTTTTCATTTCGCCATGGAAGGTGCCGATGATCAGCCGCACGGTATACAGCGACGTCAACAAGGCACCCACCAATCCGGCCAGCAGCAAGCCCTTCTGATCGGCAGCCAATGATTGCCAGAGGATGTCATCCTTGCTGTAGAACCCGGCGGTAACCAGCGGGAGCGCAGACAATGCTGCGCCACCGACAATAAAGCCCATATACGCCAACGGCAATCGCCGCCAGAGTCCGCCCAGCTTGCGCATATCCTGCTCATGGTGGCAGCTCACGATCACAGCCCCGGCAGACAGGAACAGCAATGCCTTGAAGAAGGCGTGGGTCATCAGATGGAAAATGGCGGAATCGTAGGCACCGACCCCCAACGCCAGAAACATATAGCCAATCTGGCTCATGGTGGAATAAGCGAGGATCCGCTTGATATCGGTCTGGGCCAGTGCCGCGAAACCGGCCATCAACAGCGTAGCCGCACCAATCACACCGACGAGGTGCAGCACATCGGGCGCCAAATCGAAAATCCCATGCATGCGGGCAATCAGATAGACACCGGCGGTAACCATCGTCGCGGCGTGGATTAATGCCGAAACGGGTGTGGGGCCTGCCATCGCGTCCGCCAGCCAGGTATGAAGCGGCAACTGCGCCGATTTACCCAGTGCACCCCCCAGAAACATCAAGGCGGCCCAGCGTACCAAGGAATCGCCGGTTGCCCAGTGTGCCGGCGCCTGCTCCAGAATCGCGGCGATGTTGAGCGTGCCCAACTCGGCAAATATCAGAAACAGTCCGATCGCCAGAAAGACGTCGCCGATGCGGGTAATCAGGAAGGCCTTGAACGCTGCAGCACCATTGGCGGAGTCCCTGTAGTAATACCCGATCAACAGGTAACTGCAGATGCCCACACCTTCCCAGCCGAGAAACAGCAGCATCAGGTTATCGCCCAGCACCAGCAATACCATGCTGAACACAAACAGGTTCATGTAAGCGAAAAACCGGGTAATGCCCTCTTCACCGCGCATGTACCAGGCAGCGAACAGATGGATCAGAAAGCCGACGCCAGTGATAATCCCCAGCATGGTGATCGACAAACCGTCCAATGCCAGACCTATAGTGGGCGTGAAATTGCCGACTGAAATCCAGGTCCACAGCGTGAGGGTTTGCGCGCTCTGATCACCACTCATGAACTGGATTGTGATGAATGCCGTTACAAGTGCCGCCAAACCGACACTGGAGACACCGACCCAGACACTGCCCCGCTCGCTCATGTGGCCACGGGAAAGCGCCAGAATGAAAGTGCCCAGCAACGGCAGCAAAAACGTCAGCGGCAGATATGACATCGACACTCCCATCATCATCCTCGCATCCCGCTGACCGCATCAGTGTCCAGTGTGCGAAACCGCTGATAAAGCTGAATCAGCAGTGCCAGCCCGACACTGGCCTCGGCCGCCGCCAGAGTGATCACCAGCAAAAACATCGCCTGCCCTTCAGGCTGCTCCCAAGCGGTGCCCGCCACAATAAACGCCAGCCCTGCCGAATTAAGCATGATTTCAAGACTCATGAGCACAAACACCATATTGCGCCGGAACATCAGGCCTGCCAGTCCAATGGCAAAAAGGATCGCAGCCAGGATCAAGCCGTGTTCCATCGGAATGCCGTTCATTGATCGCCTCCTGAATGCTCACCTGAGGTCGCCGATGGCAAGCGCCCGACATGAGACGCCGTGACCAAGGCCGCTAGCAACAGCATTGCCGCCAGCTCGACCACTATGATCCAGGGGCCGAACAAGGTGGCGCCCACCGCTTTGGCGGTCAGGGTTTCGCCCTCTATCACAAGACCGGTATTGCCGCGCCAAAGGGTGATCACCAACACGCCTAACAGGACGGCCGCCAGAATCGACGGGCCGACCCAGGTTTGAGCTTTGAGCCAGATCCGCTCCTGCTCTGCAGCCCCCTGTCCCAGGTTCAGAATCATCACCACGAACACAAACAGCACCATGATGGCGCCCGCGTACACAATAATTTCCAACGCCCCGGCGAATGGCGCGCCCAATGCGAAAAACACGATCGCCACCGCAATCAGCGAAACGATCAGATACAGCAACGCATGCACAGCATTGGTACCGGTTACCACGCCCAGAGTAGCCAGTACTGCCACTAATCCACTGAGGTAAAAAGCGAGTTCCATCGTGCTGTCCCGTTTTTGTTCAATTGCTGGCCGATTCTTGCCCGATTAGTGCTAACTGTAATGCCCCATCACGGCAGCAAACTGGTCACATTGATCGGCTCGTCCTCGTTCTGAGCCTTGCCTTTGTCTTTACCTGCAATGGCCAAACCCGCAACTTTGTAGAAGTGATAATCATGGTCTTTGCCAGGTCCGTTGATCAGCAGGTCTTCTTTTTCGTACACCAGTTCCTGTCGCTTGTACTCGCCCAATTCAAAGTCCGGCGTCAGCTGGATGGCCGATGTCGGACAGGCTTCCTCGCACATGCCACAGAATATGCAACGGGAAAAGTTGATGCGGAAAAACTCCGGATACCAGCGGCCATCATCCTTTTCGCCTTTTTGCAGTGAAATGCAGTCCACCGGGCAGGCAACGGCGCAGAGATTACAGGCGACGCAGCGCTCTTCTCCGTCCGGGTCCCGGGTCAGAACGATACGCCCCCGGTACCGGGGCGGCAGTTTTACCGGCTCCTCCGGGTAATTCAGCGTTTCCCGCTTGCGAAACGAGTGCATAAAAATAATGGCCACTGAACGCAACTGGGACCAGGTGCCTGTGAACAGCCATTTGAGCATTCGTGAACTCCTCCTTTACCGGCTTAACTGGCCGACGTCAGCAAAATAAAGGCGCCCGTGGCCAGCAGGTTGATCAATGTCAGCGGCAGGCAGATTTTCCAGCCGAAACTCATCACCCGGTCATAACGAGGCCGGGGTAACGAGGCCCGCAGCAGAATGAAAAGACACAGGAAAGCGCCTGTCTTCAGTGCAAACCAGATAAACGGCGGTAACCAGGGGCCGTGCCAGCCGCCAAAGAACAAGGTCACAATCAGCGCCGAGACCAGCACCATGCCGACATACTCACCAATAAAGAACATGCCGAACTTCATGCTGGAATATTCAACATGATAACCATCGGCCAGTTCCTGCTCGGCTTCTGGTTGATCAAACGGATGGCGATGGGTGACCGCAATCCCCGCGATCAGGAAGGTACAGAAGCCAAAAAACTGGGGCACAATGAACCACAGGCCTTCCTGAGCGGCGACGATCTCACGCATGTTAAATGAGCCCGCCATGGCCACCACGCCCATCAGCGACAGTCCCATAAAAACTTCGTAGGACAGCGTCTGGGCCGATGCACGCATGGCGCCGATCAGCGCATACTTGTTGCCACTGGACCAACCGCCGAATAAAACCGCGTAAACGTTGATACCGGCCATAGCGAAGAAAAACAGCAAACCAATGTTCAGGTCCGCCACACCCCAGCCCGGCGTAATGGGAATCACCATAAATGACAGCAGCAATGACGCCATGGCGATAGCCGGCGCCAGAACAAACAACTTGCGATCAGCAAATGGCGGAATCCAATCCTCTTTGAAAAAGATCTTGATCATGTCGGCGACGAGCTGAAGCGAACCAAAGGGGCCGACCCGGTTGGGGCCGTAGCGGTCTTGCCACAACCCGAGCAGGCGCCGCTCCACCACCGTCATTACGGCGCCGAGCAAAACACCTCCGAGCAGAATGACCACTGCCTGGCCGACAGCAATGAGCACGTCTATCACCTCTGGTGTCAGCCAGCCCATCATGGTCGCGCCTCCCCGCCGTTATCGAGTTGAGGTTGAGAGTTTGCGTAAGCAGCGTCCCCCCGTGACAACTCACACCAGGCACCAAACAGCGATGGCGGCAGCTCCCCTGCCGGCACAGCTACCAGCCCGGCAGAGAGCCTTGTATCGATCTGCAGCGGCAGAGTCAGTCGACTGTCGCCGGTTATCACGGAAACGGGATCACCGTCGACAAAGCCCAGCGTAGCGGCGTCGGAGGCTGACAACCGTATGTGTGCAGGCTCCGCGCGCTCAAGGATTGGCGCTGCACGGGACGACGTTTCTTCACCACCAAACAAGCGGGGCAACACCAACAGCTGCCAGCGATTGTCCGTTGGAGCATATGCCGCTGGAACATTCGCCGCATAGTCATAGGCGCCCGGTTGCGGGTGCAACAGGCGCACGCCGGGGTCACCCGCCCGCAAGTGCCCCCCCACCTCATCGGTAAACTTGTTCCATGCCTGGGGCGAATTCCATCCCGGTGCCCAGGCGAACGCGACATCTTTGCGCGGCCGGTCAAAGCCGTTGTAGCCTTCCATTGAGAACGTAAACGGCGTATCGGAATCCTGGGGTGTGCGGGGTTCGTTCACGTTCAGGTTGGCCCGCATCGATGTACGCCCGCTGTACCGATGTGGCTCCCGTGCCAGTTTGACGCCATTTACGCGGTAATCAGCATTCTCGGCAGCATCCAGAACCCCGGCAAGTTGCGGGTGACGCTGCGTAAGACTCTGGATTACAGCGTCCAGATTAATATCTGTAGGTTCCTCACGACGCATTCCCGAGCCGAGCGCGTGCAGCCAGCGCCAGCTTTCGTGAATATTGGTGTCCGGCCGGATATAGCGAGGGTCATAAACCTGGAAGAAACGCTGCGCCCGCCCCTCGAGACTGACCAGCGTGCCATCACTCTCCGCGAAACTCGCAGCAGGCAACGACAGGTGGGCTTTCTCCATGGTGCGGGTTTGCTGGTGGTCAATCACGACAATGGCATCAGTTCTGGCCAGCGCAGGATCAATCCGGGAAGGAGGCAGACGCTGATAGAGATCGTTTTCGAGTATGACAACGGCGTCTGCCTGCCCGTCACTCAGAGTGTCCAGCGCCCATTCCAGAGACTGGCCACCCAGCATGGGCAAGCCCGTGCTGTTGGCCTCCCGGCGAATAAGCATCAGTCCACCGGCACACGCACGCCTTGCCAGCGCCCGGGCAACGTTGCCCGCTGCCGCCAGTATGTCGGCCGAATCGAGTGAGCCACCACTGATGATCAAAGGCCGCTTCGCGGCCAGCAGCGAGGCCGCAATTTCTTGAGCAGCATCCCGGAGCGGGTCGGCCAAACCTTCCACTGCCGGTGCTGCGCCGTCAATAATATGGGCAACAGCAAAGCCCAGGCGGGAAATGTCCTGTGGGGCTAAGGCGGGGCAAGGTTGTGCAATATTGTCGAGCCCGGTCTGAGTGGGGTAAGCCACATACAACGGATGACAACTGTCCTGCCCCAGGGTTTTGATTGCGGCGGCATTCCATTCCGGTATGCCACGCTCACCGGCCAGCTCTTCACGCCGGCCCAGCACGGCCTGGCGCACCGCCAGCCCAATCCGGGCGGCGCTCTGGATCAAGTCCTCGCCCAGCACAAACACCGCATCGTGATCTTCAACATCCCGCAGGCTGGGGGTCGGTAATCCGCTGGTGCGACTCAGCTCCGCCATTTGCTCCAGGCCGGCCAGTTCACGCGTCGCTATACCGGTTGAGAAATTTTCAGCCCCCACCAAATGCCGTAACTGGTAATTGCTTTCAAGACTGGCCCGGGGCGAGCCGATGCCGATCACGCGTTTTGCCTCGCGCAGGATATGGCTGCCCCGATCCAGAGCCGCATCGACCGACAGGGCAACCGCGTTGTCTTCTGCTACGGTGCGCCATTGAGGGTGTCGCGGTCGGTCGTCACGATTGACGTAGCCATAACCAAACCGGCCCCGGTCGCAGAGGAAATACCGGTTCACGTCACCGTTATAACGATTCTCGATACGCCGGATTTGTCCATACCGCTCACCGGGGCTGATATTGCAGCCGGCTGCACACTGGTGGCAAATGCTCGGTGCAAACTGCAGATCCCACTTTCGGGTGTATCGATCACTGTGCGTCTGATCCGTGAATACACCAGTCGGACAGACTTCTGTCAGGTTGCCCGAAAATTCGCTTTCCAGAGTACCTTCCTGATAACGGCCAAAGTACACATTATCGTTGGCACCAAATGCACCCAGATCTGTTCCGCCGGCGTAATCGTTATAGAAGCGGACACAGCGATAACAGGTGATGCAGCGATTCATTTCATGGGCGATAAACGGCCCAAGGTTCTGATTGCGATGGGTGCGTTTATTGAAGCGGTAGCGCCGGCGATCATGGGCGGTCATCACCGTCATATCCTGCAGGTGGCAATGCCCGCCTTCCTCGCAGACAGGACAATCGTGGGGGTGATTGATCATCAGCCATTCGACAACACTGGCCCGAAACTCACGGGCCTCTTCGTCTTCAATCGAAATGCGCGTGTTGTCGGACGCCGGCGCCATGCAGGACATCACCAATGCCCCTTTGGTGTCGTCCTCATCCTTGTACTGCTTTACCGCGCACTGCCGGCAGGCTCCCACACTGCCCATCGCCGGATGCCAGCAGAAGTACGGCACATCAAGTCCGAGAGACAGGCAGGCCTGCAGCAGGTTATGCCCGCCATCTACCTCATAGGACTTGCCATCGACATGAATCGTTGCCATTTCGCTATCGGCCTCCCCACGGTGTTGTAGTCACCCGATTCATGCGCCACCTGCCGGTAACGGTTCGGCAGCAGCATGTCTCGAAGACTGACTTACGCCCTGCTCAAACTCACTCCTGAAGTAACGCAGCGCGCTTTCCAATGGCATGGCAGCTCCCGGTGCGTGGGCACAAAACGTTTTACCGGGTCCGAGATCACCGGCGAGCTTACCCAGCATAGCGATGTCACTTTGCCTGCCCTCACCCCGCTCCAACGCCTGAAGCAGTTTGACGGTCCAAGGCAAGCCATCGCGACAGGGGGTACACCAGCCACACGATTCCCGGGCGAAGAACATTTCCAGGTTACGGACCAGCGACACCACACTCTGTTCGTCCGTGACGACAGCCAGCAGCCCCGTACCCAGCCGACTGCCCTGCTTGCCGATCGTGTCAAAATCCAGCGCCAGCTCGAGATGCTCCGGCAATAAAAAACCGGTGCTCCCACCACCGGGTAACCAGGTTTTCAGCGCGCGGCCATCGCGGATACCACCTGCCCGATCCAGCAATTCCGCACCGGACGTGCCGATGGGTAACTCCCACAGGCCTGGCCGATTAACCCGTCCCGATACGCCATAAAGCTTGGTACCGCCATCATCACTCAGCCCACCCGACAACGACTGGTACCATTCAGCCCCGTGTCGCATGACCGCCGGCACATTGCACAGGGTCTCGACGTTGTTGACTACCGTCGGCTTGCCCCAGGCACCGGACTGCCCCGGAAATGGCGGCTTCGCACGGGGATTGGCCCTCTGGCCTTCGAGCGAATTAATTAGCGCGGTTTCCTCACCGCAAATGTAGCGTCCTGCACCGGTATGCAACACCACATCGAAGTCGAAGCCGCTGCCCGCGATATTGTCGCCGAGCCACCCCGCTTCGCGGGCTTCTCCAAGGGCAATGGTGATCGCCCTGGCAGCTTCCCTGTACTCGCCACGAAGGAAGATATAGCCCATCTTCGCGTTATTGGCGTAGGCCGCCAGAATCATGCCTTCAATCAGCAAGTGTGGTAGCTGCTCCAGCAACAACCGGTCCTTGAATGTGCCCGGCTCCATCTCATCGGCATTGCAGACGATGTAACCACGGGGCAAGGCGTCACCCTGCAGAGTCAGGCCCCACTTCACGCCAGCAGAGAAGCCTGCACCGCCCCGGCCACGCACGTTGGCCTTTTTCATTTGCGCGATGACATCCGCTGGTGACATTCCCTTCAGGGTATTGGCAACCGCTGTGTAACCGTCTTTGCCGACATAGTCATCGAGCGCTACCAGCGTATTGTCATCCCGCAGCCGCCAGGTCAACGGATGAGTCTCTTCATTGCGCTCAGCATCGGACTGGTGCAGCTGACACCGATAACGAAGGTTGTCGATATGGGCTGCGTTGTCGCTCATGTGTACACCTCCAGCAATCGACTCACATCCTCCGGCATCACCGGGCCGTAGGTATCGTCATCAATCATCAGCGCCGGCCCCCGATCACAGGCGCCCAGACAACAAACCGGTAGCAAGGTGAACCGGTTATCCGCCGTCGTTTCGCCATATCCGATATCAAGGGCGTCGGCTATCGCATCTTTCAGCGCCTCGTAGCCGGTCAGAAAGCAGGAGCTGCTGTCGCAGATCAGAATCACGTGCCGCCCGACCGGTTGACGGAATATCAGGCTATAAAAGGTCGCCACGCCTTCAACGCTGGCCGGCCCTATGCCAAGTACCTCCGCGATAGCTGGAATTGCCCCGTCAGGAACCCAGCCATGCCGGCGCTGGACAATTTTCAACGCCTCGATACAGGCCGCCTGGGGTTGTTCGTAATGCCCACGCTCGTGTTCGATTTCCGCGCGATCATCCGGGTGCAGTTCGAAACCGTCCCTATCAGTCGCGATGGGCCTGCTGCTATCGGAAGTTGCCGTTTCAATCGTCATCATCTTCATCCGTAGTCGACAAAGTCACCGGGATCACCAGAGTTGGCAGCGCCATCAGCGGTCCACGTCAGCCATAACAAAATCGATACTGCCCAGGTGGGCAATCAAATCCGGCACAAAGCCACCCTTCATCAGAGATGGAATCTGTTGCAGGTGTGGAAAGCTCGGCGTACGAATCCGGGTGCGATAACTCATGGTGTTGCCGTCACTGGTCAGGTAATAACTGTTGATGCCTTTGGTGGCTTCGATCATCTGCAGTGATTCATTGGGCTTCAGCACCGGCCCCCAGGACACCTGCAGGAAGTGGGTAATCAGGGTTTCGATATGCTGCAGCATCCGCTCCCGCGGTGGTGGCGTTGTCAGCGGGTGGTCCGCCTTGTAGTCGCCAGACGGCATGTGATCGACACACTGTTGGATGATGCGCAAGCTTTGGCGCATCTCATCAATGCGTATCTGGCCACGATCAAACACATCACCGTTGCTCCCCAACGGCACTTCAAAGTCGAAGTTCTGGTAACCGGAGTAAGGCCGTTTCTTGCGCAGATCAAAATCACAGCCGGTGGCACGCAAGTTCGGGCCGGTCACGCCCCACTCCAGCGCCTCTTCGGTGTTATAGGCGACGATATGTTTGGTGCGTTCACGCATGATGGCGTTATCCATCATCGCCCGCTCATACTCGCGCAGGCGCGCTGGCATCCAGTCCAGAAAGCCCTGCATCAGCTTTTCCCACCCCGTCGGCAGATCCTGCATCACGCCGCCGATGCGATACCACGCCGGGTGCATGCGGAACCCGGTAATACCCTCAATCACTTCATAGGCCCGCTGCCGGTCACTGAACGCAAAGAACACCGGGCTCATGGCGCCCAGATCCTGCAGATAAGTGCCCAGAAACAGCAGGTGACTGTTAATGCGGAACAGCTCCGCCATCATCACCCGGATAGTTTCAACCCGCGATGGCACGGTAATGCCCGCCAGCTTTTCGACCGCCAACACGTAGGGCAGGTTGTTCATCACGCCGCCGGTGTAATCGATGCGATCGGTATAGGGAATAAAGCTATGCCACGACTGGCGCTCCGCCATCTTCTCGGCGCCCCGGTGGTGATAGCCGATATCGGGCACGCAATCGACTACCTCTTCACCATCAAGCTGCAGCACGATCCGGAACGCGCCGTGGGCCGACGGGTGGTTAGGGCCGAGATTGAGGAACATGAATTCGCTGCCATTGCGTTCGCGTTTCATGCCCCAGGCTTCCGGGTCAAATTTCAGCGCCTGTTGCTCCGTTTCCTGACCCGCGACCGTCATCGAATAGGGATCGAATTCTGTCGCCCGGGCCGGGTAATCCTTTCGCAGCGGGTGGCCGGTCCAGGTGGGCGGCATCAAGATACGAGTCAACCGGGGGTGGCCGCTAAAGTGGATACCGAACATGTCCCACACTTCCCGTTCGTACCAGTTGGCACTGGCAAACACAGAAACGCAGCTCGGCAACGAAAGGTCATCATTCTGCAGCGCAACCTTGAGCATGATGTCGCGGTTACGATCAACGGAAAGCAGGTGATAGAACACAGTAAAGTCGGACGCCGGCAAACCATGGCGATGGCTGCGCATACGCTCATCAATGGCCGACAGGTCATAAAGCAGGGAAAACGGCTGGGGCATCTGGCGTAAAAAGCCGAGCACATCCACAAGGCTGTCGCGTGATACCCAGATAACAGGTAAGCCGGTCAGCGTTTGCTGTTCGCAAACAACAGACCCACCCCACTGCTGCCGGATAGCGTCAAGCACCGGATCAGCGACAGATTCGTTGTTCGATGTCCCGTGAGCCGGGGTTACAACACTCATTCGCAAGCCTCGTCAGAGGGATGTGTGTCAGATCAAACGTCGATTGGCACTGCGCAACTAAAACAAACTACAAGCTGTCAGGCGTGCGCAATTCGGTTACCTGAATGCGGCTTTCCCGTTTCTTCTCTCGCTGTGATGGCATTTCCGCGCGATAAACGCCCTGATCGCCGACCACCCAGGACAGCGGCCGACGCTCTTCCTGAATCGAATCCTGCAAAAGCTGGAGCCCCTGCAGAAAGGCTTCAGGCCTCGGCGGGCACCCGGGAATATACACATCCACCGGAAGGAACTTGTCTACGCCCTGCACCACGGAATAAATATCGTACATACCACCGGAGTTAGCGCAGGATCCCATCGAAATCACCCATTTGGGCTCCAGCATCTGGTCATAGAGTTGCTGAATGACCGGTGCCATCTTGATGAAGCAGGTACCGGCGATAACCATAAAATCAGCCTGCCGCGGGGAGGCCCGGATCACCTCTGCCCCGAAACGGGCGACATCGTGAGGCGATGTGAATGCCGTGGTCATCTCCACATAGCAGCAGGAAAGCCCGAAATTGTAGGGCCAGAGCGAATTCTTCCGCCCCCAGTTCACGGCGTTGTGAAGCACCTCTTCCAGCTTGCCGGTAAAAACATTGCGCTCAAGCTGCTGGGTAACAGGGTCATCCACTTGCCGCCGGTCACCCAGAGGATAGCGATCATCGCCTCCGGCCATCGCGTCATCCGCTCGGGTCAGGGTGTAGGACATGCATGCTCTCCCTTGGACGATTGCTCAACAAACGATCAACACGGTTGACCCTACCGTTGATTGCAGCTGGGTCAGCTTCCGGATTTTCTGGCGGGATTTCTGGATTTTGGCGCCCACTCCAGTGCACCTACCCTGCTGTCATATACAAGCCCGGCAAGCAGGATAAAGATGAAAATGGCGGCACCCCAGAACCCTGCCCAACCCACTTCCTTGACGGACACGGACCAGGCAAAAAGAAATACGGCTTCGATATCGAAGATCACGAATAGCATCGCGACCATGTAGAATTTAACGGAGAAGCGCTGACGCGCGCTGCCGGCGCCCACGATGCCGGACTCAAAAGGAAGGGATTTGCTACGCCCCTGACTGCGGCCGCCCAACAGGCTGGACACCCCGATCATAAAGGCACAAAGGGCAATCACGGCAACGATAAAGACACCGATTGCCCAGTGTTCGGCGATTATCGCAGTAGCATTCTGCTCCATAATCTCCACCGGTAAGCCGGCGACCGCTTGGCCCCGGAAATACGCATGATTAAAAAAAGCCTATCAGTCAAAAATGACAAATACGACCTTCGCTGTATAACGCATACTGATTTTATATAGGACAAAATCAGCTGTTTGGCTCAATCAAACAGTAAAAAACACGGCCACTGGAACGCAGAGGGTAGCGCCGGGAAGCGTCACCGGCAGTCTGTGTTCAAGCGTAGTCTCTTTCGGACAACCTCGCCTGATTCCGGTTTCCCTGACACATCACCTATGTCAACAAATGCGGTGATCAGTACGCAATCAAGCGCACAAGAATGGCGCCCACCATGACCAGCGTCAGCCATTTGACCCATTGCGCGCCACGGGCACTCATATTGACCCGAACGGCCAGCAAGGCACCGGTAATATTGCCGGCAGCGAGCAACAGCCCCATTCCCCAGCGCACCTGGTCGTTAAACGCAAAAATGGCGAGTGCAGGTAAGGTATAAAGCAGGACGATAGCGACTTTCAAAACATTGACCTGACGCAGGTCAATTTTGAGCATTCGGTACAGCACCACGATAAACAGCGCACCCACGCCTACCTGGATAAAGCCGCCATACAATCCGATCAGGAACATGCCGAAATAAATGGCGGGGCCCAGCCTTTTCGCTGTCAGCGGTCGGGTATCCAGTTTGGGCTGGGGCAACAGCATAAATACGGAGGCGCCAATCATCGCGACGACCAACACGAATTCGAAGATAGCACTGGAAATCCAGGTGGCGATCCAGGCGCCCAGTAGCGCGCCAATAATCGCCGGTACCGCAAGCCGTAAACTGATGGCCAGATTGCCGTGTCCACTTCGGAAAAAGCCGCCCACCGCGGTCACGCTTTGCAAGGTAACGGCGACACGATTGGTGCCATTGGCGATTTGCGGAGGCAGCCCCAGAAACATCAACATGGGGAGCGTCAGCATCGAACCGCCTGCCGACAGCACGTTGATAAATCCGGCAACGCCTCCCACCGCCACCAGCGCTGCGATATCCAAAAAGCTCATCTGACACACGCTCCCTGCGATTCAGTGCCCGCCATTATGCCAACGCAGCGGGGCCTGCCGCCCTACCCTGACGGCTGCTCCAGACCAGGACGGCCAGAAACACAACCAGACCGGCCATATCGAGCCACAAGGTGCCGTGAGGCCATAGCATTAGCGCCCCCAACGGAAACATGAGCAATCGCATGACAACATTGAGGCGATGCTCCATAAAGCCTTCAAGGCCTACAATGATGGCGTACATGCCAAACAACCCGAAGAAAAAGACCCGTAACATCTCGGGAAAATCCCCCGTAATCAGGGGCGAATAGGCGAACAGTAACGGCACGATGTACAGGCCCTTGGCAATTTTCCAAGCGGTAAAACCGGTACGCATTTGCGGTGTGCCCGCGATCGCAGCCGCCGCAAAAGCCGTGAGGCAAACAGGAGGAGTCACGTTGGAGTCTTGTGACAGCCAGAAAATAATCATATGTGCCGACACCAGTGTCATCGACAAGACGCCAGGTGAAAGAGCCTGATCCAGTAGCTGGGAACTGAAACTATCGGGCACCGCAGCCAGCATTTGCTGGGCGGTGGCCATATCCATTGGCGCGTTCAACAGTTCAAACTTGTCGGGGGTGGCAATCATGAAAATCGCTTTTGCCTGCTCGGGCAGATTGCCGCTGGCAATCAGATCCAGCAGTTGGCTCTGGGCAATCAGATTGTAAATCGCCGGTGCTGATAGCGTTGCCAGCACGATGTAAGCCGCCGTTACCGGCAGCCCCATCCCCAGAATCAGTGATGCCAGCGCCACCAAGACCAGCGTGATCATGAGACTGCCACCGGCCCAGTTGGTAATCATCAAAGAAAAGGTATTCCCTATGCCGGTTGTCGACACCACGCTGACAATCAGGCCCACAGTAATCAACAGAATCGCCGTGGTCATAATGTTTCGCGTGCCCGTCACCAGTGCCTCGACGATGTCCCGGAAGGTCATAGGCTTGCGGGACAGCCAGGACGCGACAATCACCGAAAGGATGGCGATACCGGCGGCATAAGTTGGCGTGAACCCGTAAATCAGCGCCGCCACAAGAACGACAAGCGGTAGCAGATAATGCCAACCGCCTTTGAGGACATCTTTCAGCTTCGGTGTATCGCCGTCATCCAGCTCCACCGCATAGCTGCGCTTGGCCTCAATGCGAACAAACATGGCCACCGACAGGAAATAAAGCAGCGCAGGCAGCGCAGCCAAGCCGATAATGGTGACGTAGGACACCTGAGTATAGGACGCCATGATAAACGCGCCTGCACCCATAACCGGCGGCATTAACTGTCCGCCGGTCGAGGCGGCGGCTTCAACACCAGCCGCAAAGCGGGCCGGGAAACCGGCCTTGCGCATCAGCGGGATGGTAATCACGCCGGTCGATACCGTATTGGCTACACTGGAACCGGAAACCGACCCCATCAAGCCGGAGGCAAATACCGCCACAAATCCCGGACCACCAATGAATCGGCCGGCGGCGCAACGGGCCAGATCAACAATAAAATCACCGGCTCCCGACTTCACCAGAAAGGCGCCGAACAGAATAAACATGAAAACGTACGTCCAGGATATGCGGGCTATCGGCCCCAGCATCCCCTGCCCGCCGATGTAGGATCGATAGAGTACGGTTTCCCAGCTCAAGCCAGGAAAGTTAAAGAGTCCGTCGACATACTGCCCCCACCAGGCCACGTAGCTCAGTGCGATCATACAAAGCACCGGGATAAACCAGCCGGTTGTGCGTCGCGCGAACTCAAGAATCAGCAACACTGCGACAATCGAGACGACCCAGTCAGCGGTATTAAAGGTAACGCCCCTGGCATAAAGCGCATCTTCAAACGCGATCAGGTATACCGCACAGCCCAATGCAGCCAGCCCCATCAGCATATCGAGGGTTAGCACCAGACGGCGACCTGCAGCCGTTCGGGCGTTGTATAACGGCATGGTCAAGGTGCAAAGCAAGCCAAACAGACCAAAGTGCAGAGCCGAGGTCCAGAGTTCAGAAAGGGTTGAAAGTGTATTGAAGTAGAGATGGCTTATCGCAATGACGATGGCCAGGCAAAAAATGCCCCGCCCGATAATCGGATGCTCAAGGCGCTCAACGGATTCAGCAGCCGTTTCATCCCGGACTTTCGCAAGCGCGGCCTGGGTATCAGGCTCAATCGATTCGTTTTCTGGCTTACTCACAACAAACCTCGGTCAACAAAACAATAAAGGCCGGTAAACCCGGCCCCGAAAAGCGTTATCGGCATAACGCAGACTGAGATTTGCCGCTACTTTGCAATCAGGCGATCCGGAATATCCAGCCCCTGCTCGCGGTAAAATTTCGCGGCGCCCGGGTGCAGTGGCATCGGCAGACCTGCAATCGCCTTTTCCAGTGCCATTGCTTTGGTTGCCGGGTGAATGTTGTTGAGGAACGGCAGGTTCTCGTAGATTGTTTTGGTGATCTGGTAGACGTCATCTTCCGAGACATCCTCCCGCACTGCCAGAATGTTCGGCTGAGCAATCGTGTGGATCACGTCAGTCTGGCCGGGATAGGTTTCGGCCGGGATATCGTAAGGTGTCCAGAGTTCGAATTCGCTGTTGATCTTGGCGAGTTCCTCTTCGGTGACATTCAGCGTCGTGATGTCCTTGGCCATGTTGGCATAAGCCCGGGTTACTGCCGACGCGGGCACACCGGCAGGGATATTCATACCGTCAATGTTGCTGTTCTGCATTGAATCTGCGCTAGGTCCATAGCCCAGATAGGCCATGTCCATCTTTTCCATATCGACGCCAAGCTTGTCGAGAATAAACCGGCCCGAGCCTTCTGTACCGGAGTTGCGGGCACCAATGGAGAAGCTCTTGCCGTAAAAGTTCGCCATATCGCTCATGTTGCCGGTTTTAGCCAACGACTTGCGCACGACGAAATGTTCGACGTTTTGCCACAGCATTGAAACAGAGCGGAGATTTTTGTATGCCTTGGGGACCGGCCCCGTGCCCTTCCACGCCCAGGCGCCATACAAACCCTGCAGGATGCCGAACTGGATCTGGTCCTCGTCCATCAGTTTGAGGTTCTCGCCGGAACCCGCAGAACTGATGGCCGATACCGAAATGTTACTGGTGGGCTCGAGGCGGACCTTGATCAGGGTTGAGAGTGCGACGCCTACCGGATAATAGGTTCCGCCGGTGGTAGCCGTTCCCATCACGTACTTGCCTTCAGCCTGAACGGTGCCTGTGACGCTCAGCGCAATTGCAGCAGCCACACCGACTGCAGATCGAATAAATCCGGACTTCCCCATGATCTTCCCCACTCCATTTGTCATTGTTGTGAACGTATTATCGGACCTTGCTTATCTCTTCCAAGATAGCTGTCATTACCCGCAGGCGCCACGGTGTGCGTCTACGACATTGGTGGATAATCGGCCACAAAAAAGCCGGCATACCTTACGGAAGCCGGCTTTTCAGTTTATGGCGCCTGGAATGTTTACAAGCAGCGCCAAACGATCACGGATTCACTTGAACAGGGTTGAGCCGGACAGGCCCTCCTTTTCAAGAATTTCACGCAAGCGACGCAACGCTTCGACCTGAATCTGGCGAACGCGCTCCCGGGTCAGGCCAATCTCCTGACCGACTTCTTCCAACGTGCTGGTCTGATAGCCGCGCAATCCGAATCGACGGCAGAGCACTTCCTGCTGCTTGTCACTAAGCTGATCTACCCAGCGCTCAATGCAGCTGCGCATGTTGGTGTCCTGGAGCAGATCGGCCGGATCGGTTGCCGCTTCATCCGCGACTGTATCCAGCAAGGACTTTTCACCACTGCTGCCAATGGGCGTATCAACTGATGTAACGCGCTCGTTAAGACCAAGCATACGCTTAACATCATTGACCGGCTTATCGACTTTAAGGGCGATCTCTTCTGCCGACGGCTCATGATCCAGCTTCTGGGTCAGCTCACGGGCTGCACGCAAGTAGAGGTTCAGCTCCTTGACCACATGAATTGGCAGTCGAATGGTCCGGGTCTGATTCATGATCGCCCGCTCAATCGTCTGGCGGATCCACCAGGTGGCGTAAGTCGAGAATCGGAAGCCCCGCTCCGGATCAAACTTTTCAACCGCACGGATAAGGCCCAGGTTGCCTTCTTCGATCAGGTCCAGCAGTGTCAGACCGCGGTTCACGTATCGACGCGCGATCTTGACCACCAGACGAAGGTTGCTTTCGATCATTCGCTTACGGCCGGACTCTTCGCCTTTGCGGGCAAGCCGCGCGAAGTAGACTTCTTCTTCCGGAGTGAGAAGCGGCGAAAAGCCGATTTCGTTGAGGTACAGCTGCGTTGCGTCTAGCTGCTTCTGGCTGGTACTGCTATAAAAACGGGTAGCCGCTGCTCGTGCAGTTCCCGACTTTGATTTAGAGGTTATCTCAGATTCATCTTCAGTCTGATCGTCGTCGGAATCGACTTTGATCAGGGTTTCCGCTTCATCTTCAGATTCTTCATCAGCATCCACAATACGGTCGACAATCAATTCTTCTCGATCTGACATAGTCTTTGCCCCGCCTTAAAACCCCGTTTGTCACCCACATAATTCTTGTTATTCAGTGAGCGCCTGCTGTTCTAATACCTGTTTATTTCATATTTATTTTTCAGGCCGATTACAGTCGTTGTTTTTTCAATTATTTTCGGGCTTTCCAGATCATCATCTCGGCGGTAGATAATGCATTGGGTCCACCGGGTTGCCATTTTTTCTTATTTCAAAATGCAATCTGACCGAACGTGATCCGCTGCTCCCCATCTCCGCGATGAGTTGCCCCGCCCTTACGTTCTCTCCCTCCTGCACCAGAATCTTGCGGTTGTGCGCATATGCGCTCAGGAAATGCTCATTGTGGTTGACGATAATCAGGTTGCCGTATCCCAGTAGTCCGCTGCCTGCGTACACCACACTTCCGCTTGCAGCCGCCTTGACCGGATCACCCGCTTTTCCTGCAATATCAACACCCTTATTGACTTTTCCTGACGTAGAATAACCTGCAATTACGGGGCCAACATTGGGCCAGTGCCATTGAATGTTAGAGACAACCTGTGACTGTTTCGCCAGCGGCTCACTGGATTTCGGGCGTTTTTGCACTTTTGGCTTGGGGGTTGCCTTGGGACGAACCGCGGGCTTTGAGGCCACCGTTGGTCGGGATTTTGTGGCAGAGCCACTGGGTACATTGCCGCGCAGATCCAGCCGTAAAACCCGGCCCACCTGCAACCGGTATGGGGGCGACATACCGTTGGCATCGCCCAATTCCCGATAATCGCGCCCATAGCGCCAGGCGATGCTGTAAAGCGTTTCGCCAGATCTGACGACATGCTGTCCCCAATAAACCGGCGGGTTATAAGCGTCGTCCTGATAGATGGATGCAGTGTTACAGCCAGAAAGCACGAAAAGAGGAAAAAAAACACAGATAAGCCAGAGGCCGAGGCCTCGGGGGAAAAGACGCCGGTACGCTTTTACCGGGAACATCACGGGCGTGATATTCCTTCGATCATCGGTACGATCTTCAAAGCTCACGGATATAACAGCTTCTTTTTTATTTCACATTTGTATTAAAAATAGTGCAGCGCGTGAAGAGTGCAATATAAGCCTCTAATTTATTGCACATTTCTTATACTGGTTAAAGTTACTTAATGTACGGCAATGTTCCCGTGGGTAACATGCCAGGTAACACCTGATGAGACAGCGCTCACGCGTCAACTGTCTATCAGGCCAGTTTTTTTACTGTCGTGCACCCGACCGAACCACTCCATTCCAAGCACCAGCACAAGGCCCGCAATCGCAATAATGATGGCCGTCATCAGATGTGCCGGTTCACCGGTAATGTCAGTAAATGACATCGGTGACAAATTCGCTTCTTGCAGGGGCACCTGTTGGCCATGGCTGTTGGTCCGCCAGCTGATCACTTCTTTCCAGGGCCAGACTTTGTTCAGTGCTCCCACCATGAACCCGGTCAGAAGAGCCAGCATAAGATCGCGGTAGCGACTGAACGCCCACGAAAGAACCCGCGCTATTGAAAGCAGACCAATAACACAACCTGTCATAAACAACGCCAGCCGGTCCAGTTGCAATTCGTTAACCGCCTGAAGCACAGGCCCGTACATGCCCAGCATCAACAGAATGAAACTGCCGGAAATTCCCGGGAGAATCATCGCGCATATTGCCAGTGCCCCTGCCCCCAGAATCGTGAAGTTGTTCACTGTGGCCTGCCCCGGCGACAACTCGGTGATCCACCAGGCGATGAGCGCACCCGCCACCAGCACAGCGAATTTGGCCAGCGTCCAGCGCGGCACTTCTTTCCCGATATGCCAGGCCGAGGCCACAATCAAGCCGAAGAAGAAACTCCAGAGATAGACCGGATAGGCCTCCAGCGCATAGCGGATAAGGCCAGCAAGAGTGGCGATGCTCACCAGAATACCGCCGAACAGCAGCACCAGAAAATTACCGTCTGCCCGTCGCCAGAAAGCGTTAACACGCCCTTTCAAAAGCTCGCCGAAGAAAGCCCCTGGGAAACCGCTGATCGCAGACAGCAGGCGCACATAGATACCAGTAATAAAGGCAATAGTGCCGCCTGAAACGCCGGGCACGATATCGGCTGCGCCCATCGCCAGGCCGCGTAAAAAAATGCCCACCGGGTGGTGGCTCGTGGCCTGCCCGGCTTGTTGATTCGGGTCAGTCATCGCACTACCCCGCCCAGCAGAGGCACAAAGCGCACCGGCTCAATGTCCGTCATATCGTAATTGTCACCGCGCCGGATAATCTGCGTCAGCATCTGGGTATGTTCTCCAAGGGGAATGACCATGACACCACCATCCGCCAACTGAGGCAGCAGGTCTTCCGGAACTTTTGCTGGCGCCGCTGTGACAATAATGCCGTCAAACGGTCCCTTGTCTGGCCAGCCCATGCCTCCATCTGCGTGGCGCAGTAACGTATTGCGCAGCTTCAGGGTCCGCAGGCGCTCTCGCGCACGATCCTGAAGTGGCTTGATCCGCTCAACGCTGAAAACCTCTTCCACGAGTTGAGCCAGAATAGCGGTCTGATAACCCGAGCCGGTCCCCAGTTCGAGCACCCGTGATGGTGAATGCGCCATCAGCACTTCGGTCATCCGGGCAACGATATAAGGCTGGGACAAGGTTTGCTGATAGCCAATTGGTAAAGCTGTGTCTTCATAAGCCCGGTGCGAGAGCGCCTCATCCAGAAAGATATGGCGTGGCGTTTCCGCCAGCGCTGACAACACATCTTCATTTTTAATGCCGGCTTCTCTCAAACGCTGCACCAGTCTCATTCGTGTGCGGCGAGAGGTCATTCCGATGCCCTGAAGTTCAGACACCATTAACGCTCCGCTTTTAACCAGTTACTCAGGGAATCCAGCACTTCATGGCGCGTCATATCCACCTGAATGGGGGTGACAGACACATAGCCATTCTGCACCGCATGAAAATCTGTGCCGGGACCGGCATCATCGCCTGCACCTGCCGCACCAATCCAGAACCGCTCGCGTCCTCGGGGACAGGTCGTCGGAATCGCCGACTCGCCACGCCCCCGATGCCCCAGACGGGTAACCTGAAAGCCTGCAAGCTCGTCCCATGGCACGTCCGGCACATTGACGTTAAGCAGGCAGCGGGGACCCAGTGCCAGCGATGCTTCCTTCTCGAGCAAATGCCTCACCGCGCGTGCTGCCGTTTCGTAATGCATCTTGCCGTTATTCACCAGCGACACCGCGATAGCCGGCAAGCCGAGCGTGCGACCTTCCATTGCGGCTGCGACAGTGCCGGAATAGATAATGTCATCGCCGAGATTGGCGTGGGTGTTAATCCCGGAGACCACCCGTGAAAAACGACAATCAAACAGGCCGTGCACGGCCAGATGCACGCAATCAGTTGGGGTGCCATCTACCGACAAAAAACCACCGGGGTGGTTTTCAACAGTCAACGGGCGACTCAGGGTCAGCGAATTGCTGGCGCCACTGTGATCGCGGTCAGGTGCAACAACACGAAGCTCCCCCAGCCCGGTGAGCTCGTCATACAACGCTCTCAAACCTGGTGAATGTACTCCGTCATCGTTGGACAGCAAAATATGCACGAGACTCTCCATTACCAATAGGGCCATTGCAAGCCGGCAGCGATCTCATCGTTGCCGGCGAAATTGACAGATTCAGCGTTGCCCGGTCCGCCTTCAGCCGAACAAGCGCTCGGGCGAAATATTAAAAAGACCGTCGCGGACTACAAACTATCAGGCAGCGACTCAACGTATCGGCTACTTACCCCTATGATGCCGGCTTTGGCACACTGTCACCAGATACGACATCAATAAATTCGGCCAAAAAGCTGGTGGCGAAGCCGCCAGGCTCCAGACTGAACTCAAGCTCCAGTACTCTTTCTTCTGGCCACCGCCAGCTCAGGTTGCTCAGCGGTAGCATCAATGGTCGACGCTCGGGCTTCATGCGTGTACTACCGAAAACAGCGGCCACTTCCGGGGTTCGGGCGACCACTTCTCGCTCCAGAGCTTCGAGTTCACCGGTTGCAGCGGTGCCGCCATCACCCCAAAGCGGGCCAGAAACGCAGGCCCGGTCCGGCTCACCGTCTATCGGCGTCATCCAGCTGTTCCGGACAACACGCTCCGCCAGCACCTCGTTAAACAGCCATGAACGGGCGGCTGAAAATGCCATTCCCGCGCGAAAGCTTTTGCCTCTACGGGGCCTGCCCCCTTGCTTGACGGCCTGTTCGATGTTGTTACCGCCGAAACCAAAGCGTTGCGAACCAAAGTAATTCGGGCTTCCGGTTTCGGATAACAGCTTCAAACGCTGGTCGACTTCAATGCGATCCGCCGTTATTTCTCTCAAACACAAACGAAAGTGGTTACCTGAGTGCTCACCCCGCCGTAGCTTGCGAATATGCCGCGTACTTTCCAGCACCGGCCAGCGCTCGCCAACCTTTGAGATCAGGGTCTGATCATCCGTTCGTCCGGGACGATAGAGACTGAACCACTGCCGTGTGACCGCATGCCGGTCCTTCAGGCCGAAAAAGCTGACATCAAAATCGCGACAGCCGGCCAACCTGGACAGCTCCCGCGCCACAAATTCGGTGTTGTCGCCGGTTTTTTCGATCCGCAGACACAGGTGTTCGCCGTCGCCTGTGAATGTGTCCGGTCGCACGAGTTCGTCAACCATGAAGTCCGCTGGCGTCTGGCGGATTACGGCAGTGCCAAGGCGGGGCCCTGAGGCAGTTGGCCAGTCAAGTCGCCACTGACTCATTGGTTTTGTTCCTTGATCAGGCAGATCGCATCGCATGCAATGCCTTCTTCCCTGCCGGTAAAGCCAAGTTTCTCGGTCGTTGTTGCTTTGACACTCACCGACGCCAGCGGAATACCCAGATCCTCGGCGATATTCGCGCGCATCAAGGGCACGTGCTCTGCCATCCGCGGTTTCTGGGCAATAATAGTGCTGTCGACATTACCAACCTGGAAGCCCTGGGCCGCAACGGCATCTCTGACAGCTCGCAGCAACACACGACTGTCCGCACCGCGCCATTCTTCGTCGGTATCCGGGAAGAAATGACCGATATCTCCCAGCGCTGCAGCGCCGAGTAAGGCGTCAGCCACCGCGTGCAACAATACATCGCCATCAGAGTGTGCTTTCAGCCCTTTGCCATGAGGGATTCGTACACCGCCGATGATGATGGCATCACCTTCGCAAAAAGCGTGTACGTCATAACCCTGTCCGATCCGCATTGCGCACTCCATTATAAAATTCGCTCAGTTATCAAGATGCCGGAGAATCCAGCCAGCCAGCGCCAGGTCTTCCGGCACCGTAATCTTGATATTGTCAGCCCGCCCCTCGATCAGCCGGGGGTGGTAACCCGCCGCCTCGACCGCGGACGACTCGTCAGTAATCGTCGCACCATCGGCTTGTGCCTGCGCAAGAGCCTCAACAAGCAGTCCATAACGGAACTGCTGTGGCGTCATCGCGCGCCAGAGATCAGCTCTGTTCACTGTCGTTTCGACCTGACCGGCGTTACCTGATCGCTTGATGGTGTCGCTCACTGGCACCGCCAGCAAGCCACCAACCGGTTCATCCTCAAGGGTCTCGATCAATCGGGCAAGATCTGCAAGGTTCAGGCAGGGTCGCGCTACATCGTGCACGAGTACCCAATCGTCTTTCGCCGCCCTGTCTGACAGGATATCGAGGCCGGATCGCACCGAATCTACCCGCTCAGCCCCGCCAATACAGGTGATGATACGCTCGTCGGACGCACTGTCCGTCAATGGCCATTGTGTGTCGTCCGGATGAAGCGCCACAACACAGCCGGCAAAATGGCCGGTGCTCAGCAAGCGCGACAGGGTAATATCGATGATGTAGCGGTCGTCTATGTGAAGGTACTGCTTGGGAATGTCGGCGGCCATACGCTGACCGATACCTGCAGCGGGTATCACTAGCCAATAGTGCCGATGGGTCATGGAATTAACCAAAAAAAAGCCGGATGGAGAATCAGGGCTCAACCACAAGGAAAAAGGTTTCATCTTCCCGGATCAGGCCCATATTCATGCGGGCGCGCTCTTCGATCGCGCCCTGACCACTGCGGAGGTTACGCACCTCCGCATAGAGACGCTCGTTGCGATTTGCGAGCTTGGCATTCTCAGCCTGCTGAACTCCGATCTTCTGCTGAAGCTGCCAGACCTGCGCAAAGCTACCCTCGCCAATCCACAGGCGCACCTGCAGAACGACGATAAAAACAGCCATGACAGCCCACAACACCTTCATCTGAAATCCCTGATTCAACTTTAATAACGAGTCCCAACACGGCAGGATCGTTAGAGTTTAGCTGAGAATTGGTTGAATCGCGATCAACCTTGTCCTTTTATTTCACTCAGGCCGCGATACGGTACCTTGCTGCCCAATTCCTGCTCAATACGCAGCAACTGGTTGTACTTGGCCACACGGTCAGAGCGGCACAGTGAACCCGTCTTAATTTGGCCTGCGCAGGTAGCGACGGCCAGATCAGCGATCGTGGTGTCTTCAGTCTCACCTGAACGGTGAGAAATAACTGCGGTATAGCCCGCATCCTGAGCCATTTTGATCGCGTCCAGGGTCTCGGTCAGGCTGCCAATCTGATTGAACTTGATCAGGATCGAGTTGGCAATGCTGTTTTCAATGCCCCGCTTCAGAATCGCGGTATTGGTCACAAACAGGTCGTCGCCAACCAGCTGCACCTTGTCGCCGATTTTACGTGTCAGGACGGCCCAGCCATCCCAATCGCTTTCATCCATACCATCTTCAATTGAAACAATCGGGAAACGCTCGGTCAGGCCGGCGAGGTAGTCGGCGAACCCTTCTGCCGAGAACTTCTGCCCTTCACCTGCGAGATCATACTGACCATCACGGTAGAATTCCGAAGACGCGCAGTCGAGCGCCAGCGTAATGTCTTTGCCCAGGGTGTATCCGGCCTTTTCCACCGCTTCCTGGATAACCGCCAGCGCTGCTTCGTTGGATGGCAGGTTGGGCGCAAAGCCACCCTCATCGCCAACTGCAGTGCTCAGGCCTTTACCTTGCAGTACTTTCTTGAGGCTGTGGAAGATCTCCGCACCAATACGCAACGCTTCGCGGAATGATGTCGCCGCCACAGGCTGAATCATGAACTCCTGGATATCGACATTATTGTCAGCATGCTCGCCGCCATTGATGATATTCATCATGGGTACGGGCATTGAGAACTGACCCGCCGTGCCGTTAAGTTCAGCGATGTGGGCGTACAGTGGCAGATTACGATCGGCTGCTGCAGCTTTTGCCGCTGCCAGCGATACCGCCAGAATAGAGTTGGCGCCAAGATTAGCCTTGTTGTCCGTGCCATCAAGCTCAATCATGATCTTGTCGAGCGCGCGCTGCTCCGCCGCATCCTTGCCAAGCAAGGCGTCACGGATAGGACCGTTGATTGCTTCAACCGCCTTGAGAACGCCCTTACCCAAGTAACGCGCTGCGTCTTTGTCACGCAATTCCAATGCTTCACGGGAACCGGTAGAAGCACCGGAAGGCGCGCAAGCACGACCTATTGTGCCTGACGCCAGAATCACGTCAGCTTCAACAGTCGGGTTGCCACGCGAATCCAGAATCTCGCGCGCTTTGATATCCGCTATCTTGGTCATTCTTCAAGTCTCCAATACGATCAAGGTTCAATAGTCAGTCAACAGAATCTGTATTCGGGGCAAGCGTTTGTCAGGCCGTATCAATCGGGTCAAATGACTTGACCAGATCGTCTAGCGCTTTTACCTGCCGGAGAAACGGCTCGAGCTGCTTCAGTCGCAATGCACAGGGGCCGTCGCACTTGGCCTTTTCCGGATCAGGGTGTGCCTCAAGGAAAAGCCCCGCCAGCCCCTGGGACATGCCAGCACGCGCCAACTCTGTCACCTGGGCTCTGCGACCGCCGGCCGAGTCCGCTCGACCACCGGGCTGCTGTAACGCGTGAGTGACGTCAAAAAAGACCGGGTACTCAAACGCCTTCATGATCCCGAACCCCAGCGTATCAACAACCAGATTGTTGTAGCCGAAGCTGGAACCACGCTCGCACAGAATAAGCCGGTCGTTACCGGCTTCACGGCACTTGTTGATAATGTGCTTCATTTCCTGCGGCGCAAGGAACTGGGCTTTCTTGATATTGATGACGGCACCCGTTCGCGCCATCGCTTCTACCAGATCAGTCTGACGGCTCAAAAAGGCCGGCAACTGAATAATCTCGCATACCTCTGCTGCAGGCTTCGCCTGCCAGGGCTCATGGACGTCTGAAATAACCGGTACGCCGAACCGATCCTTGATGTCCCGCAGGATTTCCATGCCGGCATCCAGTCCGGGACCACGGAATGAGGATATTGAGGACCGGTTGGCTTTATCAAACGAAGCCTTGAATACGTAGGGTATGCCCAGTTTACGGGTTGCCTCGACATAAGCGTCGGCTACTTCGATGGCCATATCCCGTGATTCAAGGACATTCATGCCGCCAAACAGCACAAACGGCAAATCATTGGAAATCGAAAGATCAGCAACGGTCAGGGTTTTCTGTGACATGGCGGGTCAGGCTCCTGCAATACAAACAAGAACGCCGGCTGGGGATTCCCCTGCCGGCGCATCTGTTTAACTGTTTTTCTTTCGAAGCAACGCGGCCTCAACAAATCCTTTGAAGAGCGCGTGGCCGTCACGGGGTGTTGACGTAAATTCCGGGTGGAACTGACAGGCGACAAACCAGGGATGGTCTGGCACTTCCACCACTTCAACCAGTGCCCCATCTGTCGAACGACCCGCTATTCGCAGACCTGCTTTTTCAAGTTCAGGCAGGAAGCGGTTATTCACCTCGAAGCGGTGGCGATGGCGTTCGCGAATGACTTTGCGGCCGTAGCACTGGGAAATAATCGAGTTTTCCGAAAGTGTGCAATCCTGCGCCCCAAGGCGCATGGTGCCGCCAAGATCCGAGGCGCTGTCACGAATTTCCCGTTCACCGGTGGCATCAAGCCATTCGGTAATCAAACCCACAACAGGTGCCGGTGTCTGAGCCCGGAATTCAGTACTGTGTGCGTCCTTGAGGCCCGCCACATTGCGGGCATACTCAATAACGGCCACCTGCATGCCCAGACAGATACCCAGATAAGGCACCTTGTTCTCACGGGCATAGCGTACCGTTTCGATCTTACCCTCTACACCACGCTCGCCAAAACCGCCGGGAACCAGAATGGCATCTGCAGATTCGAGTACGCTGGTGCCATCGCGCTCAATAATTTCAGAGTCGATATAGTTGATGTTGACCTTGGTCCGCGTCTTGATGCCCGCGTGCAGCAGGGATTCAATCAAGGATTTGTAGGCGTCCAGCAACTCCATGTACTTGCCGACCATCGCGATGGTGACTTCGTGCTCAGGATTCAGCTGTGCCTCAACCACGGCTTCCCATTCGGAAAGATCAGCAGGCCCCGCTTCCAGGCCAAACCGGTCGATAATAATCTGATCCAGCCCGAAGCGATGCAGCATGCCAGGAATCGCATAGATCGAACTTGCATCCTGCAGCGGAATAACCGCTCGCTCTTCAACGTTTGTAAACAAAGCAATCTTGCGGCGGGAGCTGGCATCCACTTCGTGCTCGGAACGGCACAACAGGATATCGGGCTGCAGGCCGATGGAGCGCATTTCCTTCACAGAATGCTGGGTCGGCTTGGTTTTGATTTCGCCGGCGGTGGCAATATAAGGCACCAGCGTCAGGTGCATGAACAACGCACGCTGCGACCCGACTTCGACCTTGATCTGACGCGTCGCTTCGAGGAAAGGCAACGACTCGATATCACCGACTGTGCCGCCAATTTCAATCAGCGCCACATCCGCACCCGCGGCCCCCTCGATCACACGACGTTTGATTTCGTCGGTAATATGGGGAATCACCTGGACGGTTCCGCCCAGATAATCACCACGGCGCTCTTTACGAATGACTTCTTCGTACACACGACCGGTCGTGAAATTGTTACGCCGACTCATGGGCGTGCGGATGAACCGTTCGTAGTGACCGAGATCAAGGTCTGTTTCGGCACCGTCTTCGGTAACGAACACTTCGCCGTGCTGGAACGGGCTCATAGTGCCCGGATCGACGTTGATGTACGGGTCCAGCTTGAGAATTGTGACCTTTAAGCCGCGCGCCTCAAGTATTGCCGCAAGGGATGCAGAAGCGATCCCCTTGCCCAATGAGGACACGACACCGCCGGTGACGAAAATATAACGCGTCATGCAGTTTCCGTGTGATTTATCAGGTTCGGTGAAGGAGGGAGATTGTCATCTCAAGATGGGGCACCAGAGTACCAGAAGGCCCCAGCCTACTCAACGAAAATCCGCCTCCGGACAATCCGCAATGGCAAGGGTTGATTCTCTGCCAAAACGCCCCGTGCAAGCCAAAGATCACCTATTGCTACCAGCTCGCCTGAATACCACACCAGTGGCAGACGGTCCCTTTCCCAGGGTGGCACAGCCTGTTCCTGCAACCATTTTTTCAGCGGCCGGGAAGGCCCGCCGGGCCGCGGACGAAAACGCTCACCACCCTGCCGGCGCGTCACTACCAGCTCGGCTGGTGCCGCCCTTTCAGGCTGAAGCTCCAAGTCAAACTGATCCCACTGCAACACTCCAGTCGTTTCCCAAATAACGCGCGCCGGTGGTTCAGGCTGATCAATGACCAGATACAAACAATCAGCATAGCGCAGTATCCGGTAGCCTTCAGCGCAGAGCTCCGGTGTGCGCCTTGGATCTTCCGCAAGCAAATCCGGAAAACCCTGCGCCTGTTTGGCGGCGCCTGGCGGCGTGCAGCCATGATCAATTATCCACCAGCGCAATAGGTTTTTTTGTTCGGCAAACGGCAACGCTGACAATGGCCTGACTCTGAGCCGCTGCTGATCATCTTCGATATCACGTCGCTGATAGGTCGCGAGCGACCGACTCAATTGCTCGGACTCTTCGCAGTGCCGGGCCGAGCGTCCGATACCATCCAGTGCAGCCGGCCAGCGCTGCCTGATTGAAGGCAACACCTCGTGACGCAGGTAGTTTCGGTCGAAGCGGGTATCGGAATTGGTCGGGTCATCCTGCCAGGTCAGTCCCCAGCCGCGGGCGAGATCGGCGATCATCTCACGCGTCATTGGCAACAGAGGACGATATAGCGCCCCGCTCCCGAGCCGCCGTGTGACAGGCATACCGGAGAGCCCCCGCACCCCACTCCCCCGAACCAGTCGAAACAATACAGTTTCCGCCTGATCATCTGCATGATGTCCCAGCAGCAACAGGTCGCCGGCGCCAAGGACATCCTCAAAGACACGATATCGGGCTTTCCGGGCCTGATTTTCCAGGCTGTCAGTTGGTTGGCCTATAGTGATCCGGCGAACAGTCAACACTACTCCGAGCGCATCACAGGCCGACTGACAGAAAGCTTCCATCCGATCAGCACTGCCCTGAAGCTGATGATTGACGTGAACCGCACGCACAGCGACGTCCCGCCGGGCCGAGAACCAGCCTACAACCGCATGTAACAGGAACAGTGAATCAACACCGCCACTCAGGGCGATATAGAAGGTTTTCGAGGGAGGGAGAGCGGACATGGCCTGGCGCAATGCATCAGGCCATGTCGAAGGGTCACACCGATCACCGACCGGTGTCATAAGACGTCAGCCGCTCATAGCGCTGGCTAACCAGATCTTCTGTAGACAAGGCACAAAGTTCGTCCAGTCCAGCCTTGAGCTGTTCTTTCAACGCCTTCGCAATTTCTTTGGGTGCACGATGAGCACCCCCCATAGGCTCGGGAATCACCTTGTCCGCCAACTTCAACTCCTTCAGGCGGTCAGCAGTGATGCCCATGGCTTCAGCAGCTTGTGCGGCATGTTCAGCGCTCTTCCAGAGAATCGAGGCACAGCCTTCGGGCGAAATCACGGCATAGGTGGAATACTGGAGCATGTACAAACGATCGCATACACCAATCGCCAGCGCACCGCCCGAGCCGCCTTCGCCAATCACCGTCGAAATAACCGGTGTTTTGAGACGCGACATCACGGCAAGGTTATACGCGATTGCCTCGCTCTGGCCCCGCTCTTCGGCACCGATACCCGGATAGGCACCCGGTGTATCAATAAACGTCAGGATGGGCATACGGAAACGCTCCGCCATTTCCATCAGACGCAACGCCTTGCGATAACCCTCAGGCCGGGGCATACCAAAGTTACGCTTTACCTTGTCGCGCACTTCGCGCCCTTTCTGATGGCCAATGACCATTACTGGCCGACCATCGAGCCGGGCCGGACCGCCGACTATCGACAAGTCGTCAGCATAGTGGCGATCACCATGAAGCTCATCGAAATCATCAAACACCATCTCAAGATAATCAAGGGTGTAGGGACGACGTGGATGACGCGCGAGGCGCGCAATATCCCAGGGCGTCAGATTCGAAAAAATACTTTCGGTGAGGGTGACACTTTTGTGTTTGAGGCGACTGATTTCATCAGTGATGTTGATGTCACTGTCGTTACCGACCAATCGAAGCTCTTCGATTTTGGCCTCAAGATCGGCGATGGGCTGTTCAAAATCCAGATAGTTGGGATTCATGATCTTCCGTCGTCATTGGCTCAGAGGCGACTTCCGAGACGCCTGAAGTATTTGTTGTGATCAAATTAACAGGCCTGTACCACCTGAAAAAGCGGACATTGGTATAATGTTACCCTTTTCGCCCGCATAGCAGTGTTGCTAAGGGTGCCTTGAATGCACCCTGGCAATCAAGCCGCGATACGCCGGAAAAAACAATTTAAAATTCCGGATAACGCAGGGATCAGTCGCGACTTAGTCGTAAACAATCTCAACTGACTGATCACCGATAAGATGACGCAAGTTTATCAGCAAATCATCATTCGGTTGGACTCGCCAACTCTCCCCCAGCTGAATCCGCGTTTTTGCTTCGTCACTGAGGTAGTCAACCCAGATCGGACAACCCTCGCCCCGATAGGGCTGCAGCGTCTGCCCGATCTTGTCCAGCAAGCCGTTTCCAAGCTGCTCCGAACGCAGCGATACTTTCAATCCACGACTGTATCGCTGACGCGCAGTCGCAACATCCATCACATCGCTGACACGCAACTTGATTGATCCGGAATAATCGTCATGACTGACCGTGCCGTCCACCACGATCACCTCATCTGACTGCAGCAGATCACGATTATCATTGAACGTTTCCGAGAACAGCGTGGCCTCGATACGAGCAGTACGATCATCCAGCGTGATAAACGCCATGGTCTGACCGCGTTTGTTCTTCATGGTTCGCATCGCGACTACCAGACCAGCGATACGCTGCGATCCCCGGCCCGGCTTCAGGTCAGCAATGGACTGACGGGCAAACCGGCGCACTTCCTTCTCGTATTCATCAAAGGGATGGCCGGTCAGGTAGAGTCCCAGCGTATCCTTTTCGCCCTTCAGGCGCGCCTTTTCGGTCCACTCCCGAACGTGCATCACTTCCTGGAACGGATCGGTCTCACTGGTATCCAGTGTTTCGCCAAACATATCCACCATCCCCGCACTCTCATTGCGGGAATGCTGCCCGGCCTGCTGGACCGCTTTTTCGATGCTGGCCATCATGCGCGCCCGGCCCGGGCCCAGTTTATCCATTGCACCGGCACGGATAATGGCTTCAATCGCGCGTTTGTTGACCTTCTTCAGATCAACTCGCTGGCAGAAATCGAACATATCCCGGAAAGGCCCGCCTTTAGCGCGTGCATCAACTATGCTCTGGATCGGCCCTTCACCCAGCCCCTTAATCGCACCCAGCCCGTACACAATCTGACCTTCGTCGTTTACGGTAAATGTGTACTCGGACATGCTGACGTCCGGCAACACCAGATCGAGCTTGAGATTACGGCATTCCTCGACCAGCGTGACAACCTTGTCGGTATTCTGCATATCCGCCGTCAGTACGGCGGCCATGAATTCAGGCGTGTAGTGCGCCTTCAGCCACAAGGTTTGATAAGACACCAACGCGTAAGCTGCAGAGTGAGATTTGTTGAAACCGTACCCCGCAAACTTCTCTACCAGATCGAAGATATTGTCCGCCAGCGCCTCGCTGATGTTGTTGTTCTTGCAACCATCAACAAAGCTCTGCTTCTGTTTGGCCATCTCTTCAGGCTTTTTCTTGCCCATCGCCCGGCGCAGCATGTCGGCCCCGCCCAGCGTATAGCCGGCCATCACCTGGGCGATCTGCATAACCTGCTCCTGATACAGGATAATGCCGTAGGTGGGCTCCAGTACCGGTTTCAAGCCTTCGTACTGAAAATCAACATGGGGGTACGAGACAGGCTGGCGACCATGCTTCCGGTCGATGAAGTCATCCACCATGCCCGATTGCAGCGGACCGGGCCGGAACAGGGCAACCAATGCGATCATGTCTTCCAGACTGTCGGGTTGCAGACGACGGATCAGATCCTTCATGCCACGGGATTCAAGCTGGAACACCGCTGTCGTTTCCGCCTTTTTCAGCATCTCAAACGAGCGGGCATCAACCAGTGGGATTTCGTTGATATCCAGCGGCGCTTCGCCCCGCTTCTCCCGGCGCGGGTTTATCATTTCCAGCGCCCAGTTGATGATGGTCAGGGTACGCAAACCCAGGAAGTCGAACTTGACCAGCCCGGCCTCCTCCACGTCGCCCTTATCAAACTGCGTTACAGGGCTACCACCCTCATCATCACAATACAGTGGTGCGAAATCTGTAATCCTGGTGGGCGCGATCACCACGCCACCGGCGTGCTTACCTGCGTTCCTGCAGACGCCTTCAAGCTTGAGCGCCATCTCCCAGATTTCCTGGGCTTCTTCATCCTGATTGAGAAAATCGCGAAGTGGCTCTTCCTGCTCGATCGCTTTCTCGAGCGTCATCCCCACTTCAAACGGAATCATCTTCGACAGCTTGTCTGCCAGACCATAGGATTTGCCCTGCACCCGCGCCACGTCCCGCACCACCGCTTTTGCCGCCATGGTGCCGAAGGTAATGATCTGGGATACGGCTTCGCGACCATATTTCTCGGCCACATATGCGATAACCCTGTCACGGCCTTCCATACAGAAGTCGACGTCAAAGTCAGGCATCGAAACCCGTTCGGGGTTCAGGAACCGCTCAAACAGCAGATCATATTCCAGCGGATCAAGGTCAGTGATCAGCAGCACATAGGCCACCAGCGACCCGGCACCTGACCCCCGACCCGGCCCTACCGGCACGCCGTTGTTCTTGGCCCACTTGATGAAGTCCATAACGATCAGGAAGTAACCGGGGAACCCCATCTGGATAATGATATCCAGCTCAAAATTGAGGCGATCGTAGTAGACCTGGCGTTTGCTGTCGTACTCGGGATCATCTTTGCTGAGTATCTTCGATAACCGGAATTCCAGCCCTTCTTCCGAGGCCTTGCGGAAGAACTGATCCATCGTCAGCCCTTCGGGAACCGGATAATTCGGCAGAAAATACTCGCCCATCCGGACTTTGACCGTACAACGGCGAGCGATCTCGACGGTGTTTTCGATGGCCTCCGGAATATCCTCAAACAACGCGATCATCTCGTCAGCGCTGCGCAGGTATTGCTGATCACTGAAGCGGCGATCGCGGCGGGGATCGTCCAGCGCCCGGCTTTCGCCGATACAGACGCGCGCCTCATGGGCTTCAAAATCTTCTTCATTGATGAAATGCACGTCGTTGGTAGCAACAACCGGCAGATCGAGCGCCTGGGCCAGTGCAACACTGAGATGCAAACAGTCTTCATCGCCGGCACGGCCCGTGCGATGGAGTTCGAGATAGTAGGCATCCGGATAGAGCGCTTTCCAGTATTCAGCTCGCTCACGGGCCAGATCGTCCTTGCCCGCCAATAATGCCCGACCGACATCGCCCATTTTGGCACCGGACAATGCAATCAGCCCTTCCCTGCGAGACTCCAGCCATTCTTTGCGAATAATGGGCACGCCAAAAAGCTGTCCCTCTGTATAGCCAACAGAAATAATTTCAGTGAGGTGTCGATAGCCGGTTTGATCGCGGGCAAACAACGTCAGCCGAAAGGGTTTCTCTGGCTCTTCCTCATTGGTGACCCAAATATCGGCACCGATAACCGGTTTGACTCCGGCCCCCATCGCCGCTTTATAGAAGCGTACCAACGAGCACATATTCGATTGTTCAGTCAGCCCCACGGCCGGCATATCCAGTTCGGATACCCGTTTGATGAGAGGCTTTATCCGCACCAGTCCGTCGACCAGTGAATATTCGGAGTGAACTCGAAGATGAACAAAATTATTCGGCATGGGGGTCAGTGCTTAGCTCGGTTCGGGAAATATCGGGTAATTTTAACAGTGCGCCGTCAACAAAGCGCCCGTTTCTTATTAAATCAGGCGAGGGAGCCAACCGTCGGGGCGATCAGCCTTCATTCGGCGACTCGGAAAACAGTGCCTGCAGTGATGCTTCAGTCTGTGGCCCAAAGCGGGTCTCGATCAGCTTGCCATCAGGATCGACGACAAACGATGCCGGCAGCCCAACTGGCAACTTCCAGCCAAGTACGGGGCCTGGATCTTCCGCCAGCATCTGATAATCAATGTTCATTTTATTGCCCAGTCGGGTGAGCGCATCACCGGTGACGCCATCGAAATTGACGCCCAGAACCGTAACGTCCGGCGACTGATTCAGCTCGTTCAACTCGGGAATCTCTTCTATGCAGGGCTTGCACCACTCAGCCCAGTAATTGACCACCACCCACTGCCCCCGGAAATCGTCCCAGCTGAGTGAATTGCCCTGCGCATCCTGAAATGACGTACGATTGCAGCCGGCTATCACGGTCATAACAGCAAGAAAGATCACGAGTTTGAGGTACTTCAAGCAGGTTGCTCCTGTTAAACTGGCGGCAAATTATCCTGAAAGCTAGAGTGCAAGACCATGACAGAACAAACTCGAATTTTCCATAACCCGCGATGTTCCAAGTCCCGTCAGACGCTGGCGCTGCTTGAAGAGCGCGGGATCACACCCGAGATCGTGTTCTACCTCGAAACACCGCCAGCTGCGGATGAGCTGAAGACCTTGCTATCCATGCTCGGACGGGCTCCGAGGGATATTATTCGAAAAGGCGAAGAGGCATACAAAGCCGAAGGCCTGAGCGACAAATCATTGTCCGACGAGCAGCTGATTGAAGCGATGGTCGCTCATCCCAAGTTGATCGAGCGCCCGATTGTTGTTCATAACGGCAAAGCGGCTCTGGGCCGCCCGCCTGAAGACGTGCTTGATATCCTTTGAACCCCCTGTTCCTGACGCAATCAACGGGAGATGCCAATGTCTGATGCTGCGCCCTACATCCTTGTGCTCTATTACAGCCGCAGTGGCCACACTGCCGAAATGGCGCTGCAGATTGCGCGAGGCGTATCCAAAGTGTCAGGCATGGAGGCGCGCGTGCGTACCGTGCCGCCGGTATCACCCAATACCGAGGCGTCTGAGCCCGCCGTCCCCGCAGAAGGTGCCATCTATTGCACAACTGAGGATCTCAGGCATTGTGCCGGGCTGGCTCTGGGCAGCGCGACCCGATTCGGTAACATGGCAGCGCCACTGAAATATTTCCTCGATACCACTGGGGATCTCTGGCTCAACGGTGCTTTGGTCGATAAGCCTGCCGGTGTATTCACATCAACCGGAAGCCTCCACGGCGGTCAGGAAGCAACGCTTTTGTCGATGAGCATCCCCTTGCTGCACCACGGCATGCTGATTACCGGCGTTCCCTATACCGAACCCGCGTTGTCCAAAACGACCGGAGGTGGCACGCCCTATGGGCCCAGCCATCATGCCGGTACCGAGACATCGTTGCCGCTGACGAATGACGAGAGAACCATCTGCCAGGCGCTGGGCACTCGCCTGGCCCGACTGGCAAAGACTCTCGGCAACTGAACGCTTGGCGGCCGCTGCTATTATCCGCCGGCTGCCTCTCACAACCAACACAGATCCGACAAGGACAACTGAATGCTCCATTCTGCTCGTGCCAGAACCACCCGGCTGATCTGCCAGGTACTTTATCTGGGATTAATCGCCATGCTTCTTGCCACAACTTTCTGGCCGGCACCTGATCCAGCACTGTCACTGCCACTGATACTCTCAATCAAGCTGGTTCCGCTGCTCATATTCATTCCGGTAATACTGAACGGCAACAATCGGGGAATGATCTGGCTGAGCTTCGTACTGATTTTTTACTTCACCCAGTTTGTGGTGAATGCCTGGCTGAGCGAAGGCGAGATAGCCGCCACTGTCAGCGCGATAATCGCACTCCTGCTGTTCGTATCTGCTATGTTCCATTTGAAACTGAACCGGCCGGCAGCCTGAGCGTCCAACTTTTCCGGCGCTGCGTCGATTGCACCGCAGCTTCGGTAACCCAATGCAACTGTCGCTAACTTTGAGGCCGTGGTATGTCGAAAACCCAGCTTGCAGCGCCACCCCGCTCCACCCTTACATTGCGGGATATCTGCACAGCCCTGGTTGAAGATCAGGAAATCAGCCAACCGGACGCGGAGCGCGTGCTTGCCGCCAACCTGGGCGCTGAAGCACTTGAACGCCATCCGCTGGAAATTGTCGCCATAGCCGAGCTGACCAGCCAGAAAAGCGGCCGAAAACTGAGCCTGGACCGCCTGGCAGGCTGGCTGGCCGACTGGGCCGGGCAAGATTATTATCACATCGATCCGCTCAAGATAGACGCCCCCGCCGTCGCCCGTGTGATGTCATTCGCCTTTGCCCAGCGTCATGGCATTCTGGCGGTGGAAATCCACAAGGACGAATGCTGGATCGCCAGTACAGAGCCGTTCAAGAACGACTGGGAAGCCAATCTTCGCCACGTTCTGAAAAAGGATATTCGCCGGGTTGTTGCAAACCCCGAGGATATCCGTCGGTTCACGGTCGAGTTCTATCAGTTGGCAAACTCCGTCAGCAAGGCCGTTGGCAACGCAGGTGGCAATGCGGCCAATATCCATAACTTTGAGCAACTACTCGATCTGGGCGACAACAAGAGCCCCGATGCGAATGATCAGCACGTCGTTAAAATTGTCGACTGGCTGCTGCAGTACGCCTACGAGCAACGCGCCAGCGATATCCATATCGAGCCGCGCAGGGAAATAACCCAGGTGCGCTTTCGCATTGATGGCGTGCTCCATAATGTTTACGAATTTCCCGACCAGGTGGGCGTAGCCGTCGTCAGTCGCCTGAAAATACTCGGCCGTCTGAACGTGGCTGAAAAACGGCGACCGCAAGATGGCCGTATCAAAACCCGCAAGCCGGATAACTCCGAAGTTGAACTGCGGCTGGCCACCATGCCAACGGCATTTGGCGAAAAGATGGTGATGCGGATTTTTGATCCGGAGGTTCTACTCAAGTCATTCGACCAGCTTGGCTTTGGCAAGGACGATACCCTGCGCTGGCGTGAGATGACCGGCAAGCCTCATGGCATTGTACTGGTCACCGGCCCCACGGGGTCGGGCAAAACCACCACGCTCTACTCGACCCTCAAGCATCTGGCAACGCCTGAGGTCAACATCTGCACCATCGAAGACCCGATCGAAATGGTCGAGCCGGCTTTCAACCAGATGCAGGTGCAGCACGGCATCGATCTGACATTTGCTTCAGGTGTGCGAGCCCTGCTACGTCAGGATCCGGATATTGTGATGGTCGGTGAGATCCGGGATCTGGAAACCGCTGAAATGGCGGTTCAGGCCGCCTTGACCGGGCATCTTGTGCTCTCCACGCTGCACACTAACGATTCCCCGAGCGCCATTACCCGCCTGATCGAGCTTGGCATCCCCCCTTACCTGATTCGGGCAACAGTGCTGGGGGTTATGGCCCAAAGACTGGTGCGCCTGTTGTGCCCGCATTGCAAAGTTAAAACAACAGTTGATGCCGATGCCTGGACCAGTCTCACCCGGCCATGGAAAGCACCTTTGCCAGCAGATGTCTATGGGCCAGGCGGCTGCCTGGAATGCCGCAACACCGGATATCGCGGGCGGGCAGGCGTCTATGAACTGTTGCAACTGACACCCAAGCTACGCGCTGCAGTTGATGAAAACTGCGATCTGGAGCAATTCAGGGTAGACGCCTATCGCGAGGGCATGCGCTCGTTACGACTGAGCGGCGCACAAAAGGTTGCAGCTGGCGAGACAACCATTGAGGAGGTGCTCAGGGTCACTCCTGAAAGTCAGCGGTAAAGCGCCTGAGGTAAAGGCGCTCGAATACGGTCATGCACCGGGGCGCATCCCGCATTGCCCGAGCACATCCTGCCAGAGCCGGGTATGCCGCTTGATCGCCTGATCCAGCTGTCGCCAGAGGCTGTTTTCTCCGGCCTCCGTCAGGTAGCGATTAAAATAGCCTTCAAACGCTGCCGGCATGACGTTACGCTGAGTGGCGCCCAACTCATGAAAGCCCGGCAGCAGATGTTGCCTTATCCGCGTCACCGCCGCGATATAGGGCTGAACCTTGCCCGCGTAGACTGCAAAGAACATGCTGCGGGCGATTTCGGCCTGATTGTTGGGCTGCCCATTCAGGCAGACTGGACGCGCCGCCAGCCGGTGCTCGATGATATCAGCTGCATCGTTCAGACGTGTCACCAGCAACTGTCCACTCTTGATCAACTGCCCCATCCGATCCTCCGCCTGCCAGCGCTGATGCACCTCACCCAAAAACCCGAAATCGGTATCGAGCTTCCCTTTACGCAGCTCTCCCAGTCGCTGAACGAGCAGACGGACATCAACCTCCAGATCGCTGATATCCGCCGCCGAAACGGTTACAGGCAGAGCACCTTCAGTTCGTGTAAACAGCGGTTCGATTTCCTCCACACCCCAGCTCGCGTTCCAGACGGCAATCGGCAGCGTGGTGACTTTTGAATGTCTGGCAAACACTACCGCTTCGCGCAGCGAAGGGTCGTCCTCAAGTGTTCCAATACAATCGTCCGCAGCGTGAATAAACTTCAACTCATACCGCAACTGGTTCAATGGCTGCATGACACGGCCCAGCCCGGAATTTCGCTCGCCAACAACATGCTGCAAGTCGCAGCCGTATAACGAGAGAAAATCGAGCATGCTCAGGTCCAGTTCCGGCATTGGCAAGCGCCTGTCACGCCGGCGCGGAAACAGCCCCGTTACCGGAAGCGGACTGAGCTCAGCGTGTTGGTCAAACACTCGCGCCACGCGCTCGACATACTCCTCCATCATCGACTCAGGTTCGGAGAATGGCTGGCACCCGGTCAGCATCAACAGGATCAATGACCCGACAAGCGATCGCATGAAAGACTCGAAATAGGAAAAGGACTTACTCAGTGTACGCAGGAAGGTAAAAAATGGGACACCCCCGGAGGCCGGAGGTGTTAAGTACCAGATATGAGAAGCGGGATATCAGGTTTAAACGATGGCAATCAGTCGATGTCGGCAATGATTGCGTCAGCCGCCTGAAAGTCCCGGGCAACCTGACGAGCGGTATCGGGCGTGGATTCGTCACGCACCAACAAAACAGTATGCATTCCTGCTTCCTCTGCTGCTTCAAGCTCCTGTTCGATATCGGAAAGAAACATCACAGTGTCAGCGTCAACGCCCAGTTCGTTCAGGATATTTTGATAAGCTGCAGTCTCACGCTTGGCTCCCATTCGGGTATCGAAATAGCCACTGAAAAATGGGGTCAGATCACCCTCTGAACTGAAGCCAAAAATCAGTTTCTGCGCCTGCACCGAACCTGACGAGTAGACGTAAAGGCGCAGCCCACGGTCATGCCACTCCCGCAGTTTCTCGCCGGCATCCGGATAGACGTGGCCCTGAAAATCGCCGTTCCGGTAACCCTTTTCCCAAATCATGCCTTGCAACGCTTTAAGCGGCGTGGCCTTGCGGTCTTCTTTGATCCACTGCTGCAGCGCCGCAATCAGACCATCCACGTCGCTTGCAGGGACTCCGGTTTCTTCGGCAACCGCACGAAGCTGGGCTTTGACCTTGTCATCATCCCGCGCCACTGCTTCCTGGATAAAATCGGCCAGATTTGCCGCAGCGTAGGGAAACAGCACGTCGTGCACAAACGAGATTGAACTGGTGGTGCCTTCAATATCCGTCAGGATTACCCGAATCATCAGGCCGCTCCAACCAGACGCTCATAGCGTGGAAGCTGACTGGCGATATCTTCGCCAGTAAAACTGGCAACCCAACCATCGGGATTGGAAAACAAACGGATACAGGTAAATTCCGGCGCAGGTCCCATGTCAAACCAGTGACGGGTGCCATCCGGAACACTGATCAGGTCGTTCTTCTGGCAAAGCACCGCGTATACCTTGTCGCCAAAGTGAAGATAAAACAGGCCCTGGCCCCGCACAAAGAAGCGCACTTCGTCTTCACTGTGGGTATGCTCATCAAGAAACTTCTTGCGCGCCACATCCTTGTTCGGATTATCAGCAGTCAGGCTGACCACATCAGCCGTCTGAAAACCGCATTCTGCTTTCAGATTGGCCACTTCGTCGGCATAGGCGTCAAGAATGTCATCCTGGGTTGCGTCGGCAGGCAGATCACGGGTCGGCCACTGCTCAAAACGCACGCCCTGCTCACCCAGCAATCGCTGGATTTCCGCAGTGCTCTCGGTGACAACGTCCGGCTGGTCGGGCTGTTGTTCATTGTAAATACGCAGTGTGGTCATGATCTCACCTTCATCATTTCAATTTCACAAGCGAACAGGAACTCAAATGCTTCCACATGGCGCAAACAGTCTGCCATGGTCTTTCCCCATGTATAAAGGCCATGCCCGCGGATCAGATAGCCTGGCTGCTCGGGATGTTCTGCAAACCATTGGCGGGTGCGCTCGGACAGCGCACTGATATCCTGGGTGTTGTCAAAAATCGGCACCACGAGCGGTGCTTCATGCGTCGTGACCCCCGGGAACGCTTTCTGCAATTCATAGTCCTGCAGTGTCAGTTGCTCCTTGCCCGACAGCATACGGCTCAGCACGGTCGCATTAACAGAGTGCGTATGCAGTACGACACCAACATCCGGGAATTGCTCATATAAAACGGTATGCAACAGGGTTTCTGCTGATGAGCGGGCGTCGCTCTGTACCGGACAGCCTGCATAATCAACCACCATGATATCACCTGCTGCCAACTGACCTTTATGGCGGCCAGACACGGTAATGGCGATATGGTGCCCGTCCAGACGGGCGGAATAGTTGCTACTGGTAGCCGGAGACCACCCGTTGTCATAAAGAAAACGCCCGGCCTCAATCAACGACTGCGCAACAGCGGCATAGCGGGTCACATCAAACATCAAGCCTCCGGCGGCGATCATACGAGAAATCAGATTCGGCTCCGCCAGCTAGGGGCAGCCTGTCGGCCTCTATTATAGAGAGTGTCGCAACTTGCTTCATCCCGCCCCACACAAAAAAACGCCGGAACACGAGGTCCGGCGTTTCGGTTTCAATAACGCGCGTGGCGATTACTCAACTACAGGCTTTCCATCGCTGTCATTCCAGACCTTGCGACCATCCTGATCCATCTTGCCGTTGGTATCCCAGACTTCACGATTCTCGGTCTTACCTTCAAGCTTGCCGTTATCATCCCAGAATTTCCTGTCGCTGCTGCAACCGGCTGCCAGCATGCCCACAAGCGCAATCAACATCAGCTTCTTCATCAAATACTCCTGATCTCGTCATTCAATTCAGTCGTCTATTGCAACACAAAGCCCGGGGAGCACCTATTACAAAGTTGACACATCAGTCACAGACTTATTCAGATTTCGCACCGTAGCGTTCACGGTTGCGCAACTTGTCCTGATCACCTTTACGCAGCATCACATAAACTGCGCCAGTGCCGCCGTGGTGCTTCTGGGCTGAATAAAACGCCATGACATCAGTAAGCTCTGGTAGCCACTTGGCGAGATAGCTCTTGAGCTGTGCAATCCCATCAGGATTGCGCTCACCCTTACCGTGTAAAATAAGAACTGATCGCAAGCCATAACGGACACAGTCGTTGATAAAACCAAATACCTCCCGGCGAGCCTCTTCCACGGTCATTCGGTGAAGATCAAGCCGCGCTTCAATCTGATATTGACCGAGTCGCAGCTTCTTGTAGACACCGTGCTGAATCCCCGGACGCTGATAAGCCAGCACATCATGACTTTTAAGCGGCTCAACATGCTCAGCAGTCAACGGATTGCGATCTTTAATGGGTGAATCAACGGCCGAGCGCTGACGTTCCAGATGACCCGGAGTCAGCTCACGCGGTACCTGCGTATCGACCTTGTTAGGACGCTTGATACGCTGCACATCGCTCATTTCTTCGAGAAAACTCAGTCTTTCGGCTTTAGTGGTCATGACTTCATCCGGTTCATCTTGTTCAGACATCAGCCAGCCTGATCAAGCGGCGGTCTGCTACTGCAAAAAACTTTACCACCAGAGGGATGAGCACGAAAGTTGAATAGTAGAGATCTGAATACGCCAGCAGCGATCTGGCGACACGATGACGAAGTATCGGAATGAGTGTCGGGATGAAAAGACAAGGCATAAAAAACCCCGGAGGGACCCGGGGTAGCATAAATCGGGAACAACACATTCCCTTAAGCTTTCAGACACCACAGACAGCTGCTTCACAGGAGATCAAGATGAAGCAACTGCATACACCATACGCAATGCATGGCACGCTTTCCGTTGTACATTAGTCTTAACATCACCCCCTTCCCCACAACGCCCTGTCAGCTACACTGGTACGGGAACTGACATCCATTCAGCCTTTTCTGCGCTGATTCCCCAATGAGATGAAATCAATGCCGGCAGACCCACATGAATCGACGAGCCATAACACGCGCTCACTGATGCTGTTTCTTCAGCAGCATGCGCCGTTTAATAACATGGACGACAGTCATCTGGCCCTGTTTGCCGAAAATACTACCCTGCGGTTCTTTGCCGACGGCGATGTCGTGCTGTCACCTGACGATGGCGTGGTAACCGAGTTCAATATCGTCAAACAGGGTCGGATTTGCGGCGAGCGTGAAAACAAGCGTGATGGCCGTACCGAACGGACCTTCGAGATCAGTCAGGGCGAATGTTTTCCGGTAGCAGCGCTGATCGGCGAGCGCCCTACCCGAACGCTTCACAGGGCAGCCGGCGACACGTTTTGTCTCAGCCTTGATCATGATGCGTTTGTTCATATTTTTGCCGACAGCGAACCCTTTCGTGATTTCTGCCTTCGGGGCGTTAGCAGCCTGCTCGATCAGGTCAATCGTCACGCCCAGTCCAAAGCGCTGGCGTCGATTGGCAACAACCAGTCACTGGATACTCCGCTGGAGCGATACGCCCTTCGCAATCCCATTGTCTGCTCACCCGACGCGCCGATTCGGAAGGTGGTATCGCGTATGCACGAAAACGCGGTCGGCAGCATGGTGATTACTGATGATGAAAGGCGCCCCGTTGGCATCTTCACCCTGCGCGATTTGAGAACCCTCATCGCCGAAGAGCAGGCCGGACTGGACGACTCTGTCGCCAGCGTCATGACACCGAATCCGGCCAGACTGCATTCGTCGGCAGATGCGTTCGAAGCCGCGCTATTGATGGCAGAGCATCACTTTGCCCACGTGTGCGTAGTCGATGACGATGACCGGCTGATTGGCGTTGTATCGGAACGGGACCTGTTCTCCCTGCAACGGGTCGATCTGGTGCACCTGGCCCGAACGATTGGCACTGCAGCGCATCTGCGGACGCTGATCAGCTTGCGAGCAGATGTCGGACGTCTGGTTGAAACCATGCTTGCTCACGGCGCGGCCTCTGACCAGATACTCCGTATCATTACCACACTAAACGACTGCACCGTCAGGCGAGTGCTGGAACTGAACCTCAAAACCCACGATCCCGGCATTTCCTTTACCTGGCTGACATTCGGTAGCGAGGGCCGACAGGAGCAGACCCTTCTGACCGATCAGGACAACGGGATACTGTTTGAAACACCCGACGGCATGACGGCCGATCAGGCACGCGAAAAACTGCTGCCCTTTGCTGGCAAGGTAAACGACGAACTGGCCCAATGCGGATTCACGCTATGCAAAGGCAATATCATGGCGAGCAATCCCAAGCTTTGCCTCAGCATGGAGGAATGGCTGGACTGGTTCAGGCGATTTATTGAATCAGCAACGCCGGAAAACCTGCTTAACTCTTCAATTTTCATGGATATCAGAAGCGTTTTCGGGCCGGACGATGCGGTTGCGACGCTGCAGCAACAGGTACTGGGCTGGACCCGGAAAAACACGTTGTTTCAGAAGATGATGGCAGCCAACGCACTGACCCACAGACCACCGCTCAATATATTCAGGGGATTCATCTACGCAAAAGGCGGCGAAAAGCACATGCTGGACCTTAAAAAGCAGGGATTGACGCCATTCGTCGACTCAGCACGAATATACGCCCTCGCCCACGGGGTTGCGGCCTCCAATACCCTCGAGCGCATTGAGAAACTGACCGAGTCCGGCGTCTTCGATCGCAAGGACGCCAGCGCCTGGAAGGAAGCCTATAACCTGATTCAGATGATCAGAATGCGCAGCCACCAGGAACAACTTGCGGCGGGACAAGCGCCGACGAACCGCATAGATCCGGACGATCTGAATCAGCTCGACCGGCGCATCCTGAGAGAGTCCTTCCGTCAGGCCCAGCGCCTGCAGCAAAAACTGGAAGTGTCCTATCAACTCTGAACCGGAAATGGCACGTCATGTTCGACAGCATTAAACATTGGCTTGGTCAGCGCAGCGGCGACACATCGTTTGATCACCTGCCTGTCCCGGAGAAACTGGACGGCCGGCGCCTGGATAGCGTGCGCCTGATCGTGCTTGATCTGGAGACCACCGGACTTAACGTTAACAAGGACGATGTAATTGCGATTGGCGCAATCGGCATTGATAACCTGCGGATCCAGTATCGCGACCAGTTTGATCTGATACTCAGGCGGCCTGAACTGGATATCTCGAAAACTGTACTCATACACGGCATTGGAAACGAGGCACTCGCCAGTGGCCATGAACTTGAGGACACCCTGAAGCGGTTGCTCGCATGGATGCAGGGAAGCGTCATTCTCGCCTTTCATGCCGCATTCGATCAGCGCTTTCTGGAAAAGACACTACGCCAGACATTGGGCTACACGAGAAAGCACGAGTGGCTCGATGTCGCTGAAGTGCTACCCGCCGTTTTCCCTGACGCGCAACTAAAGGACGGGCGTCTGGACAGCTGGATTGAGCACTTCAAGCTGGATATCAGTGAGCGCCATAACGCTGCCGCTGACGCAATGGCGACCGCCGAACTCGCCCTGATCGCTTTCAACCAAGCCGCAAGGAAAAACGTCGTCACTCTCTCTGAACTTAACGACAAAGTTCGGTATACCCGCCGCCTGAAGCACATCCAGAGTCAGTGATTTCCCTCCCGCGTCGCCGCCTCTCGAAATGCTCCGCACCAGATGCAGCGCTGACATGAGCAAGCTGCTCCATTTACATGAAAATTAGACTATTTGCCAATATCTATAAACGCTTTCCTGCGTAAAGTCTGATAGTGGGTACAGATGAAATACATACATGAATAACAATAGATCTTCTGAGGACTCACCTACCGAAGCTCAAGCTCAATAACAAGAAACCTGGAGCGCTGCTATGTCGCAACATTCTGAAAATGCAGAGAAATACTGGAAGGCGAACCTTCGCCTGATTATCGGAAGCCTGTGTGTATGGGCCTTCGTCTCTTACGGATGTGGAATACTCTTCCGTCCTCTGTTGTCCGGGATTGCTGTGGGAGGAACCGACCTCGGTTTCTGGTTTGCCCAACAGGGTTCAATCCTGACGTTTATCGTTCTGATCTTCTTCTACGCCTGGAGAATGAACAAGCTCGATAAACAATTCGGACTGGACGAGGAGTAAGCCTGATGAGCCAATTTGCTGTTAACCTGATATTTGTCGGCGGCTCGTTCGCCCTCTATATCGCCATTGCTATCTGGGCGAAAGCCGGTAGCACCAAAGACTTCTACGTCGCCGGCGGCGGTGTACACCCTATCACCAACGGCATGGCCATTGGTGCAGACTGGATGTCAGCGGCATCCTTCATCTCCATGGCGGGTCTGATTGCGGCCGGCGGTTACGCCAACTCGACCTTCCTGATGGGCTGGACCGGTGGCTATGTGCTTCTGGCCATGCTGCTTGCACCTTATCTTCGGAAGTTCGGAAAATTCACCGTTCCGGAATTTATCGGTGATCGCTTCTACAGCAAGAACGCGCGCTTTGTCGCCGTTGCCTGCCTTATCGTGGCGTCAGTCACCTACGTTATCGGCCAGATGGCCGGTGCCGGGGTTGCTTTCTCACGCTTTCTTGAAGTCGACAGCACCACCGGCCTGATTATCGCGGCGATTGTTGTCTTCATCTACGCGGTTCTGGGCGGCATGAAAGGCATCACCTACACTCAGGTTGCCCAGTACATTGTGCTGATCATTGCCTACACCATTCCGGCAATTTTCATCTCTCTGCAACTGACCGACACTGCGATTCCGGCCATCGGCCTGTTCTCTACTCACACTGAATCCGGCCTGCCACTGCTGCAGAAACTGGACGAAGTCATTACGGCTCTGGGTTTCCAGGATTACACGGCGGATGTTGATAACAAACTCAACATGGTGCTGTTCACCCTGACTTTGATGATCGGTACTGCCGGTCTGCCTCACGTCATCATCCGCTTCTTCACTGTGCCAAAAGTTGCCGACGCACGCTGGTCAGCAGGCTGGGCGCTGGTATTCATCGCATTGCTGTACCTGACAGCACCGGCTGTTGCTTCAATGGCTCGACTGAACCTGATGACAACCATCTACCCTGATGGTCCAACCAGTCAGCCAATCGAATATGAAGCGCGTCCGGACTGGGTGAAGGCATGGGAAGAAACCGGCCTGATCACGTATGAGGACAAGAACAGCAACGGGCGTATCGAGCTGTACAACGATTCACCAGAGTTTGAACCCACTGCCACCGCTCGTGGCTGGAAAGGCAACGAGCTAGTCGTCAACCGTGACATTCTGGTTCTCGCCAACCCTGAAATCGCCAATCTGCCAAGTTGGGTTATTGGTCTGATCGCAGCGGGCGGCCTTGCGGCGGCGCTATCGACGGCAGCAGGTCTGTTGCTCGCGATATCGTCATCCGTGAGTCACGACCTGATAAAGGGCGCGATAAAACCGGATATCAGTGAGAAAGGCGAGTTGATGGCAGCACGGATTACCATGTCTGTAGCGATCGTGGTAGCCACCTATCTCGGGGCCAACCCGCCGGGATTTGCGGCTCAGGTTGTGGCACTGGCGTTCGGTATCGCAGCGGCATCGCTCTTCCCTGCCCTGATGATGGGTATTTTCTCCAAGCGTGTGAACAACAAAGGCGCGGTAGCCGGTATGCTGTCAGGCCTTATCTTCACACTGGTCTATATCTTCATCTTCCTGGGCTGGTTCTTCATTCCCGGAACCAACAACCTCGCCAACACACCGGATAACTGGTTGCTTGGAATTTCTCCACTCTCTATCGGTGCGGTCGGTGCGTTGATTAACTTCATCGTTGCCTTCGCAGTCTCTTCAGCTACGGAAGAGCCACCTATCGAGATTCAGGAATTGGTTGAAAGCGTTCGCTACCCACGCGGCGCTGGAAGTGCAAGCAATCACTGATCCATAATGTAGCTCGCGACGGTCTCCGGACTGTTAACAGCGAACTCCGACGGGCTTCCTCATGGGGAAGCCCGTTTTTTTAAGGGAAACAAAATGTTCTGGAATTTTGTCGCAACCGTGTTTTGTGGTTTGGGCGCTGCGGGTATCGCTTTTGGTATTCGGGCCATCACCCGGAAAAAAGCACCCAAGTGGATTATTCCGGTATTTGCCGGGCTGGGGATGATGGGCTTTCTCGTTCAGGGGGAATATACCTGGTTCGACCTCAAACAATCACAGCTGCCTGAAGGCTCGGTCGTCGTTTCCAAGGAAGAGTCACGGATTATCTGGCGGCCCTGGAGTCTTTTTGTGCCGCAGGTAACAAGTTTCACGGTACTTGATACCGACAATATTTCGCAGGAGCCAGGCGATGGCCATGTGGTCAGCTTTTACCTTTATCGTTTCGAAAAATCCTACGTTGATTCCGTTTCAGATAAAGTCTACCTATTGAACTGCGACAACCTGCAACTGGTGCCTCTGGATGAAAACCGCAAGGCCAGCATGAAGCAGCTCCGGCAGCTGTCGAAGGAAGATCCGCTTTTGAAAGCGGCCTGCGGCTGAACAACTGAATTTCCGATAATCACCCTGCGGCATCGCCAGAAGTCTGGTCACGCCGCAATAACATCTGAATCGTGGGAACGCTGTATATGCTGAGTGGCTGGTTACTGGGCCTCATTTCCATCACCTACATATCGTTGCTATTCACGATTGCCTGGGCTGGCGACCGCCACCCCGGGCTCTACCGCAAGCGTATTGCCCGCACGCACATATACGCGCTATCGCTGGCTGTCTATTTTACTTCCTGGACTTTCTACGGTGCGGTAGGACGCGCAACCCAGGAAGGCATCGGGTTTCTTCCGATTTATCTCGGTCCGCTGCTGGTGTTCTTGTTCGGCTCTACGTTGCTCCGTCGCATTATTTACATCAGCAAACGCAATAACAGTACGTCGATAGCCGATTTCATTGCGTCACGCTATGGCAAATCCCAATCACTGGCCGCCATGATCGCGGCTATCGCGCTGATTGGAAGCGTTCCCTATATCGCACTGCAGCTCAAAGCGATCGCAATGGGCTTCAACGTCCTATCGAGCAATGGCGACTCTCATAGTGTGCTTACCCAAGCGGCCTGGGGCGACTCGGCCTGGTATATCACTTTGGTGCTGGCGGTCTTTACTGTTCTGTTTGGCACACGGCATCTGGAGTCAACCGAGCACCATCGCGGCATGATACAAGCGGTTGCCTTTGAGTCGATCATCAAACTGGTGGCCTTTGTCGCGGTTGGCCTTTTTGTAGGATACGGCCTCTACGACGGTTTCGGCGATCTGTTCACCCAGATCAGCGATGCCAACCTTATCGGCACACTGACAACCGATAGTTTTAACCCGGTATCCTTCGTCACCCAGACACTGATATCCATGCTCGCCATTATCTGCTTGCCCCGACAGTTCCATGTCACCGTCGTCGAAAATACGGACCACCGGGATCTGGATACCGCACGCTGGGCGATGCCCGCGTATCTGATCATTGCCAGCGCCTTCGTGTTACCTATCGCCGGTGCGGGTCTCCTTGCCGCCAACGCCGGTACAACAAATCCCGACATACTGATCCTCAGCCTGCCGATAGAGGCGGGTCAACAGTGGCTTGCCGTACTGGCGTTCCTGGGCGGCGGATCGGCTGCAGCGGCCATGGTTATTGTCTGCTCGGTCGCTATTGCGACCATGGTCAGCAACGAAATCATCATGCCGGCGCTGTTGAAGTTCTTCCGGCCGAGAATGAATCGGCGCGGCGATCTGAGCTACCTGCTGCTGGTCATTCGTCGGGTAGCCATCTTTGTGGTGTTGATGATTGCCTACGGGTTTTACCGGCTGGCCGGAGCAGACTACAGCCTGACAGCCTTCGGGCTGCTCTCCTTTGCCGCTGCTGCCCAGTTTGGGCCCGCGCTGATTGGCGGTATCGTCTGGCGAAGAGGCAACCATACCGGTGCCGTCTGGGGCCTCGCCGTCGGCTTTCTGCTGTGGTGTTACACACTCGTTATACCGGCGCTCACGTCAACCGGCTGGCTAAGCGATACGCTGATTGAAAGCGGTCTCTGGGGTCTGAGCTGGACACGGCCCACTGCATTGTTTGGACTGGAGCTCGATCAGATCAGTCATGGCATTATCTGGAGCCTTGGCAGCAACATCCTTTTATACATCGTGCTTTCGCTGCTGACGCGTCAACGCGTCCGCGAGAAAATACAGATCGCCTCCTTTTTCCATGATCCCGAACCCAAGGCTGAAACGCCGCACCAGCAGGCCTGGGAAGGCGAAGTCATGACAGCTGACCTGAAAGCGCTTGCTGACAGGTTTATGGGCGACGAGCGTGCAGAGTCGCTTTTCCGCAATTACGAACGTCGCAACGCCATACGCCTGTCACCGCACAAGGCGGCCAGCACTCACCTGATGAAATACGTCGAACGCCAACTGGCCTCCGTCATTGGTGCCTCAACCGCCAGGGTGGTGCTGGAATCGACACTGACTGGCCGGGACATGCAGATCGAGGATGTGGTCAGCATTGTCGATGAAGCGTCTCAGGCAATGACGTTCAGCCGGGAACTGCTCCAGTCAGCCATTGAGAACATCAGTCTGGGTGTTACGGTCGTCAATCGGCAGCAACAGCTTGTAGTGTGGAATCGACGGTATCTGGAAATGTTTACCTACCCCAGAGGCTTTGTCCGGGCCGGGCGGCCATCCAGCGATCTCATCCGTTACAGTATGGTGACCACCAACCTGCCCGCACGAAAGGTCGATGCAATTGTTGATGAGCGTATGCACTGCATGCAGAAGGGCCTGCCCTTTTCAGATGAGCAGCACCGCCCGGATGGCACTGTCCTTCAGTTGGAGGGTAGCCCGATTCCGGGAGGCGGCTACGTCACCACGTTCCAGAACATCACACCCATGCGCCGCACGGAGCAGGCGCTCAAAGAAACCAACATCTACCTGGAGCAGCGGGTCAAGGAACGCACCCAGGAACTTCAGGTTCTGAATGAACAGTTACTGAAAGCCAAATCGGTTGCAGAGCAGGCCAACCAGAGCAAAACCCGCTTTCTGGCATCTGCGAGCCATGACTTGCTGCAACCCCTCAATGCCGCACGACTATTCAGTTCAGCACTTGCCGGCAAGGCGATGGAAGGCGAAACCAAGGTTCTGGTCGACCACATCGACAGCTCTCTCGAAGCGGCTGAAGAGCTCATCAGCACCCTGCTCGACATATCCAAACTGGATGCCGGTGCACTGGAACCCAATCTCTCCAGCTTTCCTGTCAGCGACTTGCTGAAGCATCTGGCAACGGAATTTTCCGCTATTGCACATGACCAGTCACTTGAGCTCAGCATGGTGCCCAGCACAGCCTGGGTGCACACAGATCCTCAGTTGTTACGGCGGGTCATCCAGAACTTTCTCTCCAATGCTATGCGCTATACCCCTACAGGCCGGATACTGCTCGGTTGCAGAAGACTGAAAGGCTATGTGCGTATCGAGGTATGGGACACCGGACCTGGCATTCCACAGGACAAACTGGAGCAGATATTTGAAGAGTTTCGACGGCTCCACCAATCCGGCGACCAGAAAGGGCTTGGCCTTGGCCTGGCAATTGTTGACCGGATCAGCACCATGCTGGGCCACCCGGTACATGTTCGCTCCAAGCAGGGCCAAGGCAGCATGTTCAGTATAACCGTACCAAGTGCGGAACCTATCGCACAGGAGCCTCAGACCGCGGGTAAGGCAGCCTCATCGCGTGGGCTGTCCAACCTGAAAGATCTGTCAGTGCTCTGTATCGATAATGACGAGAATATACTGGACGGCATGATTGCGTTGCTCAACAATTGGGGCTGTACGGTGACGCCCGCGCGCAGTCTCGAAGCGGCTCAGGCGGCACTTTGCGGCACTGTGCCGGACATCATTCTTGCTGACTATCAACTCGATGACGACAAGAACGGTCTTGATGCGATGAATGCGCTCATCAAAGACTTTGGCAAGCCGGTTCCGGGCATTCTGATCACCGGGTATATGGGTGAAGAAGTCAGAGCTGAAACCCTGAAGCTGGGCTATCAGATTCTTTATAAGCCAGTAAAACCGGCAGCTCTGCGGGCGATGGTCAATAAACAGCTCAAACAGAAGCGGTAGCAGCAGAGCCTTTTAACAACGGCTCAATTCAACCGCCACCCACTTGCTCAATTTCGCGAAAGTCATCAGCACAATGACAACAGCTGCCCGAAACAAGAACGCCAAGATTCCGGCTATTGAGAAGCTTCGCTTTCTGATCATCGACGATTTCGAAAGTTTCCGGCTTTCGATGCGCCAGATCCTACGCTCATTGGGGGCCGGGCACATAGAGGTCTGCGGCAACGGCGCCACCGCCCTCCAGCGTTGTACCTACGAGAACTTCGACGTTGTTCTGTGTGACTTCAATCTGGGCACGGGCAAGAACGGCCAGCACGTACTTGAAGAGCTTCGCCATCGCAAATTGATCAAGTGCACATCGCTTTTCATTATGGTCACCGCTGAAACATCCAAGGAAATGGTCATGGGTGCACGGGAACATCAGCCCGACGCCTATCTGAGCAAACCCATTAACCAGGCCATGATGGCTCAACGCATGAGCGCACTGATTTTGCAGCGCACCACTCTCGCGCCGATAAACCGGGAAATTGAACTTGAAAACTTCCCGGCGGCGGTATCACTTTGCGTCCAGATGCTGCCCCAGCAACCCCGTTACAAGACCTGGATACTGAAAACCCTGTCTGATCTCTACTTCCGGATGGGTGATTTCAATCATGCCCGACAGGTTTGCGAAGACGTCTTACAGGTACGGGATATCCCCTGGGCCCGACTGGGGCTTGCCAACACCTACATTGCCGAGCAGCGTTACGATGAGGCCAGTAGCATTCTCCAATCGCTGATTGCCAACCAGCCGGACTATGTTGAAGCCTACGACGCCTTCGCCAGATCACTTGCGGCACAAGGTAAACTTGCTGCAGCGCAACGCATTCTGGAACGCGCCGCTGAACGATCCCCTCACGCTATCTTGCGGCAACAACAACTGGCCAGAATCGCTAGTGACAACCAGGATATCGCAGCCGCATCACAGGCATGGCGACGCACTATCGAGCTTGGAAAGCATTCAATTCATGACAGCGCCACGCATTATCTTGAACTCGCACGATCACTCAGCGAACTCTGTGAAGATGATGAGAGCGAACACGGACAAGCGCTCGCATCAGAGGCCAGCACAACCCTGCTAGCGCTCCAGCGCCGGTTCAAAGAGGATCAGAACGCCTGTACCCGGGCCGCACTTATTCAGGCCAGAGTCCATGCCGGCCAGCAACAAACAGGCGACGCCGAAGCATTGCTTGAAGGTGTGCTCCCGGCAGACCCGGTCAATACGATGGAAACGGATGTCAGCCTTGAGCTCGCGCAAACCCTGTATGCGCTGAAACGAAGTAGCGAAGCCGAAGCTATCCTTGCAGAGTTGGCGCAACGGCATACAGATGAGCCGGACATTCAGCACAAAATTGAAGCGTTACTGGATGAACCCGTCAGCTTCAAGAAAAAAATGTCAGCGAGACAGCTCAACAAGCAGGGTATCGCCGCATTCGAGCAGGACAACCCTGAAGCTGCGGCAAAAGCGTTTCGTGAGGCCCTCACGTTTGTGCCGAACCACGCCGCCCTTAATCTCAATCTGATTCAGGTTCGCCTGAGTCAAGGCGCGGGGAAACCGGGCACCAAGGAATGGATTCAAGAGTGCAAAGGCTGCATCGAGGCGCTCAACTCCCTTCCTGATGGTCACCGGCAGTATAAGCGCTTCAGGACATTGAAGGCGAAAGTTGAGGCGCTATCTGATGACTCATGACGAATCAGAGCACAACGAACCAGAGGACAAAAAAGTGCCATCACGTTCGCCAACCGGATCAGCTGCTCGCGCGTCCACTGATGCCGCAACCAGGATTGATTTTTCAATGATTCTGGCATCAGCCGTTCATGACATGAAAAACTCGCTCGGCATGCTACTCCACACTATGGATGAACTGGGCGCCGAGCTATCTGATGAGGTAAGGGAGTCAAAGAAGTTTCATACGTTGCGCTATGAAACTGAGCGGGTTCATGGGGACCTGCTGCAGCTCCTCGGTTTATACCGGATCGATGTTGAATCGCTAACTGCGAATATCGAAGAGCATTTTGTTCCCGATTTTCTCGAATCCCAGGTCGCGCGCCACGTTCCGTTGCTGGATGGACACAACATCACCCATCAAATTAGCACTGAAGACATTAATGGCTTTTTCGATGCTGACCTGGTGGCCGGTGTACTGAACAATATCCTGAATAACGCCATACGCTATACCAAAACACACGTTGAGATCGAAGCTCGACAACAAGACGATTTTTTGGTGCTCAGCGTCGCTGACGACGGCAAGGGCTACCCTGCGCAAATGCTCGATAATCAGCCGACCCACCCCGGAACAATGAATTTTTCGACGGGCAGCACGCAGCTTGGACTTTACTTCGCATCGGCTGTTGCACGCCTGCATGAAAATGCAGGCAATGCCGGACGCATATGTTTATACAACGGTGGTCGATTAAACGGTGGCGTTTTTGAGATCTGGCTACCTTAAGAGCCTTGCGTCCAGCCAGGTTCGCCGCTAACGTTTGCGAACTCCACGGATATAGTCCGCTTTTTTTCGTTAAAGCGGTCGGAGACTAAAACTACAAGGAGACCGCCATGTCACGCGGCCAGGCACTCATCATTGATGATTCTTCAACGGCGCGTATTATTCTTTCGAGGCTGCTGCAGAAAGCAGACCTTCGCACACGCGGTGCAGCCTCGGCAGAAGAAGGCTTCAAATTACTACAGGTTGAAACGTTCGACCTGATATTCCTCGATCACCTGCTTCCCGGCATTAACGGTTTCGAAGCGCTGGATCTCATCAAGAAGAACCCCGATACCGCCGATATTCCGGTCTTCATGTACACCTCCCAAAATGCCGAACGCTATCTCGAAGATGCCAGGGCTCACGGAGCAGCCGGCGTTATCAGCAAGCAGATCGATCGGGATCAACTGCTGGCCACCATCGAATCAATCCTGGCCGGTGAAAGGGAGACCAACAGAAACGAGGAAGACTCTGCCGTCCTCCTTAATGAAGCGGCTGACACCGTCCTCAGTCGCCGCCTGACAGGTAGACTCTCTACCCTCGAAATCGCCTACGAAGACACTCACGACGAGCTACACCAGCTTAAAACCATGATCGCCGGGCTTCAGGTTCGACAGGCAGAAATGATCGATCGTCGCTACCGCCGCATGCGCACCCTTTGGCTCATTACGCTCTCTATCCTGATCGTGATGTCGCTCATTTTCACCATCGAGATAGTCCAGCTCGAACGCGTGCTGGGCACCATTAACCAGCAGTTTGGTGTGGTGAGAGAGATGGTAAGTCACCTGGTGGAACTGACAGGAGTTAACCCGGGAGGCGGATAGAGCCAGTTCGAGCAGATAAGCTGACAATGAAAAACAGCCTCGGCGGGTCACCTGCCGGGGCCATTTCACTTGGAGTCTTGCTTTCACGAGCTCTTTTATTCCGCCCAATAAAAAACCCCAGACACATCGCTGTGCTGGGGTTTTCAGAATTAGGAGCCTGACGATGACCTACTCTCGCATGAGCAAAAGCCACACTACCATCGGCGCTGATTCGTTTCACT